>NZ_JAJHUO010000002.1:312963-464296 GCF_020859565.1 Saccharothrix luteola | reverse complement strand
CCGGCCGCGCCGACATCGACACCCCCTCCGGCAGCCCCGACACCAGCCCCTCCAACACCAACTCCCCCGGCAACAGCTCTTCCGGCACCAACTCCCCCGGCAACGGCAATCCGTCCACTTCGGACACTCCGGGCACCGGCACCACACCGTCGTCGAACCGGCCGGGCGACACCACTTCCACATCCGGCACCACCACCGATCCCACGACGTCCTCGGCGTCGCGGCCCGGCCGGGGCGACCCGACCGACGTGCCCACCCCGACCAGCCGCCCGGGACGCGACCCCGGCAGCCCCGACCACGACCTCCCACGCGGCAACAACCCCACCCCCGGCAACCCCGCCGGTTACGGCAACGGCAGCCCGAGCGGCGGTAACGGCTATGGCGGTGGGAGCGGCAGCGGCTCGCACAGCGCCGGCCCCAGCGGCGGATCGCACAACGGTGGCGGCGGCGGTTCATACAGCGGCGGCGGTTCTCACGGCGGTGGTTCCTACAGCGGCGGTGGCGGCAGCCCCGGCGGCGGCGCGCCGAACCCCGCGCCCGGACCACGCTTCGACCAGACGTCCGCGGCCAACGCGGCGGCCCCCGAAGCCCCGGCACGCCCCGACCAGCCGAACACCGGCGGCAACCCCAACACCGGCAACCCCAACACCGGTCCACAGCCCAACCAGCCCGGCCCGACCGGTGGCACCTCGCCGGCCGGCAACCCCGGCGGTGGCAACCCGGGTGGTGGCGCACACGGCGGCGGCACGCGTCCGGGCGGCGGCGGAGGCTGGACCGGCACCCCGGGCAGCCGGGGCGACCTGGGCTCCGGCATCCCGACCGCACGCGGCCCCGAACACGTCAGCCCGTCCTCACACGGGCCTTCCCGCACCAGCCCATCCCAGGCAGGTCCGTCCCCACAAGCAGGACCTTCACACGCAGGACCTTCACACGCGGGTCCCTCACACGCAGGTCCGCCGAACGCCGGTCCCGGCGCGCCTCACCACGGTCCCACCCCGCCCCGCACCGGTCCGGGAACACCGCACACCGGCCCCACCGGCAACGGCCCGGCCCACACGCGCCCGCAGAACGGCCCAACGCCACCGCCGGCCGGCCCGCCGCACCAGCGTCACGGCAGCCCGGACTTCACCCGACCCCGCGGCGGGGACGGCCCGATGCCGCACACCCCGAACCGACCGTTCGACGGCCCACCACCCCAGCGGCAGCCCGACACCCACACACCCACGCCACGCCGGGACCCGGACACCCAACTCCCGCCCCGCCGCGACCCGGACGGCGTCCCGGCCCAACGCCGCGACCCGGAAGCGTGGACACCGCCCCACCGCGATCCCGACCCGAACACCCCGCACACCGACTCGCCCGACCCGGACAGGCACAACAGCCCCGACGGCGACCGGCCGAGTATCGACGAAGCGCACGCCCGCCACGGTGAGACCACCCCCGCCGGCATCTCGCACCACCGGGGCGACCCCGACATGGGCGACCTGCCCCACCGCGTCCCACCCGACCCGCGCTACTTCACCGCCGACGTCCACATCACCCCCGACGGCCGAGCACGCATCGGCAACCACACCTGCACCCCCGAGCAGTACGGCGACCTGCTGCGCCGCAACGGCTGGGACGGCAGGACACCCATCCGCCTCATCGGCTGCGACGCCGGCACCAACGACTTCGCCAACCGCCTCGCCCGCCACACCGACGCCGACGTCCTCGCACCCACCAAACCCGCCTGGACCGACAGCAACGGCCGCGTCTACACCAGCGACGCCACCACCGGCCCCGACGGCAACCGCCACCCCAAGATCCCACCCAATGGCGAATGGCACACCCACCGCCCCGACGGCACCACCACCAGAACCAGCGAAGACGGCTTCGTCCCCGGCACCAAGGACGCCGACAAGCACGACCTCGACCCCACCGACGCCAAGGACCGCGCCGCACGCCCCGGTGACCGGGAGACGCCGACGCACCAGGACATCGACTGGAAGGAGCCGAAGCACACCCGGTCGGAGGACGTCACCGTCGACCAGCGCGAGCCGTTCTACGACCCACCGCAACACGACCGACCGCTGGAGCCGAACACCCGGTACCGGATCCACGACGACACCGGCCACCGCACGACCGTCTACACCGACGGCGGCACACCGCCCCGGATCACGCACGTCGACGCGCACACCCCGGACACCCGGATCGGCACGGACGCCAACCCGTTCGGCAACGCCGACGCGATCCACCCCCGCCCGGACACCGACTACCGGGTGCACACGGGCGGCGACCCGTTCACCTTCCGCACCGACGCCGACGGCCGGCCGCGGTTCGACCTGGACGACTTCGGCAGCCCCAAGGGCCCCGACTACGAACCCGGAGGCATGAAGTACCGCTCGGAGACGCTGGCGCACGACCCGAACCAGCGGCCGTTCAGCGACCGCACCGACCTCGAACCCGACTGCCGCTACGAGGTCACCCGCCGCACGCCCGAAGGCCACGTCTGGCACGGCACGTTCTTCACCTCGCCGGAGCTGAAGGACGGCAAGTCCCAGTTCACCCACATCGAGACGTGGACGGACAAGAACCCCGAGCTGGGCAACAAGCACACGATGCGCGACCCCTACTCCCCCGACCCGGTCGAGGCGCCCCGCGTCAACTCGACGCCCGACCCGGTCACCGGCCGACGGGTGGAGGGCCTGCCGCTGGCGGAGACGCGCTTCCAGACCGGCACGACCGTCTACCACACCGACACCAACGGCGTGTCGTCCATCGCCTTCACCCCGGACTACGGCGGCACCCACGTCTCCCGCGACACCGACGTGCAGACGCCGTCCGGCAAGCACGGCGAGATGATCTACGGCGACCAGCGCCGCGGCGGCCACCTCCAGGACCACGCCTCCGGCGGCGGCAACGAGGCGATCAACCAGGTCTCGCAGCTCTACCGCGAGAACAACCTGCGCCGTCCGGGTTCCGACGCGGCGAGCCGGTACAAGGACAGCTGGGCCCAGGTCGAGAAGGACCGCCGCGCCGCGGTGGACAAGGACGGCATCGTGGTCGAACGGGTCCGCGTCTTCTCGGCCGAAGCCAGTCAGGGCCGGGTGCCGGATCGGCTGTATGTTGTCGAGCAACGCCTGGACCCGAGCACCGGCAGGACGAGCTACCACTTCAGGAGTTCACCGAATGTCTGACCCGAACCCGCCGCAGGCGCAGCCGCCGACGCCGGCGGAGCGCGAGGCGGAGGTCAACCGGATCCTGCAGTGGGTCTGCGGGCGGCTGCTCGACCTCGCCCCGCCGGACGCGAAGCGGCTCGACCTCAAGGCCACCCTGGCGTCCTCTGTGGAGGACTTCGTCTACACGACGATCCTCGCCGACGGCTCGGCGCAGCCGCACGAGCTGCCGCGGGAGATCCACCCGGCGTTCAGCGACCTGCGCGTCCTGCTCTACGAGCCGGGTCAGGGCACCTGGTTCTCGGTGCGGCTCGTGGTGGACCCGCCGAGCACCTTCCGGGTGAACTTCAACTTCGACGTCGACCCGGTGTGGGATCCGCCGATCGGGCCCGAGGCGCTGGCCAAGGACCTGGAGGAGTTCCCGCGGGACGAGCTGCCCACCTGGTTGCGCGAAACCCTCACGGGTGAGAAGGCTCCCGTGCCCACCGGCGTGGACGCCGAGGAGCAGGGCCGCTACGCCAGGAGGATCGGCAACCAGCTGGTCCAGACGCTCCCGCCGGGCTGGGACTACGCCCAGGTGCACTTCCGCGAGATCGGCGACCACACCGAGACCAACGCCCTGGTGCACAACGTGGCGGGCGCGCTCGAACGCTGGTCGCCGCCGAAGGCCGTCGCCGACCGGTTCCGCGAGCTGCGCGCGGCGACCCGGGCCGACGACGCCTGGTACAGCGCCAAGTTCGAGCTCCAGGCCACCGGCGAGCAGAAGCTCGAGATGAACCGCACCGACGAGCCGACGTGGATCGCGCCGCCGCCGCCCGAGGCCTACCGGGAGGAGCTGCGGCTCTCCGGCGGCACCGAGGACGCGCTGCCCGACTGGTTGCGGGCCAAACTGGTGTGACGGTCAGCGGTGGACGGGCACGGACGTGGCGAACAGGTCGTCGAACACCCGTACCCGGTCGAACGACAGGGCGTGCGCCCTGGCCCGGTCCGCCATGGACCGCCGCTCCTCGACCGACATGTCCAGCACCGCCCGGTCGATCGCGGCGGCGAGGCCGGTGACGTCACCGGCTTCCACGATGATCGCCGTGCCGCCGACCGCCTCGCCGGTGCCGCCGGTGATCGTGGTGATCACCGGTCCGCCGCCCGCGAGCATCTTCTCGGTCAGCGCGATGCCGAACGTCTCCACGAAGTCCGGCTCCGGCTTGGTCGGCAACGCGTACGCGGCGCACCCGCGCATCAGCAGCGGTTTCTCCTCGTCGTCCACGTCGGACAGCAGCACCACCCGGTCGTCGCCCCGCGTGAGCGCCCGGACGTCCTCCAGCGCCGGGCCGTTCCCGGCGATCACGAGCTTCACCTCCGACCGCGCCCTCGACCGGGCGAACGCCGTCACCAGGTCGTGGACTCCCTTGGCCCGCGCCACCCGGGACAGGAACAGCACGTAGCCGTCACGGTCGAGGCCGCGCCGCGCGAGGGCGGCGTCCACCAGGGCCGGGTCGAGGTCCAGGTACGCGGACGTGTCGATCGGCGGGTAGCTGACCGCGACCCGCGCGCGGCACTCGTCGGCGAGCCGGGTGCCGCAGTGCGCGTCGACGGCCTCGGCGGCGGCCACGATCTCCTGCCGCGTGTACTCCGACACCGCGATCACCTGGTCGTTGGCCAGGAACGTGGTGAACAGCGCCACCGCCGCGCCGAACCGGCCCTCGCGCAGGCACGAGCGGATCACGTTGGTGACGTCGGAGCCGACCGCCTTCGCGATGGTGCGGACGTCGGGCGAGAAACCGGCCGCCCGCGCCACCGCCACGGCCTCGCCCACGACCGCCGTGTGCGGCACCAGGTACATCGACAGGCACGTGGTCGGCACCGGTTCGGCGAGCAGTTCGACCAGGCGGCCGGTGAGCCCGGCCAGGTACCGGCCGTCGGGCACCCGGTAGTCGCCGACCGGCTCCGGCCGCTCGACGGTGATGCCCGCGCTGTACGGCGTGATCCGGTCGAGCGGCTTGAGCGGCAGCCCGGCCGCCTGGAGCGCCGGCACCGGCCACGTCAGCAGCCGCACGTCGTCGAAGCCGCGGGTGAGGGCCACCTCGGCGAGGTTGCGCGCTTCTCCGGAGTGGCCGCAGATCACCGGATCGGCGCGGACCACGATGACGAGGCGGCGGTTCGGCGTGGTCATGGGCGCGCTCCCGGCGTGGACGGGTCGGACGGTGACGGCGGCCGGACCCGACGGCCCCAGGCCGAGGGTTCCGGGCCGAGTTCGAGTTGCAGCCGCCCGCCGGCGTGCACGTCGACGGCGCTCAGGTGCGCCACCTCCAGCGGCCGGCCGTCGAGCCGGGCGGACTGCACGTACTGCGGCGGTGGCACGCGTTCCAGCCCGTCGGAGCTGACCGGCGTCTCCCGGTGGCCCCTGGTCTCCACGACGAAGTCCCGGTCGCCGAGGTGCACGGTGGCGCGCGCGAACGCGGGCGCGTTGACCAGGAACAGGTTCTGCCCGGCGATCGGGAACAGCCCGAGCGAGGCCCAGACGTACCAGGAGCTGAGGCCGCCGGAGTCGTCGTTGCCCGGCAGCCCTCCAGGACCGGTGCCGAACTGCCAGGTCAGCGCCGCGTGCACGACCTCGGCCGTGCGGTCGGGCCGGCCCGCGTAGTGGTAGGACCAGGGCGCTTCCATGTCCGGCTCGTTGTTGAGCCCCTCGAACCGGTTCAGCGCGTAGCCGACCGCCATCTCGGCCGGGTCGGGCCGCCTGCCGGGCTGCGCCACCGGCGGCGCGCCGAAGCCGAAGAACGAGTCGAGCATCGCGACGAACGCGTCGTCGCCGCCGGCCATCGCGATCCGCCCGGCCATGTCGTGCATGAGCCGGAACGAGTAGTTCCACTTGCCGCCCTCGTAGAACGACGAGTCGTGCAGCAGGCCCGTGGCCGGGTCGAACGCGTTGGTCCACAGCAGGCTGCGCGCGGCGAGGTCGTCGGCGAGGCGGTGGTCGTTCAACGCCCGCGCGACGCCCGCCGTGCAGTGGTAGGCGTAGGCCAGGTCGAGGGTGTGCGAGATCGGGTGCACGACGCCGTGCTCGTAGAAGTCCTCGCCGTACAGCCGGCGCAGGTCGGCTTCCATGTGCACCAGCGCCCAGTTCCAGTCCAGGTCGCCGAGGCTCAACGCGTGCGCGTCGGCCAGCGCGGTGTGCACCAGCGCGCTCGCCTGCCGGAAGAACCGGTCCGCGCCGCGCGCCATCCGGTACCCGATCGGGAAGTTGCCCTCCTCCTCGCAGACCCGGATGAGCGACTCCAGCAGGTCCACCGCCCGGTCCGGCACGATCGCCGAGAGCAGCGGCAGTTGCGTCTTGTAGATGTCCCACATCGTGCAGACGTCGAACGCGAACGGACCGGACGTCGGCCAGAACGGGCTCTCGTCGTCGGCGAAGCACGGCTTGATCAGCGAGTGGTACAGGGCGGTGGCGAACACCTGCCGCCTGGCCGGCGACCCGCCCTCGACCTCGATCCGGCCCACGTGGTCGCGCCACCGGTCCGTGGTGCGCTCCCGGATCACGTCGAACGCGGCCGGCTGCTGCCCGCACTCCCGGTGCAGGTTGTCCCTGGCCTGGTCGCAGCCGCGCAGGGAGAAGCCGATCCGCACCTCGACGCTCTGCCCGGCGCCGGTCGGCCCGAGGAACAGCAGGCCGAACGGGCGCAGGGTGGTCTGCCGGATGCGGTCGAAGTCCAGCCGGGTGCCGCCCTCGATCAGCCTGCGGTCGTGCCAGAGCATCTGCCGCCAGCCCGGCGAGTCGACCTCGACGTGCACCGACAGCGGCACGCCCTCCACCACGACCGTGCCCTGCGCCCGGCCGTGGCCGAGGCTCTCCACGTGTGCGCGCAGTGGCACCGTGCGGCCGTGGTCGATGGCCAGGCCGCCGCACGACAGGTCGACCACGATGCGCGCGTTGCGGTGCTCCGGGAACGTGTACCGGTGGACCGCGACCTTCTCGCCGACGGTGATCTCGCAGCGGACGCCGGTGTCGAGCGTGGCCGCGTAGTACCCGGCCTCGGCGACCTCGTCGTGCAGCGGCCAGGCCTCGCCGAGCGCGTCCAGCTGCTGCACCATCGGCGTCACCCGGACGTAGTTGTAGTACTTGCGGATCGCGCCGGTGCCGGACTGCTGGAAGTGGGTGAACCCGGAGGCCAGCGACCGGTCGAACATCTCCTCCGGCAGGCCCTCGGTGTTCTTCGTGTACCGGCCGTAGCCGGTCGGGTAGGCGCCGGAGTAGGCGCAGGCGGACACCATGCCGAGCGGGGACGTCGCGCCCGGGTGGGTGTTGCCGATCTGCGCTTTCGGCCACCACCAAGTGGCCGCGAGACCCTGCGCCGGTGGCAGGGAGGTCGCGGCCGTTCCGATGAAGGGATCGATCTCGTTGAGGATGGCGAGACTGTAGGTCGCCGCCGGGCCGCCGGTGGTTTCGGCGACGTGAACTCGGTGGGAACGCCTGGCCGCCGTTCACCGGTCCGGGTTACCGGTCGGGGTGAGCATGGCGGGACCGCCTCGCCCGTTCACCGGTCCGGGTCACGACGACTCCGGGCCGGTTGTCGACTCGACGAGGTGGTTCAGCCGCGTCCGGCGTAGTCCGGGAGTCGGCGCGCGACGTCGTCCGGGCCGGGCATCCGGGCGATCTCCTCGGCGATCGCGCGGGCCGCTTCCGAGTGCCCGCCGGGCCGCGACACGGTCCGGACGACGGAGGCGAGGGCTTCCTCGCTCACCTCGTCCGGGAGCAGGCGCACACCGGCCCCCGCGGCGGTCACGGCGTCGGCGTTGGCGAACTGGTCGGCGCCCTGGGGCAGGATCAGCTGCGGCGCGCCGACGGCGAGCGCACCGAGCGTGGTGCCGCTGCCGCCGTGGTGCACGACGACGTCCACGTGCGGCAGCAGGTCGGCTTGCGGCACCCACTCGTGCAAGGTGACGTTGTCCGGCACCTCGCCGAGCTCCGCCGTGCGCACGCGACCGGTCGCGACCACCACGCGGGCGTCCAGCGCGGCGAGGGCCTTGATGGCCGTGGTCAACAGCTCCGCCGTGCCGAAGGCGGTGCCGAGCGTCAGGTAGACCAACGGCCGACCGTCCCGGGCGGGCAGCGCGCCCGGCTCCGAGAACGCGACGGGGCGCAGCGCGATCCGATCCTCGTTCGCCAGGAAGTCCTTGTCCTGCAACGAGGGCGGGCAGATGTCCACGTGCGGCAGTCCGGGCACGCTCTTCGTGGGCGGTTCGAGGCCGATACCGTCGGGGAACATGCGGCCGAAACCGTGCCAGAGACCGGGGATCCCGGCCCGCCGCGCGGCGATCGCCGCACCCGGCACGCCCCAGCCGTGCACCACGAGGTCGGGCTCCAGGCGCGCCAGGTCCGGCTCCAGGTCCTCGGCGTACATCTCGTAGAACGCGTCCGCGGGGCGGAACGGCCGCAGCCCGTTCGCGGCCAACGGCGCGTGCACCCCCTCGCCGGCGGCGAAGTGCACCTCGTGCCCGGCATCCCGGGCGGCGATCGCGAGCGGGATCATCGGGTAGGTGTGGCCCACGGAGGCGAGGCCGGCGAAGAGCACGCGCATGACCCGGAGCCTTTCACATTTCGTGGACGGCCCACGGGTCGACGGGCACCACGTCGGTGATCCGTCCCGCGTCGTCGAGCAGGCAGCCCATCCGCTTCACCGCGCGCAACGTCACGGCCCGGTCGGTGAGGGTGAGCGCGGGCAACCGCCGGGCGAGCTCCGCTTCGAACCGCTGGATGTCGCCCAGCGAACGCAGCCACAGCGTCATCACCAGGTTGTCCGCGCCCGTGACGGCCGCGCAGAGCCGGACCTCCGGCAGCCCGGTCAGCGCCGCCCCGGTCCGGTCCAGCTCGTCCGGCGGCACCCTGGCCCAGAACGTCGCCGCGATCGGTCGGCCGGTGATCGGCTGCGCGACCTCGCAGCGCAGTGAGAGCAACCTGCCGTCGACCATCTCGCCCAACCACCGGCGCACGGTCGACGCGCTCCGGCCGGTCCGGGCCGCGATCTCGGCCGCGGGGCTGCGCCCGTCGTCCAACGCGCGCAGCACCTCCCGGTGGTGCGGTTTCCAGACCGCACCACCGCCCGTCGCACGGCCCGCCGGGAGCTGCCGGGGCTCGAGCGCGCCGAGCCGCCAGCGGTTGCCCTCGCCGTAGACGGTGGTGACGGTGTGCGTGCGCGTCCGGCGCAGCCCCGGCAGGCCGTGCAGCCGGTGCAGCACGACGTGCGACAGGCTGGCGAGGTCCGGGGTCAGCACGGTGAGGAACAGGTCACGCCCACTGCTGATGACCGAGATCGAGACGATCTGCGGTAGGCGTGACAGCACCTCGACCGCGTGGGGGCGCGCCGTCGGTTCGATGTCGACCTCGATGAACGCGTTGCAGTGCTCCTTGGCCCACGACCGCACCTCGGGGTAGGCGGTGACGCGTGCGAGACCGGCGTCGGCGAGCCCTTGCCACCGCCGTGCGGCGGTGACCGGGTCGATGCCGAGCGAGCGCCCGACCTCCTGCCACGTCGCCCGCGGTGCCGCTTGCAAGGCGTGGACGAGCCGGAGGTCGGTCTCGTCGGATGTGAACGAATCCTGCACCAAAGTCCATCCTTGTGAGCGATCTTGACGATTCGAGGGTCGAGAGTGGCACCCGAAGTGATCCTTCGGCAAGTGCCCCGCCACCGACCCGAGGAGAGGACACCCATGTCGGCTAGCCAGAACGCGGCCCTGATGGACGACCTGGTGCGACTGCGGCGACAGCTGCACGCGGAGCCCGAGATCGGCCTGGACTTACCGCGCACGCAGGAGAAGGTGCTCGCCGCGCTCGACGGCCTGCCGCTGGAGCTGTCGCTGGGGCGGTCGTTGACGTCGGTGACCGGCGTGCTGCGCGGCGCGCGGCCGGGACCGGTGGTGCTGCTGCGCGCCGACATGGACGCGCTGCCCGTGCAGGAGCGCACCGGGCTGGACTACGCGTCCCGTGTGGACGGTGTGATGCACGCGTGCGGCCACGACATGCACACCGCGATGCTGGTCGGCGCCGCCCACCTGCTCGCCGCGCGCCGGGACGAGTTGGCCGGTGACGTCATATTCATGTTCCAGCCCGGCGAGGAGGGGTGGGACGGGTCGGCCGCGATGATCGCCGAGGGCGTGCTGGACGTCGCGGGTCGCCGGCCGGACGCCGCCTACGCGTTGCACGTGTTCGGCGCGGGCGTGCCGCACGGCGTGTTCTCCGCCCGTCCGGGCACCACGATGGCGGCCTCCGACGGGCTGGACGTCACCGTCGTCGGCGCGGGCGGGCACGGCGCCCGGCCGCACCGCGCCCAGGACCCGATCCCGGTGGCGTGCGAGATCGTCACGGCGTTGCAGGCCATGGTGACCCGCCAGGCCGACGTCTTCGACCCCGTGGTGGTGACCGTGGGGTCGTTCCACGCCGGGAGCAGGCGCAACGTCATCCCCGACACCGCGCGGTTCGAGGCGACCGTGCGGACGTTCTCCGCGCCGGCGAAGGCCAGGATCAAGGACGCGGCCGTCACGTTGGCGCGATCGATCGCGCAGGCGCACGGCCTGCGCGCCGAGGTGGACTACCGCGACGGCTACCCGATGACCGTCAACGACGCGCGGGAGACCGCGTTCGTCGCCGACACGATCGCCGACGTCTTCGACGGCCGCTTCCGGCCGCTGGCGAACTCGATGCCGGGCGCCGAGGACTTCTCCCGCGTCCTGCAAGAGGTCCCCGGCGCGTTCATCCCGTTCGGCGCGGGCAACGGCACCGACAACCACTCCCCCGTCGTCCGGTTCGACGACGCGCTGCTGCCCGACGGCGCCACCGTCCTCGCCGAACTCGCGCTGCGGCGCAGCGGCCGGTGAGACCCGTCAGGCGGGTGGGAAGCCCAGGGCCGGGAGGAGGGCCTCGTCCACGATCGCGACCAGTTCGTCCGGTGTCGGCACGCGGCCCAGGTCCATGGACAGCTTGAAGACCATCGCCTCGCCGATCTGGGTGGTGATCGGGGTCAGCCGGCGGGGGTCCAGGCGACCGTTGGCGGCGTAGTGGCGCAGGACCGTGGTGGTGAACGTGCCGCCCCTGGGGTCGAAGACGTCGCGGTAGAGGGATTCGGCGAGGTCCGGGTAGCGGTGGCGTTCGGACACGATCGCCAGCACGGCGGTGGCCGCCGGCGTCCGCATCCAGTCGGTCAGCACGGTGAGCGCCGCGATCAGGTCGGCGCGCAGGTCGTCCGCCTCGGGGGTCGGGACCTCCACCGGGTGGGCCCGGGCCACGGCGTCGACCAGCAGCTCGTGCGGTGTCGCCCAGCGCCGGTAGAGCACGGTCTTGGCGGTGGACGCCCGGCGCGCGATGCCCTCCATGCTCAGCCCGCCCAGCCCGACCTCGGCGAGTTCGGCGAGCGCGGCGTCGTGGATGGCCTGCACCAGCGCCTCGCCACGCCGTCGTTCCGGTGCCTTGGCAGCCGCTTTCTCCATGTCACTTCCGCTTCAAGACACGGTGTCGTATCTTATCGGCCAGATAAGCTACGCCACCGTATCCAATCGAGGTGTCCGTTGTCCCCATCTTCCGCCATGCTCGACCGGCCCCTCACGGGCGGACGCGCGCTGGCGCCCGACCTGGCCCGGGGCGTGATGCTGCTGATGATCGCGCTCGCCCACGCGCACATGTACCTGTCCGGCCACCCGACCGGGTTCCGGGCGTACGCACTGGACGGCGGCGCGCTCGACCGCGTCGTCACCGGGGTCCAGGTGGCGCTGGTCGACGGCCGGGCGATGCCCATGTTCGCGGCGCTGTTCGGCTACGGGTTCGTGCAGCTGGCCGGCAAGCGGACCGGTGACTGGCGCGACACGCGCCGACTGCTGCGCCGGCGGAGCCGGTGGCTGCTGGCGTTCGGGTTCGGCCACGCGCTGCTGCTGTTCTTCGGCGACATCCTCGCCGCCTACGGGCTGGCCGGGCTGCTGATGGTCGGCGTGCTGCGGTGGCGTGACCGCACGCTGGTGGTGGTCGCGGGCGCGTGGCTGCTCGTGCACGCCGCCGCGTCGTTGGTCAACGGGATGCGGATCGCCGAGTTCGGCGGTCCGTCGGGCATGGCCGCCGCGACCGACCCGGTGGCGGCGGTGGGTGAGCGCTTGGTGCTGTGGGGCGTGCTGACGCCGTTCCTGGTGGTGGAGCTGGTGGTCCCGTTCCTGCTCGGCGTGTGGGCCGCCCGCCGTCGGCTGCTGGACGAGCCGAGCCGCCACGTCGCCGCGCTGCGCGTGACCGCCCTCGTCGGCATCGGGTCGGCCGTGCTGGGCGGGCTCCCGCTGGCGTTGCTGGACGCTCAGGTGTGGACGCTCGGAGCGCTGTCGGTGCCCGCGTACGTGCTGCACGGCGTCACCGGCCTGGCCGGCGGGGTGGGGTACGCGGCGCTGATCGGTCTCGTGGCGGCGCGGGCAACCCGGCCGGGTCGGGCGCTGACCGCGCTGGCCGCGTGCGGACGGCGGTCGATGACCTGCTACCTGGTGCAGTCCGTCGTGTTCGTGGCGGTGTTCGTGCCGTACGCGGGCGGGCTGGGCACCGAGCTGGGCACGGCGGCGGCGTCCGGGATCGCGGTCGTCACGTGGCTGGCCACCGTCGCCTTCGCGGACGCGTTGCGCCGCGCGGACCGCCAGGGTCCGGCCGAATGGTTGCTGCGCCGGCTCACCTACGGCCGCAGGAGTTTCGAAAACGTTCGATAACCGTTGCCCGGCGCGGTGGTGCGCACCATCGTGGATCGCCACCGCGCCGGAAGGGGCCGTCGAAGTGCGAAAACTCTTATCCGCGTCCTTGATCACCGCGTCGTTGACCACGGTGGGGCTGCTGCCACCTGCCGGCGCCGCCTCAGCCACCACCCTCACCTCGCCCGCCACCACCCTCGCCGCGGCCGCCGAGCGCAGCGGCCGGTACTTCGGCGTGGCCGTCCAGGGGTACAAGCTGTCCGACCCGACGTACGCGGGCATCCTGGACCGCGAGTTCGCCGTGGTCACGCCTGAGAACGAACTGAAGCTCGACGCGACCGAGCCGGTGCAGGGCCGGTTCACCTTCGCGCCGGCCGACCGGGTCGTGGACCACGCCGTGCGGCTGGGCAAGCGGGTGCGCGGCCAGACGTTGCTCTGGCACTCGGCTCAGCCGTCCTGGCTGGCGAGCCTGCGGGGCGCGGCACTGCGGCAGGCGATGCTCAACCACGTCACCCAGGTCGCCGCCCACTACCGCGGCCGGATCCAGGCCTGGGACGTCGTCGGCGAGGTGTTCGCCGACGGCCCGACCGGCGCCCGGCGCGACTCCAACTTCCAGCGCACCGGCGACGACTGGATCGAGGCGGCGTTCCGGGCGGCACGGGCGGCCGATCCCGGCGCGAAGCTCTGCTACAACGACTACAACATCGAGAACTGGGTCCACGCCAAGACCCAGGCCGTGCACCGGATGGTGCGCGACTTCCGGGCGCGGGGCGTGCCGATCGACTGCGTCGGCCTCCAGTCGCACTTCACCGCCAACCACCCCGTGCCCGCCGACTTCGCCACCACGATCCGCAACTTCGCCGCGCTCGGCGTGGACGTGCAGCTCAGCGAGCTGGACATCGAAGGCTCCGGCGCCACCCAGGCGGAGAACTACCGCCGCGCGGTCACGGCCTGCCTGGCGGTGGACCGGTGCACCGGGATCACGGTGTGGGGCGTGCGCGACAGCGACTCGTGGCGAGCCTCGGGCACACCGCTGCTGTTCGACCCCACCGGCGCCCCCAAGCCCGCGTACACCGCCGTGCTGGACAGCCTCAACGGCGGCGCGTGCCGCTGAAGCCGAAACTCTCGTCCACATTGCGGGATGATCACGCCGCCCCGGCGGTCGACCGGTTGAATAACCGCCGGATAACCCACTACCGAATGACACTCACCACCGCGCCGAGGTGATCGGACCGTCGACGGTGTCGTCATCACCCATTTCGGGTCGCCGCGGTTCCGGTGCATTCGGAATCCCGCACCCCGACCGGGAAGTCCCGGTTCCGGCGATCACCGACGGATGGCGGATGCCGCGAATGGGCCAGTCGGACCACGGCGCCGCCGCCCGACGGCTGCTGAACCGTGCCGGGAGCAATCTACACCCGTTCCCGGGCGCGTCGCCGCCAATCGCACGCAATTACCCCGAGAACACCTTTCGGAGGTCCGAATAGGGGCATCCGCCCGGACCGATCGCCTTCACCCGAATGACCGGCGTGCACCCTTTCTCGAATCGTTTGGAATAGCGCTCGCGGGTCTTGTCGGTCTCCGATCCATCTGCTTAAGGTCGCGCTGCAATGCCCGACCCGGAACTGAATGAGGGAGGACGCCTTGGACCTGACTTTCGATGTCGAGGACTTGGTCCTGGACGAACTGGCCGTGACCACCATCGCCGACACGGCGCTCACGGACGGCGACCCGGTCGCGTCCACGGCCTGCTCGTGCTGCTCGTCGAGGCCGCACCTCGAGCCCAAGACCAAGTAGCCGATCCGGTGAGCTGACGCGCCCGCCACGCGGACCGTTCGTGGCGGCACGTCGATGTCCCACGTCGGGGGCGTCGGTTCCGACGCCCCCGATCACCCTCCCGCGGAGGTTGCGCGCATGGCCGGTGTGATCACCACCGAGTTGGCGCCGTACGCGATGGTCCGCGTGGCGGCGCTGCCCCACCCCGAGCCGCCGACGGGTGCCGCGGGTTTCCGGACCGCGATGGCCGCCGCGGTCGCGGCGCACTCCCGCATCCGCGAGCTCGCGCCGAAGGTGGCCGACGCGTTGCACGACAGCGCGGGCGACCACCCGGCCGGGTTCCACCGCCGGGTCGTGCTGCCGCTGCGGCGCGACGTGCACAACGACCGCTCGCCCCGTCCCGCGCTGCTGGCCGGGTTGGGCACGCTGCCCGAGCGGATCCCGCTGGTGGGGCGCTGGTTGGACGACCGGGCCGCGCTCGACTCCGCCACGGAGGCGGCGTTGGCCGCGTGGCCGGACGCACTGGCCGCCGAACGCGCCGTGCTGGCGCGGGTGTGCGAGGCCGAGCCGGTGCGGCTGGCCGGGGTGTTGACCGGCGCGGACCTGCTGCACGGCCTGACCCGCACGGCGGACGGCGGCGGCACGCCCGACCGCAAGGCCCGCAAGGTCGAGGCGACGGTGCTGCGCTACGCCTTGCGCGCCACGTCCAAGACCAGCCCGCTGTCCTGGTACACCCACGTCGGCTGGGGCTCCTGGGGCGACGGGCCTTGGCCGCGGGCCCGACCGGTGGCGCACACCGAGCTGAACCGCCTGCTGCTGACCCGGTTGGTCGCCGCCTTCCGCGATCGGCCGCACCGACTCGCGCCCGGCGTGCGCGAACGCGACGGCCGCGTGGTGTTCCGCCGCGACGCCCCGATCGCCCCCGCTCCCGACGCCCCGCCGTCGCGGATCGACATCACGCGCGAGGAGCAGGTGGACGTGGCGGCCACCGGGCCGTTGCGCTTCCTCGTGGCCGCAGTACGCGACGCCGGGCCCGACGGCCTCACGCCCGCCGAACTGACCGAGGCGCTGGCCGCCAGGGCGTCCACGCCCGAGGCGGCCACCGCCGCCCGCGCCTACGTCGAGCGGATGCTCGACATCGGCCTGCTGGTGCCCGTGGAGCCGGTGCACCCGCAGGACCCGGACGCGCCGACGGCGATCGCCGCGTGGTTGCGCGAGCTGGGCGCGCACGACGTGGCCGACCGGCTGACGCATCTGGTGACGACCACCGCCGCGTTCGCCACCGCGGACCCGCCCGAGCGGGCCGTCGCCACCGCCGAGCTCGCCGCGGGCTGGCGTGAACTCGGCGAACGGGTCGGCGTCGACCTGACCGGCATCGCGCCGGTGCTGGAGGACGTCCTCCTCCCGGAGCCCGTCCCGGCGCCCGCCACCGGCACCGGCACGCTGACTCGGCTCACCCCGCTGCTGGTCCTGTTCGACCAGCAGCTGCTGGTGCGCAGGCTGGTGCGCAACCGGTTCGTCGAGGCGGTCGGGCCCGGCGGCACGGCCTCCCTGGCGGAGTGCGCGGTGTTCCTGTCGAGCGTCTCGCCGGACGACGCGGACGAAGCGTCCGCGCGCGACCCGGGGATCGTCGCGCTCATGGAGTCCCGCGCGAAGATCGCGGAGGCGGCGCGTGCGGACGGCGGCGTGCTGTCGGACGACCTGCTGCACGAAGCCGCCCACCACGTGCCGGACTGGGTGCGCCGCCCCGGTTCGTACGCGTTCTTCGGCCAGCCGACGCGGGACGGGCGGCTGGTGGTCAACCACGTCTACCCCGGCTTCGGCAGGTTCCTGAGCCGGTTCCTGCGGCGGTTGCCCGGCGCGGCGGACGCGGTGGCCGCGCAGTTGCGGCGCACGCTCGGCGAGCGGTTCGCGCAGTTCCGGCCGCTGCACGGGTTCAACGCCAACCTGCACCCGCTGCTGGCCGCCCACGAGGTCGGCGAGGACGCCCGGTGGGCCGACCTGCCCGCCGACGAGCTCCAGGTCCGGCACGACCCGCGGACCGACGAGGTGAGGGTGGTGCACCGGGGCGAGCCGCTGGACGTGCTGTACGCGGGTTTCCTGTTGCCGCTGCTGATGCCCGACCGGTACCTCCCGCTGCACTCGGACCTGGCGTGCGGCTGGGTCCGCCTGGACGCGCTGCGGTCGAGCGAGGCCGACGGCGAGGTCGTGCTCCGCGGAGGGCTGCGCTACCGCGACGTGGTGTTGGCCCGCCGCACTTGGGACTTCTCCACGCCCCCGGAGCTGGGCTCCGACGAGGCGGTCGCACCGGCGGTGGTGCGGTTGCGCGCCCGGCACGGGCTGCCGGAGCACGTGTTCGTGGACGCCCGCGCCGCGTCGATGTCCGCCGATCACCTGGAACGGATGCTGATCCCGGCCAAGCCGCAGTACGTCGACTTCGGCAACGCCCTGCACCTGCGCTGCCTGCCCCGGCTGCTGGCCAAGTTCCCCGACGGCGTCGAACTGACCGAGGCGTTGCCCGTGCCGGGCGCGCAGTCCCCCGGCGGCCGGGTGCTCGAAGTGATCGCGGAAACGTACTGGGGGGTCTCGTGACGGACGAGCCGGTGGGCGGGGAGCTGCTGCGGCTGCGCCCGATCGTCCACGCCAGCCCGACGGACACCGGCCTGCACGTGCGGGGGTGGGCGACGGCCTTCACCGTCGGCGGTGGCAAGGGCCTGTGGACGGTCTGGCAGAAGCTGGCCGGACCGCTGACCGCGGGCGTGCCGCCGGAGCAGCTGACCGTGCTCGACCAGGCGCCACCGGCCGTGGCGGCGGCGCTGAAGATGATCATCGGCCAGCTGCGCGAGCACGACCTGCTGGTCCGGGTGCCCGCCTCCTGGGACGTCGACGGTCCGCCCGAGCACATCGCGCGGTGGCTGGAATCGGTGGCCGAACGGCCCGCGCGGGCGTGGGACTCGTTGCGCGGGAGCACGGTGACCGTCATCGGGTCCGGTGCGGTGGCCGCCGCCGCGCGCCGGGCGTTGACGGCCACCGGGTTGGCGGTCGCGCCGGTCGAGCCGGGGCCGGACCTGCTGCTGGTGTGCGGCGGGCACGCGATCGCCGCCCGGTGTGCGGCGGACGTCGGGTTCGTGGTCGCGCCCGGTGCGCGCGGCGACGTGCTGGCCGACGCCGAGGCCGTCGCCCACCGCCTCGACGGGTCGGCGGGTGAGCCGCCGGAGGTGCTGGCCGCGTTGGTCGGCTCGGCCGCGGCGCACCGGTTGGTGTGCGCGGTCGCCGGGCTGCCCGACCCGGCCCACGAGGCGGTGGACACGTCCGACTCGCCACCACCCGGTCCGGTGCACCAACCGGTGTTCGTCGCGCGGCTGGACCCCCTGCGGGCGGACTACCACCCGTGGCTGTCGGCGGTGCGTCCCGCGCCGCCGGCCGGGCGGCTCGTCGACGTGCTGGGCGATCCCGAACTCGGGCCGGTGCCCGCACCGCGCACCGGTGACCTGCCCCAGGTGCCGGTGAAGCTGGCCGTCTCGGGCGAGGTCGTCGGCTACGGCACGACCGAGCCGTCCGCCCGCCTGGACGCCGTGGTCCGCGCCGCGCACCGGCTGGCGCCCGACAACGCCGTGGTGGGCGCGGATGCCGTCCACGCGCTCGGTCTCGCGTTGCGCACCGCCGCCCGGTCCCTGCCGGGCGTCCCGGTCGACCAGGACGAGTGGCAGGCCGACGCGACCGCGCGGCGGTGGTGGAAGGCGGTGGTGCTGCGGTTCGCGCTGCCGGCCGAGGTGGTGGTGGACCGGCTCGGCGACGGGGTGGTGCGCGCGGTCGTCCGCTCGGGTGGCGTGGAACTGTCCTGGGCGGTCGAGGCGACCGCCGCCGACGCCGTGGCGTTCGCGGCGTTGGCCGCGGCGGGCCGCGCGCAGGCCGGCGGGTCGGAGCCGGTGGTGCTGTCCGGCGCGTTCCCGGTGGAGGAGCCGTACACGGCGGGCGTCGCGTGGACCGACCGGGCCTGGCACTGGCCCTACGGGCTGCGTGAGGTGGAGGACGCGTTGCAGCGCCGGTTGGCGGAGCTGTCGGGCGGCGTCGAGGTCAAGCCGGTGGCGTTGGGCCCGGTCCTGCACGCGGCCGGCCTGGTGGCGTTCGCGGTGCCGGGGGCGAGCCGGTGAGCGTGGTGTCGTTGACCGCCTACACGATCGGCGACCTGCGGCACGTCGGCGCGAACGGCGACGCGGTGCTGCCGATCCGGTACGACGGCGCGATGACGTTGCTGGGTCCGGTCGTCGGCGGCGGTCCGGGGGTGTGCCTCGGCTGCGCGGAGGACAGCCGGTTGGCCGCGCAGAGCACCGCGGTGCCGCGTCGTGACGAGGGCCTGCGGTTGGGCGGCGTGCCGTCGCCGGCGCACGGCCCGCTGGTGGAGGCGCTGACCGAACTCGTGCTGGCCGATCCGGACGCCTACCGCGACCGCGTGCTGGCCGTCCGCACGGACGTGGGCTCGGTGACCGAGCACCGGGTGCGGACCCGTCCCGAGGGCTGCCCGGTGTGCGGGCCGCTGCCCGACGACACCGCCGAGACCGCGGTCGTGGTCCGCGAACCGGTGCCGGTGCCGCCGGGAACGTTGCGCGGTCCGAACCCGCTCACCGGTGGCGACGCGGTGCGCGACGCGTTGGTCGACCGGCGGCACGGACCGGTGGACCGGCTGTCCCGCGTCGGCGACGGGCCGCTGCCCTCGGTGAGCGCGCGGATCGTGAGCGACGACGGGCCGCAGGCCGGTTTCGGGCGGACGGCCACGTTCGGCGAGGCCGAGCGGGTGGCGTTGTTCGAGGCGGTGGAACGGCTCGCCGGGATGCGTCCCCGGCGCACCCGGACCGTGCTGGAGGCGTCGTTCGCCGACCTGGGCCCGGACCGGGCGGTCGAGCCGACCCGCTTCGGCCTGCCGGACTTCCCGTCGCCGCACGTGGTGCCCTACGCCCCGGAGGTCCGCACGCGCTGGGTGCACGGGTGGTCGTACTCGCGCGGTACCGCCGTGGCGGTGCCCGAGCACGTCGTCTACTGGGGCGGCACACCGGGACCGCGGTTCGTGAACGAGACCTCCAACGGCTGCGGCACGGGCAACAGCCTCACCGAGGCCGTGCTGCACGGGTTGTTCGAGGTCGCCGAGCGGGACGCGTTCCTGATGGCCTGGTACCAGCGGACGCCGTTGCGCAGCATCGCGGTGCGCGACGGGCTCGCGCTGCACCTGTCCGACCGGCTGGAGCAGCTCGGCTACCGGCTGGAGTGCTACGACGCGACCAACGACCTGGCGGTGCCCGCGGTGCTCGCCCTGGCCCGGCACACCGGTGACGGGCCGTCCACGCCGCGGGCGTTCTTCGCGGCGGGCGCCGGGGTGGACCCGGATGCCGCCGTGCGGTCGGCGGTGGTGGAGGTGGCGGTGGACGTCGAGTCGGCCGCCAGGCGCGCCCGCGTCGACCCGGCGGAGTACGAGCGGGAACGGCTGTTGCGGATGCTGCGAGAACCGGAGCTGGTCCGCACGATGGAGGACCACGTGACGGTGAACGGCCTGCCCGAAGCCGCCGACCGCTACGACTTCCTGCGTCCGGGTGACCCGGTGACGCCGGCCGCGCCCGACGTGCCGGGGCACGACCTGGACGCGTTGCTGGAGCACTACGTGACCGCGTGGGCGGCGCTGGACCTGGAGGTGATCGCGGTGGACCTGACCGATCCGGTGGTGCGCGACGGCCTCGGCCTGCACACGGCGAAGGTCGTCGTGCCGGGCACGCTGCCGATGACGTTCGGCGAGCACGACCGCCGCACCCACGGCATACCGCGACTGCGCGCCACCGGTCCCCTGCTGCCCCACCCGTTCCCGTGACCACCGCCGACACGCCGCCCGCCGCCAACCCGATGCTCACCAACGGCAAGCCGCCCGCCGCCAACGCGCTGACCGCAGCCGACGCCCTCGCTGCCGCGTACCGGCACGGCCCCGGTCGGGACATCACCTCGGTCCCGGAGCCGCGGCCGACGCCTCCCCCGCCGGGACCGCGGGTGGCGTTGACCGGGCTGGCCCACCTGGGCCGGTTCGGGGCGGCGCTGGCCCACCTGCTGACGGACGTGGCCACGCCGCAGCGGTGGGAGCCGTGGAACCCCTACAACGACCACCGGGCGTACCCGTCCGCGCGATCGGCGTTCGCGGTGGACGTCGCGCTGGTCGTGGACGGTCGGTCGTGGGTGCTGGACCCGGCGCGCCGGGCGCTCGTCGGCGGCGCGCCCGAACGGCTCGGCACGTGCGCCCGGCTCGACCTCGTGCGCCGCCCCGAGCGCTTCTCCGCGGGGTACGGCGAGTTCGCGGACGTCCTGGTGGAACTGGAACTCGGGCACCTGCTCGCGGCCCTGGCGGACCGCGCGGCTCGGCTGGGGCTGCGGGCGCACGTGGTCGGTGAGGGCGTCGAAGTGTGCTCGGATCGCGAGACCGGCGCACCGGGGCCGCCACTACCGGTGCGCAGTTCCGGGTTCGGGCCGCGCGGAATGTCCGCCGATCCACGACCTCTCCCTGTCTCGGCGTTGCACGCGGTGGTCGCCGCCCTGCCACGCCTCGCGCACGTGCGGCACCGGTTGGCGGTGCGCAACGTCGAGGGCGTGCCGGACGGCTGGTACGAAGGTGATCGCCTGGTCGGGGAAGGGCCGGTGGTGGCGCGGCTCCGGGACGCCTTCCAGCACCCGCCGGACATCGTGGACGTCGGCAGCGCCAACCTGGCCCTGGTGATCACCGGCGACCCGCTGGCCGCGGTGGCCGAATCCGGGCCCGACGGCTACCGGGCACTGCTGCGCGCCGCCGGTTCCGCCGCCCAGCGCGTCGGCGCGACCGCCGCGGAGGCGGGCCTGTTCTGCCGCCCGTTGCGCAGCCTGCGCGACGAGGAGTTGGAGGCGCTGGTGCGTGCGCCGGCCGGGCACAGCGTGCTCTACCTGCTCGTCGCCGGCCGCGCGCGGGCCACCGGTTTCACCTACGACCTCACCCCGCTGGAGGAGCTGCCGTGACGTGGACCGGGCTGCACGTGCGGCTGTCGTGGCGGGTCGAGCACGTCGACGCGTTCATCGCCGACGTGCTCGCGCCCGCGATGGCCGAGCACCGGGCCGCCGGCCGGATCTCCGACTGGTTCTTCCTCCGCTACTGGCGGTCCGGGCCGCACCTGCGCGTCCGGCTGCGCGACGCCGCCGGGCACGCGGACGTGATCGCCGAGCAGTTGCGGGACCTGGTCGCGGCGGCGGGTCATCCCGAGGTGGACCCAGACACCTTCCCCGCCGCCCTCGGCGTGGCGGGCGAGGACTTCCTGCCGCACGGCGACGTGCGCGAGGTGCCCTACGAACCGGAGGTGGAGCGCTACGGCGGGCCGGACGCGATGCCGATCGCCGAGGAGGTCTTCTGCCGCAGCACGGACGTCGCGGTCGCGGTGCTGCGCGCGGTCCGCACGCCGCAGGCCAAGCTCAGTGCCGCGGTGGAACTGGTGATGGCCACGACGTCCGCGCTGGGACTGGACCGCCCGGCGGCGGCCTCGTGGTTGCGCACCCTGGCCGCGTCCTGGCGGACGAGCCGTGAACCCGCCTCCGCGCCGACGATGTCCTCCCACCTGGCCGCGCACCGGTTGCACGCCACCGGTGCGGCGCGGTTGAGCGCCCGGTGGGACCGCGTCGAGTCCGCGCCGACCGGGGCGGTGGCGTACTGGGCGCGGCAGGTGCGCGCCGAGCTGCCGCGCCACGTCTGGGGGTCCCAGCTCCACGTGCTGCTCAACCGGCTGGGCATCGGGGCCGACGAGGAGCGCACGATCTGCTGGCTGGTCGCGGCCACCGCGCTCGCGCCGACGGGGGTCGCGGAGTTCCACGCCGACGGCGCCGACGCGCCGGACCGCCGCTACCTGGAGGCGAGCAAGTACCGGCCGGAGGTCGAGGAGCAGCGACCGCGCAAGGACGGTTCCCACGACCGACCCGCGTTCCCACCGTGGCGGCGGGCGGTGCGGCTGCCCGACCCACCGGACACCCCGGCGTCGTTGCGGGAGGTCCTGCGCGACCGCCGCACCGGCCGGGGCGACGCGCTGCACGGGCCGCTGGACGCCGCGCGGTTGGCGGCACTGCTGTGGACCGCGCACGGCCGGTTGCCCGACGGCAGGCGTCCGCACCCCAGCGCCGGCGCCCGGTACACCGCGCGGCTGCGGCTGGCGGCGTGGTCCGTGGACGGCTTGGAGCCGGGTCTCTACGACGTGGACGAGGGCGACCGGCGGTTGGTGGCGGTGGCGCCCGCGCCGACGGTCGAGGACGTGGAGCGGACGTCGAGCTGGTTCGGACCGGGCGCCGCGCTGACCGGAGGCGTGGACATCGCCACCACGCCGGCACTGCTCGGGCTGCACGTGCGGATCGGCGACCTGCGCCGCGACTACGGGCTGCGCGCCGTGCGGCTGGGGTTCGCCGAGGCCGGTCACCTGGCGCAGAACCTGGCCCTGGTCGCGGCCGGCCTGTCGTTGTCGCTGGGGCTGGTCGGCGGGTTCTACGACGACCTCGCGCACGACGTGTTCCTGCTGGACGGCGTGGACGACACCCTGGTCTACCTGCTGCCGGTCGGAACCTCCTGAGAGTCGGTGAACGTCGAAGGCGGCGGCTCGCCGGCGGTCACCGCCACCGCGGTGGTGGACAACGGATCCGCCGGCGACGCGCCGCTCTTCGACGACCCGCGCGGTCACCCGCCGCGGAGCCGGAAGCGGCTCACCGCTTGGGCGTGAGGGTGATGAACCGCCGCTGCCACAGCGCCAGGATCTCGGCGCGCGCCTCGTCGGTCAGCTCCCCCGCCAGCGAGGCGATCGTGGCCTCGCCGTCCACGGCGGCCAGCAGGTCGAACACGGCCGGTGAGACGGTCGTCGAAGGGCCGAACGAGAAGTTCAGGTAGACCTCGCCGCTCACGTCGTCACCCGGCTGCCAGTCCTTGCGCAGCCGGGTGTCCGGGCGGAACGCGGGCACCAGGTCGTCCAGCGCGCGGTCCACCGGTTCCCGTCGCCGGACCAGGAAGTCCTCGACCACCAGCACGTCGATCTCCGTGGTCAGGAAGCAGGTGAGCGCGTCGTCCACCGACTGCACGATCGGCTCGGCGTTGTTGTTGAACGACGTGTTGAGCACCACGGGCGTGCCGGTGAGTTCACCGAACCGGGTGATCAACCGGTGGAAGCGGGCGTTGGCCTCCGGCGAGACCACCTGGACCCGCGCGGTGCCGTCGACGTGGGTCACCGCGCCGAGCTCGGCCCGCCGGTCCTCTTGGACGTGCACCACGAACGACATGAACCCGTGCTCCGCGGCGGTGCCGGTGAGGTCGAAGTAGGTGGCCGCCGCCTCCGTCGTGACGGCGGGCGCGAACGGCCGGAAGGCCTCCCGCTTCTTCACCATGGCGTTGATCCGGTCCCGGTTCTCCACCGGGCGGGCGTCGGCCAGGATGCTCCGGTTGCCCAACGCGCGCGGCCCGAACTCCGAACGCCCGTGCGCCCAGCCGACCACCGCGCCGCCGGCGAGCAGTTCCGCCGTCGCGTCGACGATGTCCGCGGGCCGCTCGACGTCCACGATCCCGTTCCACGCCGACAACTGCCGCTCGACCTCGTCCGGTGTGCCGAGGTCGCGGCCGAGGCTCGCGGAGGTCAACCGCGCGACTCGGGTGAGCGGTGCGCCGAAGTGCCGGGCGGCGACGATGGCCGCACCCTCCGCCGAGCCCGCGTCGTTCGACGACGGGTGCACGAAGACCTCTTCGAACAGGCCCGAGCGCAGGATCACCCCGTTGAGGCTGCTGTTGTGCGCGACGCCGCCGGTGAAGCACAGCCTGGTCGCGCCGGTCTGCCGGGCCCAGTGCGTGATCACGTGCATGGCCACGGTCTCCAGCATCTCCTGGAGCCCGGCGGCGAAGTCCTTGTGCTCCTGCGTCACCGGTTCGCCGGCGGTCCGGGAGGGGAACCCGATCGCGTAGAACGGCGCCACGGTCGGGTTGATGTCCGGCAGGCCCGGGATCAGTTCGTAGCCACCGTCGGGGAGCAGCGCGTAGAGGCTGCGGAACTGCTCGCGGTAGGTCGCCGGGTCGCCGTACGGCGCCAGCCCCATGACCTTGTACTCGTCGCCGAAACCGTAGCCGACGTGGCCGATCGCGTCCTGGTAGAACAGGCCGAGCGAGTGCGGGACCGGGTAGGACCGCAGTTCGCGCATCTCGCCGTCCCCGGCGGCGAAGACGGTGGTGGAGACGTCCTCGCCGCGGCCGTCCATGACGACGACCAGCGCGTCCGACATGCCCGACCGGGCGAACGACGACCAGGCGTGCGCGAGGTGGTGGCGCGCGAACACCGCCCGGTCGGGGGCGAGGTCCCAGTCGAACCGGGTGCGCAGCCGGTCCAGGAGGAGGTCCTTGCCGGAGCCGACCTGGTAGACGGGCGCCGTCAGCTGGAAGTTCCGCAGGCCCTGGTCCAGGAGCTCCTCGGTGAAGTAGTAGCCGACGGCGTCGACGTCCTGCGGTCGGACGCCGGCCAGGTCGAGGCAGGCGCGGACGGCGCCGGTCGGGAACCTGTTCGTCTTCTTGATCCGGTTGTACCGCTCCTCCTCGACCGCGGCGACGAGTTCGCCGTCGGCCACCAGGCAGGCGGCGGCGTCGTGCATGTAGCTGCGGAACAGGTCCGGTAACAGGTCGAAGTGTCCACTGATGCCCAACGTCAGCATGGCTCTCCCACTCCACTCGCTAGGTCGGTGCTACTCGTCGTATGGCCGTGCTACGCGCTGAGCAGCTCCTCCAGCGCGTTCGCCGCCGCGGGCGCACCACCGCTGGAGCGGACGACCTCGCCCATCTCCGCCACGGCCGCCCGGTTGGCGGACGCCGCGGACACCGCCGCGCGCAGCCCGGCCGGCGTCTGGTCCTCCACCGTGACCCCGAGGCCCAGCTCGGCGGCCCGTGCCGCGATGGCCCGCTGCTCCGGGATCTGGGGCACCGTCACGAACGGCACGTCGTGGTACAGCGACTCCATGATCGAGTTCATGCCCGCGTGGCTGAGGAACACCGAGGCGTGCCGCAGCACGGCCACCTGCGGCACCCGCCGGTGCGCCGAGATGTTCGCGGGCAGCGGTCCGAGCCGGGCGGGGTCCAGGTCGCCGATCGACATCACGACCTCCCACGGCTCGTCGGCGAACGCCTCGACGCACGCCCGGTAGAACTCCGGCCGCGAGTTGAACACCGTGCCGAGCGAGATCAGCAGCACCGGCGAGGCGGACCTCGGCGACCACTCCTCGGCGTCCTGCCAGCTGCCCAGCGACGGCCCCACGAAGTGGAACCGGTCGTCGAACGTCTCGGCGGACAGCTGGAACGAGCGCGGCACGAACACCACGTTCATCGGCGCGACGTGGCCGAACATCAGGTTCGGGTCGTCGAGGAAGCTGAAGCCGGAGGCGAACTTCGCCATCCGCTCGATCGCCGCGACCAGCTCCGGGTGCTGGTGGTCGAACGACGGCGGCAGGTACACCTGCGTCGCGGAGAACGTCTCGTTCTCCGCGAACGTGGGCACCAGCGCCACCTCGGGCACGCCGAGCAGGTTGGCGAGCATCCGCCCGGTGAAGGTCACCGAGTCGTAGCAGACCACGTCCGGCCGGTCGGTCTCGAAGTGCGCGGCCAGCACGGGGAACGACACCTCGGCGTCGTCCAGGAAGTACCCCAGGGTCACGGCGAGCTGCTCGGCGGTGAACTCGCCGCGCGCGTCCAGGTCCGGCGGCAGCTCCGACGGCAGCACGACCGGCGTCGCGCCCGCCCTCGTCGCGCCGTCGGCGGTGGCGGGCCCGGTGGCGTAGCTGACCCGGTGGCCGCGCCGGACCAGCTCCTCCACCAGCGGCAGGGTGGGGTTGACGTGCCCGGCCGCGGGCGCGCTGACAAAGGCGAAGTGCGCCATCAGTTCTCGGCGAGGGAGCACACCGCCCTGACCGCGGGGTGGATCGCCGACACCGTGCGGGGCCGGTCGTCCTCGCCCGTGCCGGGCATCCCTCGCCACCTCCCCTCGGTTAGCAGGCTTGTGGTGCATGCGTGATCACGTCGTGGTCGGCCACTCCCACCGCGTGCCTGGCGGCGTGCCCGGAGCCTCGCGCCGTCGGACGTGGGTGGGGTCACCTCAGTCCTGCTCCAGCACCACGGGCAGCGTCTTGTGCCCGTTGGTGAAGAACGACCCCAACGGTTCCAGCTCCGCGGGCGGCACGGCCAGCCGAAGGTTCGGGAACCGCCCGAACAGCGCCCGCAACGCCACCGTGGCCTCCATCCGCGCCAACGGCGAGCCGAGGCAGAAGTGCACGCCGTGGCCGAACGCCAGGTGGTCGCGGCGGGACGGCCGGGTGATGTCGAACGCCTCGGCGTTCTCGCCGTGCCGCGCCGGGTCACGGCCGGCCGCGCCGAACGACACCAGGATCGCGTCGCCCTTGGCGATCGCGACGCCGTCGACCTCCACGTCGTCCACCGCGTACCGCAGCGGCAGGTTCGGCACCGGCGCCTGCCAGCGCAGCGTCTCGTCCACCACGTCGTCCCAGGTGCTCGTCCCGGCGGTGACGAGACCGAGCTGGGAGGGGTGCGCGGCCAGCCCGTGCACGGCGTTGTCGAGCAGGTTGACCGTGGTCTCGAAGCCGGCGCTGATGGTCAGCAGCAACGTGTCCAGCAGCTCCTGCTCGCTGAGCCGGCTGCCGTCCTCCTCCTGCGCCGCGATCAGGTCGGTGGTCATGTCGTCGCCGGGATTCGCGCGCTTCTCCGCGACCAGGCCCTTCAGCAGCATGTAGAGCTCGGCGGACGCGCCCTGCACGCCGTCGGGGTCGGCGTCGAGGCTGAACACCGCCTCCACCAGGCGGCGCAGGTCGGCGCCCGTCTGCTCGGACAGCCCGAACAGGCCGCTGATCACCCGGATCGGCAGCTGGAACGCGAACTCCGCGCGCAGGTCGACCACCTGACCGCGTGGCACGGCGGCCAGCCGGTCGATCAGGTCGGCGGTGATCTCCTCGACGCGCGGGCGCATGGCGTCGATGCGGCGCGCGGTGAACGCCTTGGCCACCAGCTTGCGCAGCCGGGCGTGGTCCTCGCCGTAGGCGGTGAACATGTTCTTCATCGCCACCCACATGATCAGCGGCCAGTCGGGCGGGATCTCGCCGTTGCGCCACGCGGGCCAGTGCCGGTTGGCGTCCTTGGAGACGGCCGGGTCCAGCAGCACGGCTTTGACGGCGTCGTGCCCGGTCACCGCCCACGCGCCGATGCCGCCGGGAAGTTCGACGGGCGTGGTGTGGCCGCGTTCGCGCAGCCTGGCCGCCTCGCCGAAGATGTCGCTGCCGGACGGGTCGATGGTGTACCGCTCGACCGGCGGGATCTCGACCGACTGCGCGACGAACGTCGTGCCGCGCGTGGGCGGCTCGGTGACCTCCAGCAGCGCGGCGGTGAACCGGGAACCCATGCCCAGGCCGATCACCATGATCGTGTCGCCCGGCTCCAGGCCGCCGTCGTTGAGCAGGTGGTCGACGCCGAGCAGTTGGTCGCACGGCCCGACGTGGCCGAGTTCGCGCAGGAACGGCCAGGTGGTGCGGTCCAGGTCGATGCCGAGCGGTTCCAGCACCACGACCTGCAGCTGCGCCAGCCCCAGGCCCGTGATGACGAACCGGGTGATGTCGGCGATCGCGGTGTTCGCCTCCTTGGCGGCCTGCTCGACCGCGTTGACCAGCGCCTCGCTCATCAGGGTCAGGTAGGGCGCGAGGCCGGTGACCTCGATGGGCGTGCGGTTGCGGTGCCCGAGCGGGTCGGGGATGGACGGGGTGGCCAGGACCTCCATCTGGGTGGCGGAGCTGTTGGCGGTGGCGACCAGGCGCGCCCGGCCGCCGTCGCGGGTGAGCACGGCCGACGCGGCGCCGTCGGCCAGGAAGATGCCGACGGTGGGCTGCCAGCGCTCCCAGCGCGGCGGCAGGAACCGGGCGGTCGCCGTGACCAGGGTGGCGGTGGCGGACCGGTCGGCCACCAGGTGCGCGGCGGCGGCCTGGAGCGCGGCCGAGCCGCCGTTGCTGGTCGCCTCGACCTCGAACACCAGGGCGTGGCCGAGGCCGAGGACGCGCTGGAGGTGGCACGAGGACGCCATGTGGTCCTGGTGGTCCATCTGCGCGTAGGCCGCCATCGCGATGTCGGCGCCGGTCAGCCCGGACTGGCGCAGCGCGCCGATCGCGGCCCGCACCGCCATGGCGTGCTCGGTCAGGTCGTCGGACCGGGTGAACGAGGTGAAGTCGGACAGCGCGAGCAGCCGCCGCATGGTGTCGGTGTCGGGCACGGCGTCCGTCGCCTGCGTGCGCGGCGGCAGGTAGTGCCCGGTGCCGCCGATGAACACGTCATCCCAGATCATGGACGTCCCTTTCCCTGAGTTCGGACAACCCGGCGCCGTACCCGCGGAAGTCCGTGAGCCAGCTGCTGATCGCCAGCGCGGTGGAGGCGGAGTGCTGTTCCAGCACGGAGAAGTGGTGGCCGGCGCCCACCACCGCCTCCAGCCCGGACGGGGGGGGCGCGGGCGCGGTGCCGCCGGGGGTGGGGGGGTTGTGTTTTCCCCCCGGTTTTGGGTGGGCGCGGCCCCCCACGACCGACTCCTGCCCGGACGGTGGGCGCTCGTGCGCGGTGCCGACGTGCAGCACCGGCGCGCCGGTCGGTCCCGGCTCCCACTGCCCGGCCAGGTCGAGGTAGCGGCCCATCGCGACGAGCCGGTCGTCGTCGACGGGGTGGACCTGGTGCTCGGGGTCGAGCACGCCGTCGAGCGGCGGCTCTCCGGTCGGGGTGATCAGCACCAGAGCGGCCGGTGTCACGCCCCTGGCTTCGAGGCGACCGGCGACGGCACGGGCGAGCCACGCCCCCACGGACCGCCCGACGAGCGCGAACTCGCCCACGGCGGCTTCGGCGACCGCGTCGGTCAGCGCGTCCACCAGGGCTTCGGCGGTGGCGGGCAGTGCGCCGCCGGTGAACCCGGGCAGCGGCACGGCGGTCACGTCCCGCATCGCCTCCAACGCGGCGGCGAACCGCGCGTACTCCTCCACGCCGGTGAACGCCAGCGCGGACGGCAGGCAGATCAACGCCGGCGGCACGAACCCGGTGGTGAGCTTGACCGGCGTCACGTCGAGCCGGTCGGCGAGCGGGCCGAGCCGAGCCGCGGTGGCCAGCAGCTCCACCCCGTCGCGCGTGCGGTCGACGTCGATCGCCTTGCGCAGCAGGGTTTCCAGCGGGCCGGCGTCCCGGTTGGCGGTGCCGCGCAGCTGACCGTAGAGGTGGTTGGCCAGTTGGGCGGGGGTCGGGAAGTCGAACACGGCGGTCGCGGACAGCTGCAGGCCGGTGGCCGCGTTGAGCCGGTTGCGCAGCTCGATCGCGGTCAGCGAGTCGACGCCGTGGTCGCGGAACGCCTGCTGCGGGTCGGCGGTGAGCCGCGTGGTGTGCCCGAGGACGGCGGCGCCGTGCGTGTTGATCACGTCCAGCAGCAGGGCGCGCTGCTCGGGTTCGGCCAGCGCGGCGAGCCGGCCGATCAGGTCGGACGGCGCGACCGCGGGTGCCTTCGCCCGCCGGGACGGCGCCTGGTCGCGCAGCAGCGGCGTCTTCGCCGTGGCCGGGTCGAGGTGGGCGGGCACCAGCACGGGCACCCCGGCACCGAGGCCGACGTCGAGCAGCGCCAGCGCCCGGTCCGTCGGCAGCGCGAGCAGGCCCGCGCGGGCCAGGCGGAGTCGGTCGGCCTCGCCCAGGTGGCCGGTGATGCCGCTCTCCTGCTCCCAATGACCCCAGGCCAGCGACACGGCGGGCAGGCCGAGCGCGTGCCGGTGGCGGGCCAGCGCGTCGAGGAAGGAGTTGGCCGCCGCGTAGTTGGCCTGGCCGGGACTGCCCAGCACGCCCGCCACGGAGGAGAACAGCACGAACGCGTCCAGGTCGTGGGTCAGCTCGTGCAGGTGCCAGGCCGCGTCCACCTTGGGCCGCAGCACGGCGTCCAGCTGCTCGGGGGTGAGGGAGGTGACCACGGCGTCGTCCACGACCCCGGCGGTGTGCACGACCACGCGCAGGTCGTCGATGGTGGCGAGCAGTTCGGCCAGGGCGTCCCGGTCGGCGACGTCGCACGCGGCCACCGTGACGGTCGCGCCGAGGCCGGCCAGCCCGTCCCGGAGCTCCGCCGCGCCGGGGGTGGCGGCACCGCGGCGTCCGGCCAGGACCACGTGCCGCACGCCGTGGTCGGTGACGAGGTGGCGTGCGGTCAGGCCGCCGAGGACCCCGAACCCGCCGGTGATCAACGCGGTGCCGCGCAGCGGGCGTGGCGGGCCGCCCTGGGCGGACTTGGTGAGCCTGGGCGCCGACAGCGCGCCGTCGCGCAGCCGCACCTGTGGTTCCGCTCGGTCGAACGCGGTGCGCACGGCGGCCGGGAGCGCCTGGCGGGACGCTTCCGTGTCGTCGTGCTCGACCAGCAGGAACCGGCCCGGGTGCTCGGTCTGCGCGCTGCGCACCAGCCCCTGAGCCGCCGCGAGGGGCAGGTCGTCGCCGCTGGTGACGATCACCAGGCGGGTGTCGTCGGCCAGGGCGCGCTGCACGTCGTGGAGCACCTGGCGGGTGAGGGCGTGGGTCTGCTCGACCGGGTCTCCCCCGGCGCGCGCGAGTTCGCGGTACTCGGCCGGGACGTCCGGCGCGTCGGTGACCGGCAACGGCGCCCAGTCGAGCGTGAACAGGGAGTCGGGGTGGCGGGCGACGGCGAGACCGCCCAGCTCGACGGGGCGCAGCACGAGCGAGTCGACGGTGGCCACCGGCGTTCCCGCCGTGTCGGTGACGTGCACCGCGTAGGTGTCCGGCGCGGTCGGCGACAGCACGACCCGCAGGGTGGCGGCCGTGCCGGTGATCGAGACGCCCGCGAACGAGAACGGCAGCCTGGCCAGGCCCTGGCCGGGGCCGTCGACCTCGGCGGTGATGCCGGTGAGCAGGGTGAGCGGCTGGATCGCCGCGTCCAGCAGGGCCGGGTGGATGCCGTAGCCGGTGAGCTGCGCGTGGTCGGCGGGGAACGCGACCTCGGCGTGCAGGTCGTCGCCGTGCCGCCAGATGGCGCGCAGTCCTTGGAACGTCGGCCCGTAGTCGTAGCCCGCGGCGGCGAGCGTGTCGTAGAGGGTGGTGATGTCGACCGGGGTGGCGTCGGCCGGTGGCCACGTGGCGGGCCCGTGCGGCGGGGTGGCCGGTTCGGGGCGCAGGACGCCGGTGGCGTGGCGGGTCCAGTCGTCCGGCTCGGCGGCGGTGCGCGAGTGCAGCGTGACCGGACGCCGCCCGGTCTCGTCCGGCGCGCCGACGGTGACCTGGACGTGCACGGTGTCGTGCAGCGGGAGTGGCGCTTCGAGCACGAGTTCGGCCAGCACGGGGCAGCCGACGTGACCGCCGGCCTGCAACGCCAGCTCCACGAAGCCGGTGGCGGGCAGCAGGGCCGTGTCGAGGACGGTGTGCTCGGCCAACCAGGCGTGCGCGGATCGGGCCAGTACGCCTGTCAGCACCACGCCCTGGCCGTCGGGCAGGGTCACGGAGGCCCGCAGCAACGGGTGGTCCAGCGCGTCGAGGCCCGCGCCGGCCACGTCCGCCGGCACGCTGGGCACCAACCAGAACCGTTCGCGTTGGAACGGGTAGGCGGGCAGGTCGAGGTGGGCGGGCGGCACCGGCGGACGCCAGTCCGCACCCTGCTCCCAGAGCCGGCCGAGGGCGGCGAGGAGTCGTTCGGGCGAGTCGTCGTCGCGCCGCATCACGCCGGTCGGCACGAGCGTGGGATGGGGCCCGATCTCCAGGAACGCCGTCACACCACTGGCACGCAACCACTCCACGCCATCGGCGAACCGCACCGCATCCCGCGCTTGCCGCACCCAATACCCGGCGTCGAACACCGTGCCTGCGGAAGGGTCCCCGCCCAGGGGATCCCTGTTTGCAACGCTACCCGAACGGTCCGACAAAATCGTCGACACGATCGGGAGCTGTGGATAACCGAACGTCAACCCCTCCAAGACCCCAGCGAACTCGGCCAACATCGGCTCCATATGCGCCGAGTGGAACGCATGGCTCACCGCCAACCGTCGCGTCTCGCGACCCCGTTCCCGCCACAGCTCGGCGAGCCTCAGCACCGCCTCCTCACCACCGGAGATCACCACCGAGTCGGGCCCGTTGACGGCCGCGATTTCGACACCCTGAGTCAGCTCGATTTCCGCCTCAGAAGCCCTGATCGACACCATCGCGCCACCCGGCGGCAACTCCTGCATCAACCGACCACGCGCCGACACCAACGTGCACGCGTCATCCAGGCTCAACACACCGGCGACGTGCGCGGCGGCGATCTCACCCACCGAATGCCCGATCAGGTAATCAGGGCGCACACCCAACGACTCCACCAACCGGAACAACGCCACCTCAACGGCGAACAACGCCGACTGCGTGTATCCCGTCTGATCCAGATCCACGTCCCACAACGACAACCCCAACCGCCCACACACCTCATCCAACGCCTCCGCGAACACCGGATACGCCTCGTACAACCCGCGACCCATCCCCCGCCACTGCGAACCCTGACCCGAGAACACGAACGCCGTCTTGCCGACCCCGGCCGCGACGATCGGGGCGTCGGCCAACGCGTCGAGGTCGGCCAGGAGCGTGGTCGGATCGGTGAGGGCGGCGCGGTAGGCGAACCGCGTCCGCCCCGCCAGGACCGGACCCACCGCCGGGTCGCCGGCGAAGTCGCGCAGCCGTCGTGCCTGGGCGCGCAGGGCCTCCGGGGTCTTGGCCGACAACAGCCACGGCACCGGGTCCGCCACCTCGACCGGTTCGCCCGGAGGCGCCTGTTCGAGGATCAGGTGGGCGTTGGTGCCGCTGATCCCGAACGCGGAGACTCCGGCCCGGCGCGGCCGGTCGGCCCCGGGCCACGGCTGCGCCTCGGTGAGGAGCCGGATCTCGCCCTGCTCCCACTCGACGTGCGGTGTCGGCTCGTCCACGTGCAGCGTCCGCGGCAACCGCTCGTGCCGCAACGCCATCACCATCTTGATCACGCCCGCGATACCGGCCGCCGCCTGCGTGTGGCCGATGTTCGACTTCACCGATCCCAACCACAACGGCTCCGAACGCTCTTGACCATAAGTCGCCAACAACGCCTGCGCCTCAATCGGATCGCCCAACGTGGTGCCAGTACCGTGCGCCTCCACAGCGTCCACATCAGACGGTGATAGACCCGCGTTCGCCAGAGCCTGCCGAATCACCCGCTCCTGAGACGGACCATTCGGCGCAGTCAACCCGTTCGACGCACCATCCTGGTTCACCGCCGAACCCGCCACCACCGCCAAGACCTGGTGACCACGCCGACGCGCGTCCGACAACCGCTCCAGCAGCACCAACCCCGCGCCTTCACCCCAACTCGTGCCGTCAGCGGCAGCGGCGAAGGACTTCGAGCGACCGTCGGCGGACAGGCCGTGCTGCCGCGAGAACTCCACGAAACTCGCCGGCGTGGCCATGACCGTCACACCGCCCGCCAGCGCCAAGTCGCACTCACCCGACCGCAGCGCCTGCGCCGCGAGGTGGATCGCCACCAACGACGACGAGCACGCGGTGTCGATCGACAGCGCCGGACCTTCCAGACCCAGCAGGTACGACACCCGCCCGGACGTCACGCTCGTCGCCGTGCCGGTGGCCAGGTAACCCTCGACGTCCCGCGAGACCTGGTCCACACCGCCCGCGTACCCGGACGCCCAACTGCCCGTGAACACGCCGGTCCGACTGCCCTGCAACGAGGTCGGGTCGATCCCCGCGTGCTCGAACGCCTCCCACGCCGTCTCCAACACCAGGCGCTGCTGCGGGTCCATCGCCAACGCCTCACGCGGCGAGATCCCGAAGAACGCCGCGTCGAACCCGCCCACGTCCGCGAGGAACCCGCCGGACCTGGTGTAGGTGGTGCCGGGTCCGCCGTCCGGGTCGTACAGCGCGGCCACGTCCCAACCCCGGTCGGCGGGGAAGTCGCCGATCGCGTCCACGCCCTCGGACACGAGCCGCCACAGGTCCGACGCCGAACCCACACCACCGGGGAACCGACACCCCATGCCCACCAACGCGATCGGGTCGTCGGCGCCGGCCGCGGCGACCGGCGCGACGGTCCGCCGCGCCGCGCCGAGCAGCACTTCCCGCAGGTAGTCGACCAGTTTCACCGGCGTGGGGTGGTCGAACGTCATGGTCGCCGACAACCGGGCCCCGACCGCCGCGGCGAGCCGGTTGCGCAGCTCCACGGCGGTCAGCGAGTCGAACCCGAGGTCCTTGAACGCCCGATCGGCGTCGACACCGTCCGCGCGCCCGAGCACCGCCGCGCTGTGCGTGGTGATCAGGTCCAGCAGGGCCGCGCGCTGCTCGGCTTCGGGCAACGCGCCGAGTTCCCGCGCCACCCCCGACGTCCGGGCGGGCCGACGACGGGTCAGCGCACGCAGCACCGGCCGGTCGCCCAACGCGGACACCCGGAGCCCGGCGGCCACCACCGTCGGCTCGGGCGCGGTGAGGGCGGCGTCGAACAGGGCCAAGCCGTGCTCGGTGGACAGCGGCACGACCCCGGACCGCGCCAAGCGCCGCCGGTCGGTGTCGGCCAGCTGCCCGGTCAGGCCGCTGTCGTGCTCCCACTGCCCCCACGCCACGGACACCGCGACCAGGCCCTGCCGGCTGCGGTGTTCGGCCAACGCGTCCAGGTAGGCGTTGGCGGCGGCGTAGTTGCCCTGCCCCGCGCTGCCGAGCACCCCGGCGGCCGAGGAGAACAGCACGAAGGCGCTCAGGTCGAGGTGTCGGGTCAGCTCGTGCAGGTGCCGGGCGGCATCGGCCTTCCCGGCACGCACGACGGCGAGCCGTTCGGGGGTCAGCGACTCGATCACGCCGTCGTCCAGCACCCCGGCCGCGTGCACCACCGCGGTCAGGTCCGGTATCCCGTCCAGCAGCGCGGCCAACGCCTCCCGGTCGCTCACGTCGCACGCGGCCACGGTGACGTCCGCGCCGTCGAGGTCGGCGGGCGCGGCACCGGACCGGCTCACCAGCACGAGCTTCCGCGCGCCGTGCGCGGTGACGAGGTGGCGGGCCACGAGCAGGCCCAGCGTGCCGGTGCCGCCGGTGACGAGCACCGTGCCGTCCGGGTCGAGCGGGGCCGGGACGGTCAGCACGATCTTGCCGACGTGCCCGGCCTGGCTCATGTGCCGGAACGCCTCCCGCGCCCGCCGGACGTCCCACGCGGTGATCGGCGACACCCGCACCTCGCCCGCCACGAGCAGCCGCACGACCTCCGCCAGCACCTCGCCGAGCCGCTCGGGGCCCGCTTCGGCCAGGTCGAACGCCCGGTAGCCGGGCACGTCGCGGACGTCGGCCTTGCCCATGTCGACGAACCGGCCGCCGTCGGCCAGCAGGCGCAGGGACGCGTCGGTGAATTCACCGGCCAACGAGTTCAGCACCACGTCCACCCGCGGGAAGCGCTGCTCGAACTCCAGCGTCCGCGACGACGCGATGTGGTCGTCGGCCAAACCCAACCCGCGCAGCACGTCCCATTTCCCCGGACTCGCCGTGGCGAACACCTCCGCGCCGAGCCGTCGGGCGAGCTGGATCGCGGCCATGCCGACACCGCCCGCGCCCGCGTGGATCAGCACGCGGTCGCCCGCGCCCACCCGGCCGAGGTCGACCAGGCCGTACCACGCGGTCAGGAACGCCACCGGCACGGCCGCGGCCCGGCTGAACGTCCAGTCGGCGGGCATCGGCGCGAGCACCCGGTGGTCGGCGACCGCGCTCGGTCCGAACGCGCCGGACAGCAGCCCGAGCACCCGGTCGCCGACCCGTAACCCCGTGACGGCCGAGCCGACCTCGGTGACCACGCCCGCCCCCTCGCTGCCGAGTGGAGCGGGGGTCGAGCCACCGGCGGAGCCGGCGATCGGACCGTAGACGCCCAGCGCGATCAGGACGTCGCGGAAGTTCAGCCCGGCCGCCCGCACCCGGACCCGGACCTCGTGCGGTCGCAACGGGGTCTCCGGGGCCTCGGCGAACACCAGGTCGTCCAGGTTTCCGGTGCCCGGCTCCACCAGCGAGCCCGTGACGGCCGCGTGCGCGGTGGTCCGGACGAGCCGGGGCACGTGGACGACGCCACGGCGGACGGCGAGCTGGTCCTCGTCGTCGAGGACGACCGGCGGCGAGTCGTCGGTGTCCACGAGGACGAAGCGGTCGGGGTGCTCGGCCTGGGCGGCGCGGACCAGGCCCCAGACGGCCGCGCCGTCGAGGTCGTCCACGTGGTCGCCGGGCGTGGCCGCCACCGCGTTGCGGGTGTGCACGACCAAACGCCCGTCGCCGTCCGCGGCGAGGAAGGCCTGGAGCAGTTCCAGCGCTTCCTCGACCGAGCGCGGCGCCACGACCCGGTCCGGTGCGGTCGTGTCGCCGTCGCGGCGGAGCCAGCCGAGCTCGAACAGGGCGTCGTCGGCCTGACGCGCCATCGGGCGGGTGGTGACCGAGCCGATCGTGACGATCGGCGCGCCGGACTCGTCGGCGAGCGCGACGGTGTAACCCTCGGTGGCCGTGCCCGACAACCTGACCCGGGCGGTCGTCACTCCGGTGCGGTGGACCGTGATCCCGGTGAGGGAGAACGGCAACCGCACTTCGCCGGTCGCATCGGCGAGCAGCGCCAGCGGTTGCAGGGCCGCGTCGAGCAGGGCGGGGTGCGTGCCGTAGCGGGCGGCGTCGTCCACGGAGACCTCGGCGAACACCTCGCCGCCCGCCCGCCACACCGCGCGCACGCCCTGGAAGGCCGGACCGTGCTCGTACCCCGCGCCCGCCAACGTGTCGTAGAGGTCCCGCACGTCGACGGGCCGCGCGCCGGCCGGTGGCCAGCTCGACGGGAACGCCGGTGCGGCGACCGGTTCGGGGGCGAGCGCGCCGGTGGCGTGCCGGACCCAGTCGTCCTGTCCCTGGGAACGCACCTCCACGGGGTGGCGGCCCGTTTCGTCCGCCACGCCGACGACGACCTGCACCCGCACGGCCCCGTCGAGCACCAGGGGCGATTCGAGGACGAGCTCTTCGACCGCCGCGCAGCCGACCACCCCGGCCGCGTGCGCGACGAGCTCCACGAACGCCGTCGCGGGCAGCAGCACGACGCCCAGCACCGCGTGGTCGGCCAACCAGGGGTGCGTGGCCGTGGACACCGTGCCGGTCAGCACCACGGCCCGGTCACCGGGCAGCTCGACGGACGCGCCGAGCAGCGGGTGGTCGACCGGGTCGAGGCCCGCGCCGGACACGTCGCCCGCGCCGCGCGGGGCCAGCCAGAAGCGCTCCCGCTGGAACGGGTACGTCGGCAGGCCGACCGCGGGCGCCGGCACACCCCAGTCGACGTCCACACCCAGCACGAACAGCCGTGCGGCGGCGGCCAGGAAGGCGGCACGCCCGCCCTGGTCACGGCGCAGCGTGCCGCTCGTCGTGGCGTCCTGCTCCTCCAGCGCGGGCACCAGCACCGGGTGCGGGCTGATCTCCACGAACACCGGCGAGCCCTCGGCCAGCAGCGCGCGGGCGGCCTGCTCGAACAGCACCGGCGCGCGCAGGTTCCGGTACCAGTAGGCGGCGTCGAGCCCGGCGGTGTCGATCACCTCGCCGGTCACCGTGGAGTGCAACGGGACCCGGGCGGACGACGGCGTGATGTCCGCGAGGTCGGCCAGCAGCCGGTCCCGGATGGCCTCGACCTGCGCGGAGTGGGCGGCGTAGTCCACCGGCAGGCGGCGGGCGCGGACGTCGTCGGCCGCGGCCAGCAGCTCGTCCAGCGCGTCGGTGTCACCGGACACGACCACCGAGCCGGGCGCGTTGACCACCGCGACGGTCAGCCGCTCGCCCCACCGGGCCAGGTAGGTCGCGGCGCGGTCGGCGGACAGGCCGAGCGACACCATCCCGCCCCGGCCCGAGAGCGCGACCAGGGCCTTGCTCCGCAGCGCGACCACCCGGGCGGCGTCCTCCAGCGACAACGCGCCCGCGACGTGCGCGGCGGCGATCTCGCCCTGCGAATGGCCGACCACCACGTCCGGCTCGACCCCGACCGACTGCCACAGCCGCGCCAACGCCACCATCACCGCGAACAACGCGGGCTGCACCACGTCGACCCGGTCCAAGGCACCGCCGTTCAGGACCTCGACCAACGACCAGTCGACGTGCGGGGCCAACGCCCGCTCGCACGCGTCGACCGCGTCGCGGAACACCGGTTCCGCCGCGTACAGCTCGCGGCCCATCCCGACCCACTGCGCGCCCTGACCGGGGAACACGAACACCGTGCGGTCCGCCGCACCCGCCACGCCGGACACCACGTCCGAGCCGAGGATCGCCGCCCGGTGGGGGAACTTCGCCCGACCGGCCAGCGCACGGCCGATGCCCACGTCCGGGTGGTGTTCGGCGAACTCCCGCACCCGCCGGACCTGCTCCCGCAGCGCGGGTTCGCTCTTCGCCGACACCAACCAGGGCAGCTCGACGTCCGCGGTCGCCCCGGTCGCCTCCGGCGCCTGCTCCAGCACGACGTGCGCGTTGGTCCCGCTGATCCCGAACGACGACACCGCGGCACGCCGGGGACGTCCGGTCCCCGGCCACGCGACCGGTTCGGTGAGCAGCCGGATGTCCCCGGCCGTCCAGTCCACGTGGGGCGTCGGCTCGTCCACGTGCAGCGTCCGCGGAAGCTGCCCGTGCCGCAACGCCATCACCATCTTGATCACACCAGCGACACCCGCCGCGGCCTGCGTGTGGCCGATGTTCGACTTCACCGACCCCAGCCACAACGGCTCCGAACGATCCACGCCGTACGTCGCCAACAACGCCTGCGCCTCGATCGGATCACCCAGCGACGTGCCCGTGCCGTGCGCCTCCACCGCGTCCACGTCGGACGGCTCCAGGCCCGCGTTCGCCAGGGCCTGCCGGATCACGCGTTCCTGGGACGGCCCGTTCGGCGCGGTCAGACCGTTCGACGCGCCGTCCTGGTTCACCGCCGTGCCGGCCAGCACCGCCAGCACCTGGTGGCCGTTGCGGCGGGCGTCCGACAGGCGTTCCAGCAGCACGAGGCCCGCGCCCTCGCCCCAGCTGGTGCCGTCGGCGGCGGCGGAGAACGGCTTGCACCGACCGTCGGCGGCCAGCCCGCGCTGCCGCGAGAACTCGGTGAAGCCGACCGGCGTCGCGATCACGGTCACGCCACCGGCCAACGCCAGGTCGACCTCACCCGTGCGCAGCGCCTGCGCGGCCAGGTGCATCGCCACCAACGACGACGAGCACGCCGTGTCGAGGGAGACCGCGACGCCTTCCAGCCCGAGCAGGTAGGCGATCCGACCGGACACCACGCTGGTCGCCGCGCCGGTGCCGAAGTACCCCTCGACGTCGGTGGGCGCGCCGTACCCGGAGGCCCAGATGCCGGTGAACACCCCGGTCCGGCTGCCGCGCAACGAGGTCGGGTCGATGCCCGCGTGCTCGAACGCCTCCCAGGCGGTCTCCAGCAGCACGCGCTGCTGCGGATCCATCGCCAACGCCTCACGCGGCGAGATCCCGAAGAAGTCCGCGTCGAACCCCGCCACATCGGTGAGGAAGCCACCGGAACGGGTGTAGCTGGTGCCCGCGTGATCGGGATCCGGGTGGTAGAGCCGATCCAGGTCCCAACCCCGATCGGCCGGGAAGTCCGTGATGGCATCCACCCCGTCGGACACCAACCGCCACAAGTCATCCGGCGACCCGACACCACCGGGCAACCGACACCCCATGCCCACGATCACGATCGGGTCGTCCTCCACCGCCCGCACCACCGGCGCGGCGATCTCCCGACGCGTGCCTGCGATCTCGTCGCGCAGGTAGTCGGCCAGGCGGGCCGGGGTGGGGTGGTCGAACGTCACCGTGGCGGGCAGCCGCAGGCCGGTGGCCGTGCCGAGGCGGTTGCGCAGCTCCACGGCGGTCAGCGAGTCGAACCCGAGGTCTTTGAACGGCTGCCGCGTGTCGACGGCGTCCGGCGAGGCGTGCCCGAGCACGGTGGCGGTGTTGGCCATGACGACGTCGAGCACCACGGCGGTCTGCTCGGCCTCCGACAGCGACCGCAGCCGGTCGGCCAGCGCACCGCGGTGGACCGGTCGCTTGACGGGCTTGCGGCCCACCAGCCCGCGCAGGGCCGACGGCAGCACGGGCGTGCGGGCCAGGGCGGGCAGGTTCAGCGCCACGGGCGCGACCGCGGCCCGGTCCGCGGCCAGCGCCGCGTCGAACAGGTCCAGCGCGTGCTCGGTGGTCAGCGGCACGACGCCGGCGCGGGTCAGGCGTTGCCGGTCGGCGTCGGAGAGGTGCCCGGTCATGCCGGACGCCTCGGCCCAGTACCCCCAGGCCAGCGAGACGGCGGGCAGGCCGAGGGCGCGCCGGTGCACGGCGAGGGCGTCGAGGAACGTGTTCGCGGCGGCGTAGTTGGCCTGGCCGGGGCTGCCCAGCACACCGGAAGCGGACGAGAACAGCACGAACGCGGCCAGGTCGAGGTGCCGGGTCAGCTCGTGCAGGTGCCAGGCCGCGCGCGCCTTCGGTGCGAACACGTCGGCCACCTGCCGCGGCGTGAGCGCGGTGACCACGGCGTCGTCCAGCACGCCGGCCGCGTGCACCACGGCGGTCAGGTCGGGGATCGAGGCCACCAGCTCGGCGACCTGCTCGCGGTCCGACACGTCACACGCGACCACCCGCACGTCCGCGTCCAGCTCCGGCGCCTCGCCGCCGCCGCGACCGACCAGCACCAGTCGCCGCACGCCGTGCTTCGCGACCAGGTGCGCGGCCACCGCACGGCCGAGCGTGCCCAGGCCGCCGGTGACCAGCACCGTGCCGTCGAGGGCGGCGGGCAGGGCGAGCACGATCTTGCCGATGTGCCGGGCCTGGCTCATGTGCCGGAACACGTCCACCGCGTCACGCACGCCCCGGACGTCCATCGGCAACGGCCTCAGCACGCCGTCGGCGAAGGCCCGCAGCACCTCGGTGAGGATCTCCCCGAGCCGCCGCAGCCCGGCATCGGCGATCTCGAACGCCGTGTAGTCCACGCCGGTGTCGGCGCGGACGTCGGTCTTGCCCATCTCCACGAACCGGCCACCGGGCGCGAGCAGGCGCAGCGACGCGTCGGTGAACTCGTCGGCCAGCGAGTTCAGCACCACGTCAACCCGCGGGAAGCGCTGCTCGAACTCCAGGGTCCGCGACGACGCGATGTGGTCGTCGGCCAAGCCCAAGCCGCGCAGCACGTCCCACTTGCCCGGGCTCGCCGTGGCGAACACCTCCGCGCCCAGGTGCCGCGCCAGCTGGATCGCCGCCATGCCGACACCGCCGGTGCCGGCGTGGATCAGCACGCGGTCGCCCGCGCGGAGCCGACCCAGGTCCACCAGGCCGTACCACGCGGTCAGGAACACCACCGGCGTCGAGGCCGCCCGCGCGAACGTCCAGTCGTCCGGCATCGGCGCGAGCACCCGGTGATCGGCCACGGCGATCGGCGCGAACGCGCCCGGCACCAGGCCGAACACGCGGTCGCCCGGCCGGAACCGGTCGACGTCCGGCCCGACGTCGAGCACCACGCCCGCGCCCTCACCGCCCATCAACGCCTCGCCGGGGTAGACGTCCAGCGCGATGAGCACGTCGCGGAAGTTCAGCCCGGCGGCCCGCAGGGCGATCCGGACCTGTCCCGACGCCAACGGACCGGTCAGCTCCGGCCGGGGCACGAGCGCCAGGTCGTCGATGCTGCCGGTGCCGACGTCCTCCAGCCGCCACGGGCCGTCGGGCGGGGTGAGCGCGCGGTCCACCCGCACGAGCCGGGGCGCGAGCAGCACTCCCTTGCGCACCACCAGCTCCGACTCGTCGGCCAGCGTGCCGTCCCACGAGTCGTCCGCGTCGACCAGCACGAACCGGCCGGGGTGCTCGGCCTGCGCCGCCCGCACCAGGCCCCACACCGCCGCGTGGGTCAGGTCGACCACGTCACCGGGCACGGCGGCGACCGCTCGGCGCGTGACGATCACCAACCGGTCCTGGTCGTCCTGGATCGCGGCCAAGGCCTCCTGCGCCGCCGCCAAGGCCGCGTCAGGGGCGTCGCCGGGGTGGTCCGACACGTGGTGGCGGGTACCGGCGGTGTCGTTCCCGGTCACCGGCGACCACTCGAGCGCGAACAGGTCGTCCGGGGTGTCGGCGAAGGCCCGGACCGCCAGGGATGCCACGGACGCGACCACGGCGCCGTCCTGGTCGGCGAGCGTGACCGAGTACGTGTCGGGGCCGCCGGACAGCCGGACGCGCAGCACGGTCGCGTCGGTGGGGCGCAGCACCGCGCCGGAGAACGCGAACGGCAGCTTGGCCGGGCCGTCCGGGTGCAGCAGCGCCACCGGGTGCAGGGCGGCGTCGAGCAACGCCGGGTGCAGGGCGAAGCGCTCCTCGGCGGGCGCCTCGACCTCGGCGTGCACCTCGTCGCCGACCCGCCACGCCGCCGTGACGCCTTGGAACGCCGGGCCGTAGTCGTAGCCGAGGGCGGCGAACGCGTCGTAGAGGTGGGTGACGTCGAGCGGTTCGCCGTTCGGTGGCCACGGGGTCGCCCAGGTGGGTTCCGGGGCGTCGCCGAGCGTGCCGGTGGCGTGCCGGACCCACTCGTCGGCGTGGGAGTGCACGGTGACGGTGCGCAGGCCCGTGTCGTCCGGCGGTCCGACGACCACTTGGAGCCGCACCACGTCCTGGTCGAGGACGAGCGGCGTTTCCAGGACCAGCTCGCGCACGGCGGGCGCGCCGACCTTGGTCGCGGCGTGCGCGGCGAGTTCCAGGAACGCCGTGCCGGGCAGCAGCACGGACCCGCGCACGGCGTGGTCGGCCAGCCACGGGTGCGTGGACAGCGACACCTTGCCCGTGAGCGCCGCGCCGCCGTCCGGCAGGTCCACCAGCGTGGTGAGCAGCGGGTGGTCGCCGGTCTCGGCGGTGGTCGGCCGCAGCCAGAACCGCTGCCGTTGGAACGGGTAGGCGGGCAGCGGCGCGGGGGTGATGCCGGTCGGGAACCGCCAGTCGACCTCGACGCCCCGGACGTGCAGGCGGGCCAACGCCGTGCGGAACTCGTGCGGCTGGTCGCGGCGCAGGGTCCCGGTGACCAGGACGTCACGCCGAGCGGCCGTCTCCTCGACCGCCGACGTCACCACCGGGTGCGGGCTGACCTCGACGAACACGCCGTGGCCGTGGTCGAGCAGGGTGCGCGTGGCGTGCTCGAACCGGACCGGCTCGCGCAGGTTGCGGTACCAGTAGTCGGCGTCGAGGTCGGTGGCGGGCGCGGCGGTGACCGTCGAGTAGAGCGGGATCGCGCCGGGTCGCGGGGTGATGCCGGCCAGGTCGTGCCGGAGCCGGTCGCGGAGGGCCTCGACCTCGACCGAGTGGGCGGCGTAGTCGACCGGGAGCGCGCGGGCGCGGAGGTCGTCGGCGGCGCAGGCGGCGAGCAGTTCGGCCAGGTCCCGGGTGTTGCCGGAGACGACGACCGTGCCGGGCGCGTTGACCACGGCGACGGTGAGCCTGCCCGACCACCGTTCGAGGTAGGCGGCGGCGCGTTCCGGCGACAGCGCCACGGACACCATGCCGCCCTGGCCGGCCAGCGACACCAGGGCCTTCGACCGCAGGGCGACGATCTTCGCGGCGTCGTCCAGCGACAGGATGCCCGCGACGTGCGCGGCGGCGATCTCGCCCTGGGAGTGGCCGACGACCGCGTCCGGGACCACGCCGTGGGCGCGCCAGAGCCCGGCCAGCGCCACCATCATGGCGAACAGGGCGGGCTGGACCACGTCCACGCGGTCGAGCGCGCCGTCGCGCAGGACGTCGACCAGCGACCAGTCCACGTGCGGGGCCAGGGCTTCGGCGCAGGCGTCGAGGTGGGTGCGGAACACGTCCGACGTCTCGTACAGCTCGCGGCCCATGCCCGGCCACTGCGCGCCCTGGCCGGGGAACACGAACACGGTCTTGCCCGGGACGCCCACCTCGCCGGTGATCAGGCCGGGTGCGCCGCCACCGGCGGCCAGGCCGTCCAGACCTTCGCGGTCCAGGGCGACGGCGCGGTGCTCGAAGTGCGTGCGGTTCGCGAGGGCCTGGGCCACGTTCGCGGCGGGGGCGTCGACGGTCTTGAGGCGTTCGGCTTGAGCGGTCAGGGCTTGTGGGGTGCGTGCGGACACCAGCCACGGGAGGTCGACGTCCACTGTGGACTGTGGTTCGGCCGGCACGTGTTCGAGGATGACGTGGGCGTTGGTGCCGCTGATGCCGAACGAGGAGACGGCGGCGCGGCGCGGGCGGTCGGCCCGCGGCCACGGTGCCGGCTCGGTGAGGAGGGAGACGTTGCCGGCCGTCCAGTCCACGTGGTCGGTGGGCCGGTCGACGTGGAGCGTGCGCGGGAGGGAGCCGTGCCGCATCGCCATGACCATCTTGATCACGCCCGCGATGCCGGCGGCGGCCTGGGTGTGGCCGATGTTCGACTTGATCGAGCCGAGGCGCAGCGGCTCGGCCCGGTCCTGGCCGTAGGTGGCCAGGAGGGCTTGCGCCTCGATCGGGTCGCCGAGCGTGGTGCCGGTGCCGTGCGCCTCGACGGCGTCCACGTCCGACGGCTCCAGCAGGGCGTTCGCCAGGGCTTGGCGGATGACGCGCTCCTGGGACGGGCCGTTGGGCGCGGCCAGGCCGTTGGACGCGCCGTCCTGGTTCACCGCGCTGCCTCGCACCACGGCGAGGACGCGGTGTCCGTTGCGGCGCGCGTCGGACAGGCGTTCCAGCAGCACCAGGCCCGCGCCCTCGGACCAGCTGGTGCCGTCGGCGGCGTCGGCGAACGACTTGATCCGCCCGTCCGGCGCGAGGCCGCGCTGCCGGGCGAACTCCACGAACCCGGCCGGTGTCGCCATGACCGTGACGCCGCCGGCCAGCGCCATCGCGCACTCCCCGGCGCGCAGCGCCTGCGCGGCCAGGTGGATCGCGACCAGCGACGACGAGCAGGCCGTGTCCACCGACACCGCCGCGCCCTCCAGGCCCAGCAGGTAGGACACGCGGCCGGAGGTGGTGCTGGTGGCGATGCCGGTGGCGAGGAAGCCCTCCAGGTCGGGCGGCGGCTGGGCGGCGTACCCCGAGGACCACACGCCGGTGAACACGGCGGTCCGGCTGCCGCGCAGCGAGGTCGGGTCGATGCCCGCGTGGTCGAACGTCTCCCAGGCCGTTTCCAGCAGCACGCGTTGCTGCGGGTCCATCGCCAGCGCCTCGCGCGGCGAGATGCCGAAGAAACCGGCGTCGAACCCGGCGCCGTCGGCGAGGAAGCCACCCGACCGCGCGTAGGTCGCGCCGGGTGCGTCCGGGTCCGGGTCGTAGGGGACGTCCCAGCCCCGGTCGGTCGGGAAGTCGCCGATCGCGTCCACCCCGTCGGCGACCAGCCGCCACAGGTCGTCCGGCGACTCGACGCCGCCCGGGTAGCGGCAGCCGATACCGATGATCGCGATCGGCTCGCGGGCGGCCTCCTCCACCTCGGCCAGGCGCTTGCCCATCACCCGCAGGTCGGCCGTGGCGCGCTTGAGGTAACTGCGGAGCTTGTCTTCGTCGGCCATGAACAGCTACTCCCCCGCGGTGCGGTGCTCGCCCGATCGGATGACCTGGGTCCTGCGGTGCTCGTCGTCGAGGATGCTGAACAGCTCGCTGTCGGTGGCGTCGTCCAGGTCGTCCTCGGGCTTGGCGCGTTTGGCGGTCCACGACGCCAGCAGCGCTTCCAGTCGTGCGGCGACGGCGTCGTGGTCGGCGTGCCCGCTCCGGTCCAAGGTGGACTTGAGCTGGTCGAGCTCGGCCAGCAGCGGGTCGGGTGCGCTCGCGGCCATCCGTTCCCGCAGGTGGTCGGCGAGCCGGGCGGGCGTCGGGTGGTCGAAGGTGAGCGTGGCGGGCAGGCGCAGCCCGGTCGCCGCGTCGAGCTGGTTGCGCAGCTCCACGGCGGTCAGCGAGTCGAACCCGAGGTCCTTGAACGCCCGGTGCGGGCCGATGGCGTCGGTGGACGCGTGACCGAGCACCTGGGCCACGGCGCGTCGGACCAGGTCCAGCACGTCGTGCGTCGGCTCGACCTGGCGCGAGTCCGCCGTGTGGCGCGGCCGGGCCACCGCGCGGCGGTCGAGGCGGACCGGCGCCAGCACCGGTTCGCCCGCGGTGAGGGCGGCGTCGAACAGGGCCAGGGCCTCGTCCGTCGCCATCGGCAGCACGCCTGCCTTGGCCATCCGGCGCCGATCGGCGTCGGTGAGCTTGCCCGTCATGCCGCTGGTCTGCGCCCAGGGTCCCCAGGCCAGGGACACGGCGGGCAGGCCGTGGGCGTGCCGGTGGGTGGCGAGGGCGTCGAGGAACGTGTTCGCGGCGGCGTAGTTGGCCTGCCCCGGACCGCCCAGCACGCCCGCGGCGGAGGAGAACAGGACGAACGCCTCCAGGTCGGCGGTCAGCTCGTGCAGGTGGAGCGCGGCGGCGGCCTTGGGCTCCCAGACCACCGCGAACCGTTCGGCGTCCAGAGACTGCACGACGGCGTCGTCCAGCACACCGGCCGTGTGCACGACCGACGTGACGGGGTGCTCGGCGAGCAGTCGTGCGACCGCGTCGCGGTCGGCCACGTCGCAGGCGACGACCGTGACGTCGGCCCCGGCCAGGTCCGCGACCAGCTCGGCGACGCCGGGGGCGTCCGGCCCGCGTCGACTGGCCAGCACCAGCCGCGCGACGCCGTGCTCGGCGACCAGGTGACGGGCGACCGCGCCGCCCAGCACGCCGGTGCCGCCGGTGATGAGCACCGTGCCGTCCGGGCCGAAGGTCGACGGCAGCGGTGCGAACTCGGCGCGTTCCAGGGTGGGCAGGTGGACTCGACCGGCTCGGACGGCCAGCTGCGGCTCGTCACCGGCCACGAGTGGCGACCCGTCGGTGTCGACCAGCACGAACCGCCCGGGGTGCTCGGAGGCGGCGGAGCGGACCAGGCCCCACACGGCGGCGGCCCGGAGGTCGGTCACGTCCTCGCCCCGCACGGACACCGCGCCGCGCGTCACCACGACGAGTCGGGCCGCATTGTCGGCCGCGGCCAGGAACTCCTGCACCACGGCCAGGGTCTCGACCGGGTCGGTGGCGTGGTGGAGCTGGTCGGCGTCACCGACCGGTCCGGTGGCGGTGTCCGTTTCGTGCCACGCGACCCGGTAGAGGGACTGCCGGCGGGTCTGCGGGGCGCGCAGGGTCAGCGACTCGACGGCCGCGATCGGTTCGCCGCCCGGGCCGCTCAGGCTGACCCGGTAGGTCTCGGGTCCGGTCGCGGTGAGCTTCACGCGTGCCGCGCCGCGACCGGTCGACCAGACCGTGACGCCGGTGAACGAGAACGGCACCTTGGCGCGGTCGTCGGCGATCGTGACGGCTTGCAGCGCGGCGTCCAGCAGCGCGGGGTGCAGGGTGAACCGGTCGCCGTCGCCGTCAGCGGCGAGTCGGACGTCGGCGTAGAGGTCGTCGCCGTGCCGCCGAACGGCCCGCAGGCCTTGGAACGCCGGGCCGTACTCGAAGCCGGCGTCGGCCAGGGAGTCGTAGAAGCCGCTCAGGTCGACCGGTTCGGTCTCCGGTTCCGTCCACGGCACGGGGGCCACGCCGGCGCCGAGCACACCGGTGGCGTGCCGCAGCCAGTCTCCGTCGGACCTGGAGTGGATGGCGACCGGGCGTCGTCCGGCCTGATCGGGCGCGCCGACCGTGACCCGCACGTCGACCGCGCCGTCGAGCACCAGCGGCGCCTCCAGTGCCAACTCCTCGACCGCCGGGCAGCCGACCTGACCTCCCGCCCGCAACGCCAGTTCCACGAACGCGGCGCCGGGCAGCAACGCGGAACCGAGCACGGTGTGCTCCGCGAGCCACGGCTGGGTGGCCGGCGACAGCTGCCCGGTCACCACCACACCCTGGTCGTCCGCCAACTCCACCACCGCGCCGAGCAACGGGTGGTCGACCGCGGCGAGCCCGGCGCCCGTGACGTCCGTCGACGCGGCGGGCAACAACCAGAACCGCTCACGCTGGAAGGCGTAGGTCGGCACCTCGGCGTGCGCGGTCGGCAGGGTCCACTCCGCGCCGGACACCCACAGCTTGCCGAGGGCGGCGAGGAGTCGTTCGGGCGAGTCGTCGTCGCGCCGCATCACGCCGGTCGGCACGAGCGTGGGATGGGGCCCGATCTCCAGGAACGCCGTCACACCACTGGCACGCAACCACTCCACGCCATCGGCGAACCGCACCGCACCACGGGCCTGCCGCACCCAATACCCAGCGTCGAACACCGTGCCTGCGGAAGGGTCCCCGCCCAGGGGATCCCTGTTTACAACGCTACCCGAACCATCCGACAACACCGTCGACACAATCGGGAGCTGTGGATAACCGAACGTCAAACCCTCCAAGACCCCAGCGAACTCGGCCAACATCGGCTCCATATGCGCCGAGTGGAACGCATGGCTCACCGCCAACCGCCGCGTCTCGTGCCCCAAGGTCTCCCACAAGTCCGCGACCTCCAGGACCGCGTCCTCGTCACCCGAGATCACCACCGCCTCGGGCCCGTTGACGGCTGCGATCTCGACACCCTCGGGCAACGTCTCCGCCACCTCCGCAGAGACGGCCCGGATCGACACCATCGCCCCACCCGGCGGCAACTCCTGCATCAAACGACCCCGCGCCGACACCAACGTGCACGCGTCATCCAGGCTCAACACACCGGCAACATGCGCAGCAGCGATCTCACCCACCGAATGACCGATCAGGTAATCAGGCTTCAGCCCCAACGACTCCACCAACCGGAACAACGCCACCTCAACCGCGAACAACGCCGACTGCGTATACCGCGTCTGATCCAAATCAACGTCCCACAACGACAACCCCAACCGCCCACACACCTCATCCAACGCCTCCGCGAACACCGGATACGCCTCGTACAACCCGCGACCCATCCCCCGCCACTGCGAACCCTGACCCGAGAACACGAACGCCGTCTTGCCGACCCCCGCCGCGACGATCGGCACGTCACCTCGGGCCAGCGCATCGAGGTCCGCCGCGCGCGTAGCCGGATCGGTGAGCGCGGCACGGTAGGCGAACCGCGTCCGCCCCGCCAAAACCGGACCCACCGCCGGGTCGCCGGCGAACCCACGCAACCGCCGGGCCTGCGCCCGCAACGCCTCCGGCGACTTCGCCGACAACAACCACGGCACGACGAGCGCCTCGACCGGCTCGGCGGGCACGTGTTCGAGGATCAGGTGCGCGTTCGTCCCGCTGATCCCGAAGGACGACACACCGGCACGACGCGGCCGGTCGACGTCAGGCCAAGGCGTGGCCTCGGTGAGGAGCCGGACGTCGCCGGTCCCCCAGTCCACGTGCGTGGTGGGCTGGTCGACGTGCAGCGTCCGCGGCAGCACCCCGTGCCGCATCGCCATGATCATCTTGATCACGCCCGCGATGCCGGCCGCCGCCTGCGTGTGGCCGATGTTGGACTTCAGCGACCCCAACCACAACGGCTCCGAGCGGTCCTGACCATAAGTCGCCAACAACGCCTGAGCCTCAATGGGATCGCCCAACGTGGTGCCAGTACCGTGCGCCTCCACAGCGTCCACATCAGACGGTGATAGACCCGCGTTCGCCAGAGCCTGCCGGATCACCCGCTCCTGAGACGGACCATTCGGCGCAGTCAACCCGTTCGACGCACCATCCTGGTTCACCGCCGAACCCGCCACCACCGCCAAGACCTGGTGACCGTGCCGACGCGCGTCCGACAACCGCTCCAACACCACCAACCCCGCGCCCTCGGACCAGCTCGTGCCGTCAGCCGCGTCGGCGAACGACTTGATCCGCCCGTCCGCCGCCAGGCCGCGCTGCCGGGAGAACTCCACGAACCCGGACGGCGTCGCCATCACCGTCACGCCACCGGCCAACGCGAGCGTGCACTCACCCGACCGCAGCGCCTGCGCCGCCAAGTGGATCGCCACCAACGACGACGAGCACGCGGTGTCCACCGACACCGCCGGACCTTCCAAGCCCAGCAGGTACGACACCCGCCCGGAGGTCACGCTCGTCGCCGTACCGGTCGACAGATAACCCTCCAGGTCGGGCGGCTGGGCCCCGGAGCCGTACCCCGACGACCAGATACCGGTGAACACACCCGTCCGACTGCCCTGCAACGACGTCGGGTCGATGCCCGCGTGCTCGAACGCCTCCCAGGCGGTCTCCAGCAACACCCGCTGCTGCGGATCCATCGCCAACGCCTCACGCGGCGAGATCCCGAAGAACGCCGCATCGAACTCGGCCGCCTCACGGAGGAACCCACCCGAACGCGTGTAGCTGGTGCCGGGTCCGCCCGCCGGGTCGTAGAGCCGGTCGAGGTCCCACCCGCGATCGCCCGGGAAGTCCCCGATCGCGTCGACACCGTCGGCGACCAGCCGCCACAGGTCCGCCGCCGAGCCGACGCCGCCCGGGTACCGGCACGCCATCCCGACCACCACGACCGGGTCGTCCGCACCGGCCAGGGCGACGGGCGCGACGGCGCGCCGCTCACGGCCGAGCAGGAGTCCCCGCAGGTGGGTCGCGAGCGCGGACGGCGTCGGGTGGTCGAACGTCAGCGTGGCGGGCAGCTTCACGCCCAGCGCCGCGGCCAGCCGGTTGCGCAGCTCCACCGCCGTCAACGAGTCGAACCCGAGATCCCGGAACGCCCGGTGCGCGGCCACCCCGTCGGTGCGGCCGAGCACCACGGCGGTGTGCGTGCCGACCAGGTCGAGCACGACGGCGTGCTGTTCGGCCTCGGGCAGCGACGCGAGCCGCCGTGCCAAGTCGGTGTCGGCGATCCGACGGGCCCGCCGCGTCAACCCGCGCAACGACGGCGCGGTGAGGTCGAGCCGTGCGGGCACCACCGCGGGCGCGCCGTCGGCCAGCGCCGCGTCGAACAACGCCAACGCGTGCTCGGTCGACATCGGCACGATCCCGGAGCGCGCCAAGCGGCGTTGATCGGCCTCGGTGAGGTGACCGGTCAGGCCGCTGACCTGCTCCCACTGCCCCCACGCCAGCGACACGGCGGGCAGGCCCAGGGCGTGCCGGTGGGAGGCGAGGGCGTCCAGGAAGGCGTTGGCGGCGGCGTAGTTGCCCTGCCCCGCGCCGCCGAGCACACCGGCGGCTGAGGAGAACAGCACGAACGCCTTCAGGTCACGGGTCAGCTCGTGCAGGTGCCACGCGGCGTCCACCTTGGGCCGCAGCACGTCGTGCAGGCGTTCGGGGGTCAACGACGTCACCACGGCGTCGTCCAGCACACCCGCCGCGTGCACGACCGCGCACAGGTCGGGGATCGTGGCGAGCACGTCGGCGAGGGCGGCCCGATCGGTCACGTCGCACGCGACCACCGACACGTCCGCGCCCTCGATCTCCACCTCGCCGCCACGGCGGCCGAGCAGCACCAGTCGCCGGACGCCGTGCCGTGCCACGAGGTGCCGGGCCACCAGGACGCCCAGCGTGCCGGTGCCGCCGGTGATCAGCACGGTGCCGTCCAGGTCGAGCGCGCGAGGCGAGCCCGGCGCGCGGTCGAGCCGGGGCGCGAGCACGGCGTCGCCGCGGACCGCCACCTGGAACTCGTCGGCCGGCGCGTGGACCTCGCCGTCGTGGTCCACGTCGACCAGGGCGAACCGGCCGGGGTGCTCGGCCTCGGCGGCCCGCACCAAGCCCCAGACCGCGGCGGCGGCGAGGTCGGTCACCTCACCGGGGCCCGCCGCGCCACGCGTGACGATCGCGAGCTTCCCGTCCTCCGAGGTGCGCAGGAAGTCCTGGAGGACGGCCAACGTCTCGGCGACCAGGGTGTGCGCGGCTCGCACCGGATCGGCTCCCGGCGCGCTGACCACGTGGTGCACGGCGGCGTCTCCGGACGAAGGCGTCACCGGGACCCAGTCGAGGCGGAACACCCGGTTGTCACGGGTGCGGAAGTCCGCCGGCATCGGCCGCACGGTCAGGGCGTCCACCACGGCCACGGGCTCACCGGCATCGGTGGTCAGCAGGACCCGGTAGGTGTCGGGCCCGGTCGGTGTGAGCCGGACGCGCGCCGCCGTCACCCCCGTCTTCAGCACGGCGACGCCGGCGAACGAGAACGGCAGCCGACCCGCCGCGACGAGCGTGAGCGGCTGCAACGCGGCGTCCAGCAACGCGGGGTGCAGGCCGAAGCCGTCACGGGTGTCCAGGGCGACCTCGGCGTACAGCTCGTCACCGTGCCGCCACACCGCCCGCACGCCCTCGAACGCCGGGCCGTACTCGTAGCCCTGGGCCGCGAGGTCGTCGTAGAAGCCCGTGAGGTCGACCGGTTCGGCGTCCGACGGCCATTCCAGCGGACGTGACGCGGGCGGGTCGACGCCGAGCGTGCCGGTGGCGTGCCGGATCCAGTCGCCGTCGCGCCGGGAGTGGATGGTGACCGCCGTGCCGTCGACCACGACCTGGACCAGCACTGAGTCCTGCGCGGGCAGCACCATCGGTGCTTCCAGCAGCAGTTCGGCCAGCACGTGCCGACCGACCTGGGCGCCCGCGCGCAGGGCGAGTTCCACGAAACCGGTGCCCGGCAGCAGCACCGACCCGTGGAGGGCGTGATCGGCCAGCCACGGCTGGGTGGCCGTCGACAGCCGCCCGGTGAGCACCACTCCCTGCCCCGCCGCGAGTTCCACGGCCGCGCCGAGCAGCGGGTGGTCGGTCGAGTCGAGACCGGCCGCGGTCACGTCGGCCGACCCCGGCACGGGAGCCAGCCAGTAGCGGTCGTGCTGGAACGGGTAGGTGGGCAGGTCGACGTGACCGGCGGCGGGCCGGGGCCACTCGACGTCCACACCGGCGACGAACAGCCGTGCCGCGGCGGTGGTGAAGTCACCCTGGTCGCGGCGCAGGGTGCCGGCGGCGACCGTGACGTCCAACGCGGGCACCAGCACCGGGTGCGGGCTGACCTCGACGAACACGTCGTGCCCGGCGGCCGTCAACGCCTCCACCGCCCGGTCGAACCGCACTGGCTCCCGCAGGTTCCGGTACCAATAGGCGGCATCGACGGTCCCGACCAACCCCTCGGTCACGGTCGAGTAGAACGGGATCCGCGCCGGGAGCGGGGTGATGTCCGCGAGGTCGGCCAGGAGCCGCTCCCGGACCGCCTCGACCTGTGCCGAGTGCGCCGCGTAGTCCACCGGGAGGACGCGCGCCCTGATGCCGTCGGCCTCGCAGACCGCCACGAGCTCGGCGAGCGCGGCCGGATCTCCGGACACGACCACGGAGTCCACCGCGTTGACCACCGCGATCGACAGCCGACCACCCCACCGCGACAACAACTCCGACTCCGGCGGCAGGGTCACCGACACCATGCCGCCCTGACCACTGATCGCCACCAAAGCCTTGCTGCGCAACGCCACCACCCGCGCCGCATCCTCCAAGGAGAGCGCCCCAGCCACATACGCCGCAGCGATCTCACCCTGCGAATGCCCCACCACCGCGTCAGGCTCCACACCACGCGAGCGCCACAACGCCGCCAACGACACCATCATCGCGAACAACGCGGGCTGCACCACATCAACCCGATCCAGCGCACCACCGCTCAAGACCTCGACCAACGACCAGTCGACGTGCGGGGCCAACGCCCGCTCGCACGCGTCGACCGCGTCCCGGAACACCGGCTCCGCCGCATACAACTCGCGCCCCATACCGACCCACTGCGCACCCTGGCCGGGGAACACGAACACCGACTTCCTGAGCGCAGACGCCGTGCCCGTCACCAGGTCCGGATGCTCACGACCCTCCGCCAACGCACCCAACGCCGACGGATCCAGCACCACCGCACGGTGATCAAAACGCGCCCGACCAGCCAGAACACGGGCCACGGCGGACGCGTCGGCCGCACCGGCGGCCTTGGACAACCGGCGGGCCTGGTCGCGCAACGCCCGCTCCGACTTGCCCGTGATCACCCACGGCGTCCGGCCGACGTCCCCGGCCGACTCCGAGGCGGTCTCAGGCGCCTGCTCGATGATGACGTGCGCGTTCGTGCCGCTCACCCCGAACGACGACACACCCGCCCGACGCGGACGCCCTGCCTCCGGCCAGGGCACGGTGTCCGCGAGCAGCCGGATGTCCCCGGCCGCCCAGTCCACGTGCGGTGTCGGCTCGTCCACGTGCAGCGTGCGAGGCAACCGACCGTGCCGCAACGCCATCACCATCTTGATCACACCAGCAACACCGGCCGCCGCCTGGGTGTGACCGATGTTCGACTTCACCGACCCCAACCACAACGGACCCGAACGATCCTGACCATAAGTCGCCAACAACGCCTGAGCCTCGATCGGATCACCCAACGTCGTACCGGTCCCGTGGGCCTCCACCGCGTCCACATCGGACGGACGCACGCCGGCGTTCGCCAACGCCTGCCGGATCACCCGCTCCTGGGACGGCCCGTTCGGCGCGGTCAGACCGTTCGACGCGCCGTCCTGGTTCACCGCCGAACCGGCCAGCACCGCCAACACCCGATGACCGCGCCGGCGCGCGTCCGACAGCCGCTCCAGCAGCACCAACCCCGCGCCCTCGCCCCAACTCGTGCCGTCGGCCGCGGCGGAGAACGGCTTGCACCGACCGTCGGCCGCCAACCCGCGCTGCCGCGAGAACTCCGTGAACCCCAGCGGGTTCACGATCACCGTCACGCCACCGGCCAACGCCAAGTCGCACTCACCCGACCGCAACGCCTGCGCCGCCAAGTGCATCGCCACCAACGACGACGAACACGCGGAGTCCACCGACACGGCCTGGCCGCGCAACCCGAGCAGGTAGGCGACCCGGCCGGACGTGACGCTCGGTGAGATGCCGGTCGCCAGGTAGCCCTCGGCGTCACGCGGGGCCTGGTCGACCACGCCCCCGTACCCCGAGGACCACAGCCCGGTGAACACGCCCGTCTGGCTGCCCCGCAACGAGGTCGGGTCGATGCCCGCGTGCTCGATGGTCTCCCAGGCGGTCTCCAGCAGCACGCGCTGCTGCGGATCCATCGCCAACGCCTCACGCGGCGAGATCCCGAAGAAGTCCGCGTCGAACCCCGCCACATCGGTGAGGAAGCCACCGGAACGGGTGTAGCTGGTCCCGGGGTGGTCAGGATCCGGGTGGTAGAGCCGATCCAGGTCCCAACCCCGATCGGTCGGGAAGTCCGTGATGGCATCCACCCCGTCGGACACCAACCGCCACAGGTCATCCGGCGACCCGATACCACCGGGCAACCGACACCCCATGCCCACGATCACGATCGGGTCGTCGTCCACCGCCCGCACCACCGGCGCAACGACCTCCCGACGCGTGCCCGACAGCTCCAGCCGCAGGTGCTCGGCCAGTTCCCCGGGCGTCGGGTGGTCGAAGACGAGGGTCGCGGGCAGGCGGAGGCCGGTCGCCGTGGCGAGCCGGTTGCGCAGCTCCACGGCGGTCAGCGAGTCGAACCCGAGGTCGCGGAACGCGAGCCGGGGCTTGATCGCCGACGCGTCGGTGTGCCCGAGCACGGCCGAGGTGTGGGTCGTGACGAGGGACAGCAGGTCGGTTTCGGGTGCGGCGGGAGGCGGGAGCGCGCGAGGTGCCCGGGTCGTCAGGTGCGCGGTCGTCACCGCGGGCTGGTCACCGGCGAGCGCCGCGTCGAACAGCGCCAGCGCGTGCTCCGTCGTCATCGGCGCGATGCCGGCGCGGGCGAAGCGCTCCTTGTCGGTCGCGGTGAGGTGCGCGGTCATGCCGGACGCCTCGGCCCAGTAACCCCACGCCATCGAGACGGCCGGCAGGCCGAGGGCGTGCCGGTGCCGCGCCAGGGCGTCCAGGTAGGAGTTGGCGGCGGCGTAGTCGGCCTGCCCGGCGTTGCCCAGGACGCCCGCGGCGGCGGAGAACAGCACGAACGCGTCCAGGTCGCCGGCCAGTTCGTGCAGGTGCCACGCGCCGTCCACCTTGGGCCGCAGCACGCGGTCCAGTTGGTCGGGGGTGAGGCCTTGCACCACCGCGTCGTCAAGCACACCGGCCGCGTGCACCACTGTGGTCAGGTCCGGGATCGACGCCACCAACTCCGCGACCTGCCCACGATCCGACACGTCGCACGCGACCACCCGCACGTCCGCGTCCAGCTCCGGGACCTCGCCACCACCGCGACTCGCCAACACCAGCCGCCGCACGCCGTGCCGGGTGACCAGGTGCCGCGCCAACGCCCGGCCGAGCGTCCCCGTGCCGCCGGTGATCAACACCGTGCCGTCGGCGAGCCGGGGCACGGTGAGCACCAGCTTGCCCACGTGCCCGGCCTGGCTCATCAGCCGGAACACGTCCACCGCGCGCCGGATGTCCCGGGTGGCGACGGGCGGCAACCGGAGCACGCCGGCGCCGAACAGCCGCAGCACCTCGGTCAGCACGTCACCCAGGTGGGCGGGATCGGCGTCGTTGAGGTCGAACGCCCGGTAGTCGACGCCGTCGAGGACCCGGACGTCGGTCTTGCCCATCTCCACGAACCGGCCACCGGGCGCGAGCAGGCGCAGCGACGCGTCGGTGAACTCGCCGGCCAACGAGTTCAGCACCACGTCCACCCGCGGGAAGCGCTGCTCGAACTCCAGCGTCCGCGACGACGCGATGTGGTCTTCGCTCAACCCCGCCGCCCGCAACGCGTCCCACTTGCGCGGGCTCGCCGTGGCGAAGACCTCCGCGCCGAGGTGCCGCGCCAGCTGGATCGCGGCCGTGCCGACGCCGCCCGCACCGGAGTGGATCAGCACCCGATCACCCGGGCGGACGCGGCCGAGGTCCACCAGCCCGTGCCACGCCGTGAGGAACGCCACCGGCACCGCCGCGGCCTGCGCGAACGACCAGCCGTCCGGGACCGGCGCGAGCACCCGCTCGTCGGCCACCGCACGCGGCCCGAACGCGCCGGAGGCGAGACCGAGCACCCGGTCGCCCACCCGCCACCTCGTGACGCCCGGCCCGACTTCGAGGACCGTCCCGGCCGCCTCACCGCCCAACAACGCCGTGTCCGGGTACATCCCCAACGCGATGAGCACGTCGCGGAAGTTCACCCCCGCCGCACGCACCGCGAGCCGCACCTGGCCCGGCTCCAGCGGCAGCTCGGCCACCTCGGCGAACGCGAGGTCGTCCAGGCTTCCGGTGCCCGACTCGACCAGCCGCCACGGACCGTCGACCGACGGGGGCCGCGACCTGGCCGGCACCTGCCGTGGCACCAGGATCGCGTCACCGCGGATCGCCAGCTCCACCTCGTCGCCCGCCACGGCCGCCGCCTCCGACGCCCGCGCCACCGTCGCGTCGCGGTCCAGCTCCACCGCGACGAACCGGCCCGGGTGCTCGGCCGCGGCACTGCGGATCAACCCGCGCACCGCCGCCCCCGCCGGATCGTCCGTCCGCGTCGGCACGACCAGGCGCGTCCGCTCGTCGGTCTCCAGGAACTCCTGCACCAGGCCGAGTGCCCGTCGGGTGAGGCCGTGCACGGACTCGGCGTCGACCGAACCGGTCAGCAGGGGCGCGAGGCGGACGGGCACGGGGGTGGACTCCGCCAGTGGCACCCATTCGGTGCGCAGCAGCGTGGTCCCGGGTTCGGCGGCCGGTCGCACGGTCAGCGCGTCGATCGCCGCCACCGGTGCGCCCGCGAGGTCGGTCAACGTGACGGTGTAGGCGTCCGGGCCGGTGCGGGCCAGGTGGACGCGGGCGGTCGAGACGCCGGTCGTGGGCACGGCGATGCCGGTGAACGAGAAGGGCAGGCGGAGGCGGTCGTCCGGGTGCAGCAGGATCACCGGTTGCAGCGCGGCGTCGAGCAGCGCCGGGTGCAGGCCGAACTTGGCGCCGTCCGGCACCTGGACCTCGGCGAACAGCTCGTCGTCGGCCCGCCACAGCGCCCGCACACCCCGGAACGCCGGGCCGTACTCGTAGCCGAGGTCGGCGAGGTAGTCGTAGAAGCTGTCCGGGTCGACCTGCTCTCCCCTGGGCTCCCACACCGCGGTGGTCGGGGCCTGAGCCCGGTCGAGCGTGCCGGAGGCGTGGCGGACCCACTCGCCGTCGACCCGCGAGTGCACGGTGACCGGTCGCCGGTCAGCGTGGTCCGGCGCGCCCACGGACACCTGGACGTGCGCCGGGCGTTCGGTCACGGTCAGCGGCACGTGCAGCACGAGGTCCGCGACGACCGGGCAGCCCACGGCACGTCCCGCTTCGACGGCCAGTTCCACGAACGCCGTGCCGGGCAGCAGCACGGCGCCGTCGACGGCGTGGTCGGCCAGCCACGGGTGCGTGCGGGTCGAGAGGCGGCCGGTCAGCACCGCGCCCTGGTCGTCCGGCAGCTCCACGGACGCGTCCAGCAACGGGTGGCCCAGCGTGGACCCGGCCGTGCTCGGCAGGAGCCAGTAGCGCGTCCGCTGGAACGGGTAGGTCGGCAGCGCGAGTCGGCCCGCGGTCGGCCGGGGCAGCTCGACACCGTTCACCACCAAGGTGGCCAGGGCACCGCGGAAGTCGCCCTGCTCGCGCCGGAGCGTGCCGGTGGCGACCGCGACGTCCACTGTGGGCACCAGCACCGGGTGCGGGCTGACCTCGATGAACACGTCGTGCCCGGCCTGCGTCAGAGCTTCGACCGCCCGGTCGAACCGCACCGGTTCACGCAGGTTCCGGTACCAGTACGCGGCATCGACGGTCTCCACCAAACCGTCCGCCACCGTGGAGTAGAACGGAATCCTGGCCGGTGCGGGATTGATCTCGGCCAGATCGGCGAGCAGTCGTTCCCGGACCGCCTCGACCTGGGCCGAGTGCGCCGCGTAGTCCACCGGGATCCGCCGGGCGTGCACGCCCTCCCGCTCGCACAGCTCCAGCAACTCGTCCAGCGCGCCGGGCTCGCCCGACACCACCACCGTGGACGCCGAGTTCACCACCGCAACGCTCAGCCGGACGCCCCACCGCGACAACAACTCCGAGTCCGGCGGCAACGACACCGACACCATGCCGCCTTGACCGCTGATCGCGACCAGAGCCTTGCTGCGCAGAGCGACCACCCGCGCCGCATCCTCCAACGACAGCGCCCCGGCCACGTGCGCCGCCGCGATCTCACCCTGCGAATGCCCCACCACGGCATCCGGCTCGACGCCGCGAGACCGCCACAGCGCAGCCAGGGAGACCATCATCGCGAACAACGCGGGTTGCACCACGTCCACGCGATCCAGCGACCCGCCGGTCAAGACCTCGACCAGCGACCAGTCCACGTGCGGGGCCAACGCGCGCTCACACGCGTCCACGGCCTCGCGGAACACCGGCTCGGACGCGTAGAGGTCCCGCCCCATCCCGACCCACTGCGCGCCTTGGCCGGGGAACACGAACACCGACTTGCCCGGCAACGACGCCGAGCCCGTCACCACCCCGGGGTGTTCCCGACCCTCCGCCAACGCACCCAGACCAGCCGGGTCCAACACCACCGCACGGTGATCGAAGCGCGCCCGACCGGCCAGAACGCGCCCGATCTCGTCGTTCTCCCCGGGGTGTTCGGCGACGAAGTCCCTCAGCCGCCGGGCCTGCTCGCGCAGCGCCTCCGGCGTCTTGGCCGACAGCAGCCAGAGCGGGGCGACCTCCTCGGGCCGCACGTCCTCGGGCGCCTGCTCGATGATCGTGTGCGCGTTCGTGCCGCTGATGCCGAACGCGGACACCGCCGCCCGCCGAGGGTGTTCGGTGGCCGGCCAGGGCACGGAATCGGTCAGCAGCCGGACGTTCCCGGCCTCCCAGTCCACGTGCGGCGTCGGTTCGTCGACGTGCAGCGTCTTCGGCAGCACACCGTGCCGCAACGCCATCACCATCTTGATCACACCGGCCGCGCCGGCGGCGGCCTGCGCGTGGCCGATGTTCGACTTCACCGAGCCCAGCCACAACGGCTCCGAGCGATCCTGACCATAGGTGGCCAACAACGCCTGAGCCTCGATCGGATCGCCCAGCGTCGTACCGGTACCGTGTGCCTCCACCGCGTCCACTTCGGACGGATCGAGACCCGCGTTCGCGAGAGCCTGCCGGATCACCTGCTCCTGGGACGGCCCGTTCGGCGCGGTCAACCCGTTCGACGCGCCGTCCTGGTTGACGGCGGTCCCCCGCACGACGGCCAGCACGTGGTGGCCGTTGCGCCGGGCGTCGGACAGGCGTTCCACCAGCAGCAGGCCCGCACCCTCGGCCCATCCGGCGCCGTCGGCGGCGGCGGCGAACGACTTGCTGCGGCCGTCCGGCGCGCTCGCGCCCTGCCGGGACATCTCGGTGAACAACGACGGCGTGGCGTTGACCGTGACCCCGCCGGCCAGCGCGAGGTCGCACTCGCCCGACCGCAGCGCCTGCGCGGCCAGGTGCAGCGCGACCAGCGACGACGAGCACCCGGTGTCCAGCGACAGCGCGGGTCCGACCAGACCGAGCAGGTAGGACAGCCGTCCGGAGCCGATGCTGGTCGCCGTCCCGGTGACCTGGTAGCCCTCCAGGTCGTCCGGGATCGACCCGGCGGCGTACCCGGTGGACCAGATGCCGGTGAACACGCCCGTCCGGCTGCCCTGCAACGAGGTCGGGTCGATCCCCGCGTGCTCGAACGCCTCCCACGCCGTCTCCAGCAACACCCGCTGCTGCGGGTCCATGGCCAACGCCTCACGCGGCGAGATCCCGAAGAACGCCGCGTCGAACCCGCCCGCGTCGGTCAGGAACCCGCCGTGCCGGGTGGACGACGTGCGCGGCCGGGCCGACGTGGGGTCGAACAACCGGTCCAGGTCCCAGCCGCGGTCGTCGGGGAACCCGCCGATGGCGTCCACGCCCTCGGACACCACCCGCCACAGGTCGTCCGGCGACTCGACGCCGCCGGGGAACCGGCAGCCCATGCCGACGATCGCGATCGGCTCGTCGGTCGCCACCGCAGACGTGGTGGCACGCGCCGCGCGTTCACCGCGCAGATGTGCGGCGAGCCGTTCGGGCGTGGGGTGGTCGAAGACCAGCGTGGACGGCAGCCGCCGGCCCAGGGCGGTGGCGAGGCGGTTGCGCAGCTCCACGGCGGTCAACGAGTCGAAGCCGAGTTCCCGGAACGCCTGCCGAACGTCGATGGCCTCAGCTGAGGCATGTCCCAGCACCGCCGCCGTGTGGGTGGTGATCACGTCGAGCACGTCGACGTCGGTCGCCGGGTCCGGCTCGGCCGCTTCCTCCCGGGTCTGGGCCTCGGGCAGGTCGGCGAGCAGCCTGCTCGGCCGCGCGCGGGTGTAGGCGGGCGCGAACTCCGCCCAGTCGACCGGGGTGACCACGGCGTGCGGCACGTCCTGGTCGAGCACGTCGCGCAACGCCGCCAGCGCACGCCCGGACGGCATCTCGCCCAGGCCGAGCAGCCGCCGTTGCCGCTGCACGGACTCCAGCGCCGCCATGCCGCCCTCGGCCCAGATGCCCCAGGCCACCGACGTGGTCGCCCGGCCCTCGGCGCGGTGCCGTGCGGCGAGGGCGTCGAGGAACGCGTTGCCCGCCGCGTACGCCGCGCCGTGCCCGTCGCCCCACACACCGGCCGTCGACGAGAACAGCACCAGCGCGTCGAGGTCGGGCAGCAGGTCGGCGAGGTGCGTCGCGCCGGCGACCTTGGCGGTGATCACGTCGGCGAACCCGGCCACGTCGTCGTCGGCCAGCCGGCCGGACCTGATCACGCCCGCCGTGTGGAACACCGACCGCACGTCGCCGACCTCGTCCAGCAACGCCGCCAGCGCCGCCCGGTCCGCCACGTCGCACGCGGCCACCGTGACCCGCGTGCCGGAGGCGGCCAGCTCGTCGCGCAGCCCGGCCGCGCCGGGGGCGTCCGGCCCGCTGCGGCTGACCAGCACCACGTGCTCGGCGCCCTGCCCGGCGAGCCACCGCGCCACCCGGGCGCCCAGCGCACCGGTGCCGCCGGTGATCAGCGTGGTGCCCTCGGGCCGCCACGTCCGGACCGGCGGGGTCGGCCTGGCCCGGCGCAGCCTGCGGGCGAAGACGCCCTCGGCGCGGACCGACACCTGGTCCTCCGGGCCGCCGATCGCGGCGAGCAGCCGGCGCACGCCCAGCGCGTCCGGTGTCGCCGGGACGTCGATCAGCCCGCCCCACCGGTCGGGGAACTCCAGTGCGGCCGACGTGCCCAACCCCCACACCAGCGCCTGCCGCGGCCGATCGTCGAAGGCGCCGCGGGTCACGCACCACAGCGGGGCGTCGAGGTCCCGCACGGCCGCCAAGGTCCGCGCCAAGCCGACGGGCACGGCCGGGTGGTCCGGGTGCGGCGACTCGTCCAGGGCCAGGAACGACAGCACGCCGTCGACCCGGTCCGCCGTCCCGACCACCTCGACGCCGCTGTCCCGCAACGCCTCCACCGCCGCGTCGACCCACGGGTGCTCGCCGTCGGGCCGCAGCACCAGCCACCGCCCGGCGGGGGCCGAGGTGGGCGTGACGGGAGCCCACGTGACCTCGTACCGCCACGGGTCCGCGGTCGGCGCGGTGGACGTGAGCCAGTACGGCTCGTGCTGGAAGGCGTAGGTCGGCAGGTCCGCGCCACCGGCCGGCGGCAGCGCGGAAGTCCAGTCGACGTCCACACCGGCGACGAACAGCCGTCCGGCCGCCGTGAGGAACTCCCCGACCCCGCCGTGGTCGCGCCGCAGGGTGCCGGTGGCCAGGGTGACGTCCAGGGTGGGCACCAGGACCGGGTGCGGGCTGACCTCGACGAACACGTCGTGCCCGGCGGCCGTCAACGCCTCCACCGCCCGGTCGAACCGCACCGGCTCCCGCAGGTTCCGGTACCAATAGGCGGCATCGACGGTCCCGACCAACCCCTCGGTCACCGAGGAGTAGAACGGGATCCGCGCCGGGAGCGGGGTGATGTCCGCCAGCTCGGCGAGCAACCGCTCTCGAACGGCTTCCACCTGTGCCGAGTGCGCCGCGTAGTCCACCGGGATCCGGCGCGCGTGCACGCCCTCGCGCTCACACAACTCCAGCAACTCGTCCAACGCCCCCGGCTCACCCGACACCACCACCGTGGACGCCGAATTCACCACCGCGACCGTCAGCCGATCACCCCACCGCGACAACAACTCGGAATCCGGTGGCAACGACACCGACACCATGCCACCGAGACCACTGATCGCGACCAAAGCCTTGCTGCGCAACGCAACTACCCGCGCCGCATCCTCCAAGGAGAGGGCGCCGGCGACATGCGCCGCCGCGATCTCACCCTGCGAGTGCCCCACCACCGCGGCCGGCTCGACCCCGAACGACCGCCACAACGCCGCCAACGACACCATCATGGCGAACAACGCCGGCTGCACCACGTCGACCCGATCCAGCGCACCACCGCTCAAGACCTCGACCAACGACCAGTCGACGTGCGGGGCCAACGCCCGCTCGCACGCGTCGACCGCGTCCCGGAACACCGGCTCCGCCGCATACAACTCGCGCCCCATACCGACCCACTGCGCACCCTGACCCGGGAACACGAACACGAGGTCACCGGTGGTGGTCGGCGGGGCGGCCGGTGGCGGGGTGGCGAGCAGTTCGGCCCGATCCGCGCCGACCAGCACGGCGCGGTGGCGGAATCGGGCACGGGTGGCCAGGTCACCGGCGATCGCCGCCACCGGCACGTCCGGGTGCGTGAGCGCGTACTCGCGCAGCCGTTCGACCTGGGCGTGCAGTGCCGCCTCGGTCTTCGCGCTGACCAGCCACGGCACCGTCCGGTCTTCGCCGACCCGGGGCGCGACGACGTCCGGGGACTGCTGGAGCACGAGGTGGGCGTTCGTGCCGCTGATCCCGAACGCCGAGACCGCCGCGCGTCGGGGACGGTCGGTGTCGGGCCACGCGGCGGACCCGGTCAGCAGCCGGATGTCGCCCGCAGTCCAGTCCACGTGCGGCGTCGGCTCGTCCACGTGCAGCGTCCTCGGAAGCACACCGTGCCGCAACGCCATCACCATCTTGATCACACCAGCGACACCCGCCGCCGCCTGGGTGTGACCGATGTTCGACTTCACCGAACCCAACCACAACGGCTCCGAACGATCCTGCCCGTAGGTCGCCAAGAGCGCCTGCGCCTCGATCGGATCACCCAACGTCGTACCAGTACCGTGCGCCTCAACAGCGTCCACTTCGGACGGACGAACGCCGGCGTTCGCCAGAGCCTCCCGGATCACCCGCTCCTGAGACGGACCGTTCGGCGCGGTCAACCCATTGGAGGCGCCGTCCTGGTTCACCGCAGAACCCGCCACCACCGCGAACACCCGATGACCACGCCGACGTGCGTCCGACAGCCGTTCGAGCAGCACCAACCCCGCGCCCTCACCCCAGCTCGTGCCGTCGGCGGCAGCGGCGAAGGGCTTGCTGCGGCCGTCCGGCGCGAGCCCGCGTTGCCGCGAGAACTCGGTGAAGATCACCGGCGTCGCCATCACCGTGACGCCACCGGCCAGCGCCAGGTCGCACTCACCCGACCGCAGCGCCTGCGCCGCCAAGTGGATCGCCACCAACGACGACGAGCACGCCGTGTCGATCGACAGCGCCGGTCCGCGCAGCCCCAGGTGGTAGGCGACGCGGCCGGACGTCACGCTCGTCGCCGTGCCGGTGACCAGGTAGCCCTCGACGTCTTCGGGCACCGGCCCGCCGACGGCGTAGCCGGAGGACCAGATGCCGGTGAACACGCCGGTGCGGCTGCCGTGCAACGAGGTCGGGTCGATCCCCGCGTGCTCGACCGTCTCCCACGCCGTCTCCAGCACGAGGCGTTGCTGGGGGTCCATCGCCACGGCCTCGCGCGGCGAGATCCCGAAGAACGCCGCGTCGAACCCGCCCGCGTCGGCCAGGAAACCGCCCTTGGCCACGGCGCTCGTGCCGCCGCTGCGCAGCTCCGGGTCGTGCAGCCGGCCGAGGTCCCAGCCGCGGTCGGCCGGGAAGTCGCCGATCGCGTCCACCTCGGCGGTGACCAGGCGCCACAGGTCCTCCGGCGACGCCACGCCGCCGGGGAACCGGCACCCCATCCCCACGATCACGATCGGGTCGTCGTCCACCGCCGCCACGACGTCCGGCACGTCGACGACACCGTCACCCAGGTGCGCCACCAGTTCCGCGGGCGTCGGGTAGTCGTAGATCAGGCCGGACGACAACCGCAGGCCGAGCGCGCTGTTGATGCGGTCGCGCAGCGCGACACCCATCACGGAGTCGAAACCCAGGTCCTTGAACGTCAGCGTGGGGTCGATCTCGGCGGTGTCGGCGTGCCCGAGGACGGCCGCGATGGCGGCGGTGACCTGGTCGGCGGGATCGGCGGTCGGCGCGGGCGGTGCTTCGGGCGTGACGTCGCCCAGCCAGTGCGACCGGCGTTGGAACGCGTAGGTGGGCAGGTCGACCGGCTCGACACCCGCCGGGAACGCGGGCGTGAAGTCGACGTGCCCGCCCGCCACGAACACCCGGCCCAACGCGGCCAGGAACTCCTCCCGGCCGCCGTGGTCGCGGCGCAGGGTGCCGGTGGCCACCACGACGTCCAGGGTCGGTGCCAGCACGGGGTGCGGGCTCACCTCGATGAGCACGTCGTGGCCGTCGGCGGCGAGCGCGGCGGTGGCCAGGTCGAACCGGACGGGCTCGCGCAGGTTGCGGTACCAGTAGTCGGCGTCGAGGCCGGCGGTGTCGAGCGGCCCGCCGGTGACCGCCGAGTAGAACGGCACGTCGGCCGCCCGCGGGCGCACGTCCGCGAGGTCGGCCAGCAGCCGTCGCCGGATGGCGGAGACCTGCGCCGAATGGGCGGCGTAATCCACCGGAATGGCGCGCGCCCGAATGCCGGCCGCCTCGCACGCCGCCGACAATTCGGCCAGCGCGGTGGGCGTGCCGGACACCACGACGGCGCCGGGCGCATTTACCACCGCGACTGTCAACTGACCATTCCAACGTGCCACGAATTGCTCGGCCTCGTCGACCGGCAGTGTGACGGAAATCATTCCGCCCTGACCCGCCAATGAGACGAGCGCCCGGCTGCGCAATGCCACCACGCGTGCCGCGTCGGCCAACGACAATGCGCCCGCCACGTGCGCGGCGGCGATTTCGCCTTGGGAATGGCCGACCACCGCGTCCGGTTCGACGCCGTGGGAGCGCCACAGCGCGGCCAGCGACACCATCACCGCGAACAGCGCCGGCTGCACCACGTCGACCCGGTCGAGCGCGTCGCCGTGCAGGACGTCCACCAGCGACCAGTCGGTGTGGGGCGCGAGCGCCGCGGCGCAAGCGTCGATGCGGTCGCGGAACACGGGTTCGCTCGCGTAGAGCTCGCGGCCCATGCCGACCCACTGCGCGCCCTGACCGGGGAAGACGAACGCGGTCCGGCCCAGGTCGGCGGCCCGTGCGGTGACGAGGTCCGGCGCCGGGCGGCCCTCGGCGAGCGCGGTGAGCGGTGAGCGGCCGAGGAGCACGGCGCGGTGGGCGAAGTGCGTGCGCGTGGTCGCCAACGCGTGGCCGACCTCGCCGGGCGTCAGCTCGGGGTGGGCTGCGAGGTGGTCGTGCAACCGCCCGGCCTGCGCCCGCAGCGCCTGCTCGGTCCGGCCCGACAGCACCCACGGCACCACGCCCGACGTCGGCTCGGACCCGACCCGCTCCCGGTCCGGGGGCTGGGCGACGACCACGTGCGCGTTCGTGCCGCCCATCCCGAAGGCCGACACACCCGCGATCAACGGCAGGTCGGCGCGCGGCCACGGGGTCAGCTCGGTCTGGACGCGCAGCTTCAGCTCGTCGAACGGGATGTCGGGGTTGGGCGTGACGTGGTTGAGGCTGGCCGGCAGGGCGCGGTGGCGGATGCTCAGCACGGTCTTGAGCAGGCCGACGATGCCCGCCGCGCCCTCCAGGTGGCCGACGTTCGTCTTCGCCGAGCCGACGAGCAGCTCGGTGGCGCGCCCGGCGTGCGCGGCGCCGAGGCCGGCGGCTTCGACCGGGTCGCCGACCGGGGTGCCGGTGCCGTGCAGCTCGACGTACTGCACGTCGTCCGGGCGGACGTTCGCGCTGGCCAGGGCCTCGCTGATGACCTGGGCCTGCGCGTCGGCGCTGGGTGCGGTGAGGCTGCGGGTCGGTCCGTCGTTGTTCACCGCGCTGCTGAGAATCACCGCGTGCACCGGGTCGCCGTCCGCGAGCGCCCTGGCCAGCGGCTTGAGCACGACCACGCCGCCGCCCTCGCCGCGGGCGAACCCGTTGGCGCGGGCGTCGAAGGTGTGGCTGCGGCCGTCCGGTGACAGCCCGCCGAACTCGACCCCGCTCGTCTCGCGACCGGCCGCGAGGTTGAGGTTCACCCCGCCCGCCAGGGCGAGCGCCGTCTCGCCGCGCCGCAGGCTCTCGACCGCCAGGTGCACCGCGACCAGGGCGGACGACTGCGCCGCGTCCACGGTCAGGCTCGGTCCGCGCACGCCGAGGAAGTGCGACACGCGGTTGGCGATGACGCCCCGGTTCGTGCCGGTCATCGTGTGCGGGGTGACGTGCGCCGGGTAGCTCAGGGTGGTGTAGTCGTCCCAGGTCGCGCCGATGAACACGCCCGTTCGGCCGCCGGTGAGCGTGCCGGGGACGATCCGCGCGTCCTCCAGGGCCTCCCACGCCAGCTCCAGGGCCAACCGCTGCTGGGGGTCCATCGCGGCGGCCTCGCGGGGCGAGACGCCGAAGAACGCCGCGTCGAAGGCGTCGACCCGGTCCAGGAAACCCGCGGGCAGGTCGCCCGCGCGGCCGGGCGGCGGTGGGGTGATCGCGTCCAGGCCGTCGCGCAGCAGCCGCCAGAACGCCGCGGTGTCCGGCGCGCCGGGCAACCGGCAGGACATTCCGACGATCGCGATCCGGTCGTCCGCACGTGACATTTCCCCACCCATCGGGTCACCCTGTTCCGCTCGCGAGAATTCGAGACGGTTCCCGGACGAAAGCAATGCGGCCCGCGACCACCGCAGCGTCGAGCAGTTGTTCCCCGGCGGCGGAGAAAGGACGACCCGAACGTACCTCGGTTCCGCACGGCGCGGCTACCTGCCTATAGCGTTTTCGTCGAGCACGCATCGGGTTTCCGATCGTGCCACTGGCACCGGCGACGCGATTCGGCTTCAATGCCGCCGCCCTCGCCGGCAAGGCGCGCGCCGTCACTCATCCTGGTATCCGCGGTACTGGCATTGGCGATGATCCGGTGGTTCCGCCGGGTGTTTCCCGCGCGCCGAACGGACCCGGCGGCCGGCGCGGTCGCCCGGAGCCCGGCGGTGGCGAAGGACAGCAGCATGGAAGTTGTCGGACCGGCGCGCGGCCAAGGACATTGAGTCGACCGAAGTGCGCTCCGACCCGCAACGAGGTGAACGCCCATGACCCACCGGCCCGCCATCGGGACCGACCGCACCACCAGACCGGGACGGCTCATCGTCGGCAGCGTCATCGCCGGCGTGCTGCTGTCCGTGTTGTGGTCCTACGAGTTCGTCGACCACGTCATCGGCGCGAACGTCGCCAACGCCCTGCTCGGCGAGGACGCCGCGACCGCCTCGATCGCGGGCACCGCCGCCGGGCTGGTGTTCGCGTTCGTCTCCGGGCTCGCGGGCACGTTCACCGCGTGCAACATCGCCATGGCGGCGTCGATCGGACCGATGAGCGAAGCCGGCGGGGCGGCCCAGGGCACGCTGCGATCACTGCTGCGGCCGTTGGGCTTCTTCACCGCGGGCATGGTCGGCGTGTCGGCGGTCTATGGTGCGGTCGGCGTGCTGATCGGGCCGAGCCTGCCGCAACTGTCGAGCGCGATGGTCGGGGACATGCCGGTGCGGCTGGTGCAGTCGGCCGTCGTGTTCGGCCTCGTCGGCCTGGTCATGGCCTACCTCGGGCTCGCCGCCCTCGGCGTGCTGCCCGACGTGTTCCGCGACCGGCCGGTGGCCCGCGTGGTGGTGCTCGGCGCGCTGGTCGGCGCGTTCCTCATCGGCCGGCCGTACCCGATGTTCATCAAGCTGTTCCGCTCCGCCGTCGATTCCGGCAACCCGCTGTTCGGCGCGGGCACGTTCGTGCTCCAGTCGGTCGGCAACGTCCTGCTCGTCGCCATCGTGTTCGCGGCGCTCGCCCTCGGCACCAAGGGCCGGTTCCTGCGGTGGTTCAGCTCCAACAGCCGGCGCTCGACCGTGGTCAGCGCGGCGCTGCTCATCTCCCTCGGTGTGTTCCTGCTCGTGTACTGGGACGTCCGCGTCCCGTCGATCTTCGGGATCGGCTGGTTCCCGACCATGCCCTACAACTGACAAAGGAGCTGATCGTGTCCGCGACAATCGCTGCCTCGACGACCACGAGGTCGGAGTCACCCATCCGGAACGGGGCGTTGGCCGGGCTCGCCGGCGGCCTGGTGTTCGGGCTGTTGATGGCCGGGATCAAGTTCCTGCCGATGGTCGGCATGCTGATCGGTGTCGAGAACGCCTTCGTCGGTTTCATCGTCCACATGGTGATCTCCGCGATCTTCGGCGCCGTCTTCGGCTTCCTGACCCGCAACGTGGGCATGATCCCGCCCGTCTACATCGCCAGCATGCTCTTCGGCGCGGTCCTGTGGGTGATCGGCGCCCTGGTCATCATGCCGCTGTGGTTGAGCGTCACCGCCGATCCGATGATGAGCGAGATGGTGTTCATGGTCGGCGACGGCCAGTGGGTCAGCCTGTTCGGCCACGTGGTCGGCTACGGGCTGCCGATGGGTGCCGTGCTGCTCGCGCTGCGCGGCCACGCCAAGTAACGCCACTGCGCCCGGGTACCGTCGCACCCATCGCGGCGGGCCCGGGCCGTCCTACTGCGGGATCACGCAGTGCTGCCGTGGCACCGCCCCCCCCCCCGGGGGGGGGGGTAGCGGAGGGGGTACCCCCACCCCTGGGGGCGGGCCGGGGCCTTCATCCGGCGGTATCACGCAGTGCTGCCGTTCACCGACCGCCCCCCGAGCGGTCGGTGAACGGCTAGCGTGAACCCCATGGCACACATCGATCTCGGCATGGACGAGTCCCTGTTCCCCGGCATCCGGGGCCTGATGAAGTTCCGGCCCGAGACGGCCAAGCCGCTCAACGAGTTGGCCGAAGTCCTGCTGCGCGCGCCGAACTCCCTGCCCGCCGGTGAGCGCGAGCTGATCGCGGCCTACGTGTCGAGGTTGAACTCGTGCCGGTTCTGCGGTGACTCGCACTCGGCGTTCGCCGCCGCGCAACTCGACGAGGGCATGGCCCTGGTGGAGCAGGTGCGGGAGGACCTCGACACCGCGCCGGTGTCGGAGAAGCTGCGGGCGCTGCTGAGGATCGCGGGCGCGACGCAGCAGTCGGGCCTCAAGGTCACCATCGACCTGGTCGACGCGGCCCGGGCGCACGGCGCCACCGACGTCGAGATCCACGACACCGTGCTGATCGCGGCGGCGTTCTGCATGTTCAACCGGTACGTCGACGGCCTCGGCACGCTCGCGCTGGACGACCCGGAGGGGTACGGCGAAGCGGCCCGGCGGATCGTCGCGCACGGCTACATCGGCTCGGTGTAGGCCACGGCTACGTCGACTCGGTGTGGTCCTGCGCCTGTCGGTCACGGGCCGACCGGCGCAGCCGCACCAGCGGGTAGGACAGCAGCACCAGCGCCACGAACGGCACGCCGACCTGCCACGCCGGGCCGAACGCCTCGGTGAACGCCGTCGCCACCACCACCAGCACCACGTACAGCAGGCCCAGCACGGAGGTCACCGGCGCGCCCGGCAACCGGACCGACGCCGGCGGCAGGCCGCGGCGGGCGCGTCGGAACGCCAGGTGGCTCACGAAGATCAGCATCCACGCCGTCATGCCGCTGAACAGCGCGATGCCGAGCAGCACCGGGAACGCCGCGTCCGGCGACAGGGCGGCGGCGACCGCCGCGGCGGCCAGGCCGACGGTCGACGCGAGCACCGCGTTCACCGGGCTGCCCCGGTCGGTCACGGCGGCGAGGGCCTTCGGCGCGTAGCGGTCCAGCGCGAGCGAGTGCATCGTCCTGGACGCCAGGTACAGCGTGGTGTTCGCGGCGGACAGCGCGGCGGTGAGGATGACCAGGTTCATCAGGCCGGCGGCGGCCGGGACGCCGATCGAGGTGAACAGCGCCACGAACGGGCTCTCCGCCACCCCGTCGACCGCCGCCGCCTCCGTCCACGGCACGATCGCCACGATGATCCCGGTGGCCAGCACGTAGAACAACGCCAGCCGCAACACCACCCGCCGCGCCGCGCGCGGGATGTCGCGGACCGGGCTGCGCGACTCGGCGGCCGTCATCGCCACCGACTCCACCCCGCCGTAGCTGAACGTCGCCACGCTGACCGCGAGCAGCACGCCCACCAGACCGTTGGGCATGAACCCGCCGTGATCCGTCCACGCCGACAGCCCGGCCGCGTCCTGCCCCGGCAGCCCGAACACCACGTAGAGCACACCGAGCACCAGGAAGACGACCAACGCCGTCACCTTGACCATCGCGAACCAGTACTCGACCTCGCCGAACAGCCGCACGGCCGCGAAGTTGACCCCCAGGATCGCCACCGAGAACAGGCACACCGACGCCCACAACGGCACCTGCGGCCACCAGTACCGGACGTAGAGCCCGGCCGCGACCACCTCGCCGCCGACCGTGATCACCTGGGTCGCCCAGTAGCACCACCGCTGGACGTACCCGACCAACGGCCCCGCGTACCGCGCGCCGACCGCACCGAACCCACCCGCCTCCGGGTGCACCACGACCATCTCGGCGACCGCGTAGGCCACCGCGACCGCCGCCAGCGCCCCGACCAGGTAGACCACCACGACCGCCGGGCCGGCCATGGAGATGGCGAGGCTGGAGCCGAGGAACAGCCCGGTGCCGATGGTGCCGCCGAGCGAGATCATGCCGATCTGGCGGCTGGTCAGCTGCCGGAGCAGCCCGCCGTTCTCGTGGTCCGCCAAGGCAGTCCTCCGGTGCCGCACGGTCCGCGGGCAGCGCGACAGTGCCACTCCCCCGTCGGCCGCGCCATCGACCGCCGAGTCGCCACTACGGCTGACCGAAGGCCGCTTGTCGGGTGCGCACGTCCGCGAGGTGGTGCCGCGCGGCCGTCCCGTCCGCCGAGACCCGGCACGATCACGTGGCGGAGCCTGTGCGGTCGGGCTCGTGCGGTCCTCACCGGACGGTGGCGGCCCGCTCGAAGCGGAACGGGGCCAGGGCGTCGCCGCGGTCCTCGCCCAAGGCCTCGGCCGCGACCAGGTCACCCGCGTGCAGGCTCAAGGTCGCGCCGCTGTGCGAGACCGCGAAGTGGAAGTTCGGCAGCTCGACCACCCGGCCCAGCACCGGCAGGCCGTCGGACGGGATGGGCCGCTCACCGACCCGGACGCTCTCCACCGGCGCCGCGCCGATGCCGGGGTACAGCGCACGGCTCGCCTCGACCACCTCGTCCACGGCCGACGGGTCCACGCTGATCTCACCGGTGTCGGACACGCGGGCCGCGTCGTCGACCTCTGGGGTGTGCAGCAGCAGCCGTCCGCCGCCGTCCGGCCGCAGGTGGACGTGCGGCGCGTGGACGACCCGCGCCACCGCCACCGCGACGGGCGAGGTGTAGACGAGCACGCCACGGGTGTTGCGCATGGGCAGCGCCAACCCGGCCAGTTCCGCGATCCGCGCGGCTTGCGGCCCCGCGCAGTCCACCACCGCGTCGACGGGCAGCCGCCGTCCCGAGGCGAGCCGGACCGCCCGCACCGCGCCCGCCGCCACCTCCAGGTCCGTCACCGCGTCGTCGCGCACGACCTCCGCGCCCGCGGCGACCGCCGTCGACAGCAGGTGCCCGATCAGCCGGGTCGGCTCGACCCAGCCCTCGCGCGGGAAGTACGCGATCCCGTCGTCGGGCAGCGCGGCCGGGTCCAGGTCGGGTTCGAGGTCCAACGCCTCGGCCCGGCTGAGCCACCGCGCCTCGTAGCCGTAGTCGAGGACGGCAGCGACCTTCCGGCTCAGCTCGTCCCGGTCGGCGTCGGTGGCTGCCCACTCCAGGTTGCCGGTCTCGTGGTACCAGTCGCTGTGCGGCACGTCGGCCGCCAGCCGCCGGTGGGCTTCCATGCCGGTGACGTTGAAGTCGTGGTACGAGCGGGGTTGCTTGCCGCAGGAGTTCGTCCACGAGAACGTCGCACCGGACGTGCCACCGCCGGGCGCGCCCGCGTCGACCACGGTGACCCGGGCGCCCCTCCTCGTCAGCGAGGCGGCCACCGCCGCGCCGTAGACACCCGCACCGATGACGACCACGTGCGCGACCATGCCGTCCTGCCTCCCGTGATCAGCCGGAGCTGTTCTCCTTGTGGCACTTCCGGTATAGCACGCGGTCGTGTCGCGTTCGGGTGGTCATGCGGGCCGCGCGGAAACTTCCGGGTGGGCCGTGGCGAGGACTCGACCGAACGCCACGCAGGCGATCGTGAACAGCACGATGGGCGGCGCCGGCAGCAACCACACGGACAGGCCGAGCACGACCAGGGACGCCACCAGGCACAGGCCGCTCAACGATCGCGACCGCGTGACCAGGTCGGGGGCCGACCGCGCGACGAGCAGGCACACCAGCCCGCCGAAGACGAGCGCGGCGGCCATGACGAGCGACATGCCCCGGTCGAGGTCGAGCAGGCTGCGCCGGACACCGGCGATCTCCGTGCCGTACTCCCGCATCGCCACGAGCGCGGAACTCGCGGCGGGATCCTCGGGGAGTGACGCCAACAATGCCGCGGTGGCCAGGTGGCCGACACCCGTGACGACCCACGCCCACGCGCCGATCCGGAACACCTTCAACCCCCGGTGCGCCATGGCTCCGACCACCCTCCCCGTTGTCCATGCAGGACTGCATGTTTGATCCGTACAGTCCTGTATGTCAAACGACGTGACCGGGCACACGCCTAGCGGACGGCCGCCAACTGGTCGATGAGGTGCTTCAAGCCCGCACGGCCGCGCGGACCCTCCACCGCGACCTCGGGCACCACCCCGGCGGCGACGCGGCGCAGCTCCGCCCAGCCGAGGTACGCGGCGTACGCCAGGACCGCCTGTCGACGTGCCACCGCGGGCGTCAGGCCGAGGTCGGCGTAGACCTCGGCGAGGAACGCGATCCGCCGCTCGATCACCCTGGTCAGCACCGGTGCGATCACGGGGTGGTCGGCGTGCGCCACGAGTGCGGGCTCCAGGCCGGGGACGACCTCCGCGCCGAGCGCCGTCCGCAGCCCCTCGCGGAGCTTGTCCTCCGGGTCGTCGAGCGAAGCGAGCCGGGCGATGAAGTCGGCCGTGGTGCGCTGCTCCCACAGCTCCACGGCCGCCACGAGCAGCGCGTCGCGGTCCTTGAAGTGCCAGTAGAAGCTGCCGCGCGTGATGCCGAGCCCGCCGGCGAGCACGTCGACGGCCACCGCCGCCACCCCGCCCCGGGCCAGGGCGCGCAGCGCCGCCATCGTCCAGTCCTCGCGGGTGACGCGTCCTCTCGCCATGGCCCGAACAGTAGTGTCCGGTCCGGGTGGGCGGTCGGCGGCGCGCAAAAGTTTCACTACAGCGCAGCGAAATACTCCGACCGCCATTCACGCGCGCCGATCGTGGCCTCAATCACACCCGCTAGCATGCGCTGATGAGCGATTCCGGTTTCGTCCTGCGTCGACGTCACCTGGCATTGCCCGAGAGCACCGTCTCGCTCACCGAGATAACCGCACGCGCGGACCGGACACCCCGGTTCGAGTTGTTCCGGCTGCTGGTGCGACTGCTCGTCGACCGCGACGGGATGGTCCTGCTGTCCGGTCCGGTCGACTGGCGTGAACTGCGCGAACGGCACCCGGACGCCGCCCGGTGGCACGAGGCGTCCCGGCCGGCGGACCTGGCCAACTCGCTGGGACCGCGGTTCTCCTGCGTCCGCCTGGACGACCTGTTCCGCGACGCGCACGAGGATTTCGTCACCGTGGACGAGCACGGCGTGGTGGTCACCCGCGCCCAACGCCTTCGCCGATTACCCTCGGGACGGCCGCTGTTCATCCGGTTCCCCGCGCACTTCCCGCTGGTCATCGGATCCGACGAAGCCATTGCCCGACTGGTGCCCGCCGAACTGTCGCCGAACGTCCACCGGGCCCGCGACACCCGTGTCGACTACGCCGCATTCCACCACTTGTGGCACGGCCCGCCGCCGGCGGCGTACTTCGGCGTCGACAACCTCCTCCGAGCACAAGAGGAGTGGAATACCCTCTTTCTCGCCTGCGGAATCGGGAAAACGCTCGGCCGCAGGCACGCGAAAGCCGTCCTCAACGGCGACGGGCGCGACTTCTCCGGCACCCTGCTCGACGATGCCACACCCGTCGACGGCGAACACGCGATCACCCTCGTCCCGGAACCCGCGGACGCGCAGTGCGCCGCCGACATAGCGCCGTTCCTGCCGGCGATGAACCGCGCGCGATGGCTGTCCTTCCGCGCCGGCTACCTCTACCGCAGGCCCGCGGGCCTTGGCGTCCTCGACCTCATGGAGCACGGCGACGCCACCGGCTGGGCGCAGGCGGCCAGGGACGACGACTGGGCAGCGGCGCGAGCCCTCGCCGACGCCCAGCTCGCCGACGGCCCGCCGGACCCCCGGCTCACCGGGGCGTGGGACCGGATCGCCCGCCAGGCCCTGGTCGACCCGCCGACCATCCGCGAGGACGAGCTGGCACTGAACGTGGCCCGCGCCCTGGCCCTCACCGGGCGGGACGACGAGGCAGCCGCCCTGTGCCGTCGCGTGGTGACCGAGCGCACCGCCCGTCTCGGCGCCGACCACCCCGACACCAGGGACGCGGCCTCGCTCACCGGCGGTGACGCGCCGCGACCGAAACGGCGGTGGTGGCGCCTCTGACCGGCGGAAAAGGCGAAACCACAAACATCATCGCGACCCATCGGCCCGATGAAGATTCACATTCCGGAATCACGATCTCCAGTGCCTGACAAAACGTGGCCGTTCAGGCACGACCCGGGCAACGGATACCATGGCCGTGATGCCTCGTGACGCGGAATGTGAATGTGGTCTCGGTTGCGCTGGGGTTGCGGCCCCGGATGGCCGGCCGCACGATGGGCAACTCACCGCCGAGCGGGCGAGGACGTGGGAGTGGGCACTGTGCACGCGGTAACGCACCGACTGGGTCGACACCCGTCGGAAGACGGAAGCGACCGCCGGTGAGGCGCGCCGGTGGCCGCGGGCTCGGCACCTCGGCGATGCTGCTGTTCGTGGCGATCGGCGCGTTGGTCGCCGGGTCGTTGGCCGTGGTGACCTCGGCGCGCAGCGACCGGCCGACGCAGCCCGCCGCCCTGTCGACGTCGTCCTCCAGCGTGGCGCCGCCATCGCCGTCGTCCACGACGGTCGAGCCGCCCCCTCCGGTGGTGGACCCGTGCGCGGAGAAGGTCGCCTCGCTGCCGTTGCGGGCCCGGCTGGCGCAGTCGCTCGTCGTCGGGGTGGACCCGCGCGGGCCCGCCGACGCCCTCAGCGTGGTGCGGAACGAGCAGGTGGGCGGGATCTTCATCGGCGGTGACGACGTCGGCCTGCTCAGCGCCGGCGCGCTCGCGCCCGTGCACGCCGCCGCCGCCCTCCCGCTGACCGTCGCCGTGGACGACGAGGGCGGGCGGGTCCAGCGGCTGGAAGCGCTGGACGGCTCGATGCCCAGCGCCCGGCGGATGGCGGCCGACCTGTCGCCGGACGAGGTCCGCGCGGTGGCCCGTGACCGAGGTCTCGCCCTGCGCGAGCGCGGCGTGACCACCGACCTCGCACCCGTGCTGGACACTAGCGGCCAACCCGACCGCACGGTCATCGGCGACCGGTCGTTCAGCCCCGACCCGAACACCGCGCTGGGGTACGCGCTGGCGTTCGCCGAGGGGTTGCACACCGCGGGCGTCACGCCGGTGGTCAAGCACTTCCCCGGGCACGGCAACACAACCGGTGACTCGCACCTCGGCGCGGTCACCTCGCCCCCGCTGGCCGCGCTGCGCGACACCGACCTCGTCCCGTACCGGCACCTGCCGCGGTTCGGCGACGTGGTGGTGATGCTCGGCCACATCGACGTGCCCGGCCTGACCGGCGGCGTGCCCGCCACCCTCAGCCCGGAGGCGTACGCGCTGCTGCGCGGCGAGTTCGGCTTCACGGGCCCCGCGATGACCGACGACCTGGGCGCGATGCGCGCGGTGACGGACCGGGTCGGCCTGCCCGACGCGGTCACGCAGGCGCTCGCGGCCGGCGCGGACATCGCGCTGTGGTCCTCGGGCGGCCGGGTGGGCGAGGTGCTCGACCACCTGGAAGGCGCGGTCGCCTCGGGCGCCCTGCCGCCGGCCCGCGTGGACGAAGCCGCCCGCCGGGTGCTCGCCGCCAAGCAGGTGTGCTGAGTCACGCCAGGACGCCTCATATGCTGGCGGTGACGTCCAGCAGGGGAGGCACCGGCAGTGCGATACGTGGCCATCGGCGACAGCTTCACCGAAGGGGTCGGCGACGAGCGCCCCGACGGCACGCCAAGGGGTTGGGCCGACCTGGTGGCGGAGGGACTGGCCGTCGCGCTCGGCGAGACCGTCCACTACGCCAACCTCGCCGTCCGGGGACGCCTGCTGGAGCCGATCGCCACCAGCCAGCTCGACGCGGCGCTGGCCCTCTCGCCCGCGCCCACGATGCTCACCCTCAACGGCGGCGGCAACGACATGATGCGGCCCGGGGTCGACCTGGCGCGGCTGGTCCGGCTGACCAAGCAGGCGATCGAGCGCTGCGCGTCGGCCGGGGTGCGGTTGGTGCTGCTCAGCGGGGCCGACCCGTCGCAGCGGCTGCCGTTCGGCCGCACCGTCCACCGCCGGGGCGTGGTGCTGACGGCGGCGATCGCCGAGCTGGCCGCGCGGCACGACGTCCTGCTCGTGGACGCGTTCAACGACGTCGAGGTCCGCCGGGCCGAGTACTGGTCGCCGGACCGGCTGCACCTCAACGCCGCCGGCCACCGACGGGTCGCGTCCCTCGTGCTCAAGGCCCTCGGGCACGTCACGGAGGCGCACGCGATCGACCCGGGCCCCGCCGTCCGCCGCAGCCTGCTCGCCGAGACCCGCTACTACCGCGAGCACGTCCTGCCGTGGGTGAACCGCCGGATCCGGGGCATCTCGTCCGGTGACGACGTGACCGGCAAGCACCCCGACTGGGTGCCCGTCGACGCCAGGCCGCTCGTCTGACGCCTGCCGCGGGAGGTCGTGGCACCGCGAGGCCGGCCCGTTGCGTGGAGTGCCCGACCACCGCCATGATGACGGTTCGTCAGTACTCAACCAACAATGGTGGTGGCCTGGTGAACAAGTACCGGATGGTGGTCGCCGGGCTCGCGGCGGCGCTGGTCGCGAGCATCGCACCGGCCGCGCCCGCGCAGGCGGCGACGACCCTGCCCGCGACGAACTTCCGCCTCAAGGCCACCGCCTACTCGGGGCTGATCGACGACCTGGACGCCGCGCTGCCCAACGTCAGCGTGCCGACCGTCGTCGGCGACGGCAACCGCGCCGCCACCTCGTGCTCCCCCGCGGCGGCCAACCGCGTGGCCGCGTTCTGCTGGAACAGCGGTGACGACGACGTCGCGTACTGGGTGCCGCAGGGCATCACGACGACCGCGGACGCGTACGGGGAGGCGACCTACGAGGGTTCGACCGCGGTCCTGGTCAGCTGGTACGACAACGGCACGGACGGGATCGACCGGGGCATCCGGGTCTCCTTCGTCGACTACGCCACCCCGTCCGCGCCGACCTACCGCCACGTGCTGCTGGTCGAGCCGTACACCACCAGCGCGGGCCAGGCGTCGTTCCGGCCGATCAACCTGCACGCCGGTGGCATGTTCTGGTACGGCCACCACCTCTACGTCGCGTCCACGAGCAGCGGCTTCCGGGTGTTCGACCTGCGGCACCTCTGGCAGACCAGCACCACCAACGGCTCGGCGATCGGCCGCCAGGCCGACGGCAGCTACCAGGCCTACGGGTACAAGTACGTGCTGCCGCAGGTGTTCGCCTACAACCAGTCGACCACCAACGGGCACTCGCCCATCCGGTTCTCGTTCGCCTCGCTGGACCGCACCAGCACGCCGGACAGCGTGGTCGTCGGCGAGTACGCCAACCCCGGCGCGGGCAGCCGGCTGTTCCGCTTCCCCATCGACTACACCACCCGGATGCTCACCACGGCTTCGGACGGCTACGCGCACGCGAGCGAGGCCTACGAGGTGTCGGTGCAGAGCATGCAGGGCGCGACCGCGATCAACGGCAAGTTCTACCTCTCCACCAGCGACGGCAGCGGCAACGCGGGCGACCTGGCCACGTTCAAGCCCGGCGGCTCGGTCGTCGTGCACCACGACGTGCTGCCGATCGGGCCGGAGGACTTCTCCTACTGGCCCGCCAAGGGGCAGCTCTGGTCGCTGACCGAGTACGCCGGCAGCCGTTCGGTGTTCGCGGTCCGCGCCTCCGCGTACTAGGCCGTGCCTCGGAGTCACGCGGTTCCTGCCACTTGCCACAACGTCAAGTCCGGCGGGTCCGCGCCTTCCCGGTGCCGGGTCAGAGTGCGGCCAACGGAAGGTCCATGATGCCGGTGGCCTGCGACCAGACACAACGCCACGTGCCGTCGGCATTGGTGTAGACGTCGGTGTGCCAGGCATCGTGCCGCGGGATGTCCGCGCCGTCGACGGTGAGTTCGATGGCGCACCGGTAGCGGAGAACGACGACGTCGGTGCCGACGATGGCGTCCACGTCGCCGGTCAGCCCCAGTTCCCGGTAGGCGACCCGCCCGGTGGTGAGGAGATCCAGGTACTCGGCCTTCGTCCACACGGTGCCGGTCGGGTTGCACAACCGGTACTCCGCGGCGTGCAAGCGGTCGTAGGTGCCGCGATCCACGTCGAGGAGACACTGGATCCGATCCTGCTCAGCCTTGATCACTTGGCCGGCCACATCGTCGGTCATTCCCGCTCCTGTTCACTCGTTCGGTTCTGGTCGGCGACACGTGCGCCTACAACCGGGCCAGAAGGTGCAGAGGTGGTCTGTCGCTGACGCCAGCTGCGCCGGTGCCGAGCTCTTGAGCATGGCCGTCGGCTACACGGTATCGGGGGCCCACGACGACTGTTGTCGCTGGTGATCACCGCCGGACAGCGCGGCGACCCCCTCGGTTTCAGGTGGTCCTGGGCCGCATCCGGGTCGTTCGGGCAGTGGGCAGGCCAAGGACGTGCCGGTGGCCGACCACCAGCCTTCGACCCGCGGCCCTACAAGCAGCGCCACGCCGTGGAGTGCGGGATCAACCGACTCAACGCAACCGCCGCCCCAGACCGGGCGAACTCCCGTCACAGGGTCGGCAGCGCCCGGTCGGCCGGCGTGCCCAGCAGCACGTAGGACGGCGCGAAGCCCGGCGGGACCGCGAAGCAGAGCAGCGTGGTGCGGTGCCCGGAGCGGACGCCGCCCCGGTGAGCGCACCCAGGGCGCCCGCGCAGTCGTCCACGCGGACCGGTGCGCCGTGCTCGTCGGCCACCAACCGCACCGCGACCGGCTCCCCTGCGGTCGACCTGGTCTCCTCGACCACCAGGGTCAGCACCTGGAACTCGCTCATCCACCGCGCCGCGCCCTCCGGTGCGCCGCGCCGGACTTCGAGCACGCGAACCGCGGCGTCCCCGGACCGCGCGACCGCGCCCCGCCCGGCCACCGGCGGCGGCGCACCGGTCCGCAGTTCCACCTGCGTCAGGTCGGTCACCGGCGCGGTCGTCGCGCTGTCGAACGCCCCACGGCCGAATCCGCCCGGTGCGAGGACCATCGCCGCGGCGAGCACCGCACCCGCCACCGTGTACAGCACCTTCGTCCTGAACCCCCGCCCGTGCCGCCGCCCGGCCCGGACCAGCACCCAGCCCGCGACCAGCACCGCTGCCGCGCCCACCGGCATCAGCACGGCCTTCGCCGCCAGGTCGTGGAACTCCACCAGGCCGCCGTCGGCCACGCGCACCGCCAGCACCCGGTCCGTCAGCGACGACAGCCGCACCACCACCGGAGACCGAACTCCTCCTCGCCGGGCAACCGCATCGCACGCCCGCCCTCGACCACCAGCAGCACCGCTGCCGCCACGACCTTGCGAGCGCCGTCCGCGGGCGGTTCCCGGAGCAGGACCACCGCAACCCTCCCCAAAGCGATCAAGCTCAACGTAGTGACGATGAAGAGTGACGTGCAGCAGGTGACGCAAACTTCGCTATAGTGCTTCTCCATGCGGAGCGATACGTAATGATGACGCAAGATTGGTACTCGATCGAGCAGGTCGCCGAGCGCCTCGGTCTGCACGTGGCCACGGTCCGGGGCTACGTGCGCGACGGCCGGCTGAACGCGGTGCGCATCGGGAAGCAGTACCGCGTCGCCCGGGCCGACTTCGAGGCGCTGACCGGTCGGCCCGCCGACCACGGCGAGCGCGAACGGCGGCTCGACGTCTCCGCCGTCCTCGACGTCGACGGCATCGACGCCGAGACCGCGGACCGGTTCACCGCCCTGCTCAACGGCCTGCCGACCGGCCCGCTGGGCAAGCCGGTGCTGCACCTGCACGCGGTGCACGACGCGGAGCGAGCCCGGCTGAAGGTGCTCACCACCGGCGAGGCGCGGGCCACCGCGGAGGTCCTGCGGCTGGTCGCCGCGCTGGTGGAGGAGGAAACGGCATGAGCGAGCCGTTCACCGGAGCCATCGCCCTACCGGACGGCACGGTCGTCCGCGGGCGAGGCCGGCGCGAGCCCTTCCCGGCAGGTCCGCTGCCGGACTTCGGCCTGTACCTGGGCCACCCACCCGACGCCCGGCACGGCGGCCTCGGCCGACTGCTCCGCCGGCGTGCCACGTGGCAGCCCGACTGGCCGGCGGACTGGATCGCCTGGCCGGACTTCCGCACACCTCGCGACCACCGGGACGCGGCGGCGAAGATCACCGGCGCGTACCGCCTCGCCCGCTCCGGGCGGCGCGTCGAGGTCGCGTGCACGGGCGGCACGGGCCGGACGGGCACCGTGATCGCCTGCCTGGCGGTCCTGGCCGGCCACCCCGCCGACGACGCGGTCGCCTGGACCCGCCACCACTACCGCCCACGCGCGGTCGAGACACCGGGGCAGCGGCGGTGGATAGCCTGGTTCGCCCACCACCACGACAGCCCCGAGGAGACGTGAGCGACGACGTCAGGTGCCACGGCGGCCACGAGACCGGACCTGTCACCGGGCCCTCGCCGACCGGCTGCCGGTCGAAGACCACCCCTCAGGGCCGGACGGCCCCCGGCACGGTCCACAGCCACTTCTCGTAGGACGCCACGCGGGTGTAGATGCCGCCGTCGCCGCACGGGCGCAGCGACGAGGCGGTGGCCCGGGACGTCGCGCCGGCCAGGAACCACTGGCCACCCGACTGAACGTAGGCGGGACCGCCGCTGTCGCCGTTGCAGCTGTCCCGGTCGAGGAACGGCGAGCCGGCCACGAACTCCGTGGCCGCGTCCGCGCCGTGCCGGGGGTGGTCGCTCGCGATCGGCACGTCCACCATCCGCCTGCGGCCGTAGCCGCCGCTGCTGTGCACGTCGGTGTTGCCGTACCCCGCGAGCCGCACGAACTTGGCGGCGGCGACCTGGTCGGGCGTCGCGATCGGGCGCGGCGTGACCGAGGCGGGGCGGGCGAGCACCAGGACGGCGATGTCCCCGGTCGGGCGCGGCGGGCGGTAGTCGGGGTGCGCGAGCGCGGTCTCCACCTCGATCACCTCGCCGTCCTCCGGGAACTCCACGTCCTTGCCGATGAACACGCGGGCCGCGCACCCGCCGTCCACGCAGTGCCCGGCGGTGACGACGACGTTCTGGGAGACGAGCGTGCCCGAGCAGCACCACCCGTCGGCGCTGCCGATGGCGACGCACTCCGGGAAGTCGGCCGTGGGCACGCCGCCGATGATGCGGGCGTGGTCCTCGACCACGGCACGCATGTTGGCCAGGTACACCGGGTCGGTGAAGATGCTGTCGGACGGCGGCTCGGTGGCGACGGCCGACCTGGTCAGGGGCGACACGCCGCGGCGGAGCAGCGAGCGGGCCAGGCGGTAGCCCTCGGCGGCGTCACCGTTGAGGAAGCCGTCGACCTGGTTGGCGATCGCGTGGTACACCAGCACGAACCGCTGCTCGTCGTCGCCCGCGACCACCCGGGCGAGCTGCGCCACGGCGGCCATGGGGTCCTGAGGTCGTTCAGTCATGGTGGTCATCGTGGGCCTTTCGGATCATCGTGTCGATCAGGTCGTAGAGCTCCGCGCCGGCGGCCCGGTCGTCCGCGACCGGGCCCTCCTCGCCGACGTCGGCGCGCGAGCCGTCCCCGACGGCCTTCGCGACCTTGTCGAGGATCAGGTCCTGCGCGTTGACGCGGTCGGGCGGCGGCGGGGCGAACAGGGCGGGTTCGCGGTCGAACGCGAGCCGTGCCGCCGCGATCAGGCAGCGGACGTCGCTGGTCTCCGGGCGTTGGTGGTCCACCAGGCCGTCGGCGGCGGTGACGGCGTGGCGCTGCTGGTCGGCGGTGAACGCGATCACCTCGCGCAGCGGCCGGTCGCCGAGGCCCGGGTACGGCCCGTCCAGCAGTGCCGTCGTCATCGGGGCGATGTCGTCCTCGAACTGCCCGCACGCCGCCCGCGGCGTCGCGAAACCCGTCTCCGCCAACGCCTGCGCGGTCAACGCGAGCCGCACGGCCGCGTGCGGGTGGACCAGGACCGGCCCGTCGACCTCGGCGGCCGTGGGGGCGTCGTCCACGACGAGCAGGTCGGCCAGCGCGGACGCGAACGCCGGACCGGCCGCCAGCACCCCGTACAGGTCGGCGAAGACCTCCGGCAGCCACGTGTCCCAGGCGTCGCGCCGGGCCTCGGGCATGGTCCGGAACACCGGCCTGGTCAGCGCGCGGACCGTGCCGAGCAGGCCGAAGTCGCGTTCCACCGCGTGCCCGACCTCGTGCCCGATCACCACCGCGTCCGGCAGGTGCACGAGCTGGTACCACGGCAGGCCGATGATCGGGATCGGCAGCCGCGTGACCACGCCGAGGAAGTCCGCGGTGTTCAAGGCGTCGGGCACGTCCTCGACCACGAACGGCGTCTCCCGCAGGTGCGTGAACGGGCTGAACTCGCCGCTGAGGTGCACCAGCGGGGCCTCGCGGTCGCGGCCGGCCGCCGCGGGCTCGTAGCACCGCCAGGCGAACTCGTCCACGGCGGTCAGGAACGGCCGGTACCACTCCACGTACCGCAGGTTCAGCTTCGAGCGGTAGAAGTCCCACAGCCGGTGCACCTCCAGCATCCGCAGCTGGAGCCGGCGGCACTCCCGCAGGACGTCGGCGCCGTCGGCCGCGACCGCGTCCAGCTCCGCGCCGATCCGCTCGACCACCCCGCCGAGCCGGTCGGTGAGCCGGACCACCTGCGTGTGGTGCTTGCGCAGGACCCGGCCCGACCCGGTCTCCGCGCGCCACCGGGCGAAGTCGGCGTCGATGCCGGCGAGCTTGTGCCTGAGCTCGGCGACCTTGCGGTCGGTGGTGGTCATGGCCGTCCTCCCGGTCCGGGCACGAGCCGCAGCCACGGCAGGTGCGTGTGCAGGGCGACGCCGGCCGACGGCAGCACCCGGTCGAGTCCGGTGGCGTGCCGTGCGGCCGAACGCAGCCCGCCCGCCACCTCGGCCAGGGACCGGCCGGCCGCGATCGCGCCGATCACGGCGTCGCACAGGTCGTGCTCGCCGTCGCCGGCCAGGCCGGTGCCCAGCACGCCGGCGCACCGGCCGAGGGCGAACAGGTCGCCCCCGAACGCGTTGCGCAGCAGCAGGTACGAGATCGCGTCGTCCGAGCCCCACGGCCGGTTCACGTCGAGCACCACCAGCGGCCGGAACCCGTCACGCGGCACGGCGGCGAGCACCCGGTTGAGCGCCGTCACCGGGATCTCCTCGGCGGTCGGCGTGGCGGTGAACGCCTCCGCCGCCCAACCACCGGCGAGGAACGTGAGCGCGACGCCGCCGCCGGACTCGCGCAGCCCGCCCGCCAGGTGCACCACCGCCGGCGTCCGCCCACCGCGGACCGCGCGGGTCACCGCGCCGGCGAGCCGGTCCAGCGTGGGGTTCTCGACCGACTCCACGTCGAACCCGTGGCTGCCGTACAGGCGGGCCAGGTCGACGCCGGAGCTCAGGTGCCCGCGGGCGGAGTCGAGCTGCGACGACCGGCTCGGCTGGGCCAGCACCGCCAGCGGCTTGACCGGCTCGGCGAGGTCGCGCTGCAACCGGTCCAGCAGCTCGGCGCCGAGGTCGGCGTCCGGGGTGAGCCCCCGTGCCTCCTGGTACCGCCGCAACGCCTCCCTGGTGTGCGGGCCGAGGTCGCCGTCGGCCGCCAGGTCCTCGTCGGCCGCGCGGTTGAGGCCGACCTGGACGAACCTGATCTCGTCGCGGTAGGCGGCCTCCCGCGACACGGCCCGGTGGAACGTGGCGACGGCGGGGTCGAGCACGACCAGCCGCCGCACGTCCGGCCGCAGCGCCAGTTCCCACGGCACCGGGCCGAGCCTGCGGTCCTCGACGTCGCACCGGAGGTCGAACGGGCTCCGCAGCGCCCGCAGCGCCGGACCGGGCAGGAGCAGCGAGCCGAGCCCGGCGCACGTCGCCTGCCAGTCCTCCCGCAGTCGTTCGGCGAGGGGCCCGGAGCCCGCCCGGCCGACGCCGAGGATCGCGTCCACGAGGGCGTTGTCGTGGCGGACGGTGGTGTCCACGTCGGGCGGGACGAACGTCCCGACGACCAGCGCACCGTCCTCGACGGCCAGCCGCACCCGTCCGCGCGCGCTCCGCAGCGTCGTGCCGATCCGCCCTCGCGTGAAGCGGGACGCGACCGCCGCACGGCGGGTGTCACCGAGCGCGGCGAACGTCGCGCCGGCGCGGACCAGCTTCGGTTCCGGCTCCAGGCTGGACTTCTCCGCGATCACGCTGTCGGCGTAGTGCGACCTCGCGTGCCACTGGGTCTCCCGCTCGTCGGCGGCGACGAGCAGCGGCGCCGCCCGGCGCAACAACGCGTCCGCTCGATCCGACTCGTCCAGCGCGATCAAGGCTTCCGCGCGTTCGACCAGGAAAGCCGCGCACAGCATCGGGTGGTCGCCGAACTCCCGGAGGAACGCTTCGACGTCGCCTCGCGCGGGAAGTCCCAGCCGGTCCGCGGCACGCGACCACTCCCGGAGCGTGAACCACGAGCCACCGGTCGGGCGCGCCTCGGCCAGCTTCCGCTCCGCCGCCGCCCGATCGCCGGTCAGCCGGTCCACCTCCGCCGACCTGAGGTCCAGCAGGGCGCGATCCGTCGCACGCAGCCGGTCGGTCTCCAACCGCACCAGCGACGCGACCTCGCGCCACGCGTCCCGCGCCGGGTCGTCGTGCGGGTCGGGCACGCGGCGCAGTTCGTCCAGCACGACCAGGCGCGCGGACGCGGGCGTGATCTCGCGCAGCCGCGCCACCAGTTCGTGCAGCAACCACCCGAACCCGTCGGGCAGGTCGATCGCCAGCCCTTCCAGGGCGGCACGTGCCACCAGGCACGGTGGGCGTGCCCGCCGGTGGAGCTCGTCGATCACGGCGGCGACCGCGTCCAGCGCCTCGTGCGGCCGTGCGGCGAGACCCAGCAGCTCGACCCGGGCCAACTCCGCGGCGCACCAGGCGTCGGTGCCCCGCGTGGTCAGCTCGGCGGCCTCGGCCAGGTGGTGCTCGGCCAGGGTGAGGTTGCCGACCTCCCGCATGAGCAGCACCGCGGAGTGCGTGTGGCAGCGGGCGACGGCCGCGCGGTCACCCTCGTGACGCCACCGCGACCGTGCGGTTTCCAGCGCGTGCAAGGCTTTCCCGTAGTGCGCCACCACGCCCTCGGCGACCCCGGTCAGCTCGCGCGCGAGCGCGGTGCCGGTGGTGCCGCGGGCGGAGCGCTCGGCGCGGTGCGCGAGGTCGAGCGCGAGCAGCGGCCTGCGCGCGGCCAACGCCACCCTCGCGCCGGCGGCCTGCCCCTCCCAGTCACCGTCGCGCGCGGCGACCCGTCGCGCGTGCAAAGCCGCCCACTCCAGCCGGTTCGCGCCGAGGCCGAGCTCGACCGCGAGCAGGCCGGAGCGGCGCTGCTGCTCGGCGTTCGACGGCCCGCACCGCCGGGCGCGGACCAGCTCGCGGATCGCTTCCGCCAAGCGCCCGAAGTGCCGGTACGCCTTCACGATCCGCAGCCGGATCGGCGGTTCCCACCGGTGGGCGCCGACGCGGACCGCCGCCTCCGCCGCACGCCGGTACTCGTCGGGCGCGAGCCGGTCGCCGAGGATCATCCGCACGTCGCCGAGCAGGATGCGCAGCCGCACGTCGTCCTTGGTGCCGGACGACCGCCGCAGCGCCCGCTCCAGCTCGGCTCGCGCGGTGGTCACGTCGCCGGACTTCAGCGCCAGCGCGGCACGCACGTACGCGAGCCGCCAGTCGGGCACGACGTCCGCGCCGAAGTCGTCCCGGTCGCGCACGACGGCGGAGAAGTTCTCCTCGGCCCGGCTCCACAGCTGGTCCGCCGCCTCGACGCCGCCCTGCCTCGCCATCTGGGTGAGCGCCGCGGCCAGCTCGTACCGGGCCTCCACCACGGTCTCCCGGGTCACGATCGGCCCGTGCTCCTCCCACCGGCGCGGGTCGGCGTCGGCGTCGACGTAGTCGGGACCCAGCACCTCCTCGGCCAACGCGGCCCGCCGGTGCGCCTCACCCAGCTCCACCTCGTCCAAGGCGGCGCGCCAGTAGGCCACGGCGGCGGGGCCCTCCAGCCGGAACCGGTGGTAGACCGCCTCCCTCGTCCACCGGTCCCACCGGTCGGGGTCGGCCTCCGCCTTGCGCTCGAAGAACGCCACCGCGCCGGCGTGCAGCCGGTCGTGGACGGCGTGCGACCGGACCAGGCGGCGCATCGGCTCGGCCACGGCCTCGGCGAACCGCAGCGAGCCCGGCTCGCCCGGCACCGGCACGACCCAGGAGGTGGTGCCCGCGAACGCCGTCAGCCGCGGCCACAACCGCTCGACGTCCACGTCGGCGGTGGCGGGGAACAACGACGCCGGCTCGCCGCCCGGCACCACGTCCTCGCCCGGGTCGTCGAGGTCCAGGTCGCCGGACGCGGCGGCGCGCAAGTACGGCTGGAGCACCTCGCGCGCGAAGTCGAGGCTCAACGTCCGCGCCACCATCCCGTACCGGAGCAGCCACCGCAGGCCCGGGTCGGCGATCGGCCGCAGGACCTGGAGCACGAGCGCGGTCAGGTCCGCCCGGTACTCCCGGATCTCGGCCGGTGTGATGTCGGGCCGCTGCTGCACCAGGTCGGCCAGGCGCGCCAGCACCACCGGCTCTCCCCCGGCCTTCGCCACGATCGCGTGCCGCAGGTCGGCGCGCGTGATGCGGCGCCGGTCGGCCAGGTAGCGCGACGCGTCGTCGTCGGTGAACGGGACCAGGTGCCGATCGACCGCGGGCGGCAGCACCGGCACGGTGATCGGGTGGCGGCCGGCCAGCACGATCCGCATCGCCGGGCAGTCGCGGTACAGCCGGAACAGCTGCCGGAGCAGGTCGGCCAGCTCCTCGCGCGAGCGGTTCGCGTACACCCGGTCCACCGCGTCGAGCACCATCACGGCGGGGCGGCCCGCCATCGCCTCGTTGAACGTGCGCACGAAGTCCCGGAGCACGTGCGCGCCGAGCCGGTCGCGCTCGTCGCACAGCCGCCTGCTCGCCGCCGCCGCCCGGCCCGGGTCGGCGACCTGGCGCCGCGAGATGACCCCGGTCCACGCGTACCGCTCCAGGAACTCGGTGAACGGCGCCGCCGCCAACTGCTGGTCGAGCTGCGCCGCCGCCTCCACCAGCAGCAGCCACGGGTACCGCGCGACGTTGACCGGGTCCAGCACGTCGAAGTCGCCCAGCACGCACGGCACGCGCCGCGGCACCAGCACCCGGGACACCAGCCAGCGCAGCTCCATCGTCTTGCCGCGCCCGGACGGACCGTGCAGCACCACGATCCGCGGTCCGTCGCCCCGGACGAGCCGCTGGTAGGTCGCCGTCGTCCCGGCCCTCTCGAGGAACGTGGCCGATTGCAGGTACTCGGTCGACCACAGCCCGCGGGTGCGCAGGTAGGCGGCCCGGTCGTGGCGCAGCGCGATCAGCTCGGGGCCGATCAGCCGCACCCGGTCCCCGTCGCCGAGCACGTCGATCAGGTCCTGGCACAACGCCAGGTCGTGCCGGTGGTCGGCCTTGGCGTAGAGCCGGACGAACAGCTCGGCGGCGGCGCGGTGGTCGACCAGCACCAGCTGTTCGAGCAGGTCGACGGGCTGGTGCGCGGCCCGGTAGTGGCGTGCCAGGCGATCGACCAGCGACCGCAGCTCCTCGGGCACGGTCCGCGGGTCGGCCCCGTCGGGCCACCAGCCGTTCCAGTAGCGCGCCTTCGCGCCCGCCCGCAGCCGGAACGCCTCCCGCGTGCCCTGGATCGGCTCGACCTCCGGCGCGGTGACGACCGCGTCGAACGGCGGCGCGCCGTCGACGTCGGCGACGAGCACGTTGTCGTACAGCTCCCGGTCGAACGAGCGGACCGCCGCGCACCGCCGCAGCACGTCCCACTGGTCCGCCGGTCGCAGCGACGCCAGGACGTCCTCCAGGGAGTCACCCCGAGCCAGGCGTCGCAACAGCTCGGCGTCGATCGGCTTCATCGCATCCGCCTCACGATGTTCTCCAGGTCGCCGAGCACGGCGGGGCTCCACTTGCCGGTGGCGACGCCCTTGCCGATCGCCTCGATCAGCTGCACGTGCGGGTCGCCGATCGCGCGGCCGACCGCCAGCACCACGTCCTCGGCCAGCGCGGAGAACTCCTCCGCCTCGATGCGGTCCAGGTCGACCCGCGTGCCGCCGCCCAGCTCCGGCCAGTGCGTGGCGAACTGCTCGTTCGTCATCACGACCACGAGGCTCAGGTTGGGCACCTCGCCGTCGGCGACGTGCCGGATGAGGTGGTCGTACAGCTGCTGCCGGAACGCCGAGTCCAGCACGTTCCCCACGTGGTCGAAGACCAGCAGCAGCGGCTCCGGCTGCGCCGCGCGGCCGAGGCACGCCCGGAAGGACTCGAACGTCGCCGCGACGTGGTGCGAGGTGCCGCCGGTCAGCCGCGGCCACCGCGCCGGCGGCGGCGTCGGCACCGGCGGGTCCGGCGGCAGCCTGCCCTCGGCGAGGTGGACCACGTCGTGGTTGAACCGGTCGAACGCGGACGCCACGCCCTCCGGCAGGGTGGGCAGGTCCTCCGCCACGTCCCGGATCGCGTACAGCACCTCGAGGAAGTCGAACCTGGCCGGCCGGTCGCCGAGCACCTCCACCGGGTTCGGCCGGTCGAAGCTGACGTACTTCACCCGCCGCCCGCGCACCGCGCACCGCCGCCGCAGCCAGTTCAGCAGCCGCGTCTTGCCCACCTGCGACTCGCCGACCACGAGCAGCAGCGGTTCGAGCGGCTCGCCGACGCCCGGGTCGACGCCTTTGAGGAGCTTGTGGCGCTCGTGCACCCGGTTGACGAACGCGCCGACCTCCTTCTCGAACTGCTGCTCGATCCGCACCGCGCGCGCCCCGGTCGCGGACAGGTCCGGGAGCACGTCGTCGGGGCGCACGCGCAGCGTGAGGCTCGGCAGGATCCAGTCCCGGGCGCCGTCGGACACGCCGGTGGCGGCGTACACGGCCTCGCGCGCCGTCGTGACGGCCCGGTCGACCGGCTCGTTGTCCAGCAGGCCGCGGTAGAGCGAGCCGCCGAACAGCGCCGCCGCCGTGCCCCGGATGTCGCCCTGCATGCCGACGACGGCGGCGGCCCCGCTGTCGAGGAACACGTCGGTCAACGCCACCGCGTCCGCCGTCTCGCCGGACCGGCAGGCGTTCAGGATCGCCAGGCGCGGCGCGGGACGGCTCAGCAGGTCGCCGATGTAGGTCGGGGTGAGCAACCACGCCTCGCGGCCGGGCGGGACGATCCTCAACGCGGGCTGACCCGTGCTCGCCTTGCGCGTGCCGTGCCCGATGAAGTGCAGCACGTGCGGCACGACCCGCCGGTAGGCCGCCTTGAGGTCCGACTCGGTCGGCCGGGACAGGAACTCCGCCTCGATCCGGCCCGGCGCGCCGCCGACGACCCTCTTGATCTCCCGGATCTCGTCGCGGGAACCGATGTCGTCGTCGTCATCGCCGCGCACGACCAGCACCCGGATCGGCAGCGGGTCGGCGATCGGGTCGTCGCCCGGGACGCGCCGGTGCAGCCGGATGAACGGGTGGTCGGGCCGGACGAACAGGGCGTGCGCGGACCTGGCCGATTCCCACGGCAGGCGGCGCAGCGCCGGCGGGAGGCACAGGAACGTGCGCCCCACCCCCGGCCGCGACCAGTGCTCGCGCACGGTCGGCGGCAGGAGCAGCCGACCGAGGTGCACGCCGAGGTCGGCGAACGCCTGCGATTCCGGGTTCGCGTGCAGGAAACCGACGATCGCGTCCGACGCCGTGGCGCCGGTCGACGGCACGGGCAGCGACGCGGCGGCCAGGTCCGCCGGCACGGTGTCCGACGCCGTCGGCTCCGCCGGCCACACACCGTCGTCACCGAGGTAGAGGTCCACCCGGTGATCGGCTCCCTGGCCGGGCTGCGTGATCTCGATCAACGCGTCCACAGGGGCTCACCCACTCGTTCCGGACACGGCGTCCTCCCCGCCGGCCGCCTATACCTGGAGTCGGCCCTGGACCAGGCGGGGTTACGAGGCGTCACCCGATAGCGCTAATGCGTACCGCCATCGAGCGCAACTGGTAGTCGGGTGCGCACAGCGCGTTCACCCGTGCCGGACTCAGGCCTGCCCGGCCAGGAGGATCGCGCCGAACACGACGAAGCCGACGAAGAACGTCGGCAACGAGGCCGGCACCGACCACCCGAACGGCAACCACCTGTGCCCGAAGAACCGGCGGACCAGCCAGGCCGAGACCAGGCAGGGCAGCACCAACCGGCCGAGCATCACCCCGACCCCGTACCCGGACGCGGGCGGTCCCCCGATCGCGACCACCGCGACCAGCACGACGCCCACCCAGACCAGGGACGCGAGCAGGCCGCGGCCGAACGACGTGCCTGAAGGCGCAGGTGCGCGAACGGGCTCCCGGGGCGAAGCCGGGAAAGGGGCGTTGCGGTCGGCGCAGCCGGCGGTGGCCAGGCCACCTCGCCGGACGGGGTCCGCCGACGTGGGAACCCGTGGGACGATGCGTTCACCGCGAGCGAAAGGGGTTCGAGGTTGGAGAAGGGCCCCCGGTCCACCGATGCCAACCGGATCGGCGGCGACGTGCACGGAGCCGCTGTGCTGGCCGGCACGATCCACGGCGGCGTGCACATCACCGTGACCGGCGCGGAAGCCGAGCAGGGGTCCCCGCTCGCTCCCGCCGAGGACGATCCGGCGTTACCGGGACTGCCCACGCCGGTCCGGTTCCTGCTGCGGGCACAGGTCGACACCGCCCAGGAAATGCCTTACCGGCTGCCCGGCCCGCGGCGGTCGTCGCTGGTGACGGTCCACGTGCGCCAGGACCTCGGCACCGGCACGGAGGAACTCGCGTCGGAGCCGTCGCGGCCGGTGCCGATCGTGGACGGTCGCGGCCAGGTCGTGGAGCCGCCGAGCCCGCCGACCACCCGGTTGGCCGTGCGCGCGCCCACCCGGACGGTCTGGGAGGCGTTGGACCGCGACGACCACGTCGTGATCACCGGTGGCCCCGGGCAGGGCAAGTCCACGCTGTCGCTGCGGCTGGCCGCCGACGTCGCCGAGCGGTGGCTGGCCGGCGACGGCGAACCGCCGCTGATGGCCGAACGGGTGGTGCCCCTGCGCCTGACGGCCCGGGAGCTGGCCGCGCGGCTCGGCCGACCGTTCCCCGAGGCGGTCGCGGAGAGCGCCGGTGTGGAGTACGGGGCCCTGCTGGCCTCTCCCCTCGACCCGCGCGCCCTGGAAGGGCGGATCGCCGGCTGCCGCTGGCTGCTGTTGGTGGACGGCTTGGACGAGGTCGCCGACGCCACCGAACGGGACCGCCTGGCCACCGTGCTGGCCGCGTGGACCGCCGAGCCGTCGTCGCCCTACCGGGTCGTGGTCACGACCAGGCCGATCGAGGGCGCGGCCCTGGCGCCGTTGCAGCGCATCGGCGCCGCCCGCTACGAACTGCAACCGTTCGACGAACGCGCGCTGCGGCAGTTCGCGCGCAACTGGTTCGGCGACCGGGACCTCGCCTACCGGTTCGTGCGCCAGATCCGGGCCGCCCACCTGGACGAGCTGGCGCGCGTGCCGCTGCTGGCGACGATCGCCGCGATCATCTTCGAGCAGCCGGGCAACCGCCCGTTGCCGGACAACCAGTACGAGCTGTACGAGGCGTACCTGAAGTTCCTCCGCACCGCCCACACGGCCGAGCCCGGCCCGTTCGAGCCCGTGCGCGACGCGTTGCTGGAACACCTCGGTCGCGTGCGGCTGGAGGCCGACACCTCACTGGTGAACGCCGCGCACGACTGGGCCGCACGGCGCCTGCCCGACCTCGTGGGCAGGTGGCAGGACGACCTGATCACCTACCTCGCCGCCGTGGGTCCGTTCAGCCGTCGCGGCGACGACCTGCGGTTCCTGCACCACAGCTTCGCCGAGCACCTCGCCGCGACCGCGAAGGCCCGCCTGCTCCCCGACCGCTTCGACCCCGTGCACGCGGACTTCGCGAGCCTCCTGCACGCCGCCCGCGCCGAGGACCGGGGCCGCCACGCCAGGGCCGTGCTGCTGCACCACACCCGCCTGCACCCGACGGAAGCCGACCGCCTCCTCGAACACCTGCACGCGGCCGGTTCCGACCAGCACCTCCTGGCCGCCCGCCTGCTCGCCCGGCACCTGCCGGCCGGACCGGCAGCGGTCGACGACTTCCTGGGCACCGTGCGGGGGTGGGCGATGACCACCCAGCACCCCGCGCTGAAGATCCTGTCGCAGACCAGCCGTGCCGCCCACCACCCCGGCACCGCTTCGTGGCTGCGCGGTCTCATGGACTCGGACGACGCGCCGTGGCCGTCCCGGGTCGAGGCGGCCGCGGCGCTCGCGACCAGGCTTCGCGGCACCGAGTCCGCCGACGCGGCCCGCCTGCTCCAACGCGTCGTGGACGACCCCGCGATCCCGGTCGAGCACCGGCTCGCTGCCGCCGAGGCGCTGACCGAGTGCGGCCCGGACGGCCATCGCGCCTCCGACCAGGGCCTGCGGGCCATCCTCGCCTCCCCTTCGGTCACGGCCGAGCAGCTGCGCAACGCCGCCGTCGTCCTGGCCGGCTTCGACGGCGAGTCGCGCGACCACGCCGTCGCCGCCCTGACGGCCGTGCTCGACCGCACCAACGCCCGTGATCACGCCCGCGTGCACGCCGCCACCGGGCTCGTCGAGATCGACGTGGAGCACCACGAGCGCGCCGCCGAGGTCTTCCGCGAGGTCCTGCGCACCCGCACGCACTTCAGCGCCGGGTTGCGCGAGGCCGCGGTCGGCCTGGCGTCCCTGGGTCCGCAGCGCTCCGACGAAGCCGTCGCCGCCCTCGCCCGGCTGATCGCGGACCGGCACTCGGCCATCGGCGACCGGGTCTCCGCCGCCGAGGCCCTCGCCGAACTGGGTCCGCAACACCGCGCTGCGGCCGTCGACCACCTGCTGGCGTTGTCCAAGGCGTTCGACATCGACGCCTACACGCGGTCGAGCATCGCCCGTGCCCTCGCGGACATGGGCGCGCAAGATGAGGCTTTGAACCTCCTGCAAGCGCTCCTCGCCGAGTGGACCACCGACGCCAACGGCAGGTTGTGGGCCGCTCAAGCACTTGCCGACCTGGGACCGGAACACCGGGACGAGGCCGCGGCGACGCTGCTCGGCGTGACCACCCACCCGACGGCCTCCGCCTACGACCGGTCGTCGGCGTTCGCCAGGCTGGCGGCGTTGGGCGAGCCCTATCGCGCACCGGCGGTGTCGTCCCTGCTCGCGACGCTCGCGGACCGCTCCCTCGACGCCGCCTTCCGCACCCAAGCGGGCACGCAGCTGATCGGGCTGGGCCCGGAGTTCCACGACGAGGTGGCCCGTCACCTGTCGGAGATCGTCACCCGGCAGGAGGACCCCGACGCGCGCCTGGTCGCGTGGCGCACGCTGCGACGCCTGGGCACCGGCTTCCACGAGCGGGCATCCGCCGCCCTGTTGTCGCTGGTCGCGCTGGAGCAGCGGGAGCTCTGGGCCTCGTACCGCGACTACCCGACCTTCAGCCACCTCGACGTCACCGATCGGGACCTGCACGCCACGGCCATGATCGCCGTGGTGCGTGACCCCGCGTCGGACGGCCGGGCGCGGCAGAGCGCGGCGTCCGCCCTGATCTCACTGGGTCGTCCCTTCGGCCTTCCGGTCACCGAGGAGATCGTGCGCCTCATCAAGGCGCGGATCGTGCCGGATCCGTGGTTGCACCTGTGGACCAGGGACGTCCGCCGGATGGGTTCCGGTCCACGCGCCGAGGTGGCCGCCGCGCTGCGAGCCTTGGCGGAGGACCCCGATGCGAACGCCACCACCACGTGCCACGTGGCGAAGGCCATGGCGGCGTTGGACCACCGGTCCGACCCGGTCGTCGTGGCCCGCCTGAAGCGGATCATCGCCGACGACCTGCTGCCCTTGTCGGACCGCGGTGACGCGGCGGTGGAGCTGGCCCGCGCGGACCCGGCCGCGATCGACACCGCGGTCGCCGTGGTGATGCGGGAGGACGACGACACCGCGGCGACCACGTGGAGATCACGCGTGAAGGCCCTGGCCGAGCTCGGCGCGAACCTGGCGCCCGCTCTCCGGGCTCGTCTGGCCGATCCGGATTCCGACCGCCACCGGCGCCTGGCCGCCGCCGACGTGCTGGCCGACATCCACCCCGGTTCGCGGGACGAGGCGCTCTCGGAGATGCGCGAACAGGCGGCCGACGCATGCCTCGGGTTCCGGTGGCGCACGGACGCGGTGAGGACGCTCGCCGAACACGACCCGACCACGCTCGACGCCGCGGTCGCCTTCCACGCCCGGGTGCTCGACGACGAGTCAGAACCGGTGCGCGACCGCGCCGAGGCCGCGTGGCAGCTGATGGTGCTGGCCCCGGCACAGGGCGAGGCGGCCTTCTCCTCGTTGCGGAGGTTCGCCACGAGCCCCGAGTTCACCGTCGAGGAACGTGCGGACGCCCTCGACTGGTTCGTGCACCGCGTATCCCGCGATCGTGAAGTGGCCCGGTTCGTGCAGGCGGTCGTCGACGACCCGGCCGCCGGCCCGAAGCAGCGACGTCAGTTGATCCCCGCGCTGTGGGGCAAGGACCGGCTCCGCGCCGAACGCGACCTCCTGGCCGACCACACCGCGTCGCCGGCCCAACGGGTCGGTGATCTCAGCGAGTGGATCGAGCCCGCGCTCGCGACCGAGGCGGCAGCGGTGCTCCGTGAGCTCATCACCGCGGTGGAGACGATGCCGGCGGACCGGATCAGAGCCGCCTCGGCCCTCGCCGGGCTGTCACCCCGCATGCGTCCCGAAGCGGTCCGGGTGCTCGAACGGACGGCGTGGGGCCCGACCTTCCGCTACAACGTCCGTCACGCGCTCCTGGGCTTGAAGGGCGCCGGCCGCCAGTACCTCCTGGCCGAGGACGAGGCCACGGCCCGCGACGGCGCCGAACCCGTGGCCGACCGGGCGAGTGCCGCCCGCCGGATCCACTCCCTGACCGGCGACACCCCGAAACGGCTGGTCCCGGTGCTCCACGAGTTGGAGGAGGACCACCGGTTGTCCGATTCCGACCGCGTGCACCTGCTCTACGCCTTGAGGCGATCAGGCGGTCTGCGACGGCTGCGGGCCATGCGGGACGACGGGCGGACGTCACCCGCGATCCGGTGGCAGGCCGCGTGGCGGCTCCACCACCACTCCGTGGGCGACCGCGCCGCCGCTGTTCGCGTCCTGCACGGCATCGCCACCGATCCGACCCTCAGACCTGCGGTGCGGTGGCAAGTCGCCCACGACCTCATGGCGTTCGGCGAACGGGGTCGCGAGCTCGGAGCCGCGTGCCTCTGGGAGATCGCCACCGACGAGGGGTTGCCGGCCCTCCCCCGGGTCGACGCCGCGCGCAGGCTCGGCGCGGCACGACCCGACCTGCGGAAACAGGTCATGCCTCTGCTGCGGCAGTTCCGCACCGCCGAGAACCCGTTGGTCCGCACCCAGGTGTTCGAGGCCATCGGCGTGTTCGACCCGGCCGAGGGTGCGATCGCGTTGCGGGACATGGCACGTGACCTCACGCTCCCTCCCGGTGCCAGGCTGCGTGCCGCGACAGCCGCAGCCAACCTGCGCCGTGACCACCGTGAGAGTGCCGCCGTCGTCGCCCGGGAAGTCGCGCACGACCCGGCGGTCCCGCGTCACGTCCGCGTCAAAGCCGCACGGGCGTTGGCCCGGTGGAGCGAGCTGTGCCGTCCCGAGGCGCGGGCGTTGTTGGTGGAGCTCGGCGTGGCGAACGGTGGTCAGTCGTAGCCGCCGAACATGAACAGCGAGATCTGGTGGTCCGACGGGTTGGCAAGGCCGTGCAGGTTGCCGCCCTTCAGGAACGCCAGGTGGCCCGCCCGCAGCAGGCGCACCTCGAAGCACCGGTCGCGGGTGTCGGGCTCGGCCCAGTCGCCGATCACCATCCAGCCCTCGCCCTCCAGCATCAGGAACACCTCGGAGTTGTCCCGGTGCCGGTGCAGGCCGATGCCGCACCCGGCGTCGAGCACGTGCAGGTCCATGTAGTCGACCGCCAGGAACGGCTCCTGCCCGCCCGTGCCCTTGCGGCCGAACGCGTCCAGGTTGTACGGCTCCAGCCCGCGCCCCAGCTCACCGGAGCCGGTGAACCGGAAGTAGTTCGACAGCAGGTTGCGGTACTCCAGGAACCCGATGCCGCCGTGCGGGTTCGGGCTCCGGCCCACTTCGAGGAACGCGTCCCACCCGCGCACCACCATCTGGAACGCGAGCGCCACCGGCCCGATCTCGGCCGCACGATCGGCGCTGCGCCACCGCAGCACGACCCGCAGCGGGCGGACCGGGTGCAGCAGGTGGTCGGGCACGACCTCCCGGACGTCCCGACCGTCCAACCCGGCGCGGCCGAACGCGTCCGGCGCGCCGCGCGCGAGGTCCGGGCGCGCTTGCAGGATCCCCAGCTTGAGCGACTGCCTGCCGCGCACGCCGACCCGCGACTCCAGGTCGTCACCGCGGTAACCCCACAGCTCCGCGACGTAACGCCCGGTGTCCGGGTCGTAAGGCGCCTCCACCTCGGCCCGGCCGCCACCCTCGACCGCCACCTCCACGAGCACCCGGTCGCCGAGCGAGCCGCCGTGCGCCCGCGCCAGCGCGCTGTCCGGGCCGGCCCGGTAGGACAGGTGCAGGAACGGCCCGGTCCAGTCGCCGGCCAACGCCCACCCGCGCACCGCCCTGGTGTCGCCCAATCGGAAGTCGGCGACGTTCTGCTTCTGGAAGTCGGTCTTGAAGTCCTGCGCCACCGGGTCGAGGACGTCGGTGTTCGGGCTGCTCGGCCCGTACAGCTCCAGCCACTCGTGCGGCAGCACGTACTGCAACGACGGCGTGGCGTAGCACTCCAGCTCGGCGGCGAGCCGGGTCTCCTGCACGACCGTGAGCAGTCGTTCCAGCGGGTTGTCGGACGAGTAGTCCGGCGTCGCACCGGGCTCGACGCGGCGCACGGCGTCACCTTGGGGTATCCGCACGGGGGTCACCTCCCACTCAGGGGTTTCAGGGCTGGTACAGGAACGCCACGAACTTCAACGGCTCGTCGCCGTCCGCGCGGATGCCGTGGATGCCGCCGCTCTTGGTGAACAACGTGCTGCCCGGCCCCACGGCCACCTCACGGCACTGCTTGCGGCCGATGCCGTACACGTGCCGCTCGACGATCGGCTGCCCCGCGGCGGCCGGGTCGTCGTCCACCCCCAGGTAGGCCCGGCCGCGACCGGACACGACGTAGTACAGCTCCTCCGAGCCGATGTGGCGGTGCGTGCCCTCGACCACTCCCGGCGGGATCGTCACCTCGTGGAAGAACACCAGGTCGCCGCCCAGCTCGCGCTGCACGAGCCAGCGCATGTCCAGCACGTTGCCGTCGCCGGCCTCAGGGTTGTCCGGGTCCATCATCGCGTTGCGGTAGCGCACCGGCGGCACCTGCGCGGAGTCGGGGATGAACCACGCGCGCTGGTAGTCCAGCAGGTAGTTCAGGTCGCGCACGGTGTTCCGGTCCGAGGAGGGCGACGGGTCGCGCGGCTCCTGGTGCGAGCGCAGGAAGTTGTTGTCCCACTGGACGTCCGGCACCGGGTGGCCGGTGGGCGTGGTCATCGCCACCTCGCTGAACGCCACCTCCAGCCGGCGCAGCGCCTTGATGTCGACCAACGCCGACGACAGCGACGGCGGACGCGTGATCGGGGCGTTCGCGCCCATCAGCGGCAGCACCCGGTAGTCGTGGTGGGTGTGCTCGGGCGGCTCCAGCGTGTCCCACAGCTCCACCGCGTACGCGTCCACCGCCTTGTCGTAGCGCAAGGTCACCGTCGCGTCCGCCGTGAGCGCGGCGTCGTCCGGCAGCAGGCGCACCCACGCGTTCACCGAGGAGCCGAGGCGGCGTCCGCGTTCCCGCACCAGTTCGGTGAGCCGTCCGGCGCGGTACTCCAGGCGCAGCACGGAGCACAGCCGCGTGCCGTCGAGGTGGACGCTGCCCTTCATCGCGGTGATGTCCGGGCCGTTGCGCACCTCGTCCACGTCGTAGCGGTACCGGGGACTGCGCGAGGCGTGCAGGTAGCGCGAGTGGTAGATCCGGTCCGGGAAGAACACGACCCGGAAGATCTCGTTCTCCGGCTGGGTGAAGATGTCGTCGAACGCGGGGTCCATCGCCGTCACACCCTCGTGGTGAGCAGGTCGCCGACGCGGAAGGCGTTGGCCTGGATGGTCAGGGTGGGGTTCGCGCCGCCGGAGGTCGGCATGAACGACCCGTCGGTGACGTAGAGGTTGTCGAACCGCCACGCGCGGCAGTCCGGGTCGAGCACCGAGTCGGCCGGGTCCGCGCCGAACCGCGCACCGCCCAGCACGTGGTTGGCGATGCGCCGCACGTCGTTGCCGACGTGGCCGTGCCCGATCACCTGCACGCCGTCGCCACCGGCGGCGAGGATGCGGCGGCACTGCTCGGCCAGCACGTCCATCACCGCGCGGTCGTGGCTGTGCCAGCCCTTGTCGATGTGGGCGACGGGCCGGTTCCACTTGTCGCGCACGGTCGGGTGCAGCGTGATCCGGTTGGTGGGCAGCGGCAGCTGGTTGGCCATGAACGCCACCGACAGCTGGCGGCCGAAGTTCTCGGTCAGGTAGCCGTCGAACGCGTCGCCGCGCATGTCCAGGTCGTACAGGTAGCCCTTCCAGATGGTGTCCATGTCGTTGGCGGCCCACGTGCGCGCCATGCTGATCGGCAGCGCCGAGTCCGACGTGTTGTTGTAGATCGCGCCGCCCGCCCACAGGTTGTTGGCGCGCAGGAACTCCGGCGCGGCGCACGCGTCGGTGGCCCAGTCCGAGTCGAGCGTGCGCGACTTGTCGTGGCGGCCGGGCACGCGGGCCGACGCGCCGCCGAAGCAGTGCGTCAGGAAGTAGCGGCCGAGCAGGTCGTTGCCGTTGATCCGGGCGGCGAAGCCGTCGTCCAGCGCGGCGGACAGCTGCAGCAGCCGCACGGACTCGATCGCGCTGCACGCCACCACCACGACCGTGCCGCTCACCGTCCGCTCGCGACCGAGCGGGTCGCGGTAGTGCACGGCGGTCACCCGCGAGTCCGTCGCGGACAGGTGCGTCACGGCGCAGTTGGCGCGCAACGAGAACCCCGGTTCGGTCGAGATCGGGTGCAGCAGCGAGACCCACGTGTTGGACTTCAGGCCCAACGGGTCGCCGTAGCGGTTCACGAACGCGGTCTTGATCGACTCGCGGTCCAGCGGCACCGTGCGCCCGCTCGGCACGTGGTCCTCCGTGATGACCGCCAACGGCGTGCGGTAGCGGCGGTAGCCGAGCGCGTCCATCCCGGTGGCGACGTGCGCGCTGATGCTGTTGGGCTCCAGCGGTTTCTGGTAGTGGTCCACGCTCACGGGCTTGAGCCGGCCGTCGCGGGTGCCGTTGATGCCGACCAGGTCCTCGGCGCGGCAGTACCACGGCTCCAGCTCGTCGTAGCCGAACGGCCAGTCGCGCGCCTCCCGGGCCACGTCGCCGTTCACGTCGTCGCGCAGGTCCGAACGCCCCTGGTTCACCGTGCGCAGCCGGAAGTCGTCGGGCGCGAACCGCAGCGACACGCCGCCGTAGAGCTGCGTGCCGCCGCCCACGACCTGTGCCGTGTACCCCTCGATGGTGACCTTGTCCCGGCCGTCGCTGTCGCGGTAGACGTGCGGCTCGTCGTTCAGGTCCGGCTCGACGTGGCTGGAGTAGAACGACACACCGGTGTTCGCCACGCCCTGGACGCGGAGCACCTTCTCCGCGCCGGTGGCGAACTCCTCGTCCCGCTTGAAGTCCGACAGGCCGTCGGGGCTGGTGTGCTGGGCGTGGAACAGCGGCCCCTTCTCCAGCACCAGCACGCGCTTGCCCGCCCGCACCAGCGTGTGGGCGATGGGCGCGCCGCCCGCGCCGCTGCCGATGATCACCGCGTCGAACGCCTCGTCGGCCATGGTCTCATCCCCGGTAGTCGGTGTTGCGGCCCAGCGGCGCTTCGAGCGCCGCGCGCCAGTCGAAATCGAAGCGCTCGGCGAGGTACGCCCACGCCGCCGCGCCGTTGTTGCCGCCGTGCTTGGGGTGCGCGAACGCGCCGGTCATCGCGTGGCGGCGGAGCAGGACCAGGAAGTGGCGCGGCTCGCCGTACCGCCCGGTGTCCCAGCCCGGGACGTTGTTCGCGGCCAGCTCGTCGTACAGGTCCATGAACGCCTGCCTGCCCAGCTCGGTCGGCTCGCGGCCGGGGAAGCGGGCGCGCAGCACGCCGTCGATCAGCCGCAGGCACGTCTTGTAGTCGTCGAGGTTGTGCCGTTCCTCGCGGGCCAGCAGCTTGTCGATGAAGTTGACCACGCCGACCGACTCGTCCAGGAGGAACGCCAGCGGGAACTGCCGGTCGCGCTCGGAGCGGCTGAGCCGGTGGTAGAAGTCGCCGAGGAACCGCCGGTTCTCGGCGAGCTGGAACGGCAGCACCTGCGTGACCAGCCGTTCCAGCAGGCGCAGTTCCCAGCGGTCGAAGCTGATCGGCACGGCGCAGCCGTGGGTGAAGAACCGCGACCACTCCTGGCCGTTGTCACCCCGTTGCCGCTGGGGGTTCACGGGGTCGAGCACCGATCGACCGTCCACGGCGAACCGGTAGCGGTGCACCTGTCCCTTGCCCACGCGCACGGTGACGGCCCACAGGTCCGTCGGCTCGTCCAGGAACCGGACCCGGCGCAGCGGCACGGGCGTGTGCAGGTCGCCGAACGTGCCCACGACGCCGACCTCGCGCGCCTGGTCGTCGCGGTGCGCGAACGTGACGTCGTTGAAGCGGTAGGACGTCTCCGCCGACGAACCGTCCCAGTGCGTGTCGATCACCGGGAGGTGGAACGGCTCGGCCACGTCGCCCGCGTCGCGGGCGAGGAAGCGCGTGGTGTGGTTGAGCACGTACTGGTCGTCTCGGGCAACCCGCACGACGGGCATGGTCTTCACCCACCTGATGAGCGCGGGCCGCGGGCCCGGTCGCGAATGGACGGCGCGGAGCAGAACGCGACGCGCACTGGGGACGTCGCATCCGGCCGGGACCGGGTTAGCAGGCCGCCGCCCGATTCAGCGCTACGGGTGAATCCCGCGGCTCCGCCGTAACGAATCTCTTTCACGTCGACGGAGGACCGTTTTTGTCGGTGCCCTCCGCCATGATGTCGGTCGACCGGATCTCGGGGAGGGAGTCGCGGGTGCGGACGCTGATGAGCGGTGCGGCCAGGGTGGACTACGGGCAGCTCTACGTGGAGAGCGGCGAGGCCTCGTTCGCCATGGACGAGTGCTTCGGCGGTCAGGTCAACGGGCTGTGCGGCGGCGCGGTCCCGGGCACGTTGTTCCTGATGATCGGCACGAACGTCGGTGAGGTCGACTTCGCCGTGGAGCTGCACGACCGGCCGCCACCGGTCGGTGCCGAGTGGGAGGACGTGGTCGAGGTGTCCTTCCGCCCCACGGGACCGGTGGCCCTCTACGTCTGGGCGCACGAGGACTCCTGGTCGTTGGACGAGTTGGAGCCGATCGACTACCGGGTCCGCTACTGCGCCGTGGGGATGGACGACGCGCGGGACGACGACTTCCGGAGACCGGCGCGCGATCGCTACGCGCTCCAGTTCTGGCCGGCACCGCCCGAGGCGGACCGGATCGTCCGCCAGACCACCGAGCACGCCGCCTACTGGCACCGCTACGCCGCCAAGCAGCCACCGCCGCCGACCGCCGAGGAGAAGGCCGAAGCCTCACGTCGAGCGCGGGAGGAACAGGAACGCGCCGCCGCCCGGGCACGTCTGGAGGCCGAGGAACGCCGGTGGGGCGGGCGGCTGCCCGTCGACGCGCTGCGGCAGTTGCGCGGGAGGCCGTTGCTGGTGGTGGGACTGGACCGCCCGTTGGGCGAGGCGATCGCCGAGGCCGGTCCGGCGCTCCAGCGGGACGTGGCCCGCTGGGCGGCCCGCCGTGCGTTCACCGAGGCCGGGTTGGCCGAGGTCGACTGGATCGCGCCCGCCCTGGCCGCGATGGACCGGGGCGAGCCCCTGCCGCCACCGTTCGGCGACGAGCCGCTCTGGGAGCTCCTCGACCCGCTGCTCGCCGACGACCGGGTGCCCAAGACGCTGATCAGCTCGCTGGACGGCAAGCGCGACAACGTCCTCCAGCAGGCGATGGCCCTGCCCGCGATCTTCGCCGCGCAGCAGGAGAACCCGTTGGAGGCCGCTCTGGAGGCGCTCTGGGCGGGGGTCACGACGTTCGGCCACCGTCGCCACGGCGTCCTGTTCACCGAACTCCGCGAAGCGTTCCCCGTCCTCGCGTGAACCGGACCGACCACGGCGACGAAGGGAGTTCGAGGGTGCGGACGTTGATGAGCGGGACGGCCTGGGTGCACTACGGGCAGATCACCGTCGAGACCGGCACTGACGTGTTCGGCCTGGGCGAGTGCTTCGGCGGTCAGGTCAACGGGCTGTGCGGCGCCGCGATCCCCGGTGGGTTGTTCCTGTTCACGGGCCTGCACACCGGTGACGTCGCCTTCACCGCGGAGCTGCACGACCAGCCGCCACCGGTGGGCGACGAGTGGGAGGACGTCGTGGAGGTGTCCTTCCGCCCCGAAGGGCCGGCGGCGCTCGTGAGCTGGGCGGGCGAGGAGTGGTGGCCGTTGGACGGCTTGGCCGAGGTCGACTACCGGGTCCGCTACTGCGCGGTGGGGATGGATGAAGGCCACCGCATGGACAACCGGAGCGAGGACGAGCCGACGGTCGAGCGCTACCTGCTCCAGTTCTGGCCGGCGCCGCCGGAGCCGGACCGGATCGTCAAGCAGACCAGCGCCCAGGCCGCCCACTGGCACGCGTACGCCCGCGAACAGCCCGTACCGCCCACGCCGGAGGAGAAGGCCGAAGCCGCACGCCTGGCGCGCGAGGAACAGGAACGGGCCGCCGCACGGGCACGTTCCGAAGCGGAGGAACGCGAGTGGGGCGGGCGGCTGCCCGGCGAACGGCTGAGACAGCTCCGCGGCACGGCGATGAGCCTCGCGTCGCTGGACCGGCCGCTGGTGGACGCGCTCGCCGAGGCCGATCCGGCGACCCAGCGGCAGGTGGCCCGCTGGGCGATCAGACGCGCGTTCACCGCGGCGGGGCTCGCCGACCTCGACTGGATCGCACCGGCCTTGGCCGCGATGGACCGCGGCGAGCCCCTGCCGCCGCCGTTCGAGGACACCTTGCAGCCGTGGGACCGCATGATGGTCGACGAGCGGATCCCCCAGACGGTGGTGACCACCCTAGACGGCCGCTACGACAACTTCAGCCAACAGGCGATGGCCCTGCCCGCCCTCTTCGCCGAAGCGGAACCGGACCCTTTGGCAGCCGCCTGTGAAGCGGTCTGGTCGGCCGTCTCCACCCTCGGCCCCGGTCGGTACGACGCGCTGTTCGACGAACTCCGCAAAGCCTTCCCGGCCATCGCGTGAATCAGCGTGCCGCCGCCGTCAGTCCTGAATGCTGATGAACGGGTCCCAGTAGTAGTAACCCAGCTTCTCACCCGTGTGGTCGAGGATCATGAAGCTGAAGTGGTAGGTGACCGAACCCGTTTGCAGGACGGTGCACTGCCAGTAGAAGCTGTTGATTTTCTGGGTGGTCGGGTGCAACGGGTCGTGACTGTTCGGCAGCGGCTCGTTGACGACCACCGATTTCGCCTCGGGGGTGTCGATCAGGTCCGCCCCCGAGGAGGCGTCGAACTTGTAGAGGACGCTCGTGTACTTGGAGTTCAGGGACAACGTCGTCTCGCGCCACCTGATGATGTCGTCCGGAGAGGCCTTGACGGTCAACTCGCTGCCCGGAGAACCGATGATGTGGTCCTGCCGTGTGGTCATGTAGATCAGGTTGCTGCTGTCGGGAATCGCCGTCGGCCGGTCCGGGTCGGAATTCTTGCCGTACCTCTCGATAATGGTTTCGGCGTCGATGACGATGAGCACGTTGATGAAATCCGACATACCCCAATTCCTCCTGTCACACCCTCCGGAAGATCCGTTTCCAACAATTCCGCACCCACCCGCCGGGCGTCAATCGTCCGTACCAGTGACCCCATTCGACTCGCGTCACCCGCGTTCGACCACGGAAGTATCGGAATTCTCGGCGCCGTGGACTGCGCCCGTCACCCCGTTGCGCCAGGGTAATGCGACGGAAAGTAGAGCTACCCGCACGTGAAGCCGGAAAGGCGCATCTCCGGACTCGGCGCCGCGCCCGGCGGCCCGGTCGACGGGCAGGCGTCACCCGACCGGGCGGGCGCCGCGCAGGAATTGGTCGACCGCGGTCTCGACGAGGCCGTCGAGCAGTTCCGGTTTGACGATGTTGCCGTTGATGATGGTGGCGATGCCCTGGAGCGTCGCGAACAGCACGATGCCGATCCGCTCGGGGTCGCCCGCTTCGAGCGCGCCTTGTGCCTGCCCCTGCCTGATCAGGTCGTCCATCAGCCGGAACGGCGCCTCGGCCGCCTCGACGATCCGCTCCGCGCCCGGCCGGTGCTTGCTGCTGTACATCAACTCGAGGAGCGCGGCGTTCTCGGTGGCGAACCGGGTGTAGGCCGTCATCGTCGCCCGCACGCGTGCCGGGAAGCCCTCGCCCGCGCCCGCCAACGCGGTGCGCAACGTGGCCTCCAAGCGGGCGAACCCGGCCACGGCGAGGGCGTCGAGCAGCGCCTGGCGGTCCGGGAAGTGGCGACGCGGCGCGGCGTGGCTGACACCGATCTCCCGGGCCAGGTCGCGCAGCGACAGCTGGTCCGCGCCGTGCTCGCGCAAGCCGCGCTCGGCCGCGTCGAGCAGTGCGGTGCGGAGGTTCCCGTGGTGGTAGGGCCGCTCCGGGGTTGCTTCGGGCACCGAGCCACCCTAGCGAACGGTGTTTTCGTTGACAACATAGTTGTCAGTGCCTACTTTGTAGCTCATGACAACATTCACCGCCTCGGACGTTCCTCCCCTGCCCGGCCGGACCGTCGTCGTCACCGGCGCCAACAGCGGGATCGGCCGCGTCACCGCCCGCGTGCTCGCCGCCAAGGGCGCACGGGTCGTGCTGGCCGTGCGCGACCCCGAGAAGGGCCGTGAGGCCGCCGCCACCATGACCGGGCACGTGGAGGTCCGGCGGCTCGACCTCGCCGACCTCTCCTCGGTCCGCGCGTTCGCCGACGACTTCACCGACCCCGTCGACCTGCTGATCAACAACGCGGGCGTGATGATCCCGCCGCTCACCCGCACGGCCGACGGCTTCGAGCTGCAGTTCGGGACCAACCACCTCGGCCACTTCGCGCTCACGAACCTGCTGCTGCCGCGGATCCGCGACCGCGTCGTCACCGTCTCGTCCAACGCCCACAAGGTCGGCACGATCGACTTCGACGACCTGAACCGGGAGCGCAAGCCGTACCGGGCGATGTCCGCCTACGCGCAGTCCAAACTCGCGAACCTGCTGTTCACCGCGGAGCTGCAACGGCGGCTCGCCGCGGCCGGCTCACCGGTGATCGCGACCGCCGCGCACCCCGGCCTGGCGACCACGAACCTGCTGAAGTCCGACGGTCGGCGACGCGTGCGCGACCTCGCGCAGAAGGCCGCGACCGGCCTGCTCGCGCAGAGCGAGGACGACGGCGCCCTGCCGACGCTGTACGCGGCCGTGGCGGACGTCCCGGGCGACAGCTACGCGGGCCCGAGCGGTTTCCTGGAGGGCCGAGGCGCGCCGAAGCTGGTCGGCCGCTCGGCCAAGGCGCGGGACGCCGGGACGGCACGCCGCCTGTGGGCGGTCTCCGAGGAGCTGACCGGAGCCGTCTTCCCCTGGCCCTCCCCGCAGGCCGCCCAGCCGACGCCCTAGCCGGGTTGAACGGGTTGGCGCAGCACCGTCCTGAGCCTCGCGGGCGCGGTCTTGCGGGGGTCGCCGACGTAGACCTCGTGGTGCAGCCCGGTCATCCGCAGCCCGTTCGCCGGGAGCCACTCGTCGTGGAGCCTGGCCAGGATCGGCCCTTCGTCGTCATAGGACCCGATGTGCAGGACCTGGGCGCTGGTCCCCTCGTGCAGGACCTCGCGACGCAGACCGCCGATGGCGGGGAGCTCCTTCTTGGCCGACGCGACCTGCTTGGCCTCCGCGATCGCCTCCTCGGTGATCCAGTCGGGTTGGCTGATGAGCATCCGCCAGTGCCAGGAGTCCTTGGCGCGGGCGGTGAAGACCGCCGGGTCGTCCGCCCACCACAGCCCTTCCAGCGGCGCGACGACGAGGTCGCGGCCTTCGCGCTTGCTCGCGAACTTGATCGTGTAGGCGACGGAGTAGAGCGCTTCGACGGCGTTGGCGTACTCGGCGCTGGTGTTGGGGTCGCCGCGCCCGTCGACGGCGATGAACTGCTGCTCGGGCACGTCGACGAGCGCCCAGTCGGTGTTCTTGGGCGCGTAGAGCTGCTTGAGCTCCCGCTTGACGTCGTAGCGGTCCGGGCTCATGTTCCGCCGTCCTCCTGGTCGGGTGACTCGGTCAGTTCGGCCCGGTAGGCGGCCAGCCAGTGCTGTTCGGCCGTCAACTGGGCCAGGGAGTAGTCGAAGATCGCGCGGGCGAAGCGGGGCGCGTGCGGTTGGGCGGCGACGGTCGCGCGGAGCTCGGCGATCTTCTCCGCCACCGAGGCGGCACGGTGGGCGAGCGCGGCGCGGAGCCGTTCCGGCGGGATGACGGGCTGGTTCGCCAGCCCGACCAGGACTCGCGGGAACACCGGCTGCAGTTCGGTCACCGCCGCTTCGGCCGCCCGCGCGCACGCCCGGCGCCCGTCCTCGGTCGGTCCGAAGACCTTGCGGGCCTTGCCCCGGCCGGACGGCGACGGGTCGACCTCCACCACTAGGCCGCGGTCGCGCAGCTTTCCCAGCAGGTAGTAGATGGAGCTGAACCCGATCTCGGTCCACTCCCTCATGCCGCGGGCGGTGATCACCTCTTCCAGCTCGTAGCCGTGCCGGGGTCGTTCGACCAGCAGACCCAGCAGGGTCAGTTCGGCGGGGGTCAGCTCCGAGGGCACCCGCCTATTCTAGTACTAGAATAGGCGGGTGCGGAATCCAGGGCAGACGGTCGTGTTCACCGAGCGCCACCGCCGGCACCGGAGACAGACTGGACGGACAGTTCCGTGGCGCGGGAAGGATGTCCGGTGAAGGCCCGAACGACCGCCGTGCTCGCCGTGTGCGTCGCCGCCGGTCTCGTCGCGAGCCTGGTGCTCCTGCGGCGGTCCGGGCCGGACGCGCCGTCACCCTCGTCGGACGCGCCGACGGCCGGGGCGGACGTGCGGGTCGGCGTCGGGATCAGCGATCGCGACGCCGAGCAGGGGTGGTTCCTGATGGCGTCGGAGGAGGTGGCCCGCCGGACCCCGCCCGAGGACGTCTCGGACTGCCGCGCCTTGCACGCCTGGGCGTTGCGGGAGGGCGCGCTCCCCGTCGGCGACGCCGCGCACACCGTCACCTTCTCGGCGGACCGCCGCACCACGATCGAGAGCACCTACATGCGGGTCGTGCCGGATCCGACGCCCTACCCCGGTGAGCACGCGCCCGTGGTCCGGCTCCTGTGCCTGCCCCGACCCGGCGCCACGCCCCCGTTCCCGGAGCCCGCCGAGGCGCGCTTCCACGTCAACGGCGACCCCCGGCCGCTGACCTTCGACGAACGGCACCAGGTCGAGCCGGGCGCCGCCGCCGGGTTCGACGTCGTGATCGACCTGACCGGCACGACCGGCCCGTTCGCCTACCGCGTCGAGATCGGCGTCGCCGAGGGCGGCGGGTTCCGCATGGTCCCGGTCAACGGCGGCGACGACGTGTTCTTCGCGACCGAGGACGGCGGCGGCATGGGGTACTGGCCGGCCACGACCACGTGGACGATGAGCCCCACCCGCACCCGGACGCACTGCCCCGCGGTGACCGATCCGGCCCCGGACCGGCAACCCGGATGCACGAACTGACCGTGGCGCCCTCCGGCCATAATCGGTCGTGGTGTCTTCGGCGCGGAGGGCGACGTGGAGTTGGACGAGCAGGTCAAGGCGCGGCTGCTGGCGCCGACCTTCTGGCACGTGGCCACGGTGAACCCGGACGGCTCGCCGCAGGTCACCCCCATGTGGGTCGACCTGATCGGCGACCACGTCGTGTTCAACACGGCGCTCGGCCGGGTGAAGGAGGAGAACCTGCGCCGCGACCCGCGGCTGTCGCTGTCCTGCGTGAGCACCGACAACCCGTACGACCGGGTGGAGATCCGGGGCCGCGCGGTCCGGTTCGTCGTGGGCGACGAGGCCGAGCGCGGCATGGACCTGTTGGCGCGGAAGTACCTCGGGACCGAGCGGTACGAGTGGCGGATCCCCGGCGAACGGCGGGTGATGGTGCTGGTCGAGCCCACTCACGTGCGCCACACCGTCGGTGTCGAGCCGTTCCGGCGAGGCATCCTGCCGGAGGGCTGAGTGGTGACACCGGAACCTGCCCGCCTCGGTGGGCGCTAGCCTTTCGGGTGATCCACACACCGTCCCGTGGGAGAGGTGGACACCCTTCGTGACCTACGCAGCCGAGATCAGCCGCGCCAACCCGTCCTGCTTCGTGTTCCTGGTCGACCAGTCGGCGTCGATGAACGACCCGATCGGCGGCGGGCAGCAGCGCAAGGCCGACGTGGTCGCCGACGCCATCAACCGGCTGCTCGCCGAGCTCAGCGTGAAGTGCGCGAAGGAGGAGGGCGTCCGCGACTACTTCCACGTCGCCGTCATCGGCTACGGGCACGCGGTCGGCTCCGCGTTCACCGGCCCGCTCGCGGGGCGCGACCTCGTGCCGCTCAGCCAGGTCGCGGAGAAGCCCGCGCGGGTGGAGAAGCGGACGAAGAAGGTGCCGGACGGCGCGGGCGGGCTGGTCGAGACGACGACCCGCTTCCCGGTCTGGGTCGACCCGGTCGCCCACGGCGCCACGCCGATGTGCCGCGCGCTGACCTCGGCCGAGTCGCTGGTGTCGGACTGGGTGGCCCGGCACCCGGACAGCTTCCCGCCGATCGTGCTGAACCTGACCGACGGCGAGTCCACCGACGGCGACCCGGCCGGCGCCGCGTGGGGCGTGCAGACGCACGTCACCGCGGACGGCGCGGCGCTGCTGTTCAACCTGCACGTCTCCGCCGCCAACGCCGTGCCGGTGACGTTCCCCGACACCGATGTCGCGCTGCCGGACGCCTACGCGCGCACCCTGTTCGGCATGTCCAGCCTGCTGCCGCCCCACATGCGCTTCTACGCGCTCCAGCAGGGCCTGCCGGCCGGCGACCTGGCGCGCGGGTTCGTCTACAACGCCGACATCACCTCGCTCGTGCAGTTCCTGGACATCGGGACACGTGCGACGGACCTGCGCTGAGCGGCGGCATGGTCACCTCTTCCCTCCGCGTGCCCAAGCGGGGCAGCACACCGCGGGAATGCGAGGACGCCGCCCACGTCGTGGCGGTCCCGGACGGGCCCGTGCTCGCGGCCGTGGCCGACGGCGCGTCGGAGAGCCTGCTCGCGGGCGAGTGGGCCGACCTGCTGACGCGGACCGTCGCCGACGCCGCACGGGACGACGACTGCGCGTTGCGGGACGTGGACCGGTTCGCCGGGGCGCTGGTGCGCGCCGGCGAGGCGTGGGGCGAGTGGCTCGCGGACTACGTGGCCGGGCGCGAGGCCGACGACCGCCCGATCGCGTGGTACGAGCAGCCCAAGCTGGACCGCGGCCCGCACGCCACGGTGCTCGCCGCGCGGTTCGACACCGATCCGTCCGGGGTGACCCGGTGGGATGTCGCCGCGCTGGGTGACAGCTGCCTGTTCCACACCCGCGACGACCGGCTGCTGCGCGCGTTCCCGATCGAGTCGGCGGAGGCGTTCGACAACGCGCCGGGCCTGGTCAACGCGTTCAACCGCGACCACGAACTGCTGGCGCGGCACGTGCGGGCGGTGTCGGGCACGGCGGAGCGCGGCGACGGGTTCTTCCTCTGCACGGACGCGCTCGCCGCCTGGTTCCTGCGGGCGGCCGACCGCGGCGACCGACCCTGGCAGGTGCTGGCGGAGTTCACGCGATCGGATGATCTCGACGGGTTCACGGCCTGGTTGGCGAACGCACGGGCGGAAAGGTTGATGCGCGATGACGACGTCACCGTCGTCCACGTCGACCTCGGGTGACGAGCCCACCGGCGCGTTACCGTCGGGCGCGACCTACGTCGAGGCGTTGCAGGACACCGCGCTGTGCTTCCGCGGCACCGACCTCGCCGGGGCCGACGTGCGGGTCGACGCGCTGGGCCGCCCTCGTGCGATCTCCGGCAACTTCGCCGGCGTCTTCTCGGTGACGGCCGCCGACGGCACCCGGTACGCGCTCAAGTGCTTCACCCGCGAGGCGCCGGAACAGGCCGCCCGCTACCGCGCCGTCGGCGAGCACCTGGCGCGCCTGGACGACGACTGGACGGTCGGCTTCGACTACCTCGCCCGGGGCATCCTCGTGGAGGGCGTCTGGCACCCCGTGCTGCGGATGGAGTGGGTCGAGGGGGTCAACCTCCTGCGCTGGATCGACCGGCACGTCGACGATCCCGCGGCCGTCTCGCGCGTCGCCGAGCGGTTCGCGGACCTGGTCGACCGGCTCGCCGCGGCGGGCGTCGGGCACGGCGACCTCCAGCACGGCAACCTCCTGATCACCGCCGACGGCACGATGAAGCTGGTCGACTACGACGGCGTGTACGTGCCCGCGCTCGCCGGGCTGCCCGCCGTCGAGACCGGGCACCGCAACTACCAGTCGCCCGACCGCACCGCGGCCGAGTTCGGCCCGGAGGTCGACCGGTTCTCGTCCTGGGTGGTCTACCTGTCGCTCGTGGCCCTGGCGACCGAACCCTCGTTGTGGCGGCAGCTGCGCGACGAGGACGCCGAGCACCTGCTGCTCGCGGAGTCCGACTTCGTCGACCCGGCGGGCTCGTTCCGGCTCGCCACGCTCACCGGCCACCCCGACGCGCGCTTGCGCGGGCTCGCCGAACGCTTCCACGAGATCCTGCTCCACCACCGCGCCGCGCCACCGCCGCTCGAACGACTCGGCGGCGTGGAGCTATCCGGCGTGGAGCATTTCGGGGACCTGGAGACGGTCGGCCCCGGCTTGCCCGCGTGGGTGGCGGAACGCCTCGAACCGCACCTGCCCGCGCCGCCGCCCCAGGTGCGGTTCGGCCGTCGCGCACCCGCCCTGGCCGCGCTGACGTGGGCGCTGGCGGTGCTGCTGCCGTTCGGCGTGCCGGCGGCGATCCTGGTGGACGAGGCGCTCGCGGTCGCGGACGTGTCCGCCGTGCTGGCGTGGGCGGCGGCCACGGCGGCGGGTTACCGGCGTCAGCCCGAGTCCACCCGGGCGCGTGACGCGCGGGCCGAGCGCAAGCGGCTCGCCGACGCCCGCCTGGCCGCCGCCGCCCAGGCCGCGCGGGTCGACCGGGCCGCCCGGGAGGTCGCCGAGGCGACCGAGCGGGCCAAGGGGGAGCAGGACCAGCGGCGCCGGGGCCTGCAGCAGTGGCACGACCAGCGCCTCCGCGCGCACCAGCGGACCGTGAAGGAGCACCTGGACCGCATCGACCGCGACCGGCAGGGTTCCTTGGCCCGGATGCACCTGGAGGAGCAGCGGCTGCTGGTCCGGCGGCAGAAGGCGCACCTGCGCGCGGAACTGGCGAAGTTCCGCCTCGCGACCGCCGGCGTCGAGGGCGTCGGGCCGAAGCAGATCGCCAACCTCGAAGCCGTCGGCATCCGCACCGCGGCCGATTTCGTCGGCGTCCGCTACGAGGCGGACGGTCTGGACCGGGTGGCGATCTTCGTGCTGGTCGACGGTCGCGCGGTGAGCGCCGCGAGGGTCGGCGAGGTGTCCGCGGTGCTCATCGACCAGTGGCGGGAACGGCGCACCGCCGAGGTCGAGGCCACTCGACCCACCACGCTGACCGAGGTGGAGCAACGCGCGCTCCGGATCCGGTTCGGCGCGGAGCGGGCCCGGCTCGACGCCGAGCACCAGCAGGTGCTGGCCGAGGCCGAGGCGCGGTTCGGTGAGCTGCGGGCCGAGCTGCGCGCCGCACAGGTCGCTCTCGCGGACGAGATCAGGACCGCCAACACGACGACCGCGCACACCCGCGTGGACCACGACCGGGCGGTGACCGAAGCCGCGGTGCGCCTCGAACGCGCCGAGCGGGCCGCCGCCGAGGGCGTCACGCGCGCCGACGCGTTCCGGCCCATCACCTACCGCCGGTACCTCCGGTTCCTCCTCACCGGTCGGAACTGAATTCTCGCCACCGCGTCACGGTCCGCCGCGACGTCCGGCGATCGCCAAGTGAGACCGCGAACTGAAGCGGGACGCCGAGATTCATTGACACGTTTCGGCCTGCTGTTCGAAACTTTAGGAGACCCGGCACCGATCGTCGTCCGGTGTTCCTGCCTCCACACCTCGTCTCAAAGGAGAGCCCTGGTGATCATCAGTTCAGGCCGCTTGAGAGTGCGTTCGGCGGTGCTCATGTTCGCGGTAGCGGTGTTGGCGTTGGCCGGGACGGTGACGGCGCTGGCGCGGTCGACGACCGCGAACGCCGCCGCCGGTGATGTCGTGGCGCTGGCGGGTGTCGAGGACGACGGCGCCGACTGCCCGGTCAGCCCACCCGGCTCGTTCCCGTCGAACTCGCGGTTGCCGGATCCGTTCACGAAGCTCAACGGGCAGCGGATCACCTCGCAGTCGGACTGGCGCTGCCGACGCGCCGAGATCCGCGAACTGGCCGAACGGCACGTCTACGGCGACAAACCCGCCAAACCCGCCGGCGTGACCGGCACGGTGTCCACCAGCGGCATCACCGTCAACGTCTCCCACAACGGCCGCAGCGCGAGCTTCTCGGCCGGCGTGCAACTGCCCAGCGGCACGGGCCCGTTCCCGGCGGTGATCGTCTACGGCGGGTTCGGCGGCGACACCGCCACCATCCGCGCCGCCGGCGCCGCCATCATCACCTTCGACCCCTACACCGTCGGCCGCGAAGGCACCCCCCGCACCAACAAACAGGGCGCCTTCTACACCCTCTACGGCAACACCAGCCCCACCGGCCTGCTCATGGCCTGGGCCTGGGGCGTGTCCCGCATCATCGACGTCATCGAGTCCTCCGGCGGCAGCATCCTGCGCGCCGACATCGGCGTCACCGGCTGCTCCCGCTTCGGCAAAGGCGCCTTCGCCGCCGGCGTGTTCGACCAACGCGTCGCCCTGACCATGCCCATCGAATCCGGCACCGCCGGCCTGCCCGTCTACCGCGGCGTCAACGCCGAAGGCGGCCAGACACTGTCCAGCGCCTACGGCGAGCAGCCGTGGTTCGGCGACGCGTTCAGCCCCTACACCGGCAACCCCAACACCACCCCCATCGACACGCACTCGCTGGTCGCGATGGTGGCCCCCCGCGGCCTGTTCGTCATGGACAACCCCCACATCACCAACCTCGGCCCCCGCTCGGCCAGCGTCGCCGCACTGGGCGGCGCGGAGGTCTACAAAGCCCTCGGCGTGCAGAACAACCTGCTCTACCACTCCAACGTCACCGACGGAAACCACTGCGCCAACCGCACCGAATGGCGCACCCCCCTCACCCAGGCCATCAACAAATTCCTCCGCAACACCGGCACCTTCACCGGCGGCGTCACCATGCACAGCAAAGCCACCGGCACCCTCTCCCAATGGCGCGACTGGACCACCCCCACCCTCACCACCGGCCCCACCAGCACCACCACAACCACCACCACAACCGGTGACACCACCACCACGACCACTACGACGACGACCACCACCACGTCACAGCAGCCCGGTGGCTGCACGGCGACGGTGTCGCTGAACCAGTGGACCGGCGGCTTCGTCGCCACGGTGAAGGTCACGGCCGGCTCGTCGCCGGTCAGCGGCTGGACCGTCGCCATGACGCTGCCGTCCGGCGCCACGGTCACCAACTCGTGGAACGTCAACCGCAGCGGCAACACCGGCGCGGTGAACTTCACCAACGTCAGCTTCAACGGCAACCTCGCTGCGGGCCAGTCGACCGAGTTCGGCTACCAGGCCACCGGCAGCGGCGCCGGGATGACGCCGACCTGCACGGCCAGGTAGCGGCCGGGCAAGCCGACCCGCCTGCTCGCCATCGGTCAGGGCCCGGTGCGGAGGTCGCGAGCCTCCGCACCGGGCCTTGCCCGTCCACGCCGAGCCGCGGGTCACAGCCACCCCGGGATGACAACGAGGCACGGGAGCGTTCACGCTGGTGGAGATATCCCGGACTGAGGAGTGGAGCGCCACATGGCTACCGTGACCGAGAAGGCCGTCCTGGCGGGCGGGTGTTTCTGGGGCATGCAGGACCTGTTCCGCCGCCACCCGGGCGTCGTCTCCACCCGCGTCGGCTACAGCGGCGGCGACGTCCCGAACGCGACGTACTACAACCACGGCAGCCACGCCGAGGCGATCGAGATCGTGTTCGACCCGGCCCAGCTGAGCTACCGGCAGATCCTGGAGTTCTTCTTCCAGATCCACGACCCGACGACGCGCGACCGCCAGGGCAACGACATCGGCGCGAGCTACCGCTCGGCGATCTTCTACGCCGACGACGAGCAGAAGCGGATCGCGGAGGCGACGATCGCCGACGTGGACGCGTCCGGCAAGTGGCCCGGCAAGGTCGTCACCGAGGTGGCGCAGGCAGGCGACTTCTGGGAGGCCGAGCCGGAGCACCAGGACTACCTCGAGCGCTACCCGAACGGGTACACCTGCCACTACGTCCGACCTGAGTGGCAACTCGGCGAGCGGTGAGCATGGCCGTCGAGATCGTGGCGCTGCACGTCTCGCCCGTGCACGCGTACGAGGGACGGCCGGCGGACGGGCCGCGGCCCGACCCCGAGCCGGTCTCGCGTGACCACGTCGTGGTGCGGGCCGGCCTGGGCCTGGTGGGCGACCGCTACTTCAACCGGCCCGCGCACCGAACGGCCGCCGTCACGGTCTTCGCCGTCGAGTCGCTGGAGGACATCACCGGGGGGCTCGGCCTGCGCACCACGCCGAGCCCGCTGGTCGTGCGGCGCAACATCGTGCTGCGCGGGTTCGACGTGGACGGGCTGGCCCGGCACGACGTGTTCACGCTCGACTCGGGCGACGGGCCGGTGCGGTTCGAGGCGCACCGGCCCGCGAACCCGTGCGGTTGGATGGACGCCGTGATCGCGCCGGGCGCCTTGAAGGCGCTGCGCGGCCGGGGCGGCAAGCGGTGCGTCCCGCTGGACGACGGCGTGCTCCGCCTCGGCCCGGCGACCCTGACCACCTGAGCAGCGGGGTCGCCGGTACCCCTCACGCCCCAGCGACCAGCGCAGGCTCCCGGCTCGGCGGGTAGTAGCCGGTCTCGGCGAAGAACCTGATGTAGTTGTCGACCAGGTCACCGGTGACCGGCGGACAGGTGATGGAGGTCCCCGCCAGCGCCTGCTCGGTCTTCGACACGTCCACCGCCGGGTAGAAGCCCGCGTTGTCGGCGACCATCATCTCGAACGCGTCCAGCAGCGGGATCAGGGCGTTGTCGCGGTCGGCCAGCACGTCCCGCCGCCACCGCGCCCACCCGCGCTCCTCCAGCCGGTAGCCGCGGGCGCGCAGCCGGGCCACGATCTCCCGCCAGCTCACCCGACCCGGGTTGTAGAGGTGGAACACCCCGCCGGACTCGCGCGACAGCCTGACCACCGCGGCCGCCGCGTAGTCGACCGGCACCATCGGCACCGTGCCGTCCAGGCCCGCGGGCACCGCCCCCGCCTGGATCAGGCCCTTGGTGGCCAGCCACACGAAGTCCCGGGTCTGGCAGGCGCCGTTGACCTGGTCGCCGGAGACCAGGTCGACCCGGTACACGCGCACCGGCAGCCCCCGTTCGGCCGCCTGGGCGACCAGGTGCTCGGCCACCCACTTGCTGCGCAGGTAGCCGCTGGGCAGCGCGTCCGGCGGGCCCGTCGGGTCGTCCACGGTCAGCGGCACGCCCGGTTCGCGGGCACCGGCGAACACACCGGTGGTGGACAGGTGGTGCACCGGCACGGTCCGGTGCCGGGCGGCCAGGCGCAGCACCTCCTGCGTGCCGTGCACGTTCGGCGCGCGCAGCTCGGTGTACGGCCGCAGCCAGTTCACCGTCGCGCCCGCGTGGTAGACCGCGTCCACCTCGCGGGCCAGCCGGTCGTAGGTCTGCTCGGACAGGCCGAGGCGCGGCTGGGCGAGGTCGCCGGGCACCACGCGCAGCCGGGTCGCGTCCACCTCGTCCCACAGCCGGTACCAGCGCAGGTTCGCTTCGACCTTGCGCAGACCCTCGGCCTCGTCGGCAGCTCGGACCAGGCAGTGCACGGTCGCCGCTGACGCCTTCAGCAGCTCCCGCAGCAGGAACGCCCCGACGAACCCGGTCGCGCCCGTGAGCAGCACGTTCTCCGGCTCGTCGACCGTGCGCACCACCTGCTCGGCGGGCTGGACGTCGTCGGCCAGCACCTCGTCGTACTCCACGTCCGCCGCGCCGGCCGCGCCCGCCAGGAACGCCGTCAACGCGCCGGGCGTCGGGTGGTCGAACACGACGGTGGCGGGCAGGGTCAGCCCGGTGGCGGCAGCGACCCGGTTGCGCAGCTCGACCGACAGCAGGGAGTCGAAGCCCAGGTCGGAGAACGGCTTGTCCTCCACCTCGCCGGACAGGCCCAGCACGGACGCGACCTCCCGCCGCACCAGCTCGCCGACCACCGCCCGCCGTTCGTCCGCGGACAGCTCGGCCAGGTCCGGCACGGGCGCGCCGGTGCGCGCGACCGGCCGGACCGGCGGCAGCAGGGTGCGCAGCAGCGGCGGCGCCTGGTCCGGGCGGGCCCGCAGGGCGGCCAGGTCCAGCGGCGCGCCCACGAGGGCCGGCGCGCCCGACGCCACGGCGGCGTCGAGCATCGCCAGACCCTGCTCGGTCTCCACCGGCCGGAAGCCGGCGCGCGCGATCCGGGCCCGGTCCAGCTCGCTCAGCCCGCTGGTGATGCCGCTGGACTCGGCCCACAGGCCCCAGGCGACCGACGTCGCGGGCAGGCCGAGCGCGGCGCGGTGCGCGGCCAGGCCGTCGAGGTAGGCGTTCGCGGCGGCGTAGTTGCCCTGGCCCGCGCCGCCGATGACCCCGGCGATGGACGAGAACAGCACGAACGCCTTCAGGTCGTGGCCGCGGGTCAGCTCGTGCAGGTGCCGGGCGGCGTCGGCCTTGGGCCGCAGCACGGCGGCGAGCCGGTTCGGGGTCAGGTCGCTGATCAGGGCGTCGTCGATGACGCCTGCGGTGTGCACGACCCCGGTCAGCCGGGTGTCGCCGATGGCAGCCTCGAGCTGGGCGCGGTCGGCCGCGTCGCAGGCGACGATCCGGACGGACGCGCCCAGGGACCTCAGCTCGTCGCGCAGGTCCGCCGCGCCGGGAGAGTCCGGACCGCGACGGCTGGTGAGCAGCAGCTCCCGCACGCCCCTCCGGGCCAGGTGCCGGGCGACCATCGCGCCGAGCGTGCCGGTGCCGCCGGTGATCAGGACCGCGCCGTCGACCGGCCACGCCGTGCGGCCGGCCTGCGCGCGCCGCAGCTTCGGCACGTGCACGACACCGCGCCGCACCACCGCCTGCGGCACGCCGGCCGCGACGACGGCCGGGACAGCGGCCTCCGACGCGGGGTCGTCGTCGACGTCCACCAGCACGATCCGGCCCGGCTGCTCGGACTGCGCCGACCGCGCGAGCCCCCACAGCGCCGCGCCGTCCACGTCCGTGACGTCACGCATCGCGCCGCGGGTCACCGCCACGAACGGCGCGTCACCCCGCAGGTCGGCCAACGCGGACGCGGCCCGGCTGTGCAGGTCGCCGTCGGGCAGCCACCGGACCACGTGCGGCGTGACGTCGGAGGACGGCAGCTTCACCGGCTCCCACACCACGTCCAGCAGCGCGTCCTGCGGGCGCAGCCGGGCGTCGGCCACGGCGTCGGCGGCCGTGGGGCGCAGCCGCACGGACCCGATCGTGGCCACTGGCGCCCCGCTCGGGTCGGCGAGCAGGAGGTGGTCACCGTCCACGTGGGCCCGCACGTCCGACGCGCCGGTGGCGTGCAGCTCCACGTCGCGCCAGTGCACCGCGTCGCCGTCGCCGACCAGCCGCAGGGCGGCGTCCAGCAGCGACGGGTGCAGCCGGAAGCCGTCGGGGGCGACGGCGTCCAGTCCGGTCCACTCCCCCGCGTCGGGCCAGGTGGGGTGGGTGGCCGGGGCGAGCGTCCCGGCGGCGTTCAACGCCCAGTCGCCGTCCAGCCGGGTGTGGACGGTCAGCTGCCCGTTCGCGACCCGCACCTGGACCTGCACCCCGCCGCGGTCCGGTACGACGACCGGCGCGAGGACGTCCATCGACGCCAGCCGGGGCAGGTCGACCTCGTCGCCGGCGCGGATCGCCAGCTCCACCAGGGCCGCCGACGGCAGCACCACGCAGCCGTGCACGCGGTGCCGGTCCAGCCACGGGTGGCTGCGCACGGACACCTTGCCGGTGAACACGACCTCGTCCGCGCCCGCCACCGGCACCGCCGCGCCGAGCAGCGGGTGGTCCGCCCGCGTCACGCCCAGTTCCGCGACGTCGACCGCCTCCTGGTGCTCGACCCAGAACCGCTGCCGCTGGAACGGGTAGGTCGGCAGCTCCACGTGCCGCGCGCCCGACCCGGCGAAGAACGCGCGCCAGTCCACCGGCACCCCGGCCGTGTGCAGCTCGCCCAACGCGGCCACCAGGCCGTCCCGCTGCAACGCCACCGCGGTGGCGTCCACGGTCTCGCGCACCATCGGGGTCAACGCGGGGGCCGGACCGACCTCCACGAACGTGGTCACACCCTGCTCCGCCAGCGTCCGCACGCAGTCGGCGAACCGCACCGCCTCGCGCACGTGCCGGACCCAGTAGTCGGGCGAGGTCACGTCGGCGTCGGCCGCGCCCGTCACGTTGGACACGACCGGGATCACCGGCGCGTGGTAGGTGATCTTCGCGGCGACCCGGCGGAACTCCTCCAGCGCGGGCTCCATCCGGTGCGAGTGGAACGCGTGGCTCACCGTGAGCCGCTTGGTCCGGCGGCCGCGAGCGCGCAGCTCGGCTTCGACCGCCAGCACGGCGTCCTCGTCACCGGACACCACGACGGACGCCGGACCGTTCACCGCGGCCAGCCCCACCCGCGGCGTCAGCAGCGGCTCGACCTCGGCGGCGGGCGCGGCCGCGGCGACCATCGCACCGCCCTCCGGCAGTTCGCCGATCAGCCGGGCGCGTGCGGCGACCAGCGTGCACGCGTCCTCCAGCGAGAAGACGCCGGCGACGTGCGCGGCGGTCAGCTCGCCGAGCGAGTGGCCGGCCACGAAGTCCGGCCGGACGCCCCACTCCTCCAGCAGCCGGAACAACGCCACCTCGAACGCGAACAGCGCGGGCTGCGTGTACCGGGTCTGGTGCAGCAGGTCCGAGTCGCCGAACACCACATCCTTCAGCGGCGTCGGCAGGTGCGGGTCGAGCAGCGCGCACACCGCGTCGAACGCCTGCCGGAACGCCGGGAAGCGTTCGTGCAGGTCACGACCCATGCCGGAGCGCTGCGCGCCCTGGCCGGTGAACACGAACGCGGTCCGGCCCGGCTGCGGCACGGGGACACCGCCGTCGAACGCCGCCAGCGCGGCCAGCAGCTCGTCCCGGTCGCGGGCCACGACCGCGCCGCGGTGCTCCAGGGCCGTGCGGCAGGTGGCGAGGGTGTGGGCGACGTCGACCGGGGAGACCTCGGGGCGTTCGGCGAGGAAGGCACGCAGCCGCTCCGCCTGCGCCCGCAGCGCCTCGGCCGACCGCGCGGACAGCAGGAACGGCAGCTCGCCGTCGGCTTCGGCGGCCGGCCCCCGCTCCTCGGGCACGTGCTCCAGCACCACGTGGGCGTTGGTGCCGCTGACGCCGAACGACGACACCGCCGCCCGCCGGGGCCGGTCGGCCTCCGGCCACGGCCGCGCCTCGCGCAGCAGCTCCACCGACCCCGACGACCAGTCGACCACCGGCGTCGGCTCGTCCACGTGCAGGGTGCGCGGCGCGACGCCGTGCCGCATCGCCTGCACCACCTTGATCACGCCGCCGACACCGGCCGCGGCCACGCTGTGCCCGATGTTGGACTTCAGCGATCCCAGCAGCAACGGCGTCGACCGGCCCTGGCCGTAGGTGGCCAGCAACGCCTGCGCCTCGATCGGGTCGCCGAGCCGGGTGCCGGTGCCGTGCGCCTCCACCAGGTCCACGTCCGAAGTGGACAGCCGGGCGTCGTCCAGGGCGGCGCGGATGACGCGTTCCTGCGCGGGGCCGTTCGGGGCGGTGAGGCCGTTGGACGCGCCGTCCTGGTTGACCGCGCTGCCCCGGATCACGGCCAGCACCGGGTGGCCGTTGCGGCGGGCGTCGGACAGCTTCTCCAGCAGCAGCAGGCCGACGCCCTCCGACCAGCCGGTGCCGTCCGCCGCCGCGGCGAACGACTTGCACCGGCCGTCCGCCGCGAGACCGCGCTGGCGGGAGAAGTCGACGTACCCGGTGGGCGAGCCGTACACCGTGCAGCCGCCCGCCACCGCCAACGTCGACTCGCCCGTCCGCAGCGAGCGGACCGCCATGTGCAGCGCCACCAGCGACGACGAGCACGCCGTGTCCACGGTGACCGCCGGGCCCTCGAAGCCGAACGTGTAGGCGATCCGCCCGGACGCCACGCTGCCCAGCTTGCCGGTCATGAGGAAGCCCTCCAGCTCCTCCGGCCCGGCCAGGCCCAGGTAGCTCTGCTCCCCCACGCCCGCGAACACGCCCGTGCGGCTGCCGCGCAACGCGGCCGTGTCGATGCCGGCCCGTTCGAACAGCTCCCACGCGGTCTCCAGCAGCACGCGCTGCTGCGGGTCCATGCCCAGCGCCTCGCGCGGCGAGATGCCGAAGAACGCGGCGTCGAACTCGGTGGCGTGGTCGACGAACCCGCCTTCCCGGGTGTAGGTCTTGCCCGGCACGCCCGGTTCGGGGTCGTAGAGCCGGTCGACGTCCCAACCGCGGTCGGTCGGCCACGGCGTGATGCCGTCCCGGCCCTCGGCGACGAGCCGCCACAGGTCGTCGGGCGAGGTGACGCCGCCGGGGTAGCGGCAGGCCATCGCCACGATCGCGACCGGCTCGGGCGTCTCCAGTTCGGCGATCCGCTGCCGGGCCTGCTGGAGGTCCGCCGTCACCCACTTCAGGTACTCGACCAGCCGCTCCTCGTTGGACACTGCACTCTCCTCGATGTCGTGGGTGGTCAGCGGGCGGCGCGGCCGAGCTGGTTGTCGATGAAGTCGAACAGCTCGGCGGTGGAGTCGAAGTCGGTGCGCACGGCGGCCGGTTCCGGCTCGGCCCAGCGGGACAGGATGGTCCGCAGCCGCACGGTCACCTGCTGCCGCTGCTCGTCGTCCGCCTCGGCGAGCGTCGCCTCCAGGCGGTCCAGCTCGGTCAGCACCGGCGCGGCCTCGTAGGGCGTGAGGCGGTCGAGCAGGACGCCGGTGAGCGCGGCGGGCGTCGGGTGGTCGAACACAAGGGTCGCCTCCAGCGCGACGCCGGTCTCGGCGGTGAGCCGGTTGCGCAGGTCCACGGCCGTGAGCGAGTCGAAGCCCAGGTCGTTGAACGGCTTCTCCAGGTCCACCCGGCGCGGGTCGCCGTGCCCGAGGACGGCCGCCACCTGGGTGCGGACGACCTCCTCCACGACCCGGCCGCGCTCGCCGTCGACCGCGGACGCCAGCCGTTCGGCCAGCGGCACCCGTGGCGCGCGGATCAGGTCGCGCAGCAACGCCGTGCGCGGCAGCTCGGACACCGGCGCGGCGATCACCACGGGTCGATCGGTGACCACCACGTCCGGTCCGCCGATGACCGCCGTGCCCGGCAGCCCTTGCGCGGCACGGTGGTGCGCCAGGGCTTCCATGAACGCCACCCCGGCCGCGTAGTGCGCGTGACCGGCCGCGCCGAAGCCCTCCACGGCGGCCGCGAGGACCAGGTGGCCGGACGTCTCCCCGTGCAGCCGCCAGGCCTCCTCGGCGGTCGCGCGCAGGGCGTCGGTGAGCGCGTCGTCGGTGAGGCCGGCGAGGGTGGCCCGCGCGGGCGGCGCGGGCCGGTGCACGACCGCGTCCGCCGGCAGGGGCACGGCCTGCGCCGTCGCCCGGACCAGCCGGGGCGCGAACGCCCGCCCGTCGCGGAACACGACCTGCGGCTCGCCGGACGCCACCGCGGCGGCGACGTCGCCGTCACCACCGACCAGCACGATCCGATCAGGCGCCTCGACCTGCGCGGCCCGCACCAGGCCCCACACGGCCGCCACCCCGGGATCGGCCGGGTCGGGGGTGTGCACGACCGCCCGGCCGGTGCCGGTGGCACGTTCACGCAGCTCGGCCAGCACGTGCCGGGTCGCGGTGTGCGCGGTCGCGACCGGGTCCGGGCCGGCTTCGACCCGGATGACGTCGGGCGTCGAGTCCCCTGCCGGCAGGTCGACCGGCACCCAGTCCACCTCGTACAGCGGCACTCCGTCGAGCGCGCGGAACTCGACCGAGTCGACGCGGGCGACCTCGTTGCCCTGCTCGTCACGGAGCACCTGGCCGTCGACGCGCACGGCGGTGCCCGGCGCGGTGGCCCGCAGGCCGCGCCACACGGCGGGTTCCACGTCCTCGCGCGCCAGCAGGGACAGGTCCACCTCGGCGTCGACCGCCGGGCCGGCCGTGAGCGTGCCCCTGGCCTGCTCGACCCACCCGTCCTGCCACGCGTGCACGCTCACCGGCCGGGTGTCGCCGTCCCGCTCGCCGACCTTCAGCTGGATCAGGCCGACACCGGGCAGCGCGGCGACGTCCAGGTCCACCACCGGGAAGCCGACCTCGCGGCCCGCGTGCCACACCAGGTCCGCGACGCCCGCGCCGGTCAGCGGCTCGGTCAGGGTGCCGGTGAACAGCACCTCGTCGCGGTCGGCTACGTGCACCGGCGCCTCCAGCACGGGGTGCCCGCTCGTGGTGCGCGGCTTGGCCGACAGCCAGTACCGCTCGCGCTGGAACGGGTACGTCGGCAGCACGGTCCGCCGTCCCGGGAACGCCGACCAGTCCACCGGCACACCCCGGGCGTGCAGGTGGGCGAACAGCTCGACGGCGGTGCGCCGCTCGGACCGGTCGCGGCGCAGCGCGGGCAGCGCGGCGTGCCCCTCGGGCAGCACGGCCGCGAGCAGACCGGTCAGGATCGCGTCCGGGCCCAGCTCCACGAACGTCGTGACGCCGCGGTCGAGCAGCGTGCGGGCGGCGTCGTGGAACCGCACCGGCTCGCGGACGTGCCGCACCCAGTACGACGGGTCGGTCCAGTCGGCGTCGTCACCGACGGTCGACACCGCGGGGATCTCCGGCCGGTGGTAAGTCAGCTCCTCCGCCACCGCGCGGAAGTCGTCCAGCATCGGGTCCATCAGCGGCGAGTGGAACGCGTGGCTGACCGTGAGCCGGGTGTGCTTGAACGGCTTCGCGCAGGCCAGGACCGCGTCCTCGACCCCGGACAGCACGATGGAGCGCGGCCCGTTCACGGCGGCGACCGCCACGCCTTCGGGCAGCTCCAGCTCGTCCTCGGCCGCCTGCACGGCGACCATCGCGCCACCGCGCGGCAACGCCTGCATCAGCCGGCCGCGTGCCGCGACGAGCTCGGCCGCGTCCGCCAGGGACAGCACCCCGGCCACGTGCGCGGCGGCGATCTCGCCGATCGAGTGCCCGGCGACGAGGTCCGGCCGCACGCCCCACGACTCCAGCAGCCGGAACAGCGCCACCTCCACCGCGAACAACGCGGGCTGCGCGGTCCCGGTCTCGTCGAGGCCGTCGCCGGACGAGATCGCTTCGCGGACCGGCAGGTGCTCGCACACCTCGTCGAACGCGCGGGCGAACGCCGGGAACGCGCGAGCCAGCTCCAGCCCCATGCCGACCCGCTGAGCGCCCTGCCCGGTGAACACGAACGCCGTCCGGCCGTCGCGCGCGCGGGGCTGCACCACGGCGTCACGCAGGTCGGCCGGGCTTTCAACCGCGACCACCGCCCGGTGCTCCAGGAGCGCGCGGCCCGTGCCGAGCGTGTGGGCGAGGTCGGCGACCGGGACGTCGGCCTCGGCCAGCCGTGCCAGCTGATCGGCCAACGCCTGCGGGGTGCGGGCGGACACCACCACGGGCACGGCGCCGTCTGCCCGGTCGACCTCGGCCTCCGCCGGCGCTTGTTCGAGCACGACGTGCGCGTTGGTGCCGCTGATGCCGAACGACGACACCGCCGCCCTGCGCGGCCGGTCCACCACCCACTCGCGGGCCCGCGTCAGCAGCTCCACGGAGCCGGCCGACCAGTCCACGTGCGGAGACGGCTCGTCCACGTGCAAGGTCTGCGGCAGCACGCCGTGCCGCATCGCCTCGACCACCTTGATGATCCCGCCGACGCCCGCCGCGGCCTGGGTGTGGCCGATGTTGGACTTCAGCGACCCCAGCGCCAGCGGCCGGTCACGCTCGCCGTACACCGCCAGCAGCGCTTCGGCCTCGATCGGGTCGCCCAGCGTCGTCCCGGTGCCGTGCGCCTCCACCAGGTCCACTTCGGACGGCTCCAGGCCGGCGGCGGCGAGCGCGGCCCGGATGACGCGTTGCTGCGCCGGGCCGTTCGGGGCGGTCAGGCCGTTGGACGCGCCGTCGGAGTTGACCGCCGTGCCGCGCACCACGGCCAGCACCGGGTGCCCGTTGCGGCGGGCGTCGGACAGGCGTTCCACCAGCAGCACGCCGACGCCCTCGGCCCAGCCGGTGCCGTCGGCGGACGCCGCGAACGGCTTGCAGCGGCCGTCCGGTGCCAGGCCGCGTTGCCGCGAGAACTCGACGAACGCGGTCGGCGTGGCCATCACGGTCGCACCGCCCGCCAACGCCAGGTCGCACTCACCGCGCCGCAGCGCGCTGACCGCGAGGTGCAGCGCGACCAGCGACGACGAGCACGCCGTGTCGACCGTGATCGCCGGGCCCTCCAAGCCCAGCGCGTAGGCCACGCGGCCGGACGCCACGCTGCCGGACGTGCCGCCGACCAGGTAGCCCTCCAGCTCGGGCGGCAACGCGCCGCCGGTGCCGTAGTCGTGGTACATCAGGCCGGTGAACACTCCGGTCCTCGTGCCGCGCGCGGAGGTCGGGTCGATGCCGCCGCGTTCCAGGGCCTCCCAGGCGGTCTCCAGCAGCAGGCGTTGCTGCGGGTCGGTCGCCAGCGCCTCGCGCGGGGACATGCCGAAGAACTCCGGGTCGAACAGGTCGGCGTCGTGCAGGAACCCGCCGTGCCGGGTGTAGGTCGTGCCGGGGTGCTGCGGGTCGGGGTGGTAGAGCCGGTCGAGGTCCCAGCCCCGGTTGACGGGGAACTCGCCGATCGCGTCCCGCCCCTCGGCGACCAGCTCCCACAGCTCCTCGGGCGTGCGCACACCACCCGGGTAGCGGCACGCCATGCCGACGATCGCGATCGGCTCGTCGGCCGCCGTCACCTTCTCCTCGGCCGGCTTGACCGCGCCCGCCAGGTGCTCGGCCAGCGCGGCGGGCGTGGGGTGGTCGAACACCAGCGTCGTGGGCAGCCGCCGCCCGACGGCCTCGGCGAGCCGGTTGCGCAGCTCGACCGCCGTCAGCGAGTCGAAGCCCATCTCGCTGAACGCCCGCCGCGCGTCGACGCCGGACGGGTCCGCGTGCCCAAGCACGGCCGCCACGTGCGACCGGACCAGGTCCGTCAGCGCTCGGACGTCGGTGGGGAGCGTCTTCGGCTTGCTCGCGGCACGGCGTTTCGGCGCGAGTTCCCTCAGGGCCGGGTGGGGGTCGTCGCGCAACGCGGCCCGGTCCAGCCCGGTCACCGCGAGCACCGGTTCGCCGGTGGTCAGCGCCGCGTCGAACGCCGCCAGCGCCGCGTCCACCGCGATCGGCTTGAGCCCGAGCCGGCGGATCCGCTTGCGGTCCACGTCGGACAGACCGCCGGACATCGCGCTGTCGGACTCCCACAGGCCCCAGGCCAGGGACGTCGCGGGCAGGCCGAGCGCGTGCCGGTGCCGGGCCAGCGCGTCCAGGAACGTGTTGCCCGCCGCGTAGTTCGCCTGCCCGGCCGTGCCGAGGACGCCCGCGATGGACGAGTACAGCACGAACGCCTCGACGTCGCCGGCCAGCTCGTGGAGGTTCCAGGCGGCGTCAACCTTGGGCCGCAGCACCCGGTCGACCTGGTCTGGGCTCAGCGAGTCGAGCGTGCCGTCCGCCACCACGCCCGCCGCGTGCACGACCGCCGTGACCGGGTGTTCGGCCAGCACGGCGGCCAGGGCGTCGCGGTCGGCCGCGTCGCACGCCACCGACACGACCTCCGCGCCCTCGACGTCCGGCGCCTTGCCGCTGCGGCTGAGGAGCACGAGCTTGCGCGCGCCGTGCCGGGTGACCAGGTGCCGGGCGATCGCGCCGCCGAGCGCACCGCTCGCGCCCGTGACCAGGACCGTGTCCCAGCGCGGGCCGTCGTGCCCGGTGCGCGGGGCCGCGGTGAGGACGGGTTCGAGTGCCTGCCCGTCGCGCAGCAGCGCGAACCGGCCGGGGTGTTCGGCCGCCGCGCTGCGGACGAGGCCGGCGACGGCCGCGTGGGCGAGGTCGTCGGTGACGGCCACGCCCAGCACGCCGTCCGATCCGGCCGCCCAGTCGCGCAGTTCCGCCAGCACTTGGTGCGTGACGTGGTGGACCTGCTCGGGCACCGGGCCGTTCGGGGTCTCGACGGTGAACACGCGGTCCACGTGGGCCGGTGCGGACCGGAGGGTGGGGGTGAACAGCAGGTCCGTGCCGGTGACCGGGCCGGTGAGCGGGCGCAGGACGAGGTCGGAGACGGAGACGACCGGGGTGCCCGTGCTGTCGGTGACCAGCAGGGCCACCGAGTCCGGTCCGTTCGGCGTGATGCGGACGCGCAGCGACGTGCCGGCGGTGCCGTGGAACCGGACGCCGGACCACGAGAACGGCAGCCGCGCCGGACCGTCCTCGACCAGGCCGGGCAGCAGCGGGTGCAGTGCCGCGTCGAACAGCGCCGGGTGCACGGCGAACCCGGCGGGTGGCACGTCCGCGGTGACCTCGGCGAAGATCTCACCGTCGGCGCGCCACACCTTGCGCAGGCCTTGGAACGTCGGCCCGTAGCCGTACCCGTGCCGGTCCAGGCCGTCGTAGGAGACCGCGACCTCGGGCGCGGCGGGCGGCCACTCGGCGAGGTGGTCCACGGGGTGCTCGGCCGGGTCGGGGGTGCCGGTGGCGTGCCGGGTCCACGGCTCGTCGTCCCGGCGCGAGTGGATCTCGACGGTGGTCGTGGTGCGCACGACCTGGACGGTCACCGCGCCGGTGTCCGGGACGACCACCGGGGAGGTGACGGTCAGGTCGGCGACGTCGCCGACCAGCTCGACCAGGGCCGTGCCGGGGACGACGGCGGCGCCGTGCACGCGGTGCTCGCCCAGCCACGGGTGGGTGGCCAGGGACAGCTTGCCGGTCTGCACGGTCGCGCCGTCGGGCAGCTCGACCGTCGCGCCGAGCAGCGGGTGCCCGGACGACGTGAGGCCGGCCGCCGACACGTCACCGCTCGCCGACGGCGCGAGCCAGTACCGCTTGCGCTGGAACGCGTAGGTCGGCAGTGGCACCTTGCGCGCGCCGGGGAACACCGCCGCCCAGTCCGGGTCCACGCCACGCATGTGCAGCTCGGCCAGCGCGTTCGCGACCGTGAGCGGTTCCGACTGGCCTGCCCGCAGCAGCGGCACCGCCTTGACGTCGTCGAGCGCGGCGGCGGTGAGACCGCTCAGCACGGCGTCCGGGCCGATCTCGACCACCGTGCGCGTGTCGCGGTCGCGCAGGGCGACGAGGGCGTCGTGGAAGCGGACCGTGGCGCGGACCTGCCGCACCCAGTACTCGGGGTCGGTCCAGTCGGAGCCTTCCGCCACCGTCGACACCACGGGGATGCGCGGCTGGTGGTAGGTCAGGCCGCGGGCCACGGCGCGGAACTCGTCCAGCATGGGTTCCATCAACGGCGAGTGGAACGCGTGGCTGACCGCGAGCCGCTTGCCGCGCAGCCCCTCGGCGACCTGGAGGACGGCGTCCTCCGCACCGGACAGGACGAGCGAGCGCGGCCCGTTGACCGCGGCGACCGCCACGCCCTCGGGCAGGTCCAGCTCGTCCTCGGCGGCCCGGACCGCGACCATCGCGCCGCCGGCCGGCAACGCCTGCATGAGCCGGCCGCGGGCGGCGACCAGCGCGGCGGCGTCGGCGAGGGACAGCACACCGGCCACGTGCGCGGCGGCGAGTTCGCCGATCGAGTGGCCGACCAGGAAGTCCGGGCGCACGCCCCACGACTCCACCAGCCGGAACAACGCCACCTCGACCGCGAACAGGGCGGGCTGCGCGTTGCCGGTGAGGTCGAGGTCCGCGCCGGACTCGATGACGTCCCGCACGGGCAGGTGCTCGCACACCTCGGCGAAGGCGCGGGCGAACACCGGGTACGCCTCGGCCAGTTCGAGCCCCATGCGGACCCGCTGCGCACCCTGCCCGGTGAACGCGAAGGCCACCTTGCCACGTGGCGGCACCACGGCGGCCGGGAAGTCGTGCAGATCGGTGCCCGCCGCCCGGTACGGCATGGGCGTGCGGGTGGCCACCGTGAACGCCGCGTCCCGACCGGCCGCCCCGGCTTCGGCGAGCCGCTTCGCCTGCTCCGCCACGGCTTCCGGGCTGCGGCCGGACAGCACGAACGGCACCGGCAACCCCGGGTCGCGCTCGGAGCCCTCCGAAGACGCGACCGGCACCGCGTCATCCGCTTGCGGCTCACCATCGGCGGGCGTGCCCTCGACCGGCGTGGGGTCGGCCTCTTCGATCACCACGTGCGCGTTCGTGCCGCCGAACCCGAACGACGACACACCGGCCCGCCGCGGCCGGTCGGTGCGTGGCCACTCGCGAGCCTCGGTCAGCAGCCCGACCTTGCCCGCCGTCCAGTCGACGTGGCTCGACGGCTCCTCCGCGTGCAGCGTGCGGGGCATGACGCCGTGCCGCATCGCCTGCGCCACCTTGATGATCCCGCCGACGCCGGCCGCCGCCTGGGCGTGCCCGATGTTCGACTTCAGCGACCCCAACCACACCGGCTGCTCGCGGTCCCGGCCGTAGGTGGCGAGCACCGCTCGTGCCTCGATCGGGTCACCCAACGTCGTCCCGGTGCCGTGCGCCTCCACCAGGTCCACGTCCGACGGCGACAGGCCGGCCGCCGACAGCGCCGCCCGGATCACGCGTTCCTGCGCCGGGCCGTTCGGCGCGGTCAGGCCGTTGGACGCGCCGTCGGAGTTCACCGCGCTGCCCCGGATCACCGCCAGCACCCGGTGGCCGTTGCGGCGCGCGTCGGACAGCCGCTCCAGCAGCAGCACGCCGACGCCCTCGGCCCAGCCGGTGCCGTCGGCGTGGTCGGAGAACGACTTGCAGCGGCCGTCCGACGCCAGCCCGCGCAGCCGGGAGAACTCGATGAACGCGGTCGGCGTCGACATCACCGTCGCGCCGCCCGCCACCGCCAGCGTGCACTCGCTCCGGCGCAGCGCGTTCGCCGCCAGGTGCACCGCGACCAACGACGACGAGCACGCCGTGTCCACGGTGACGGTCGGGCCCTCCAGGCCGAACGTGTAGGCCAGCCGACCGGACGCGATGCTGCCCGCGCTGCCGCTGAACAGGTAGCCCTCGACGTCGTCGGGCGGCAGGTTCGGCCGCGAGCCGTAGTCGTTGTACATCACGCCGACGAACACACCGGTCTTGCTGCCGCGCAACGACTCCGGGTCGATGCCCGCGCCCTCCACCGTCTCCCAGGTGGCCTCCAGCAGCAGCCGCTGCTGCGGGTCCACGGCCAGCGCCTCGCGCGGTGACAGGCCGAAGAACCCGGCGTCGAACCGGTCGGCGTCGTGCAGGAAGCCGCCGTGCCCGGTGGTGGACCGGCCGACCCGGTCCGGGTCGGGGTCGTGCAGGTCGGCGGGCCAGCCGCGGTTGGTCGGGAACGGCGTGATCGCGTCACGCCCCTCCGCCACCAGCCGCCACAGCTCGTCGGGCGTGCTGACGCCGCCGGGGTAGCGGCAGGCCATGCCGACGATCGCCACCGGCTCGTGGTCGCGGTCCTCGACCTCCTTCAACCGCCTGCGGGCGTCCCGCGCGTCGGCGATGGCCCGCTTGAGGTAATCGCGGAGCTTGTTCTCGTCAGCCACGTCGTCTCCTAGTCCAGCTCGTCGACCAGCGCGAACAACGCGTCGTCGTCAGCGGAGTCGAGGTCGGTGTCCAGTGCGGTGCCCGCGCCGAGCAGGGTGCGCAGCCGGTCCAGCGCGGTGTCGTCCAGCTCGCCCGCGCGCACCGCCGCTTCCAGGCGGTCCACCAGCGATTCCTCGTCGGCCGACACCAGCGACCGCAGGTGCTCGGCCAACGCCTCCGGGCTCGGGTGGTCGAACACCACCGTGGTCGCCAGCGTCAGCCCGGTGGCCGCGCCGAGCCGGTTGCGCAGCTCGACCGCCGTCAACGAGTCGAAGCCCAGCTCGGTGAACGCCCGCCGGGTGTCGATCGCGTCCGGGTCGTCGTGCCCGAGCACGGCCGCCACCTGCGTCCGCACCACCGCCGGCAGGTCCAGGTCCGCCACGTCGGCAGCCGCCGCGGCCCGCGAGGCCTTGCGGGCGCGGACCACGTCCCGCAGCACGGCGGGCAGGTCGTCCCGACCCCGCAACGCCGCCTGGTCGAACCGGGTCACGGCGAGCACCGGCGCGCCGTGCGCCAGGGCCGCGTCGAACAGCTCCATCGCCTCGTCCGCGCCCAACGGCGACAGACCGGACCGGGCCAGCCGCCGCAGGTCCACTTCGGACAGACCGCCGGACAGCTCGCTCTCGGTCTCCCACAGGCCCCAGGCCAGGGACGTCGCGGGCAGGCCCAACGCGTGCCGGTGCTCGGCCAGCGCGTCCAGGTAGCTGTTGCCCGCCGCGTAGTTGGCCTGGCCCGCGGTGCCGAGCAGGCCCGCGACCGACGAGTACAGCACGAACGCCGACACGTCACCGGCCAGCTCGTGCAGGTGCCAGGCGGCGTCGACCTTGGGCCGCAGCACCCGGTCCACCTGCTCGGAGGTGAGCCCGGTGAGCGTGCCGTCGTCGACCACGCCCGCCGTGTGCACGACGGCCGTCGGCCGGTACTGCTCCACCACCGCCGCCAGCGCGTCCCGGTCGGCCGAGTCGCACGCCACCAGGTGCACCTTCGCGTCCAGTTCGGAGACCAGCCGGTCCGCGCCCGGCGCGTCCGGACCGCGCCGGCTCAGCAGCACCAGTTCCGCCACGCCGTGGGTCGTGACCAGGTGCCGGGCCAGGACCGCGCCCAACGCGCCGGTCGCGCCGGTGATCAGCACCGGCCCGGCGCCCCAGTCCACCGGGCGGTCGGCCGACGGAGTGCGGGCCAGGCGGGGCACCAACACCTCCCCGCCGCGTACCGCGACCTCGGGTTCGCCCAACCGCAACGCCGTGTCCACCAGGTCGTCGGCATCCGCGGTGACCAGCCTGAACCGGCCGGGTTGCTCGGCCTGCGCGCTGCGCACCAGACCTCGCACGGCCGCGTGCTCCAGCCCGTCCCGCACCACGACCGCGAGCGGCCGGTCCGCCCGGCGCAGCACGTCGAGCGTGTGGTGGACCGCCTCACGCGCGTCCAGCTCCGGCACCCGGTGCACGGTCAGGCCGTGCGGCGGCAGGTCACCGGGCACGGTCACGGGCCGCCAGGTCAGCGCGTGCAGCCCGTCCCGGGCCACCCGGCCGCCCAACGGCCGCAACGCCAGCTCGTCCACCGTCAACACCGGCCGGCCCGCCGCGTCCGCCAGCACCAGCGCCACCGACGCCCCGGTCCGGGTCACCCGCGCGCGGACGGCGGGCGCGGTGGAGTGCACCGTCACCCCGCTCCACGCGAACGGCAGCACGGACTGCGCGTCGTCGTCCGCCACCCCGGGCAGCAACGAGTGCAGGGCTGCGTCGAGCACCGCCGGGTGCACCAGGAACCCGTCGCCCTCCTGCGGGACCAGCTCGGCGAACAGGTCGTCACCCGACCGCCACAACGCCTTCAGCCCTTGGAACGCCGGCCCGTAGTGGTAGCCGTGCGGCGCCAACCGCTCGTAGACACCGTCGAGGTCCACCGCCTCGGCATCGGCGGGCCAGGAGAACTCACCGGCCGCGGGAACGTCCTCCGTCAGCGCGCCGGCCGCGTGCTGCTCCCACGGCGAGTCGGCATCCGGACGGGAGTGGATCGTGACGGGACGACGACCGCCCTCCGGCGCACCGACGGTGACCTGCACCTGCGCGCTGCCGAGCACCAACGGCGCGGACAACGTCAGCTCGGCCAGGTGCGGGAACCCCGTGTAGGCGCCGGCGGCGAGCGCCATCTCGGCGAGCGCCGTGCCGGGCAGCAGCACGTCGTCCCGCACCCGGTGGTCGGCGAGCCAACCACCGGCCGACACCCGTCCGGTGAGCACGACGGTGTCGCCACCGCTCAGCTCGACCGCCGCGCCGAGCAACGGGTGCCGGGGGTCGGACAGCCCCAACTCGCCGGCCGAGCGCGTGGAGCGGGGCGCGTCCAGCCAGAACCGACGTCCCCGGAACTGATAGCCCGGCAGCGTCACCGGCCGTGCGTCACCGAAGTCCCACGTCACCGGGATGCCGCGGGTGTGCAGGACGCCCAACGCCGACAGCGCGTGGTCGAGCTCCGGCCGGCCCGCGCGCAGCACCGTCACCGCCGAGCCCGGTTCCCGCTCCAGGCACTGCCGGGCCAACGCGGTCAGCACGCCGTCCGGTCCGAGCTCCACGAACTCCGTCACGCCGAGCCGTTCCAGCGTGCGCACGCCGTCCAGGAAGCGCACGGCCTCCCGGATGTGGCGAACCCAGTACTCCGGCGACCGCAGCTGCTCGACGGTCGCGACCTCGCCCGTGACGTCCGAGACCACGGTGATCGACGGCTCGCGGAACACCACGTCGGCCAGGTCGGCGCGGAACGCGTCCAGCACCTCGTCCATGTGGGGCGAGTGGAACGCGTGGCTGACCGGCAACCGGCGCGTGCGGCGGCCCTTGGCCGACCACTCCGCGACCGCCCGCGCCACCGCCGCCTCGTCACCGGACACGACGGTCGAGCGGGGCGCGTTCAGCGCGGCCACCGCCAGCACGCCGTGCAGCGACGACCGCACCTCGTCCTCGGTGGCTTCGATCGCCGCCATCGCGCCGTCGTCCCGCGCGGACTGCATGGCCCGGCCGCGCGCGGCGACCAGCGTGCAGGCGTCGGCCAGGTCGAGGACACCGGCGACGTGCGCGGCGGCCACCTCGCCGACCGAGTGGCCGAACAGGTAGTCCGGGCGCACGCCGTGGTGCTCGACGAACCGGTAGAGCGCGACCTCGACGGCGAACAGCGCGGCCTGCGTGAACGCGGTCTGCCCGAGCAGCGCCGAGTCCGCCGAGTCGGGTTCGGCGAACAGCACCGCCTTGAGCGGGCGGTCCAGCACCGGGTCCAGGTGCGCGCAGACCTCGTCCAGCGCCTGCCGGAACACCGGCGAGGTCTCGTACAGCTCCCGTCCCATGCCGACCCGCTGGCTGCCCTGGCCGGTGAACAGGAACGCGGTCTTGCCGCGGCCCTCCCCGTCACCGATGGCGAGGTCGCCGAGCAGGGCGTCCCGGCCGACGACGACCGCGCGGCGGTCGAGCAGCGCCCGGCGGGACAGGGTCAGGCCGACGTCGGCCGGGTCCAGGTCGGGGTGCTCTGCGAGGTGGGCGTGCAGGGCCGCGGCCTGGGCGCGCAACGCCTCGTCGTCCCGGGCCGACAGCACCCAAGGCACCACCTCGGGCGTGGCGCGGTCGGCCGGCGCGGGCTCCGGGCCCTGTTCGAGCACGACGTGCGCGTTGGTGCCGCTGATGCCGAACGACGACACCGCCGCGCGACGCGGACGGCCGGCTCGCCACTCACGGGGCTCGGTCAGCAGTTCGACCGCGCCGGACGACCAGTCGACGTGCGGGGACGGCTCGCCGACGTGCAGGGTGCGCGGCATCACGCCGTGCCGCATCGCCTGCACCACCTTGATGATCCCGCCGACACCGGCCGCCGCCTGCGCGTGGCCGATGTTGGACTTCAGCGACCCCAGCCACAGCGGTTCCTCGCGGTCCTGACCGTAGGTGGCCAGCAGCGCCTGCGCCTCGATCGGGTCCCCGAGCTTCGTCCCGGTGCCGTGCGCCTCGACCAGGTCGACGTCCGCCGGGGTCAGCCGGGCGGCCGAGAGCGCCGCCTGGATCACCCGTTCCTGGGACGGCCCGTTGGGCGCGGTGAGGCCGTTGGACGCGCCGTCGGAGTTCACCGCCGAGCCGCGCACGACCGCCAGCACGCGGTGGCCGCGCTCGCGCGCGTCGGAGAGCCGCTCGACCACCAGCAGGCCGACGCCCTCCGACCAGCCGGTGCCGTCGGCGTCGGCCGAGAACGACTTGCAGCGGCCGTCCGCCGACAGCCCGCGCTGGCGGGAGAACTCGACGAACGTGCTCGGCCCGGCCATCACCGTGACGCCGCCCGCCAGGGCCAGGTCGCACTCGCCGTTGCGCAGCGCCTGGGCCGCCAGGTGCAGCGCCACCAACGACGACGAGCAGGCCGTGTCGACCGTGATCGCCGGGCCCTCCAAGCCGTAGGTGTAGGCGAGCCGCCCGGAGATGACGCTGGAGGTGTTGCCCGCCAGCAGGAAGCCCTCGACCTCGTCGGGCGTCTCGGGCAGGCGTGAGGCGTAGTCGTCGTACATCACGCCGGTGAACACGCCGGACCGGCTGCCGCGCAGGGTCGTCGGGTCGATGCCCGCGTCCTCGAACGCCTCCCAGGCCGTCTCCAGCAGCAGCCGCTGCTGCGGGTCGGTCGCCAGCGCCTCGCGCGGCGACATGCCGAAGAAGCCCGCGTCGAACAGGTCGGCGTCGTGCAGGAACCCCCCGTGCCGGGTGTAGGTGGTGCCGAGCTTCTCCGGGTCCGGGTCGTACAGCGCGTCGACGTCCCAGCCCCGGTTGGTCGGGAACTCCGAGATCGCGTCCCGGCCCTCGTCGACCAGCCGCCACAAATCCTCCGGCGACCGCACCCCGCCCGGGAAGCGGCACGCCATGCCGACGATCGCGATCGGCTCGTCGGCGCGGGCCGAGACCTTCCGCTCGGCCTTCCGGTTGCCCGCCACCAGGTACGCGGCCAGCGCGGTCGGCGTGGGGTGGTCGAAGACCAGCGTCGTGGGCAGCTTGCGCCCGGTGGCCGCGATCAGCCGGTTGCGCAGGTCGACGCCCGCAAGCGAGTCGAAGCCCTGGTCCCGGAACGCCTTCTCCGGGTCGACCGCGGCGCCGTCGGCGTGGCCGAGCGCGGCGGCGGCCAGCGAGCGCACCAGGTCCAGCGCGTTCGCCTCGGTCAACGTGGCCGCCACGGCCTTGGCGGCACGCCGCTTCACCAGGCCGCGCAACGGCGGCGGCACGTCACCGTCCACTCGGGACGGCTCCAGCGCGGCCGGGACGAGCAGGCCCGCGTCACCCGCGAGCGCGCGGTCGAACAGCGCCAGGCCGCGCTTCGGGTCGAGCGGCGCGACACCGGCACGTGCCCAGCGCGCCAGGTCGGCCTCACCCAGCCTCTCCCCCATGCCGGCGTCCCACAGACCCCACGCCAGCGACACCGCGGGCAGGCCCCGCGCGCGGCGGTGCGCGGCCAGGGCGTCCAGGTAGGTGTTGGCGGCGGCGTAGTTGCCCTGGCCCGCCGTGCCGAGCACACCGGAGATCGACGAGAACAGCACGAACGCCTCGACGTCGCCTGCCAGCTCGTGCAGGTGGCGGGCCGCGAGCGCCTTGGGTGCGAGGACCCGGTCCACCTGCTCGTCGGTCAACGCCGTGGTGGTCGCGTCGTCCAGCACGCCGGCGGCGTGGACGACGGCGGTGATCCGCTCACCGGCCAGCAGCTCGGCCAACGCCTCGCGGTCGGCCACGTCGACGGCCGCCACCCGCGCGCCCAGCTCCTCGGCCAGTTCCCGCGCGCCGGGCGCGTCCAGCCCGCGCCTGCCGACCAGCAGCAGGTCGCGCACGCCGTGCTGGTCGTGCAGGTGCCGGGCGACCAACGCGCCGAGCCCGCCCGTGCCACCGGTGACGAGCACGGTGCCGTGCAGCCGCACGGGCTCGCCCAGCTCGGTCCGGGTCAGGCGCGGCACGAGGAACCGGCCGTCCCGCACGGCGACCTGCGGCTCACCGGTCGCGACGGCGGCGGGCACCGCGTCGGCGTCCTCGGCGTCCACCACGACCACGCGGTCCGGGTGCTCGGACTGCACCACCCGCACCAGACCCCACACGGCGGCGTTGGCCAGGTCGTCCACCGGCTCGCCCGGCTGGGCCGCGACCGCCCGCCGGGTGTGGAACACCAGCCGGTCGCCCGGGTCGTGCTCCTCCGCGAGCCAGTCCTTCACCAGCCCCAACGCCCGGCGCACGGCCGCGCGCGGGTCGTCGGTCCCGGCCGGCGGCACGACCACCAGGTCGCCCACCGGCTCGTCCGCCGCGACCTCGGTCCAGGTCACCGCGAACGTGGAGCTGCCCGCGAGGGCGTCCTTGGCGACGGCGCGCAACGTGATGCCGTCGATGCGGCCCAGCGGCACGCCCGCCGGGTCGGCGACGTCCACGGCGAAGGTGTCGGCGCCGTCGGGCGTGATGCGGACGCGCAGCCCGGTCGCGCCGGCCGCCTTCAGCTCCACCCCGCTCCACGCGAACGGCAGCCTGATCCGACCTTCGCCGGCCGGTTCGAGCACGAGCGGGTGCAGCACGGCGTCCAGCAGCGCCGGGTGGACCGCGAAGCCCTTGACCGGCGCGGTGATCGCGACCTCGGCGTAGACCGTGTCGCCGTCACGCCACATCGCCCGCAGGCCGCGGAACGGGTCGCCGTAGTCGTAGCCGAGAGCCGCCAGGCGGTCGTAGGCGTCGTCGATCGGCTCTTCGTCGACCTCCGGGGGCCACGGGAACGACTCGGCCTGCGTGGCGGCCTCGGTGAGCGTGCCGGAGGCGTGCCGCTGCCAGGTGTCCTGGCGCGAGTGCACGGTGAACCGGCCCTCCCGCACGGTGACCTGCACCGACACCGACCCGGTCGCCGGCACGACCAGCGGCGCTTCCAGGGTCAGGTCCTCGACGCGCGGCAGGCCGACCCGCTCCCCCGCCGCCAGCGCCAGCTCCAGGAACGCCGTGCCCGGCACCAGCACCGAGCCGTTGACCACGTGACCGGCCAGCCACGGCTGCGCGGTCAACGACACCTCGCCGGTGAGCACGACCTCGTCCCGCTCGGCCAGCTCCACCACCGTGGTGACCAGGCCGGTGGCGCGGGGCCGGTCGGTGAGCCAGTAGTGGTCGCGGCGGAACGGGTAGGTCGGCACGTCGTCGGCGCGGTCCGCGCCGGGCACGAACGACGCCACGTCCAGAGGCGCGCCGTGGGCGTGGGCGTGCGCCATGCCCCACACCGCCGTCACCGGCTCGGGCCGGCCGGCGCGTCCCAGCGACACCGCCGTGACGCCGGCGGCCTGCGCGAGCGGCGCGAGCACCGCGTCCGGGCCGACCTCCACGAACACCGTCGCGCCGTGCCGCTCCAGGCCGCGCACGGCGTCCAGGAAGCGGACCGTGCCGCGGATCTGGCGCGTCCAGTGGTCGGCGTCGGGGACCAGCGGCTCGCCGGTCACCGTGGAGATCACCGGGATCCGCGGCTCGTGGTGGGTGACGGTCGCGGCGATCGAGCGGAACTCGTCCAGCACGTCGTCCATGTGCGGCGAGTGGAACGCGTGGCTGACCTGGAGCTTGCGGGCGCGCGGGAACCGGCTCGCGAACGCCGTGACGGCGTCCTCGTCACCCGCCAGCACCAGCGAGGTCAGGCTGTTGACGGCCGCGAGCGCCACCCCGTCGGGCAGCTCGCCGAGGTCGTCCTCCCCGGCCTGCACTGAGATCATCACTCCGCCGCCGCGGGCCGACTGCATGAGCCGGCCGCGCGCGGCGACCAGCTTGGCCGCGTCGTCGAGCGTGAGGATCCCGGCGACGTGGGCGGCGACCAGCTCGCCGATGGAGTGCCCGGCCACCAGGTCCGGGGTGAGGCCGTGGTGCTCGGCCAGCCGGAACAGGGCGGTCTCGAAGGCGAACAGGGCGGGCTGGGTGCAGCGGGTCTCGTGCAGCTCCGGGCGGTCGCCGAACATCAGGTCCTTGAGCGGCACGTCCAGGTGCGGCGCGAAGGCGTCCACGACCTCGTCCAGGGCGCGGGCGAACACCGGGAACGTCTCGTACAGCTCACGTCCCATGCCCGCGCGCTGCGCGCCCTGCCCGGTGAACAGCACCGCCGTGCGGCCGTCGGGGACCGCACGACCGGTGGCCGGCGCGGCGCCGGAGAAGTCCTCGGGCGTGACGCCGACCAGGACGGCCCGGTGGTCGAAGCGCGTGCGTCCGGCCAGCGCGCGGGCCACCTCGGCGACGTCGGTCCGACCGCGGACCCGGTCCAGGCCGGCGACGGCGGCCTCGGCGTCCCGGCCGCTGAACACCCACGGCACGGGCGTGGCTACCTCGGCGCGCGTCGGCTCGTGCACGTCGCCCTGCTCCAGCACCAGGTGCGCGTTGGTGCCGCTGATGCCGAACGACGAGATGCCCGCCCGGCGGGGCGCGGGCCACTCGCGCGCGTCGGCCAGCAGCTCGACCTTGCCCGACGTCCAGTCGACCTTCGGGGTGGGCTCGCCGACGTGCAGGGTGCGCGGCATGACGCCGTGCCGCATCGCCTCCACCAGCTTGATCACGCCACCGACGCCGGCCGCCGCCTGCGCGTGGCCGATGTTGGACTTGAGCGAGCCCAGCCACAGCGGTTCGTCGCGGTCGCGGCCGTAGGTGGCGAGGATGGCCTCGGCCTCGATGGGATCGCCCAACGACGTGCCGGTGCCGTGCGCCTCCACCACATCCACCTCGGACGGCTCCAGCCCGGCGTCGGCCAGCGCCTGCCGGATCACGCGCTGCTGGGACCGGCCGTTGGGCGCGGTGAGGCCGTTGGACGCGCCGTCGGAGTTGATCGCGCTGCCCCGGATGACGGCGAGCACCCGGCGCCCGTTGCGGCGGGCGTCGGACAGCCGTTCCAGCATCACCACGCCGACGCCCTCGGCCCACGCCGTGCCGTCCGCGTCGGCGGAGAACGACTTGCACCGCGCGTCGGCGGCGAGGCCGTGCTGGCGGGAGAACTCCAGGAACATGCCGGGTGTGGCCATGACCGTGACGCCACCCGCGATGGCCGCGCTGGACTCGCCGCTGCGCAGCGACCGCACCGCGAGGTGCAGGGCCACCAGGGACGACGAGCAGGCCGTGTCCACGGTGAGCGCGGGTCCGATGAGCCCGAGCTGGTAGGCGATGCGGCCCGACATCACGCTCGGCGTCGCGCCGGTCAGCACGTGCCCCTCGGCCTGGTCGGACGCCTCGTGCATGCGGGGCCCGTAGTCGGCCGCCGTGCCGCCGACGAACACGCCGGTCCGGCTGCCGCGCAACGACTCCGGGTCGACGCCCGCCCGTTCGACGGCCTCCCACGCGGTCTGGAGCAGCAACCGCTGCTGCGGGTCCATGGCCAGCGCCTCGCGCGGCGAGATGCCGAAGAACGCCGGGTCGAACTCGCCCGCGCCGGCCAGGAAGCCGCCCTCCCGCACGTAGCTGGTGCCCGAGCGGTCCGGGTCGGGGTGGTAGAGGTCGCCCGACCAGCCGCGGTCGGTCGGGAACTCCCCGATCGCGTCCCGGCCCTCGGCGACCAGCCGCCACAGGTCCTCCGGCGACTCCACGCCGCCCGGGAAGCGGCACGCCATGCCGACGATCGCGATCGGCTCGTCGTGCTGCTCGCGCTGCTCGAACACCTCCTCGGTGACCTCGTCCTCGTGCAGGTAGGAGATCAAGGCCTGCGGCGTGGGGTGGTCGAACAGCAGGCCGGTGGGCAGGGCGCGGCCGGTCGCGGCGGCCAGGTTCTCCCGCAGCTCCACGCCCATCAGCGAGTCGAACCCCAGGTCGCGGAACGGGCGGCGCGGGTCGACCTTGCCGGGGTCCGCGCCGAGCACGGCGGCGACGTGGTGCAGCACCAGGTGCGCGACGTCCGCCGACCGTTCGACCCGGACCGGCGCGGCCTCCTCGTCCAGCCAGTGCCGTTCGCGCTGGAACGGGTAGGTGGGCAGCTTCACCCGCCGCCCGAGGTGCAGGGCGGACCAGTCGACGGGCACGCCCCGCGTGTGGGCGGCGGCGAACGCGGTCAGCGCCGTGGTCACCTCGTCGTGGCCCTTGCGCATCATCGGGAACGCGCGCACGCCCGCGTCGGCCGCCATCGCCGAGCACACGCCGTCCGGCCCGGCCTCGACGAGCGTGGTGACGTCCAGCGCGCGCACGGCCTGGAGGAACCGGACCGGCTCGCGGACCTGGCGGACCCAGTGCTCGGGGTCGGTGAGGTCGGCGTCGGGGCGCACGGTCGACACCACCGGGATGACCGGCTGGTGGAACGTGAGGCCGCGCACCACGTCGCGGAACTCGTCCAGCATCGGGTCCATCAGCGGCGAGTGGAACGCGTGGCTCACGGTGAGCTGCTTCGTGCGGTGGCTCAACGTCTTCGCGTAGGCCAGGACGGCGTCCTCAGGCCCCGACAGCACGACCGCGCGCGGACCGTTGACCGCCGCGAGCGCGACGCCGTCCGGGAGGTCCAGCTCGTCCTCGGCCGCCTCCACCGCGACCATCGCGCCACCGGCCGGCAACGCGCCCATCAACCTGCCGCGCGCGCTCACCAGGGCGCAGGCGTCGGGCAGGGAGAGGATCCCGGCCACGTGGGCGGCCGCGATCTCGCCGATGGAGTGGCCCAGCACGACCTGCGGCGTGAGGCCCCACGACTCGGCCAGCCGGTACGCGGCCACCTCGACCGCGAACAGGGCGGGCTGGGTCCAGGCGGTGTCGTCGAGGCCCTCGCCCGAGGTGACGACGTCGCGCAGGCCGGGGTCGAGGTGCGCGCAGACCTCGTCGAACGCCTCGGCGAACACCGGGAACGCGCGGTGCAGCTCGGCGCCCATGCCGGCGCGCTGCGCGCCCTGACCCGTGAAGACGACGCCGAGCGTGCCGTCCGCGACCGTGCCGCTGACGACGTTGGGCGCGGGCACGCCCGCCGCGACGGCGTCCAGGCCGGTGTCGAGGGAGGCGCGGTCGGACGCGATCACCACGGCCCGGTGCTCGAACGACGTGCGCGTGGTGGCGAGTGACCAGCCGAGGTCGCGTGGTTCGCCTTCGGTGGCCCGCATGAGGGCCGCGTGCGCCCGCAACGCCTCGGGCGTGCGCCCGGAGACCGGCACCACCGCGAACCCGTCGGCGGTCGCGGTGGCCGGCTCGATCACGTTCGGCGCCGGCGCGGGCGGTTCGGCGACCACCACGTGGCAGTTCGTGCCGCCCATGCCGAACGAGCTCACCCCCGCCACCAGCGGCCGGTCCGGGTGCGGCCAAGCGGAACGTCCCGTTTGGACGGTCAGGTTGTGCTCGTCCAGCCGCAGCTCCGGGTTGGGCGAGCGGAAGTTCAGGCTCGCGGGCAGCTCGCGGTGCCGGATGGCCAGCACCGACTTCAGCAGGCCGACGATGCCCGCCGCGCCCTCCAGGTGCCCGATGTTCGTCTTCACCGACCCCACCGGCAGCGGCTCGGCCCGACCGGCGAACGCCTCGCCCAGCCCCGCCGCCTCGATCGGGTCTCCGACCGGCGTGCCGGTGCCGTGCAGCTCCACGTACTGCACCGCCCCGGCGTCCACCCCGGCCCGCCGCTGCGCCGCCCGCACCACCGCCGCCTGCGCCGCGGGCTGCGGCACGGTCAGACCCGGTGTCGCGCCGTCGTTGTTGACCGCGCTGCCCCGGATCACCGCGTACACGTCGTCACCGTCGGCCAGGGCGGCGCGCAGCGGCTTGAGCACCAGCACTGCCGCGCCCTCGCCGCGCACGTACCCGTTGGCCCGCGCGTCGAAGGTGAAGCACCGGCCGTCCGGCGACAGCCCGCCGAACTTGTCCGCGCCCAGCGCGCCCTCGGCGAGGATGTTCAGGTTCACACCCGCCGCCAAGGCCAGCGGCGACTCGCCGTTGCGCACGCTCTCCGCCGCGAGGTGCACCGCGACCAGCGACGACGACTGCGCGGTGTCCACCACGACGCTGGGACCGCGCAGGTCCAACGCGTAGGACACGCGGTTGGCGATGATGCCCCGGTGCGTGCCGGTGTTGGTGTGCTGCGTGATCGCGCCGCGCCCGAGCACCAGACCGGCGTAGTCGTCGCGCAACGAGCCGACGAACACCGACGCCGCCGTGCCCGCCAGCGAGCCGGGCACGATCCCGGCGTCCTCCAGCGCCTCCCACGCCAGCTCCAGCACCAGCCGCTGCTGCGGGTCGGTCGCGGCGGCCTCGCGCGGTGAGATGCCGAAGAACCCGGCGTCGAAGTAGCCGACCCGGTCCAGGAACGCGCCGTACCGCGCGCCGCGCACCGCCTTGGTCTCCGGGGACAGGGTCTCCCACCGGTCCGCGGGCACCTCGGTCACCGCGTCCCGGCCGTCGCGCAGCAGCCGCCAGAACGCGGCCGGGTCGGTCGCACCGGGCAGCCGGCAGGACACACCGACCACCGCGACCGTGTCGTCCAGGTTCGTCATCGACAAGCCCTTCGCGAGCGGGATGGTTTTCCGATCTCCGGTTCTACCGACGAATTGCGCCCGCGCAGTCACGAAACGGTCGTCGGGCGTTCTCCGGCCGGCGAATTACCGGCGCGTGACCGAGTCCTGGTTAACGTCGGTGCCGTCATTCCGGCCCGACCCAGAACCGGCCAAACCCAGAAAGGGACTGGTCCCCATGACCACGAACTTCGCGTTGCCCGAGGACGCCACCAAGATGACCGCGCTGTACGTCCGGGCGATGAACTCGGGCGACGTCGACGCCGTCCTGTCGCTCTACACCGAGGACGCCGTGTCGGTGTGGGCCCCCGAGAACCCCATCAGCGGCGCCGAGCACGAGCAGGCCGTGAAGGAGTTCATGGCCAAGCGCCCGGCGATGCGCGCCGAGCTCAAGGAGTCGTACGTGACCGGCGACACCGCGCTGCTGGTGGTCGACTGGTCGTTCGACATCGAGGGCGAGGAGCCGCTGTCCGGCACGGGCCTGGACGTGCTGCGCAGGGGCCCGGACGGCAAGTGGCGCTACGCCATCGACAACCCGTTCGGCGACAACTGACATGGAGCCGCGACTGGCCGAGGCGCACCTGGGCGGCCTGTTGTCCCAGCTGGGGCTGGACGCCGAGTACGTGCGCGGCGAAGCGGACACGCTGTGGTGGCGCCGGCCGTCCGGCGACGAGGTGCCGGTGGTGGACTTCGTCGGCGGTTACGGCTCGCTGGTGCTGGGCCACAACCACCCGGAGGTCGTGCGGTGCGCCCGGGACCTGCTGGACCGGCAGGTCCCCGTGCACGCGCAGTTCTCCGACCACCCCTACGCCAACGACCTGGCCCTCGCGCTGAACCGCGTGCTGTGGCGGGAGTTCGGCACCGACGAGCCGTACTCGGCGATCTTCGCCAGCACCGGCGCGGAAGCCGTCGAGATCGCGTTGAAGCACGCCGAGATGGCCCGCGGCGCGCGGGTCGCGGCGCTGCGCGACGAGATCGAGGCGCATCTGGCCGACGCGCCCGCCGACCTGGCCGAACGGGTCCGCGAGCACAACGAGGGCCGGTACGACGCGCCGCCGGTGTTCCTGACGCTCGAAGGGTCGTTCCACGGCAAGCTGGCGGGCAGCGTGCAGCTCACCCACAACGCCGGTTACCGGCTGCCGTTCCGGGCGCTGGCCGCGCAGGCGCGGTTCGTGGCGGGCGGCGAGGTCGCCAAGGAGGTCGAGGCGTGCCGCGTCACGCTGCTCGACGTCCGCGACGGCCGACTGGTGGAACGCGACCTGCCGGTGATCGCCGCGTTCTTCGTGGAACCGATCCAGGGCGAGGGCGGCATCCACGTGCTCGACGCCGAGGTGGCGGCCGACATCCGCGCCGCGGCCGACGCGGGCGGCTTCCCGGTCGTGGTGGACGAGATCCAGACCGGGATCGGGCGGACCGGCGCGTTCTTCGCGTCGTCGCACGTCGGGCTGCGCGGCGATTACGTGCTGCTGGCCAAGGCACTCGGCGGCGGCATCGCCAAGGCGGCCGTGACCCTGATCCGGCAGTCGGCCTACGTGCCGGAGTTCGAGCTGGTGCACAGCTCGACGTTCGCCAAGGACGCGTTCTCCTGCCACATCGGTTCGCGGGTGGTCGACCTGGTCGAGCGGCTCGACGCCTGCGGACGTGCGGCGGAACGGGGCCAGGCGCTGGCGTCGGCGTTGCGCGCGGTCCAGGCCGACTTCCCGACCGTCGTCGCCGACGTCCGCGGTCGCGGGCTGATGCTGGGCCTGGAGTTCCACGACCAGACCGGCGCCGCGGGCCCGGTGGGCGAGCTGGCCGGCCAGGGCCTCCTCGGCTACGTGTTGGCGGGCTACCTGCTCAACGCCCACCACGTCCGCGTCTTCCCCACCGCCAGCGCCACCCACACCCTGCGCTTCGAACCGTCGGTCTTCATCACCGACGAGCAGATCGACCGACTGGCCACCGGCCTGCGCGCCGCGTGCACCGCGCTGCGCGACAACCCGAACGCCCTCCTACCCGGCTGACCCACACCCCCAGGGGTCGGCTGTCCCCGACGGCCCACCGACCGCGTTCCCCGGTCGGTGGGCCGTTCTCACTGCTTGAGGGTGTTGAGGAACGCCTGGAACGCCCCCGGCCGGAACACCAACGTCCCCGACTCCCGGCTCTTGGTGTCCCGCACCGCCGCCCGTTCGGCGGACCGAGCCACCTCGACGCAGTTCTGCGCCCCACCACTGCGCGACGACTTCCGCCACATTGGCCGCTCCTAAGACAGCTCGCGAATACGCCGATTGATCTTCTCAACCGTGCGCTGCTCGCTCAAGGCGTTGGCCCGCAGGCTGTCGAAAGCGAGGTTGTAGGTGCGGACGTGCTCGCGCCCCAGGTAGTCCGAAGCGGTCAGCCCTTCGACGTAGACGATCCCCGGCCGCCCCGCGAGCAGGGTCAGGATCGTGAAGGCGACACCATGGGAGGAGTGCGCACCGGCGTCGAACGGCACGACCTGAACGCACACGTGCGGCAGCTTCCCCAGCGCCCGGAGCTCGGCCAGCTGGGCCCGCATCACCTCCGGCCCGCCGATCTCGCGGTGCAACGCCTCTTCGCTGAGCACCAACCAGAGGCGGGGCGCACCTTCGGATTTCATCCACTCCAGCCGCTTCGCCCGGTCCTCGGCCATCCGGTCGACGTCGGTGGCCGAGGCGGTCACCGACCGCTCCAGCAGCGCCCTGGCGTAGTGGGCGGTCTGCACGATTCCTGGCACGCAGTCGAGGTTGAAGACCTTCAACTCGGTGGCCGCGCGCTCCAGGTTCACGTACTTCACCGAGTGCTCCGGAACCCGAGCCGGTGGCAGCTTGCGGCGAGACTCGGTAGCCAACCGCCGCAGCTCCGGAGCGGCGGACTCGGGGATCCCGTAGATCCGGACGATCTTGGCCAGGTCCTTCTCGCTGACCTGCAGGTCGCCCTGCTCGACCTTCGACAGCTTCCCCGAGTACCAGCCGAGGGCCTTGCCCGCGTCGGCGCTGGACAGGCCCGCGGCCTCCCGCGCGTCGCGCAACTCGGCACCCAGCAGGATCCGCTGCACGATCGGGCCGGGGTCGGATGTGATCACACCCGGAGTCTGCCCGACCGCCCCGGCATCCCCGCTGCCATTCACTCCATCGAGCGGACTCCATGCCACTTGAGCCGCAAACTGAATTTCAATCGCTAGCGTTGCGCCATGACCGAGACCGAGCTCGTACCCGACCTGGACACCTTCGTGGCCGAGATGGTGGCCGACGACGCGCCCCGGCTGTTCGCCGTCGTCCAGGTGCACGACAACACCGACGCCGACATCGCCGCCTGGGGCCTGGCCTTCCCCGACCACGCCGAAGTCGTACTCGCCAACGGCGGCACGCGGATGCGGCTGCGGTCGCCCGAACGCGCCGCCCGCCTGCTCAGCCGCCCGCCCGCCACCGACGCCCGCTTGGTGTGGGTCACCGATGGCGTCCCGGAACGGCGCGCGTTGCCGGACCTCACCGGCCGGTGACCGGCCCAGGAGCCGGAGGGCTGGCGCCGCCCGGCTCCCGAGCCGTCCAGCTCGTCACAGCGGCACGTTGCCGTGCTTGCGCGCCGGACTGCGACGACGCTTGTCGCGCAGCATTTCCAGCCCTCGCCGCACCGCCGCCCGCGTCTGCGCCGGGTCGATCACGTCGTCCACCAGGCCGCGCTCGGCCGCGTAGTACGGGTGCGCCAGCTCGTCCGCGTAACGGGCCACCAGCACCCGCCGCAGCTCGTCCGGATCGGCGGCGGCGGCCAGTTCCTTGCGGTGGATGACGTTCACGGCGGCCTCCGCGCCCATCACCGCGATCTCGTTGGTCGGCCAGGCCAGCGACAGGTCGCAGCCGATCGACCGCGAGTCCATCACGATGTACGCGCCGCCGTACGCCTTGCGCAGGATGACCTGCACCCGCGGCACGGAGGCCTCGCAGTAGGCGTACAGCAGCTTCGCGCCGTGCCGGATCGCGCCGCCGTACTCCTGGTCGGTGCCCGGCAGGAAGCCCGGCACGTCCACCAGCGTCACCAGCGGGATGGCGAACGCGTCGCAGAACCGCACGAACCGGGCCGCCTTCTGCGACGCCGCCGTGTCCAGCACGCCCGCCAGCACCAGCGGCTGGTTGCCGACCACGCCCACGACCTCGCCACCGACCCGGGCGAACGCGCACACCACGTTGGCCGCCCAGCCCTCGTGCACCTCCAGGAACTCGCCGTCGTCCACGACCTCGCCGATCACCGACCGGATGTCGTAGGGTTGGTTCGGCGACACCGGCACGAGGGAGGCCAGGTCGGGCCGCACGTCGTCGTCCTCGTCAGGCGGCTCGCACGACGGCGGCGGCTCCAGGTTGTTCGACGGCAGCAACGACAGCAGGTACCGCACGTCGGCCAGGCAGCTCTCCTCGTCGTCGTGCACGAACGACGCCACGCCGGACAGCGAGCCGTGCACGTCCGCGCCGCCGAGCTGGTTGTGCGTCACCCGCTCGCCGCTGACCGCCTGCACCACGTCCGGCCCGGTCAGGTACATCTGAGCGGTCTCCCGCACCATGAACGTGAAGTCGGCCAGCGCGGGCGAGTAGGCCGCGCCACCGGCGCACGGCCCCAGCACCACGCTGATCTGCGGCACGATGCCGGACGCCTCGACCTGGCGGCGGAAGATGCCGCCGTAGCCGTTGAGCGCCATCACGCCTTCCTGGATGCGCGCGCCACCGCTGTCGTTCAACGCGACGATCGGCGACCCGGTGGCCACCGCCATGTCCATCACCTTGTGGATCTTCTCGGCGTGGCCCGCGCCCAGCGAGCCGCCGGAAATGGTGAAGTCCTGCGCGTAGACGAACACCCGCCGCCCGTCCACGGTGCCGGAGCCCGCGACCACGCCGTCGGTGTGCGCACCGGTCGTGCCGCGCCGGTACATGTCCACCTCGACGAACGAACCCTCGTCCAGCAACAGCTCCAGCCGTTCCCGGGCGGTCCGCTTGCCCAGCCGGTGCTGGCGCTCCACCGCCACCCGGTCGCCCAGCGCGATGCGGCCGGCCAGCTCGTCCCGCCGGTCGCGCAACGCCCGCATGGTGCGCGGCGGCGGCGGCTGCGTCGGGCGCACGGCGGGCCGCACGTCCATCTCGGAGATGCTCATCGTCGCCTTTCGCTCGTGTCGACCTGCCGGTAGCCACCGTCGAAGAACACCAGTCCTTCCCGCCCGTCGCCCCGGCCCGCGCCGAGCACCCGGCCGATGAACACCGAGTGGTCGCCCGCCTCGTGCACGTCGACCAGCTCGCACTCCAGCCACGCCAGCGAGCCGGCGAGCACCGGCGCGCCGGTGGCCGGGCCGGGCGCCCAGTCCACCCGGTCGAACTGGGCGCGTCCCGCGGGCCGGTCGCCGTCGGCGAACCAGCGGGCGCTGGACTCCTGGTCGCCGCGCAGCACCGATGTGGCGAAGTGCCCGGCGGCGGCGATCGAGCCGTGCATGGTCGCCGTGCGGGCCACGCAGCACAGCACCAGCGGCGGGTCGAGGGACACGGAGCTGAACGCGTTCGCGGTCATCCCGTGCATGTGCTCGCCACCGACGGTCAGCACGACGACGCCGGTGGCGAAGCGGGCGAGGGTGGAGCGCATCTCGGTCGGGGACACCCCGGTCAGCTCGGGTGCCAGTTCCATCGCACACGTCCTTCCCGCGAGCAGGGCGCGGACCGCGCCGGACGACGCGGCCCGCGCGTGCGGCTCAGCCCTCGATGTCCTCGACGCTGTCGGCGACCGGGCGGTCCACCGCCATCACCCACTTGCCGTCCTCGCCCCGCACCAGCACGTCGGTGCACTTGCCGAGGATGCGCTGCTTGCCGCCGTCCTCCTTGGTGATCTCCAGGTCGTAGTCCACGATGATCAGCGAGGTGTCGCCCGCCGTGTAGCTGGCCTTGACCTTGGACTTCAGCTTCGGCTTCGTCGCCAGCAGCGCGATGATCGCGTCCGTGCGCGCCTGGCCGGTCAACGGCCCACCGGACAGGTTGGAGATCGAGTCGTCCCGGTAGAGGCTGTCGAAGATGGCGCCCTGGCCCGAGTTGAACGCGGCCAGGAAAACGTCGTTCTGGACATCCGGGTCGTCGGTCAGGTCCAGGTTCTGCAAGTCGATCTGGGCGGTCATGGGAGAGTCCTCGCTTTCCTCACGGATTCCGCTTGGCCCACCGGACACGCTAATGGCACGACCGGTCGGCTCACTCACCGCGGAATAACTGGCCGCTCATTCGGCAATCAACCGCGCGTTTTCCGGGAATGCGCCGCCGCCCCCCGCCGGGGGGGGGGCGCCCGGCGGGCGCGGGGGTGGGGGGGGGGGGGGCCCCCCCGGGGCCCGGCGCC
>NZ_JAJHUO010000002.1:282268-312953 GCF_020859565.1 Saccharothrix luteola | reverse complement strand
AACCCCCCGCGGGCTAGCCGGCAAGGCCCCCCCCCCCCGGGGGGGGGGGGGCGCGGGGGCCGTCGGAGGTGGTGCGGGGTGGGGTCAGCCGCGGTCTTCCCGGAGCAACCCGGCGGCCCGTTCCGCGATCATCACGGCGTGGGCGTGGGTGTGCCCGCGCGGCGCCCGAGGGATCACCGACGCGTCGACCACGCGCAACCCCGGCACACCGCGCACCCGGAGCCGTTCGTCCACCACGTCGCCCATCCGGCATGAGCCGACCGGGTGGAACACGGTGGTCGCCCGCTCCCGGACGTAGTCGGCGACGGCGTCGTCCGCGGGCCACGGCGCGACCGGCCCGGTGTGCAGGTCGCGCAACGCCGCCGCGCCCAGCACCCGTTCGGCGAACCGCACCCCGGCCACGTACGTGCGCAGGTCGGCCTCCTCGGTCAGGTAGCCGGGGTCGATGACCGGCGGCGCGGTCGGGTCCGCCGACGCCAGCGCGAGCCGTCCCCGGCTGCGCGGGCGCAGCAGCACCACGCCCACGGTGTAGCCGGGGATCGGGTCGCCGTCGTCGGAGAACGCCATCGGCGACCAGATCAGCTCCACGTCCGGCGGTCCGTCGCCGCCGTCGGCGCGCAGGAACGCGACCGCCTCGCCGATGTTCGAGCTCGACGGCCCAGTCCGGTCGCGCTCGTACTGCTCGCGACCGTCCTGGAGGAAGCGGGTGGCGTCCGGCGCGTGCACGGCCAGGTCGAGGATCATGTGGTCGTGCAGCCCGCGGCCGACGCCGGGCAGGTCCACGCGCGGCGTCACGCCCACCGCGCGCAGCTCGTCCGCGGGCCCGATCCCGGACAGCAGCAGCAAGTGCGGCGAGCCGACCGAACCGGCGCACAGCACGACTTCCCGCCGTGCGGTGACCGCGCGGTCCGCGAGCCGCACGCCGGTGGCCCGACCGTCGGGGTCGAGCATGATCCGCTCCGCCCGCCGCCCGCTGAGCACGGTCAGGTTCGGCCGTCCCGACGCGGGCTTGAGGTACCCGTCGGCGGAACTCCACCGGACGCCTTCGCGCTGCGTCACGGGCGTGAGCGCGCACCCGGTGTTGTCCGGACCGCCCAGCCCGCCTTCGACGGGCTTGAGCCCCACTTCCGCGCACGCGTCGAGGAACCGGGTGCTGCTCGGGTCGGGATCGCGCTGCGGCGAGATCCACAGCGGACCCGCCGTGCCGAACTCCGGACCGGCTTCGCGCTCGCCGGCCCAGCGCTCGGCCCGCCGGAAGTACGGGCGCACACGCTCCCACGACCACGACGGGTGCCAGTCGTCGAAGTCGGCCGCGTGGCCGGGCACCCACATCTGGAAGTTCGTGGCCGACGAGCCGCCGTGCACCCGGCCGCGCGGCCACGGCACCTCCCGGCCGCCGAGGCCGGGCTGCGGCGCGGTGGTGAACGCCCAGTCGACCTCCGACCCGAACAGCTCCAGCGCGCCCAGCGGCACGCCGATGGCCGGGTGGTCATCCGGACCGCCCGCCTCCACCAGGGCGACGGTGACGGCCGGGTCCTCGGTCAGGCGGGCGGCGAGCGCGCAGCCCGCCGAGCCCGCGCCCACCACCACGTAGTCGAACTCCTCCGCTTCCACCACGGCAACTCCTCCCCGCAACGGGTCCGACGCGTCAGCGGGCCACCTGGACCGCCACCTGCTTCGCCGCCACCAGACCGGACTCCATCGCACCTTCGACGTAACCGCTCCACCCGGAGGCGATGTCGCTGGTGGCGAACGAGATCCGGCCCTGGGGCTGCTGAGCCGCGCGCAGCAGGCCGGTCAGCTGCCTCGGCTGCCGGAACGACCAGCCGCCCAGCGCGAACCGGTCGCCGCCCCAGTCGTGTCCCTTCACCGACAGCACCCTGGCGTCCGGCACGACCAGCCGCACGGCTTCCTGCACCTGCGCGGCGTTGTTGACGTCCAGTCGCGGCTCGCCGCTGAACCCGATCATCAGCCAGCCCTGGGACGTCTGCTTGTACGGCACCAGGGTGTCCACCGGGTAGCCCTCGGGCGCGTGCACGTAGGTGTTCCCGATCGAGGAAGCCACGTGCAGCCAGAGCTTCTTGGCGGTCGGCACGCCGATCGTCTCGCGCGAGGCCTGGAGCTTGGCCGCCGACAGGCCCGGCGAGAACTCGATGGTGCGCCACACGTTCACCGGGACGGCCACGACCACGGCCGCCGCCGTGTGCACCGAACCCACCGCGGTGCGCACGGTGACCTGCCTGCCGTCGTCGGCGATCGACTTGACCGGCGTCTTCAGCCGCACCTCGGCCTGCGCCTCGGCCAGGATCGACCGGGCCAGGCCGTTCATGCCGGTGGCCGGCTTGTAGGTGTTGATGCCGTAGTACTGCTCGGCGTTGTAGTTGCACAACGCCCACCAGTGCAGCAACTGCGTGTACGCGCCCCGCGTCGAGCCGCCGCCCAGGCCGCCGGTCGCGCCGGTGAGCCACTTCTCGTCCAGCGCGGACAGGTTCATCGAGTCCAGGTGCTGCCGGATCGTCAGCGCGTCCGGCGCCTGGAGCAGGTCGGCCCGCGCCAACGGGTTGTAGGCGTCGGGGAACAGCTCGCGGGCGCGCGCGCTGAACCGCGTCAGCAGCTCGCCCTGCCGGCCGAACGACTCCTCCGGTGGGAAGAACCCGAACCCGTTCTCCGTCGGGAAGAGCGTCCGCTCGGCGGCGGCGTCGGCGACGAACCCGATGCGCTGGGACTCGATCTCCCTCCACACCGTGGTCTGCAACGGGTCGACCCACGTGCCGCCCAGCTCGACCTGCTCGCCCTCGAACGTGGTGGTCCACGTCCGGCCGCCGATCCGGTCGCGCGCCTCCAGCACGAGCACCCGCAGGCCGCGGCGGCTCAGCTCCCGCGCGGCGGTGACACCGGCGAACCCGGCGCCCACGACGATCACGTCGTGGGTCGACCGGGTGCCCGTGCCCGCCGCCGACGCGACGGCGGGAGGCAGGGCGCCGCCCACGACGGCGGTCGTGGCCAGCGCCTTGAGGAAGCCGCGGCGGGTAGGTCCGGCGGCCTTGACCAACTGACTCATGTTTCTCGTGCCCCCAGTGGCATCCGGTGTTACAGGAACGGGGTCTCGGGGTCGAGGCCGACCAGCACCCGCCCGTGGACCTCCAGGCTCATGTCGGGTGACATGAGGCCGTGCGTGGTCAGGCCGAGCAGGTCGCGGTGGTAGCGCTGGAACGGCGCGAACTTGCTCAGCGCCGACGCGCCCGCGATGGTCTGCAGTGCCTCCACGGCTTCCTTGACGAGCAGGATCGCGGTGCCTGCCTGGCCGCGGACCGCCGCCTTCTCGTCCCACGTCGGCTGCTCGCCCGCGTCGGCCCGACGCTGGAGCATGTCCACGTAGGACGCCGATAGCGTCTCCGCCGCGGTGATCTTGTTGGCGGCCAGCGCGACGCGGTGCTGCGTCAACGGGTGCTGCCGCTGGTCGGTCCACGACGTGTAGGCCAGGCCGCGGCCGGGCAGGCGCTCCAGGAAGACCTCCAGCGCGCCCTTGGCCATGCCGATGTAGGCCGCGACGGACTCCGCGACGACGTAGCTGATCAGGCTGTACGCCCGACCCTGCGCCGTGGGCGTGCGACCGGGGACGCCTTCCATCAGCGCGTCCTCGCCCGTGACGACGCGGTGGGCGGGCACGAACACGTCCTCGGCGGTGGTGGTGGAGCTGCCGGTGCCCGACGCGGCGGACACGTGCCAGTCGTCCGCGATGGTCAGCTCCGACATGGGCACCATCGCGAACACCTCCTCCTCCGTGCCGTCGGGGTGTTCGGCGATGGCGGCCAGCAGGTCCCAGTGCGCGCCGCGGCAGCCGGTGTTGAACCGCCACGACCCGTTGAGCAGGTAGCCGCCCTCGGTGGGCGTGGCCTTCGCGGTGGGCGTGAAGCCACCGGAGATGCGCACCGACCCGCCCGCGAAGATCTCGTCCTGCGCCTGGTCCGGGTACAGGGTCGCCATCCAGGCGCTCGACACCCACGCGACCGCCGTCCACGCGGTCGAGCCGCAGCCGCGGGCGATCTCGGTCAGCACGGCGATCTGCTCGGCCATCGGCAGGTCCAGGCCGCCGAACCGGCGCGGCACCGCCATCGAGAACACGCCCGCCTTGTCCAGCAGGTCGACGTTCTCCTCGGGGATCCAGCGGTTCTGCTCGGCCTCGGCGCCGTTCTCGCGCAGCCTCGGCACGATGTCGCGGACCGCGTCCAGCACTTCGCTCATGGCGTTTCCTCCCCGCTTCGGGTGAGCACTACGGGCAACGTCTCGTGGCCGTTGGAGATGAACGACCCCAACGGGCGCAGTTCCTCGGCCGGCACCGCGAGCCGCAGCCGCGGGAACCGGGTGAACAGGGCGGGCAGGCCGACCGCGGCCTCCAGACGGGCCAGCGGCGCGCCCAGGCAGTGGTGCACGCCGTGGCCGAACGCCAGGTGGTCGCGGCGCGTGGGCCGCGTCGGGTCGAACTCGGCGGCGTCCTCGCCGTGCACCTTGCCGTCGCGGCCGGCCGCGCCGAAGGCGATCACGATCGGGTCGCCCTTCGGGATGAGCGCGTCGCCGAGGTCGATGTCCTCCACGGCGTAGCGCAGCGGCAGGTTCGGGAACGGCGCCTCCAGCCGCAACGACTCCTCGACCACGTCCTCCCACGCCAGCGAGCCGTCCAGCACGGCGGCGCGCTGCGCGGGGTGGGTCAGCAGCAGGGCGATGGTCTGGTCGAGCAGGTTCACCGTCGTCTCGTGGCCCGCGGTGAACATCAGCAGCACGGTGTCGACCAGCTCGCGCTCGCCGAGGTGGCCGCCGTCCTCGTCGTGGGCCTGGATCAGGCCGGTGGTCACGTCGTCACCGGGCCGGGTGCGCTTGATCGCGACCAGCTCGTGCAGCAGCCGGTACAGCTCCAGCTCGTTGGCCTTGACCTGCTCTGGAGATGCGGAGGTGTCCATGATCTCGTGCACCGACCGCAGCAACGGGTCGCGGATCTCGTCCGGGATGCCCAGCAGCTCGGAGATCACCCGGACCGGCAGCGGGTAGGCGAACCGCTCGCGCAGGTCGACCACCCCGCCCGCGGGCACGTCCGCCAGCCCGGCCAGCAGCTCCTCGGTGATCGCCTCGATGCGCGGGCGCATCGCCTGCGTGCGGCGGGCGGTGAACGCCTTGGCGACCAGCTTGCGCAGCCGGGTGTGCTCCGCGCCGTACGCGGTGATCATGTTGCGGTCGGCGACCCACATGGCCAGCGACCACGTCTGGGCCAGCACGCTCTCGCCGCCACCCCACGCGGGCCAGTGCCGGTAGGTGTCGCGGGACACCCTCGGGTCGGTGAGCAGTTGCTTGACGAGCGCGTGGTCGGTGACCCACCACGCGATCACGTCGCCGGGCAGCTCCACCCGCACGGCACGCCCGAGCGCGCGCAGGCGCTCGGACTCGCCGTGGATGTCGCGCCCGGCCGTGTCGATGACCGGGTAGCTGACCTGGCTGGTCATGCGAACTTGCTCGCGTCCTGGTCGCGCAGGATCTGGCACACGTCGCGGAAGCCCGCGTCCACCTGGGCCAGCTCCTCGTCGCTGAGGTAGATCGACGGCTCGAAGCGCATCGTCTCCAGGTTCGAGGCGGTGGAGAAGATGCGGATGCGGTGCTTGCGCAGCAGGTGGCCGCCGATGACGAACGCCAGCGCCTCGTACTCGACCGCCTCGCGGATCTCCGGGTCGGCCGACTTGCTCTGGTCGTGCAGCTCGAAGCCGAGCATCAGGCCCTTGCCGCGGACCTCCTTGACCACGTCCGGGTAGTCGGCCTTGATGGCCTCCATCATCGCCACGGCCTTGGCGCCGCGCTCGGCCGCCAGCCGGTAGGCCTTGCCGCCGTCGGCCTCCAGCATCTCCAGGAACTTCAGCGCCACCCGACTGGAGAAGCCGTCGCGGCCGAAGGTCGAGGTGTGCATCAGCTCGAAGTCCTTGCGGTAGCGGTGCTCGTTGACCAGCACCACGCCGAGCTTCGCCAGGCCGCCGCCCAGTGCCTTGGCCAGGATGATGTAGTCGGGCTTGAGGTCGATCTGGGTGCCCGCGAGGAACGTGCCGGAGCGGCCCATGCCGGACTGGATCTCGTCGGCGACCAGCGGCACGCCGATCGTGTCGCACGCCTCGCGCAGCGTCCGCGCCAGCTCCCGGCTGATCGGGAAGATGCCCGCCTCGCCCAGGATCGGCTCGACCAGGAACGCGGCGAACACCGGGAAGTCGCGCTCGACCAGGTCGACGACGCCGTCCTGCACGACGACGTCCAGCAGCGCGGCCCGCTCCTCCTCGACGACCTTCTCGATCATCTCCGGGCGGTCGCGAGGGATGAACCGGGCCTGCGCGGCGAGCGCCTTGAACGGGCCGCGGAACTCCTCGTTGAACGTGAGCTGGACGCTGCTGACGAGCTTGCCGTGGAAACCGCCCTCCAGGGCGAGGAACAGCGGCGGGCGCGCCTCGGTCTCGGCGTTGCGGCGGCGCACCTCGGCGACGAGCCGGTCGAAGTCCGCGCCACCCGCGAGCGCGGCGGCGGCCTCGGAGACGCGGGCGCCACCCGCGATGGCGGAGCGGGCTGCCTCGATGTTGGCCTCGATGCCCTCCTTCAGCTCCTTGATCCGCATGCCGCGGTCGAGCTCGGCGTGCTTGATCGTGATTTCCACGGCCTCGGCGCCGGAATTGCCGAACAGGCCGTAGAACTTGTCCTCGGTCTTCAGCTCGCGGCGGATGATCTCGTTCAGCTTGGCCGCGAGGTCGATCGCGTAGGAGTAGCCGGAGAACTGCGCGTGCACGGGGGTCTGCTGGTCCAGCAGCCACTTGGCGTGCTCGACCAGTTCGGGGTTGTTGTGCCCGAACATCAGCGATCCGAACCCGCTCGCGGCGTCGAAGACGCCGACCTCGCTGCCGTCGTCGGCCAGGTAGTAGAGGGTGTTGCCCTCGGCGCGCACGTACTTCAGCGCCAGCCCGAACTCCGACAGCACTTCGACGAGGTAGGAGTCCGCGAACTCGGGCGCACCAGGAGAAGCGCTCATTTCTCACTCCGATCGAGGTGAATGGTGAGGTGGAGGTCCGCGCCCGCGGTTTCGGCGAGCGACGCTGTTCTATCGCAGGTCGCAGGGGGTGGCGGTCATCGAAGGTTCACCGGAGCGCCCGGTGACCGGCCGATGAGCGGCCGATTACCCGCACGCCCCGCCGGCGGACCTCTCGCCGGTGGCGGAGCGGTTCGAGAGCGGCCTGAGAGGGGGTCGCGCCAGACTGGTGTGGCGGTAGGCGAACGACGGTGGGAGCACCACCCGCCCTCCGTTGAACCAGGACAGCATGAGGAGAACTTGCAGATGACTTCGGACAACCGCGCACCGGTGACAGTGATCGGTCTGGGGTCGATGGGCTCGGCGCTCGCGAAGTCCTTCGTGGCCGTGGGGCACCCGACCACCGTCTGGAACCGCACGCCCGAGAAGGCCGACGACCTGGTCGCCGCGGGCGCCGTCCTGGCCGCCACCGTGGCCGAGGCGGTGGCCGCGAGCGAGCTGGTCGTCGTGTGCGTGCTCGACTACCACGCGATGCGCGAGCTCTTCGACCCGCTCGGCGACGCGCTCTCGGGCCGCACCGTCGTCAACCTGACCTCCGGCACGCCGGAGGAGGCCCGGGAGACGGCCGCGTGGGCCGCCGAACGGGGCTTCGACTACGTCGACGGCGCGATCATGGCCATCCCCCCGATGATCGGATCGGAGGAGGCGCTGATCTTCTACGGCGGGCCGCGGGCGGTCTACGACGCCCACTCCGCGAGCCTGACCACGATCGCCGGCGCGGGCACCTACCTCGGCGAGGACGCGGGTCTTCCGTCGCTGTACGACGTGGCGCTGCTCGGCCTGATGTGGACCACCTGGGCGGGTTTCATGCACTCGCTGGCCCTGGTGAAGTCGGAGAACGTCTCCGCCGAGGCGTTCCTGCCCTACGCTCAGGCGTGGTTCGAGCACGTCATCTCGCCCGAGGTGCCCGGCATCGCGGGTCAGGTGGACGCGGGCGAGTACCCGGACGAGGGCTCGGCGCTCGGCATGCAGGCCATCGCGATCGAGCACCTGGTGGACGCGAGCCGTGCCCAGGGCGTGGACGCCGCGCTGCCGGAGTTCCTCAAGCAGCGGGCCCAGGAGGCGATCAAGCGCGGGCACGCGGGCAGCGGGTTCGGCTCGCTGTTCGAGGTGCTGCGCAAGCCCGAGTAGCCGGCCACCGGCGCACGCCCACCCTCTCGACCGGAGCGTGCGCCGGCGGTCCGACCGGGATCACGCGGGTGAGCGGTCCGGCCGCGAGCCGTCACCGTCCTCTGGTCCGCGGTGATCCGCGACCGGCGCGCGCCGTCGGGCGGGTACCGGACGGAGGTGGGGGCAGCGGTGGCGGCAGCCGGAATCGTGGGCGGGCGGCACGGGACCGCGCGGACGGCGGTGTCGACCGGTTGCGGTCGGAGCCGCGGCCCGCTCCCGGGCGTCGTCGTGCCGGTGTTCCTGCGCCAGGCGTCGCGAGCGGTGTTCTTGGTCGTGGCCGGATGACCGGCGCCCGGGGACATCAGTCCCGGCGGTCGGTCAGGCTGTGCGCGGTGACGGGGTCGAGCGTGCGGCCGTGGGCGTGGTGGGTCTCGTACTCCTCGCCGAGCGCGGCGCGCAACGCGCTCTCGATCCGGATCACGTCGCCGCGCTCGGCGGCGGGCAGCGGTGCGCCGGAGGCCTCCCGGGCGGCGGACGCGGCGCCGAGCAGGGCAGCCGACTCGGCGTGCCGACCGGTCAGCACCAGCGCGCCCGCCAAACCCTCCAACGCCAGCGCCAGCGAACGGGGATCACCGGTGGCCTTCGCCACCGCGTACCCCTCCTGGTGCAGGGCCAGCGCCCCAGCCGCGTCACCGCGCTGCTCGGCCACGAAACCCAGCTCGGCCAGGATCAACGCCTCACCGACGTCACCGTCCAGCTGACGGCACCAGTCCAGCCAGCGCCGCAGGTGCGCTTCGGCCGCGTCCAACCGGCCCTCCCGGCGCGCGCCGAGCCCCAGCCCCACCTCGGCGAACTGCTCGCCGAACGTGAAGCTCTGCTCGGCGGCCAGCCGCATCGCCCGCTCGTGCAGCTCGCGGGCCTGCGCGTAGTCGCCCTCCAGCAGCGCGATCCGGGCCAGGCCGGACAGCTTGGTCGACACCTCCGACCAGAGCCCCAGCGTCTCGGCGATGCGCAGCCCTTCCCGGTGCACGCGCACCGCGTGGTCGTAGTCGCCGCGCACCTCGGCCAGCGACGCCAACGCGTCACCCGCCTGCAGCTGACCCCACCCGTCGCCGACGTCGCGGAACAGCGCCGCGCTCTCCTCGCCGTACTGCTGGGTCGCGGTCAGGTCGCCGCGCAGCACGGCTTGAGTCGCCAGCGCGGCCAACGCCGCGGCCGTGCCCCACCGGTCGCCCAACGCGCGGAACTCGTTCAACGCCCGGTCGATGTGCTTCTCGCTGCTGTCGTGGTCGCCGTACCCGATGCGGGCGAAACCGAGGAACCAGCGGGCCGTGGCCCGGCCCGTCGGGTCGGCGATCTCGTCGGCCAGCGCGTCGTAGTGCTCCAGCGGGTAGGTCGACTCGCCGGCGCGCAGGCTGAACCCCGCCTGCCACGCGAGCGCCTTGGCCCGCTCCGACGGGTCGGAGGGCCCCCCGATGGCCAACGCCGCCGCGAACGCCCGGGTCGCCTCGCCGAGCCGTCCGCGCAGGAACCAGTACCAGGCCAGCGCGTTGACCGTGCGCAACGCCAGGTCCGCCCGGCCCTGGTGGGCGGCGGTGTCCAGGGCGACCCGCAGGTTCGCCGCCTCGACGTCAGCCAGTTCGAGCCACCGGCGCTGGTCGGGGCCGCGCAGGTGCGCCATCACCCGGACGGCGAAGTCGGCGTGGTAGGCGGCGTGCCTGGCCCGCACCCGGTCGCCCTCCCCCGCCTCGCGCAGCCGCTCGGCGCAGTAGGCGGCCACCGACTCGGGCAGCCGGTACCGGCGCGTGCCGGCCACGTCCGACGCGCTGACCAGGCTGCGGTCCACCAGCCGTGCCACCAGGTCCAGCACCTCGTACTGCGCCACGCCGTCCCCGGCGCACACCTCCTCGGCCGCGGTCAACGGGCACCCGCCGCTGAACGCCGCCATCCGGCGCAGCGCCACGCGCTCGGGTTCGGTCAGCAGCTCCCAGCTCCAGTCGATCGCCGCGCGCAACGTCTGCTGCCGCGCCGGCGCGCCCCGCCTGCCCACCGTCAGCAGCGAGAACCGGTTCCGCAGGCGGGCCGCGACCTCGTGCACGCCCAGCGCCCGCACCCGCGTGGCGGCCAGCTCCAACGCGAACGGGATGCCGTCCAGCCGGCGGCAGATCGCGTGCACCGCGTCCACAGTGGACCCGTCCAGCACGAAGTCGGGCGCCGCCGCCGTCGCGCGCGCCACGAACAGCTCCACCGCCGTGGACACGCCCTGGCCGTCGGGCAGGGTCAGCGGCGGCACGGTCCACAGCCGCTCCCCCGCGATGCCCAGCGGCTCCTGGCTGGTGGCCAGGATGCGCACGCCGGGTGCGGCCATCAGCAGCATCTCGGCCACGTCCGCGACCCGTTCGACCACGTGCTCGCAGTTGTCCAGCACCAGCAGCAACTGCTTGGTGCGCAACGCCTCGGCCAGCCGCGTGGCCAGCGAGATCGGCGGCCCCGCGCCGGTCACCTCGTCCCGCACGCCCAGCACGGTCGCCACGACCTCCACCACGCCGTCGGGCGACTCCAGCGTGGCCAGCTCCACCAGCCACACGCCGTCCGGGTACCCCTCGGCCACCTCGGCCGCCGCGGCCAGCGCCAACCGGGTCTTGCCGACGCCGCCGATGCCGTTGAGCGTCACCAGCCGGCCGGCGTCCAGCAGCGCCCGCACCTGCCCGATCGCCGCGTCCCGGCCGATCAGCGGCGTCATCTGCGCGGGCAGGTTGGTCAACGGGCGTGCTGCCGTCGTGATCGGCGACGGCATGGGCGTGAGCTGGAGGTCCTGCTCCAGGATCTTCTGCCGCAGCGCGACCAGCTCGGCGCTCGGCTCCAACCCCAGCTCGCCGGCCAGCACCGAGCGCAGGACGTCGAAGCTCGCCAACGCCTCGCTCTGCCTGCCCGCGGCGTAGAGGGCGCGCATGTGCGCGGCACGCAGCCGTTCACGCAGGGGATGGCGGGCGAGCAGGTCGCCCAGCTCGCCGACCAGCAGGCCGTGTTCCCCGAGGCCCAGCATCACCTCCGCCCGGTCCTCCAGCGCGGTGAGCCGCAGCTCCTCCAACCGCGCCACGACCGGCCGGGCGAACTCGGCATCGGCGAAGTCCCCGAGCGCCGGGCCGCGCCACTGCGCCAGGGCGTCGCCGAGCAGCGCCGCTCTGGCCCGCAGGTCACCGGTCTCGTGCGAGGCGGCCAGCAGCGCGGCGAACCGGCGCGCGTCCACCGCGTCGGCGGGCACGTCCAACAGGTAGCCCGGCGGGCGGGACACCACCAGTTCCCCCGCGCCCGGCTCGGCGTCCTCCAGCGCCCGGCGCAGCTGCCACACCTTGGTGTGCAGCGCACCCGCCAGGTTGTTCGGCGGCGAGTCGCCCCACAGCTCGTCGGCCAGGCGGTCGGCCGAGACCGCCTCGCCGTCGTGCGCCAACAGGCACGCCAGGAGGGTGCGCGCCTTCACCCCCGGGACGGGGACGACGCAGTCGTCCTCCGTCCAGACGGTCAAGGGCCCCAGGATGCCGAAACGCACAAACCACACCATAACGGCAGCCGATCAAGGTCGCGTGTCACGGAGAGCGTGCTCACGAACACTCAGCGAGAGAGCCGAGAGGTCTCCGAGAGGTGATCGGGAGGGGCCTCGGCGAGGGTGGTCACGTCAGGAAGAGGAGGGCGGAGATGACGGCGGGCGACCGTTCGCCTGTGACGGTGATCGGCCTCGGGCCGATGGGTTCGGCGCTCACCCGGGCGTTCGTGGACGCGGGTCACCGGACGACGGTCTGGCACCGCTTCCACCAACGTCCCGACGAGCCGGCGGCCAACGGCGCGATTCGCGCCGCGACGCTGGTGGAAGCCGTGTCGGCGAGTCCGCTGGTGGTCGTCCGCGTGGTCGACCACCGCGCGATGCGGGAGATCGTCAACTCGCTGGGCGACACCACCGGCCGGGTGGTCGTGAACCTCACCGCGGGCACTGCGGACGAGGCCCGTGACACCGCCTCCTGGGCGGCGTCACGGGGCATCGGCTACATCGACGGCGCGATCCTCACGTCCGCTGAAGAGCTGGGCGCGGACACCACCATGACCTTCTACGGAGGTCCGAAGGCGCTGTACCAGGAGCATGTGCCGACGTTGGCCGCGTTGGGCGGCACCTGGACCTACCTGGGCGATGACGTCGGGCTGCCCGCGCTGTACGAGATGGCGTTGCTCGGCGTGATGTGGAGTGCGTGGGCCGGTCTGCTCCACGGCCTCTCGCTGGTGTCGGCCGAGCACCGGGCCGCCACCGACTTCCTGCCGCACGCCACGCGGTGGCTGCACCGGGTCGTGGCCTCCGTGCCGGAGCTGACCGCCGGCGTGGACCGCGGCGAGTACCCCGGCACGACGCTGGGCCACCAGGCGGTCGTGGTCGAGCGCCTGCTCGCCGCGAGCCGGGCGGGCGGGGTCGACGACGGCCTGCCGAGCTTCCTGCTGGCCCGGGTGGAGCAAGCGATCCGACGGGGCCACGCCGGTGACGGGTTCGCGAGCCTCATCGAGGTGCTGCGCGACCCGCACCCCGACTGACCACGCTGACCTGCCTGAGCTGGAAGGGGAAGGACATGGACCGCACCGAACGGGCCGGGGCCAAGGAGTGGCTCGGGCTCGCCGTGCTCGCGTTGCCGACCTTGCTGTTGTCGGTCGACGCGACGGTGCTCTACCTGGCGTTGCCGCACCTGGGCGCCGACCTGCGCCCGAGCGGCACGGAAACCCTGTGGATCATCGACGTGTACGGGTTCATGATCGCGGGATTCCTGATCACGATGGGCACGCTGGGCGACCGGATCGGCCGCCGCAAGCTGCTCATGATCGGCGCGCTGGCGTTCGGCGCGGCGTCGGTGGCCGCCGCCTACGCCACCGACCCGGCGCTGCTGATCGGCGCGCGGGCCCTGCTCGGCGTCGCGGGCGCGACCCTGATGCCCTCGACCCTGGCGCTGATCACCAACATGTTCCACGACCCCGGCCAGCGCGGGGTCGCGATCGGCGTGTGGGCGGCGTGCTTCTCGGCCGGTGTGGCGGCGGGACCGCTGATCGGCGGCGCGCTGCTGGAGCTGTTCTGGTGGGGCTCTGTGTTCCTGCTGGCGGTGCCGGTGATGGTGGTGCTGCTGGTGACCGCGCCGATCCTGCTGCCCGAGTCGCGCGACCCCGAGCCGGGCCGGCTGGACCTGGTGAGCGTGCTGCTGTCGCTGGCCGCGATCCTGCCGGTGATCTACGGGCTCAAGGTCGTCGCGGCGGACGGCTTCGGGTTGGGCGCGGTCGCGGCGGTCGTCGTCGGCCTCGTGTTCGCGGTGCTGTTCGTGCGGCGGCAGAAGTCGCTGCCGGACCCGCTGCTGGACGTGCGGCTCTTCGCGCGGCCCGCGTTCCTGGGCGCGTTGCTGGCCCTGCTCGTGGGCCTGGCGGTCGTCGGCGTGGTCTACATGTTCGTGACGCAGTACCTGCAGATGGTCGACGGCCGCTCGCCGCTGGCCGCCGGGCTGTGGCTGCTGCCGTCGGCCGTGGCGATGATCGTGTCGTCGATGGCGGCTCCCGCGCTGGCCAAGCGGTTCGCGGCGGGCAAGCTGGTCGCGGCGGCGCTGCTGGTGTCGGCGGTGGGCTACCTGCTGCTGGCGTTCGTGGACGGTCCGGGCGGCCTCGCGCTGGTGGTGTCCGGCCTGGTCGTGGTGTACCTGGGCATCGGGCCGATGATGGCGCTGGGCACCGACCTGGTGGTGGGTGCCGCGCCCGCCGAGCGGGCCGGGTCCGCGGCGGCGATGTCGGAGACGAGCATGGAGTTCGGCCTGGCACTGGGCGTCGCGGTGCTGGGCAGCGTGGGCACCGCGGTGTACCGGTCGGAGCTGCCCGAGGGCATGCCGGCCGACGCGGTGGAGTCGCTGGCCGGCGCGCTCGCCGTGGGCGGCGCGGACGTGGTCGAGGCGGCGAGGTCGGCGTTCACCTCCGGGTTGAACGTCGTCGGGTTGGTCAGCGCGGTGGCCACCGTGGCCATCGCCGTCGTGACGGCCGTGCTGGTGCGCGGGTCCTCCGCGCCCGACCACGAGCCCGTGGCGGAGACGAGCAACGCCTGACGTCCAGCTCATCGTCAGGCGTGGTGGCCGGGGCGGGCACCCCCGCCCCGGCCGGTCCGACAACAGCTGGGGGAACGAAACCATGGAGTTCCGATTACTGGGTCCGCTGGAAGTGCTGAACGACGGGCGACCGATCTCGCTCGGCGGCATCAAGCAGCGCGCCACACTCGGTTTCCTGCTGCTCAAGGCGAACCAGGTGGTGCCGACCAGCCAGTTGCTGTCCGCGCTGTGGCCGGGTGAGGATCCACCCACCTCGGCGCGGAAGATGTTGCAGAACGCGGTGTGGAGCCTGCGGGCCGCGCTGTCGGCGACCGACGGGCCGGGCGCGCCCCGGCTGTCCACCCAGGCGCCCGGGTACGTGCTGCAAGTCGACCAGGCGCGGGTGGACCTGTTCCGGTTCCACGAGCTCGCCGAACGGGGCCGAGCCGAGCAGGGCCGACCCGAGGTCGCGGCGAAGGTGCTGCGGGAGGCGTTGGCCACGTGGCGCGGCGCGGCGCTGGCCGATCTCGTGGAGAGCGGGATCTGCTGGCCCGAGCTGACCGTGGTGGAGAACGCCCGGCTCGACGCGATGGAGGACTACTTCGACGCCGAGCTGGCGTGCGGCAGGCACCAGTCCGTGCTGGGCGAGCTGGAAGCGGTGGTCGAGGCGGAACGGCTGCGCGAGCGGTCGTGCGGGCAGCTGATGCTGGCGCTGTACCGCTGCGGTCGGCACGCCGACGCCCTCGCCGTCTACAGCAGGCTGCGCACGTCCCTGGTGGACGACCTCGGCCTGGAACCGGGGCCCGCCCTGCAGAAGCTCCAGCACGCCATCCTCACGCACGACCCGTCGCTGGCCCTGCCCGCCGAACGGGAGCGGGCCGTGGTCCGGCACCTGCGGCCGGTGGAGCCGATCCCGGCGCCCCGCACGTCGCCGGGCGCTCAACGGCGTCGCGTGACCGTTGCGCTGGTCCGGGTCCGGCCGCGCCGCTGCGCCACCGACGCCGACCCGGCCGTGGTGGACCACGCGCTGGCCGCGGCGACCGCGATGGCGCGCTCGGGCATCGAGGAACTGGGCGGCACGGTGGCCACGTCTATCGGCTCGGCGTCGCTCGCGGTGTTCGGCGGGCCGTACGCGCAGGGCGACGATGAGACGCGGGCCGTGCGGGCGGCCTTGGCGTTGCGGGACTGCTTCGCCGACGGGATGAGCCGCGACCTCGCCGTGCACATCGCGGTGGCGACCGGTGAGGCGTTGGTGCTGACCGAGCCGGACGCGCCGCCGACGGTCAACGGCGCGCTGGTGGACCACTGCCACCAGGTGCTGTCGTCGGTGCCCGAAGGCGCGGTGTGGATCTGCCGGCGGACCCGGGAGCTGACCGGGGCGGCGTTCCACGGCACGGAGACACCCGACGGCGCGTGGGAGGTCACCGGTTGTCGTGGGCACGCCGACGAGCACGACAGCGAGCTGGCCGTGGTGCGCGGCCTGCTGGACCGGACCCTGCGCCGCGAGACACCGCACCTGGTGACGGTGCTGGGCGACCCGGACGGGTTCCTGGACCGGTTCACCGGCGGGGTGGACGGCGCGCGGGTGCTGGACGGCCGGGTCGTGGACGGCGAGCCGCTGGGCGCGGTGGCCGACGTGCTGCGCGGCTGCTGCGGCGTGCGGCCGGAGGACGGGCCGGACACCGTGCGGGCGAGGTTGTCGTCGGCGGTGTGCGCGGCGGGTCGGGCCGAGGCGGACGTGCTGGCGACCCGGCTGCTGCCGCTGTTCGACCGGTCGGCGCCCGACGCCGGGGTCCTGCCGGCGTGGCGGCGGTTCCTGGAGCTGGTCGCCCGCGACCAGCCGCTGGTGGTGCTGCTGCGCGACGTGCACCTGGCGGGCGAGGAGGTGCTGGACGCGGTGGAGTGCCTGGCGGACTCCGACCACCCCGTGCCGCTGCTGGTGGTGGTGTCGGCGCGGCCCGTGCTGCTGGACCGACGGCCCAGTTGGGGCGGCGGCAAGCCGCACGCGGCGTCCATCACCCTGGACCCGCCGCGGGACGGCACGGTGGACCGGGTGCGCAGGGTCATGCTGTCCACCGCGGACCACGGCCCTTTCGGCGCGGCTGACACCGCCCCGTGGCCGCGGCGCGAACGGGAGAGCACGCCACTGACGCTCTGGCGACCGGACCGGCGGGCCGCGCACGTCATGGCATTGGCGGGGTTGCCGGCGGGCGCGAACGGCGCCTGACCGGCCGGACCGGCCGCGCCAGCCGCCGCGCGCCGGTCCGGCCCCCGGACCCGGGTCGTCGATCCCCCTGGCACCGGCGACCCGAGCCCTCCCCCGCGCGACCCGCCCGACCACGAGCCGCCGGACCGCTGCCACCGGTCAGCCGGCGGTCCCCAAGACCAGCGCGCACGCAGCCCGCCGATCGACCGCCCTCCGCCACCGGCTCGACGACCCACCCAGGAACCCGCCGGCCGAGCGCCACCCCGCCGAACCGGGCCGGCGCGGCCCAGTCCGCCCATTCCGTGACCGCCGCCGGCGCCGCACCCGGCGGTCCCGGCCCGACCAGGCGAACTCGTCGGCGCGCAAGGCCTGCGCGCCCTCACCCACGCCCGCGTCGACGAGCGCGCCGGCCTGGCCAAGGGCTCGACGTCGAACTGCTTCCGCACCGTCAGGCCCTGCTGACCGGTGTCGTGGGCCGGCTCGCCGAACTCGCACGGCGACCGCCGCCCGCCCGGCCCTCCTCCTGGAAGCGGGCCACGTGCCCGAACTGCGGGAGGCGCTGTCACGGGGACGCGAAGCCATGGAGGCGGTCGTCGCCCTCGCCCGGCTCGGCGCGCGCGACCCGCAGGGCGCCGCCACCGCGCTCGCGGCCTGCTTCGAGGAACACCTCCTGCACCGCGTCGCCCGCCACGACGAGACCGACCCCCGCCCCACCTTCGAGCTCCTGGTCGCCGCGGCACTGCCCGACCCCGGAGTCCGTTAGCGCCATCACTGGTCACCCCTTCGAGTGGTCCGCCTCCCCGCCGCTCAACTCCCCCGCGCTGACCTGGTCGAATCACAGGTCGTGACAGCGGAGGTGCTCGTCGGGCGCGACGCCGAGCGGCAGGTGATGGCGGAGGTGCTGGAGGCCGCCCGGCGCGGACGTCCGGCGGTCCTCCAGGTCGTCGGCGAGCCCGGCATCGGCAAGACCCGGCTGCTGGAGTCGTTCCACGTCATGGCCGCCGCGGCGGGGTTCGCGGTGGTGACGAGCCGTGGCACGGAGTTCGACCGGGACGTGCCCTGCGGCGCGCTGACCGAACTCCTGGAGGAGCTGACGGGCAAGCAGTTCGCCGCGCTCGACCCCGATGACGACACCGGGGCCGTCGAGCGGCACCGCAAGCACCGCGTCGTGCGGGAGGCGCTGGAGTCGGCGGCTCGCTTCCGCGGCGTGGTGGTGAGCCTGGACGACGCGCAGTGGGCCGACGCCGGTTCCCTGGACTGCTGGGCGCACCTGGTGCGCCGGCCACCCCGCGGCCCGCTCGTCCTGGTGCTGGCCCACCGGGCGGTGCCGTTGCCGGTCAACCTCGACGCGTCGCTGTCGGACGCGCACCGCGCCGGCGTCGGGCATCGGCTGGAACCGGGGCCGCTGGACTTCGCGGACGCCGTCGAGCTGATCGGGCCCGGTCGTGGGCCGTCGTGGCGGCGGGCGGTGTACGAGGTCAGCGGCGGCAACCCGTTGTACCTGGAGTCGTTGGCCAGGACCGCCCAACCGACCGCGGACGCCGCACCCCTGCCGCCCACGATCCGCGCGGCGCTGCGGGCGGAACTGGACGTGCTCGACGAGGCGACGCGGGTCGTCGCCTGGGCGGCGGCCGTGGCGGGCGACCCGTTCGAGCCGGAGCTGACGGCCGAGACGGGCGGCCTGCCCGAGCACGTCGTGCTCGACGCGCTGAACGCGTTGTGCCGGTGCGACCTCGTCCGCCCGGCCGGGCCCCGGCGGTTCCGGTTCCGTCACCCGTTGGTGCGGCAGGTCGTCTACGAGGCCGCGGCGCCGGGCTGGCGGCTCGGCGCGCACGAACGGGCGTTGGCCGCCCTCGGCCGGCGCGGCAGCCCGCTCGCGGTCCGGGCCCACCACGTCGAGCAGGCGGGGCGGTTCGGCGATCACGACGCCGTCGACACCTTGGTGGCAGCCGCGGCACAGGCGTCGGCCGAGTCGCCGGCGACCGCCGCCCACTGGCTGAGGGCGGCGTTGCGGCTGCTGCCCGCCAACGGGTCGACCCCCGGGCTGACCGTGCGGCTCGCCGAAGCGCTCGTGCGCGCCGGCCGGCTGGACGAGGGCCTGGAGGTCGCCACGAGCGCGGTCCGCGAGCTGCGGACCGGGTCTGCGGCCGACCGCGTCCGGGCGGTGGTGCCGGCGGCGACCGCCGCCCGCCTGCTCGGGCACCACGCCGCCGCTCGCGAACTCCTCACCGACGAACTGGCCCGGCTCGGCGCGGACGACCGCCGCGAAACGGTGGCGCTGCGGCTGGAACTGGCCGCCGCGTCCCTCATGGCGGGCACGTTCGACGCGGACGGCGCGGCCCTGGTCGACCTGGTCGTGCGGGAAGCCGTCGACCTCGGCGACCGGCCCGTGATCGCCGCCGCACGGGGCATGTCCGTCATGGCGGCGTTCCTGACCGGTGACGAGGAGGCCATGGGCCGGTGCGCGGCCGAAGCCGCACGCGCGGTGGACGCCCTCACCGACGAGGAGCTGACCGACCGGGCGGACGCGCTGGTCTGGCTGGGGTGGGGCGAGCTGCACCACCAGCGGTGGGACGAGGCGTTGCGGCACCTCGACCGCGGCCTCCGGCTGGCCAGGGGCACGGGCCAGGTGCACCTGCTCACCTACCTCCTGGCCGCCCGCGCGTGCGCGCTGCGGTGGCAGGGCCGGCTGGTCGAGGCCCTGGACTGCGCCGAGGACGCGGTGGAGGCGGCGACCCTGTCGGGCAGCGGCGAGCTGAGCGCCATGGCGCACGGCACGCGGTGCTGGATCGCGCTGCTCGTCGGCGACCTCGACCTCGCCACCCGGTCGGGGGCCGCCGCCGTCGCCGCGGGGCACGACGTCGGATGGTGGCGCACGATCGCCCGGCTGCTCGACGGCATGGCGACGTTGGCGGCGGATCCCTCGGCGGAGGTCGCCGACGCCGTCCTCGACGCGGGCGGTGGCCCGGCGCTGTCGCGGGTCGACCCGTTCAGCAAACCCCTGTGGTACGCGTTCCTGGCCGCGGCCGAACTCGCGCACGGGCGCGTCGACCGGGCGAAGCGGTGGGCGGACCAGATCGGGGCGTTCGCGCCCTCCTTCCCCGTGCACCGGGCCGTCGCACGGCTGACCGCCGCGCACGTCGCCGACGACCCGGACCACGCGCTGGAGTCGGCCGAAGAAGCCGCGCTGGCGTTCGAGGAGTGCGGCGCACGCGTGGACGCCGCCGAGAGCCGGTTGCTGGTGGGTGTCCTGCTCGCCCGGTCGGGCCGCCGCGACGACGCGGTGAAGGCGCTCTGCGGTGCGGCGGAGGAGTTCCTGGCCTGCGGCGCCCGCCGGTCGCACGCCCAGGCCGTCGCCGAGCTGCGCAAGCTCGGCAGGCGGCTGCCGTCGTTCGAGGCCGCCCGACGCCGGGGACGGCAAGGGCTGACCGCGCGGGAGCTCGACGTCGCCCGGCTCCTCGCGACCGGCCGGACCAACCGCCAGATCGCCGACGAGCTGGTGATCAGCCTCAAGACGGTCGAGACGCACGTGACGCACGTGCTGGCCAAGCTCGGCGTGCTGAGCCGGACGGCGGCGGCCGTCGCGCTGCGCGACCTGGACTGACCGCAGCGCAACGTTCGGGGTGTCGGATCAGGGGTTGCCCCGATGCCGTCCGCCGCCGCCGTCGCCACGCTCGTCGAATCGCGCGGATCCGCAAAGGGGGGCCATGTCCGGACGCCGTGCTTTCCCGGTGCTGCTCACCGCCTGCTCGCTGCTCGTCGCGGCGCCGCCGGCGGTGGCGCAGCCGAACGAAGTCGTCCTGGGCACGAGCTACGGCTGGACCACCACGGGCACGTGGCACGTGCCCGACACCTGCCAGGTGTACTTGGGCGAGTTCCCCGCCGGCGGCTGCCGCACCCGGGAGCCCGGGAAGGTGACGCCCCTGGTCGTGTCGCTGACCGTCCCGCTGAACGCGCCGCTCGGCAGGGCCACGGTCTCGTGCGACGGCTGCGTGCGGCCGTCGGCGTTCCGGCAGCCGTCCACCGTGTTCGAGTTGGCGACGGTCGAGGTGGTCGCTCCGGTCACGTCGTCGACCGCGCCGCTGTCGTCGCCGCCGTCGTTGTCCTCGTCGACATCGCCATCGTCATCGGTCCCACGGTCGTCCTCATCGCAGCCGCAGCCGTCTTCGTCGTCGGTGTCCGTGCCTGTGTCGACGTCACCGACCTCGCCGTCCTGGGAGGAGGTGACCACAACCGCCGACAGCACCCCGGGACCCTCCACCAGCGACCCGGCCCCACCGCCCGCGGTCGGGCTGCCGCCGGCCACGGGCACGGCGTTCTCCGGTCGCGATTGGCTGTTGCCCGCACTGCTGGCCGCGATCATCGGCGTCTTCGTGCTGGCCACGCTGCTGGCCCGCGGCCCGCCGCTGAACGGCCCGCCCCCGGCGCGGCCGGTGCGCGTGTGGCTGGCCCCGGACCGGCCGGGACGGCGCCCGTCGCCCGCGGACCAGCCGCTGCGACCGGGCCGCGCCTACCTCCTCTGGCTGGACATCGGCGCGCTGCACACCTCAGGACGAGGCCGGACACCCGTGCGGGCGGCCGTGTTCGACCGGGCCGGCGTGCTGCACGACCCGCCGACGCGCGACCTGCTCGTCGACCGGCAACCCGTGCCACCGCAGGCCTTCCGCTTCACCGCGCCCGACACCGGCACGCTGCGGCTGCGCTGCAACCTCTACCACCGGGGCGCGCTGCTGCAGTCGTTCCTGGTGGTGGCCGACGGCCGTGGCTGGTCGGCGGTGCGGGACTACGTGCGCAGCTTCAGCCTCGACCCGGCGGTCGTGGCCACCGGTCGCCCGCACGCGCTGAGCATCATGGTCAACCACGACAGCCCGGACCAGCACGGGCTCTACGTGCACTTCGGCGACACCGGCGCGTCCGTCGCGACCCGGATCTCCGAGCACACCGTGGCCCGCTTCCAGGAGGGCGCCCGCGCGATCTACCGGTCGATGAACGACGCCGGCTGGGACCGGCGGCTGCTGCCCGCGCTGCTCGGCGAGGCCGCCGTGCACGGACGTGACGTGTACGTGCGCTTCCAGACCGATGTGGACCTCGCCCTGGCCCGCACCAGGCAGCCCAGGGCGCCGTGGCGCGAGCTGCGGGCCGCGTCGTCGCACGTGCAGGTCGTGCACCCCGACAGCAGCGACGAGTGGCTGCCCGCGGCGATGATCTACGACTTCCCGCTGGCCCGCCTGGAGCCCCACGAGTACGGGCTGTGCGAGGCGTACTTCGCCGACCTCGACGGCACCGACCCGCCCCGGTGCGCGCGAGGGGGGTGCGCGACCGATTCGCCCGACGTCGTCTGCCCGGCCGGGTTCTGGGGCTTCCGGTTCGCCATCGGCAACCCGATGACCTTCGACCCGCGCGTCCCGGTGCCCGACCACCCCGCGGCCCCGGTCGAGCCACCCGTCGTCGTGCTCGGCCGGGCGGACGACCCGCAGTTCGTCGCCCAGCGCTCCCACCTGCGAGGACTGCGGCACGTCCTGCCGCACGTCCAGGTGATCGAGAGCAACCGCCGCGAGGCGTTCCTCCAGCACCTGCGGACCGTGGCGCCGAGCGTCATCTACCTGTACTGCCACGGCGGCGTGAACGACCGCGGCCTCGGCTACGTCGAGATCGGCGACGGCGAGTGGCTCACTGCGGCCGAGTTCGACGACGACTTCGGCGGGCGGTGGCAGTCGATGCCGCTGGTCCTGCTCAACGGTTGCAGCACCGTCGCGCCCGGCGCCGACCACGCGTTCCCGCTCACCCCGCGGCTGTTGTGGGCCGGCGCGGCGGGCGTCGTCGGCACGGAGGTCGACGTCCGGGAGGGCCTGGCCTGCCGGTTCGCCGACGCCCTGCTGCCCGCGCTGCTCGGCGACGGCCACACCGTCGGGCAGGCGATGACTACGGCGCGGCGGGCGGTCCTGCGCGAAGGCAGCGCGTTGGGCCTGGCCTACACCGCCTTGGCGCCCGCCGACCTGAACCTGGTGCCGAGCCGGGAACGCGTGAGGGGACGACCATGACCATGGAGCTGTGGGGTGCGGCCGCGTTCGGCGCCGTGCTCGGCTGGAACCTGTACTTCGTCAACCGCTACCGGACCGACCGCGTGCGGCTGGCCGACCTCGGCGCGCTGGTCGCCGTGATCGGAGGCGGCGCGGTGCTCGCCCTGTTCCCCGCCGGCAGCCGCCTGTTCGGCGCTTACGGCATCGGCCTGCTCGCCGGGTTCGCCGCCTACCTGCTGGTGCTGTTCACGCTGGTCGCGGTGTCGAAGAAGTTCACCGTGGACTGGTTCCTCGACGGGCGCAGGCTGCGCCTCGCCGAGGACGAGGAGAAGCTCCCGGACGCGCGGGACTCCGGCGTGGCCATGTCGCCGGCCCAGCGCCGTCGCCCCGGCTGACCACCGACCGGTCACGGACGTCGCCCGACCGTGGCGGCGGCCGAGGTCGCCGGCGACGGTCCGTCAGCACGGGTGACCCGGCCGCATGACGGGTTTCACCGGCACGGCTGGCGTTGGCCGTGACCAGGGCGTCGGGTCCCCGGACGCCGGCACGCTCGCCCCTGCGCCACACAGTCGGGCGGGGAACGGGGGTAGGACATGCGGTCGAGGGTGCACAGGCATCTCGCTTCGGTGGTGCCGGAGCTCTTCGAGGACCGGGCGCCGGCCATGGCGGTCCTGTCGGTGGCCGGGCCGCTCGACGCCGAGGAGGAGCGCCCGGTCCTGCCGCCGGAGTTCAACTGGCGCGACTACACCGTGATGCTGCTGCACGTCGCGGCCGAGATCGAGCACTCGCTGATGGTGCAGTACCTGTTCGCCGCCTACTCGATGGGCGGACCGCAGGTGCCCGCCGGGCTGCGCGACGACGTGCGCGGCTGGCAGGAGGTCATCCTCGGCATCGCGAAGGAGGAGATGGGCCACCTCGTCACCGTGCAGAACCTGCTCACGGTGCTGGGCGGCCCGATCAACCTCGACCGCGAGGACTACCCGTGGGGCTCGGACTTCTACCCGTTCGCGTTCAACCTCCAACCGCTGACGGCCGACTCGCTCGCGAAGTACGTGGTCGCGGAGAGCCCGAGCACCTGGTCCGGTCCCGAGGCCACGGCCATCAAGGAGAGGGCGGCCAAGGCGTCGGGCGACTACGTCAACCGGGTCGGCGCGCTCTACGGCCGGGTCGACGCGATCCTGAAGAACAAGGACTTCCTCCCGGACGAGCTCTTCCACGCGGACACGCTGCCGTACCAGGCGTCCTGGGACGAGTGGGGCCGCGGGTACACCCGGGGTGAACGCGGGCAGGACTCCGGGAACGTGCCGGACGTCAAGTCGCCCGAGCTGCTGGTCTTCGGCGTGTTCTCGCGGGACTCGGCGCGCGAGGCGCTGCACGAGATCGGCGAGCAGGGCGAGGCGCCGGACGCCGACGAGCAGGACGAGACGTCCCACTTCAACCGGTTCCTCGGCATCTACCGGGCGCTGACGGCGCTGCCCGAGGACCAGCAGGCGCTGGTGTCCCGCCCGGTCGCGCAGAACCCGGTGACCGCGCACCGGCTCGACGAGTCGGAGCCGGTCGGGTACGCCGCCGCCGAGGTGACGACCAACCCGATCACGGACCCGGTCACGGCGCTGTGGGGCCACCTGTTCAACCTCCGCTACCGGATGCTGCTCACCGACATCTCCCACGCGTTCCTGCTGTCCGGTCCGGTGGACAACGGCGGTGTGCTCACCGGGCGCGGAGCGCTGGTGCACCGGGCGTTCGCGGAGATGTACAACCTGCGCGCGCTGGCCGGGCGCCTGGTGGAGCTGCCCCTGGAGGAGGGCGTGCCGGGTGGCCTGCTGGCCGGGCCGCCGTTCGAGATGCCGTACAGCCTCGAACTGCCCCACCACGACCACGACCGCTGGCTGCTGCAACGCGACCTCGTGCAGGCGTCCCAGCTGCTCACCGACCAACTGCTCGGCACCGACCCGGCCGGCGCGGTGGACCCCTACCTGGTGGCCCTGCGCGAGTCCGACCGGCGGACGCTGGCGCAGATCGAGCACGTCCTCAGCCACAAGGGGTGCACGCGATGACGACGATCCGGGAACTGCGCGTCCTGCCCCCGCTGGCCGTCGCACGGCTGGGCGGGGCCGCCGAGCCGATGGACAACTACACCGCCGAGACCGACCCGGCCGAGCCGCTGGGGCCGCGACGGCTGCGCCCCGCGCCGACGTTCCGCGTCGACCCCGGCTCCGGCGCGATCACCGCCGCCGACACCCCCGGCGTGCTCCGGTTCACCGACGGGCACGGCAAGGTCCGGCCGGTCGCGCCGTTCCTCGAGGTCTGGGCGCTCACCGAGGACGACGTTCTCCAACCCCTGACCCTCGACCTGTTGCAGGACAACGACCTCACGCCCGAGGACGTGCGGTGGCGGGTCCAGGTCGGCAACCACAAGATCCAACGCCGCACCTACGACGACAACGACCGGATCGACGCCGACACCGAGTGGTTCAGCGACCACGTCTCGCACGAGCTCATGGGCCTGTGCGCCAACTTCCTCGACGACAAGTTCCTGCCGCTGGGCCACGCCCGCTACCTCAAGCCGACGCCGGAGTTCCCCGGCATCCGGTTGCGCTTCACGCCCGCCGCCGGCCACGTCTACGGCTCCGCGTACACCGACCGCCCCACCGACCCGGACCCGAACGTGGTCGACTTCCTCTACGACGCCACCAAGGGCAAGTGGCGCGGCCACGCCGACCAGCCGGGCGACCCGCGGCTGACGATCCCGGCGCAGATCTACGCCGGCGACGACGGCCCGGACGGCGCCTGGGTCAGCCGGGGCTACCTGGACGACGAGTGCGACGGCCTGGTCCACGTCGCGCTCGAGGTGTCGGGCCGGGACCTGACCGCGTTCGGCCGCATCGGCGCGGGCCCGCCCGCCTACGCGCCGGACGTCATCCCGATCCGCACGGTCGCCGACGAGCTCGACCAGGCATTGCACGGCCCGGCCGCGACCGATCGGGACACCCTGGAGCAGGCCCGCGCCGTCGCCGAGGAAGTGCTCCGCCGCGCCACGGAGACGGTGCGGCTGATGAACACCGAGGTGATGAACGGCAACACCGTGGACGGCCGGGTCGACGCCGCCAGCACCATGGTGCGGCAGGACACGGCCGACACCGGCCGGCTCTTCGAGCCGATCATGGCGCCGTCCCTGGTGGACTCCGCCGCGGTCCTCGCGCTGCACCGGAACGTGCTGGCCGCCCTGCTCAGCGGCACCGCGCCGTGGTTCGCCGACGTGCTGCGCGACCACGACGAGGTCGGCGACCTCACCGCCAAGGGCAGGCGCAAGATGCCGGCGCTGATGCGCGGCGCGGACGGCCGGTCGCTGGCCCTCACCCGCCGCCAGGTGGACCTCGTCCGCCTGGCCGCCCGGCAGGCGATCTTCGGGCAGGCGGGCCACGAGACGGGAGGACCGCGATGAGCGACGACCGGATCGACCCGATGAACCTCACCGCGCAGCTGCACTACAACGCCGCGGGCAACCCGCCGAGCACGTTGCCGGACTCGGCGATCTCCAACGCCTTCCCCGGCCTGGAGTTCGACATCCGCAACATCTGGCGCAGGCTCCTGGTCGGCATCGAGCTGCACGAGTCCGACAACTACGTCGTGGCCGCCGACCCGGAGCACGAGCGCCTGGTCGGCCGCCGCCTGCTGTCCGTCGGCGACCACGACGTCATCGGCGCCCTCGTCGGCCCGACCCGTCCCGGCAGCGGGTCGTCCCGGCTGACCTCGGCCGACAACCCCGACGGCGTGACGATGCTGGAGTGGTCCAACTCCCTGGCCGACGTGCTGGCCGACCACGTCGGGCGGACCGTGCCGTGCCTGTTCACCAGCGGCCCGGCGCCGAAGCCGGTCGGCAAGCCGCCGAGCCTGCCCGATCCGCGCTTCGAGGTGGTGCAACTGCAGGTCAGGGGGCTGTTCGCGGAGAGCGCGGCGACCGGTGGCAACCTGGCCGTGATCGCCGAGGAGATGGCCGGACCCGGCGACCTGACCCGCGGCCTGTGCTCGCCCTGGCAGAACGACTACCGCGAGTGCGCCTGCTACTACTGGGCCGCCAGCCGGCCGGACTACGTCAACGTCGAGGACACCGGCGCGGGCACCAGCACCGGCAACCACTGGTTCGCCAAGGACCGCGAGCCCCGCGAGTACGTGCTCGACAACCGCGACGACTCCCGGCTGGTCAGCTACGACGACCTGTTCCGGGACTGGCAGGGCGAGCTGCGGTTCATCGTGGGCGGCAACGACGCGCCGGAGCACCGCGACGACTCCCCGGAGGACCGATGACCGCGAGCAGGCTGTTCGAGGCGTCCGCGCCCGTCCACCCCGACGTCCACCTGCTCGACACCGACACCGGGCCGCGCGTGCTGCTCGCGAACGGCAGCCGCCTGTTCGGCGTCGGCCAGGCCCTCTACGACCGGATCGACGCCGCCCGCCATGACCCCGACCCACGGGTGATGGAGGCGCTCCTGGCCGACCTCGGCCTCGACGCGCCGCGCCAGGTCGACGACCTCGCGCCCGACCCGCCGCCCGTGCGGGCGCTGTCGCTGGCCGTGGCCCAGAAGTGCAACCTCGGCTGCACCTACTGCTACGCCCAGCAGGGCGACTTCGGCGGTCCGGCCAAGAACATGCCGGAGGCGACCGCGTTCGCCGCCGTGGACACCCTGTTCCGCGACGCCGCCCCCGGCGAACGCGTCAACCTCGCGTTCCTCGGCGGCGAGCCGATGATCAACCGACCGGTCGTGCGTTCGGCGACCGAGTACGCGATCACGGTGTCGCGGCGGACCGGGATCCCGGTCACGTTCTCCATCACCACCAACGGCACGCTGCTCACGCCCGAGGACGGCGAGTTCTTCGAGGCGCACGGCTTCGCGGTCACGGTCAGCCTCGACGGCGTCGGCGCGCGGCACGACCTGCTGCGACCGCACCGCGACGGGCGCGGCAGCTACCGGCGCGTCATGGACCGGGTCGCGCCCCTGCTGGCGGCGCAACGCCGGATGCAGGTCTCGGCCCGCGTCACGGTGACGCCGCTCAACCTCGACCTGCCGCGCACGCTGGAGGAGTTCACCGCCGCCGGGTTCCACGGCGTCGGCTTCTCGCCCATGCTCAGCTCGCCCACCGGGCACGGCGAGATGGCGTCGCGCGACCTGGAGGTGATGCTGGAGCAGATGACCGCGTGCGGCGAGGAGTTCGTCCGCCGGGTGCTCGCCGGGCAGCGCTACCCGTTCACCAACCTGGTCACCGCGCTGCGCGAGATCCACCGCGGCACGCACCGGCCCTACCCGTGCGGCGCGGGCGCGGGTTACCTGGGCGTGTCGGCCGACGGGGACCTGGCGGCGTGCCACCGGTTCGTCGGCGACTCCGACGGCGCGATGGGCGACCTGACCACCGGCGTGGACGACGCCAAGCGCGCCCGGTGGTCGACCGACCGGCACGTGCACCGGCAGGAGCCGTGCACCGGTTGCTGGGCCCGGTACCTGTGCGGCGGCGGCTGCCACCACGAGGTGATCCGACGCGGCCGGCCGGCGTGCGACTACATCCGGGGCTGGCTGCACCACTGCCTCTCCGTCTACAGCCGCCTGCACGCCGCCCGCCCCGACTACTTCACCGGATGACGGCCTGGGACGTCTGCGTGGTCGGCGGCGGCCCGGCCGGCTCGGTGTGCGCGCTGCGCCTGGCCCGCCTCGGCCACCGCGTCGTGCTGCTGGAACGCCGTCCGTTCCCCCGCCCGCACGTGGGCGAGGCGCTGTCGCCCGGCGTCCGGCGGTTGCTCGACGTCCTCGGCCTGCCCGACGCCTTGGACGGTTCCCTGCCCTCCCAGGGCACCCTCGTCCGCTGGGAGGACACGACCACGCGGCTGGTCGCGCCCGATCCCCGTGCGGTCACCGTCGACCGGGGGCGGTTCGACCACGCCCTCCTCTCCGCCGCACGCGCCGCCGGTGCGTCCGTCCGGCAACCCTCCCGCGCCGGACGGCCCCGCCGCGCCGCGGCCGGCTGGGACGTCCCGCTGCGCCACGACGTGCTGCGAGCCCGGTTCCTGGTGGACGCCAGTGGACGCCACCGCGTCTCCGGCGGCACGACCACCGCCACCGGCTCCCGGACCCTCGCCCTGCACGCCGCCTGGCCGGGCGCCGGCCCCACCCGGATCGGCACGGGGCCGCAGGCGTGGTGCTGGGGCGCGCCCCTGCCCGACGGCGCGTTCCGCGCGATGGCGTTCGTCGACCCCGACCTGCTGCGCCGGCACGCCTTCGACGTGGCACGCCTCTACCACCACCTGCTCGACACCACGGGCCTGTTCGCCGATCGCCCGCGCGTCCGGGAAGTGGCGGTGTGCGACGCCACCGCGTACCGCGACGACGAGCCCGTCACCGAGGACTGCGTCAAGGTCGGCGAAGCCGCCTTCACCCTCGACCCGCTGACGTCGTCAGGTGTGGACAGCGCGCTGCACAGCGCCATGGCCGCCGCCGTCACCGTGCACACGATCCTCACCGACGGCGACCGCGCCGCCGCCCTCGCCTTCTACCGCGACAGCCGCGACCGGACCGCGGCCCGCCACGCCACCTGGACCGCCGCCCACTACGACCGCCACCAGCCCCACCGCGACGAACCGTTCTGGCGTCGGCGAGCCGCGCCACCACCCGCCGCCCCGCCGCCCCGCCGCCTCACCCCCGACGACCTGCACCGACCCGTGCGCCTGTCCGCCGACGCCGCCGTCGTGCCGACTCCGTGCCCGGTCGGCGACATCGTCACCATGCGCCGCGCCCTCACCCACCCCGCGCTGTCCTCGCCGGTCGCCCACGTCGCCGACACCGAACTCGCCCCGCTGCTCGACTACCTGGACCGCGCCCGCTCCCTGACCGACCTGCTGCGCGCCTGGTCCGCCCACCTGCCACCGCACCGGGCCGAGGAGACGGCGAGGTGGCTGTTCGACCAGGGCCTGCTGGTGATGGCATGAGTTCCGTCATTCGATCCATCACGACTCCCCGGCAGTGCTAGGCATGTGACACACGCCGTCCGGGCGTGGTCACAAGGGGGAATTGTGATGGTAAGCAGAAGAACCGCGCTCCAGATACCGGCCGTAGCGGCCCTGACGATGGCGTCACTGACCGCCACCGCACCCGCCCAAGCCGACCCGAGCGCGCAGCACATCCCGGGGGACGTCCACCTGGTCAGGACCCTCGGCGGCGGCGAAGTGGCCCACACGATCCGACGTGGCGACGGGTCGTGGTACCCGTTCAACGCCATCCCGGGCGCGCCGCGTGCGCACTACTCGAACAACCTGGTGTCGGCCATCGTCGGCGCCGAAGAGCACGTGATGCACAACTGGTACTACGGGGTGGGGCCGTACTACCAGGAATATCGGTACGTCATCCGGCACGCCGACGGTTCCTGGACCGAGGAGGCCCCCGTCGCCGACGGGCCGACCAGCGACGTCGACCTCGCGGCCGTCGCGGGCGAGTTGCACCGCGTGCAGAGGGGCGGGGACGCCGGCACGGCCCTGACCCACCGGGTTCGGCACGCCGACGGCACGTGGACGCCCTGGACCGCCATCCCGGCCCAGGTCGACTACGACAGCGACTTCGCGATCGCGGGCGCCGGCGGCGACCTGCGCCTGCTTACCCTCAACCCGCCGGCGAACGGCGTGTTGTCGTCCTTCGTCCGGCACGCCGACGGCACGTGGCAGCAGGGTCCGGACGTGCCGTTCGCCCCGCCGTCCGGTGCGACGGCCGAGGCGGTCGACATCGCGCAGGTCGGCACGGAACTGCACGCCGTCGTGGTCGGCAGCGACGGGGGGCTGTACCACGCCGCGCTCCGGTCGACCGGCTGGACCCGGTTCCACGAGGTCGCGTCGCAGACCGGCGCGCCGGGGGGGACCGTCAGCCAGTTCTCGATCACCGCATCGCGCGGCGTGCTGCACGTCGCGATCGTCACCAGCGAGAGCAGGCTGCTGCACACGGTCCGGGCCGGGGACGGCCGCTGGCAGCTGTTCGGCGACGTCGACGAGGCCACCACGCTGGCAGTCGCCTGGACCGGTCTGAGCATCGCGGGCAGCTGACCGCGGGGTGGGGGGGGGGGGGGGGGGCCCGCCCCCCCGGCCCCCCCCCCCCCCCCACCACAACAACGACCGGCCGCC
>NZ_JAJHUO010000002.1:235388-282258 GCF_020859565.1 Saccharothrix luteola | reverse complement strand
GGGGGGGGGGGGGGGGGGGTCGGGCGCGCGGGCGGGGGGGGGGCGCGCCCCCCCCCCCACCCCGTCATCCGTCGAGCAGGGCCCTGGCGTCCAACCGACCCTGGCCGGGCCAGGGGTTCCAGACCCGGCCCCGTGCCCTGGATCGTCACGTACTACCCGCCGGGGCAGGCGGGCGGCCGGATGCGACGGCCTGCTCGACCGGATCGACCACGCTGTCGATCACCGCCGGCGGAGCGCCCTTCCCGGTCAGGTTCGGCGGGCGGGTGGGGATCGCTGGTGCGGAGGCAGGCCCTTCGACACGCCACCCGGGATCGATCAGAGCTGGCCGGGTGGTCGGCCGGCCAAGTAGCTTCTGGCTGTGTCGGAACGGGACGAGGTCATCGCCGGGCGGTATCGGCTGGTGGAGTTGGTCGGGCGCGGGGCGGCCGGGGTGGTCTGGCGGGCACGCGACGAGCGCCTGGGGCGGTCCGTCGCGGTCAAGCTCCTCAACGCGGCCGACTCCCCGAGCGCGGTCGAGCGGATCGTGCGGGAGGGTCGGGTCGCAGCACGGCTGCGGCACCCGCACGCCGTCACCGTGCACGACGTCGTGGAACACGGCGGCAAACCCTGCCTGGTGATGGAGTACCTGCCGTCGAAGACGCTGGCCGAGCTGGTCGACGAACGCGGTCCGCTGCCGGAGGAACTGGTCGCCGGCGTCGGCTGGCAGGTCGCGTCCGCGCTGACCGCGGCCCACGCCGACGGCATCGTGCACCGGGACGTCACGACGTTCAACATCCTCCTGGCCGAGGACGGCACCGCGAAGATCGCCGACTTCGGCATCGCGCGGGCGATCGGCGAGCACACCGTGACCGATGCCCGGGTGATCGTCGGCACGCCGGCGTTCCTCGCGCCGGAGGTGGCGGCCGGGCAGGAGGCGGTGTTCGCCTCCGACGTGTACGCCCTGGGCGCGACGCTCTACGCCGCGCTGGAGGGCCACCCGCCGTTCGGCACGACCGACAACCCGTACGCCCTGCTCCGCCGCATCGCCGACGGCGAAGTCGCCCCGATGCGCTTCCAGGGCCGGCTGGGCGACGTCCTGGAACGCGTGCTGCGCCGAGACCCCGCCGAACGGCCGACGATGGCCGAGCTGCACGGCCTCCTCGGCGCGGTGGTGGAAGGACGGCCGCTGCCCGGCGACCCCCAGCCCGGCACCTCGCAGAACGGCGACACCCGCCCGCTACCCGCCCCGCGCCGCGTGCCGTGGCGACGGGTCGCCCTCCTCGCCGGCGCCATCGTGCTGGTCGCGACCGGCATCGTGATCGGCAACTCCCTGGCCCGCACGGACTCGACCGGCAACGCCCAACCGGCCGTGCACGACACCACCACGACCACCACCGCTACGACAACGACGAGCGTCGCCGCCACCGTCACCACCACCAGCGCCTCCACCACCACCAGCGCAACAGCCACCAGCACCCCCACCACCAGCGCAACAGCGACCACCAGCACAACGGGAACCACCCCGCGCACCTGCACCGCCCGCTTCGAGATCACCAACTCCTGGCCGGGCGGCTACCAGGCCCACGTGGCCGTGCGCAACGCCAGTGGCCGCGCCCTCACCGGGTGGACCGTGACCTGGCCCCGCCCGAGGGACCACGCGATCAGCAACCTGTGGAACGGCACCCTCGCCCTCGGCGACACCTCGGTGACCGTCACCAACGCCGCCCACAACGGCAAGCTCGCCGCCGACGGCTCCACCACCTTCGGCTTCACCGCCAACGGCCCGTCCGTCCCGGACCCCGACCTGACCTGCACGTCCGACTGACCCAGGGCGCCGGGCCGACCGCAAAAGGGTGGTCAGACCGGCGCGGAGGCTGGTTTGCTCAACGTTCCGCGCCAGTCTGACCCAGCCGACCGAAGCCGGCCTACCGTGTCGACACGCGTGCACACGGCCCGCCCGGACTACCCCGACGGGACGCTGCGTACACGTACGGGCACACCGACCGCCAGGAAACGAATCCTCACCATGCCGCGCCCCGACGTCATCATCGAGACCCACCCCGTCGCCGACCGCGACAGCGGCCCGTACGCGATCACCACCGGCCCGGACGGCGCGCTCTGGTACACCCTGGTCCGGAGCAGCGGGATCGGGCGCCTGGCACCGGGCGGAACGCCGACCACCCACCTCCTCACCCCCGACAGCCGGCCGACCATCATCGTCACCGGTCCTGACGACGCGCTCTGGTTCACCGAGTACCAGAGCCACCGCATCGGCCGCATCACCACCGACGGCTCGATCACCGAGTTCACCCCACCCACCCCCGACTGCGGCCCTTACGGCATCGCGCCAGGCCACGACGGCGCGCTGTGGTTCACCGAGATCAACGCCGACCGCATCGGCCGCGTCACCACCGGCGGCGAGATCACCGAGTTCCCGCTCCCGCTCACCGGCGCGTTCCCCTCGGCCATCACCGCCGGCCCCGACGGTGCGATGTGGTTCACGCTCAACCAGGCCAACGCCATCGGCCGGATCACCGTCGACGGCGCCGTCACCGTCCACCCGCTCCCCACGGACGCGACCGGACCGGTCGGCCTCTGCGCGGGTCCGGACGACGCCCTCTGGTTCGTCGAGATCGCCGCGGGCCAGGTCGGCCGGATCACCACCGACGGCGAGGTCACCGAGTTCCCGCTGCCCGACCGCGCCTCGCGCCCGCACGCCATCGTCGCCGACGGCCGCGGCGACCTCTGGTTCACCGAGTGGGGCGCCAACCGCGTCGGCGTGATCACCACCGACGGCGCCGTCGAGTCGCACGCGCTCCCCGCGACCCACTCGGAACCCCACGGCCTCACCCCCGGCCCCGACGGCGCGCTGTGGATCGCCCTCGAAACCGGCGCGCTGGCCCGCGTCACCCGGACCTGACGGCTCTCACCCGTCCCGCTGGAGGGCCGCCAACCCGTGCAGCAACGGCACGTAGACGTCGTCCACCAACGACGCCACGGTCTCCTCGGTCACCGGGGCGCCGCAGGTCATCGACTCGTTGCGGATGAGGTCGAGCGGCAGCCGCCGCACCCGGTGCGGCAGCTCGACCGGCGGCAGCTCGGCCCGGCTCACGGCCTTGTCGACGATGGTCCGCACGGCCTCGGTCAGCGGTGCCGGGTTGGCCAGGCGCTCACCCAGCAGCGCCGCCACCTCGGGGTGCCGGAACGCCTCACCCATCACTCCCGCGACCATCTCGTTCATCATCGAGTCGGCCCGGCGGGCGATGCGGTCGAACAGGGTGCGCAGGTCACCGCGCAACGTGCCGGTGTCGGGCGTCTCGGGTTCCACCGGCAGGTTGCGGAACCACGCAGCCAGCACCAGCTCCGCCCGACCGCCCCACCGGCGGTAGATGACCGGCTTGCTCGTGCCGGCCCGGGCGGCCACGGCCTCCATGGTGAGCCGCGCGTAGCCGACTTCGCGCAGCTCGTCCCACGCCGCGTCCAGGATGGCCTGCTCCAGCTGCGCCCCACGTCGACGCGACTTCGTCACCGTCACCCTGCCCCCTCACCGAACCTCGCCGAGCCCGCCGAACCGACGGGCCCCCTACCCACACGTCCGCCACCATGAGTCCATGAACCCTGACCGGACGAAGCCTTTACCGAGCCTTTAGATACTTTGCGTTCCTTATCCCACGGGTCTACCTTTGCACATGCTAGACACGATCCGTTTCTTATGGGGGAACACCGTTGCTGAGCCGCTTGCTGCGTGCCCACCTGCGGCCGTACAGACGTGAACTGACGGTCGTGCTCGTGCTACAGCTGATCGGCACCGTCGCGTCGCTGTACCTGCCGAGCCTCAACGCCGACATCATCGACTTCGGCATCGCCGCCGGTGACACCGGCTACATCCTGTCCACCGGCGGCTGGATGGTCGGCGTGTCGATCATCCAGATCGCCTCCTCGATCGGCGCGGTCTACTACAGCGCCCGCGTGGCGATGAGCTTCGGCCGCGACGTCCGCGCGGCCGTCTTCCACCGCGTCGGCGAGTTCTCCGCGCGCGAGGTCGCCACGCTCGGCCCGTCGTCGCTGATCACCCGCACCACCAACGACGTGCAGCAGGTCCAGCTGCTCGTCGTCATGGGCTGCACGATGCTGGTCAACGCGCCGATCATGTGCGTGGCGGGCATCGTGATGGCGCTGCGCGAGGACGTCGGCCTGTCGTGGCTGCTCGTCGTCTGCGTGCCCGCGCTGGCGATCGCGGTCGGCCTGATCGTGATCCGCATGGTGCCGCAGTTCCGGCTGATGCAGGAGCGCATCGACGAGGTCAACCGCGTGCTGCGCGAGCAGCTGGCCGGCATCCGCGTGGTGCGGGCGTTCGTCCGGGAACGGGCCGAGACCAAGCGCTTCGCCGACGTCAACGGCGCGCTCACGGACACCGCGCTGCGCGTCGGCAGGCTCCAGGCGTTGATCTTCCCCGTGGTGATGCTGCTGCTCAACGCCTCCAGCGTGGCCGTGCTGTGGTTCGGCGCGTTCCGGGTGGACACCGGCGAGATGCAGATCGGCGCGCTGACGGCGTTCCTGAGCTACCTGATGCAGATCCTCATGGCGGTGATGTTCGCGACCTTCATCTCGATGATGATCCCGCGCGCCGCGGTGAGCGCCGAGCGGATCAACGAGGTGCTGGACACCGACTCGTCGGTGCTGCCGCCGACCTCGCCCCTGCTCGAACTGCCGAGCCGGATCTCGGTGGAGTTCCGCGGCGCGGAGTTCCGCTACCCCGGCGCGGACGAGCCGGTGCTGCGCGACATCAGCTTCCGCGCCGAGGCCGGCCACCGCACCGCGATCATCGGCAGCACGGGCACCGGCAAGACGACGCTGCTCAACCTCGTGCCTCGGCTGATCGACGTGACCCACGGCGGTGTGCTCGTCAACGGCGCGGACGTCCGCGAGATCGACACCGACGCGCTGTGCGCGCGCATCGGGCTGGTGCCGCAGCGGCCGTACCTGTTCACCGGCACGGTCGCGTCCAACCTCCGCTACGGCAGGCCCGAGGCCACCGACGACGAGCTGTGGGAGGCGTTGGAGATCGCGCAGGCGCGCGACTTCGTGGAGGCCATGCCCGGCGGGCTCGACGCGGAGATCGCCCAGGGCGGCACGAACGTCTCCGGCGGTCAGCGGCAACGGCTCTCGATCGCCCGCGCGTTGGTGCGCAAACCGGACATCTACCTGTTCGACGACGCGTTCTCGGCGCTGGACCTGTCCACCGACGCACGGCTGCGTGCCGCCCTGCGACCGCACACGCGGCACGCCGTCGTGGTCGTCGTCGCCCAGCGCGTGTCCACGATCCTGGACGCCGACCGGATCGTGGTGCTGGACGCCGGCACCGTCGTCGGCATCGGCACCCACCACGAACTGCTGGACTCCTGCCCCACCTACGTGGAGATCGTCGAGTCGCAGCTGACCTCGGAGCAGGCCGCATGAGCACCACGACCACGCCCCGTCCCGCCACCCCGCCACCGCCGCGGATGGGCGGCGGCATGCCCGGCATGGGCATGCCGATGGGCAAGGCGGAGAACTTCGGCCCGTCGGCGCGCCGACTCGTCCAGCGCATGCGCCGCGAGCGGATCGCGTTGCTGGCGGTCGTCGTGCTGGGCGTCATCAGCGTGGCGTTCGCCGTGGCCGGGCCGAAGATCCTGGGTCACGCCACCGACATCATCTTCGAGGGCGTCCTCGGCCGGATGCGCGGCACGGCGGGCGCGGGCGTCGACTTCGCCGCCCTCGCCACGGTCCTGATGTGGGTGATGGGCCTGTACCTGGTCTCGTCGGCGTTCGGCTGGTGGCAGGGCCGCGTGCTGAACAACGTGGTGCAGCGCTTCGTGTTCCGGCTGCGCTCCGACGTCGAGGACAAGATCCACCGGCTGCCGCTGCGCTACTTCGACGGCCAACCCCGCGGTGAGCTGCTGTCCCGCGTCACCAACGACATCGACAACGTGTCGACGACCTTGCAGCAGACGCTGAGCCAGCTGCTGACGTCGTTGCTGACGGTCATCGGCGTGCTGGTGATGATGCTGACGATCTCGCCGCTGCTGACGCTGATCGCGTTGCTGCTGATCCCGATCTCCGTGGTGGCGACCGGGCGGATCCGCAAGCGGTCGCAGGCGTTGTTCGTGGCGCAGTGGAAGCACACCGGCGCGTTGAACGCGCACATCGAGGAGGCGTTCACCGGCCACCAGCTGGTCAAGGTCTTCGGTCGGCAGCGCGAGTCGGAGGCGGAGTTCAAGCGCCGCAACGACGAGCTGCTCGGCTCGGCGATGGGCGCGCAGTTCGTGTCCGGCCTGATCATGCCGATGATGATGTTCCTGTCGAACGTCAGCTACGTGGCCGTGGCGGTGGTGGGCGGCCTGCGCATCACGTCCGGCTCGATGACCCTCGGCGAGGTGCAGGCGTTCATCCAGTACTCCCGCCAGTTCACCCAGCCGCTGACCCAGGTGGCGTCGATGGCGAACCTGATGCAGTCCGGCGTCGCGTCGGCCGAGCGGGTGTTCGAGCTGCTCGACGCCGAGGAGCAGGACCCGGACCCGGCGGAGGCGTCGTTGCCCGCCGAGCGCCGCGGCCGGGTGGAGTTCGAGCACGTGAGCTTCTCCTACCGGCCCGAGCAGCCGCTGATCGAGGACCTGTCGCTGGTGGCCGAGCCGGGGCAGACGGTCGCGATCGTCGGCCCGACGGGCGCGGGCAAGACCACGCTGGTGAACCTGATCATGCGGTTCTACGAGCTGGACGCGGGCCGCATCACGCTGGACGGGGTGGACATCACCGCGTTGAAGCGGGAGGACCTGCGGGCGCAGACCGGCATGGTGCTGCAGGACACGTGGCTGTTCGGCGGCACGATCCGCGACAACATCGCCTACGGCAACTCCTCGGCCACCGAGGAGGAGATCATCGCCGCGGCCCGCGCCACCTACGTGGACCGGTTCGTGCGCACGCTGCCGGACGGGTACGACACCGTCATCGACGAGGAGGCGACGAACGTCAGCGCCGGCGAGAAGCAGCTGCTGACCATCGCGCGGGCGTTCCTGGCCAACCCGTCGCTGCTCATCCTGGACGAGGCGACCAGTTCGGTGGACACCCGCACGGAGTCGTTGGTGCAGCACGCCATGGCGGCCCTGCGGTCGTCGCGGACGAGCTTCGTCATCGCCCACCGGCTGTCGACGATCCGGGACGCCGACGTGATCCTGGTGATGGAGTCCGGGCAGATCGTGGAGCAGGGCAGCCACGACGAGCTGATGGCCGCCGAGGGCGCCTACCACCGCCTGTACGCGGCCCAGTTCGCCGCGGCCGTGTGAGGCGGCGCCTCGGCAGTGGCCACGTCCGGCCACTGCCGAGGCCCGAGGTCATCGCCCGGTCATCGCTCAGTCGAGGAAGAAGCCCATGTTGCCCTCGGTGATCTGGCCTTCGCAGTTCGGGTCGTAGGACTCCATGTGGTCACCGCTGCCCCGCACCAGGCAGCGGTAGATCGGGTGGCTGCCGGCGACCGCTCCGTCGTGGGCGTAGCCGAGCAGGCCGACGCGGGTCTGGCCCTCGCAGTTCACGTCGTAGGAGGTGAAGTTGTCCCAGCCGATCGCGCAGCGGTACAGCGGGTGCGTGCCCGGGGCCTGGCTGGTCAGCAGCCGGCCCAGGGACGCCTCGGCCACGTAGCCCGACGGGGCGCCGGTGACCGACGTGAGGTGGTCGCGACCGCCGTAGTAGCGGACCGCCGTGACGGTCGACGGGCCACCGGTCGTCGGGCCGGTGAAGAGCAGGCGGTTCGGCGAGCCCGCGCCCGGGTTGGTGATCTTGTTCGGGGTCGAGGCGTTGACGAGCGCGGCGTGCACGGTGGCCGGCGCGTCACCGGCGTGCGTGGCCAGGTACAGCGCCGCGGCGCCCGCGACGTGCGGTGCGGCCATCGAGGTGCCGCTGATGGTGTTGGTGGCGGCGTCGCCGGTGTGCCACGCGGACGTGATGCTCTGACCGGGCGCGAAGACGTCGGTGCAGGTGCCGTAGTTGGAGAACGACGCCCGCGCGTCGGTGTTCGTCGAGGCGTTGACCGTGACCGCCTCGCGCACCAGCGCCGGGCTGAAGCCGCACGCGTCGGCGTTGGAGTTGCCGGACGCGAGGGCGTACGTGACGCCGGAGGCGATGGAGTTGCGCACGGCCGTCTCCAGGGGCGCGGTGGCCGCGGACGCGGTGGCGCCGAGGCTCATGTTCGCGACCGCGGGCTTGACGGCGTTCGCGGTCACCCACTCCACGCCGCTGATCACCTGGGCGAACGTGCCGGAGCCCGCGCAGTTGAGCACGCGGACGGCGACCAGCTGCACGCCCTTGGCGACGCCGTACTGGCTGCCGCCGACGGTGCCCGCCACGTGCGTGCCGTGACCGTTGCAGTCGGTGTTGGAGCCGTCCACGGCGTCGTAGCCCCACGACGCCCGGCCGCCGAACGTCGAGTGGGTGGTGCGGATGCCCGTGTCGAGGATGTACGCGCGCACGTTGGCCGCGGACGTGTCGTAGCTGTAGGAGGAGTTCAGCGGCAGGTCGCGCTGGTCGATGCGGTCGAGCCCCCACGAGGGCGGGTTCGGCTGCGTGTCGACCGCCTGGACCCGGCCGTCCTGGCTGACGGACCGCACCGCGGGGTCCGCGGCCAGTCTTCTCGCTTCCCGTTCGCTCGCGGCGACGGCGAAGCCGCGTAACGCGTGCCGCCACGTGGCCGTCACCGTGCCGCCGTGCTTGGCGGTGAGGTCGGCCGCCTGGACGGCCACCTCGTCCTCCAGCACCACCAGGTAGTGCCCCGGCACGGCGGTGCCGGCGGCGGCGAGCCCGATGTCGCCTTCCGCCGCACCCGCCGGCGGCGCGCCGACCACGAGGCCGGCGGTGAGCGCCACCGCGCCCAGCACCCCGTTCACCAAGACCTTGCGCTTCATCGAAACCTCCGCAGGGTTGAGATCCGACCACCGAGCGTGACACGTCGGTCACGGCTGCGGGGCGGGCCGGTGCGGCAGCCCGAAGGACGGCGGCGTGCGGTCGCGGCCACGGGCGACCGAAGGGCGTCCGCGCCCCTCGTCATCCGCAGTGCACGCCTGGTTCGAACGCCAGGCCCCGCGTGGCACGAATGGTCGTCGCGCGCGACGCCCGGCGTCACGTCCCGCCGTCGAGGTCGAACCTCTCCGCGAACGCCGACAACTGGTCCCGCTGCTCACCGGGGTCCGCGCTGGTCGCGCTCACGACGACGCGCGTCACACCCTGCTCGGCGAACGCCTGCGCCGTGTCCGTGGACATCTCGACGGAGCCCCACCGCGTGTGGTCCAACGCGTCCGGGTCACGACCGGCCTCGATCGCGGTCGACCGCACGAGCTCCCACTGGAGGGCGCGTTCGTCGGGCACGAGCACGCCGCCGGGGAAGTACCCGTCACCGCGGCGCCCGGCCCGGCGTGCGGCGGCCCGGCTCGAACCGCCGACGTGGACGGGCAGGTGCCGCACCCCGAGCGGTTTCGGGAAGCTGCAGAGGTTCTCGAAGGCGAAGAACTCCCCCGCGAAGCTCACGCCTTCCTCACCTCCCTCCCACAACAACCGCAGGACGTCGATCGCCTCGTCGGCCCGACGGCCGCGCGTGCCGAAGTCCACCCCGACCGCCCGGGCCTCGCCGGGCAACGTGCCCAGGCCCACGGTCAGCAACCGCATCCGGCCCTTCGACAGCACGTCGACGGTCGCGAGGCGCTTGGCCAGGACCACGGGGTGGTGGTAAGGCAGCAGGAGCACGCCCGTGCCGAGCAGGATCCGCCGCGTCGCCGCCGCGACGAACGCCAGGCAGTCGAGCGGGTCGGCGTAGGGCAGCGCCGGCGGGATCTCGTGCGTGCCGACCGAGGCGCCGGGGTACACCGCGATGTGCTCCGGCAGGTACAACGCCTCGAAGCCGCACTCCTCGGCGTGCCGGGCGTAGGCGACGAGCCGGTCGGGGTCCACGCCGAAGTACGGCGTGCTGTAGCTGACAGCGAACTTCATCGGGCAGTCCTCATGGACCGCGACGCTAGGCCTTGACCGTGACGTCAACGCAAGCCGACCGCTCAGCCGCGCAGGATCGGCGGGTGCAGGACCGTGGCCGGGCCGCGGCGGTAGATGACGGCGGGGCGTCCGCCGTTGCCGCTGGTGCGCTTGCCGGTGGCCACCAGGAAACCGTCGACACCGGTGACCTTGCGGTGGAAGTTGCGCGCGTCCAGCTCCTCGGACCAGCGCGTCACCGCCCGCGCTGGGCAGCGGCAGGTTCGGCACCATGGCCAGGTAGCACACGGTGACCACCCTCATGCGCGGATCACGGCCCGGCGCGCCGTAGGTCCGCAACTGCTCCAAGTGCAGCCCGGCCGCGTCGAGCCCGGTCTCCTCGGCGAGTTCCCGCGCCGCCGCGACGTCGATGTCCTCGTCCTCGGTGGACGGGAACCCGCCCGGCAGCGCGAGGCGCCCGCGGTACGGCTCGACGCCCCGGTTGACCAGCAGCACGTGCAGGCGCGCTGGTGCTGGTCGAGGTCGAGGTCAAGGAGGTGGGCGTGGAGTTCGCCGGCAAGGAGCGCAAGATCGTCATCCTGCGGGACAACGACGTCAAGACCCTGCCGGACTCGCGCCGCAGCACGGTGCACAGCCGGGCGCTGTGCCTGTCGCTGAAGAACAGCCGCGACATCAGCCTGCTGGTGGAGAACTTCGAGGAGCTCAGCGACAAGGAGGAGGAGAACAAGGAACAGCTGGAGGAGCTGGCCCTCGGAGCCTCCGGGATCACGTCGGCGCTGCGCATCCTGGAAGCCGTGGCGGTCGAGGGGCGCGGGTGGATCACCGAGGAACGCCGCAGGCGCGACCGGGGATTCGAGGACTGGAAGCGGGCGGAGGTGCTGGACCCGTCGATCCTGGACGCCGCGCCGCACGTCGACCCGCTCGCGCTCGGCCTCGACGAGACGCCGATCGTCGAGGACCCCTGGCTGGACGACGACCCGCCGTTCACGTCCCTCGACGACGACCTCTGACCGGGCGGGCCGTGCGCCCTGCCGTGCCGGGGTGGGGCACGGCAGGGCGCGGTCGTCAGCCCACCAGCAGCAGGGGGGATGGGGTCGCCGCCTCCTCGGCCTCAGCGGGGAAGTCGTGCAGGTCGAGCGAGTCGGCCACACCCGCCTCGTGCAGGACCTGGCGGATCAACGGGGTCACGACGACGTGCAGCCGGACCCGGCGGTTCACCGACGCCAGCACCGCCGCGCCGGCCGTCGAGAAGAAGGAGACATCGCTCAGGTCCACCACCACCCCACCCGGACCTCCCGGCGCCGGGTCCAGGTGCTCCCGCAGCACCCGGACCGTTTCGGTGTCGACGCAGCCTCGCACCACCAGCACCGAGGCCGCCCCCCGCCGTTCGAACGACACGACCACGTCATCGTCACCGGCAATATGCAGACTCATTCCGCCCCTCACGGCAGTCCACCAGCGAATCGGATCACCGGCGGCCGCCGGCCCCGTACCGATTCCCTGCTTCGTCGACCGGCAAACCTCGATGGGCGGACTTTTCCCCGGCGCAGGGCGAGGGCCGCGGCGCGGCGGCCTCAGGTCAGCGTGATCGCGTACACCTCCACCCGCGGGTCGTTCGGCAAGGTCACGGAGTGCACCGCCTTGGCCGGGTCGAGCGGCAGGGAGAGGCCGAACAGGCGCACCGGCGGGCCGTCCACGCCCTGACCGGCCTTGATGCGGTGCGGCATCTCCAGCACGACCGTGCTGCCGGCGCCGGCCCAGTCGCCGACCGTCATGGCCGCCTCCGCCGTGCTGCCGTCGGCGTACCGGATGGTCACGGCCGTGGTCACCGGGCCGTTGTGCGACGCCGCCACGAGTCGCAGCGCGGAGTGCTCACCGCCGGGCAGCAGCATCGCCTGCCCGCGTGCCTCCACGAAGTTCGCCGCCGCGCCGGACGCGTCCGGCGCCTGGTAGGTCACGCCGCCCAGCACCACCGGGCCGGGTGCGGGCAGCAGCGCGGCGTCGTAGCTCCAGCCCGAGCCGTCGAAGTTGCCCTGGTCGGGCGCGGCGACGGTGGCGGTGCCGTCGTGGTCGAGCTCACCGGCCAGGTCGACCGCGCACTGCGCGCCCGCCGCCGCGCACGTCGCCGCCTTCCGGACGTCCACCACGGCCTCGCGCACCACGGTGTTCGGGCCCGCGACCGTGACCCGCACCGGGTAGCGGCCGATCGGCGTGCCGGCCGGCACCGTCACCACCACCGGCACCGACCGCTGGGTCGGCAACCGGGCCGACTTGATCAGCAGCTGCCCGGAGGTCGTCACCGACCAGCCGTCCGGCGCGGTCGCCGTGATGCCGACCGGCACCGTGCCGGGCGCCTGCACGAGCACGTCCAGGGTCAGCTCGACGGTCTGCGGCGCGTCCGAGGTCGGCACGACCGCCGACGCCTGCCGCAGCGACGCGTCCACGTGCCGCCGCCCGTCGGCCGGCGCGTGGTTGACCGACGGCGGTTCGGCGCCGGGACCGGTGCCCCAGGACGACGGCACGGTGCCGAGCCGGTGCGCCAACGTGCCGCCGCCGGCCACGGTGTCCCAGTCCAGCCACGTCTTGCGCACGTCCCGGCCGTTGAACGACACCTGCTGGACGTACCGGTTGGCGTCACTGGCGCCCGGCGCGGTGATGGTCAGCGTCCGCTGTCCCGTTCGGACGGTCGCGCCCGGGAACTGCGGGCTGGACAGCGCGAGGAAGTCGCCGCCGCTCATCGTCGGGTACAGGCCGAGCGACGAGAACACGTACCAGGCCGACATCGTGCCCAGGTCGTCGTTGCCGGTCATGCCGTCCGGCCCGGTGGTGAACAACGTCATCGCCGCGCGCACCACGGTCGCCGTCTTCGCGGGCGTGCCGGTGGACAGGTAGAAGTACGGCGCGAGCAGGTCGGGTTCGTTGTTCGGGTTGTAGGTCGGCTTGCCGTAGTAGTCGTACGGCTGGGTGATCCAGTCGTTGCGCACGGTCCCGGCCGGGTCGGCGAGCAGCTTGTCGTAGGCGAAGAACGCGTCCAGCCGCTGCTCGGTCGCCCGCCGTCCACCCATCAGCTGCACCAGGCCGTTCGGGTCCTGCGGCACGAGCCACTGGTACTGGAACGCGCCGCCCTCGTGGAACTGGTGACCGGCGTCGACCGGGTTGTACGGCGTCACCCACGTGCCCTCGGCCGTGCGGGGCCGGAAGTGGCCGGTCGAGGCGTCCCACAGGTTGCGGTACCACTGCCCGCGCTCGGCGAACACCCGCGCGTCGTCGTGCTTGCCCAGGCCGCGGGCCATGACGGCGAGCGACGCGTCGGCCGCCGCGTACTCCAGCGTGGCCGACGCCGGGTGCACGCAGTCGTTGTCGCCGCCCTTGTGCGCGCAGTCGACGCCGAGCTTCAGACCGGACGGGACGTAGCCGCGGTCGAGGTAGAACTCCACACCGGAGCGCCCGTTGTACGGCGAGTCCGCCGGCGGGACGCTGGTGGCGTTGCGCTTGAGCAGCTCGTACGCCTCGTCCTCGTGCCCGGCGAGCAGGCCCTTCGACCACGCCTCGACCAGGAACGGCGTCACCGGGTCACCGGTCATGATGTTGGTCTCGCTGTTGGCCAGCGCCCAGCGCGGCAGCCACCCGCCGTCCCGGCCGCTCGCGACCACCGAGAGCGCCACGTCCCGGGCGACCTGGGGTTCCAGCAGCTCCAACAGCTGGTTCTGCGGCCGGTAGGTGTCCCACAACGACAGGTTCTGGTACGGCGTGAAGCCGTCCGCGACGTGCGGTCGGCCGTCGAAGCCCATGTACCGGCCGTCCACGTCGCCGGCCAGGTTGGGGTGCAGCAACGAGTGGTAGAGCGCGGTGTAGAACGCGGTCCGCCGCTCCGGCGCGCCACCGTCGATCTTGATCGAGTCCAGCCGCTCCACCCACGCCCGGTGCGCCTCGTCCCTGGTCGCGTCGAAGTCGTGGGAGTCGCCGGTCTCGGCGGCGAGGTTCTTCCGCGCGCCGTCCATCCCGGTGTAGGACAGGCCGACCTTGAGCACCACGTCCCGGTCGGCCGTGGCGTCGAAGCTCACCCAGGCGCCGTTGCCGCCCTGGCCGGCCGCGTCCGGCACGCCCGGCGACCGGGTCGTGCCGCGCCACGTGCCGAAGCTCGCGAACGGCCGGTCGAACGTGGCGGTGAAGTACACGGTGTGCTCGTCGTGACCGGCGCAGAACCGCCCGGCCTTGATCCGACCCTCGACGGTCCGGTCGCCGACGACGTGCACCTCGGAGTCCAGCACCTGCTGGTTGGCCTTACCGGTGTTGAACAGGACGTTCGCCTGCGCGCCCGCCGGGAAGGTGTGGCGCTGCCAGCCGGTGCGCGGCGTGGCGGTCAGCTCGGCGTTCACCCCGTAGCGGGACAGTCCGACGCGGTAGTAACCCGGTCGGGCCTCCTCGTCGGCGTGCGAGTACTTCGACCGGTAACCGGCGGTGTCAACGTTGTCCACCGGGCCGGTCGTCGGCATGACCGGCAGCTCGCCCGCGACGCCGCAGCCGACGCCGGACAGGTGCGTCTGGCTGAAGCCGTGGATCTCCTGCTGCTCGTAGTCGTAACCGCCCTGGCCACCGGTGTCCGGGCTGACCTGCACCATGCCGAACGGCATGCTCGCGCCGGGGAACGTGTTGCCGAAGTTCTGCGTGCCGACGAACGGGTTCACCAAGGTGGTCGGGTCCACGTCGGGGGCAGCGGCGGCGGGCGCCGCGAACGCCGGCGCGCCCCCGAGGGCCAGCGCGGCGGCGAGCAGGAGCGTGTTGCCTCGTCTGAGCGGCATCGGCAGGGGGACCTCTCTGGGTGACAACGTTGTCAGGTGACCCGCGTGCCCGATCACCGGCTTCGACTCTCGCGCACCACTCCCCCGGTCGTCCAGCCCTGACCCACAACCCTGACCGGTCAGATTCCAGGCCAAGGACGACAGGCAAGTCCCCACTTGCACGTAAGCCGTCACTTGCCTATGGTGGAGTCGTGGCGGAAGAACTCTTCAAGGCACTGGCCGACCGAACCCGCCGGCGCATCCTCGACGAGCTGGTCGAACGGGACGGCCAGACCCTGTTCGAGATCTGCGCGCGACTGCTGACCAAGTACGACCTGGGGCTGACCAGGCAGGCGGTCAGCCAGCACCTGGCCGTGCTGGAGGCCGCGGGCCTGGTCCGGTCACGGCGCGAGGGCCGCTACAAGTTCCACGAGTTGAACACCGAACCGCTCGAGCTCATCGTGACGCGGTGGCTCAGGCCCGAAGCACCGGAGAACACCCCATGAGGATCCACCTGTCCAGCGTCTTCGTCGACGACCAGGCCAAGGCCCTGAGCTTCTACACCGACGTGCTGGGCTTCGTGAAGAAGAACGACGTGCCGGTCGGCGAGGACCGCTGGCTGACCGTGGTCTCGCCCGACGATCCCGACGGCACCGAACTGCTGCTGGAGCCCAGCGGCCACCCCGCGGTGCAGCCGTACAAGGACGCGCTGGTCGCGGACGGCATCCCGGCCACCGCGTTCGCCGTGGACGACGTGCGCGCCGAGTACGACCGACTGCGCGGGCTCGGCGTGCGGTTCACCCAGGAGCCCTTGGAGATGGGCCCGGTCGTCACCGCGGTGCTGGACGACACCTGCGGCAACCTGATCCAGATCGCCCAGTACAAGTAGCCCGCCGGGGCGGTTGCCGTCCACCTCGGACCACGCGACACCGGCCGGTGCCCCCTTCGACCGGCCGGTGTCGCGGGCAACCACTTCCAGAAGGAGAGCATGACCGAGTACCGCGACCGCGCGGCGAGGCAGAGGTTCCGCGGGCGGGCGACATGACGACGCGCGGACTGCTGCTGCTGGACGTGGACGGACCGCTGAACCCGTACGCCGCGAAACCACACCGCCGCCCCGACGGCTACCGGACGTTCAGGCACACCCGGCGCGGCACGTGGCACACCGGCCGTGAGGCCCGCCGGCACAAGGGGCTGCGGGTGTGGCTGAACCCCGGGCACGGCTCCCTGCTGCGGACGTTGGCCGACGACACCGGCCTGGAGCTGGTGTGGGCGACGACGTGGATGCACTTGGCGAACACGCTCGTCGCGCCCGCCATCGGGCTGCCCGCGTTGCCGGTGATCGAGTTCCCGGACTTCGACCACGACGCAGGGTGGCAGCCCGACGGCAGCTGGAAGTGGCGGGCCGTCTCGGGTTTCGCCGGCGGGCGGCCGTTGGCGTGGCTCGACGACGAGCACGACGTCGGGTACGACGAGGCCCGGGCGTGGTTCGACCGGCAACGGGCGGGCGTGCCGACCAACCTGTGCCACGTCGACCCCCGCCGCGGGCTGCGGCCGGAGCACCTGGACGACGTCCGGGCCTGGGCCGCGACCATCGGGTAAGTCCACAGTGGACGGCAGGTGGACCGCGCCACCGGGCGGTAGCCTGGGTGGTCGGGACATGACGGGCGGGAAGGGGTTGACGTGCCGGGACTCCGGCGAGTCGCACTGGTCGGGGTATTGCTGACGGCGCTCGGAGCGTGCGCCGGAGCGCCCACGACTCCACCCACGGCAGAGCCGACCACCAGCAGCACGCCACCCGGCGACCGCGTGTACGTGTCCCTGGGCGACTCCTACGCCACGGGCTACCGGCCGCCGAACGCGCCCGCCGGCGGTGCCGGCTTCGCCTACCTCGTCGCCGAGCGGTCGGACCTGCGGTTGATCAACCTCGCGTGCAGCGGCGCCACGTCCGCGCAGCTGCGCGCCGAGCCCGGCTGCGCGCCCGGCAACCGGGGCCCCGGCGCGCCTGACCCCGCCGGCCGCACCCAGCTCGACGCGGCCGTGCAGGTGCTGCGCGAGCACCAGGGACGCATCGGCCTGGTGACCGTGGTGATCGGCGGCAACGACCTGGCGCCGTGCGCACGGACGCAGGACGCGCTGGCGTGCGCGTCCCAGGCGGTGGCCGCCGTCCGGACCAACCTCGCCGCCGCGCTGCCCGCCCTGCGCGAAGCCGCCGGCGACACCCCGATCGTGGGCCTGACCTACCCGGACGTGTTCCTCGGCGCGTGGGTCTCCCCCGCGTTCCCGAACGGCCGGGACCTCGCCCGCCTGTCGGTGTCGCTGTTCCGCGACTTCTTCAACGCCGCCCTCAAGTCCGAGTACGAGAAGGTCGGGGCGCGGTTCGTCGACGTCACCGCCACGACCGGCGGCTACGGGCCGTTGACGGAGACCACCCAGGACCCCGTCTACGGCCCGATACCGACCCCGGTGGCGAAGGTCTGCGAGCTGACGTACTTCTGCGAGCAGACCGACGTGCACCCCACGCCCGCCGGCCACGAGGCGATCGCCACCGCCGTGCTCGCCGCCCGTTAGGGCTGACGTCCGCCGAACGCGGCGCGCACCCGCCGACCGGCCAACCGCACCGGCTCGACCACCGACCGGCGCACCCACCGCGCCGGCGCGACCACGACGGCGCGCCAGACGTGTCTGATCGCCCGGCCGACGGGCGCCAACACCACCCGGTAGACCCACCGGACCGGCGGCACCACCACCGCGCGGAACACCCGCGCCAGCAGCCGCCAAGCCCACACCAGGGCGTCCCCGAAGACCCCGACGACCCGCCCCACCAGGCGGAACGCCCAGATCAGCGCCCGCGCGAGGAGCCGCACCAGCCACCAGAGAGCCCGCGCGCCCCGCACGACCACTTCCCGCCACAACCAGCGCGAAGGCCCCACGACGAGCGTCCGCCAACACCACGCCAGCGGCTTCCGCACCACCACCCGCAGCACCCACCCGACCGCGGCGGCCGCCCAGCGCACGAAGTCCTCGACCGCCACGTCCGCCGTCCGCAACCACCGACCGACCGGCGCGAACAGCCGGCCCAGCAGGCGGCCGACCGGCCGCAGCACGAACCGCGCCAGCGCCCGCAACACCCACCGCACCCCGGCGCCCACCACCGCGAGCACCCGGTCCACCACCTCGAAGACGGCCCGCAGCGCCACCCCGAGCGGCCTGACCACGTACCGCACGAGCACCCCGCCGACCCACCGCAGCGCGGAGCCGACCGCACCGGCCACCCACCGCAGCCCGGCGCCGAGCGGCACGAAGACCCACCGGCCCACCGCGCGGACGACCGCCCAGACCCACTTCGCCACCGCCGCCACCGGGCGCAGCACGAACCGCCGCACGACCCGGCCGACGACCTTGAGCCACTCCCACGCCAACCGCACCGGCACCACGATCACCACGGCCACGGCGCGCGCCACCCACACCGCCCAACGCGGCGGCTGAGGCTGCTCGTCGATCTCGTTCCCCCCGTTCACACCCACTTGAACGCGCCGCCGCGGCGCGCGGTGCCATCCCACCCCACCAGAACACGAGCAGTCGTCACGGGTGCGCCGGCCGTCACCGACCTCGACGTGCCGGCGCCCGCCACGGCGACCGGGTTGCCGCCACCGTCGGCACGCACTCACCCGTTCCAGTGAACGACGCCCCGACCTCAGCGACAACCGGCCAACGCGGAGGCGGCGCGGTGGGGGTGTGCCGCCTCGACCACCGGTTCGGCTCCGGCGCCCGCCACCCGCTTCGTGCCATCCACTGTGGACGGCGCCGCGACACGACATCGCCGACACCGCCCCGGTTGCGGGTGATGACGGCCTGTGGTCCTCTGGGCGGCGAGTTCGGCGCGGAGAGAGTGGACGAAGCCGGTGGATGATGTGCCCCAGGTCGTCTGGTGGGTGACGATCGCCGCGATCGCCGGCCTGCTGCTGTTCGACTTCGTGGCGCACGTGCGCAAGGCGCACGCGCCGAGCCTGCGCGAGGCGGGGCTGTGGTCGGCCCTCTACGTCGGGATCGCGATCCTCTTCGGGGTCGGGGTGTTCGTCTTCGGCGGCTCCACGATGGGCACGGAGTACTTCGCCGGGTACGTGACGGAGAAGGCCCTGTCGGTCGACAACCTCTTCGTCTTCCTGATCATCATGTCCAGCTTCAAGGTGCCCCGGGCCGACCAGCAGAAGGTCCTGCTGTTCGGGATCGTCTTCTCGCTGATCGCGCGCGGCGGCTTCATCCTGCTCGGCGCCGCGCTCATCAACCTGTTCGCCTGGGTCTTCTACCTCTTCGGCGTGATCCTGCTGGTCACCGCGGGCAACCTGCTCAAGCCGGAAGGCGAGGACAGCCACTCGGCGGACAACATCGTGATCCGGATCGCCAGGAAGCTGTTCCACACCACCGACACCTACGACGGCGACCGGCTGTTCACCGTCGTGGACGGCCGGCGGGCCATGACGCCGATGCTGCTGGTGATGGTCGCCATCGGCGGCACGGACATCCTGTTCGCGCTGGACTCCATCCCGGCCATCTTCGGGCTGACGCAGAACGTCTACCTCGTGTTCACCGCCACCGCGTTCTCGCTGCTGGGGCTGCGCCAGCTGTACTTCCTCATCGACGGGCTGCTCAACCGGCTGGTCTACCTGGCCTACGGGCTGGCGGTGATCCTGGGGTTCATCGGCGTGAAGCTCATCCTGCACGCCCTGCACGAGAACAACGTGCCGTTCATCAACAACGGGCAGCCGGTGCACGTGGTGGAGATCAGCACCGGGCTGTCCCTGAGCGTGATCATCGGCGTCCTGCTCGTCACCGTCGTCGCGTCCATGACCAGCCAGTGGGGCAGGGCGCAGAACGTGATCGCCTCCGCCCGCCGGCACGCCATCGAGTACCTGGACATCGAGACGGACCCCGCCCGCCGCGCGGAGGTCTTCAGCGCGCTGCTCGCCGAGGAGGCGACGCTCAAGCAGCTCCCCGAGAAGTACCGGGCCCGGATCCGGGAAGAGGAGAAGCTGATGGCCTTGCTCAAGCGCGCTCACGAGGCGCACGCCAGGACCTAGCCGGGGGGACGTTCCCCGTCACCGTCGCCCCCGTCGTCGGTCCCGCGCGCGTTGCGGCTGCCGAGTCGGTGGGCGGCACGGGCGAGCGCGTGGCCCGCCACCGGCGAGGTGAGCGCGACGAACGCGATCGCGAGCACGGCGAAGGTGATGATCGTGGCGTCCTCGGTCGCGATCGACGACGCCAGGATCGCGATCACGCCGGGTCCGGTGGCCAGCCCCTGGGCGTGCAGCTGGACGAAGGTGTCGGGTAGCCGGAGGACACCGGCGAGGCTGACCGTCAGCAGCGCCAGGCCCAGCAGGAGCAGTGCGCCGCCGAGCACGTCGAGCAGGACCGAGATCATCCGAACGGACCCCCGGAGTCGAGGTAGCGGGCCGCCGCCACGGTGGCGATGAACGACAGCAGGGCCAGGGCCACGGCGGCGTCCAGGTAGTACGCCTGCCCCCGCAGGTAGGACAGCAGGGCCAGCAGCGCGATGACGATCGTCGCGAGCAGGTCGAGCGCCACGACGCGTTGCAGCACGTCACGGGCGCGGATCAACGACAGGCCGCCGGCGACCAGCAGCAGCGTCACCCAGAACAGGGCGGGGACGACGATGACGGCGGGCATGGCGGTCAGGGGAAGACGCGGCGCTGGCGCCGCCGGTAGGAGTCGTGCTGGGCGGCGGCCACGGCCTCGGGGTCACGCGTGTCGAGCACGTGCAGCAGCATCCGGCCCCGCTCCTCGTCGACCTCGACGACCACGCTGTCCGGCACGAAGCCGACCCGCACCGCCCAGGCCGCGGCCGGGACGGGTCCCGTGCGGGGTATGGGCACCTCGACGAGCCCGGGCGTGGCCGAACTCGGGCCGACGAGGGTCACGGCGGTCCGCCAGGTGCCGACCGCGAGGTCGACCAACGTCCCGCCGACCAGCGCCGGCACGCCCGCCAGCCGGCGGCCCAGCGCCGCGGGCGGGGTCGGCGGCGGTGCGTTCGGGCGGACCCGCCCGGCCACGACGACGAGCAGCGTGGACAGCAGGAGTCCGATGAGGACGTCACCGGGACGCAGGCTCGTCAACGCCAGCAGGTAGACCGAGGTGAGCGCGACGACGCGGAGCAACACGGGCAACATTGCGACCTCCCTTGTCATTCGGTGTCCGCGGCGAGCAGGGCGTCGACGGCCCGGTCGCTGAGCACGAGCAGCGGCTCGGGCCACAACCCCGCGGCGAGCACCAGCAGCGCCAACGCCGCCGTGAACAGCCGCTGCGGCAGTGGGCTCGTCGCACCGGTCGCCTGCGGGTCCGGACGCCAGAACCGGCGTTGGTACACCTGGAACATGTAGACCAGCGACAGAGCGCTGCCCACCAGGAGCAGCACGACGAGAGCGACGCTGCCGGCCACGATCCCGGTGCGGAACAGCTCCAGCTTGCCGACGAACCCCGCCGCCGGCGGCACGCCCGCCACGCTGAGCGCCCCGACCGCGAACGCCGCCGCGACCGCCGCGCCCCGCACCCCCGAGGCCAGGAACAGCAGCGCCTTGTTCAGCGAGTTGATCACGCTGTAGAGCACCGCGGCCACCAGCCCGACGGGCCCGCCGACGCCCAGCGCGACCAGCACGTACCCGACCTGCCCGATCGCGGAGTAGGCCAGCGTCTCGGCGGCGTCGCCGCGGGCGACCGCCAGCACCCCGCCGTAGACGATCGAGGCGGCCCCCAGGACGACGAGCGCGACGCCGGCGAGCCGCAACTGCTCGGGGAACAGGTCGGCGCCGAAGCGCAGCAGGCCGTAGGCGCCGATGTTCGCCACGGCGCCGCTGAGGATGGCCGCGACCGAGGGCCGTGCCCCGGCGTAGACGGTGGGCAGCCAGAAGTGGAAGGGGAACAGGCCGAGCTTCACGCTGAACGCGATGAAGAACCCGGCCGCGATCAGGCCCGCCGCGTTGGGGTTGACCCCGAGCACGCGAGCGGCCACCTGATCCATCGCCAGCGCGCCGGTCACCCGGTAGGCGCCCGCCACGGACAGCAGGAAGACGAACGAGCCCAGCAGGTTGACCGCGGTGAACACCAGCGCCGCCCGCAGCTGGCGCCGCTTGCCACCGTAGGCGCTGAGCGCGTACGAGGCGGTCATCGCGAGCTCGAAGAAGACGTAGAAGGAGAACACGTCGGCCGTGACGAACAGCCCGGTCAACCCGGCGCCGAGCAGCACGACCAGGCCGGGGAAGGTCCGCGACCGCACCCCGCCCGCCGCCTCGTGAGCGGCGGCGGCCAGCAGCACGAGGACCGAGAGCAACGCGAAGACGACACCCAGGGCGTCCGCTCGCAGCACGATGCCCACGCCGGCGGGCCAGCCACCGGTCACGACCTGCCGATCGCCGCCGTCGAACACGTCCGCGGCGAGCACGCCCAGCGCGGTGAGCGTGACCACGAGGGACGCGACGGCGAGCCACGCGACCACCCGCCGCCGCCCGTCCAACGCCACGAGCACGGCGCCCGACACCCAGGGCACGAGGAGGACGGTCGACAGCAGCATCAGCGGGCCCGCTCGCGCTCGGCCTGCCGCTCGTCCTCCAGGCGGGCCTCGGTCTCCTCGCGGTCGGCCTGCCGCTCCCGTTCCAGGCCCGCCGCGTGCCGGGCCTCGGTCGCGGCCAGCTCGTCCTGCTCGGCGGTCCGGAAGACCACGATCGCCCGGTGCACCAGGGCGAGCAGCAGCGCCACCGTGGCCAGCCCGATGACCAGCGCGGTCAACGCCAGCGCCTGCGGCAACGGGTCGCTGACCTCCTCGCCCGGGGCCACCGCGATCGCCGCCCGACCGCGGCTCAACCCGGCGGCGATGATCGTGACGACGGCGCTCTGCGAGATCAGCATGATGCCCGCGACCATGCGGATCAGGTCGCGCTTGAGCAGCAGGTAGGCGCCGGAGCCGAACAGCACGGCCGCCGCGACGGCGAAGGCGAGGATCACCGCTTCCCCTCCCCCAGCGGCCGTCCGAGCTGGTGCACCAACGTCGTCAGCACACCGACGACCAGCAGGAACACCCCGATGTCGAGCAGCAAGGGGGTGAACAGCTCCAGCGCGCCGATCTTGGTGACGTGCTCGCCCGGACCGGGGCGGTGGGTCACCGGCGGCTCGCCCCGCACGAGGGGGAAGAACCCGCTCCCGAGCGCCAGGAGCAGGCCGCCGACCGCGAGCTTCGGCGCGTGGCGCAGCGCCGGCAGTGCCGACTCGGTGCCCTCCACCCCGAACGCCACGTAGATCAGCGCGATCGCCAACGCGACGATCACCCCGGCCGCGAACCCGTCGCCGACCTCGGCGTACCCCTTCACGATGAGGGCGGCGGCGACCATCAGGCTCGGGCCGGGCAGCAGCCGGGCGACGACCCGGATCACCGAGTCCGGCGGCGCGTCCGTGCTCACCACAGCCTCCCGCGCCGCATCAGCGTGGCCACGCCGATCACCGCGACCAGCAGCACCGTGATCTCGACCAGCGTGTCCAGGCCGCGGAAGTCCGCGACGATCACCGTGACGACGTCACCGCCGTGGGCGGCGGGCGTGAGCCGGACGTGCTCGGCGGAGACGCTGTCGGGCGCGGGCTGGGACAGGAACCCCCACACCGAGGCGAAGACGGCGAGCCCGGCGACAGCACCGGCCGGCACGTCCCACCGGCGCCGGCGCGGGCGGACGCGCACGACCGCGTCCCGCACCGGGCCCTCGTCGGGCATCCGGGCGAGCGCCGCGACGAAGACCAGGGTGAGCATGGTCTCGACCACGACGGCCACCAGCGCCACGTCCGGGGCTCCGACCAGCGCGTACACCGCGGCGAGCGCGAAGCCGACCACCGAGAGGGCGAGCGCCGCGGTCAGGCGTGAGCGGACCTTGGCGACCACCACGGTCGCGATGACGACCAGCGCCAACAGCGGGAGGATCAGCCAGTCGGCGCCCACCACGGTGCCGACCGCGTAGGCGCCCGCCGTCGGGGTGGCGGCGAACGCGAGGCCGACCACCAGCCCGGCCGGGACCAGCACCGCCCCGATGCTGGTGCGCAGGTCCTTCACCTCCCGGTCGTGCACTGCGGCCGACACGCGGTTCAGCGCGTGCAACGTCGCCTCGTAAGCTCGCCGAGGTCCCCACCGCGCCCCAGCTGCGGCCACGACCGGCACCACCCGGTCCGCCACCCGGGGCACCGCCAGCAGCAGCCCGCCCAGCACCCAGGAGGCGACCGCCAGCACGTTCTCCGGCCGGACGTCGAAGTGGTAGCCCGGGGTGATCGCGACCGGTCCGCCGGTCGAGACGCCGGCCGCGTCGGAGGCCAACCGCGCGAACGGTTCCACGACCAGGCCCCCGAACACCGCGACCGCCGCCAGGATCACGACCGGTGCGACGAGCAGACCGGAGGCCGCGCCGACCTGCCCGCGGGGTGGCCCCAGGAACACCCCCATCCAGAACCGCCCGATGTAGGCGAACGTGAGCGTCGCCGCGACGACGGCCAGCGCCGCGGTCAGCGGACCGTGCCGCAACGCCGCCGTGAACAGCAGCTCGTCCTTGAAGAACCCGATCGTCAGCGGCAGCGCGGCCAGCGTCGCCGCCGCCACCCCTGCCGCCGTCGCGAGCACCGGCGTTCGGCGCCCGAGCCCACCCAATCGGGACAGGCGGTCCTCGCCGGTCGTCATCGTCACCGTTCCGGCGGTCATGAACAGCGCGCTCTTGGCCATCGCGTGCGCCAGCACGTAGAACGCCGCCCCGCCGTTGCCCTCGGCGCCGCCCATCCCGTACAACATGACCAGGTAGCCGTACTGCGAGATCGTCGAGTAGGCGAGCAGCTGCTTGAGCACGTCCTGCCGCAGCGCCAGCACCCCGCCGACCACCACCGACACCGCGCCCACGACCACCAGCCCGGTCAGCACCAGCTCGTCGCGGGCCAGCAGCGGGTGCACGCGTCCGATCACCAGCACGCCCGCCGCCACCATCGCCGCGGAGTGCAGGTAGGCCGACACGGGGGTCGGCGCCGCCATCGCCCGCGGCAACCAGAAGTGCAGCGGCACCTGCGCGCTCTTGGCCAACGCCGCCACCGCCAGCAACACCGCCGCCCACGTGGTGGTCGCCGACCGGTCGGCCCGCGCCAGCAGCTCGGGGATCGAGAACGTCCCGTGCACCGAGTAGAGCAGCACGGCGGCGACCAGCATCGCCACCGCGGTGACCACCGTGACCAGCAACGCCATCAACGCCGCGGTCCGCGCCGCCCGCTCGGCCCGGTCGAAGCCGATGAGGAAGTACGAGCACACCGCGGTCAGGTCGAAGAAGACGAACACCAGCACGAGGTCCTGCGCGGTGGCCAGCCCCACCATCGCCACCGCGAACAGCGCCATCCACGGCCAGAACCGCCACCGCTCCACCGCCGAGCGGCGCTGGTGCTCCAGGTGCAGGGTCAGGTAGCGGGTGCCGTAGGCGAAGACGAGGGCGCCGACACCGGTGGCCAGCATCCCGTAGAGCACGGCGAGGCCGTCGAGCGCGAAACTCAGCCGCAGGTCCAGGCCGGCCGCCCAGGGCAACGACACCGCGCCACCACCGGCCAGCAGGCACAGCAGGAACCCGGCGACCGCGATGGCGCACGCCGACCAACCCTGCCAGTCCGCGGTCGGTCCGTGGTGCGGCCCACCCTCACCGCGGGCTTCCGCACCACCGCGAACGACCACCACGGGCAACTCCTCCGACCGGAAGTCGAGTCGTCCGCAACGTACGGGATCCCGACCTGATCCGCAGACGTCGCAAGCCCGCCGGGGCGGTGTGACCAGTCGTCACGCCGCTCGCTGTCCATCGAACCGGTGATGCGGTGCACCGGGTGTCCAACGTGGAGGGTCGAGCCCCACGCCCCCGTCACCGGCAGTGCGTGATCAGCCCGCGATTTCCACCGCACGACCACCCGAACGTGTAGGTGCCACAGGCGATCGTGGGGGGGGGGCCCCCCCGGGGGGGCCGCCCCCCCCCCGCCCGGGGGGGGGCCCCCCCCCCCCTCGCCCCGCGCCCCCCCCCCCCCCCGCGGGGGGGGGGCCCCCCCCGCCCCCCCCCCCCCACGACACCTTCGCGGGAGGAGCTGCCCGCCGGGGTCAGTCCTGGGGAGTGATCACGACGATCGGGAACTCCCGGTCGGTCTTCTGCGAGTACTCGTCGTACAGCGATAACATGCTCGTCATCTGCGCCCAGAGGGCCTCGCGCTCGTCCGGGGACGCGACCCTGGCGCGGGCGGTGAACCGGCGGTCGCCGACCTGCACCCCGACGCTCGGGTCGACCTGGATGTTCTTGAACCACGCCGGGTCCCGGTCGGAACCACCGTCGGAGGCGATGACCACGAAGTCCTCGCCCGCGGTGCCGTAGATCAGGCAGGTGCGACGCGGGATGCCGCTCTTGCGCCCGGTGGTGGCGAGCACGAGCGTGTAGATGCCGTTCGACTCGTGCCCTTCGGCTCCGTTCGACGCCAGGTACTTGCGCGTCTGCTCGGCGATCAAGTCCCTTGGCGAGTCGGTGGCGCGGTCGAGGTCATCGGCGACAGCCATGATTGGGGCGGTCCTCTCTGGAACGGGAGTCTGGTGCGAAGCGGACTGAGCGGGATTCACGTCAGTTGATCCGCCCGGACAGCGTAGCGATCATGAGAGGTCGGCAGCGACGTCCTCCATCCGCCGGACGCAGTTCCTCCGCTTACCCGCTGCTCGTGTCCAGCAGGAACGGAGTTACCGGAGCTCCCGCACCCGCGATCTGAGCACGTCGAACTCGCACCCCGGCGCGTCCGGGTCGAAGCCGTGCTCGATCAGCCAGCGCGACGCCACCAGGCTGCGCAGCGACCACCAGGCGCGGATCACGTCGCGGTCGGCGTCCGGGCCGTAGCCGGCGAGTAGGTCGTCCAGGCGTTCCTCGTGCCCGAGCGTCAAGGTGGCGAGGTCGAACATCGCGTCGCCCGGGGCGGCCTCCGACCAGTCGATGACGCCGGTGACCTCGTCGCCGTCGACGAACACGTGCGTGATCTGCAGGTCGCCGTGGATGAACACCGGTGTCCACGGTCGGAGCGCGGCCTCGGCGATCTCGCGGTTGCGCCGGATCACCTCGGCGGGCAGCACGGCGTTGGCGAGCAGCCACGCGCACTCGCGGTCGAGCTCCGCCGCCACGTCGTCGAGCCTGGGACCCGGCCACGGCGGCAACGGCGCGTCGTGCAGCTTCCGGATGGCGGCACCCGCCGCGGCCCAGGCCGCCGGCGACGCGGCCGACGGTTCGCCGAGGACGCCGAGCGCCTTGCCGGGCACGGCGGCGATCGCGAGCACGGGCGGCTCGCACCAGAGGATCGCCGGCGTCGGTACCGGCACCATGGCCATCGCCCGCACTTCGACGTCGGCGTGCGCCGGGTCGCCGTCGACCTTCAGGAACACGTCGCCGACGCGCAGCGTCGCGCGCTGGCTGTGGGCGACGACGACTTCGACCTCTTCCACACCGGCCATCCTGGCGGGGAAGGCTGCCGATGTCACCGGATTTCCGTGATCAAGGCCGACGGCGGCGCGGGTGCCACGCGTTGATCTTGCCGGGCGGGCGGTGGTATACAGGGTCTTGGTGCGATTCCAAGGTGTGGTGGTGACAGCCCACCAGTTCCGCCCGTCGCGGCGGGACGACTCGGTGCGACTCCGAGGCCACGCGGTGAGACCCCGCTCCCTCTCGGGCCTGTGTCCAGGCCCCTGGTTCCGCGCGCGGAGGATCCACCTCCCGCTGTCGAGAGGCGAGTCGCATGTTCACCGGACACATCCACGAGGTCGGCGCGGTGACGGCCGTCGAGCCTGGCCGCATCGAGGTCAGCGCGCCCAGGACCGCCGCCACCGCGCCCGGTTCGATCTGCCTGAACGGCGTCGGGCTCTCCGTCACCCAGGCCGAACGGGCGCCGGGCGTCCTGGCCGCGGTGCTGTCGCCGGAGACCCGGCGCAGGTCGACGCTCGACGGGATCCGGCCCGGCACGCGGGTCAACGTGGAGGCGCCGCTGGTGCTGGGCGACCGGGTGGGCGGTCACCTGGTGCAGGGCAACGTGGACGCCGTGGGCAAGGTCGTCAGGGTCGACGACGAGACCACCTCCAGGCGGTTGTGGATCAAGCCGCCGGAGCGGTTCATCCCGATGGTCGTCCCGAAAGGGCAGATCGCGGTCGACGGTGTCAGCCTGACCGTCGCCGAGGTGTCGCGCGACCGGTTCTCCGTGGCGCTGCTCCCCGTGACGTTGGGGAGCACCACGCTCGCCGACCTGTCGGCCGGTGATCGCGTGAACCTGGAGCCCGACCTGGTCACCCGCCTGGCACAGCGCCGGCCGTCCGACCCGGGACGTGCGGTGGCCGAGGCGGTCGCGGCGCTGCCGTGGTCGGGCCGCCGCTCGGGCGCACGCGGTGTGCAGGAGGCCCTCGCGCAGCTCGCCGCCGGCGGGGCGGTGGTGGTGTGGGACCCCGATCTGGAGGGTGAGGGGGACGTGGTGTTCGCGGGTGCGCACCTGCGCCCGGAGGCGTTCGTCTTCCTGCTCACCCAGGCCTGCGGTCATTCGACGGTGCCGTGCGCGCCCGAGGTGCTGGAACGGCTGGAGATCGGTCCCATCCCCGGCCCGGGCGACCGGCACGGCACCCGTCAGCACGTCCCGGTGGACCTGGCCGCCGGGACCGGCACCGGGGTGTCCGCGGCCGAACGCGCGGCGACCGTCCGCCGCCTCGCCAGCCCGCGCGCCGTGCCCGGCGACTTCCTCCGGCCGGGCCACGTCTTCCCGCTCGCCGCACGTCCGGGAGGGCTCGCCGAACGCGGCGGCCACACGGAGGCCACCGTCGCCCTGTGCGTGGCGGCCGGACTGCCGCCGGTAGGGGTGTGCTGCGAGGTCATGAACCCCGACGGGACCATGGCGAAGGCCGCCGACCTGGAGATCGCCGCGCTGCGCTGGGGCCTGCCGATGGTCGACGTGGACGACCTCAGGAAGTACCTGTGAGCACGGCCGGACGCGACCTCTACGACGACGACCGGTTCTTCGCGGGGTACCGCCGGCTGCGGGATTCGGCTGCCGCGATCAACGACGTCGTCGAGATCCCCGCCCTGGACCGCATGCTCCCTCCCGTGGCGGGTGCCTCGATCGTCGACCTGGGCTGCGGAACCGGCGCCCTGGCCCGGCGACTGGCCGACGCCGGAGCGGCCGACGTCCTGGCGGTGGACTCGTCCCGGCGGATGCTGGCGCTGGCCACCCCGCACCCGCGGGTCCGCCTCCTGCGCGCCGATCTGGACGAGCTCGCACTGCCCGCCCGTTCGGCCGACCTGGTGGTGAGCAGCCTCGCGCTGCACTACGTCGCCGACTACCCCGGCCTGGTCGAGCGCGTCGCCCACTGGCTGCGGCCGGGCGGGCGGTTCGTCTTCTCGGTCGAACACCCCGTCTGCACGGCCGCGGATCCCATGTCCGGGTGGGTGCGGACCGAGCACGGCACGGTGTGGCCGGTCGACGACTACGCGCGCGAGGGGTCGCGGACCCAGCGCTGGATCATCGAGGGCGTGCAGAAGCACCACCGGCGACTGACGACGCTGATCGGCGCGCTCCTCGCCGCGGGCCTGGAGCTGACGGGCATCGACGAACCGGTCCCGAGCGACGCCGCCCTCGCCGACCGCCCCCAGTTGGCCGAACACCTCCGGCGACCACCGCTGCTCGTGCTGGCCGCCCGCCGCGACGACGCCGCTCGCGCCGGTCCGGGGTCGGCTCCTCCGGGAAGGGGAACGCGATGATCGAGCTCGACGTGGTGGACCGCATCGGGGTCGTGCGGCCGGCGCACGGCAAGGTCAATGCCCTGAACCTGGAGCTGTGCCGGGCGATCACGCGGACCGTGCGCGACCTCGACGACCAGGACGCCTTCCGCGCCGTCTTCGACCTCGGCAAGCCGATGGTCCCGCCGGGCTGCCGGAACTGCGGGTCGCGTGCCGTTCCCCCGGTCGGCCCTGGAGATCATGCGGTTCGCGATCGGGCCGGTGGCCCGCACCGGGCGGTCTTCGACGGCGCCAACCACGGGCCGGAGGAGGCACTGGCGCTGGGACTGGTCACCGAGCTGTGCGACCCCGACGGGCGGATCGTGGCCTTCCTGAACCGGACGGTCGGCAGCGGCCCGTGAGCGGCCACGGCGGTGGCGCGGAGTTCAGCGGCAGAGCTCCTGGTAGGGCACCTCCGGCACGTAGCGCTGCCACTCGTCCCGGGTGAGCGGGCGCCGGGTGGTGTCGCACAGGGTCCTGGCGAGGTCGCCGGTGTAGCCGAGGTCCCACTCCCGCACCGAGTGGTCCTCGCCCGCGCTGGCCAGGGTCCTGCCGTCGGGGCTGAAGGCGACCGCGCGCACCGGACGGGTGTGGCCGAGGTGCGGTTGACTGACCTGGCGCCGGCTGCCGACGTCCCACAACCGCACCGAGTTGTCCCCGCTGCCGGTGGCCAGCAGCCGCCCGTCCGGGCTGAACGCCACCGAGTACACCGGCCCGGTGTGACCGGTCATGGCCTCGCCGACCGGCCGGCGGGTCGTGGTGTCCCACAGCCGGATGACGCCGTCGTCGGATCCGGTGGCCAGCAGGCCGCCGGTCGCGTCGAACGCCACGCCACCGACCGGGCCGGCGCCCGCCGCGGTCAGCGTGGCGTCCCGTGCCGGGTCGGTGAGGTCCCAGAGCTGGACCTTGCCGTCGTCACGGCCCGCGGCGACGCTCCGGCCGTCCGGGCTGAACACGACCTTCACCGCGGGCGGCCCGTCGAGCAGGGTCCTCGTCCGGGTCTTCGTCGCGATGTCCCACAGGAACACCGACGGCTTGACCTCCTCGGTGTCCCCCACGGCCACCGCGAGGCTCCGCCCGTCCGGGCTGAACGCCACCGACCAGGCCACCGCGCCCTCGACCAGGCGATCGAGCTGCTTGCCGGTGCGCACGTCCCACAGCGTCACGCTGCCGCCCGACTCGATCGGTTCGCCACCGTCGCGCCAGACGTCGACGCCGGCCAACGCCACCGTGGCGCCGTCCGGGCTGAACGCGATCGACCGCACGGTCCGGGTCGTCCCGGTCGTCAGGCTGCCCGCAGGCTCGCCCGCGCCGTCCCACAGCCGCACGCTGGGCCCTTCGGTCCCCCAGTCGGTCCCGGGGTTCGTGCCGGGCGTGAGCGTCACGCCGCCGAAGACCTCGCCGTAGAACGGGCCGCTCAGCACACCGCCGACGGTCACGCCGCGCACTCCGCCGAAGGTGGTCAGCCAGTTCGCCCCGGCCAGGCACACGCGCCAGCCGTCCTGCCCGCAGGAGAACTGGTTCCTGGCCTGCTCGGGGTTCCACCCGTAGTCGCCGCCCGTGGCCAGGGTTCGGCCGTCCGGGCTGAACGCGGCGGCGTACACCGGGCCGACGTGCCCGGTCAGCGGCTGGTTCGCCCGCAGTTGGCCGCTGACGTCCCACAGCCGGACCGTGCCGTCCATCGCCCCGCTCGCCAGCGCGTGGCCGTCCGGTCCGAACGCCAGCGAGGCGACCTGCCGGCTGTGCCCGGCCAGCGGGTCGCCGACGGGTTGCCGGGTGCTCACGTCCCACAGCCGGACGGTGCCGTCCTGCCCACCGGTGGCCAGGGTCCCGCCGTCCCGGGAGAAGGCGACCGGCGGTGCGTTGTCGAACCGGTCGACCCGGGTGCGCGCCGGCATCGCCGGTCCGCTCTCCTGCCGCGTGCCCACGTCCCAGAACCGGATCGCACCGTCCGCACCCGCGCTGACCACCGTCTTCCCGGTCGGGGACATGGCCAGGGCGGCCACGACCCGGGAGGCCCCGTCGGGGCGGTACGCCTTCACCGGTGCACCGATCTGCTGCTGGGTGGCGGTGTCCCAGAAGCGCAGGGTGCCGTCCGCCGCCGACGTGACCAGCGTGCGGCTGTCCGGGCTGAGCACCACCGAAGGGCTCACCTCGGCGGCGGTGCCGTAGTCGGCGATCGTCATGTCGCTGCCGATCCGGGCCCGCGTCACCGGGTCCAGCAGCCGCACCTGCCGCTTCCCGTTGCTCACCACCAGGAACCGCCCGTCCGGGGCGTACGTCACGGCGGGAGCGGGGTGGTCGTTGACGGCGCTGGTGGCGGGGCGGCCGTCCAGCCCGGTGGCGATCACCTGACGGGTGGCCACGTCCCACACCGTGCCGCCGCTCTCGTGCGCGGAGACGGCCAGGGTCCGGCCGTCCGGGCTGAACTCGACCGACCGGACCGCGCCGGAGAACGCGGGCAGGTCGCCGATCGGGGCGCGGGTCCGGGTGTCCCACAGCCGGACCAGCGTGTCCGCCGCCGTGGCGAAGGAAGTGCCGTCCGGGCTGAACGCCACCGCACCGACCGCTCGGCCGCCCGCGTCCAGCCGGGCGATCCCTGACCGGCCGGCGGCGATCAGCATGCCGGTGGCCGCCTCGGCGGTCGGGCTGATCCCGTCGGCGGCCAGGCTGAGCAGCCGGGACAGGTCCGGATCGGTGTCGCCGATCGCCTCGCTGCGCGCCGCGAGCGCCCGGGACAGCGCCTGGTCCCGTTGGGTGATCGCCGCTTGCCCCTGCACGAGCGCGACCAGCCCGAGCAGCGCCACCAGCCCCACCGCCGCCCACCGCAGCCAGGTGGCGATCCGGTGCTGCCGGTCGTCCTCGCTGTCCAAGCGGTCCTTGGACTTGCCGTGGACGGGAGCGGCCAGCGTGGCGAGCTCGGAGCGGAAGCTGCTGTTGCGGGTCGACAGGCGTGGCCGGTCGCGGGCCCAGGTGAGGTCGACCCAGAGCGGTTCGGCCGCGAACCAGCCGGCCAGGGCGCGGGGCAGCGCGGTGGTGCGGTCCCAGTCGAAGTCCCCGGCCGCCTCGTCCCACTGGATCACGCCCTCGCTCAGGACGATGAGGAACGTCTCGCGCTCCCGGTTGGCCCGCCAGTACTCGACCTCCCGCCCCACCCAGACCGATCCGGCGGCCCGCGGTGAGGCCATCAGGATGAAGTAGCGGGACGAGTCCAGCGCGATCTCGATGGTCCGCCACAGGTCGGGGTTGGCGCCCAGGCTGGTCTGGTCCCGGAACACCCGCAGGGCCCTGGGCCGGTACCAGCGCTTGGCGAACCGGTGCAGCCCGCGTTGCACGTCGGCGGCAAGCCGCATGTCCGCCGCGTGGCTGTAGGACAGGAACGCGTCATAACCGGGGCGGTCACTCGCCATGAGGGGCCCTCCACTACCGGTTCCACATTCGGCGGCCTGCCCGTTCAGTCCACGATCAGGGACACCGGCGCACTCCCGAGCGATGAGCTTGGCGGCGACGCTATCAGCGCCGATGCCGGTGGCCGGGCCGATTCGTTGAGCCGAACAGGTTGTTCACGGCGCGTGCCACCGGACGCCGCCGCCGAGATCAGCCGCCGAGGAACTCGAGGAGCACGGGGTTCACCGGGACCGGGTCGTCCTCGTGCACGTCGTGTCCGGCACCCGGGGCGAAGGGCAGTTCGGCCTCAGCCTCGACACCGGCTGTGCGCGGCACCGACAGGTCGTCCGAAACGTCCACGGCGGCAATGCCGCCGGTGAACCGGACCCGGTGGCGGAGCAGCCGCTCGGGACGAGCTCGCTCAACCCGGGTGAGCGGCCGGCGGCGCGTCCGGCGTGCCGGGCAGCGCACGCGCCTGGTCGGGGTCGGCGGCCGTGGCGGCCAAGTGGCTTTGCAACGTGCGGTGCAGGAAGGCGTGACCGTCGAGCCTGCGCCGGGTGACGACCCGTTCCTCGGTGTGCGCGAGGAACGCCGCGACGTCGCGCGGCAGCATCCCCGCCCGCACCACCAGGCGCAATGCCGTGCGGTGACTCCACCAGCCGTGCAGGGACACGGCGAACCCGGCCAACCAGATGCCCGTGATGGCGGCGATGGTCGCGTGCAGCAGCGCGGGACGCAGTGGTTCCGCGACCGAGCCGCTGAGGAAGTGCGCCGATCCCAGCACCAGCAGTGCCGCCGCGCCCGCGCTCAGCCGAACGACCAGCGTGCGTCGGGCAGCCGAAACCCGGCGACCGTGCGGCGTGGTGCGGGCGACTGCCTGGTCCGGCAGCGTCAGCACGCCCGCGGTGAGCCCGGCGGTGACGCCGGGGACCAGGCCCAGTAGCAGACCGTGGAAACCGTCGAACCAGTCGAGGTTGCCGCCCACGGTCCCGATGGCCACCCCGATCACCAGACCCGTCAGGAGCACCCGCACGGACGAACCCCGCGCCCCTCGCCAGTCCAGCCGCCAGTGCGCGGACAGGAACTCGGATCGGTCGAGCGGGGACACGCCGGTCTCCGGTGTTCTGAGCGCGGATCGCCAGTACACCAGCGCGGTCGCCGCCAGCACGCCGGCGCTCACCGCACCGGCGACCGGACCTCCGGTGATCGCGGCGTAGCCGGTCACGGCCGCGGCGCACCCCACCGCCAGCGCTCCGTAGGCCCAGATGAGCCGTGCTCCCGCCCGCCGCTCGGCCGGGGGCAGCCAGGACAGGTTCAGCCCGTCGGTCGTGAAGGTGTCGCGGCCGGCCGACTCCATCAGCACCGCCAGCCCGCGCATGTGCCGCAGCGACTGCCCGTGGCTGTACGGGACGGCGCTGGTCAGACCTCGTTGGCGGGGCAGCGCTTCGGTCAGGTAGGCCGACCAGAGGCGGTCGAGGTCGTTGTCGATCAGCTCGCGGACCAGCGCCTCGTCGACGTTCCTGCTCCGGTAGGTCAGCACGGCCACGGTCAGCGTCAGCGGGGTGTCGAGCAGCCGCGCCAGCAGCGGGTTGCGGTCGCACGCCGCGCGCAACGACGCCAGCTCGGGCCCGGCCTCGCTCAGGTAGTCGTCGACGTCGCGCGGCCGGAGCGGCTCGATCTGCACCGCCACGCCGAACTCGAGCCGCCTGCCCGACTCGAAGTACTCGTTGACCCTGCTGCACACGACCATGCCCGCGTTGAGCCGGGAGCGCAGCAACGACAGGACCTCCACGCACCGCCTGCGGTCTCCCAGGTCGCGGATCTCGTCGAGCCCGTCCAGCAGCAGCACGACCGGGCTGCGGTCCGCGCCCAGCCAGCGCCGCACCCGCTTCGGCGGCACCTGGTACAGCCGGCCGATCTCCCAGGCCAGCCACTCCACGGCCGTGTCGACGGCGAGCTCGACCTGCGCCTGCCTGGCTTCGGTCAGGCGTTCCTGCCGCATCGCGACGTCTTCCGCGCTCTCCTCGCCGTCCTCCGCGGACCGGGGCCGCAGGAGGGCCCACTGCAGGCCGACCAGCTTGTACGGGTCCACCTTCCAGCTGCTGCCGGACAGCGACACCACGATCGGCACCGGGCCGTCGGGGTCGGCCAGCAGGTGTTCGGCGAGCCGCAGCAGCTGCGTGGTCTTGCCGGCGCCCGGCGCGCCCAGCACGACGAGCCTGCGCGCGGTCCTCTCGTCGGCGAAGATGTCCACGATGCCGGTGAGGGTCGGGGTCCCGACCACGCGCAACGGGCCGGTGATCGCGTCACGGCGTTCGGCGAAACCGAGCTTCGCGGGCACGATCCGCTCCAGCGACCGCGCCAGGAACTCGTCGATCCAGACCACCTTCATCCGCCGGCGCAGGTCGTCGAGGTACCCGTCGGCGCGCGGGTCGAACGCCTGGTCCGCCACCGCGTCCGGGGCGCGTTCCCGGCGTTGCCACGCGAGGGCGCCGGCCAGCAACGTCACCAGGGCGAAGACGCTCAGCGCCAGGCCGGTGCGCTGCTTCATCCACGCCTGGCCGGGCAACGGGTTCTCGGCCACCCAGTCGCCCAGCGGGGCGAAGTAGGCCGCGGCCACCGCGGTGACGACGAGCGCGGGCACCCAGGCGCGTCTCCCCAATCGACCCCACCTCCGCCGCCGGCGTCGTTCGGCGCGGGCCCGAACGTTCGGTTCGGGGGTCGAGCCGGGCGCTGATCATATCGGCACGAACGCGGCCGGGACGTGTCCGCCGCGAAGCCGCGGTCACGCCGGCGTGTCCAGGAGCACCTGGTGCTGCTCCGACAGCTCGACCGGCTCCATCACCTCGTCCAGCTGCTCGACGCGGCTGACACCGCAGATCGGCGTCATGCCGTGCGCGCGCAGCCAGGCGAGGACGACCTGGTTGCGGGTCGCGCCGAGCTCGTCGGCGACGCGGGCCAGCGCCGCGAGCCGCCGCGTCGTGCCGGGGTGGTCGTAGGCCTCGGGCAGCGGGCGGTCCGGGCGCGTGTAGCCGCCCTCGATGAGCGGCGTGTAGACCCACAGCGCCAGGTCGTCGGTGCGCACGTAGTCCAGCACGTCCGGCGTCACCAGGCGGTGGCCGGGCTGCGGCAGCTTGGCGTCCGGGCGCGGCTGCACGTAGGAATGCCGCAGTTGCAGCGCCGTGTAGCCCGTGACGCCCTGCTCGGCCGCGATGCCCCGCGCCCGTTCCACGGCCCACAACGCGTGGTTGGACGCGCCGAGGCGGCGCACGAGCCCCTGTTCGACCAGCTCCCCGAACGCCGCCACGGTCTCGGCGAGCGGCACGCCGCGGTCCTCCGCGTGCGCCCAGCACAGGTCCACGTGGTCGACGCCGAGCCGTTCCAGGCTGAGCTTGGCGGCGTTGCGGATCGCCGTGGCGGACAGGCCTTCCGCGCTCTCCGGCCAACGCCCCGGCACGGTCGGGTACTGGCGCATCTTGGTGGACAGCAGCACGGGCGCGCCGGGGCGGGCCGCGAGCCAGCGCCCGATGACGGTCTCGCTCTGCCCGCCGACGCCGTTCGGGTCGGCGGGGAACCAGTACACGTTCGCCGTGTCGACCCAGCGCCCGCCGCGTTCGACGAACCGGTCCAGCAGCGCCATGGACGTCCGCTCGTCCACTCTGGTCCCGAAGTCCCGGGTGCCCAGCACGATCATCTGCCTGTCCTTCCCACGAGTGCGAGGATGCGGTCCGCCACGTCGTCCGGCCGGGTGGTCGTGGTGTCGACGGCCAGGTGCGGCGACCGCGGGAACTCGGCGGCGATGTCCACGCCGACGACGTCGGTCCGGCGGTAGACCTCCGAACGGCTGCGCAGCGCCTCTGGCGACGCGTTCAGCCACACCTCCAGGTAGCCGGGCAGGTGCTCGCGGTTCCACTCGTGCACGGAGTGGAACAGCGACACCGTCGCGCACACCACGAGGTGGCCCTGCGAGGCGATCTCGGCGGCCAGCCGCGCGTAGACCATCGCGAGCCGGCGGCGTTCGGCCACCTCGAAACCCGGCCCGTCGGCCAGCACGCGCCGGACGCGGTCGCCGTCGAGCAGCACGGGCGGCTGCCCGGCGCGCGCCAGCCGCTGCCGCACCAGCTCGGCCGTGGTGGTCTTGCCGACCCCGGACAGCCCGGTGATCCACACGACGCCCGCCATCACGTCCCCTCGTCCAGCGCCTTGAGGACGCCGCGCCCGGCGACGACGTCCGATGGGTGGTCGAACTCGAACCAGGGCCCCGCCACCGGCACGGCGGTGACGGTCAGCTCGCGCACGAGCCGGCTCAGCAGGCCGGTCATGTCCAGTCCCGGCACGTGCGTCGCCGACGCGACCGACCACGCGTGCGGCGTGAGGCGGAACAGCCCGGTGTACTGGCCCTGCACCTCGGCGGTGGTCGTCGGGCGCCCGCCGATCTCGACGACCCGGTCCCCGTCGAGCCGGAACGTCTCGGCGTCCGCGAGCGGGTCGGCGAACCTGCCGCGCCACAGCGCTTCCCAGTCCGGGTCGTACACCACGGCCACGTCGCCGCCCGCGGTCGCGAGCCGGCGCACCGACTCGGCCGAGTACACGATGTCGCCGTAGCTCACGATCACCGGCTCGCGGGTCAGCCACCGCGTGGCGGCGGCGAGCGACTCGACCATGGTCGTCGAGGCCCAGCGCGGGTTGTGGAACCGGGTCAGGTCGAGGCCGTCGAAGGCCTCGGCCCGCCACCCGGTGACCACGCCGATCTCGTCCGCGCACGCCCTCAGTGCACGGACCTGCCGGTGCAGCAACGAGGACCCCTCGACCTCGATGAGGCACTTCGGCCGATCGTCGGTGGCGTCGCCGAGCCGGGACCCGCGGCCGGCGGCCAACACGAGCGCCTTCACGACACCTCCAGCAGCCCGCGCACCAGCGCCACGTCCTGCGGCGCGAACTCCGGCTCCCGCTCGGGGTGCCACATCACGCCGACCACTCGCGCGTCCCGGTGCCGCACCGACTCCACTACCGGGCCGCACACCGCTTCCACCACCAGCGGGTCGGCCACCACGTCCGCCCCTAAGCGGTGGTAGCTGTTGACCTCGCGGCGCCCGCCGGAGCGGAACTCCACCTCGTGGCGCACGGCGACGTGCCCGGCCACGGGTCGCAGCGACGTGCCGAAGTGGTTGAGGATCGCCTGCATCCCGCGGCACACGCCGAGCACCGGCACGTCGCCGGTCAACGCCCACCGCAGCAACCGCCGCTCGGTCTCGTCCCGCCGCGGCGTCGTCCCCCCGTACGCGACGAGGTCGCCACCGCCGGACAGCACGAGCCCGGCGAGGCCCAGCTCCCGCGCCGCGCGCACGGCGTGCGGGGCGGAGTTCGGCAGCGGCACCGCGACCACGCCGCACACGGCGAGGAACTCCACCCACCGCACGTCCAGCGCGTCCCGCTCCTCGTCGTGCTCGTCCGACACGGCCCGCTGCGTGATGCCGACCGCCTTCACGACACCACCCCCACGTGCCCCGCACCCGCGTCGACCTCCAGCGCCGCCGCGCCGAGCCACGCCCGGAACTGCGCCTCCCCCACCCCGATGACCGCGGGCACCCCCAGTTCCAGCGCGCGGATCGCCATGTGCGAGTTGACCCCGCCGAACGCGGTCACCAGGCCCGCGATGCCGCGGGAGAACAGCCAGTCGTAGCCGGGATCGGCGCCCGCCACCAGCGCGATGGCGCCCTTCGGCTCGTCACCCGCGTCGATGTCCGCCACCCGCGCCACCACCCGGCCGCGCGTGACGAAGTTCGGCCGGGTGGCCGGCACCCGGAAGCCCCACACGTCGTCCGGGCCGGTGATCAGCGGTGGCAGGACCACACCGCGGCTGACCGCGTGCGCGGCGCGTCCGCGTTCCACGGCGCGTGCCAACGAGGTCGACCCGACCTCCTCCACGTCCACATAGGACATGTCGTCGGCCGACAACCCCTGTCGCGAACCGAACTCGCGCACGCTGACCAGCACGTCGCTGAGCACGGCGGTGAACTCGAACTTGGCCCGCTCCCGACCGCGGATGGCCCCGCCGATGAACGCCAGCAGCCGGTGCGCGTCGAAGGTGAGGCCGGCCTGGCTGATGAGCCGGTCGATGGCGCGCACCTGGCCGGCGCCCGGCCGGAACCCGCCGGGTTCTACGACCGGTGGCCGGGGCGCCGACCAGTCGAAGTACCGGTCGGGTTCCTCGTCGTAACGCGGCGACAGGATGTCGTAGGTCCCCGGCCGCAGGTGCCCGTAGCGCTTGAGGAACGCGGTCTTCTCCATCGAGGCGAAGTCGCTCTTCAACTCGCCCGCGACCATGCCGAGCCCGGCGACGAACGCGGCCCGCTCGTCCTCGGTGAACACGCCCGTCGCGACCAGGTCGCCCAGCAGCTCGGTGGCGACGAACGCCGCCCGCGCCAGCCCGGCGAACGGCAGCGTCCCGTGCGCCACGCAGGTGTCGAGCATCGCCGCGATGCCCGGCGCGCAGCACCCGGGCTCGTGGTGGCCGCACCCCGGTCGGGGGTCGAGCAGCCGCAGCGAGGCGAGGTCGCGTTCCCACAGCGGACCGGACACCATCCGGTCGGTGAGCTGCCGCAGCGCGTCGCGGAACGCCCCGTGCTCGCGCGTGGTCAGCCCGGCCTCGGCCACCGCGTCCACCCGGTCCGGCCGCAGGCCCAGGTTCGACACCACGACCTCCGACTCGACCTTGTCGTGCAGGTGCGGCCGGTCGACGAGCCGGTCGAGCCAGTGGTCCACCAGGCGCGCCGCCAGGTCGTCGGACAACCCCTGCGGCAGCAAGGAGTTCAGGCTCACCCGCACGTCGACGTACGGCAGGCCGGCGAAGTCCACCAGCAGCGGCACGCCGCCCAGGTCGCGGTAGCCGTACCGGCGCCGGGCGCGGGCGTACACGTCGTCGGTGATCAGCCGTCGGTACAGCGACAACGCCAACGGCCGCGGCCGGAGGCCGACGATCTCCGCCGGGTTCCAGTCGGGCATCACGCCGAACACGGCGCGCTCGCCGACCACCGGAGCCCTCGCCGGCTCCCTCCTGCCGATCGCCTCGGACACGCGCTCCAGCACCAGGCGGTGCTCGGCGGCGGGCACGGGCGTGCCGGCCACGACGAGCGGGCGGACCTGGAGCAGCACCAGAGCGCCCGAGGACCGGACGGCGAACTCGATCTCCAGGCCGTCGAGGCCGGTCAGGTCGGTCAGCTCGCGCAGCAGCGCGGTCACGCCCGGCAGCGGCGCGTCCGGCCCCCAGGCCGTGCCGTACCAGGTGTTCACCCCGCCGACCCGGCCCGCGGTCACCGCGTCGGTCCCCGCGCCCTCCACCCAGTTGACCACCAGGTACGGCGCTCCCCCGCTCGGGTCGCGCCCGCAGGCCACCCCGCTGAGCACCGCGTCGCGCACCTGCGGCTGCACGAGCACCTGGTCGTCGGGCCGCTCGTCGTCGTAGGAGGCGAAGACGCGGTCGACGCCGTCGGCGAGCTGCTCACGGGTGTGCAGGCCGGGCAGCGTCCGGAACCGCCCGGCCTGCGAGCCGTGCGCCGAGTCCTCGGACCCGGCGCTGCTGCGCGCCATCAACGGGCCGCGCGCCCACGGCTGCCGCAGCACGTCGTCGAGCACGCGTTCCCGTTCGGACCGCCAGCGGCGCAGCGGGAAGTACGCCAGGGGCGGCACCTCGGCGCGGGTGACCAGCGGCGCCAGGCGCGCGAGCGACTCGGCCTTGGTGCCCAGGCGCACGCGGGTCACGGGCGGTCCTCCCCCCGACGGCGCGCGACCCAGGCGACGGTCTCGTACGGCACGGAGATCCGCGCGCCCGCCGCGGCCCGCACCAGCTCGCGGATCTCCCGCAGCACGGTCTCGAAGCGGTCGCCCGCCTGCTCGCCGAGCGTCGAGTGCGAGCGCCACAGGTCGCACCACACCTCGGCGTCGAGGTCGTAGACGGTCCGGCCGGAGATCCGCACGGGCACCTCGAACAGCTCGCTCTCCTCGATCGCCGTGCCCTGCTCGGACCGCCGCACGCCGTACTGGAAGTCCGGGACGTGCGACTTGATCAGCTCCTCGATCCGCGCCTGGAGCGGGTCGTCCAGCAGGCGGTGGTTCCACAGGCAGACGAAGTAGCCGCCGGCCCGCAGCAGCCGGACCGCCTCGCGCAGCGCGACCTGGCGGTCGGTGTGGTCGAACGAGCCGCCGTAGCTGACCAGCGCGTACCGCCCGCTCGGCCGCCCGGTGTCCTCGCCGACGCCGGTGTGCCAGCTCACCGAGCTGTAGTCGGCCGTGCGGTGTTGGCCCAGGGAGCGCATGGCGTCGTTCGGCTCGACCGCGTCCACCAGCAGCCCGCGGTCCAGCAAGGGCTGGGTCAGGTGCCCGGAGCCCGCGCCGATGTCGCACGCGATGTCCCCGTAGCCGACACCGGCCACCCGGACGACCGCGTCGACCACGGCGGCGACGTACTCCGGCCGATCGCTGTAGGTGGACGCGTACTTGCCGAAGTCGAACTTGATCGGCATGGGAGCTCTCCTATCACGTTGGCGTGCAGAGGCGGGCGTGCGCGGGCCGGGTCAGAGGCGGTAGCCCAACCGGGCGGCCGCGTCGACCAGCGCCGGCTCGCGGAAGCGCGCGGCGAGGTCCTCGTCGTCGATCCACTCGCGCCACTCGCCGACCTTGCCGCGCCGGTTGACCCGCGGGCCGTTCCCGGCGACCCGCACCTCGTGCGCCCGCATGGCCTCGAAGGAGCTGCGCTCCACCGCCCGCTCCAGCTCGGACCGGTCCACCGCGACGCCGAACCCGGCCAGCAGCGCGGCGACGGTCTCGACGGGCCGGGACTTCAGGTCCTCGAACCGGACCACCGCGGACCGCCGGAACCGGGGCAGCGCGTCGAGCCACGACTGGTTGAACGCCGCCCAGTGCGCGATCGGCGGCTCGGAGTTGATGCCGAGGCCGTCGAGGAACTCGGCGAACGTGCCCTGGCCCTTGGGGTTCTCCGGCAGCCACGCGGCGGAGAAGCCCCGGAACCACTGGTACGACGAGTAGACGGCGTCACGGGGGTCGCGGACGAGCAGCACGGCGCCGGCGACCTCCACGCCGTCGTACTCGCTCGGGTACAGGTGGTTCTTGAAGAACCGCAGCTCGTCGCGCTCCGGCCCGCCGGCGGTGGTGCGCAGCCGGTCCCGGTAGGCGGCCCACTCGGGCACCACGGTGGTGCCGCCGCCCGGCTCGATCGCCTCCGCGTACGGGTCGACGTGCGCGAAGCCCAGCTCACCCAGGATGTTGCCGATCAACGACGAGCCGGAGCCCGGGTAGCCCGCGATGGGCACGTCCCGCGCCCCGAGCCGGCGGATGTTGGCCCGGTGCCGTTCGACGGCCTCGCGGTCGGCGGTCGACGTCGTGGACTGCTCGGTCATCGGCTGCTCCCGGTGTGCGGTTGGAGGACGGCCGCCGCGACGTTGCCGCCGAACCCGAGGCCGAGCTGCACGGCCGGTCCGCCGGGGTGCAGGAAGTGGCCTTCGGCGAGCTGCGGGTGGCGCTGGTCGGTGACCGCGCGCGGTGCGGGCACGACGCCCTCCACGACGGCTCGTGCCAGCGCCACCAGCTCCAGCAGCGGCGCGGTGCCCATGGTGTGGCCGAGGAGCGGCTTGAGGCCGTACGCGACGGCCTTGGCGCCCAGGTGCGCCAGCACCCGCTCGTCGGCGTTGTTGCAGCCGACCGTGCCGGTGGCGTGCGCGACGTACAGCCCGATGTCGGCCTTGTCCACGCCCGCGGCGGTCAGGGCCTGGTCGACGGTGCGCACCAGGTGCTCGCCGGACGGCTCGATCGACGTCGGGTGGTAGGCGTCGTTGCCCAGCGCGGTCGACAGCACGCGCAGGTAGCCCGCCGGGTGCGGCGCCGAGGTCAGCACGACCGCCGCCGCGGCCTCGCCGATGACGAACCCGCGCGTGCCCTCCTGGAACGGGCGGCAGACGTCGTCGGGCGGGCTGTCGTGCACCAGCGCGCCGAGGTCGGCGAACAGCCGGATCTCCTCGCCGTCGTAGCCGATGTCGGCGGACGTGACGACCACGTCGGTGGCGTCGCCCCAGCGCAGCAGGCGGTGGGCGAGCGCGACGGCGTGCAGGCCGGACGAGCACGCGGCGCTGAGCACGGCGCTCGGGCCGAGGAACTGGTTCTTGATCATCACCTGGCCCGGTGGCGTCGTCCACACCTGCTCGACGAACCGGCGGCGGTTCGTGGCGCCCAGGTACCGGTCGCGCCACAGCTCGCGGTCCGCGCCGGTGGTGGCGTGCAGCACCGCGACCCGCTCACCCGGCTCCCACCCGTGGGCACGGGCGTCGGCGAGCGCCTCCTCGGCGACTTCGGCGATGGCCCGCGCGTACCGCGTCGTCCCGCCCGACGCCTCCGACCGGTCCGGGACGCGGGCGTACCAGCAGGGGTCGGGGAAGGCGTCACCCAACCCGCGGTGCGGCCTGGCCGAGGAGACGCCGCCGACGAGCCCGTCCCACAGGGCGGCGGCGCCCCAGCCGTAGCCGGTCACCGCGCCGATACCCACGACGTCGATCCCTCCGTCGGACATTGCCGCCCTCTCTGGTCCGGGGCGCATACGCCCCCGTCGGAGTCCGGTTGGGCGAAGCCCCCCGAGTCCGCCCAACCGGAAATCCGATTGCCGCGTCCGCTCGGATCACCGGCGGACGGCACAACCCTCGTCGAACGTGGGCACATACCGCTGTCACAGCGCCTTAGTGCCAGCTCAGAGGGGGTTCCGCAGGGCCTGGCGCGGCCCGCTCCCCATAACGCCCCACGTCGAATTCCCTCAACCGGCCCCTGGTTGACTCGAATTCCGGCACCTAGGCTGGACGCCCTTGGGGGAAAGGTGGGGGACGCAATGCTCTCGGGTATTCGCTATTCCGCACTGGGGCCGCTGTCGGCCTGGCGGGCGACGGAGAAGATCGAGTTGGGCTGGGCCAAGCAGCAGGCCGTGCTGGGCGTGATGCTGCTGGAGATGAACAAGCCGGTGCCGGTGCGCAAGATCGTCGACGGGGTGTGGGGCGACCAGGGGCCGCGCGACGCGCGCAACGCCGTGCAGACCTACATCAGCCGCCTGCGCCGCGTGCTGAGCGGGCCGGGCGAGTCGCTGGTGCACACCGAGGCCGGCTACCTGCTGCACGGCGAGCCGACGAACCTCGACGTCGTGGTGTTCGAGCAGCACCTCGACGCCGCGCACGAGCGCTACCGCGACAGCGACGTGGCGGGCACGGCCGAGCAGGTGGACGCCGCGTTGGCGCTGTGGCGCGGCGAGCCGTTCAGCGGGCTCGACGGCCCGCTGCTGGAGGCGGAGCGGCAGCGGCTGGCGGAACGCCACCTCAGCGCGCAGGAGCTGCGGGCCCGCATCGGGATCGAGCTGGGCCGGGCCGGCGAGAGCGTCGCCGGGCTGACCAGGCTGGTCGCCGAGAACCCGTTGCAGGAACGGCTGCGCGCCCTGCTCATGCTGGCCCTGTACCGGTCGGGCAGGCGGGCCGCCGCGCTGGACGTGTTCCAGGAGACCAGGCGGCTGCTGGCGGAAGAGCTGGGGGTCGACCCCGGCGAGGAGATCCGCGACCTGCACGAGCGGATGCTGCGCGGCGACCCGGACCTGACCGCGCCCGGCGGGCAGCCGGCCACGCGCAACACGCTGCCGCGCGACGTCGTGGACTTCACCGGCCGGGAGGGCGAGCTGGCGCGCCTGCTGACCGACCCGCCGCCGTCCACCGCGGCGGTGGTGGAGGCCGTGGACGGCAGTGCCGGCGTGGGCAAGACGGCGCTGGCCGTGCACGCGGCGCACCGACTGGCCCACCGCTACCCGGACGCGCAGCTGTTCGTCAACCTGCACGGCCACTCGGCGGGCCGCGCCCCGGTCGAGCCGCTGGCCGCGCTGGACACCCTGCTGCGCGCGCTCGGCGTGCCCGGCGAGCGGATCCCGGCGAGGCTGGACGCCCGCGCGGGCCTGTGGCGGGCCGAGCTCGCCGACCGCGCCGCGCTCGTGGTGCTGGACGACGCGACGGACGCCGAGCAGGTCCGCGCGTTGCTACCGGGCACGGCCCGCAGCCTGACCCTCGTGACGAGCAGGCGCAGGCTGGTGGACCTGGAGGCCGCGCACGCGCTGTCGCTGGACGTCCTGCCGCACGACGACGCCGTCGCGCTGTTCGCCCGGATCGTCGGGGACCACCGGCCCGCCGACGAGGCCGACACGGTGGCCGAGGTCGTCGGGCTGTGCGGCCGGCTGCCGCTGGCGATCCGGATCGCCGCGGCCCGGCTGCGCACCCGTCCCGCGTGGACCGTCCGGTACCTGGCCGACCGGCTGCGCCAGGACCGGCCGCTGGCCGAGCTGGAGGCGGGCGACCGGGGCGTCACGGCGGCGTTCTCGCTGTCCTACCGGCACCTGACCGGCGAGCAGCAGCGGGTGTTCCGGCTCCTGGGGCTGCACACCGGCCCGGACGTCGACGCGGACGCCGTCGCCGCGCTGGTCGGTCTGGAGGTCGGCGCGGCAGGCCGGGTGCTGGAGGACCTGGTCGACGTGCACGTGCTGGAGCAGCCGACGGCCGGGCGCTACCGGTTCCACGACCTGGTGCGGCACTTCGCCCGCGACGTGGTGGAGCGCACCGACCCGGAGCCCGTGCGGTGCGCCGCGCTGGACCGGCTCGGGGACTACTACCTGCACACGGCCGCGGCGGCCGTGAACACCATCGCGCCGCACGAGCGCCCACGCCGCCCGGACCTGCCCGCACCGGCCGTGCTCTCCGGGTACGACGAGGCGCTGGCGTGGCTGGACGCCGAGCGCGCGAACCTGCTGGCCGTGGCCGGGCGACCGCGGTACACGACACTGCTGGCCGACGTGCTGCACCGCTACCTGCACCTGCGCAACCACATCGACGACGCCCTGGTGCTCGACTCGCTCGCGTTGGCGGTGGCACCTGACCGCGACGCTTCGGGACGTGCCCTGCACCGCCTGGGCCTGGCCCACTACCGGTCGGGCAACCAGGCCGAGGCGCGGTCGTGCCAGGCGCGGGCGATGGAGGTCTTCCGCGCCTCCGGCGACCGCCAGTGGGAGGCGGACGTGCTGCGGGCGACGGGCGTGCTGGACGGCCTGGCCGGCAGGCACCGCGACGCCATCGACATCAACCTGCGGGCGTTGGAGATCATCCGCGAGGTGGGCGGCGTCGCGTGCGAGACGGCGGCGCTGTCGAACATCGGCGTGGCCTACCAGCGCCTCGGCCGGTACGACGACGCCCTGGAGCACCTGACGGAGGCCGCGTACCTGGCGCGCAGCATCGGCCACGACGTCGCCGAGGGCTACGCCTTGTGCGAGACGGGCGTCGTCCACCGCAGGCGCGGGGAGTACGCCGAGGCGCTCGACCACCACCGCCGGGCGTTGGCGAAGGCCCGCGCCAACGGCCACCGCGTCGGCGAGGGCTACGCGTTGGCCAGGCTGGGCGAGGTGCTCGGCCTGATGGGTGACGAGGCGCGGGCCTTGGACCACCTGGACCGGGCGCTGGCCGCGAGCCGGGCCGCGTGCCACCGGGTCAGCGAGGGCGACATGCGGTGCGTGCTGGGCGACCTGCACCTGCGCGCCGGTCGTCGTGCGGAGGCTTCGGCGGAGTTCGACCGGGCCTTGGCCATCGCCGTCGACACCGGGGACCGCGGCCAGGAGGCGCGGGCGCACGAAGGTCTCGGTGACGCGGCGGAGGACCCCGAGGTGGCGCGGCGGCACTGGCTGCGGGCGTTGGAGGCGCACGCGGTGATGGACGCCCCGGGGGCGGACGTGGTGCGGGACAAGCTGGCGAGGTAGCGGGGACGGGGGGGCCGGCCCCCGAGGGGCCGCCGGGCCCCCCGGGGGCGGCC
>NZ_JAJHUO010000002.1:196835-235378 GCF_020859565.1 Saccharothrix luteola | reverse complement strand
GTCGTGGGTGGGGAAGCGGGGGGGGGGGGGGGGGGGCGGGCGCGCCCCCCCCGCGGGCCCCCCCCGGCGCCACTCGGGTCGCCCCGCGGTTCAGAGGTAGTGGGTGTTGGGTTCCAGGCCGCAGAGGATCCGGCCGTACAGCTCCAGGTTGGTGTTCGGGTGCATGACCGCGTGCAGGTTGAGGGCCTGCACGTCGCGCTGGATGCGCTGGATGGGCACCGAGGTGTAGATGGAGGATCCGCCGCTCGCCGTGTTGAGGATGTCCACGGCCTCCTTCGCGCGCTGGCACACCGCGCCCATGTCGAGCCGGACGCGCGCACGCTCCTCCACCGTCCACGCCTCGCCGGCCAGGTTCTTGCGATCCACCAGCTCCGCCGCGCGGTACGCGTGGAACTCGGCCTCGTCGATCTTCACGGTCGCCTCGGCGACCTGCAGGTGGGTCAACGGCGCCTCGCGCTGGCTGTCGTACGAGGTGTAGGTGATCCCCCGGTCGGGCAGCCGCGCGAAGAACGCCTCCTTGGCCGCCTTCGCCAGGCCGAGCACCGTCCCGCCCACGGTCGCGCAGGCCGTGGGCAGCAGCGGGCCGCGGAACAGGGGCGAGTCCGCGTTCAGCTTCGACGAGTACCTCTGGCCGAGCACCGGGCCCATCCGCAACACCCGGTCGTGCGGCACGAAGACGCCCGTGGCCACCGTGCTGACGCTGCCCGAGCCGCGCAGGCTGGTGGTGAACCAGTCGTCGACGATCTCCAGCTCCGCCACCGGGATCGCGGTCATGACCGGCTCGTGCCCGCCGTCCGGGGTCGTCAGCATCGCGGCGTTGGTGTACCAGTGGCTCTGCCGCGCCCCCGTGGTGAACGCCCACCGCCCGGTCACCACGACACCGCCGTCGACGGGCTCGGCGACCGCCGACGGGCTCAGGATGCCGCACACCCGCACGTCCGGCGTGGCGAACACCTCGTCCTGGACCTCGTCCGGGAACATGCAGGCGATCCAGGTGCTGACCTGCCACACCGCGGCCACCCACGAGGTGGACCCGTCGGCCCGGCCGAGTTCGGCGAGCACCTCGACAACGGTGCGCATGTCGCTCTCGTAGCCGCCGTACCGCCGCGGCACGCGCATCTTGAACAGGCCGGCGGCGGTCATCGCGTCCACGACCTCGTCGTGCAGGCGTCGGTTCTCCTCCGCCCAGATCGCGTGCTCGCGCAGCAGTGGCAGCAGATCCGCCGCGCGGTGCACCAGTTCACTCCTCGACGGTGCTGTGATCATGGCTGACTTGGCCTCCTTGGAAGTGGGCTGCGGCCTCATCCGACCGAGGGCGCGGCCAGCCGCCCGCTCGCCGTCACCGTGCCGCGGATCAGGTCGGCGGCCTTCTCGGCGATCGCGATGGTGGGCGCGTTCGTGTTGCCGCGGACGACCCGCGGCATGACCGAGGCGTCGACCACCCGCAGCCCGTCGACCCCGAGGACGCGGAGGTCCGCGTCGACCACCTCGCCGAGGGCGCAGGTGGAGGTCGGGTGGTAGACCGAGTGGGCGAACCGGCGCACGTAGTCGCGCAGGTCGGCGTCGGAGTCCGAAGCGGGCGGCAGGAACGGGCTGCCGGTGTACGGAGCCAAGGCCTGCTGCCGGGCGATGTCGAGCGCGATCCGCAGACCCGCCACCACGGCGTCCAGGTCCGACCGCTCGGCGAAGTAGTCGTGCACGATCCGCGGCTTGGCCGTCGGGTCGTCCGACGCGAGCGTGACGCTGCCCCTGCTCTGCGGGGTGAGCAGCGAAGGGCCGAAGGTCAGGGCGTGGTCGGTCGGCACGCCGAGGCCGTTGTCGACGAACATCACCGGCGCCGCGAGCAGTTCCAGGTCCGGCGCGGGCAGCCCGCCCCGGCTGCGGGCGAACCCGCCTGCCTCCGGGCCGTTGGAGGTCAGCGGCCCGCGGCCCTCGGTGGTGAACTGCTCGACGTTCGCGGGCAGGCCGGCCGCGAGCATGCTGATCGGGTGCTCGTGGGGGTAGATCAACGGCACCAGGGTGTGGTCCTGCAGGTTCTGCCCGACCTCGGGCTGGTCGACGACGACCGGGATGCCCAACGCGCCCAGCGCCGCGGCCGGACCGATCCCGGACAGCATCAGCAGCTGCGGCGAGTTGTAGGTGCCACCGGAGACGATGACCTCGCGCTCGGCGCGCAGGGTGATCTCCTCGTCGAGCCTGCGGCCCACGACACCTCTCGCCCGGCCGTTCTCGATCAGGATCCGGTGCGCCTGGAGGTTGGTCTCGACGGTGAGGTTGGGCCGGTGCGCCGCCGGGTGCAGGAACGCGGTCGCCGAGCTGACGCGCTTGCCGTCCCGCTGGGTGAGCTGGAAGAAGCCGAAACCGTCCTGCTCCGCGCCGTTGAAGTCCGCGTTCAACGGCCACCCCGCTTGCGCCGCGGCTTGGACGAAGGCGGTCGACATCGGGTTCTTCGCCCGGCCCTCGGAAACCCGCAGCGGACCACCGGAGCCGTGGTACTCGGACTCGCCGCGCTCGTTGTCCTCGGAGCGCTTGAAGTAGGGCAGCAGTTCGTCGAAGCTCCAGCCGGGCTGCCGCCAGCCGTCGTAGTCGATCCGGTTGCCGCGGATGTAGATCTGGGTGTTGATCGAACTCGTCCCGCCGAGGACGCGTCCGCGCGGGAGGTAGATCCGGCGGCGGTCCAGGAACCGCTCGTCGTGGGTGTCGTAGTCCCAGTCGAGATGCGTCCGGAACAGCTTCCCGAAGGCGGCGGGAACGTGAATGTTCGGCGAAGCGTCCGCCGGTCCAGCCTCGACCAGGCACACGGTGACCTCCGGGTCCTCGGTCAACCGCGCGGCCAGCACGCACCCGGCCGAGCCGGCGCCGACGATGACGTAGTCGTACATCCGGTCCTCCTCAGTGGGTCGGCACGCGTCAGTTGGTCGAGGCCGCTTTTCGGGGCAGGCGGAACCACAGCTTGTACCGGACCACCCCGTCGTCGGTGGTGATCACCTTGCCGGTGCCGCTCGCACCGACGAGCTCACCGGTCCCCGAATCCGGGACGATCCGCCAGTCCACATCGGACGGGTTGCCGGTCTCGCGGTGGCCGGAGGCTTCGGTGACGAACGTGCCCCGCCTCCCGTCGAGGGTGCCGACGAATCGGACCAGCACGTGGAACGAGCCGCTGCCGTCCGGGCTCAGCCGCTGGATGTACGCGTGGTACGCGGGCCCCTCCATGCCACCCGTGTAACGACTGTCGGAAAGGGTGTTCACGATCCTGATGCCGCTGGGATCCGGCGGCCCGATCTCTCGTTCCGAGAGGTTCACCGCTTCGATCGTGCCCTCGGTGTACTGCGGCCGTCCGGAATCCGCGACCGACGACAGGGGAGGCAGGAGAACGCTCAGGCTCAGCGCGGCGACCGCGGTCACGAGCCACCGCTTCGACGTTGATTTCACGGGCTACACCTTTCTCTTCGGTCATGGCGCAGTCGCCGGCGCAGCGGTGGATCACACCGACACCCGGCTTACCGCGTGGAACAATCCGATTTCCCCGGACACGATTCGGCGGATTCGGATTCCGCCACCGCCGGGTCGATCGACTACGAACTCATCGCACCTTGGCTGTGCCGACTCTCTTCGCGCCGGGAGGCGCGGCCGGGCGGAGCAGGACGAAGGCGACGACCAGGGCAAGGATCACGAACCCGCAGCCTGCGACGAACCCGGCTCGAAGGCCTTCGGTGAGGGCGGCGCGCGGTTCGGCCGCGGTGGCGAACGACACGCTCATCGACGTGACGATGGTGACGCCCAGCGCGCCGCCGATCTGGAAGGCCGCGGAATTGAGCCCCGAGGCGAGTCCGGATTCCTGTTCCGTGACGCCGCTGAGCGCCGCGATGGACGACGCGACGAAGCAGGCGCCGAGGCCGGGTCCGAAGACCAGCAAGGCGACGAACATGTCCGCCCAGTAGTGGCCGGTGGCCGAGATCCGGGTCAGCAGCAGGCAGCCGACGCCGAGCAGGACCGAGCCGCCCACGGCGATCGGCCGGAGGCCGAGCCTCTCGACCACCGACTGGGCGACCGCCGAGCCGAGGATGTTGACCACGGTCATCGGGAGGAAGCCGAAGCCGAACACGAGGGCCGAGTAGCCGAGCACCTGCTGGCCGTACAGGGAGACGCCGAACGACATGCCGAACGCGAGGACCCCGAGCAACAGCATCAGGAGGTTCCCGCCGACGAGGCCGCGCGAGCGGAAGATCCGCAGCGGCACCAACGGGGCGCTGCTCCGCCGCTCGACCCGGACGAAGACCGCCAGCAGCACGGCGGCGCCGACGAGCAGGCCGATCGTCCCGGCGCCTGCCCAGCCCGTCCGCGGCGCCTCCGCGATGGCGAAGACGAGCGCGAACAGGGCCACGGTGAGGGACACCGCGCCGACCAGGTCGAAGCCCTGCCTGCCCACGCGCGTGCGGCTCTCCCGCAACAGCAGCGGGCTCACCGCGAGCAGCACCGCGGCGACGGGGAGGTTGAGGTAGAAGATCCACTGCCAGTCGAGCCACTCGGTGATCGGGCCGCCGATCAGCAGCGCTGCCGTCGCGCCGAACCCCATCGTCCCCGACCAGACCGCGAGCGCCTTGTTCCGCTCGGTCCCCTCGCCGAACGTGGTCATCAGGATCGACAACGCGCTGGGCACCATCATCGCCGCCGACACACCCTGCGCGACCCGGGCGGCCACCAAGACCTCCGGCGTCCACGCGAGCCCGCACAGCAGGGACGAGACCAGGAACAGGGCGGTGCCCGTCATGAACACCCTGCGCCTGCCCAGCAGGTCGGCCAGGCGACCGCCCAGCAGCAGCAAACCGCCGAAGGCGAGGATGTAGCCGCTGAGCACCCATTGCGCGCCCTCGTTGGACAGCCGCAGGTCACGCTCCATCGACGGCAGCGCGAGCGTCACGATCATCGAGTCGAGCGTGACGAAGAAGGAGGCGGTGCACAGCAGCGCCAGCGCCTTCCACCGACGCGGATCAGGGGCTGAGCACATGACCCACCTCGGGGCGCTGCCGTCCGGACAACAGGGCGAGGAAGGCTTCGACGACCGGTTCCGGCCCGGAACCGCGCCGGACGCCGAGCCAGGCCGACGCGGCCGTGACGAAGTCGTCCTCGGCGCGGTCGTAGCGGGCGTAGTAGCCCACCTCCCCTTCCGCGGCGACGGCACGCTCCTCGGCGGCCGGGGCGAAGAACCGGGTGGGCTCGGGGTCGTGCAGCTCGGGCGGGTCCGGCGCCTCGAAGCCGCGGGCGCCACGGGTCAGACCCACCAGGGCGGTGTCGGTCAGCTCCCCCGCGAACCGCCGGTAGATCGAGCTCAGCAGCGTGGTGTCGCGGGTGAAGTCGACCACCAGGATCGGACCGGCGACGATGAGCGAGTCCAGCGCGCGGTACTCGGCCACCGCGTGGTAGCGGCCGAGCCCCCGGACGAAGGACTCGTTCCGGGCCGAGGTCAGGCCGATGGTCGCGATGCCCGAACCCAGGAGCCGGTCGGCGAGCCCGATCGCGGTCTTGCTGGACGCGCTGGTGATCACCACCGACCGCGCGCCGGCCGCGGCCTGCCGGAGGGCCAGCTCGGCGAGCTGGAAGGACGCGGGGTAGACCGGTCTGAGCAGCGCCCGGTGGTCGTCGGCTTCCTCGGGCTCGCCGGCGATCCGGTAGTGCCGGTACCAGGGGTGCATGCCCAGCCGGTGGGCCGAGGTGTCCGCGAAGCCCCGCGTGGTGGGCTCGGCCGCCACGGTGAGGTGGGTGGACATCGGCAGGTAGCCGAAGCAGCGGCTGCCCTCGCCGATCGAGGGGTGCCGGGAGCGCACCACGCGCGCGAAGCCCCAGACCGGAACCCGCCCGTAGCCCGGCGGGGCGGGGAAGGCGGCCCAGAAGCGCAGCGGTGAGTCGCCGAGCCGGGCGTAGGTGACGTTGTTCGACGTCAGCGCGAACCGCTCGACCGCGAGGCGCACCTCGCCCGCCCGCAGCGGCGCGTCGGCCACCGCGCGGACCTCGTGCACGGCAGGGTCGTCCCGCTTGAACAGCAGATCCCACATTTCCGGCTGGGGCATGGTCGACTCCAGGGGCGTCGAGGTCGGAGACCAGGGTGTCAGAACGTGACCGGCAGCGCGGCGAGGCCCCGGATGATGTTCGGCCCGCCGACCGCCCACCGCAGTTCCTCCGGCGCGCAGCCGAGCCGGATGTCGGGGAAGCGGCTGAGCAGCGAACCGAACGCGACCTGCCCCTCCAGCCTGGCCAGCGGCGCGCCGAGGCAGAAGTGGACGCCGTGGCCGAAGGCCAGGTGCGGGTTGTCCTTGCGCGTGATGTCGAGCCGGTCGGGGTCGGCGAACCGGTCGGGTGACCGGTTGGCGGCGGCGAGCACGATCGACACCGCACCGCCTGCGGGGATGGTGACCCCGCCGATCTCGACGTCCTCGGTCGCGAACCGCATGGTGGCCCGTTCCACCGAGCCGTCGTACCGCAGCATCTCCTCGATCGCCGAGGGCAGCAGGTCCGGCCGCTCGCGCAGCAGCCGGAGCTGGTCGGGGTGCCGCAGGAGGGCCAGCACGCCGTTGCCGATGAGGTTGACGGTGGTCTTGTGGCCCGCCACGAGCATGAGCTTGATCGAACCGAGGAGTTCCCGCTCGGACAGCCGGTCCTGGTCGCCGGAGCTGACGACCATGGCCCTGATGAGGTCGGGCTGGTCGTCGTGACCGAGCACGGGGTCGACCTCCGACCGGATGCGCGCGATCAGGTCGATCACGTAGCGGTCCATGTTCTCGTTGCCCAGCCTGCGATCGCGCACCGCCTCCTCGGTGAGCGGCGGTGACAGCGCCATCCGGGTCCAGTTGCCGAACTCGTCCCGATCGTCGGCGGGGATGCCGAGCAGCTCGCAGATCACCGTGATCGGCAACGGGAAGGCCAGCGCGGTCATCAGGTCGACCTCGGACTTGCCCGACATCTCGTCGAGGTACCCGTCGGCGATCTCCTGCACCCGTGGCCGCAGGTCCTCCACCCGGCGGCGGGTGAACCCCTTGCTGACGAGGCGGCGGAGCCGGGTGTGGTCGGGCGGGTCGCTGTTGAGCATGTTCCGGCCGAGCGGCCCCTCGTCCTCCGAGCCGGCGCCGAGGGCGTGCAGCCACTCGGGTGACAGCCGCACGTCCTTGGACAGGCGCGGGTCGTTCAGCGCGGCGCGCGCCTCCTCGTAGCGGGTGATCAGCCAGGACTCCAGTCCCATCGCGCCCTTGACGCGGTGGACCGGCCCCTCCTCCCGCAACAGCGCGTAGCTCGGGTACGGATTCGCTTGGAACACTTCGCTGGTCAGATCCGCCGTCGTCATCGCCCGACTCCTTCGCGGTTGGTGGTGGGACTTCCGGACGTCGATCTCCGGCCGGCGGGGATCACGACAACTCCAGCGTCGGCGAGTACAGGTCGCACCACAGGGCGATGTCGAGCGCTCGTTCGAGCGAGGATCGCGAGGCGAACGTGATCCGCGGGGCCTGCTCGCGGACGCAGTTCCGCAGCCACTCGTAGCTGATCAGCTCGAACACCGGGTGCGTGGGCGAGGCCAGCAGTTCACGTGCCCCCTCGCGCAACGCGGCCGCGTACCTGGGGTCCTGTGTGGATGGATAGGGCGCCTTGGTCCTCTGCAGCACGGATTGGGGCAGCAGATCGGCGGTCGCCGCCCGCAGCAGGCTCTTCTCCCTGCCGTCGAAGGTCTTCAGCGACCACGGCGAGTTGTAGACGTACTCGACCAGCCGGTGGTCGCAGAACGGCACCCGCACTTCGAGGCCGTTGGCCATGCTGGTGCGGTCCTTGCGGTCGAGCAGGACCCGCACCCAGCGGGTCAGGTGCAGGTGGCAGACCTTGCGCTGCCGCCACTCGACGTCGCTCTCCCCGTCGAGCCGCGTGATCCCCCGCACCGCGCCGGCGTAGCTGTCCCGGCGGTAGGTCTCCAGGTCGACGAGCTTCCGCACGGCCGGTGCGAGGATCTGCGAATCGTCGCCGAAGTACTCCGCCCAGCGCACCAGCCAGGGGAAGGTCTCCGCCTGACCGACACCCGGGTCGAAGTACCAGCGGTACCCGGCGAACACCTCGTCCGCGGACTCACCGGACAGCGCGACCGTGGAATGCCGACGGATCTCCCGGAACAGCAGGTAGAGGGAGGCGTCCATGTCCCCGTTGCTCGCGGGCATGTCCCTCGATCGCAGGACCGCGGCGCGGACCTCCGGGTCGGCGTGGGCGGCGGGGTCGAACAGGATGTCCTGGTGGTCGGCGCCGACCCGGGCGGCGACCTCGTGCGCGAACGGGGTGTCCGGGTTGCCGCGCAGCGAGTCCGGGACGAACGTGTCGGTGCGCCCGGTGAAGTCCACCGAGAAGCTGCGGACGGCCTCGCCGTCGCCGGCCAGGTGCCCGGCCGCGATCGCGGTCAGCGCGGAGGAGTCGAGGCCGCCGGACAGCAGCACGCAGCGGGGCACGTCGGAGACGAGCTGGCGGCGCACGACGTCTTCCAGCAGTTCCCGCACCCGCGCGACGGTGGTCTCCCGGTCATCGGTGTGCGGCCGGGTCGGGAGGCTCCAGTACACCCGCTCGCGGATCCCTTCAGGGCGAACGGTGACCACGGTGCCCGGCTTCACCTCGTGCATCCCTCGCCAGAAGCCGTCGCCGGGGGTCTTGACGAACGCGAACAGCTCGCGGATGCCGGCGGTGTCCACGACGCGCTCGGCGAGCGGGTTCGCCAGGATCGCCTTGGGCTCGGAGCCGAACAGCACCCCGTCGCGGGTGGGGTAGTAGTACAGCGGTTTGACGCCGAGCCGATCGCGGATCAGCACGAGCTCGCGCTTGCCCGCGTCCCAGATCGCCAGCCCGTACATGCCGTTGAGCCGTTCCGCGACGGCCTCGCCCCACTCGAGGTAACCGCGCAGCACGACTTCGGTGTCGGAGTCGGTGCGGAAACGGTGACCACGTCCGCGCAGTTCCTCCCGGAGCTCCACGAAGTTGTAGGTCTCGCCCGAGTACACCATCGCGACCGCACCCCTCGGGGTCTGCGCGGTCATCGGCTGCCGCCCGCCGGGCAGGTCGATGATCGCGAGTCGGCGGTGCCCCAGCGCGGCATTCCGGTCCACCCAGGTGCCCCGCTCGTCCGGCCCTCGCCCGGCCATCGAATCGGTCATCGCGTCCAGCGTGGCGCGCTCCCCGCGCAGATCGCGTTCGAAGGAAATCCAGCCGGCAATTCCGCACATTGCTGTGCCTCCAGTGGTTCGTGGAGCCCGACCTTTTCCACGATGGCCTTCCCCCGCTCGGGGTGACTTCTCCTGGATTGCGGTGCCCTCGCATTGCCGCGGACGCCGGGCAATGCCGCTCACTTAAGGCTGACCGGAGTCGCATCCGCGTGATCAGAGTTCGAACGCCCCGGACATGCGCGGTGCCGGTCGAACGGGCCGGGACCATTGTCGGATTCGGTCACGGGTGTCGCGGGCGCCGAAGGTGGTCTGCGCGAGAGAACCGCTGATCGTGGACCTGGCGACGGATGACGCGGACCGCGTGGGCGAAAGAAGGCCTTTCGACGTCCTCGTCGGAGTCACCGGCGGCTTCGGTCATGAAGTGGCGGATCGCGTAGTGGGTGAGGAGCATCGCCCAGATTTCCTGGCGGACCAGATCCGGCAGCCGGGAGCGCAACAGGCCGCCGGCGGGCATCTGGTGGGTTCTGATCTCGTCGAACGCGGACTCGGATCCACGGCGTCGGTGGTAGAGCTCGGCGAGTTCTCCGGCGCGTGCGCGATCGTGGTCGACGATGGAGGTGATCAGGCGGATCGTCCCGGTGACGTCGCCGCGGTCGGTGACCGCGTATTCGACCACGCGCACCGGGATGGCCGTGCCGTCGGACGGGGAGGAATTCCCGCCTTCCTCGACCGGGTGACGATGTCCGCCGAGCAGTAGTTCAGCGCGGTAGGAGCCGTCAGGGAGCCATTCGGTCGCCGGCAGCTCCACCTCGTCGTCGACCCGCCACAGCAGGTCCGCGCCCGTGGCGCGCAGTCGTGACCAGGTGCGGTAGCTGTGGAAACCCCGGTCGGCCAGGATCAGCATGTCCGGTTCGACGGCGTGGAGGAACCGGGCGGACAACTCCCGTTCACCGACGGCGTGCGAGTCCATCGCGGCGGCGACAACCGCACCGGTGCCGCACTCCTCCAGGCCCACCACGCGGACCTGCGGATAGGCGCCGATGCCGTCGGCATTGCCGGGTTTGCCGAATTCGGCGGTGTTCGGCGGCGTGTCCGGGGCGTCCAGCACGGCGCTGTCCAAGGCCATGACCCGCCACCGGCGAAACCACGCACCCGGTGTTCCGGGGACCGCCAGTGGTCGGGCGATGTCGTGGAACAGCAGTCGCAGCGGCTGTTCGCCCAACCGTTTGCGCGCTTGGGACAGCGCTGCGGTGGTGGGCACCTTCCACTCGCCGCGCCACACGTCCAACGCACGCAGACCATTGCCCAGCCGGCGCATGACTTCTCTGTAGGCGTCTTCGAAGAACAGCGTCAACGCCAGCACGTAGTACACCGTCAACCGCGCCGGCAACAAACGGACGCGGCGCTCCTTTCGACCTGTCCGCGCCACCACCTCGTCCACCAGTTCCCGAGGGCAAACCCGCGTCAACAAACCCATGGAGATCGCATCGGCAAAATGACCCGAACGTTCCGCAGAGGACGCCACAAATCAACCCTAGACCGGGCCGACCCGACGCCTTCCGCATCAACAGCGAACCCTCGATCACCCGATTGGCCGATCAATAGGTCACCTTAAGTAAGCACCATTGGCACGCCCGGTACGGTGGTAAGGTACGGATCTTGTCTGCTCCGCACGGAATGGGGGGCCGGAATGCCGGAAGCCGATGCCGCGGTCGACGTCCACCCCGGCGGGCGCCCGCGCCGTTATCTCCCGCTCGTCCTCCTGCCGGCCATCGCGGGCGCGGTGACCGCGGTGCTGGCGACCGTGGCCAGACCGCTGATGCCGTGGTGGATGAACGACTTCGCCGTCTACCACGCCGCGGGGAGCGTGGTGCTGCACAACGGTCCCTCGATTTACGGCCTGGCCGTCGACACCGGGAATTTCACGGACCTGCCGTTCGTCTACCCGCCGTTCGGGGCCATGTTGTTCGCGCCCTTCGCGGGGTTCGAGCTCGCGACCGCGGGCGTGCTGTGGACCTTCGTCACCGAGCTGTGCCTCGCCGCGATCCTCTGGCTCTCCCTCGGCATGGTCGGCGTGTCCTCGTGGAAACGCCGCGCGGCGCTGGTCGTCGTGGGAATGGTCTTGTTCTCCTGCCTGCTCGACCCGGTCCGGGTGAACGCCTACCTCGGGCAGATCAACATGCTGGTCGTGCTGTTGGCGCTGGTCGACTTCTCGCGCTCGACGCCGCACCGGTGGCGTGGCATCGGGATCGGGATCGCGGCGGGGATCAAGCTCACGCCGTTGATCTTCGTGGTCTACCTGGTGCTCATCGGCCGCGGGCGGGACGCGCTGCGGGCCGTGCTGGCCTTCGCCGGCACGGTGGCGGTCGGGTTCGCCGTGCTGCCGTCGGACTCGCGGCAGTACTGGCTGGACGGGATGTTCCTCAGTCCCGATCGGATCGTCCTCGGCTTCCCGACCCTGGTGAACCACTCCTTGTCCGGCTTGTTGTCCCGACTCACCGGCACCACGGCGCCACCGACCTGGGCGCCGCTGGTCACCGCGGTGCTCGCGGGGCTCGGCCTCGCGGCGGCGGTCTGGGCGCACCGCCGCGGGCAGGCCGTGGTGGGCATGCTGGTAGTGGCGTTCACGTCCCTGGTGGTGTCGCCGGTGACCTGGCCGCACCACATCCTCTGGCTGGTGCCTGCCCTGGTGTGGCTGGCGTTCGCGCGGTGGCGGTCGGGATCGGTGTGGCTGCCGAGGTTGATCCTGGTCGCGGTCATCGCGCATTCGTCCCTGTCGCTGTACCAGTACGCGCAGCGGATCGACGGGGGCGTCGTCTACCAGCTCACCACGCCGGGGAACCTGATCGCGACCTTCGGCGGGAACCTCGCGGTGATGGTGCCGGCGTTGGCCCTCTTGCCGGTGTGGCTGCGCAGGTTGCGGCCGGAGCCGGGTGCCCCGACCCAGGGCACGCCGGCGTCCGGAAGCGGGGTGGCGGAGTCGCCGAAGGCGGATCCGGCTGCCCGGTGACCCGGACGAGCCGTGCACGGCGCCCCCGCGCTATCCGGGCACGGCGGTCTGGTAGGCGTTCACGGCGGCGTCGGCCATCGCCGCGTCGACGGACAGGTGGGTCCGGGCGTCGGCGAGGTGGCGGAGCGGGTTGTCGTGGTCCGGCAGGTCCCGCAACGCCGCGACGGTCGCCGCGGCCCCCTCGCAGAACGACCGCAGCAGCACCGCCGCGTAGCGCAGGTAGGCCGACGACTGCTCCTGCAACTGCCAGAGGTCCTCGGACGGCAGCGGGAGCGACGGGGCCGCCTCGACGTGCCCGGCCAGCGCGTCGGACGTCAGCGGCAGCCGCGCCACCTCGGCCAGCCACCGCCGCGACTTGCCGCTGATCTCGTCCGTGCGACCGGCGATCTGCTGCACCTGACCGTGCACCGTGGTCTCGAGGTCCTGCCGGATCAGCTCCAGCGCGAGCCGCTCGAACCGGTCCGGGCCCAGCTCGGTGCGGGCGTCGTAGAGCTGCCGCACGATCCTGTTCAGGTCGCGGGGCAACCCGCCCGACAACGCGTAGCAGAGCCAGACGAACGGTTCCGGCAGCCGCAGCACCCGCTGCACGAGCAGCCGCCGCGTCTGGGTGAGCGTCAGCCGGCTGACCTGGATCACGTCGTCGAACGCCGAGTCGAACGTCGTGCGCACCGACAGCACCCGGCGCGAGAACGACGTCAGCGCGTCCTGCGACACCGCGACCAGGAAGAACACGCCCTGCACGCCGAAGACGGACTTGAGGTCGTTGACGAACTGCTCGGCGGCCTCCGCGGTGGCGATCTTGTCCACCTCGTCGACGCAGACGACCACCCGCGCGTCGGCCCGGTCGGCCCGGCTGCGCAACCGCAACCCGACGAACCCGAGGAACTCCCGGAACTCGGCGACCAGCTCCGGATAGGTCTTCACCTGCTCGGCCCGCTGCCGGGCGACGGCGTTGCCCGCCTCCAGCCCACCGGGCGGTTTCAGCGTCGCCGTGCGGGTCCGCGTGGTCGTCTCCAGGTACCGCAACCCCCGCAGGTGCCTGCGGGCCTCGTCCTCCAGTGCGGTGTCCGGCCCCCGCAACCGCGCCCGCCGCCGGATGAACGCCACCACCCCCACACCCAGCGGCACGGCCAGCACCACCCCGCCCGCCACCGCCACGACGGTCCGGGCGTTCCCCCCGACCCACTTCGCGGCCTCCACGAGCTGCGGCCACCACACCGCCCCGGCGACGACCCCCGCGCCCGCGGACGCCGTCAGCACCCACCGCAGCCTCGGTAATCGGGACACCGCCGCCCGGCTCACCGGTTCGGGTGGCAGGACCAGCAGGCACAACCGGGTGAACAGGTGCACGAGGAAGTCGCGGCTGTCGTAGTCGGTGGGCGCGGTGACCACGAGCGAGAGGTCCCCGGGCTTCCCGCTGAAGCGCTGGTCGCCGAACATCTGCAGGACGGTGCTCTTGCCGATGCCGCGCGCCCCGCTCAGCCCGATGGCGCCGCTCGACATCGCGTCGAGCATCCGGTTGAGCTGGGCGGAGGTGTCGGTGGGCACGAACTGGGCGCGTTCGGTGAGACCTCCCAACCGCCCGACGGACGCCTCGGGGAGGGCGGTCGCGTAGGACCGCTCGGCCAGCACCTCGACGCGTGCGGCGACGAGCGGGAGGACGCCCTTCTCCACCAACGCGTCGACGAGTTCGCGGTGGGCGCGCGCCGCTTCCTGCCGGGCCGCGGCGGCTCGCGGGAGTTGCTGCTCGGTGGGCCAGTCGCGGGGATCATCGGAACCCAACGCATCGGCCTGCGCCTTCAGGGGCCGCGCCCACCCCCACAGCGCCGCACAGACCACCGCCGCGATCCCGAACGCGATCGAGACGGTCGTGGACGACGGGACCAGCAGGCCTGAAGAGCCCTCGGCGACGATCAACGCCACCGTCGACACCGCCCACGCGTCGAGCAGGGCGCGCAACCGGTCGTAGTGCCGATGCCTGCCCAGGAACACCCGGGCCGACAAGCGCATCACCACCACGGCGAAGGCCATCGTGACCCGCACGGGGTTGCTCATCACGACCGGGAAGACGTTCACCACGACCAGGGTCGCGAGGGCCCACGTGAGCACGAAGTACCACCGCTTCCCCAGCGCGGCGAACGGCACCCGCACCTGCTCGGCGAACCGCCCCTTCGACGCGACGAACCGCTCGCGTTCCCCGGCGGTCGCCGTGACCAGGTCCTGCTGCGAACCCTCGATCTCGCCGACGACCTCGCGACGCATGGTCTCGACGCGCGGCGCCTCCACGACCGCGTGGACCTCCGCCTTGGCCAGGGCGAGGTCCACCAGCTCCTCGCGCATCCCCGCCACCATGTCGTGCGCCGCGAGGTCGGCCATCCGCCGGGGGAGCGAGGCGGGGCCGTACTCGTCCGCGAAGTGCTCCTGGAGCGGGCGGTTGTAGAACCGGAAGACCGCGCCCGAGCGGCGCAGCAGCCCGACGCTCCGCTGGGCTTTCAGGAACGACATCAGGTTGAGCGGCAGCATCCCCCGGGCCGCCAGCCAGATCCGGCTGAGCGAGTACCGGAAGTAGGTCGAGAACCCCGCCCCGACCACGGCCGCCACCGCGCCCACGACCCCCGCGGCGGCGGGTTCCGACCCGTCGGTCCGAAGGACGACGAGGGCGACGAGACCGCCGGAGACCGATGCCCACGCCCACATGCGCCGCCGCCCGGCGCGCAACGAGTCGATCGGGGTGGCCGCGCGGGCGAGTTGGTGGTCGGGTCGGACGTCGGTCGACCGCGCCGACCGACCGCCCAGCGCGAACATCGCGGTGATGGCGCCGACGACAGCGGTGTGGATCTCGACGGCGACCTCCCCGTACACGGCAGTCGTGGCCGCCACGGCGAGCAACCCGACCACGAGGCCCACGGCGCCGAAGACCGGCAGGGGCACCGACCGCTTCAGGTCCCACCAGGCGAAGTCACCCGTCTCCAGGCGTTGCAGGTGGTCCGCCAGGAACCCGAGGTGCCGGATGGCGCGCCGGTCGCGCTCGGCCATGAACGCCCCCGGCTCGACGTGGACGACGCGGACCAGGGCCGACTCCTGGAGGAAGCGCCGGATCGCGGCGGGCTCACCGAACCGGACCGGGTCGAGCAGCTCCACGGGAGCGGACCGGGGGTCCGCGTAGGCGACGACCGCGAGCCCGAGGTACACCGGTGTGGCCAACGCCTTGGCGAGCGCGCCGTCCGGCTCGGAGGACAGCTGCTCGAGGACCGCCGACCACCGCTCGTCCGCCCCGGCCTCTACGAGGTGGTCCGTGATCTCCGGCGCCGACAGCGGCCCGAGGAAGACGACCTTCACCGCCGGCAGCGCCGCGAACCCCTCCGGCCGGGAGGTGAGCACGAACCTCCGCCGAGGGGACTCCAGCACCCGCAGCGCGTGCTGCTGACGGTCGGGCGCCATCTCGTCGAGGCCGTCCAGGAGCGGGAGCACGCGGTCCGCGTCGATCAGGGCTCGGGCCACGCCCGCCCTGAGCCGAGGGTGGTGTTCCGCCAGGTACTCGGCCATCCAGTCGTCCAGGTCGACGGCGCGGGAGTCCCACGAGGCGAGCGGCAGGACCACCGGGACCCGGTCGTGCTCCCCGCCGAGCAGGTCCAGCGCCAGCTGCTGGACGAGCACCGTCTTGCCGGCGCCGGGACCGCCCAGCACCATCACCCGGCCGGTGGGTGTCGTGCGGTACGTCTCGGCGAGGTCGACCCTCCCGGTCCGCCAGTAGGCGGACATCTCGCGCTCGACCTGGGCGCGCACCGACGAGGCCAGTCGGCTCGCGGACTCGTCCAGGCCCGCCGCCGTTCTCGACCTCCGGTCCTCCAGGAGGCCTTTGCCGAGGAGGAACAAGCCGACCGAGCCACCACCCATCGCCAACAGGACCCATGCCCAGAAACCGGGTGTCCGCGCGACCAGGTTCACGGCCCCGACCACCCCGAGCACTCCGCTGATCACCGCATCTCGCCGCATGTGCCCCGTCCACGCCTCGGTTGGTCGGTACGGAGCGGCTATCGTCCCCGCCCGGGGTGGCGTTTCACCGGTGCGAGCGCTCGGTGCGGCAGTGGTCGTGGCCGGCTGGCCGGCGGCGAGCGGTCGGCAGTGGCCGGACCTCCGTCCCGGCGACCACGGTGGTGCTGATCCGGCCGATGCCCTCGACGGTGAGGGTGACGGTGTCGCCGGGGCGCAGCGGGTGCTGCTCCGCTCCCCGGCCCCAGAGTTCGGCCAGGCAGCCGCCGTTGCCGCAGGTGCCGGAGGCGAGCACGTCGCCGGGTCGCACGAAGGTGCCGCGGGAGGCGTAGGCGACCATCTCCTCGAACGTCCAGCTCATGTTGGACAGCAGGTCGGAGCCGACGACCTCGCCGTTCACCTGCGCGGTCAACGCCAGGCGCAGCAGGCCGTCCTCGCGGTACGGCTCCAGTTCGTCCGGGGTGACCAGCCACGGGCCGAGGGTGGTGGCGGCGTCCTTGCCCTTGCACGGGCCCAGGCCGACGGCCATCTCGGCGGTTTGCAGGTCGCGGGCGGACCAGTCGTTGAAGATCGTGTAGCCGGCGATGTGGTCGCGGGCCTGCTCGGGGGTCAGGTCGCGGCCCTCACGTCCGATCACGGCGGCGACCTCCAGTTCGAAGTCCAGCACCGCCGAGCCGGGCGGCACGGGCACGTCGTCGTGCGGGCCGATGACGGCGTAGGGGTTGCCGAAGTAGAACGTGGGCGCGGCGTACCACTGCCCGGGCACCCCGGCGCCCGCGCGCATGCCCTCGACGTGCTCCTCGAAAGTGGCGAAGTCGCGCACGGTCGGCGGCTGGAGCGGTGCCAGCAGCCGCACTGCCGAGACGTGCGGTCCGGGCGGGTGGTCCAGTGCGTCGGCCCCGGCGGCGGGCAGGTCGTCGAGGACGTCGATCAACGCCCTGGCGTCGACCGGGTGCAGCAGGTCGTCGTCCAGCACGCCGACCCGCTGCCGCCCGTCGTGGTGGTAGGTGGCGAACCGCATCAGACCGGCGGTGCGACGAAGCAGCCGCGGTCGGGGTCGTTGAACGACTCGCGCGCCACCAGCTCGTTCATCGGGTTGGCGGTGCCCCACTGGTCGGTGACCTCGGGCTGGGAGAAGTCGTAGACGCTCGGGTGCCAGGAGTCCTCGTCCAGCAGCTCCAGCTCGGTGGTGTACTCGACGGTGTTGCCGTGCGGGTCGAGGAAGTAGGAGAACGTGTTGTCGCCCGCGAGGTGACGGCCGGGTCCCCAGATCTTGCGCACGCCCGCGCGCAGCAGGCGGCCGGTGCCGCGCATGTACTCGTCCACGCCGCGCAGCTCGAACGAGATGTGGTGCAGCGCGGTGTGCGGGCCCTTGGCCAGCGCGAGGCTGTGGTGCTGCGGGTTGATGCGCATGAAGTGCATGACCTCGCCCATGTGCCGTGAGCTGAGGGTGTCGGACAACGCGAACGACAGGTGCCGCTCGTACCAGGCCCTGGTGCGGTTGAGGTCGGGCGAGTTGAGCACCACGTGCGAGAGCCGCACGGGGATGGCCTCCTTCTCCTCGACGCGGCGGTGCTGCCGGTTCTCGACCTCGGCGGAGACCTCGACGGTGCGGCCGTCGACGTCGAAGAACCGGAAGCCGTAACCGCCGCCGAGCGTGCCCAGCTCGTCCGGGGTGCTGATGAGCTTCACGTCGGCGGCGATGAGCTGCTCGGCCAGCGCGTCCACGTCGGCCGGGGTCGCCGCGCCGAACGCGACGAGGTCCAGGCGCTTCTCCTCGGCCTCGCGCAGCCGCACGACGTACTGCTCGGGCGACCCTTCGGCGGCCAGGAAGCTCAGGCCGGAGTCGCCTGCGACCTCGGTGAGGCCCCAGACGCCGGAGTAGAACTCCAGTTGCTTGTCGTAGTCGGGCACGGCGAGGTCGACGTGCCGCAGGTGGGTGAGCAATCGCCTGGTCACCGGGTCTCCTCCAGGTTGAGCAGGGCGGCGGCGTTGCCGCCGCGGACGGCGTGGAAGTCGGGGTCGGGCAGGCCGGCGGCGCGCAGGGCCGCCACCGGGTCGTCGGCACCCATGTCGAACGGGAAGTCCGAGCCCAGGAGCACCCGGTCGGGGCCTGCGGCGCGGGTCAACGCGCGCAGCACGTGCGGGTCGTGGACGAGGGAGTCGAACCACAGGCGCTTGACGTAGTGGCTCGGCGGATGGGCACAGCCCCGTGCGTCGGGCCGCACGCGCCACGCGTGGTCGGCGCGGCCGAGGTGGGTGGGCAGGTAGCCGCCCCCGTGCGCGGCCACGACCCGCAGGCCGGGGTGGCGGTCGAGCACGCCGGAGAAGAGCAGGTGTGACAGGGCGACGGCGTTCTCGGTCGGCTGGCCGACGCTGTTGGACAGGTACCAGCGGTCCAGCCGTTCATCGAGGGTGCAGCCGAACGGGTGCAGGAACACGATCACGCCGGTCTCGGCGGCCAACTCCCAGAACGGCTCGTAGGCGGGGTCGGACAGCTCGCGGCCGGGTGCGTGGCTGCCGATCTCCACCCCGACCAGGCCTTCGCTCACCGCGTGGTCGAGGGCCTGCACGGTGAGGTCGGGGTGCTGGAGGGGTGCCAAGCCCAGGCCGCGCAGCCGTTCGGGAGCGTGGTCGCAGTGCTTGGCGGTCGCGGTGTTGGCCGTCTCCCACACCGCGCGGGCGAGGTCGCGGTCGGTCCAGTAGTGGTAGTGCGACGGCGACGGGCTCACCAGTTGCACGTCCACGCCCGCGCCGTCCATCGCGGCCAGCCGTTGCGCCACGTCGGTCAGCAGCCCGATCCGTTCGCGGACCATCGTGCCGCTGACGGCCAAGGCGTCCGGGCCGTTGCGGCGGGCGTCCAGGGCGCGTGCGGCGGCGTGACCGGGGTGGTCGGCGACCAGCCGGTCGACCTCGGGCAGCAGGACGTGGGCGTGCACGTCGATGGTCGGGCCGGTCATGGGCGCTGCGCCAGCATCGCCATCGTGCGGCCCATGAGCCCCGGCACGTCGGCGTCGCGCACACCGTCGAGCAACCACTGCCCGAGCTGCACCGACGCGTCCACGACCTCGCGCACGCGCGGGTAGCGGCGGTCGCGGTACTCGGTGAGCAGCGCGTCGTCCCAACTGTCCCGAGTGGACAGCACCTCGGCGAGGACGAGCGTGTCCTCCAACGACATCGCCGCGCCCTGCGCCAGGGTGGGTGGGCACGCGTGGGCGGCGTCGCCGACGAGCACCGCCCGGCCACGGTGCCACGGGCCGTCGACCAGCAGCCGGTCGAACCAGGTGTAGTTGACCACCGCCGGGTCCGTCAGCGCGGCCTGGATCTCCGGCCACGGCCCGCCGTAGCCCCGGGCCAGGCGCAGCATCTCCGCGGCGTGGGTCGACGGGGCGATGGCGTCGCGGTCGCGGTTGCGCTCGACCAGGTAGGCGTAGGCGGTGTCAGGGCCGGTCGGGCAGCAGCCGGCGATGAAGCACGATCCGCCGTAGATCATCCGGGTGTGCTCCAGGCCGGTCGGGCGCGGCACGGGAGCGCGCCAGATCGCCATGCCGGTGGGCGCGGGCCGGTCCTCGACCCCGATCAGCCGGCGGGTGGCGGAGTTGAGGCCGTCCGCGCCGACGACCAGGTCGTACCGCCCGGTCGTGCCGTCGGAGAACGTGACCTCCCCGATCTCCGGGTCGAGGGCGGTGGCGGTGACGCCGAGCCGGACCGACGCGCCGGACGCGCGCACGGCGTCGATGAGGATCTGCTGGAGCCGCGGCCGTTGCATGCCCACCGTGGCGGGCAGGTCCGCACCGCCGATCCGGACTCCCCGGTGCACCGCCAGCACCTCGCCGGTCGGGGCGAGCAGGCCCAGGTCATCGAACGGGAACCCGTCGCGCAGCACCTGGTCGATGACTCCGACCTCGCGCAGGACGTGCAAAGCGTTGCCCTGCAAGGTGATGCCGGAACCAGCCGTGGCGTTCCAGTCGGGCTTGGCCTCCACCAGCTCGACGGCGTGACCGGCGCGGCGCAGCAGCACGGTCAGGGCGTTGCCGGCGGTGCCACCGCCGAGGACGAGCACGGTGCGGGTCATCGCTTCTCCTCGCGGTTGCTTGACGGCGGTGTCACTTCACGGCGACGGGGTTCACCGGCGAGCCGACGGCCCCGGTGATCGGCAGCGGCGCGGCGGTCAGCCAGAACTCGTGCACGCCGTCGGCGACGCAGTCCTCGGCCAGCGCGTCCAGGTCCCACATCTCCCCCACGAGCAGCCCGATGTGCGGGATCACGACCTGGTGCAGCGGCTGGAAGGCGTGGTCGAACTCGTTGGGCCGCACCTCGAAGCCCCACGTGTCGGTGGCGATCGCGGCGATCTCGGTGCGGTGCAGCCAGGACGCCGTGGTGAACGACAGGCCCGGTGCCGGGCCGCCCGCGTAGTCGCCCCAACCGTCGCGCTTGGCGCGGGTCAACTGGCCGGTCCGAACCAGCACGACGTCCCCTCGGCCGACCTGGACGCCGTGCGCCTCGGCTGTGGCGGTGAGGTGGGTTTCGGTGACGGCGAAGCCGTCGGGCAGTTCGCCGCCACCGACGACCCGGCCGACGTCGAGCAGCACGCCGCGCCCGGCGACGTGGGCGGCCAGGTGCTCGATGCCGGTGACCAGGTCGCCCTCGGACGTGACGGTGGTGGCCGCGTCACGGCCGTTCCACGCCTTGCCGTGGTCGAAGATGTGCCCGAGGCCGTCCCACTGGGTCGAGCACTGCAACGGCATCGCGATCACGTCGTCCGCACCGCCGATGCCGTGCGGGAAGCCCTGGAGCCCGGCCGCCGCGTCGGTGCCGGTGTCGAGCATCGTGTGCACCGGATTCGTGCGCCGCCGCCAGCCCTTCTGCGGGCCGTTCATGTCGAACCTCTGCGACAGCGAGAAGCTCACGCCACGGCGGATCAGCGCGGCACCCTCGCGGCGCTTCGCGGCGGTGAGGAAGTTGAGCGTGCCCAGCACGTCGTCCTCGCCCCACCGGCCCCAGTTGGAGCACTTCCGAGCGGCCTCGGCGATGGCGCTCTCCGGATCGGCGCGGTTCACGCCCGGTCCTCCGCGACGCACCGGGTGCGCTGGACACCCAGGCCGGTGATCGTCGACTCCATCACGTCGCCGTCGCGCAACAACCGGCCGTGATGCATCCCGTTGCCCGCGGGGGAACCGGTCAGCACGAGGTCACCCGGCAGCAGGGTCGTGGTCCGGGACGCGTACGACACCATCCGCGCGACGTCGAAGATCATGTCCTTGGTCGATTCGTCCTGCATGGTCTCGCCGTTGAGCTTGAGCGTCAGCCGCAGGTCCGACGGGTCCGCGACGAACTCGGCGGGCACCAGGTACGGGCCCAGCGGGGTGAAGCCCGGCGCGTTCTTCGACCGCAGCCAGTCCGTGCCGATCTCCCGCATGTCGGTGCGGAACACCAGGTCGCGGGCGGTGAGGTCGTTGGCGATGGTGTAGCCGGCGACGTGCCGCAACGCCTCCTCGGGCGACACGCGGTGCGCGGGCGTGCCGATGACCGCGGTCAGCTCCACCTCCCAGTCCGGTTGCTCGCACCACGAGGGCAGCACCACCTCGTCGTACGGCCCGGTGATCGCCGACGGCAGGCCGATGAACACGTACGGCTGGTCCTCGCGGGCACGGCGGTCCATCAGCTCCGCGGCACGCGCCCGCGCCTGCTCCTCGCTCTCGGCGGAGTCCGCCGGGCGGTGCGCCACCACGAGGTCGATCACGTGCTGCCGGTAGTTCGCGCCGGACTGGAACACCTGCCGCGGCGCGACCGGCGCGTGCACCCGCAACCCTTCCAGCGCCCGCCACTCCAGCGCGCCGTCACGTGCCACGCCGTGCAGGGCGGGCAGCGCCTCGGCCCACCGGTCGATCACGTCCAGCGTCGAGGCGGGCCGCCACGCCAAGGCCTGCCCGAGGTCGACCACGCGGTCGTCCACCACGAGACCGGGGAACGGCGGGTTCCCCGACTCGGAGAAGGTGCCGAGCGCGAACCGGAGCGGTTGCGGCGGTGCTGCCATGAGGTGTCCTCCCGTGTCGTGAGGACTACTGTGACCCGCGTCAAAGAATCACGGAAATGAATGTTCGTGATGCTTCGCATCCACGCCGTGGATGACAGGAGGTGCCGGTGAACCTGTCCAACCTCGACCTGAACCTGGTCGTCGCGCTGCGCGCGCTGCTGGAGGAGCGCAACGTCACCAAGGCGGGGCAGCGCATCGGCGTCACGCAACCCGCGATGAGCGCCGCCCTGGCGCGCCTGCGCCGCCACTTCGACGACCCGCTGCTGTCCCGCACCGGCTCCCGCTACGAACTCACCCCGCTGGGCGCCGTCCTGCGCGACCGCGCCGCCACCGCGTGCGACGTGCTGGACCGGGTGTTCACCAGCCAGGCCGACTTCGACCCGAGCACCGACACCCGCGAGTTCACCCTCGTCTCGTCCGACTACGGCGCCGCCGTCTTCGGCGTCGCCCTGGCCCGCGAACTGCACGACGTCGCACCCGGCGTCCACCTGACCTTCCGGCAGACCTCGCCCACCCTGCTGGACAACCTCGGCACCGTGCTCAGCACCGTGGACGGCCTCCTGCTCCCCCACGGCGTCATCGACGGCTTCCCCGCCGTGGAGCTGTTCACCGACCGCTGGGTGTGCCTGGTCGCCGACGACAACCCCGAGATCGGCGACGACCTCACCCTCGACGACCTCGCCCGCCTGCCCTGGGCGGTCTACCAACGCGCCTACGACGCACCCGTCACCCGCCAGCTGAGCATGCTCGGCATCAGCCCCCGCGTCGACGTCTCCGCGCCCTCCTTCCACCTCCTCGCTCCCCTCGTCGCCGGCACCCGACGCGTGGCCCTGGCACAACAACGCCTGGTCGAACGCTTCCCCACCCCCGGCGTGCGCACCCTGCCCTGCCCATTCCCCGCCGTGCCCGTGCAGGAAGCCATGTGGTGGCACCCCATCCACACCCAGGACGCCGGGCACAGCTGGCTGCGCGAGACGGCCGAGAGGGTCGGACGACAGATCGGCAGGTGACTTGGCGCCGGGTTCGACTCCGGGGTCACAGGTCGAGGACGAGCCGTCGGCTTCGGGACCGTGACACGCAGATCATCATCACGTCGCAGGCCGCCCGCTCCTCGTCGTCGAGCACGGAGTCCCGGTGGTCCGGAACTCCCTCCAGCACGCCCGTCTCGCACGTGCCGCACGTCCCCTCCCGGCACGAGGACAGCACCGCGATCCCGGCTTCCTCCACCGCGTCCAGGATCGACTCGTCCTCCGGCACGACCAGTGTCCGACCCGACCGCGCCAGTTCTACCTCGAACGACGTCCGCTCGCCCTCGACAGCCCTGGGCGTGAAGCGCTCGACGTGCAGACGAGCGGGCGAGCGTTGCTCGACGGCGGCGAGCAACGGCTCCGGCCCGCAGCAGTAGACCTCGGCGTCCGCCGCCAAGAACGAGTCCAGCTCCAGCAACCCGGTCTCGTCCTGCGGCCGCACGACCACCCGGTCGCCGTACCGCTCGCGCAGGTCGCCGGCGAAAGCCATGGACGAGCGCGTCCGACCTCCGTACAGCAACCGCCACGACGCGCCACGACCGGCGACCGCCCTGATCATGGGCACGATCGGCGTGATGCCGATGCCACCCGCGACGAACAGGTAGCGCTCCGCCGCCACGAGCGGGAACTGGTTGCGCGGCCCGCGAACCCGCACCGTGGAACCCTCGCCGAGCGTCGAGTGCACGTACCGCGATCCCCCACGGCCGGCAGGCTCGTGCAGGACGGCCACCTGGAGCGTCGAGCGGTCCGCCGGGTCGCCGCACAGCGAGTACTGGCGGACGAGGTCCGGCCCCAGCACGAGATCCACGTGCGCGCCCGGTTCCCACGCGGGCAGCGGTTCGCCGCGCGGGTGGCGCAGGGTCAGCCGCACGACGCCGTCGGCGATCAGCTCCTTGCGCTCGACCAGGACGTCGAACTCCACGTGCCCGGTGGACGCGGTCATCGGGCTCCCGTTCACCGGTGGGCGTCGACCGGCTGCCGGTCGACCGTCGGCGGCGACACGGCCTGCGGCGACACGGCGGTCGGCGATTCGTGGCCCTCGGGGTGGGCCAGCAGCCAGTCCCACAGTTCCACCGGATCGTCCGACTCGTGCTCGGCTCCGCAATGGCACACGCCGACCAGCAGGTCGGTGCCCGGCTCCCAGTGGATGCGGTAGACCGTGCCGCCGCGCAGCATCGCCACCCGGTCGCTCATGTCACGGCCGCCTTCGACGGTTCGTCGGCCTCCGCGACCATGCGCTTGAGGATGCGCCGCGCCGCCAGCCCACCGGTGTCGATGTTGATCGACAGTTCCTGGTAGCCCTCCGGCTCGGACCGGATCACGCGCTCCAGGAGGTCCAGCGCGGTGACGTCTTGGAGGACCACCGTGCGGTTGCTGTCACGCAGGAAGTCCGACACCTCCTGGTCGTCCAGCGCGAAATCCCGTGCCACGGCCCAGAAGTCGTGCGTGCTGTGCTCGGTCTCCGGCGTGATGGCGTAGACGACCTCGACGTGGAAGCCGTGCGGGTCCGAGCCGTCGGCCTTCGGCAGCACGTCGACCGGCGCGACCCGGCTGTGCAGCAGGTACAGGCACGGCGGGTGGTACTCGATGTCCTGCCAGCGCGTGATCCGGCCTTCGATCCCGGTGGACTTGGCGTAGAACGGCGGGCACGCGGCGTCGGCCATGTGCCGGCTGACGTAGATGACCCGGTCGTCCTCGTCGACCTCGGTGGTGATCGGCGTGTTCGCCACCTCGGGCGTGCCGATGTACCCGCCGTGCAGGTAGGTCTCGTGCGACAGGTCCATCAGGTTGTCCACCAGCAGTTCGTACCGCGCCGCCAACGGCTCCATCCCGCACACCGTGGTGTAGGCGGGGTCGGCGAGCCAGGGCGCACGCGGGATCAGCGCCTCGTCGGCCCGGTCCCGCTCGCCGATCCACACCCAGACGAACGAGTCCTGCTCCACCACCGGGTAGGACGGCACCCGCGCGGTGCGCGGGATCCGCTCCTGCCCCGGCACGAACACGCAACTGCCGGCCTTGTCGTAGGTGAAGCCGTGGTAGCCGCAGACGATCGTGTCGCCTTCCAGCCTGCTCTCCGAGAGCGGGTAGCGCCGGTGCACGCACCGGTCGGCCAGCGCCACCACCTCGCCGGCCTCACTGCGGTAGAACACCAGCGGCTCACCCAGGATCGTCCTGGCGAGCAGCTCCCGCCCGATCTCGCGGCCGTAGGCCGCCACGTACCAGTGGTTACGCGCGAACGTCATGATCTGGCAACCTCCTGCGCGGTGATCTCCACGCGCTGCGTCTCTTGTGGACCGTCCGATGGGTCAGCTCGCGCCGTAACGGGCGCGCACGAGTTTCTTCAGCAGCTTCCCGGTGGCGCTCTGCGGCAGTTCGTCCACGAACACCACGGACTTCGGGATCTTGTAGCCGGCCAGCCTGGCGCGCAGGAACGCCAGGACGTCCCGCTCGTTCGTCGCGTCGGCACCGGGGTTGACGGTGACGACCGCGCGGCCCACCTCACCCCACCGGGAGTCGGGAACGCCTATCACCGTGCACTCGGCGATCGAGGGGTGCTCGTGCAGGACGCTCTCGACCTCGGCGGGGTAGATGTTCTCCCCGCCCGAGATGATCACGTCCTTGAGCCGGTCGACCACGGCGATGTAGCCGTCCTCGTCCGGCGTGGCGACGTCGCCGGAGTGGAACCACCCGTCGGGGCCGAACGCCCGCGCCGTGTCCGCGGGCCGCTGCCAGTAGCCGCGCATCACGGTGGGACCGCTGATCACGATCTCGCCCTTCTCACCGGGCGTGACGTCGGTCAGGCCCGGCCCGACCACGCGCACGTCGGTGAAGAAGTGCGGCACACCGGCCGTTCCCGCCTTGACCTCGCTCATCTCCTTGGTCAGGTACAGGGCGCCGGGAGAGGTCTCGGTCATGCCGTAGCCCTGGCTGAAGGACAGGCCGCGCCGCTGGTAGGTGCGGATGGTCGACTCCGGCACGGGCGCGCCGCCGCAGTTGACCTGCCGCAGGCTGGACAGGTCCGCCTCCTCCCAGCGCGGGCAGGCGGCGATCGCGTTGTACATGGTGGGAACGCCGAACATGTACGTGACGCGGTGGGTCTCGATCTGGTCGAGCACCTCGGCGGCGTCGAAAGCCGGCATGAGGACGACCGTGCCGCCCTTGATGAGCGTGGGCAGGCAGGTCATGTTCAGCCCGGCGGTGTGGAACAGCGGCGCGACGACCAGCGTCACCTCGTCACTGGCCAGGTCGACGTCGACCAGCACGTTGACGGTGTTCCACGTGAGGTTGCCGTGGGTCAGCATGGCGCCCTTGGGCCGCCCGGTCGTGCCCGAGGTGTACATGATCAGGCAGAGGTCGTCGAGCGTGACCGGTTCGTCGATCGGATCGGCCTCGGACGCCGCGATCAGCTCCTCGTACGAGGACTCGCCCGCGGCGGGGTGGTCGAGCGCGATGGTCCGCAGCGATCCCGCGGCGGCCCGGACCGCCTCGACGACGGACGCCTGCTCCGGGGCGTACACCAGCACGTCGCTGCCCGAGTCGGTCAGGACGTGCGCCACCTCCGCCGGCGCCAGCCGCATGTTCAGCGGGACGAACACCGCGCCGAGCGCGCCGACGGCGAACAACGTCTCCAGGAAGGCGGGGTGGTTCGGCCCCAGGTAGGCGACCCGGTCGCCCCGGCCCACACCGAGCCGCCGCAGGCCGTGCGCGAGCCGGAGCACCCGTTCGTGCAGTTGCCGGTAGGTCGACCCACGACCTTCGTGGATCACCGCCACCTTCTCCGGCGTCTTGCGGACCCGCCGTGCGGTCCACGAGCCGATGCCCTGGTTGCGCATGGCGACCCCTCCAGTCCTTGACCGGGCCCAGCGGGCGGGCCGCTCCGACCGGAACCAGCCCCACCTTGAAGCTAGGCACATCTGTGTCGGTCGTCAAGAATCTGCCCAACGTTGGCTCGCTTCAGGGGCCGACGTGGACGTACGGGACCCACGCGGAGGGCAGCGTGTCCCAGCCCCGGGCACGGAGGTCGTGCACGGCGCGGTGCAGCGCGTACGCGGCCTGGTCGCCGGCCATCGTCGTGCCGAGGCGTTGGTAGAAGCCGCGGGCGACTTCGGCGGCGGTGGTGTCGTGGATCGGCCAGAGCGTGGCCACGACGTGGCGGTAGCCGGCCAGTTGGAGCGCCGCGCCCAGGTGCAGCGATTCGTCGGGCAGGTCGCCGCCGCTCGCGGTGTCGCACGCGGACAGGTAGGCCAGTTCGCCCCTGAGGTGCAGGCGGGAGACGTCGGCGACCGTCAGCAGCTCGTCGTGCAGCACCAGTCCCGACGTCGACGGGCGTCGGGCGTCGGCCACGCCGTGGCAGGCGAAGTGCACGTGGGTGTGCCGTCGCAGGTCGGCGAGCACCCGGTGGCGCTGCGCGTCGGCGGATCGGCGCACGGTGCACGTGCCTCGCGTCAGCTCGGTGAGCACGGCGACTTCCGGTTCGACGTCCAGCGGGGCGGCGTCCGCCGCGTCGGGGACGGCCACGACGAGCGTGCCGTCGCGCTCGGCCGGCTTCTCCTTCCGCGCCAAGGAGAGGGCCCTGATCGTGGGCGTGTAGGAGGAGACCGTCCGGTGGGGCACGGAGGCGGACGTGCCGGGGATGCCCGCCGCGTGCAGCGGCAGCCGGGTCATGGCGCCGGTCGGGCACCACCACAGCCGGGGCGTCGGGCCGAGGTGGTCGAGCACGGGCTGGGCCACGGCCTGCCACAGCCACGCCAGCACGTCGTTCAGGACGGTGTTGTGCGCGATGATCCCCGCGACGTCGTGGGCGGCGCGCGCGGCGGCGGCGAGTTCCTCGGCCCGTTCGGTCGCGGCGACCGCCGTCAGGTCGGGCAGCGGCACCACGTCGACGCCGCGGGTGGTCAGGATCAGGGCGTCGCAGCGCAGCGGGCTCACGTTGACGACGACGACCGGTCCGCCGGTCGCGGCGGTGAGCAGCTCGGCGAACGGCGGCGGGCGCAGGAAGTCGGCCAGCCCGGGCAGCCCGCGGACTTCGGCCACGGTCTCGTCCCACTGCCGGGCGAGCGTCATGCGGAGGTCGCGCGTGGCGGGGGTGGGGTCGATCGTGGGAGCTTCGTCAAGGCCGTCGCGCAGTTCGGCCAACCGCCGCGCGAGGTCCGGGCGCACCTCGTGCAGCGCCAGGAAGTCCGCGCGCAGGTCCAGGACCTGCGACCAGAGCACCGACCGGCCCTGCTCCAGCAGTTCGACGGCCCGTTGCGGACGACCCGCCGTGAGCGCGGTGGCGGCGGCGTGCGAAGCGACCCCGACCAGCGCGAGCAGTTGCCGTTGCCGGTCCTCGCGGTGCAGGCCGTGCCAGGCGAGCACCGGCAGCAACGCCACCACCTGCTCGTACCCGGCGAGCGACGACGCCACGTCGTGCCCGGCCCCGGCAACGGCCCACCACGACGCCGCCCGGATCCGGTCGAGCGCCGGCGACGCCACCGAGGCGGCCCCGGCCGACAGCGCCGCGAGGGCCTCGGCGAGATCGGCCGGGTCGTGCCCGGCCCGGTGGCGGCGGAGCAGCGCGGCGGCGAGGTTGTACGAGTGCACCGCGAGCTGGGTTTCGCCCGACGTGGTGCGCGCGACGCATTCCCGCAGCAGGGCGACGGCCTCGTCCAGGTCCCGCGCCTGGCCGGTGGACCCGAAGCGGTCGGCGAGCGCACCACCGAGGTTGGACAGGTAGCGGGACCGGCCGGGGTCGCCCGGGCGCGTGGCCGCCAGGACGGCGCGGTGAGCCTCGACGGCGCGGTCGAGGTCGGCCGGGTCGTGCCGGACGCGGAAGCGCGTCGCGTACGCGTTCGCGAGGTTCGTCGAGTGCCGGGCGTGGCGGGCCGTGCCCTCGAGCCCGGTGACCGACCCGATGCCCGCCTCCACGGCCGCGTCCAGGTGCGCGGGGTCACCGGTGAGGTGGTACAGGTGGCCGAACCCCTCGCACAGGCCGGAGAGGATCTCGGGCCGCAGCACCTCGGTCGGCCCGACCGCGGCCAGCGCCTCGTGGAACGCGTCCACCGCGTCCACCGCGTCCGCCGCGGCGCCGGTCCGCTCGAAGCGGCGGAGCAACGCGCCACCGAGCTGGTTCACCAACGAGGGATCCGGACGGACACCACCCGCGATCCCGCGCCGGAGCACCGCGATCCCGTCGTCCAGGTCGCGCGCGGAGCCGAAGAGCTCGTACGCGGTGAGCAGGGCGTGTCCGACCGCCCCCAGCTGGACGACCGCCATGCCCGGCGGCAACTCGGGCGCGGTGATCTCGCGGGCGACGGCCAGCGCGCGCGTGGCCGAGTCCGGGTCGCCGTGCAAGTGGTAGCGGGCGAGGTGCGCCCGCACCAGGTTGGCCTGGTCCAGCAGGCGCTCGGGATGCCCGTCCGGCCTGACCGCCGCCGCGGCGGCGTACAGCTCGATCGCTTCGTCCAGGTCCTCGTCGCCGCCGTACCTCCGGGAGCGGTCGGACAGCGCGATGGCCAGGAGGTTGAGGTGGTCGACGTAGTGCGGCCGGTCCGGCGGGACGTGGTCACCGGCCGACCTGTGCCAGTGCACCGCCTCGTCGATGGCCGCGCGGTCGCCGGTCTCGGCGAACAGCAGTCGGTACGCGGTGCCGAGCTGCACCCTGGCCCGGCCCTTGAGGTCGAGGCTGCCGCTGTCCACCGCGGTCAGCAGCAGCTCGATGGACTCGGCCAGCGCGCCGGGCACGCCGCAGAGGTGCGCCGACACCAGCGCGTTCGCCAGGTTGACCACGCAGTAGTCGGTCAAGGGCTGCTCGCCCCGCGCCGGGCCGAGGGCGGCGCGCCCGGCCGCGACGCCGTGCTCCACGTCGAGCGGGTCCTGGAGCCGTTCGAAGCGGGCGAGGTGGACGAGGCACAACCGGGTGTGGGCCAGCGCCTGCGGCACTGCGAGCCGCAACTGCTCCGCGAGCGGCACGGCGCGGCGCAACACCTCGATCGCCTCGTCCAGGTCGACCGTCGTGGTGTCGGTCTCGGCGCGGGAGACCAGGGCGACGCCCAGTTCCAGCAGGGCGTGGACGTGAGCCGGGTGACCAGGCGCTGTCGCCTCCACCCCGAGGCGGTAGAGAGCGATCACGCGGTCCGGCTCGTCGATCCCCACGTGCTCGCCCAAGCCGGCGAGCAGGTCGGTGGTGAGTTCGGTGACGTGCGCCCGGACGTCGTCGTCCGCGTCGGGGTCGTGCCACGTCCGCGACATCACCTCGACCAGCAGGTCGGCCCGCTCGGGACCGGGTCGTTGCACGAACTGCGTGGCCCGCAGGTCGACCAGGTTCGCCATCGCGACGGGCCGGTGCGCATGGCCGGGCCGTGACGCGGCGAGGCAGGCGGTGAGGACGCGGGCGGCTTCGGCGCCGTCCGGGCTGTCGGGGCCGTCCACCCGGAGCCGGATCGTCAGGACCCAGCCGAGCCGGCACAACGCGGCGCCGTGGAACTCCTCGCCCTCCGGGAGCCGGGCGGCGCACGCGGTCGTCGCCGCCACCGCGCGGTCGAGGTCCAGCCGGTCCCCGGTCACCTCGAAGCGGGAGGCGAAGCCGCCGCCCAGGCTGTAGAGGAAGAACGGGTCGAACTCGCCCTCCCCCGCGCCGCCTCCTTCGACCAGGTCGAGCGCGGCCGACAACAGGACCGGCAGGACGTCGGGGTGTTCCGGCCGCAGCGCGAGGAACCGGTTCAGGTAGGCCGACACGGTGTCGGGGTCCCGGTCCCCGGCGAAGAACCGGCACCAGCAGAAGTACGCCACGGCCACGACCGCGTCCGGATCGGTCGCGCCCGCGAGCGCATGGGCTTCCGCGAGCGCCTCCGCCGCCAGGACCGCATCGACGTCCTGGTCCCGGAAGAAGGCGTCGACCCGCCGGAAGAGCGAGGCGGTCAGCTGCTCGGTCTCCACAACCCGTGGTTCGCACAGCGTCGCCGTGACGTTACCGGCAGTATCCCCCGTGACCCGGCTCTACCGCACCCTCGTCGGAATGCGGTGCGGGAAAGAAACCCGCAGAAGTGTGACGGCCAGTTCCCACGTCGGGCCTCCCGGAGCCATGGTGGTCACTGCGCGAGTCCCGAGGATCGGGATGGTCGGGCGGGCGCTCGCGACGAAGAATTCCACAGCCCGAAATCACCGATACCCATCCCGGGCCGTGGGCGACTCCGCACCTCGTCACCCGGCCGGTGTGACTTGGATGTTAAAGATGGGTGCGAACATGTGGGGCGGCTCTCGTCACGCACGGTGCCACCAAGGTCAACCCGGTCACACAACCGCAGGTCAACCGAGGTTGACCGACCAAGGCGGGGACACGGGCAACAGGGCGGTCGTAAACGCGAGGTTACGTCGTGCTCACCGGCCTCGGCGCGATAGCGTGCGGATTTCACTCCTTTCTTGTAGGCACCCCGGCCGCCCCCTAAGGTGACCCAGCAGAGCCATTGACGACGACTGTCGATTTAGCGATTCACTATTACTTCGGAGGTGATCGCCGTGTCGAATTTCTCCGCCGGTAGCGTTCGTCCGAACGCCGCGGAGCCCGATTCCGAGATCGGTGATTCGCTGCTGCGCCTGGCCAGGCACTTCCAGCGGGGCGAGACCTCCGCGGACGGGCGCACGCTGCACCAGATCGGTGGGCGCGGCGCCGACGTGTTCTACCGGGACCGGTGGGCCTACGACAAGGTGGTGCGGTCCACCCACGGGGTGAACTGCACCGGCTCCTGCTCGTGGAAGGTCTACGTCAAGGACGGCGTCATCACCTGGGAGTCCCAGCAGACCGACTACCCGTCGATCGGGCCGGACAAGCCGGAGTACGAGCCGCGCGGCTGTCCCCGCGGCGCGTCGTTCTCCTGGTACACCTACTCCCCCGCCCGGGTGCGCTACCCGTACGTGCGCGGCGTGCTGCTGGAGTACTACCGCGAGGCGAAGGAACGGCTGAAGGACCCGGTGCTCGCCTGGGCCGACATCGTCGAGGACCCGGAGAAGTCCCGCCGGTACAAGGCCGCCCGCGGCATGGGCGGCTTCGTGCGCGCCGAGTGGTGGGAGGCCGCCGAGATGGTCGCCGCCGCGCACGTGCACACGATCAAGCGCCACGGCCCGGACCGGGTCGCGGGCTTCTCGCCGATCCCGGCGATGTCCATGGTCAGCCACGCGGCAGGCGCCCGGTTCGTCTCGCTGATCGGGGGCTCGATGCTGAGCTTCTACGACTGGTACGCCGACCTGCCGGTGGCGAGCCCGCAGGTGTTCGGCGACCAGACCGACGTGCCGGAGTCGGCGGACTGGTTCGACGCCGGTTACCTGATCATGTGGGGCTCGAACGTCCCCGTCACCCGCACGCCCGACGCGCACTACATGACCGAGGCGCGCTACCGGGGCCAGAAGGTCGTCGTGGTGTCCCCGGACTACGCCGACAACACCAAGTTCGCCGACGAGTGGCTGCCCGCGCGCCCGGGCACCGACGCGGCGCTCGCCATGGCGATGGGGCACGTGATCCTGCGGGAGTTCTTCGTCGAGAAGAGCACCCCGTACTTCACCGACTACGTCAAGCGCTACACCGACCTGCCGTTCCTGGTCACGTTGACCGAATCCGACGACGGCTACGTGCCGGGCAAGTTCCTCACCGCCGCCGACCTCGGCGACACCGGCGAGGGCGCGGAGTCCAAGACCGTGCTGCTGGACGCGCACGGCGAGCCGGTGGTCCCGCCCGGCTCGCTCGGGCACCGGTTCACCGACTCCGGGCAGGGCAAGTGGAACCTGGACCTCGGCGACGTCGACCCGCTGCTGTCGGTGCGCGGCGGCGACCCGGTCACCGTGGCGCTGCCGCGGTTCGACACCAGCGAGCCGGGCGTGCTGCACCGGGGCGTGCCGACGCGGATCGTCGCGGGTCGGCGGGTGACCACGGTGTTCGACCTGCTGCTCGCCCAGTACGGCGTGCGCCGCGACGACCTGCCCGGCGAGTGGCCCACCGGTTACGACGACGCCACCCAGCCCTACACCCCCGCCTGGCAGGAAGGGATCACCGGGGTGCCCGCCGCCGCGGCCGAGCGGATCGGCCGGGAGTTCGCCGACAACGCCGAGCGCTCCAAGGGCCGGTCCATGATCCTCATGGGCGCGGGCACCAACCACTGGTTCCACTCCGACCAGATCTACCGCTCGTTCCTGGCGCTGACCATGCTCACCGGCTGCCAGGGCGTCAACGGCGGCGGGTGGGCGCACTACGTGGGCCAGGAGAAGTGCCGCCCGATCACCGGGTGGTCCACCCTGGCGTTCGGGCTGGACTGGCAGCGCCCGCCCCGGCAGATGCAGGGCACGATCTTCTGGTACCTGGCCACCGACCAGTGGCGCTACGACCCGTTCACCTCGGACGTGATGTCCTCGCCGCTGGGCACCGGTCGCTTCGCCGGTCGCACCGCGGCCGACAACATCGCGCTCGCGTCCCGCCTGGGGTGGATGCCGAGCTACCCGACGTTCAACCGCAACCCGCTCGACCTGGCCGACGAGGCGGAGCGGCTGGGCAAACCCGCAGCGGACCACGTGGTGGACGGGCTCAAGTCCGGGCACCTGCGGTTCGCCTGCGAGGACCCGGACGCGCCGGAGAACTTCCCGCGCGTGCTCACCGTGTGGCGGGCGAACCTGCTCGGCTCGTCGGCCAAGGGCAACGAGTACTTCCTCAAGCACCTGCTCGGCACCGACACCAACCTGCGCGCCAAGGACTCCGACGGGGTGCGGCCGCAGGAGGTGACCTGGCGCGACGAGGCGCCGGTCGGCAAGCTGGACCTGCTGCTGTCGCTGGACTTCCGGATGACGTCGACGACGCTGTTCTCGGACGTCGTGCTGCCCGCGGCGACCTGGTACGAGAAGCACGACCTTTCCTCCACCGACATGCACCCCTACGTGCACGCCTTCTCGCCCGCGATCTCCCCGCCGTGGGAGACCAAGACCGACTTCGAGGCGTTCCACCGCATCGCCCGCGGGTTCTCCTGGCTGGCCGAGAAGCACCTGGGCAAGCGCAAGGACATCGTGGCCGTCCCGCTCACCCACGACACCGCCGACGCCACCGCGCAGCCGGGCGGTCGGGTGCTGGACTGGAAGAACGGCGAGTGCGAGCCGATACCCGGCAAGACCATGCCGAGGCTGGTCGTCGTGGAGCGCGACTACCCGGCGGTCGGCGAGAAGATGGCCGCCCTCGGACCGCTGGTCGAGCAGGTCGGGCTGACCACCAAGGGCGTCACCACCCACCCGGACGAGGAGGTCGAGTACCTCAAGGGCGCCAACGGGACGGTCCTGTCCGGTGTCGCGGCCGGGCGACCGTCGCTGGCCAAGGACACCCACGCCGCGGAGGCGATCCTGGCCCTGTCCGGCACGACCAACGGCCGCCTGGCCACGGAGGGGTTCCGCGCCCTGGAACGCCGTACCGGCACCCCGCTGGCCGACCTGGCCGCGGAGAGCGAGGGCAAGCGGATCACCTTCCCCGACACCCAGGCCCGGCCGGTGCCCGTGATCACCTCGCCGGAGTGGTCGGGCAGCGAGACCGGCGGCCGGCGGTACTCCCCGTTCACGATCAACACCGAGCGGCTCAAGCCCTGGCACACGCTCACCGGGCGCCAGCACTTCTTCCTCGACCACGACTGGATGTTCGAGCTGGGCGAGCAGCTGCCGGTCTTCCGGCCGCCGCTGGACATGACGGCGCTGTTCGACGAGCCGGCCGTCGGCGCGCTGAACGGCGGCGTGACCGTGCGCTACCTGACCCCGCACTCGAAGTGGTCGATCCACTCGGCGTACCAGGACAACCTGCACATGCTCACGCTGTCGCGCGGTGGGCAGGCGATCTGGATGTCGGACCGGGACGCCGCGAAGATCGGCGTCGAGGACAACGACTGGATCGAGGCGGTCAACCGGAACGGGATCGTGGTCGCCCGCGCGATCGTGTCCCACCGGATGCCCGAGGGCACGGTGTTCATGTACCACGCGCAGGACAAGGCGGTCGGCGTGCCGCGGACCGAGGCGACCGGCAAGCGCGGCGGCATCCACAACGCGCTGACCCGGTTGATGGTCAAGCCGTCGCACCTCATCGGCGGCTACGCCCAGCAGTCCTTCGCGCTCAACTACCACGGTCCCACGGGCAACCAGCGGGACGAGGTCACGACCATTCGCCGCCGGAGCCAGGAGGTGCAGTACTGATGCGCGTGATGGCACAGCTCGCCATGGTGATGAACCTGGACAAGTGCATCGGCTGCCACACGTGCAGCGTCACCTGCAAGCAGGCGTGGACCAACCGCGGCGGCGTGGAGTACGCGTGGTTCAACAACGTCGAGACGCGGCCCGGCCAGGGCTACCCGCGCCAGTACCAGGACCAGGACAAGTGGAAGGGCGGCTGGGCGCTGAACAAGCGCGGCAAGCTGACCCTGCGCACCGGCTCGCGGCTCAAGCGGCTGCTGAACATCTTCGCCAACCCGGACATGCCCACGGTGGCGGACTACTACGAGCCGTGGACCTACGACTACCAGAACCTGCTGTCCGCGCCGCCCTCCGACACCACGCCCACCGCCAAGCCGAAGTCGTCGATCACCGGCGAGGACACGAAGGTGACGTGGGGCGCCAACTGGGACGACGACCTGGGCGGCGGGCCGGCGCAGATCGGCAAGGACCCGTTGCTGGGCAAGCTCTCCGAGCAGGTCAAGCTCGAGTTCGAGCAGACGTTCATGTTCTACCTGCCCCGCATCTGCGAGCACTGCCTCAACCCGTCCTGCGCGGCGTCCTGCCCGTCCGGCGCGATCTACAAGCGCGCCGAGGACGGCATCGTGCTGGTGGACCAGGACAAGTGCCGCGGCTGGCGGCAGTGCGTCACGGGCTGCCCGTACAAGAAGATCTACTTCAACCACAAGACGGGCAAGGCGGAGAAGTGCACGTTCTGCTACCCGCGGGTAGAGGTGGGCATCCCGACGGTGTGCTCCGAGACGTGCGTGGGCAGGCTGCGCTACATCGGCGTGCTGCTCTACGACGCGGACAAGGTGGGTGAGGCGGCGTCGGTCAAGGACGACAAGGACCTCTACCCCGCGCAGCTCGACGTCTTCCTCAACCCGCACGACCCGCGCGTGGTCGCCGAGGCCGAGCGGGCGGGCATCTCCGGCGAGTGGATCGAGGCCGCGCAGAACTCGCCGGTGTACCGGCTGATCGTCGACTACCAGCTCGCGCTGCCGCTGCACCCGGAGTACCGCACCATGCCGATGGTCTGGTACGTGCCGCCGCTGTCGCCCGTGGTCGACGTGCTGTCGGAGACCGGCCACGACGGCGAGGCGGTGGGCAACCTGTTCGGCGCCATCGACGCGCTGCGCATCCCGGTGGAGTACCTGGCCGAGCTGTTCACCGCCGGTGACGTGGGACCGGTGCGGGCCTCGTTGCAGCGGCTGGCCGCGATGCGCGCGCACATGCGCAAGGTCAACCTCGGCGAGGACGTGGACGACTCGATCGCCGCGTCGGTGCGGCTGGCGCCCGGCGAGATCGAGTCCATGTACCGCCTGCTCGCCATCGCCAAGTACGAGGACCGCTACGTGATCCCCGGCGGCGCGGGGTCGGACGCGCACCGGCTGGAGGCCCTGACCACCGGGTGCAGCCTGGACGGCGACGGCGGCCCCGGCATGACCGCGTTCGAGGTGATGGCCGAGAAGTTCCAGCTGACCGACACCAACGGCGCGGCACCGGCCGACAAGGCCAAGCGCATCAACCTGCTCGACTGGGACGGCGTCGACACCAAGGGCCTGTTCCCCACCGGGGGCAACGGCAACGGCGCCACCACCGCGCACGAACCCGAGGCCATCGCATGAGCGTGCTGCGCAAGCGGGACAAGAAGGTCGCGGAGGCGCCGGACCGCGAGAGCCGGCTGGTGTGGCGGATCGCCGCGCTCCTGATCGACTACCCGGGCGAGGCGATGACGCGCCTGCTGCCCGAGCTGCGCGCGGCGGCCGGGTCGCTGCCGGCGCCCGCCGGACCCGCGCTGGTGTCCTTCGTCGACCACGCGGCGTCCTCGGCGGGCAGCGCGTTGGCGCAGCACTACGTCGAGACCTTCGACCTGCGCAAGCGCAACTGCCTGCACCTGTCGTACTACGCCTACGGCGACACCCGGAAGCGCGGCATGGCGCTGCTGCGGTTCAAGCACGCCTACCGCGCGGCCGGTGTCGAGCTGGGCGAGCACGAGCTGCCCGACCACCTCGCGGTGGTGCTGGAGTTCGCCGCGACCGCCGATCCCATCGCCGGGCGGCGGCTGCTGGTCGAGCACCGCCCGGTGCTGGAGATGATCCGGCTGTCGCTCGCCGACGGCGGGTCGCCGTACCTCGCCGTGCTGGACGCGGTGTGCGCCACGTTGCCGGAGATCAGCGCCGCGGACCTCCGCAAGATCGCGACGCTGGCCGCCGAAGGGCCACCCGAGGAGGACGTGGGGTTGGAGCCCTTCGCGATGGACCCGGCGCTGCACGCCGAAGCGGGAGGACGACGATGAGCACGTTGCTGTGGCTGGCCCTGCCGTACATCGCGCTGACCTCGTTCCTGGTCGGGCACGTGTGGCGGTACCGGCACGACCAGTTCGGCTGGACTACCCGGTCCTCGCAGATGCACGAGAGCAGGCTCCTGCGCATGGGCAGTCCCCTGTTCCACTTCGGGCTGCTCGCCGTGATCGGCGGCCACGTGCTGGGCCTGCTGGTCCCGAAGAGCTGGACCGAGTTCGTCGGGATCACCGAGGGCATGTACCACCTCGTCTCCGTGACGGCCGGGACGCTGGCGGGCGTGGCCACCGCGGCGGGCGTGGCGATCCTGCTGTACCGCCGCTTCACGGTGTCCGCGGTGCGCCAGGCCACCACGCGCGGCGACAAGGTCATGTACGCGTTCCTCGTGGCGGCGATCGTGACCGGGATGTTCAACACCGTGGGCGAGAACCTGATCGGCGGCGGCTACGACTACCGGTCCTCCGTGTCGGTGTGGTTCCGGGGCCTGTTCACGTTCTCCGCGCAGCCGGAGCTGATGACGGGCACGCCGCTCAGCTTCCAGGTGCACAACGTGACCGTGCTCGTGCTGCTGGGCATCTGGCCGTACACCCGCCTGGTGCACGTGTTCAGCGCGCCGGTCGGCTACCTCGTGCGGCCGTACGTCGTGTACCGCAGCCGTGATCCCCAACGACCCGACACCAACCGGTACGCCCGCGCGTGGGGTGACCAGCACGAGTAGTAGCGGTCGGCCCGAACCGGCCGAGTCGGGCCCCCCCCCCCCCACCCCGGGGGGGGGGGCGTGGTGGTGGCCCCCCC
>NZ_JAJHUO010000002.1:0-196825 GCF_020859565.1 Saccharothrix luteola | reverse complement strand
GGTCACCAGCAGTAGTAGTCGCGGCCGCCCCCCCCCGGCCCCGCCCCCCCCCCCCCCCCCCCGGGGGGGGGGGCCGACTTCGTCGTGCCCGGCACCTGGGACCCCGTCTTCCTGTCGGCAAGCCCACAGGCCCGCACGGCGAAATCCCGGTGCGGCGGGTCCGGGCCCTGACCTACCCTGGTGGACGTGATGCAGCACCTGTTCTTCCTCTGAGGGACGACGCCTCCACCGGTACCGCGGTTCGCGCTACCGGACTTCGTCCTTCCTGCTCATCACCTTCACCGGAGGCAGTCCCTTCATGTCGTCCCAGCTCACGCCCGCGCTCGTGCGCGCGGCTCACGTCCGCGCGTCCGACGTGCACCTCTCCTTCGGCGGCCGGCCCGTGCTCGCCGGGGTCGACCTCGTCGCCGCCGCCGGTGACCGGGTCGCCGTGGTCGGCGAGAACGGCCGCGGCAAGACCTCCCTGCTCCGGGTGCTCGCCGGCGACCTGCCCGCCGACCGCGGCGAAGTGCGCCGCGCGGGCTCGATCGGCGTCGCCGACCAGCAGCTCCCGCTCGGCCCCGCCGCCACCGTCGGCGACCTGATCGACCTCGAACTGGCCGCCGTTCGCGAGGTCCTGGCCCGCTTGGAGCGCGCGACCGGCGCGCTCACCGACAACCGTCCCGGCGCGGACGACACCTACGCCACCGCGCTCGCCGAGGCCGAGGCGCTCGACGCGTGGGACGCCGACCGGCGGGTCGAGGTCTCGTTGGCCGCGCTGAACGCCGTGGACGACCGGACCCGACCGCTCGGCACGCTGTCGGTCGGTCAGCGGCACCGCGTGCGGCTCGCGTGCCTGCTCGGCGCCGGGCACGCCGTGCTGCTGCTGGACGAGCCGACCAACCACCTCGACGCGGGCGGGCTGGACCACCTCACCGAACGGCTGCGCGCCCACCCGGGCGTGGTCGTGCTGGTCAGCCACGACCGGGCGCTGCTCGCCGACGTGGCCACGACGGTGGTCGACCTCGACCCGTCCAGCGACGGCCGGCCGCGGGTGTACGGCGGCGGCTACACCGCCTACCTCGACGCCCGCCGGGCCGAGCGGGCGCGGTGGGAGGCGCTGCACGACGAGCAGGTCGCCGAGCGGCAGCGCCTGGCCGACGACCTGTCCGCGGCGCAGAACCGGCTGCGCGACAACTGGCGCCCCGCCAAGGGGCACGGCAAGCACAGCCGCGCGACCCGCGCGCCCGGCCTCGTGCGCGCCGTGCACCGACGGCAGGAGGAGCTGAGCGCGCACGTGGTGGAGGTCCCGCCGCCGCCGACCCGGTTCGCCATGCCGGAGCTGCCCGAGCACCGAGGCGCGACCCCGCTGCGGGCTGACGGCGTCACCGTGGCCGGGCGGCTCGCCCGCCCGATCGACCTGGCGTTGGACTCCGGCGACCGGCTCGTGGTCACCGGACCCAACGGCGCGGGCAAGTCGACGTTGCTGTCCGTGCTGGCGGGAGAGCTGGCGCCGACCACGGGAACGGTCACCCGCGCCCGGGCGGCGCGGATCGGGCGGTTGGGCCAGGAGTCCGACCCGCACGGTCGGCGCACGGCGGCGGAGCTGTACGACGAACAGCTCGCGCGGTCGGGTGTGACGGGGCCGGGTCTGGGCGAGTTGGGCCTGCTCGACGGCTACGACCGGGGTCGACCGGTGGACGAGCTGTCGGTCGGCGCGCGGCGGCGGCTCGACCTGGCGCTGGTGCTGGCGGCCCGTCCGCACGTGGTGCTGCTGGACGAGCCGACCAACCACCTGTCGGCCGCGTTGGTGGACGAGCTGACCGCCGCACTCGCCTCCACCCCGGCCGCGGTGGTGATCGCCACGCACGACCGGCAGCTGTTGCGCGACACGGAATCGTGGCCACGGCTGGCCTTGTGACACCGCCGGTCACTCGTGGCGACCTTTGCTCGAACGGGGGAAGCCGGTTGACCAATCATGAGTTGTTCTATAAGAATTAGAACATGCTCTTCAGGGTCGACCACACCAGCAGCACCCCGCTGGGTGACCAGATCGCCGCGTGCGTGCGGAACGCCCTGATCAGCGCCACCCTGAGCCCAGGGGAGCGACTCCCGCCCGCCCGGGAGCTCGCCTCCTCGCTCGGGGTGAACATGCACACCGTGCTGCGGGCCTACGCGACCCTGCGGGACGAAGGGCTGATCGAACTGCGGCGCGGCCGCGGCGCGGTCGTCACCTCGACCGCGACGGAAGAGCGGGCACGGCTGGCCGACGCGGTGCGCGAGGTCGCGGTGGCGGCCCGGCGGATCGGCATGGGCGCCGACGAGGTCGTCGTCCTGATCAGGGAGGCGTTCGCGTGAACCAGGTGCTGCGATGGCTGACCGGCTTCGTCCTCCTGCCCGGCGCCGTGCTGGGCGCCACCGCCGCGGTGGTGTCGGGCTGGGTCGGCAGATTGCCCGAACGGATCCCCAACAAGGGCGGCGGCGGCCGGCCGGTGCTCAGCACGCTGGCCACCGAGCCCTTGATCACCGTCGGGCTCGGGGTGATCACCGGCCTGTGGGTGCTGGGGGTGGTGGCGTTCTTCCTGGCCCGGCTGCTGCCCGCACCGGCCGTGCACTGGGCGCGCACCGTGGCGCAGCTCGTGGTGGCGGTGCTGGTCACCGCGTTGAGCGGCGCCCTGCTCCTCGTCCTGACCCCGGCCCTGGACGCGCGGAGCCCCGAGGAAGTTCGGGCGCCGTCGACGCCCCTCGTCGTCGGGCTGCCTGTGGCGGTGCTGGCGGTCGGCGCGCTCGCCTTCTGGTTGGCCGGGCGGCGTTCCACCGGACTGCCCGCGGCCGGTGCGCCGCCCGCGGACGTCGCCCGGATCCCGCTCGCCGACGGGGAGCGGGTGTTGTGGAGCGAGCAGCGCGTGCTGCGCCTGGTGGTGTGGGCCGCCGCCGGCCAAGCGCTGCTCGGGGTCGTGATGGCGGTGGTGTTCGGGCTGTGGCTGGGCGTCGAGTTCGCGCCGGTCGGTCTGGTCGCGGTGCTCACCGCCGGGGTGACGCTGGCGGGCAGCCGGTACCGGCTGGCGGTGGACGAGCACGCGGTGCGCGTGGCCATCGGGCTGTTCCGGCGCGAGTTCCCCCTGACCGCCGTCGAGCACGCCACGAGTTCCCCGCTGTCCACCGACGACTGGCTGGTGGCGGGGGTGCTCCACGGCTACGGCACCATGATGGCGCCCGCCCCGGGCCCGGCCGTGCGACTGGTGTTCGCCGACGGCAGCAGGTTCACCGTGGGCTGCGAGGACGCCGACACCCTGGCCGCGCTGATCAACGGCCTGCGTCACCGCCGGCACCCGGCCCCGCCTGGACGATGAGCGAGCAAGTGCCCGCCGGTGGAGTCGAGCTGTCACCCGCCGAGATCGACGCCCTCGACGCGAGGTGGTCGTCCAGCTGGACCCCGGACGCCGTCGCGCGGCACCTGGCCGGGATCGCCACGCCCTGGTGCGTGGCCGCCGGCTGGGCGCTGGACCTGTTCCTCGGCGCCCGGACGCGCCCGCACGGGGACATCGAGATCGCGATCCCGGCCGCCGCCTTCCCCGAGGTGCGCGCCCGCTTCCCCGGCTACGCCTTCGACGCCGTGCGCAGCGGCCGGATCTGGGCGGACGCCGCACCGGACGTCCTGGCCGCCACGCACCAGACCTGGCTGCGCGACCCGGCCACCGGCGACTACCTGCTCGACGTGTTCCGCGAACCGCACGACGGCGACACCTGGATCTGCCGACGCGACGAGGCGATCCGGCTCCCCTACCGCGACATCATCCGCCACACCCGCGACGGCATCCCGTACCTGGCGCCCGAACTCGTGCTGCTGTTCAAGGCCGCGCACGCTCGCGGGAAGGACCAGGCGGACTTCGACAACACCGTCCCGCACCTCTCCCCGGCGCAGCGCCGGACCCTCGCCGAACTCCTCGCCCGCGTGCACCCGGGACATCCCTGGCTCGTCGACCTCCGGCCCGTCCCGGGTCGCCCGTTCGGGTGCTAACGCCGACTCCGAACAGCCGATACCCCGAGTAGAGGTGCAGGCAGGGAGGTAGCGTCGCCGACGTGGAGCCCAGGCGCGGGGTCGTCACCCCGGAACTGGAGCGGTGGAGCCGGGACGCCGACGACGGCGACCGGCGGACCGCACTGGTCCGGCTGCGCGGCGGAGCGGAGGTCGGGCAAGCGGCCGAACGGCTGACGTCGCTCGGCATGGAGGTCACCAGCACCGGCCCCGGCTCCGTCATCGGCGCCGTCTCGCCACCCGCGCTGCGCCGGATCGCTCGGGAGACCTGGGTGCTCGCCGTCGAAGGACCCCGAACCCTCAGGTCGCTCCAGCACGACTGAAGGGTGGGGGCGATGGAACCCAGACGTGACACGGTCCTGGACGCGCGGTTGCGCCGGGCGGCGGCGTTCGCGGACTCGGACCTGCCGGCGGGAACGAGCATCGGGGCACGTGCGCTCGACGTGGCGGGCCGGGCGGCCGACCTGCGCCGGACGACGGTGAAGCTGCTGGTGCGGTCGGCGGAGTCGGCGTCGGTCGAGGGTTGGCTGGCTGGAGTGGGCGGCCACGTGCTGTCCACGCCGCCGGACCCGGCCTCGTCCGGTCAGGTGGTGGTGCTGGCGGTCGTCCCGATCACCGCGCTGTCCTCGCTGGACCGCCAGCCGTGGCTGCTGCGCGCCGAGGCGCCGAAGGAGATGTTCACCCGCATGGACCGGGCGCGCGGCCCGGTGACCGGCGTGGACGCGCTCCAGGCCGCGCACGGCGACCTCACCGGCGCCGGGGTGCTGCTGGCGGTGGTGGACACCGGTGTCGACTGGGCGCACCCGGACTTCCGCCACGACGACGGCACCACCCGCCTGGAGCGGTTCGTGCACGCCCACGTCCCCCAGGGCTCGGACGAGTCCACGTTCGACGTGTTCGACGCGGGCGCGATCGACAAGGCGCTCAACGGCGGTCCGCCCATCCCGACCGGCGACCCGGGCGGCCACGGCACGCACTGCGCGTCCATCGCGGCCGGCAACGGGCGCGGCACGGCGGACCGCAGGTTCCGCGGGGTGGCCCCGGAGGCGTCCCTGATGGGCGTGCGCGCCGAGCCGCTGCTGGACGTGCACATCATCGAAGGCATCCGCCAGGCGTTCGACCTGGCTGGCGACCGGCCGGCCGTGGTCAGCCTGAGCCTGGGCGGCCACTTCGGCGCCCACGACGGCACGTCCGCGATCGAGAACGAGATCGCGCGCGCCACCGGCCCCGGCCGGATCGTGGTCGCGGCGGCCGGCAACGAGGGCGAAGACGGCGTGCACGCCCAGGGCCGCCTGGTCGTCGGCGAGGAGTTGACGTTCACCGTGCGGGTGCCCGACACCGGCCTGGTGTTCTGCGACGTGTGGATCCCGCGCGGCGACGAGGTCGACGTGTTCGTGGAGACGCCCAGCGGGACGAGGTTCGAGCCCAACACGGGCGAGACGTCCACACCGGACGGCGCGTTCGTGGCGGACTTCGTGGAGAACCCGGTCAACCGCGAGCAGAACCTGACCTTCCTGATGATCGACGGCACGGTCGACGAGCGGTGGACCATCCGCATCACGCCGCTCTCCGTGGCGCACGGCGAGGTCCACGCGTGGGCGGGCTCGGTGGACGGCGGCCGGCTGATGTTCCCCGGCGCGCCCTTGGAGGGCTACTCGATCGGCATGCCGGCGACCGAGGAACGAGTCATCGCGGTCGGTTCTCTCACTTCTCGCAACAAGTTCGAGGGTCCCCAGGGCGACTCGACGCTGCCGGGGCTGGCGGTGGACGCCCTGTCCTCGTTCTCCAGCCAGGGACCCACGCGCATCGGCGTGCAGAAGCCGGACGTCGTCGCGCCCGGCCAGGTCGTGACCGCGGCCCTGTCGGCGGGCTCGGACATGGCGACGTCGCCCCGCTTGGCGGCGCGGCGACACCCGTCGGGGAAGTACGTCACCATCCAGGGCACCAGCATGGCGACGCCCTTCGTCGCGGGCGTCGTGGCCCTGATGCTGCAACGGGAACCGAGGTTGACGCCGGAGGAAGTCCAGCAACGCCTGCGCGTCACCGCTCGTCGGGACGCCACGACGGGTCCGGTGTGGAACCCCCGCTACGGCTGGGGGAAGCTGGACGCCGAGGCCCTCTTCCGCTCCTGACCCACACCTCCCGGCGACGTGCGAGCACCGCGGTCGGCCCATCGCTCCCGGCGATCGGCTAAACTCATCGCACGTTGAATTGAGGGGGTGCCATGAACTTCGCCAGGCTGCTCGTCGCCCACGGCATCGTCACGCTGGCCGCCGGGATCGTCCTGGTCGCCGCGCCCGCCGCCATCCCGGCCGCGGTCGACGTCCAGGTGCCGGGCGGCGCGTTCCTGGTCCCGTACCTGCTGGGCGCGGCGGAGATCGCGTTCGCGGTCCTCTCGTTCGGCGCCAGTCGGCTCACCGACCCCCGGGCGCTGCGACTGGTCGCCGTCACCTTGATCGTGTTCCACCTGACGACGGCGGCCGTCGAGGCGTACGCGTTCTTCCAGGACCGGGCCGCCGTCGGGGTGTGGATCAACGTCGGGGTGCGCCTGGCCGTATCGGCGCTCCTCGGGTACTACGCCACGCGCGCGGTCCGTGCCGGACAGCCCTCGGCGTAGCGAGATGTCGACATCCGGGCGGGGATCCCGGATACGATCAAGTCGGGTGGGCCGAGTCCGGTGCCGACCCGTCGCCGCCGCGGACTCGGAGGCGTCGAAGAGCGGTTTCGTGGGGGTGGCGTGAGACAGCCGAAGGCGCTCGTGGTCCGTGGTGGGTGGGAAGGTCACCGGCCGGTCGAGGCGACCGGGTTGTTCATCCCGTTCCTCGAACGCGGCGGCTACGCCGTTCGGGTCGAGGAGTCGACCGAGGTGTACGCCGACGCCGCCGAGATGGCCGACACCGACCTGGTCGTGCAGTGCGTGACGATGTCGGAGATCGCCGGCGACGAGCTGGCCGGGCTGCGCGCGGCGGTCGAGGCGGGCACCGGCTTCACCGGCTGGCACGGCGGCATCGCGGACTCGTTCCGCGCCTCGTCGGACTACCTGCACCTGGTGGGCGGCCAGTTCGCGACGCACCCCGGCAAGCCGCGGTCCGAGCGCACGGGCGGGCCGGAGGACAACTTCCTGCCGCACACCGTCAACATCACCCCGCTCGGCCGCGAGCACCCGATCACCGCGGGCATCGAGGACTTCGAGCTGGTCACCGAGCAGTACTGGGTGCTGCACGACGACCTGATCGACGTGCTGGCCACCACGACGCACCCGGCCCAGGAGTGGCAACCGTGGCACCGCCCGGTCACGTGTCCGGCGATCTGGACCCGCCAGTGGGGCGCCGGCCGGATCGTGGTCACGACCCCGGGGCACAGCCTGGACGTGCTGGAGCACCCCGGCGTCCGCACCGTCATCGAGAGGGGGATGCTGTGGGCGACCCGCACCGCGTCGGCATCGTAGGTCTCGGGGTCATCTCCCGCGCCTACCTGGACACGCTCGGCGCCCACCCCGCGGTGCGCATCACCGCGGTCGCCGACCTCGACGCCGGCCGGTCGGCCGCGGTCGCCGCCGCGCTCCCGAGCGCCGAGGCGGTCAGCGTCGAGGACCTGCTCGACGGGTCGGACGTCGACACGGTGCTCAACCTCACCACTCCCGCCGCGCACGCCGGGATCGCGCTGCGCGCCGTCGACGCGGGCAAGAACGTGTTCGGCGAGAAGCCGCTCGCCGTGACGTTCGCGGACGGCCGGGCGATCATCGACCGGGCCGCGGCGGCCGGTGTCCGGGTGGGTTGCGCCCCCGACACGGTGCTCGGCACGGGCACGCAGACGGCGCGTGCGGCGATCGACGGCGGGCTCATCGGACGCCCGCTGTCCGCGTCGGCCGTGATGGTCACGCCGGGGCACGAGCGCTGGCACCCCAACCCCGACTTCTACTACACCGCGGGCGGCGGTCCCCTGCTGGACATGGGGCCGTACTACATCTCCGCGCTGGTCCACCTGCTCGGCCCCGTGCGCGCGGTGATCGGCGCGGCGGGTCGCCTGCGCGACGAGCGCGTCATCGGGTCCGGTCCCCGGACGGGTCAGCGGATTCCGGTCGAGGTCGCCAGCCACGTCTCCGGCGTGCTCGAACACGTCAGCGGCGCGCTCTCCACCATCACGACGAGCTTCGACGGCGTGACCACCACCGCCGTGCCGATCGAGGTGCACGGCGAGACCGGGACCCTCGCGGTCCCGGACCCCAACCACTTCGACGGCGTGACCCGGCTCTTCCCGCTCGGCGGCGCCGAGTGGGAGGCGCTGCCGCCGAGCGCGGGCTACGCCGGAGCCGGTCGCGGCATCGGCCTGCTCGACCTCGTCACGGCCGGTGGACAACGGCTGCCGCGCGCGGGCGGGGACCTCGCGTTGCACGTGCTCGAAACGATGACCGCCGTGCTGCGCGCCGCGGAAGAAGGACGGAGGATCGACCTGACGACCACGGTCGAGCGACCGACACCGGTTCCGCTCACGCCCGCGGAGGAGTGGTCGCCCCACCGCTGACGGGCGGGTCACCGGAGCCGTTGTGGTCGGTCGGCCTTGCTACGGTGACGCATGCTTTCACTGCGCGCCAACGGTGTCGAGCTCGGTGTGGAGTTCTTCGGTCGTGACGGTGATCCGCTGGTGCTGCTGGCCGGTGGCACGACGATGCTGTCCTGGCCGGACGCGCTGTGCGAGCGGTTGGCGGCGGGCGGACGTCGGGTGGTGCGCTACGACTTGCGCGACTGCGGCGGCTCCACGACCGTCGACCCGGAGGCGCCGGGCTACGCGCTCCGCGACCTCGCCGCGGACGCGGCGGCGCTCGTCGGGGCGCTCGGCGCCACCACCGCGCACCTCGGCGGTTTCGGCGTCGGCGGCATGGTCGCGCAGGTCGCGGCACTCGACCACCCGGGGGTGTTCTCGGCGCTGACCCTGGTCGGGACGCGCCCGGTCGCGCCGGGCCCGGTGGACGAGGACCTGCCCGATCACCACCCGGCGGCGATGGGCGCGCTGTTCTCCCTCCCCAGGCCCGACTGGAGCGACCGGGCCGCGGTCGCCGCGTTCGGCGCCGACCGGGCGGCGCTGCTGGGCGACGACCCCGAGCAGGCGCGCGCGACCGCCGCGCGGATCTGGGACCGCACACCGTCGAAAACCACCGCCGCGCACGAGGCGAACCAGCTCGGGATGGTGTTCGCGCGACTCGACTGCGCGCCGCGGTGGCGCGAGCGGCTCGGCGACCTGACCGTGCCGACGCTGGTCGTGCACGGCCGCGAGAACCTGTTCTTCCCGGTCGGCAACGGCGAAGCCCTCGCCGCCCAGATCCCCGGCGCGCGGTTGCTCGTCTTGGACGACGCGGCCACCGCCCTCCCCGACACCGCCGCCGACCAGGTCGCCGCCGCGATGCTCGACCTGCCGACCACGCCGTCGGACGCGTGACCGCCGAAGACGACCGAGCAGTGCGGGTCAGTGCCCGCCAGGGGCGCTCAGCGTCCGGTAGTGGTCGATCTTCGCGTCCAACGACGCCAGGCTGTCGGTGAGCTCGGCGATCCGCCGCCGGACCGCGTCACGGTGCCGTTCCAGCAGCTCCAAGCGTTCCGGCGCGGTCACGTCGCCCCGCCTGCGCAGCTCGGCGAAGCGCCGCATGTCCCGGATGGGCATGCCGGTGGTGCGCAGGCGGGTGAGGAAGCCGAGCCAGGCCAGGTCGGCGCTGCGGAAGCGACGCCTGCGGTCCGGGCCGCGACCGACCGGGTCGAGCAGGCCGATCCGCTCGTAGTAGCGCAACGTGTGGGCGGTCAGGCCGGTGACCTCGACCGTTTCCGCGATGGACAGCACGCTCGTGTCGTTCACGCGGTCGACGGTAGGAGTTGGAGCGCGCTCGAAGTCAACCCGGCAGTTGCCCGAACACGTCCCTGGCCGCGGTCACGGCGTTCAGCACGCGGGGGAAGCCGGCGTAGGGCACGACGTGGATCAGCGCCTCGACCACCTGGCCCCGGCTCAGGCCCACGCGCAGCGCGGCGCCGAGGTGCACCCGCAGCTGCGGTGCGGTGTCGCCGAACGCGGTCAGCGCGCCGATGGTCACCAGCTGCCGCTGCCGCAGGTCCAGTCCCGGCCGGGCGTACACGTCGCCGAACGCGAACTCGACCACGTAGCGACCGAGGTCGGGTGCGATGTCCCGCAACGACTCGATCACGTCCAGCCCGTGCTGCCCGTCGACCTCCACCAGCTTCTCCACGCCACGCGCGTAGCGGTCCCGCTCGTCGGTCTGCACCGGCGGCCGGAACGCGGTCCCCCGGTCGGCGAACACCTCCCGGGCGGCCTGCACCGCGTTGAGCGCCCTGGGGAAGCCCGTGAACGGGACGATGTGGATCAACGCCTCCACGACCTCGACGGGGCTCAGCCCGACCCGGAGCGCCGCGTCGAGGTGGAACCGGAGCTGCGACGCCGTGTCACCCTGCGCGGCCAGGGCTCCGATGGTCACCAGCTGCCGCTGCCGCAGGTCCAGTCCCGGCCGTGCGTAGACGTCGCCGTAGGCGAACTCGACGATGTAACGGCCGAGATCCGGTGCGACGTCCGACAGCGACTTGATCACCTCGGCGCCGCGGTCACCGGAGACCTGCCGCAGGACGGCCATACCCCTGGCGTACCGGCCCGACGCCGCCGACGCCTCCGACGCCGCCGATGCTTGCGGCGCGGTCGCCACCCCGGCGGCCCCGATCAGCGCACCGGCGGCCAGCAGCGAACGTCGATTGACAGCGGTGCCGCGTTCTGACTTGGTCATGCCGGCGACGCTAGGTCTTCGCGCGCGCTCGAAGTCAACCGTCACCGCTCCCGAGTTGCGCCAGCACGGTCCCCCGGGTGACCGACGCGCCCGGCTCCGCGGTCAGCCCGGTGATGACGCCGGCCTTGTGCGCGGTGACGGGGTTCTCCATCTTCATCGCCTCCAGCACCAGGACGAGGTCACCGGCCTCGACCTGCTGCCCCTCGGACACCGCGACCTTCACCACCGTGCCCTGCATCGGCGCGACGATCGCGTCGCCGGACACGAGGGTCATGCCGCCGGTGCGCTTGCGCGCGGTCGCGCGGGGTTGGTTGGCGGGCGTCACGGCCGGTGCCGCGCCGTCCACGAGGGTGGTGAAGTCGGCGGGAAGGGACACCTCGACGCGCCGGCCGTTCACCTCCACGGCCAGCCGCCGGCGCGAGGGTTCCTCGGCGGTGGCCGGTTGCGGGTGCGGCTCGACCGGGTTGTGCCACTCGGTCTCGATCCACTTGGTGTGCACGTCGAACGAACCCCGCCCGGCGAACGCCGGGTCGTCCACGACGTGGCGGTGGAAGGGCAGCACGGTGGCGATCCCCTCGACGTCGTACTCGCGCAGCGCGCGGCGCGCCCGGCGCAAAGCCTGCTCGCGGGTGGGACCCCACACGACGAGCTTGGCCAGCATCGAGTCGAACTGCCCGCCGACCACGCTGCCCGCGACCACGCCCGAGTCGACCCGGACACCCGGACCGCCCGGTTCGCGGTAGCGGGTGATCCGGCCGGGCGTGGGCAGGAAGCCCCGGCCGGCGTCCTCCCCGTTGATCCGGAACTCGAACGCGTGCCCGCGCGGCGCCGGGTCCTCGGTCAGCTCGAGCGGGTGCCCCTCGGCGATGCGGAACTGCTCCAGCACCAGGTCGACGCCGGTGGTCTCCTCGGTGACCGGGTGCTCGACCTGCAAGCGGGTGTTGACCTCCAGGAACGACACGGTCTCGCCCTGGACCAGGTACTCCACCGTGCCGGCCCCGGAGTACCCGGCCGCCAGGCAGATCGCCTTGGCCGAGTCGTGGACCAGTCGCCGCTGCTCGTCGGTCAGGAACGGCGCCGGCGCCTCCTCCACCAGCTTCTGGTGCCGTCGTTGCAGCGAGCAGTCACGCGTGCCGAGCACGACGACGTTGCCGTGCCGGTCGGCCAGCACCTGCGCCTCCACGTGCCGGGCCCGGTCCAGGTACCGCTCGACGAAGCACTCGCCGCGACCGAAGGCGGTGACCGCCTCCCGGGTCGCGGACTCGAACAGCTCCGGGATCTCGTCGAGGGTGCGGGCGACCTTCAGACCGCGCCCGCCACCGCCGAAGGCGGCCTTGATCGCGACCGGCAGGCCGTGCCGCTCGGCGAACTCGACGATCTCCCGCGCGTCGGCGACCGGACGGCCGGTGCCCGGGACGAGCGGGGCGCCCACTTGCTCCGCGATCCGCCGCGCGGTCACCTTGTCGCCGAGGTCCCGGATGGCCTGCGGGCTCGGCCCGATCCAGGTCAGGCCGGCGTCGAGGACGGCTCGGGCGAAGTCCGCGTTCTCCGACAGGAAGCCGTAGCCCGGGTGGACCGCGTCGGCGCCGCACCGCCGCGCGACCTCCAGGATCCGGTCCGCGGACAGGTAGGACTCGGCGGCGGTCCGACCGCCCAGCGCGAACGCCTCGTCGGCGAGCGACGCGAACGGCGCGTCGGCGTCCGGTTCGGCGTACACCGCGACGGAGGCGATCCCCGCGTCGCGCGCCGCCCTGATCACCCGGACCGCGATCTCGCCCCGGTTGGCGATGAGAACCTTGTGCACCTGCGACTCCCTCTCTGTGCTCGGGTCGGTCCGCTCGGACCGACCAGCTACCCCGCGCTGCGCCAACTGTTGGGCGGCACGAACACCGCGGCCCGCTCCGGGTACAGCCATCGCGGCGCGGCCAGGGGCCGCACGTCGTCCGGTGGTCGCCGGCCGGCCAGGCACAGCACCGTCACCAGGGCGCCCAGTTCGAACTCGTCGAGCGTGCCGGACTCGATCCGCAGGACCGTCTCGTCGACCATGGCCGTTGCTCCCTACAGAGGTGTGTTGCCGTGCTTGCGCATCGGCAGGTCGGCGTGCTTGGCACGCAACATCTCCAGGCCGCGGACGAGCACCTGCCGGGTGTCGGCCGGGTCGATCACGTCGTCGACGAGTCCGCGCTCGGCGGCGTAGGAGAGGTGCATGAGCTCGGCGCGGTACAGGTCGATCTTCTGCTGCCGGACCGCCTCGCGGTCGCCGTTCGCGGCGGCGATGTCGCGCCGGAAGATGATGTCGACGGCCGCTTCCGGGCCCATGACGGCGATCTCGTTGCCCGGCCACGCCAGGACGAGGTCCGCGCCGATCGAGCGGGAGTCCATGACGATGTACGCGCCGCCGTAGGCCTTGCGCACGATCACCGACATGCGCGGCACCGTGGCGTTGCAGTAGGCGGCCAGCAGCTTCGCGCCGTGCCGGATGATGCCGTCGTGCTCCTGGCCGACGCCGGGCAGGAAGCCGGGCACGTCCACGAACGTGACGATGGGGATGTTGAAGCAGTCGCAGGTCTGCACGAACCGCGCCGCCTTCTCCGACGCCGCGATGTCCAGGGCGCCGGCCAGCACGGAGGGCTGGTTGGCCACCACTCCCACGACGTGGCCGCCCAGCCGGGCGAACCCGCAGATGACGTTGGTCGCCCACCCCTCCTGCACCTCCAGGACGAACCCGTCGTCGACGACCTCCTCGATGACCGCCCGCATGTCGTAGGGCCGGTTGCCGTCGGCGGGCACCAGCTCGTGGAGCCCTTCGGCACGGCGGTCGACCGGGTCGGCCGCCGGCAGGGCGGGCGGTTGCTCCCGGTTGTTGGCGGGCAGCATCGACAGCAGCAGCCTGACGTCCTCCAGGCACGACCGCTCGTCGTCGTAGGCGAAGTGCGCGACGCCGGAGAGCCGGTTGTGCACGTCCGCGCCACCGAGCTCGTCCATGGTGACCCGCTCGCCGGTCACCGTCGCCACGACGTCCGGCCCGGTGAGGAACATCTGGGAGATGCCGCGGACCATGAACGTGAAGTCGGTCAGCGCCGGGCTGTACGCGGCGCCGCCGGCGCACGGGCCGAGCATGACGCTGATCTGCGGGATGACGCCGGACGCCTTGGCGTTGCGCCGGAAGATCCCGCCGAACCCGGCGAGCGCCGTGACGCCTTCGTGGATGCGGGCTCCGGCGCTGTCGTTGAGCGACACCAGCGGTGCGCCGGCCGCCACGGCGAGGTCCATGACCTTGTGGATCTTCTCCGCGTGCGCCTCGCCGACCGCGCCACCCAGGATGCGGAAGTCCTGCGCGTAGACGAAGACCGTCCGACCGAGCACGGTGCCCCAGCCGGTCACCACGCCGTCGGTGAGCGGGCGGTGGTCCGCCCGGCCCAGACCGGCGTGCCGGGCGCGGCGCAGGCCCTCGATCTCCTGGAACGACCCCTCGTCGAGCAGCAGCGCGATCCGCTCGCGGGCGGTCAGCTTGCCCTTGCCCCGCTGCCGCCGTGCGGCTTCGTCATCGTCGTCGAGCAGTTCGCGCTTCAGCTCGACGACCTTCCCCAGCGCGTCGTGCGCCATGTGTCCCCCCTCTTGGTGCGCGCCGTCAGGCGGGCAGCCGTTTCTGCTGTGCGAGTGCGACGAGCGCCGCCTTGTCGACCTTGCCGTTGGCCAGGCGGGGCAGGGACTCCACCACCGTCAGGACGTCCAGGTCCGCGGTGGGCAGGTCCGGTGCGGTGTCGGCGGTGGTCCGGACGAACCCGGCGAGCCGGGCCGGGGCGCCGTCGGTCGCGGGCACGCCCACCACCGCGCACTCCGCCACGTCCGGGTGGGCTTCGAGCGCCCGGCGGACCGACGACGGCGAGATGACCTCGCCGCCCTTGCGGACCAGGTCTCCGATGCGGTCGATCACGGTCAGCAGGCCGTCCGCGGACACCGTGCCGTAGTCGCCGGTCGGGAACCAACCGGGCCTCACGGGGATCACGCCCGAGCCGTCCAGGTAGCCCTGCATGACGATCGGGCCCGAGACCCAGACCTGCCCGGCCACCCCGATCGGCGCGGGCTGCGCGGTCGGGTCGTCCAGCGCGGCGATCCGGACCGCGACGTCCCGCACGGGCGCGCCCACCGAGCCGACCCGGTCGTGGCCGGCGCGTTCCGTGCTGACCAGCGACGTGGTCTCTGACAGCCCGTAGCCCTGCCGGCACGGGATGCCGAGCGTGGCGCCGATCCGGGTGGCCGCCTTCTCCGACAACGCGGTGCTGCCGGAGCCGACCATGCGCAGGTGCCGGACCCGCGCCGAGCCGAACGCCGGGTCGGCCGCCAGCTGCTCCAGCCGCACGGGCAGGGAGTACAGGTGGGTCGCCCGCGCCTCGTCGGCGGCGAGCACCGAGTCGAGCACCCGGCGATGACCGACCAGGACCTGCCGGACGCCGGCCAGCACCGACGCGTTCATGTGCATCGGGTAGAAGATCGGCCTGCTGTGCGCGAGCCCGCCCGAGGCGGCGAGCCCGTGGGCGTCGGCGAGTTGGGCGGCGTTGGTCAGGACGTTGCGGTGGCTGTAGGCGACCGCCTTCGCCCGACCGGTCGACCCGCTGGTGAACATCAGCGCGGCGGTGTCGTCCGGCAGCGCGGGCGCCGCGCCGGCCCGCAGCCGGAGCAGCCGGCCGAAGTCGACCCGGACCTCCTCCTGGACCAGGTCGAGCAGCCCCTGCTCGGCCAGCTTGGCGCGCAGGGCGTCCAGCCCGGCCTCGGCGACCAGCACCGCCGAGGGCATCGCCAGCCGCAGCACGTGGGCCACGGCCGGCGCGGGCAGCAGCGGGTTGATCGGCGCAACGACGTTGCCGCTGCGGATCGCCCCGTAGTAGTAGGCCGGGAACACCGGGTCGAGGTCGGCCACCAGACCGACCACACCGCGACCCGGCGCGGTCGCGCCCAGCGCCCTGGCCACCGAGGACGCCACGACGTCCCAGTCCCGGAAGGTCAGGGTGTCGGCACCGACCTGCACCGCCGGCCGGGCGGCACCGGCGCGGACGGCCTCGGTCAGCAAGGTGTCCACGGCGGCCGGTCGCGGGTCGGGCAGCGGCTCGGCCGCCACCCAGGACCGCCCGGCGGCCGGCCAACGCATCGTGTCGTCCATGACGTCCCCCATCACCCGTTCGTCCTCATGCCAAGCACTCCGGCAACCCGCCGTTGAGCGCGACCATCTCCGCGAACACCGCGACGACGTCCATCGGCGCGCCCGGCGCGGCGCCGTCGAGCTCGGCGTACGCGCGGTGCAGGTTCGCGACCAGCCGTTCCGGCTCGCCCCACCGGGCGAACTCGTCCGGGTCCGCCCGCTCGGCGACCGCGGCGGGGGTCAGGCCGTCGCGCCGCCCCTGCCTCGCGACCCCGTCCAGCCAGTCCAGGTACCGCTCGGTGTCGTCCAGCAGCCCGGGGCCGCCGACCGGTCCGTGGCCCGGCACGACCACCCTGGGCCGCAGGTCCCGCAGCGCCCCGACCGCGGCGCGCATCCCGGACACGGACCCCATCAGCAGGAACGGGGTGCGGCCCGACATGATCACGTCACCGGCGAACAGCACGCGTTGCTCCGGCAGCCACACGACCGTGTCGCCGCGGGTGTGCGCCGGCCCGACGTGGATCAGCTCGACCGTGCGGCGGCCGTCGTGCAGGACGAGCCGGTCCTCGTAGGTGATGTCGGGCAGCCGCACCGCCGGCTCACCCCACCGGACGTCCGGCCACAGTCCGGTCAGCCCCAGGCCGCTCGCGGCCATCTCCCGGCCCGCCTCCACGTGCGCGACCACCTTCGTGCCCGTCGGGAAGCGGCAACCGCCGAAGACGTGGTCACCGTGGAAGTGCGTGATGACCAGGTGGTCGATCGGCTGCGGGGCCAGGGCCCGGACCGCGGCGAGCTGCGCCTCGGTCCGGTCCCGGGTGGCGCACGTGTCGATCACCGTGGTGCCCTCCGCCCCCACGAGGACACCGCAGTTGTTGACGCACCAGCCGCCGTGCTCCTGGAGGTAGGCGAACACCCCCGGCGCGAGCTCCACCGGCGTCGGCGCGGGTGGCAGGTCGATCCGCACGCGTGACACGGTCAGACCCCCTCCAGCAGCGACTTCGCGATCAGCATCGTGGCCATGCTGTTGGCGCTGAGCGCGTCGCGCGCCTTGGCCAGGTTCGCCGCGGTGCTCGCCCGGTCCCCGGCGACCTCCGGCCGCAGCCGGATCGTGTGCTCGGAGGTGAGCACGGTCTCGCCCTGCCCGGCCCGGATGGTCCAGCTGCCCAGGTGCAGGTCGAGCAGCGGCGGCAGGTCGAGCTGCTTGTAGCCGATGCGGCTGGTGCCCTCGGTGATCCGGATGGACATCGTCTCGTGCTCGCCCACCTTCGACAGGGTCGTCATCCGCAGCGACTGGACGTCCTGCGTGCCGTAGTCGTCCAGCCGCACGGCCGCGACGTGCGGCAGCCGGTCGGTCCAGTGCTCGGCCTCCCAGAGGAACGCGTGCACCGCCTCGGCCCCGGCGGCGATCCGGACCGAGTCGGCGAACGTCCGGACCTCGCCCGTCCCCCGCTCGGCGACGGCCTTGACGTTGGCCAGTTCGGTCCGGCTGTTCTCGTCGGTGACCTTCTCGATCCAGGCGAGCGCCTCCGGGTCGTCGTCGACCGCCGAGAACGTGTGCAGCAGCCGGAGGTGGGTCCGCCCGGGGCCGTCCTCCTCGACGACCCAGGTGCCGCTCATCGACGCGATCGGCGGCGCGGGCACCGCCTGGCGGAAGGTGATCCGGTTCGACCCGGGGTCGAGCTCGCGCACCGAGGTCCACGATTTCACCTCATCGCCCGCGCTCGCCCAGATCCGGAAGGTCTCCGTCGTGCCGCGGTGCTCGACGTGCGTGACCTGGATGGTCGGCTCGAACAGCTCGGGCCAGCGCTCGGCGTGGGCGAGCAGGGCGTAGACCTCGCGGGGACCGGCGTCGATCCTGATGTCGTGCGTGGTGTCCATTGCGTGCCCTCGCGTCAGTAGTTGCCCAACCCGCCGCAGACGTTGAGCGCCTGGGCGGTGATGGAGGCGGCCAGTGGGGTGGTGAGGTACTCGACGAGGCCCGCGACCTCGTCGGGCGTGCTGTAGCGGCCGAGCGGGATCTTGGCCTCGAACTTGGTCAGGACGTCGGCCGCGGACACGTCCCAGATCCGGGCGTAGTTCTCCCGGACGTGCTGCGCCATCGGGGTTTCGACGTAGCCGGGGCACACGGCGTTGACGGTGATGCCGGTGCCGGCCAGCTCCAGGCCCAGGGCCTTGGTGAAGCCCACCACGCCGTGCTTCGAGGCGCTGTAGGGCGCGCCCAGGACGACGCCCTGCTTGCCGCCCGTCGAGGCGATGTTGATGATCTGGGCGGCTGCGCGCGTGGTCATCCCGCCGGTCGTCAGCACGTGCCGCGACATCAGGAAGACGCTGCGCAGGTTGGTGTTGACGACGTTGTCCCACAACTCGGTCGACAGGCCGCTGGTGACGCCGCCGCCCGGGATGCCCGCGTTGTTCACCAGGGTCGTGACCGGCCCGAACGCCGCCACGCCCGCGGCCACGAAGGACTCGACCTGCGACTCGTGCCGCACGTCGCACGACTGCCCGTCGGCGGTGATGCCGAGCTCGGCGAGGTCCGCGACGGTCTCCTTGACCCGCCGCGAGTCCCGGGCGCCGAGGAACACCCGGTAGCCGGCGGCGCCCAGCCGCTTGGCGATCGCCAGGCCGATCCCGCTCGTGCCGCCGGAGATCAGCGCGACCCGGTCGTCGGTGGTGTGCTCAGGCAGCATCGCGCTCCTCCTCGATCACGTCGAGCAGGGCGGCCGGGGTCTTGGCGTGTTCCAGGACGTCGTCGTCGAGCTGGACCCCGTGCTCGCGCTTGAGGAGGTTCAGCACCTCCAGCAGCGCGATGGAGTCGAAGCCGATGTCGTCGAACGAGGTGTCCGGGTTGACGTCGGTCGCGAGGTCGAGGGTCTCGTCCTCGCCCGCCACCTTGCGGAGCACCGCGGTCAGGGTGTGGATGTTCATGGCGTTCTCCCTCAGTCGGAGTCGAGTTCGGTGTGCGGCTTCGTCAGCACCATCGCCGAGTTGAAGCCGCCGCGGCCCCTGGCGAGCACCAGGACCGTGCGGACCCGGCCCGGGGCCGGGTGGTCGACGACGTGCAGCGCGCTCGCCGCGTCGGAGAGCTGGTAGCGCGGTGTGGGCGGGACGACCTGCCTGGCGATCGCCAGGCACGCCGTCGCGACGTCGAGCGCGCTGCCCGCGCAGCCGAGCCGGCCGATGCCGGTCTTCGGCACGGTCACCGGGACGCCTCCCGGGCCGAACACGGCGTTGATCGCCCGCGCTTCGCGGTCGTCCATGTCGCGGGTGCCGAACCCGTCGGCGAACACCGCGTCGACGTCGCCCGGGTCCACCTCGGCGTCCCGCAGCGCGACGCGGATCGCGCGCTCCAGGCCGCGGCCGTCCCGCGCCACGCCGTCGAACGTGGACGCGAAGCCCGCGATCTCGGCGTAGGCCGCGCGCGAACCGGCGCGATCGGGTCGTTCCACGGTCATGATCGCCCCGCCCTCGCCGGACACGAAGCCGTCGGCGTGCGGCGAGAACGGCCGGTACGCGGTGCGCGGGTCGGGGTCGGTCGCCATGAGCCCGGCGCTGGTGTAGGCCGACCAGCCCCACGGGCAGAGGTTGGTGTCCACGGCGCCGGCGAGCACGAGCTCGCAGTCGTGCCGCAGCTGCCGTCGTGCCTGGCCGATCGCCTCCATGCCACCGGTGTCGTCGGTGACCAGCGCGCGGGCGGCTCCCCGCAGGTTGTGCCGGATGGAGATCTGGCCGGTGTTGACCGCGTAGAACCAGGCGAACGACTGGTACGCGCTGACGTGGGCCGGGCCCTGCGACCACAGCGCCTGCATCTCCTTCTGCGCGAACTCGAACCCGCCGCCGTTGTTCGCGGTCACCACCGCCGAGGCGTGCTCGGGGTAGGTGCCGTCCGGGATCGCGGCGTCGTCGAGCGCGTCGCGGGTGGCGATCAGCGCGAACTGGGTGACGCGGTCGGTCTGCGGCAGCAGCCGGACGGGCAGGTGGTCCCTCGGGTCGAACCCCGAGTGCTCCCCGGCGATCCCGGTGGCGTACTTGCCGCCGTCGAACCGGGTGATCGGGCCGATCGCGTTCGCCGACTCCAGCAGCGCGGCCCAGTACGGGTCGACGCCGATGCCGAACGGCGTGATGACGCCCAGGCCCGTGATGTGCGGTCTCATCGCGTCGCACCCGCCTTCGAGATGATCATCGCGCTCTGGAACCCGCCGAACCCGCTGCCCACGCTGAGCACGTGCTCCGGGGCCGCTTCCCGGGCGTGGACCGGGATGTAGTCGAGGTCGCACTCGGGGTCGCGCTCGGTCCAGTTGGCGGTGGGCGGCAGCAGCCGGTGCCGCAAGGCCAGCAGGCAGGCCGCGATCTCGATGGAGCCGATCGCGCCCAGCGAGTGGCCGACCATCGACTTGATCGAGCTGACCGGGGTGCGGTAGGCGTGCTCGCCGAGCGCGAGCTTGAACGCGGCGGTCTCGTGCCGGTCGTTCTGCTTGGTGCCCGATCCGTGCGCGTTGACGTACCCGATGTCGGTGGGCGCGAGACCCGCCTGGGCCAGGGCCGCGGTGATCGCGGCCGCCATCTCCACGCCGTCCGGGCGCAACCCGGTCATGTGGTAGGCGTTGCACCGGCTCGCGAAGCCCGACAGCTCGCCGTAGATCGGCGCTCCTCGCCGGCGGGCCGACTCCAGCTCCTCGATGACGAACATCGCCGCGCCCTCGCCGAGCACGAACCCGTTGCGGCTCTTGTCGAAGGGCCGCAACGCCCGTTCCGGCTCGTCGAACCGCGGGGTCGTGGCCTTGATCGCGTCGAAGCAGGCGATCGTGATGGGCGAGATCGGCGCGTCGGACGCGCCGCACACGGCCCGGTCGATCGTCCCCTCCCGCACGAGCTCGACCGCGTGCGCCACGGCGTCGAGCCCGGAGGTGCACCCGCTGGACACCACCGAGACCGGCCCTTCCGCGCCGACCTCGACGGCCAGCTCGGCGGCGATGGAGCTGGGGATGTAGTAGTCGTAGTAGTGCGGGCTCGCCTTGGACTCGTCCACTTCCCAGGCGCTGCCGTGCCCGCTCATCCGCACGTACTCGGACTCCAGGGCCGGTGTCGACCCGACCGCGGTCCCGATCACGACGCCGGTCCGCCCCGGATCGCCCTGGCCCAGGTCGATCCCGCTGTCCTCGACCGCCTCCCTCAGGGCGACCAGCGCGAACTGGCCGACCCGGTCCAGCCGCGCCACCTCGGCGGCGCTCAGGCCGCACGACGCCGGGTCGAAGTCGACCTCGGCCGCGACCCGCGACCGGAACGGCGTCGGATCGACCAACGTCATGATCCGGGTGGCGGTGCGCCCCTCGGAGATCAGGTTCCAGAAGTTCTTCCGCCCCGGTGCGCCGGGCGCCACGACACCGATGCCGGACACCACGACCCTTCGATTGCCCCTCATGCTCAACCCCACGTCCCCCCTCGAGATCAACGATTGGTCAGTTCGGTTTCGCGGTCCGCGACACGACCCGGTGTCCCGCGATCCCCTGGACCCGGAGCAGGTCCGCGAACTCGATCACCCCGGTGATGCGCGAGCCCTGGCCCACGACGGACTCCACCGCCAGCACCGTGCCCCGCACCCGGATGTCGTCACCGGTCGACGTGATCGCGCAGTTCGCCATGAAGTGCCGCTGGACCGCGCCGCGCGCGGACCTGGCGTCCCGCAGGACCTGGCTGTGCTCGACGATCCGGGCACGTCCCCGCAGCGTCCGCAGACCGTCGATCACGAACTCCGCGTCCGCGTCGAACGTGTCGCCGTAGGCGTCGAAGTCACCGCGGTCGAGCGCGTGGACCTGGTCGGCGTAGAACTGCTCGACCGCGGTCCGGTCGTCCCCGCCCATCACGACCGCCACGGCTTGTCGTCGCGGGTCACCTTGCGGGCCCGGACCTGCCAGCGGTCGTCGCGCCGCACCAGGACGTCCTCGCAGAGCGTGCTGGCGTAGATGACGGGCGGTGTGCCCGTGCCGCTCTCGACGACGAGGACGTAGCTGCTCGCCCGCGCCAGCGTGGCGGTGCGCGGCACGACCCGCAGCATCGACACCAGGTGCCGGTGGGTGATGCCGTCCCGGGCCCGCTGCTCGACGCCGGCCGCGGCCGCCGCCTCGATCTCGTCGCGCCCGTGCACGAGTCGGTCGAATCCGCTCGCCGCGAAGGTCGCTTCAGGCACGAAATCCGCGGCGAACGCGGCCGTGTCGCCCCGGTCGAGCGCAGCCATGTGGTTCACGTAGAACCGGGACAGTTCCTCGTGCAGCGCCACCTCCGCCCGAGCGGGCGGTCGGATCATTTTCAAGGTCGTCATGTGCCACCGGATTCGGTCGTCGGTCGTTCATGGCGGTAAGCCGGAGGTTCGGCTCGTCAATGTTGTCGGCGACGTTATGGCGCGGTTCGCGGCGGCGGCAATCGTCTTGCACTGGAGTTCGCCAATCCTGCACTCCTGTTCACCTCGCGTATCGGGTCCCGGGCACTGGAGAGAGTCGACGCAGGTCGGAGGCCCGTACCGGCACGCGCACGCGTGCCCGACCGAGGAAGTGGCGATCTTTGTCGACCACCACGCGAAGTGCGACCACCGGCTGTTCTGAATAATTCTCATTATCTGCCACATCCCGCAGGCCACGACGCCGTGGCGCACCGAAAACCGATCTTGCCGCAGTTCTCGCGATTCACCCGCGCTCGACGGCGTTCTTGGCTACGATGACCTGGTCCGACGACCACTGCGACACTGGTGCGGGGAGGTACCAATGCGCGAGGGAGCTTCTGGGGGGCAGGTCCCGGCGGAGCGTTCAAGATTCATCAGGATTCACAACCGGAACGTGGATCCGGTCGAGCGGCTCGACTATTGGAATGAGCTGACCGAGAGCACGCGGTACGGCAAGAGCGGGATGCCGTTGATTGTGGCCGAGCCGAGTTTCCAGGCCGATTACACCGGGCACTGGGTCGGCGAGGCGGGCGTGGTGGCCGGCCGGATGGACGCGGGGGCGTTCCTGGTCGATCGCAGCCGGGCGGACGGCATCGACAGCGGGCGCGTGCAGCTCATCCTCTCGGGCAGCAACGGGGCGCGGATCGACGCGCGGGACTCCGCGCACGAGATCGGTCCCGGCTCGCTCTACCTCCAGTTCCACGACGAGCCGCGGCGCGTCCTGTGGGACAAGCCGGACCGGCAGCTGATCGTGGACATCGACTCGTCGCGGCTGACCGTGGACGCCGAGGTGCTCCGGCGCGCGATGTTCTCGCCGCTGCCCGTCGACCGGGACCTGGTGGACCTGTTCGTCCAGTCCGCGACCAGGATCCTGCACACACCGCGGTGCGCGACCCCGGCGGCCGGGCCGTTCCTGGTCAGCCTGGTCGAGCTGCTGGTGCGCAGCGCGCTGGGCGACGACGTCGAGCTGACGGAGACCGGGCCCGCGCTCCGAGGGCGGGCGCTGGCCGTCATGCGGGAGAACCTCTCGCGCACCGACCTCAGCGCGGAGGACGTGGCGGCGGCCCTGAACATCTCGCGGCGCAGCCTGTTCCAGCTCTTCGACGACGGGACGCCGCCCATGACGGTGCTCCGCCGGATGCGCATCGCGCGCGCCCAGGAGATCCTCGGCGACGGCAGGCGGGACGACCTGACCATCGCGCAGGTCTCCCGGTTGTGCGGGTTCGGCACCTCGCGCGGGTTCAACAACGCGTTCCTGCGGGAAGCCGGCCAGCGACCCACCGACTACCGCCGCAACCGCGGCGCGCCGTCGACCACCGAACCCTGAGGACTACTTCAGCTGCGCCACCGGCACGACGGCGGCGGCGGCGAACCCCGCAGTGGCCACGACCGTCCTGATGAGGTGGAAGCGGCGCCAGCTGTCGCGGTGCGCGGACCACGAGTCCGGGATGGAGCCGACCCAGCTGTCCGCCAGGACGTTCAACGGCACCAGGGTCGTGACCGTGAGGATGATGCCCGCCAGCATCGCCACCGCGGCGAGGACGCCGGCGATCAGCACGACCGGGTCCTTCCTGAAGCTGAGCACCACGACCGCGCTCGACGCCAGCATCCCCACCACGAACAGCGGTGGCACGAACCGCCCGTAGTCCCGGTTCACCGCCTGCCAGTACGACACGTAGGCGCTCGGGCCCATGGAGGCGACCCCCGGGTTGAACGCGATGCCGAAGCACAACCCGGCGTACAGCCCGGTGGCGAGCAGCGACAGCACGATGGAGATCGCGTAGATCGACTTCACCCCGGGCACCTTCCTCTCGGACCCGTCCAGTCCACTACAGGATGGCGATCCCGGCGACCGCATGGATCACCGCCAGCACCGCGCCGCCGCCCATCAGCCCCTTCTCCTTGCGCCAGACGCCGATGCCGACGTCGATCAGCTGGATCGCGGCGGCGACGAAGAGCAACCAGGCGACCCCGCTCCCCCGCTCGAACCAGGGCAGGACCGCGGCGACGAGGCCGAGCGGCACGGCGCGCGCCGCGTACATGTAGGCGTAGAACCGCTCGGCGGCCGAGGTGGTCGTGGAGCCGCTCATGGACGCCGGCCGGGCTCCTGCCGCCGCGGCGAACCCCACGCTGAGCAGCGCGGCCAGTGTGTTCAACACGAGTAGGACGGTCATTGTGTCACCCCTGAATTGTGTACTCACTCAACTGTTGAGCGATGCTACAGTACCGACATGGAAGCGACAACGCACCCGGAAGGGCGACTCTCCGACTCGGTGGCCTTTCGGCTGACCGTGCTCGGAGCGGTCGTGCAGAAGGAGTTCGCGCTGCACCTCAAGGAGGCGGGGCTGACGCCGAAGCAGCTCGGTGTGCTCGACGTCGTCGACCGCGGGCTGGCCCGCACGCAGGACGACGTCGCCACGCTCATGCAGGTCACGCCCGGCATGGTCGTGCGCCTGGTCGATCACCTGGAGCAGCGCGAACTGCTCCGGCGCAGGCGGGACCCGATCAACCGGCGACGGCACATCCTCACCGTCACCGAGGGCGGCACCCGGGTCCTCGCCGAAGCCACCGCCTTCGCCGCCACCGTGGACGCCCGCCTGGTCGCCACCACCGGCCCGGCCCTGGCCGGCCGGCTCGACGAGGCCCTGACCGCGCTGATGCGCCCCCTCACCGGCGACGGCTGACGTCGGTGAGGGGGCGGCGGTCACCCACCGGGGGACCTCCCCCGGGACAGGTCGCGTATTTCCGCATGACGATCGGCGGTCGTCATTGTTCTCGAGCGGTTATCAGGAACCGGCGGTTCCCACCGAATTCCCGTCGCGTCCTCCGCGTGGGAGAAGACCGCGTCAGGCCAATTGGGTGATGACGATGTCGGCGGGGCCGCCGGAACTGGTGACGCCTTCCGGCGTCAAGCACTGCTGCGGCGTGGTGTTGAGCACCACCGCGTTCATGACGACCAGGGCTCCCGTGAACCGGCCCGCGGTCACCCTGCCCTGGTACACGACGACGGTCTCGTTGGCCGGACGCAGCACCACCACGCCGGCCGCGGCCACGGTGGTGGTCTCGCCGGTGTTCCAGGTGATGGTCACCATGATCGAGACGCTCCCGGCCAGGCAGGAGATCAGCCCGGTCACGACGACGTCGTACCCGCCGGACGTGATCGCCGGCGACCCGCTGGACACGCACGGGCCGTAGTCCGCGCGCGAGGTGATCGTGACGGGCCTGATCTGCGCGGTCACGCCGGGCTGGTAGGTGTTGGCGCCGCTGCCCACGCACGACAGCAGCTCGGCGCCCGCCGCCTGGGCCGTAGGTGCGACGGCCACCAGCGCGGTCGCGGCCGTCACCGCGACGACGACGCCCGCGACGGCCCGCCGCAGGTTCGACCAAGAATTCCTGATCCCACCGGTACCCATCGAAGCGCCTCCGCGAACCGGAACGGCAGATGAATCGCCACTCTAACTCCGCGCCACCGCGCCGAAGAGGTGAAATGCCAGGACACTTTCCGTGGGTGTCGCGAGCGGCGGAGCCGCAATTTTCGTTGTCCGCGGTGTCGCCGCCGTGACCGGACCGCGGAATTCCGGTGGCCCGACCGGGTCCTCACCCGGCCGGGCCTCACGGGATCAGGACCGACGGGTGACCGAGTTCGCCACGACGAGCGGGGCGAGTTGGACCCAGTCGACGTTCGGACCCGCACCGGTGGCGTTGCCCAGGGTCAGCGCGCCGCCCGCGGTGGTCAGGTCGAGCGGTGAGGTCTCCGGCCAGAAGCCGTCCCAGGTGTAGTTGTGGCGGTACGGCGCACGGGTCGTGCCGCCACCGGCCTCGGTGGTGTCGAGGAACCTGGTGACCGCGTCGGTGTTGTAGGGGTGGCCGGTGTTCTTCTCGGCTTGGGCGTAGGCCACCGTCAGGTTGTGCCGGCCCGCCTTGCCGACCGCGGCCGGTCGGGGCACGGTCAGGGTGCCGCCGTTGCCGAGCCCGCCGACGTAGGAACCGCCGGAGGCCCACGGGCCGGAGGTGATCGCCGCTCCCCCGCCCAGCTGCCCGCTCTCCGCCTCGACCCGCACCGCGTGCCGGTCGGCGGCGGTGTCGCGGACCTGGGTGAGGGTGCCCAGGACCAGCGGGGTGCGGCCCTCGTTGGAGAGCACGACCTCGGTGACGCCTGCCTTGAGGTGCGCGGTCACCCGGCCCGTCCACGCGCCCGCGCGGTCGGCGGTCAGGTCGCCGCCGGTGACGCGCCGGTCGGACAGGGTCAGGCCCAGCTTGCCGTGGCCGGCGCCGAACCACGTGGTGGACAGCCCGTAGTAGCCGTCCTCCGCGGCCGAGACGTAGGTGGTCACGGTGTCGCCCGACCCCAGGACCACGGCGTTGGGCACGAGCGCCCGCAGTGCCCGGACCCCGCGGTCGACCGAGCCGCCGGTGCGGCGCGAGTCGGTCAGCTGGTAGGTGCTCGTCTCCGGGCCGGTGATCTCGGTGAGGTCGATGCGGTCCAGCGCGATGTCGCCCGGCCGGCCGAGGAAGCCCGTCGGGTCGGTGGTGCGCAGGGAGAGGCGGTGGCGGCCGGCGGTGAGCTGGACCGGCGTGTCGAGCCTGCCGCGGTACTGCCAGTTCAGCGTGGCGGGGAAGGTGAGGGTGGCGTGGTGGGCGTCGTCGACGTAGAGGGCCTGCCTGCCGACGAACCCGCCGGTGCCGTACAGCACGCCGAGCCGGTAGGCGCCGGTGCGCGGGACGTCGACGTCGACGGTGACGCGGGAGCCGGCGTTGTTCATGTAGCCGATGTCCTTGCCGCCGGACGTGGTGTACCGCCAGCCCGACGGGTCCGACTGGTCGACGACCCTGGCGTTCTCCACCAGGCCGGACTCGGCCTCGTGGCGGGCGGTCCACGGCGCGTTCGCGACCGGGGCGGAGGCGAGCCCGGCCGGGGTCACGATCACCTGGTAGGCGGCGAGCGGGTCGCCGCCGGGCACGTTGACGGTGATCTTGCCGTCGGTGACCCGGACGCGTGCGGCGGCCACCACCGGGGGCTGACCGGCGTCGCCCTCGTAGCCGGACCAGGTGGTCTTGGACACGCGCACGTCCACGTGCCCGCCGAAGGTCTTGCGGTCCAGGCCGGTGACGGCGACGTCGACCGCGTTGGCGGTGCCGCCGAGCAGGACGGTCGCCTTGGCGTCGGCGCGGTCGAGCGTGGCCAGGCCCTGGAGGGTGTCACGGGAGCTGGGCTTGGGCGGGGTGACGCGGACGGTGTCGCCGGACAGGTCGGCGTACCACTTGGTCAGCCACCAGCCTCCGTTGGCGCGGGACGTGCGCACGGCGTGGTCGCTCAGGTTGCCGGCGAGCGTCCAGTACGCCATCTGCCCTTCGACCTTGGTGTCCTCCAGCATGGTGAGCCACTGGATCATCTGACCGGGCACGGAGGTGTCGCGGCGGTTGGCGTACTCGGTGATGTTGATCGGGAGGGGACCGATGCCCAGCGACTTCTCGATGGCGCGGTAGTCCTCGTGGTGGGCGCGGTAGTGGTTCAGCGAGTCCGGGCTGAGCTCGTGCCACGTGATGATGTCGGGCAGGACGTCGTTCGCCTTGGCGTAGGTGAGGAAGTCGCGCAACCGGCCCGGGTTGTAACTGGCCTCGCCCGGCCCGTCGATGCGCGCGTCGGGCAGCACGGACTTGACGGTCCGGTAGACCTTGGTCCAGTCGGCGAGGAACTTGTCCTTCTTGGTGGCCCAGTCGCCGTACCAGATCCAGTCCGGCTCGTTGAAGATCGTCCAGACGAACCGGTCGCGGTCCGGCCGTGCGGCGACCTTCTCCAACTGGGGCCGCAACCGGGCGATGTAGTCGTCGATGCCCAGGTCCTGGTAGGGCCAGGCGCTGTAGATGTCCTGCGAGTTGATGTAGACGTCGGCGCCGCCGGAGGTGAAGAGGTCGTCGGCCACGACGAGCGCGTCGCCGTTGGGGTGCTGCTCGCCGTCCGGTGGCTTCTGGGCGACGCTGCAGGGCTTCATGCCGGCGATGAGGTCGTGGGCGGGCACGCCGGGGTCGCCCAGGCCGTAGAGGATGCCGGTGGCACAGCCGCGGAACGCCCCGGTGGAGGCGGCGAGGTCCACGCTCAGGGTCTCGGCGGCGGCGGGTTCGGGTTGGGCGGAGGCGGCCGGGGCCGCCGGTGACAGGGTTGCCACCAGCAGCGCGGCGGCTACCGCGCCAACGGGGATTCGGGATCTTGCCGGTCGGTGTCGCATCGTTGCTCCACAGGGTTTACCGGGGGTGGTGGTTACCGGAACAGGGCGTTGACCTGCTCGTTGGCCTGGGTCAACGAGCCGGGGTCGGCTTGGGAGGACAGCACGGCGTCGATGGCGGGCCCCATCACGGCGGAGATCTCCGGGGCGTGGTCGGTGATCGGGAACAGGTGGGTGGCACCCTCGTCGAGGGGCTTGGTGAAGGCGGTGACGTCCACGCCCTTGGCGGCGAACGCCCGCTCGGCCACGGCGAGGGCCTCGGGCAGGGCGGGGAACACCACGGCCTTCTCGCCCACCGCCTGCTGGCACTCGGCCGAGGCGAGGTGCTTGACCCACTTCCAGGCGCCCTCGCGGTTGTCGGTGCCGGTGTAGACGGAGTCGGCCAGGCCGTTGAAGATGGTGGCGCGCTTGCCGGACGGGCCGGTCGGCGTGGGTGCGACGCCGACTTCGACGCCGTCGTAGCCGAAGTAGCTGTTGATCATCCAGGAGCCGTTGGTGCTCAGCGCGTACTTTCCCGCGCCGAAGCCGTCGTTGACGCTGGTGCCGGAGCGGGCGATGGCCAGGCTGGGCAGGTACCCCTTGTCGATCAGCCCCCGGAACCAGCCCATGGTCTGCTGGAAGCGGGGGTCGTCGTAGTTGAAGCGGCTGCCCCACGGGTTCTTGTCGGTGTAGGTCCAGCCGGTGCTCAGCGCATACATGCTCCACATCTGCTGGCCGACGCCGGCGCCGTTGTTCTCGTCCAGACCGAGGCCGTGGACGGCCACCTTGGACTTGTCGAAACCGGGCTGGTCACCGCGCACGCCGTTGGCGTCGACGGTGAGCCGGGCGATGAGCTTCTCGTAGCTGCCGCCGTCCTGGGGGTTCCAGGTGAGGTTCGCCAGGTCGGACTCGGCGACGCCCGCCTCGGCGAGCATCTTCTTGTTGTAGAACAGCGCGACGGTGTCGAAGTCCTTGGGCAGGCCGTAGCGCTTGCCGTCCTGGGCGGTCCACAGGTCGGCCAAGCCCTCGGGGTAGACGTCGGTGGGCACGCCGTCGCGGGAGACGAACTCGTCCAGCGGCAGCAGCTGGTTCTTGGCCGCGTAGGTCGGGAAGTAGTTGAGGTGGTTGGTGAACACGTCCGGGGCGGTGCCCGCCACGAGGTCGGTGGTCAGCTTGTTCCAGTAGTCGGCCCACCCGAACTGCTCGATCTTCACGGTGGTGCCCGGGTTGGCCTGCTGGAAGGACGTGGCGCACGCCTGGTAGGCGGGCAGCTGGTTGGCGTCCCACAGCCAGTAGGTGATCTCGTCGGAGCCGCTGCCGCCGCTCGGCGCCCCGGCGCAGCCGGCGAGCGCCAACGAGACGGCGGCGACCAGCGCGGCCGGCTTGGACAACTTGTTGTGCACGGTGAAAACTCCTTTGTCCCACCCGTGTCCGGACGGCTACTTGATGCCGGAGAACTGGATGGAGTCGACGATCCGCCGCCCGAAGGCGGCGAACAGCGCGATGACCGGCAGCGCCGCGAGCAGGGTGGCGGCCATGAGGCCGGCCCAGTCGGGACTGCCCTGCGGGGTCTGGGAGCGGAACACGCCCAGCGCCACCGTGAGGACGCGCACGCCCTCACCCTGGCCGACCAGCAGCGGCCAGAAGTACTCGTTCCACGCGGTGACGTAGGCCAGCAGCGCCAGCGTCGCCAACGGTGCCCGGCTCATCGGCAGGATGATCCGGAAGAAGATCCTCGGGTGCCCGGCGCCGTCGATGCGCGCCGCCTCCTCGACCTCGCGGCTGATGCCCAACATGAACTGGCGCATGAAGAACACCGCGAACGGCGTCATGAAGAAGAACGGCAGCACGATCGCCGCGTAGGTGTTGAGCAGCTTCAGGTCGCGCATGAGCACGAAGTTGGGCAGCGCGGTGAAGATCGGCGGGATCATCAGCGCGGTGAGGAAGACGAAGAACACCGCGTCGCGCCCGGGCCAGCGCAGCCGCGCGAACGCGTAGGCGGCCATCGAGCTGAACAGCACCTGACCGGCGGTGATGATCGTCGACGTGAGCACCGAGTTCAGGAGGAAGCGCCCGAAGTCGATCGACGCGCCGGAGCCGCCCTGGGCACGGGCCTGCTCCAGCGAGGCCAGGCCGAGCACGCGCTCGAACGCGCCCAGCGTGAACCCCGCGGGCAGCAGCGAGTCGGCGTTGGCCGCCAGCGCCCGGTTGTCGGACAGGGAGACGCGCAGCATCCAGTAGAACGGGAACAGCGTGACCAGCACCAGCAGGGCCAGCACCGCCCAGCCGAGCGCACGCCGCCACTTCGGGCCGATCGTGGTCGAGGTCATCACCGGCTCCTTCAGTCCAGGTCCGAGCTGCCCGCGCGCAGCAGGCGCAGCTGCGCCACCGCCAAGCCCGCGAGGATCGCGAACAACACGACCGAGAGGGCCGCCGCGTAGCCGAAGTCGAACTGCTGGAACGCCTTCTCGTAGATGTAGAAGTAGATGACGCGCGTGGCGTCGACCGGGCCGCCGCGCGTGGTGACCGCGACGGTGTCGAAGATCTGGAACGACCCGATCATGGTCAGCACGAGCACCATCGCCAGCACCGGCCGCAGCAGCGGCAGCGTGACGCTGCGGAAGACCCGCCACTCCGACGCGCCGTCGATCGCCGCGGCCTCGTACACCGACCTCGGGATGGCCTGGAGCCCGGCGAAGATCAGCAGTGCCGTGTAGCCCATGTGCCGCCACACGTTGACCAGGGCGATGGTCGGGATGGCCGTGGAGGTCTCGCCGAAGAACGCCACCGGGTCGATCCCGACCCACGACAGCAGCGCGTTCACGATGCCGAGCTGGGCGTCGAGCATGTTGTACCAGACCAGCGCCACCACGACGTTGGCGATCAGGTAGGGCAGCAACAGCAGGCCCCGGACGAAGGACGACTTGGTCAACCGGTGCATCAGGACCGCGATGAGCAGCGCCACGACGGTCTGCACGCCGATGTTGACCACGACGTACTCGACCGTGACCAGCAGGGCGTTGCCGAACCTGGCGTCGCCGAGCGCGTCGCGGTAGTTCTGCGCGCCCACCCAGTTCGGTGCGGCCAGCAGGCTGTAGTCGGTGAAGCTCAGGTAGAACGTCTGCACCGCGGGCCAGGCGTAGAACAGGACGAAGCCGAACCCGGCGGGCAGCAGGAACAGCAGGGCCACCCGCAGGTCGCCGCGACGTCGGACCGGGTGGGCGGCGGTCATGCGCGCTCCTCCCGCACCAGGTGCAGCAACAGGGTCTGCTCGGGGTGCAGCGGCGGGATCTGGACGCCCACCTCCGCCAGTTCCAGCCCGGACAGACAGGCCCCGGTGGACAGCCACGGGACCGCGACCAGGGCCGTGGACGGCGGCGGGCCGGCGTGGTCGACGGGCCGGACGGTGAACCGCCGGTCGGGCGGCAGGCCGGGCAGCGTCACCCGTCCCGGCGAGGTGGTAGTCCCCGAGGCCAGCGCGACCACGGCGAACAACGCCTGGGCGTCGTCCTCGGACACGACGCCGTGCACCAGGATCGCCGGGTCCGGCGAGTCCGACCGCACCACCCGCCCGCGGTGCAGCCAGCCGCGGACCCGCCGGTAGAACCCCACCCAGCGCGCCAGCCCGGCCAGCTCCGCCGGATCGGCCGCGGCGAGGTCCCACTCGATGCCCAGGTGGCCGAACAGCGCGGTGGCCGCCCGGAAGTCCAGGTCGTGCACGCGGCCCGTGGTGTGCGACCGGGCGGCGCCGATGTGCGCGCCGATGAGCTCGGGTGGCAGCAACAGGCCCGTCCAGCGCTGGATGCCCTGCCGGTCCAGCGCGTCGATGCAGTCGCTGGCCCACACCCGGTCGGCGCGCTCCAGGATGCCCAGGTCCACCCGCGACCCGCCGGAGGAGCAGGACTCGACCTCCAGCCCGGGGTGGCGGCGGCGCAGCTCGTCGAGCAGGCCGTAGACGGCCAGCGTCTGGGCGTGCACGGCGGCGCGACCGGTGCGCGAGTCACCCGCGTCGACCAGGTCGCGGTTGTGGTCCCACTTGAGGTACGCGATCCGGTACTCGGTCACCAGGGCGTCGAGGCGCTCCAGGAGGTGGGCCCGCACCTCCGGGCGGGTCAGGTCGAGCACGTGCTGGCCGCGCACCAGCGGCGGGCGACGACCGCCCGTGGACAGCACCCAGTCCGGGTGGTTCCGCAGGAGGTCGGAGTCGGCGCTGACCATCTCCGGCTCCACCCACAGGCCGAACTCCATGCCCTGGGCGCGGACGTGGTCGACCAGCGGGTGCAGGCCGTCGGGCCAGACCCGCTCGTCGACGTGCCAGTCGCCCAGCCCGGCGGTGTCGTCGCGCCGGTTGCGGAACCAGCCGTCGTCCAGCACGAACAGCTCCGCGCCCACCTCCGCGCCCCGGTCGGCCAGGGCGCGCAGCCGCTCCAGGTCGTGGTCGAAGTACACCGCCTCCCAGGTGTTGAGCACCACGCGCCGCGGCCCCTTCGGGTGGTGGGGCCTCGACCGCAGGTGGCGGTGGAAGCGGGCCGACAGCTCGTCCAGCCCGTCGCCGCAGGAGCCGAACACCTCGGGGGTCGAGTACGCCTCCCCCGGCTCCAGCCGCACCTCGCCCTCCAGCAGCAGCTCGCCGCCCCCGAGCACGGCTTCGCCGGTGGGCACGCGTTCGGCGTAGGTGCGGTGGTTGCCGCTCCAGGCGACGTGCACCCCCCACACCCGGCCCCGCCGGAAGCCGAAGCCGCTCTCACCCGCCACCAGGACCAGCGTGGCGTCCGAACCGGTCCGACCGCGCCGGCTGTCCCGCACGTGCGCCTCCACGCCGAACGGCCTGCGCTGCGGCGTGCGCTCCCGGCCCCAGCGCCCGGTGAGGTCGAGCAGCTCGGTGGCACGCGGTGGCACGGGCAGCGCGAGCACCACCCCGTCGAGGGTGTAGGCGGTGTCACCGGTGTTGCGCACGGTGGCACGCAGGCGTGCCAGCCCGGAGGGGGTGAGCCCGACCTCCAGGTCCAGGGCGAGACCGGCCTCCGCGTCGACGGCGTGGACCCGGCACGAGTCGCCGTTCTCGACGACCCGTTCGACGGTGAGCAGCGGCGACCAGTCGCGCCCTTCCCGGTGGCCGCGCAGACCGGGCAGCCCCGGCCAGGCGGTCGCGTGCTCCGGCAGCACGGCCACGGCGCCCGGCGTGTCGGTAGCGTTCGGCACCACCGCCGGCACGCTCGTCGCCGCCACCGCGTCCAGACCGGCGTCGGGGCCGAGGTCCGCGCCCCAGTGCAGGACGTGTGGCAACCCGGAGTCCTTGCAGCGCAGCACCAAGCTCACGCCGTCGGCTCGCAAGTGGACGATCCGGCCGACGCCGTCGACGGCCGGCGCGGTGACCGGTGGTGCGGTGGACACACGACCTCCAGGCGGTGGAGCACTCGTCACATTGAACGTTCCATGGAAGATGTCAGCACGATCCGCGGCAGGTCAACGGTGGGGGTGGTAACGAGTAGGCAACATTGAACGTTCAATGCAAGGGGGTCGTCACCTAGGGTGAATGATGTCCCGGTACGAGGAGGTGGACCCGGTGCCCAGAGAGGGTGCGGACCAGGGGAAGCGGCGCGTCGGCATCGTGGACGTGGCCGCCGCCGCGGGCGTGTCGAGGCAGACCGTGTCCAACGTCCTCAACGGGCGCGACGAGTACTACTCCGCCGCGACCCACGAGAAGGTCACCAGCGCGATGCGGGCACTGGGCTACCAGCCCAACCGCGCCGCGCAGACCCTGCGATCCCGGCGGACGATGCAGATCGGCTACCACATCTTCGGCGAGCAGCTGGACCGCGCGCAGGGCTTCACGCTGCACTTCCTGCTCGCCCTGGTGAAGGCCGGCGCCGACGTCGACCACCAGGTGCTCGTCTTCACCCACCACCGCGACGACCCGCTCGGCGTGTTCAAGGACCTCGTCGCCCGGCACGCCGTGGACGCGGTGGTCCTGTCGGAGTCCAGCGTGGAGGACGAGCGGGCCCGCTTCCTGGCCGACAGCGACATCCCCTTCGCCTCCTTCGGCCGCCTCTCCCCCGACCTGCCGCAGCACTGGGTGGACGTGGACAACGTGGCGGGCATGGGCGCGGTGGTGGACCTGCTCGTCGCCGAGGGCCACCAGCGGTTCGCCTACCTCGGCACCGACGGCGACCAGTACTGGAAGGCCGAACGCCTCGACGGCTTCCTGCGGCGGATGTCCCACCACGGCCTCCGCCTGCCCAAGACGTCGGTCTTCCGCGGCCCCGACCAGCGCGTCCGCCGCCGCGCGCACCAGCTGCTCACCGGCAAGAACCCGCCGAGCGCCATCGTGACGGGCAGCGACGCCGTCGCCGCGGTCGTGCTCAGCGTCGCGCACTCGCTGGGCCTGCGGGTCGGCTCGGACGTGGCGATCACCGGCTTCGACGGCGGCGCCGTCGGGCTCGTCACCGAACCCACCCTGACCAGCGCCCGCATCCCCGTCGAGCGCATCTCGCGTGAGCTGGTCGCGCGCTGCCTGCGCCAGGTCGAGCACGGACGTGACGACGAAGCCGGCCTCCTCCTGCCCACCGAACTGGTGCGCGGCGGCAGCGCCTGACCGGGACACGACGCGGGGACGGCCGCTGGGCGCGGCCGTCCCCGGTACAGGTCTTGCGGATGCGGGCACGTGCCCTGTCAGCGGTTCGCCGCTCCGCCGCCAACGGCCGGCTGGACCCGCTCGAACCGCACTCGGTTCAGGCCCCCCGGGAGGTCGCTGAGCGAGTACAGCTCGCCCTTGGCATCGGTGGCGATCGCGGACGGTTGGGTGGGGAGGTGGCCGATCGCGGCCGACTCGTAGGTGCCGTCGAACTTCGGGCGCACGGCGTACACGCGGGTCGAGCAGTAGTCGGCCGCGACGTAGGTCCCCCACGCCTCCGGCGTCCGGGACCCGCGGTACACCACGCCGCCCGTCACCGAGCAGTTGTCGTTGTAGTGGTCGTACTCGAAGACCGGATCGGTGTACCGCCCGCCCGGCTTGCACTGCTGCGGGTCGAACACCGGGGTGCCCTCCTTGCACGACCAGCCGAGGTTCGCCCCGCCCTGCCACGGGCGGATGTGGTTGACCTCCTCGACCAGGCCCTGGCCGACGTCACCGATCCACAGCGAGCCGTCGACCGGGTCGACGGAGAACCGCCACGCGTTGCGCAACCCGTAGAGCCAGATCTCCGGCCGCGCGCCCGACACGCGGACGAACGGGTTGTTGGTGGGCACGCAGTAGGGCTTCGGCCCGCAGGCGCGGTTGACGTCGATCCGCACGATCTTCCCGAGCAGGGTGCCGAGGTCCTGGCCGGACTTGAACGGGTCGTACGCGCCGCCGCCGTCGCCGAGGGACCAGTAGAGGTAACCGTCTCGGCCGAACGCCACCTGGCCGCCGTTGTGGTTGCCGTACTCGGCGTGCTCCTGGGTGAGCAGCACCTGCACGCGGTCAGGAGCGCCGATGGGCACTCGCGCCAGGGTCAGCTCGCCCGCCGGCAGGCTCGTGTACGCCACGTAGAGGATCCCGGTCCGGGCGAAGTTCGGCGCGGGCGTGATGCCGAGGAGCCCGCGCTCGTTGTCCGAGGCGTCGATCCGGGAGGTCAGGTCGAGCACCGGTGCGGCCGCCAGGCCCGTGTCGGGGTGGTAGGCGCGGACGGTGCCCTGCTTCTCGGCGATCAGCATCCGGCCGTCCGGCAGACCGGTGATCGCGATGGGACGCCGCAGGCCGGACGCCACTTGTTCGGACGCCACGGTCAGCTCGGTGAGCGGCGCCGCGCGGGTGTCGGCCGCGGCGCTGCCGTTCACCGACACCGCGGGTAAGAGGAACGCGGACAGGGCCAGAACGAGCAGGCCGGCCGGGAAGGTGACCGGGCGACTACGCCGTCGCAACATGGTTCGGCTCCTAGGGCAGGGGGAAGGCTCATTTCTGGGAGCGCTCCCAACGTACCGCGACTTCTCCGTGACATCCAGTCGCCGTCCAACGGTGCTGCGGGGAGGAATGCGCGCGACGGCCGCGTGGTCGTTTGGAACACTGCGGTGGCGCATGACCCGATGGCGTTCACCGACGCGGAGAACTGGTCCGGCGGCTTCTACGAGCCGGCGTCGGAAATCGGTGACCGCGACGACGAACGCTCCAACGCGCGCTGACCGCGCTGTGGCGGGCAGCCGCCGTCACCGGCTGCTACCCCGGCCGGGACCGGGAACCGGGCGGGCGGCTGAGCTGCACGCCCGCGAACCGCTGACCGATGCACGCGGTCGCTCACGTTCTCGATTCGCCGGCGCCGTTGAGCGTTCGCGCCGGGGCGTTCTTGGCCGAGCACGCCGGCCGGGTCGCCGGTCCGGACGACGATGAATGTCGGGCCGAGATGCGTGCGGCGCTCGGCTATTGCGACGAGCAGGCGCTGGCCGCCTTGCGGTCGGCGCAGCAGCGGTACTCGGGGTTGACCCACCCCGGTCCGCTGCTCGGGAGGATCGTGTTCGGACCCGTCCTCGAAGCGGACACCGGCACCGGTCGCGTCGAGTTCTGGTACGCAATCATGAACGAGCACCCCGACGGCGTGTCCAGCGGCAGCCTGCTCCCGGACGGCACGGTGCTGTTCGGCCTGCTCGACGTGGACCTGCCCGCGTTCCCGTCCCTCGACCACTTCGTGGAGTGCGACGCCCTGCTGGACTTCGCCCACCGCCAGGAACTGCTGTCCGCCGAGCACCCTGAGAGCGTGACGGACCACCCGGCGGAACTCCGCCGTCGCCATCCGTCGCTGCGCAGGCTGGAGCGCGGGTGCCGGACATGAACCGCGCCGGGGCCGTGGTGCGGACCTGGCGCCTGGTCACGCCGCTCACCTGACCCCACAGCGAGGAGCACGGCTCCGGGGCGGTGTCGGTTGATCGACCGATTGACGACGCCGGAGATCGGCGTGCAGGTTGGTGGCCTCACAAGATCAACGCGGGATGGTGGGCACATGAGCACGACGCTGGCGTTCACCCAGGTCACCCCTGGGCAGCTGGACCGGGCGATCAAGGATCCGGAATGGGCGCTGGAGCACCTGCAGGACGAAGACCTGCCCTCCTACTCCCTGGAGAAGTCGTGGGCGGGCATCCAGTTCCTGTTGGACGCCGCCGAGGTGAGGATCGAGCTGCACGAGGACGGCTTCATCATCGACACCGACGGCGTCCTCTCGGGGTGGAGCGACAGCATGGTCGCCGAGGCCGCCACGACGCTGGGTGCGACGCCGTTCGAGGTGTTGGCCGGCCACTACGACCCGCGGCGGCTGAGCGAGCAGGAGGTCTACCCCTGGCGGCAGTTCTGGGACGACGACGGCATCGACGACCTGCGTGACGACTACGTGGACCTCGTCGAGTTCTTCGCGGAGACGGCCGCAGCGGAAGGAGCGCTGATCCGGGTGATCAGCTTCTGATCGCGCTCAGGTCATCGGTGTGGCCTTACCCCAGTGCCCGCAACCGGTCGAGGCTGTCGGCCAGGTAGCGACCGCAGAACGCGAGGTGATCCGGCCCGTAGCCGCGGGGACCGCACTCGATGACGAGCAGCAGGCCCAGGTAGAGCTCGTACAGGGCGAGGCGGTGCCGGAACGCGGGCGTGAAGTCGAGGACGCCGCCGGCTTCGGCGTACCCGGCGACGAGGTCGCTGTCGGGGCCCGCGTCGCCGCCGAAGGCCAGGGAGACCAGTTCGGCCGCCGGATCACCCCAGAACGCCCGCTCGTGGTCGATGAGGCCGACGATCCGGGGCGGCCGGTCCCCGTCGCCGGTGACGTCGACGAAGATGTTGCCCGGCCACAGGTCGAAGTGGACCAGCCGGGGCTCGGTGACCTCGTCGAGGGCGGCTCCGCCCTCCGCCACCAGCGCCCGGATCTCGGCGGGCGTCACGCCCAGCGAGGACTGCCAGCGCGCGGCGTCGTCGAGGAGCGCGTCCACCATGGCGGTGAAGGCCGTCCTCCAGTCCGGCGCGGAGAGCCCGGACTCCGCGGCCGGGTAGCCGAACCGGCCGTCCTCCGGGGCCAGGGTGTGCAGGCGGGCGGTGATCGCGCCCAGTTCGCGGCGCAGCTCACGCCCGGTGGCCGGGGGCACGCGGTCGGCCGCCTTGTCCCACGGTTCGCCGTCCAAGAGGGAGACGGCGAGGAACTCCTGGCCCGCGTAGAGCAGTTCCGGTGTCGGCACACCGCCACCGGGCAGGGCCGCGATCCGCCGGTAGACCATGGCCTCCGTCCCCAGGATGCCGCGCTCGTACCGCAGGACCGGGGCATCGGCCGACGGGGCGACCTTGACGACGGCGAGACGGCCGTCGTCGAGCAGGACGCGGTAGGCGGTGTTGAACCAGCCGTCGGTCAGCTCCGTCTCGAGCCGGCACCCGACGCCGACGGCGCCGGACACGAGGGCATCGAGGTCTTCGGGGGACAGGCGGCGCTTGGTCTGGCTCTGCACGGAGGTCCACTCTCGACGGCGGGATCACGGGAGCGCTCCCACAATGCGGTCCGGTCGCGGTCCAGTCAAGAGCGCCCGGCTCGGCCGGGGCAGGGTGACGACGGATGCCGACAGCCGTTCGCGGCCGCGTGCCGGGAACCCGGCTGCGGGGGGCAGGTGCTGATGTTCGACGGCGTGGAGGAGCAGGACTGGATTGCGGCATCCGCCCCGGGGAGCGACGACGCGCTTCCCCGGGGCGTTACCGGCAGGATCAGCTGCCGCCCTGCTGGACGGCGCTCGCCGCGGGCGTTCCCGGCCGGACCTCCTGGCCCGACTCCGGACCCGTCCGGCCGCCCGCCGGCTCGGCCGGGTCGTCCGCCGGCAGCGTCGGCACGCTCACGCAGTCCGGCGCGGGACCCACGATCAGCGCCGCGGCCAGCGAGACGCTGGTGGGCGACTGCGCCGCCGCCAGCAGCAGCGTGTCGCCCTCGGGGATGCCGTCGGCGTCGAACGACAGCGTGCCGGTGCTGAGCCCGTCCACCTCCTCCACCGTCGAGTTGAGCCCGGTGTCGAAGCGGTCGGTGTCGACCGGCAGGCTGCGCAGGTCGACGCAGCCGTCGCGCATCGGGACCGCGACCGCCCGCACGCCCAGCCTGCGCAGCTCCTCGTTCGCGCCGGTCACGCCGGTGAGGTCGGTGATCGACACCCGCACCACGCCGTCGGCCCCCTTGGTGACCGCGTAGGCGGCCGGCGCCCCGCCGGGGAGCAGCGTGCCGGTCAGCGCGATCACGCCCGCCACGCCCAGCACCGTGCCGCCGATGCCCACCGTTCGGCCGATCGCGCGCCGTCCGGTCGCCGCCCGGTCGGGCACGGTGTCCAGCTCCGCTCCGTGGCTGCGCATCAGGTCTTCGAAGAGCTGGTCCTCGAACTTGGCCATCATCGTTCCCTCCCTGTGGTCTTGCGGAGCTTCGTCCGGGCCCGGAACAGCCGGATGCGCACAGCGCCCGCCGAGACGCCCAACGCCTCGGCGGCTTCCTTCGGGCTCAGGCCGTCGAGGTCCACCAGCTCCACGACCTCGCGGTCGAGCCGGGGCAGTTCGGCCAGTCTGGCGAGCAGCGCGCCCGCCGCCTGCTCGGCGTCGATCCGATCGAGCAGGTCGTCCACCACGTCGGCGTCGAGCGGGCGCTGCCCGGCGATCCGGCGCGTGCTGTCGGCGCGCTGGCTGTGCGCCTCGCAGTGCCGGGCGAACACCCGGCTCGCGATGCCGATCAACCAGGCCCGGGCGCTGCCCTTGACCGGGTCGAAGGTGGCGAACGACGTGATCGCCCGGACGAACGTGTCCGCGGTCAGGTCGGCCACCGTCTGCGGGTCCGCGCTGCGCCGCGCGAAGTAGGCGGTGATCATGCCGACGTTCGCCCGGTAGACCTTCTCGAACTCGGCCGCGGCGCCGGCTCGTCCCCCGGGCGGTGGGTGCTGGAGTGGCTCCACGTGGTCCGCCACCGCGTCTGCCATTGTCTCGGTCACACCACCAGGTTGCCGAGATCCCGCCACACCGTTACGAGGCGTCAGCCGTCCGCCGACTCGTGCCACCGGCCGACCACCCAGCGGGCCAGGGCGCCGAACACCACGAACACCGCGATGCCCAGCGCGCTCGCCAGGATCACCGCGGCGAACATCCGGGCCGACGCGAGCTGGGACCGGTACTGGTCGATCAGCACGCCGAGGCCCGGCTCGCCCTGCCGGAAGAAGAAGTCGCCGACCACGGCGCCGATGACACTCCCGCCCGACGCGATCCGCAACCCGGTGAACATCGCGGGCAGCGCGGCCGGCAGCTGGAGCTTCCACAGCCGCGTCCACCGCCCCGCCCGGTGCAGGTCGAAGAGCTGGTGCTGGGCCGCGGGCACGGACCGGATGCCGAACAACGTGTTGGCCACCAACGGGAACAACGAGAGCAGCACGCACACCAGCACCCGGCTGGAGAACCCGAAGCCGAACCAGAACCCGAACAACGGCACCAGCGCCAGCACCGGGATCGTCTGCACCACCACGACGTAGGGGTAGACCGCGCGCTCCAGCCACCGCGACTGCGCCATCAGCACGGCCAGCCCCACGCCGAGCACCACCGAGATCAGCAGTCCCAACCCCGCCACCCGGCTGGTCAGCGACAACGCCGCGAGCAGCTCGGCGAGGTTGTCGGGATCGGCGAACCCGACCCGCACCACCTCGTCCACCGGCGGCAGCAGGAACCGGCGGCGCGGCGACAGCACGACGTGGCTGACGAACGTCCACGCGCCCAGCACCACCAACAACACGACCAACGGCGGCACCACCGTCCGCGCGACCCGCTTGATCCTCACGAGGCACGCACCACCGTCTCCGACACCGACCCCACCAACGCCGCGTACTCGCCGCTCGACCGCAGTCCCGGCGGGCGCGGGTAGCCGAACGGCACCGCCACCTCGTCCACGATCCGGCCCGGCCGCGGCGACATCACCAGCACCCGGTCCGCCAGGTACACGGCCTCGCTCGCGGAGTGCGTGACGAACAACGCCCCGAACCCGTGCCGGGCGAACAGCCGCAGCAACTCGTCCCCCAGCTCGTGCCGGGTCAGCTCGTCCAGCGCGGCGAACGGCTCGTCGAACAGGAACAGCTCCGGCTCCACCAGCAGCGCCCGCGCCAACGCGACCCGCATTCGCATCCCGCCGGACAGCCGCGCGGGCCGGACGTGGCCGAACTCCTCCAGCCCGACCGCCGCCAGCACCCGGTCGGCGCGGGCGCGGCGCTCGGCCTTGGCCAGGCCGTCCAGCTCGCCGAACAGCTCGACGTTGCGCCGCGTGGTCCGCCAGGGCAGCAGGGTCGGGTCCTGGAAGACGTAGCCGACCCGGTCGGTGCGCCGGGTGACCGTGCCCGACGTCGGGGCGCGCAACCCGGCGGCGACCTGCAACACCGTGCTCTTGCCGCACCCGGAAGGGCCCATCAGCGCGACGATCTCGCCGGCGCGGACGTCCAGGTCCACGCGGTCCACCGCGTGCACCCCGCCGGGGAACGCCACGTCGACCCCGGACAGTGCCAGCAACTCCTCCACCGCCACCTCCCTCCCGGGCAGACTCTCACACCGAAGAACGCAATACGGGAGAACGGCGCACGACCTGGTTCGTCGCTATGCGAAGATGAGCTTCATGGTCTCTGCCCGACGTGCGTCACCACTGCTCGCGCTATCGGTGTTGTTACTGGCGGCGTGCACGACGCCCGATGCCGGCCAGGGCGGTGAGCCGTTGCCCCCTGCCGCCGAGTCGTTGCGCGGGACGTGCCCCGACACCGTCGTGGTGCAGATGAACTGGTTCCCGCAGGCCGAGCACGGCGGCCTGTACCGGCTGCTGGGCAGCGGTTTCACCGTGGACGGTCAGCGCAAGGCCGTCGAGGGGCCGTTGCTGGACGACGGCCGCGACACGGGCGTGCGGCTCCAGGTCCGCGCGGGCGGGCCGGTGACCGGGTTCCAGCGGGTGTCGGCCCTGATGGCGGCGGACCCGTCGATCACGCTGGGCAGCATCGCCACCGACGAGGCGGTGCAGGAGGCGGGGACGTTCCCGACCACGGCGGTGTTCGCGCCGTTGGACAAGAGCCCGCAGATGATCATGTGGTCGAAGGAGCACCACCCGGACTGGGAGTCCATCGCCGACATCGGCCGCACGGACACCACGGTGGTGTACGCCAACGGCGCGTCCTACATGGACTACCTGGTCCAGAGCGGACAGTTGAAGCAGGCGCAGGTGGACGGCTCCTACGACGGCGCGCCGGCGCGGTTCGTCTCGGCCGACGGCGCGATCGCGCAACAGGGGTACGCGACCAACGAGCCGTACCGCTACGAGCGGGAGATCGACGCCTGGAAGCGGCCGGTGGACTTCGCGCTGGTGCACGACAGCGGTTATCCGATCTACCCGGAGACGCTGGCGGTGTCGTCGGCGGAGGTCGAGCGGCTGAGCCCGTGCCTGACGAAGCTCGTGCCGATCCTGCAACGCAGCACGCGTGCCTACTCGGCGGAGCCGAAGGAGACCAACGAGGCGTTGGTGCGGATGGTCAGCGAGCTCAACGCGGGCACCGTGTACAGCGTCGCGCGGGCCGAGTACGCGGGCGAGCAGATCCGCGGCCTGGGGCTGGGCAACGACGGCGTGACGCCGACGGTCGGCGACTTCGACCAAGCCCGGGTGGCGAAGCTCGTCGAGGACCTGAAGCCGTTGCAGGAAGCCAAGCGCCGCGCGGTCCCGGCCGGCCTGAAGGCGGAAGACCTGGTGAGCAACGCGTTCGTCGACCCGACGATCGCCTGGTGACCGCGCACTTCGACATCCTGGCCCGCCGCTACCGACGGTACGCGGAGATCACCGACCTGCTCTACCGGCCGTGGCTGACCGGTGTCGTCGGCGACGGTGCGCGGGCGCTGGACCTGGGGTGCGGCTCGGGCCGGTACAGCGGTCTGCTGGCGGACCGCTACGCCGAAGTCCTCGCGGTGGACGGCGCGGCGCGCGAGATCGCCCTGGCGGAGGCCGACAACGCCCGGCCCAACATCACCTACCAGGCCAGGGACCTGTTCGACGTGACACCGGACCGGGACGGGCGCTTCGACCTGGTGCTGGCGGTGAACACCCTCTTCGCCGTGCGCGACTACGGCCGCGTGCTGCCGCACGTCCGGTCGCTCATCGCGCCGGGCGGCCGGTTGGTGGTGATCGACGTGGTGAACCCGCCGGGACGCCGTCCTTCGTGGCACCGGGCGCAGGCGTTCCGGGTGGCCGCCATGATGGCCGTGCGGCACAGGTCACCCGCCGTGGCGCTGGACGTCCTCCGCCTGCGCCTGCACCCGACGTGGCTGGAGCACGTGACGCGGAACACCCCGCCGACGCGCGACGACTGCCACGCCCACTACCGGCAGGCCTTCCCGGGCGCGCGCTTGGACGACACCCTCGACCGCTACCTGTGCGGCGTGGTCTGGAACGCCCCGGCCTGACTCCGGAGGCGTCAGTCGCGGCGCGCGGCCCAGACGGTGCGCTCGGTGCGCACCACGAGGTCGTCACGGCGCAGGATGCCGTGCGGACTGCCGGTGTCGAGCAGCCGGTCGAGCGCGACGAGGTCCTCCGCCGCGAGCTCCGCGCCGACCGCCTCGCGGAGGCGCTGGAGCACGCCCGAGGCGTAGCGGCCGATCGCGGCGTCGCGGGACCCGTCGATGTCGACCGCCACGGTGAGCTCGCCTTCGACCGCGAAGCCGGCGGCGGTCAACTTCGGTCCCCAGTCCGCGCCGCGGTGGGGCATGTGCTCGGCGTGGCGGCGGTCGGCGGCGGCGTGGAGGCGGCCCTCCAGTCCGGGCCGGTCGGCCGGGGCGTCCTCGGGCAGGAAGCGCGGGAGCCCGGCGAGCTCGACGACGACGAACAGGCCGTCCGGGGCGAGCAGGTCGCGCACGGCGCGCAGGGCGTGGTCCGGGTCGGCCATGTGGTGCAGGGAGGCCGACGCCCACACGAGGTCGGGCGTGCCGAGGTCGGGCCAGGTGGCGTCGTCGAGGTCGGCCGACAGGGTGCGCACGTGCTCGTCCACACCGCGGGCCTGCGCCTTCTCCCGGAGCCGGCGCAGGTGGCCGGGCGAGGCGTCGACGGCGGTGACGTGCGCCTCGGGGAAGCGGTCGAGGAGCGCGAACGTGCCCGCTCCCGTCCCGGAGGCCAGGTCCACGATCCGGCGAGGGCCGCTCTTCACGGGCAGCCACTCGGCGATGGCGGCGATGTGCTCGGCGAGGACTTCCGCGTCCAGGTCGAGGATGTCCGCCTGCCCGCTGTCCGCGCCGCTCTGGTGGTGGTGTCCGTGGTCGTGAATGTGTGTCTGCGGCATACGGCCACGTTAAGCCCATTATGCGTATCAGGCACGACGTCTTGCGCATTGCGCAAGGAACTGGTCCGGCGTGCTGCGGGCCGCGCAAGGTGCGGGCCGCCGGCCTGACTACCGGCCGCCTTGCGCGTCGCCGTTCTCGCGCTGGTCGTCGGTCTCGCGATGTCCACGGCGGGCGTCCCGGTCGAAGATGAACATGATGTCGCAAGGTCGGCCCTCCGCGCCGATGGCGTGCGGCATCATGGTCGGGAACTCGGCGGCCTGGTTGGTCTCGATGCGGAAGCGGCGGTCGCCCAGCATCAGGATCGCGGTGCCGGACAGCACGACGAGCCACTCCCGGCCCGGGTGGGCGCGCATCCGGGACGGGTTGTCGGGTGGCGGCTCGGTCAGCCGCCGACGCATGACGCTCATGGCCGGGTCGCCCTTCATCGGCCAGCTCACGCCGTGGGCGCCGTGGACCATGGGGCGGATGACGACGTCGTCGGCGGCGTTCTCCACGAGTTGATCAAGGGTGGTGTCCAGGGCGCGGGCCAGCGTGACGAGCTGGTCCAGCGCCAGGCGGCGCTGCCCGTTCTCGATGCGGCTCAGCGAGGACTGGCTGAGGTGGGCACGGCCGGCCAGTTCCTCCAGGGACAGGCCCTGGGCCACCCGCAGAGCGCGGATGCGCTTGCGCACGAGGCCGTCCAGCGCACCTTCTTCTTGCGTCATAGGCAACAGGGTATGCCATCGACGCAAGTTCTGCTTACCGTCGGATCCATGAGTACGAACCAGCCCGCGCAGGAACCCACCGCCGGAACCGGCGCACCGGACGCGCGTCAGCTCCGCACCATCCTGATCGCCGTCTCCATCGCGCTGATGGCCGTCATCGCCTCGGTGTCCGGGCTGAACGTCGCCCAGACCCACCTGGCCGTCGAGTTCGGGGCCTCGCAGAACGCCGTCTTGTGGATCATCAACAGCTACACCCTGGCCCTGGCCGCGCTGCTGCTGCCGCTCGGCGCGATCGGTGACCGTTTGGGCCGCAAGCCCGTGCTGATCGCCGGACTCGTCGTCTTCGGCGTCGCCAACGTCGCGGCGGGCCTCGCCCCCACCGCCGAGGTCATGATCGCGACCCGGGTGGCCGCCGGCGTCGGCGCCGCGATGATCATGCCGATCACGCTCGCCGTCATCACCTCCACCTTCCCCGCGGAGCAGCGCGGCAAGGCGATCGGCGTGTGGACCGGCGTCGCGGGAGGCGGCGGCGTCCTGGGCATGTTCCTCTCCGCCCTCCTGGTCGACGTCGCGGACTGGCGCTGGTTGTTCGTGCTGCCGGTGGCCCTGGTCGTCGTGGCACTGGGCCTGACCTCGACTTCAGTGCCCGACTCCCGTGAGCGCTCGGCCCATTCCTTCGACACCGTCGGCGCGCTGGTCTCCACCGTCGCCGTCGTCGGCCTCATCTTCGCCTTGCAGGAAGGGCCCGAACGCGGCTGGGCCGCTCCCGCGACGCTGGTCGGCCTCGTCGTCGGCCTGATCTCCGGCATCGGCTTCGTGGCCTGGGAACTGCACCGCCGCGACGCGTCACTGCTCGACGTCCGGCTGTTCCGGGAGCGCGGCCTGGCCGGCGGCTCGATCACGCTGTCGGCGGTCTTCGGCGTCCAGGCGGGCGTCGCCGTGGTCCTGTTCCCGTTCTTCCAGGCGGTGCTCGGCTGGTCGGGACTGCTGTCGACGGCGGCCATGATGCCGATGGCCGTCATGATGATGGCGACCTCCGGCCTGGCCCCCAAGCTGACCGCCCGCATCGGCTCCCGCCCGACCATCGCGGTGGGCATCGCCCTGGCCGGTGCGGGCCTGGCGCTGATGGCGCTGTTCGTCTCCGTGGACGGCGGCTACCCGGGCATCCTGCCGGGCATGCTCGCCATGGGCATCGGCATGGGCCTGTCCATGACACCCGCCACCGAGGCCATCACCGGATCGCTGCCGCGCGGCAAGCAGGGCGTCGCCTCCGCGCTCAACGACATCACCCGCGAGTTCGGCACCGCGTTGGGCGTCGCCGTGCTGGGCGCGCTCGTGTCCGCCGGCTACCGCAGCGCGATCGACGACCGGCTGCACGGTGTCCCCCAGGCCGCCGCGGACACCGCCCGCGCGGGCATCGCCAACGCCGTCGAGGTCTCGGGCGGCACCGGCTCGCACGAGCGGCAGATCGTCCAGGCCGCCCAGCAGTCCTTCGTCGACGGCTGGCAGCAGGCCATGTGGGCGGGTGTCGCCGTCATGGGCGCGCTGCTCGTCTACATCGTCCTGCGCGGCCCGAAGAACCCCGCGCCGGTGGACGAGGCCGCCGAGACGGTCGGCGCGGGATGACGACCCGCGGCCTCGCGCTCACGCCAGGGTGGAGCCGTGTCCGTAGCGGAACTCCGGCCCGGAACCGTAGGCGGCCATCGCGAACGCCGGGAGGGACTTGTCCCGCTCATCGCGCCGGTCGAACGCCAGGAACTTCTCGTACGCCGGTTCCGGCAGGTGCCGGCGCAGGTCCGTGGCGAGCCGCGTGATGCTGGTGCCCAGCGTCGTGGCGGCGTGGTTGACCGTCGCGAGCACGAAGAGGCTGTTGCGCGGGTCGCCCAGCGTCCGCTCCGCCATCCCCATCCCGACGATGCCGCGGTAGAGAGGCGCCGTCGAGTCGGTCCGCACGGCCATCGTCGCCATCCGCTGACCGAACACGCAGAGCACGCCCGCCGCGCGTGGCCGGATCGCGTCCAGCACCTCCTGCCGCGCGGCGGGCGTCGAGTCGAGGTACCCGGCCACGACCGACTCCACGACGTCGTCCAGCTCGTGCGGCAGCCTGTTCCCTGTGTACCCGTTGAACCGGCGGTCCAGCAGGTGTCCGACCGTAGCCATCGGCCCCCTTGGGTGGCGCTAGTTCGCCTCGCCCGTCAGCGCGAAGGACCGCAGCCGCCGGGTGGCCCCGACCGTACCCGCCACGACGAACACCGACACCATGATCAACGCGGTCGGCACCGACACCGTCGAGGAGATCAGCGGGGTGTCGCCGATCGCGTCCGCGATGGCCGTCGCGTGCTGGCGGATGCTGAACACGCGGGCGCCGTCGACGAACGACACCAGCAGGTTCTCCCACAGCACGATGTAGACGAGGCCGACCGCGACCGGGCGCTTGGTCATCACGCTCAGCGCGAGGAACAGGGCGACGTAGGCCAACGCGCCGAGGGCCGCGCCGACGACCAGGCCGACGGCCAGCGAGCCGGAGCCCGCGATCAGGGCCGCGGCGGCCAGCGGCACGGCGGCGGCCGCGGTGGTCACCGACCAGGCCACCAGCAGCTTCGACAGGATGATCTCCGAGCGCGGCAGCGGCTTGGTGATCAGGTGGGTGATGGTGCCGTCGTCGATCTCCAGGCCGAGCGCGCTGCTGCCGACGATCAGCGCGGTCAGCGGCAGGATCACCGCGAGTCCCAGGTTGGAGAAGACCAGCGGGCCCCAGTCGGACGGGGTCACGTACTCGTCCTCGCTGCTGACGCCCAGCAGGGTCAGCCCGATCAGGATGATCGGCATGGGGAGCAGCAGCAACACGCGCCTGCGGCCGAGCAGCGCCCTCGCCGTGAGGCGGATGATCGTCGGGTTCATGTGGTCACCAGGTAGGAGAAGACCTTCTCGAGGGACTCGTCCGAAGGCAGGATCGTGGTCAGCCGGATGCCCCTGGCCTTGGCGAGCTTGGCCAGGGCACGGGTGAAGGCGCCGTAGTCGCTGGTGTGCACCTGGAGACCCGCCTCGGCGATGCTCACCCCGGAGACCGACGGCTCGGCCATCAGCGCGGTCGCGAGGAGGCGGTCGTCGGAGGAGGCGATGGTGAACACGTGCGGGCGGGTGGTCATCAGCCGCCGGATGTGCCGGTAGTCGCCGGAGGCGGCGAGCCTGCCCGCCACGATCACCTGCACGGTGCCGGAGAGCTGCTCGACCTCCTCCAGGATGTGGGAGCTGAACACGATGGTCCGCCCCGCCGCGGCCATGCCGTCGAGCAGCTCCATCATCTGCATCCGCTGCCGGGGGTCCATGCCGTTGAACGGTTCGTCCAGCAGCAGCACGTCCGGGTCGTGCACGAGCGCCGCGGCGACCCGGCTCCGCTGGCGCATCCCCTTGGAATAGGTGGAGATCCGGCGGTCCTGCGCGTCGCGCAGGTCCACGACGTCCAGCGCGGCGCGGGCGGCGGCCGTCGGGTCGGGGAGCTTGTGCAGCTTGGCACTGGCCAGGACGAACTCCCACGCGGTGAGGAACCCGGGCACGCTCTCGCGCTCGGTGACCAGGCCGAGCTTGCGGTACACGCCGGGGTTGGCCCACGCGGGCTCACCGCCGATCGCGACCTCGCCCTGGGACGGGGCCAGCAGGCCCGCCATCAGGTGCAGCACGGTGGTCTTGCCCGCGCCGTTGGGTCCGAGGAGGCCGGTCAGCCCGGGGCCGATCGACAGGGTCACGTCGTTGACCGCGACCACGTTGCCGTACCAGCGGGAGACGCCCGAGAGTTCGACGGTGTTCATGACTTCATCCCCTTGTACCGCCACACCGCGGCCATCGTGCCCAGCGCGGTCAACGCGACCGCGACCACGCCGTACACCGGTCCGAACGAGCCGATGTCGACGATGTCGAGTTCCAGTCCGAACAGCCACTGGTCCACGCCGTTGAGCAGGCTCGTCGGGTCGAGCAGCCCGGCGAGCAGGCCGATCGTCCCGGAGTCCAGCTCGCTCAGGAGCCCCGAGATCGGGGCGGTGAGCAGGAAGACGCCGATGATCATGCCGGACGCGAACACCCGGCGCCCCGACAGCGACGCGATCGGCAACCCCAGCGCCGCCAGCAGCGCGGCGTGGACGGCCGCCGCCAGGAGGCCGACGAGCAGTCCGCCGAACTCCTCCAACACCCCTGGGACGCCGTTGTCGGTGCCGAAGGCCATGCCGATGAACATGATCAGCATGGGCGCCGCGAACACCAGGAACGTCGCGGTGGCCAGCGCGGCGACCTTGGTCAGCGCGTAGCTCGACCGGCCCAGCGGGCGGGACAAGTAGAGCTGCAACAGGTTCGTGCGCAGGTCCACCGACACCAGCTCGGGCGCGACGACGGCGACGAAGACCGCCGCGGCGAAGGTGAAGGTGGAGGCGATGCCCACGTAGTCGAGGATCGGCTCGGGCACCTGGCTGTTGATGATCACGATGATCAGCGAGGCGATGGAGGCCAGGCCGATCAGCCCGAACGGCAGCACCTTCGCCCACGGGCTGCGGCCGAGGCCGTAGGCGCTGCGAAGGCTGTGCACGTACAGCGCGCGGGCCGAGTAGGCGGGGCCGAGCCTCGGGCCGGTGTAGCGCTGGTAACCGATGTCGTGGATGACGCCGGGTTCAGACATGGGACACCTCCTCGGCCGGGCGGTCGCGGAACAGGTCGGCGACCTGGTGCCGCTGGCGTTCGAGCCGGTGCAGGCAGAGGTCCAGGTCCGCGACGGCGTCGCGGATGAGGTCGTACACCGCGCCGTCGTCCTCGCCGAGGCGGACGGTCAGGACGCGGTTCTCGTGGCGCACGTCCAGGCCTTCGGCGGTGAGCGCGACGGCCAGCCGCTCGGCGCCCTCGTCGATCTCGACGACGAGCAGGTCGTTGTGCTCGGTCATCGACGACAGCGTCGCCGAGCGCAGGAGCGTGCCCGCGTCGATGGCGACCAGCGACGTGCAGATCCGCTCGATCTCGCCGAGCAGGTGGGAGCAGACCACCACCGAGATGCCGAACTCCGTGCCGATGCGGTGCACCAGGTCGAGCATCGCCCGCCTGCCCGCCGGGTCGAGCCCGTTGGTGGGTTCGTCGAGCAGCAGCAGTTCGGGGTCGTGGACCAGCGCTTGGGCGAGCTTGACCCGCTGCTTCATGCCGGTGGAGTAGCCCCCGATCCGGCGGTAGCGCTCCTCGTAGAGGCCCACGTGCCGCAACGTCTCCGACGCCCGCTCCCGCGCCGCCGCCGCGGGCAGGCCGCTGACCTGCGCCATGTGCGTGACGAACTCGGCGGCGACCATGTCCGGAGGCAGGCAGTCGTGCTCGGGCATGTAGCCGACCTTCGCCCGGACCTGCTCCCCGTCGGCGATCGGGTCGAGCCCGAGCACGCGGATCCGGCCGCTGGTGGGCGTGAGCAGCCCCAGCGCGAGCTTGATCAGCGTGGTCTTCCCCGCCCCGTTGACCCCGACCAGACCGACGACCCCGGCCTCGATGTCCAAGGTCAGATCCGCCAGGGCGGTCACTTTGCCGTCGTAGCGCATGCCCAGCGCGGACGTCTCGATGAGTGGCACACGAGGACCCTACGGCCACCCGTCCACCCGCACATCGGGCCGCACCCTGAGTCCGGCGGCCCCACTACCCCTATGGGTCGGCGAGTGCTGGAGGTGGCCACCCGCCGACGCCTTCCGCCGCGCGGCGGAAGGCGTCGTCGTGCCCGGTCCGCGGTCTACGACGGGAGCCGGGCCGCCCGTGGCGCCGCGCCGCAGGTGGGGCGGTACACCACCCGGTTGGCGCAGCTCGCCAGGTTCCAGTTCGTCGCGAGGAACGACCCGGCCGGCGGGGTCGGGTGGAAGTAGTCGTTGACGTTGCAGTCCCAGTAGTAGTCCAGGTTGCCGTTCGGGGACGGGCACACGTTGGAGCGGTAGTTGCCCGAGCGCGGACCGCCGTCCTTGTAGCACATGACGTCGGCGTCGTCGTTGCAGTGACCGGCGCCCGAGCTGTTGGGCGTGTTCGGCAGCACGGCGCCCATCGAGTGCCCCTGCTCGTGCAGCATGTACGTGAAGGGGCACCGCCCGTAGACCACCGCGATGCCGGGCGCGTTGTTGACGCCGTTCTCCACGCCGGGCCGCGTGTCGCCGCTGCCGTAGGCGACGCCGCCGCCGCACCCACCGTCCCCCCAGTACACGACGTTGTCCTGACCGGTGATCCGCTGGCCCTGGCGCGCGACCTCCTGGTCGATGGCGCCGATGTCGCTGTTGTTGTGGCCGCTGCGCATGACCCGGACGGCGGGCCGGCCCGCGGAGTCGCACGCGACGCGCAACGACAGGTCCCCGCCGTACTGCGCGGCGCGGTTGGACACCATGGCGTTGGACTCGGTGAAGTGCTGCCTCATCAACGGCACCATCGTCGACGACGCGTCGGGCGCACCGGCGGGGATCATGTACACGAGCTGGATGCGGTACGAGTCCGTGGCGCAGTGGTGCGAACGCGCGGCCAGGGGCGTGATCGCCGACGAGGTCACCGTGTCCCGCACACCCTTGTGCTCGGCGAGCGGGGCGTCGAAGTGGGTCACGTGGTCGCCGTGGGGCGTGCGCACCTTGAACTCGCCGTTGCCCATCGCGCACACGCGGTCGCCCAGCCCGGCCTTGGGTGTGAACTCATCGGCGTGGTGACAGCGGTCCGCCGCCTGCCTCCCGTGCGAGTGCGGAGCCGCGTCCTCGGCGTGGTCTTCGAGGGTGTGGTCGGCGGCGACGGGAACCGGAGGGCTCGCGGCAGCCGCGCCGGGCAACGACAGGACGGACGCGGCCATCACGCCGGAGGCGATCACCGCGAGGAGCTTCTTCATGGACACTCGGACCTCCAAGGTCGGGCAGGGTCGAGCCGGGTGGCGACGGCGGTCAGTGCGAGGCGGGTCGGCTGCCGGCGGTCGGCAGGGCGGCGATCGCGGCACGCAGATTGGGCAGCGGGCCGATGTTCCCGGTCCCGGGGTTCACCTGCGGGGTTCCGGTGGACTTCAGGACGGCGCGCACCTGGCCGGGGGTGAGGGTGGTGCCCCGCTGCTTGGCGATGCTGGACAGGGAGGCCGCGGCGGCCGCCACGATGGGACCGGCGCTGGACGTCCCGCCGAACGTCGCCGTGTAGTAGGCGTTGGCGCCGCCGCTGTTGTGGAGGCCCCCGTACCCGGTGCTCACCACGCAGTTGCCCCAGCCCTGCACGTCGATGCGGCTGCCGTAGGTGGAGAAGTTCAGCCGGGTGCGGGCGGTGCCGCACCCCGGAGCGGAGCCGGCGCCTTCGATGATGGCGCCGGAGTCGGGCTTGCCGCGCGGGAACCTGCTGCCGAAGCACGGGTTGTCCAGGTTCATCGAGCCGTTGCCCGCCGTCTCGACCACGGTGATGCCCGAGGACGTGGTCGCGACGATCGCGTCGTAGATCGCGGGGACCCACTCGGGGGCGACGTACCCCGTGCAGCCGGCCGGGCCCGACGTCTGCTGCTCGATGAGCAGCACGTCACCGGGCCGAAGGGCGCGGGCCAGCACGATGACGGAGTTCGCGACGTCCCACCCGCGCTCGGCGTTGGCGGCGTTGGTGACGTAGATCGGCGAGTCTGGGACCAACCCGGTCACTCCGCCCGCGTTGACGTCGCCGACGAGGATGCCCGCCACGGCGGTGCCGTGGTTGTTGTCGTCGAACGGGTCCTTCGCGGTGCCGTTGCGGACGAACGCGCCGGGGGCGCGCAGCTTCGACAGGTCCTCGTGGGCGAAGTTCCAGGCGTACTCGATGTCGGCCACGCGCACGTTCGCGCCGGTGCCGCCGGGGATCGTGCGCGCGTAGTCGGCGTCGATGCCGCCGCTCGCCGCGGCGGAGCGGTAGCCCTGGCGAGGGGTGAAGTCCGGCGCGATCGGCGGTGACACGGCGAGCGGTTCGGCGTAGGCGATCTCGACCTCGCGCAGGGCGTTGAGCGCGTCGATCACCGCGGCCGGGTCGGCGCCCGGCCGCAGGTCCAGGCGGTACCACAGGTTCAGGTCGGCTTGCCGGCGGCCCGAGCGTGCCACGGCCTGGTCGGTGAACGTCCGCAACGTCTCCTCGGACGCCGTGAACAGCCGCCGCACCGCCGAGACGGAGCCGGACCCGAGTACGCTCCGGACCGCCGAGAGGTCCGTGCCCGCGGCCGACGTCAGCACGTCGCCACGCAGCCGGACCTGGCTCCCCTCCGCGAACTTCACGTGCACGTGCGCACGGGAGTCGTTCGCCGTGAGGACGGTCGAGACCGGCTTCTCCGTTGCCGCATAACGGTCATCGGAGGTCGGCGAGCCCGGCTCAGCGGCTTGGGCGGGTGTGGTGGACGCGAAGGAGAGCGCCGCCAGGAGACAAAGGACAGTGGTACGAGTCCGGCGTCGGGAACCGGTCGTGCGCAGGTTTGTCAACACGGAGACCTCTTGGTGGAAGCGCAGGGATGAGGCGTGGCGTGAGTGCGACGGCGCGCGGCACCACCGGGCGTGCCCGATCGCGGGTCGCCCGGTGCCCAGCGGTGTTCAGTGCTCAGGCCCGCTGTCAGTGCAGGTAGCTGCCGTACGGGCCGTTGAGGATGGCGCTCTTCCGGCTCTGGTCGAAGTGCGTGTTCGGGTAGATGACCACCCTGGTGAAACGCCTCATCGAATCCTCACATCCTCACGCGAGAGCTGTTCGGTGGGTCCGGAGGCGGCGGAGAAGCATCGTCCACAGAGGACGCATCGACTCGACCACCGGCCCGGCGACCGGCGGCGGGTGCGCTACTCAGCACTGTGGCAGCCGAAAATCCTTTCGGCAATGCTTCCGACCGGCGCCCGTGGTCTTCCGGCGGCACGACCGAAGCACGGCGAACTACAACTCCCGCTCGGCTGATGCCGCCTTGGCGACGACCGCGTTCCGCTCGGCCGTGGTGAACGCGCCGGCGGTGACGAAGGCGTTGGCGAGAGCGGTGACGGCGGCGACGAACCGCCCGTGGGTGGCGAAGGGGGCCTGGTCCCAGAGCAGGTCCAGGAAGGTCGGGCCGTCGTCGCCGGGCGAGGTGACGCCGTCGACGGGGACGTCGTAGCGCGGGAGGCCGTCGTCGCGCTTGCGGTTGGGCACGCCGGTGTCGAGGGAGCCGAAGACGACCGTCGGTTCGACCCGGCGGAAGTACGAGGACGCCGCCTGGGTGTCACTGATGTAGTAGGGCCGGAGCGTGAAGCCGCCCGCGGTGAACGTGAGGTCACCGGCAGGCGTGCGCGGGCCGGCGGTGATCGCGGCGCGGTCGTAGTCCCCGTCCCGCTTGAGGTGCCGGTACAGCGACAGCTCGGGGAACGCCCCGCCGTCCGGGTCACCCATGATCTGCAGCAGCAGCGGGCCCCAGAAGACGGCCTGGGTGTCGGGGCGGTCGATGGCCCGTTCGATCCGGACGCTGAACGGCATCCGGATCTCCACCACGTCGCCGCGGTTCCAGTCGCGGCTCAGTGTCACGTGAGTGCCGGGCCGCGCGTCCAGCTCCTGCGGCAGACCGTTGACGGTCACGTGGAACCCGCGTTGCGCCCACGCGGGGACCCGCAGCTTGAGGTCCAGGCTGCCGTTGCCGTCGACGGTGAGCTTCGTGTGGTCCTGGCGAGGGAAGGAGGTCTGCTGCGTGACGGTGAAGCCCTTCTCGGGCCACGTGAGCGTGGCGGGCGCGTAGAGGTTGACCCACAGCGTGCTGTCGTCGGCGGACCGGAGGAAGACCGTCTCCTGGTACTTCGTGTGGTTCTCCAGGCCGGTGCCGCCGCAGCACGTCCCCGTGTTGCCGTAACCGCGCACGGCGCCCGGTCCGACCGGTTGGAAGTAGGTCACCTGCGGGTCGTGGGTGGCGTCGGTGTCGGCCCGCGACCCGGTGATCATGTTGAGCAGGCCGCGCTCGTAGTAGTCCAGGTACGCCGGGTCGTGCTCGTGCAGGAACAGGTTGCGGGCCAGCTTGAGCAGGTTGTAGGTGGTGCAGGTCTCCGCGCCGCTGGTGGCGACGGCGTTGGCGACGTTGCCGCGGTTCTGGAACAGCTCGAGGTTGTTGTTCGAGCCGGGGTAGTTGCCGCCCACGCCGCCGTGGGCGAACATGCGGTGCGGGACGAGCATGCCGAAGAAGTTCTTCGCCGCGGTGAAGTACTCCTCGCCGCCGCCACGCTCGTAGACGCTGAGGTAGCCGACGAACTGCGGCACGTGGGTGTTGGCGTGCAACCGCTCGGGACGACGGCGGCCGGGGCGGTTCCGCGGGGTGACGACGAGGATGTCCCGGTCCTCCACGCAGGCGCCGAACAGCGACTCGCGGTTGTCGAAGCACTTGGCGGTCGCCAGGTGCTTCGCGTCGCCGGTGAGGTGGCCGATCTCGGGGAAGACCTCGTTCGCGCCGCCGAACTCGCCGCCGATGTAGAGGTCCCACATGTGGTCGAGGTCGTCGCGGGTCAGCGGGCCCGCGTAGTCGGGGTGGTTCTTGTCGCCGACGGTGAGCGCGAGGTGGGCCCAGTCCGCCATCTTCGTCACCACGTCGAGCGCCTGGGCGTTGTCGGTGTGGTAGTACGCGTCGAGCAGGCCGCGCATGATCTTGTGCTGGGTGTACCAGGGCGCCCACGTGTTCGTGCCGGCGTTGCCGCCGTAGACCGCCCAGCGCGGCGGACCCAGCCGCAGCACCGCGTCCTCCGGGATCGCCCCGAGGTAGCCGGGGAACGTCGGGACCCAGTCCGCCGGCCCGTCCGACGAGGCCACCACGACACCGGCGTCGCGGTCGTTCGGCGAGGCGTCCTCCAGCCTCGTGCCGTCGGTCTCGTCGAACCGGTACCAGGCGATGCTCCCGCCACCGGTGGTGCCGGCCGGTGAGTCCAGCAGCGACCGCACCTCGGCCCCGGTCAGCGCCCGGTCGAAGACGTGGAACTCGTCGATCGCCGCGTCCAGGTACGGGTCGCCGTACTGGGACCGGCCGATCCACCGGTTCCCGGGGTTGCCCAGGTGCGACGGGTTCAGCGTCATGGCATTGTTGGCGCCCACGGGTCGGCCGTCGACGTAAAGGGTGCCGGTCGAGCCCGCCAACGTCACCGCGACGTGCACCCACCGGCCGGTGGGCAGGGCCGAGGCGCCGTCGATCCGCTGCTCCCGGCCCGAGCCGCCGGTGGTGATCGCGAACCGCGGCGCGTTGCCCGCCACACCGGCCCGCGGGGTCAGGAACATGGTGACCGTCGTGCTCTGGCCGAAGTCGAACAGCCTGCTCCAACTACCCGTGGAGGCGAGGTTGACCCACGTGGCGATGCTGAAGTCGGTGAGCTGGTTGACCGCCTCCTGCGGCAACGTGCAGTACTGCGCCGCGCTCGGCCCGTTGAGCCTCAGCGCGCTGCCGAACCGCCCGGCCACCCGGCCGACCGACGGCACGGGCCGGTCCCCGCCGCCGGGCTCGGAGTCCAGGCGAGCGGTGATCGCCGACTGGCACGCCGCCAGCTCGGCCACCACCCAGTCCGACTTGGACTTGTAGACCTGCTCCCCGCCGTCGGCGTAGGCCTGGGCGAGCGCGGTCAGGTAGTGCCCCGCCCAGTGGCCGCTGAGCAGCCCTCCGTCCTCCCAACCGCCCGGCACCGCGACACCGGGCGGGTTCGGCCTGCCCGCCTGGTCGTTGAACAGCACGAGGAACCGCCGCTCGTCGTACGCACGCAGGAACGCCTTGACGCGGTCCCGCTTCTCCTGCAGCAGACCCGCACCCAACCGCACGTCACGCAGCGGGAACGGCCGCACCGGCGCCGTCCCGCCCGGACCGGCCTGCGGCGACCCGCCCGGCACGGCGGCGACAGCCGAGTGGGGGCCGAACAGCCCCGCGCCGGCGACGGTGGCGGTGCCGAGGGCGGAGGTCCGGAGGAACAGGCGTCGAGTGAACTGACCCTGGTGAGCTTCGGCCACTGGGGATGGTCCCTTCCCGAGGAGTTCTTCTTGTCCGGCAGGACGAGGGGTCGGTCAGGCGGGTCGCCGGGCGGCCCACTCCTCGATGCCCGCCGCGTCGATCGGCAGCGCGCCCGACAGGACCTCGTTGCCGGAGGCGGTGACCAGGAGGTCGTCCTCCAGGCGCACGCCGATGCCGCGCAGCTCCGGCGGGGCCGTCTCGTCGTGGGCGTGGAAGTACAGGCCCGGCTCGACCGTGAGCACCATGCCCGGCCGCAGCGGCGCGCCCTGGTACCGCTCGTAGCCCGACGAGCCGCAGTCGTGCACGTCCAGGCCGAGGTGGTGGCCGATGCCGCACACCAGGTAGCGGCGGTGCTGCTGGCCCTCCGGGGCGAGCGCCTCGTCGACCGACACCGGCAGCAGGCCCCAGTCGTGCAGGCCCCGGGCGAGGACCTCCATCGCGGCGAAGTGGAAGTCGCTGAAGGTGTTGCCGGGGCGCACCCGGTCCATGCCCGCTCGGTGCGCGGCCTCGACCAGGTCGTGCACGGACCGCTGGGCCGGGGTGAACGCGCCGCCGACCGGGATGGTGCGGGTGACGTCGGCGGTGTAGAGCGAGCGGGCCTCCACGCCCATGTCCAGCAACAACGCCTCGCCGGGCAGGACGGGGCCGTCGCAGCGCACCCAGTGCAGGATCGGGGCGTGCTCGCCCGAGCCGACGATCGTGCTGTACCCGGGGCCGTTGCCGAAGGTGCGGGCGTGCCGGTCGAAGGTGCCCTGCAACCACCGCTCGCCCCAGCCCCGCGACACCGCACGGGGGACCTCGTCGGCGACGGTGGCGAAACCGGCGACGGTCTGGTCGACGGCCTCGCGCAGCTGCCCGACCTCCCACTCGTCCTTGACCATCCGCAGGTCGGAGAGCACGGTGCGCAGGCGCTCCGGGTCGTCGGCCTCCCGACCGTCGTAGTCGGCCACCGGCCGCACGGGCAGGTCCAGCGCGGTCGACCAGGCGGCGAGCCCGGCGGACGGGCCGACCCACAGCTCGCCGCGCGCGGCGCCGGCGTGGAAGTCCCGCTCCGCGGGACCGGCGGGCGGGGGCAGGTAGAGCACCGGGTCGTGGCCGCCGGGGCGCGGGGTCATCACCAGCACGCCGCCCTCGACCTGGCAGGAGGTGGCCCACACGAAGTCGCTGTCGGCGCGGAACGCGTAGTCCGCGTCACCGTTGCGGCGCGGGGCGTGGCCGGCGGCCAGGACGACGGTGCGCTGCGGCAGGGCGGCGCTGAGCCGGGCGCGGTGCTCGGCGGCGGCACGTGCGGCGGCGACGTCGACCGGGGCTCGGACCTCGCGGTCGGCCCAGCCCTGCCCGATGCGGGCCAGGAAGCCCGGGCTGTCCTCGGCCAGGCGAGGTGGTCTGGTCCCGGTGTGCGGTGGGACGGTCGCCCCGGTCATCGCCTCTCCCCTCCGCGGTCGCGGACCATCTCCCGCAACCTGCGCAGCACGCGGCCGTCGCCGATGCCGTCGTGCTCGTACTCGTTGGTCACCCACGCCCGCGCGTTGCCGAGCCTGCCGAGGGTGTCGTGCTGCAGTCCCGCGTCGACGAACAGGTCGTCGTGGTAGACGACGGCGGCGAACGGCACGTCGTTGGCCGCCAGCCGCTCCGGGTCGTAGAGCCGGCTCCACACCTCGACGCCCGCCGGCTCCTCCACCACGGGCGCGAACGGCCGCAGGGCCCGGATCTCCCGGAACATCCAGGGGAAGGTCATCTCGGCGGTGAGCAGCAGCGGCCGGCGGTCCTCGGCGAACCGCGGCCGTCGGTCCCGCTCGCGCTGCGCGGACCAGCGGAACGGGCCGTTCGCGCCGTCACCGTAGATCGACTCCTGGAGCACCCAGAACAGCGGGTTGCCCGCGTAGGACGTCTTGACCGCCACCGTCTCCAGGAACTGGTCGGTGAACCGGCCGTCGCGGCGCAGCGCCTCGGACACCAACCAGTGCAGCCGCTGGTGCCCGGTGGTGAAGCCGAGGTCGCCCCCGAGTAGCTGGAAACGGCGAACGGACAGCGGCGAGCCGTCCGGCAGCTCCACGCCGCCCTCGGCGAGCCGGTCGGCGATCGCGGTGACGGCGTCGACGTCCTGCGGGTAGCGGCGGTAGAAGTCGGCGGTCTTGGCCTCGGCCCGGGTGAAGGTGCGCCGGTAGACCTCGTCGGGGTCGGGCGGGGTGCCGGGCACACCGCCGCACACGTAGCACGCGGCGAGCGCGTGCGGTGCGTGCGAGAGGTAGGCCAGCGTGATCCAGCCGCCGAAGCTCTGCCCGAGCGTGGCCCACGTCTTCCCGCCGTAGCAGCGGGTGCGGACGTGCTCCAGGTCGCGCACGATCGAGTCGGCGCGGAACCGCAACAGGTGCTCGGCCGCGGCGCGCGCGTCCGGGACACCCGCGACGACCGTGCCGTCGACGGGGCTGCTGCGGCCGGTGCCGCGCTGGTCGACCAGCACCACGCGGTAGTGCCGGAGCGCCTCGGCCAGCCAGCCGTCGAGCACGGCGGGACGCGGGTTGGCCCCGCCGGGACCGCCCTGGAGGTAGGTCAGCAGCGGCAGCTCGTCGTGCCTGCGGTCGGGATCGGCGAACTCCCGCACGAACAGCTCGACGGTCTCGTCGCCGGGGGCCGACCAGTCCAGGGGCGCCTCGACGGTGAACTCGCGCACCCACGCGCCGGGCACGGCGTACTCGACGGGGTTCACCCGCACACCCCGCCGGCGCTCGGCGTGGCAAGAGCCCGGAGCACGCTGTCGGACGATCCGCTCGCCGGCTCGCTCATGCGGTGATCCCGTCGTCGGTCCGGTCGCGCGCGACGGCGTCGGCCGGGTCGTGCCGCTTGGCGGCGTTGCGCAGCCGTGCCCGCTCCCAGTCGGGGCGGATGCGCGGCACGGCGGCCAGCAGGGCGCGCGTGTACTCGTGCCGCGGGTCGTCGAAGACCGCGTCCCGCTCCCCCGCCTCCACGACCCGGCCTCCCGTCATCACCGCGACGCTCGTGGCGATCTGCCGGACCACCGCCAGGTCGTGGGCGATGAACAGGCACCCGAAGCCCTCCTCGCGCTGGAGGTCGCGCAGCAGGCCGATGATCTGCGCCTGCACCGAGACGTCCAGCGCGGACACGGCCTCGTCGCACACCAGCACGCGGGGGTTCACGGCGAGCGCGCGGGCGATGCCGATGCGCTGCGCCTGCCCGCCGGAGAACTGCGCGGGGTAGCGGCCGACGTGGTCGGGTGCCAGCCCGACGCGCTCCAGGAGCCCTTGGGCGAACGCCTTGGCCCCGCCGGGGATCGGCCGCTTCTGGTAGCGCAGCGGGGCCGTGACGATCCGCTCCACGGTGTGCCGGGGGTTGAGCGAGGAGAACGGGTCCTGGAACACCACCTGGACCTGGCGGCGCACCTCCAGCAGCTCCTGGCCGGTCGCGGTGGTGATGTCGCGGCCGGCCAGGTGCACCGTGCCGGAGGTGACGTCGACCAGCCGGGTGGCCAGCCGCGCGGTGGTGGACTTGCCGGAGCCGGACTCGCCGACCAGCGCCAGCGTCCGGCCCGCGTGCAGGTCGAAGGACACGTCGTCGACCGCGCGGAACCTGCGCGCGGGCCGCAGCAGGCCCGCGGTGCCCGCGACCGGGAACTCCTTGACCAGGTTGCGGGCGCTCAGCAGCGGTTCCGGGCTCATGACCCTCCTCCTGCCGCGCCCTGGCCCGACGTGGCCTGAGCCGTCGTCGGCGGGGCGTCGATGCGCGGCACGGCGTCCAGCAATGCCTGCGTGTACGGGTGTTGCGGGTCGGAGAAGACCTGCTCGGCCGTTCCCGCCTCGACCACCTTGCCCCCGCGCATGACGACCAGGTCGTCGGCGACCTCGCTGACCACCGCGAGGTCGTGCGTGACCAGGACGAGCGCGGCACCGGTCTCCCGGCGGACCTCGGTCAGCAGGTCGAGGATCTGCGCCTGCACGGTGACGTCCAGCGCGGTGGTCGGTTCGTCCGCGATGATCAGCTCCGGTTCGGCGCCGAGCGCCATCGCGATCATGACGCGCTGGCGCATGCCCCCGGAGAACTGGTGGGGGTAGTCGTCCACGCGCCTGCCCGCCTCGCGGATGTGCACCCGTTCCATCGCCTCGACGGCGGCGGCGCGGGCCGCGCGGCGGGAGACGCCGGGACGGTGCGCGCGGTAGGCCTCGGCGATCTGCGCGCCCACCGTGTAGTAGGGGTTCAGCGAGGACAGCGGATCCTGGAACACCATCGCGATCCGGTCGCCCCGCACCGCCCGCATGCGCCGCTCGGACAGCGCCGTGAGCTCCTGGCCGCCGAACGAGATCGAGCCGGACCGGCTCGCCTCCGGCGGCAGCAGGCCCATGATCGCCAGGCTCGCCATCGACTTGCCCGAGCCGGACTCGCCGACGATGCCGAGCGCACCGCCGGTCGGCACGGAGAAGTCGATCGCGTCGACCGCCGGGCCGCCGTTGAACGACACGGTCAGCCCGCGGACCGCCAGCAGCTCGCTCATGCCGCGGCCCCCACCCGGACCCTGGGGTCGATCACCGGGTACAGCAGGTCGACCACCACGTTGCCGACCACGACGAAGAACGCGGCCAGCAGCGTGACGGCCATGATGACCGGCTGGTCGTTCTTGGTGATGGAGTCCGCCGCGAGCTTGCCGACGCCGTTGATCCCGAACACGGTCTCGGTGATCAGGGCGCCGCCGAGCAGTCCCGCGAAGTCCATGCCCGCGATGGTGACCACCGGGGTCAGCGCCGGGCGCAGCGCGTGCCGCCGCCAGACCAGCGCGGGCGGCAGGCCCTTGGCCCGCGCGGTGCGCACGTAGTCCTCGCGGAGCGTGTCGAGGACGTTCGCGCGGGTGAGCCTGGTGTAGGACGAGGCGTAGCCGATCGCCAGGACCGTCCAGGGCAGCACGAAGTTGAGGAACCACTGGACGGGGTCGTCGGCGAACGGCACCGCCTGCGGGAACGGCAGCCACCGCAACCAGATCACGAAGACGTACTGCAACGCGAGCGCGAGCACGTAGTTCGGGATCGACATCCCGCCCAGGGTGAGCGCGGTGATGAACCGGTCCGCGAACCGGCCCTCCCGCACGGCGCTGACCAGACCGCCGGCCACGCCCATGAGCAGCCACAGGACGGCCGCGCCGATCGCGACGACGGCGGTGACCGGCAGCCGCTGCACGATCATGTCGGTGACGAGCTGCGAGGTCTGGAACGAGTAGCCGAGGCACGGCGCGTGGCACTCGACCAGGGACGGGCCGCTGCCGTAGGTCCGGCCGGCGACCAGCCCGCCGAGGAAGGCCGCGAACCGGGTGAGGAACGGCGCGTCCAGCCCCAGGTTGGCCCGGATCTGGTCGATGCGCTCGGGCGTGCAGTTCTTGCCGCAGATCTGCACCGCCGGGTCGGGCGATAGCGCGAAGAACACCAGGTAGGTGAACAGGCACACCAGGAACAGCACCACGATCATGCCGAACAGGCGGTTCACGACGTGGCGGGTCACCGGTTGCCCCCGGGGTCGAGCGCCGCCCGCACGCGGTCGCCCAGGACCATGAAGGACAGCACCAGCAGGGCCAGGAACGTGCCGGGCACGAGGAAGTACGTGGGCACGACCGAGTACCAGCCCACCGAGCTGGAGATCATCTGCCCCCAGGAGGGCGTGGGCGGCACGACGCCCACCCCCAGGAACGACAGGCCCGCCTCCGTGCCGATGTAACCGGGCACCGCCAACGTCACCATGACCAGCAGGGTCGAGCGCAGGTTCGGCAGGATCTCGGCGAACACGATGGTGGCGCGCGAGGCGCCGGAGGCTCGGGCGGCCTCGACGAACTCGCGCTCCTTGAGCGACAGGGTCTGCGCTCGCACGATCCGCGCCAGGTAGGGCCAGCCGAACAGGGCGATCACGGCGACCAGCAGGTACTGGCGGTCGTCGGCGGGCAGCGCGGACAGCACCGCGATCATGAAGATGAGGGCGGGGAACGCCATCAGGAACTCCATGAGCCGCGAGACCACCATGTCGACGCGACCGCCGAAGTAGCCGGCGAGCAGGCCGAGCAGCACGCCCAGCGCGGTGGTGAGGGTGGTGGCGGCGAGTGCGATGAGCATGGACGTGCGCGCGCCGTAGACGATCCGGGCGAAGATGTCCCGGCCGGTGCCGGGCTCGACGCCGAGCCAGTGCGACGAGGAGATGCCGCCCCACGAGCCGAGCGGCACGCCGCCGAGGTCGGGGTCGATGGCGGTCTGGTCGAACGTGTAAGGGTCCCAGCCGCCGACCTTCACGATCAGCGGCGCGAACACGGCCATCAGCAGCACGAGGGCGATGTAGGCGAGGCAGGCCACCGCCGAGGGTTGGCGCAGGAGCGTTCGGGTGACGCTCCAGCGCGCGTCCGGCGTGGTTCCGACGGTGTCCTGCTCGGCCGCCGCCTGCGCTTGGAGGGCGGGAGGCGTGATGGTCATCCTCAGCTCTTCCCCGCGTCCTTCAGGCCGAGGATGCTGTAGTCGATGTCGCCGCCGGGCGCGTGGAAGCCGGTGATGTTGGTGCCCGGCAGGAAGATGCGGTTCTCGACGTTCAGCGGCACGATCGGGGCCAGCTCCATGATCTTCCTGTCCAGCTCGCCCCACGCGGTGTCGGCCTTGGCCAGGTCGGTCTCGGCGATGCCCGCGTCGATGGCGGCGTTGACGGCGGGGTCGTCGAGCTGGGCGAGGTTCTGGTTGCCCTTCTGGGCGATCTTGCGCCCGTCGAACAGCGGTGGCAGGAAGGTCGAGGCGCTGGAGGCCCAGTCGGGGCACCAGCCCGTGATGGCCGCGTCGTGCTGGACCGCCGGGGTGGCGATGGTCTCGTAGTAGGTCGACACGTCGATCACGTTCAGCCCGACCTCGATGCCCACCCGTCCCAGGGACTGCTGGACGGCCTCGGCCTGGCGCTGGGCGACGGCGTTCGAGCGCACGTCCAGGGTCAGGGCGAAGCCGTCCGCGTGGCCGGCCTCGGCCAGCAACCGCTTGGCCTTGTCGACGTCGCCCGCGTGGTCCTTGCTCGGGTACAGGTCGTACTCGGTGTGCCCGGAGACCGACGTCGGCAGGATGGTGGTGGAGATCGTGGCGAACTGGTTGCCGCCGGTGGCGTTGAGCACCGCGCTCTTGTCCACGGCGTAGTTGATCGCCTGGCGCACCCGCACGTCGCCCAGCGGGCCCTTGGTGGTGTTCAAGCCGATGTAGGTGAGGCAGGTCGAGGGCACCTTGACGGTGCGCTGCTTGAGCTGCGGTGTCTGGATCCGGGCGATGGTCGCGGTCTGCACCTGGCCCGCGACGGCGTTGACGTCGGCGCCCTGGCCGGCGATGAGGCGCTCGTCGATGGTCGCGCCGTCGACGCCGATGGTGAAGTTCCAGGCGTCCGGATAGGCCTTGCGGACGCTGTCGGTGGCCGCGTCCCAGTTCGGGTTGCGGGTCAGCTCGATGCGGCTGCCGGGCGTGAACGACTTCACGTCGTACGGGCCCGAGGCGACGACGTCGTTGATGAACGCGTCACCGCCGCCGGAGCCGACCGGGAACGGGGTGCCGCTCGGCATGGACAGCACCGCGTCGAACTCCGGGAACGGCGCCTTGAGGTGGAAGACGATCGTCCGCTCGTCGGGCGTCTCGATCGTGTCGAGCTCGCCGGAGCGGTAGGGGCCCTGGTAGTCGGCGGGCGCGTCGACGAGCTGCTTGAGGTAGGGCGCGCCGATGCCGATCTCGGGGTCCCAGCCGCGCGTGATGCCGAACTTGACGTCCCGTGCGGTGATCGGCGCGCCGGTGTCGAACTTGATGCCGTCCTTGAGCTTGTAGGTCCACGTCAGGCCGTCCGCCGACGGGGTGCCGAGGCTCTCGGCGAGGTCGGGGATCATCGCGTTGGGGTTCTCGGCGTCGCCGGCCGCCTTGGTGACCAGCTGGCGGTAGACCAAGCGGTAGAAGGCGTTGACGCCGCCGTCGAAACCCCGCGCCGGGTCGAGGTAGGAGAAATCGCTCGTCTGCAGGACGTCGACCGTCCCGCCCTTGGCGGGCGTGCCGCCCGTGCCACCGCCGGTGGTGGCGGCCTGGTCCGTTCCCGAGCACGCCGACAGGGCGAGCGCGCCGGCCGTGAACCCGGCGATCGCCAGGGTGGTGGTTCTCCTCACGGGGTCCTACCTTCCGTCGGGTGCGGTCCGGCGGGCCGTCGCCAGGGGTGGCGGACGGCCTGGTGGAGGCGGCGACTGAGAGAGGCGTCGAGGTCAGGCGCACCCGGGGGAGCGTCGGCGCGCGGTGGGCCGTGGAAGCACAGCGTCGGTCGGTCACGCGGGAGAGGAAGCAGTGACCGGGATCACCGACAGGACCGACAGTAGTATGTCACACCTCGCACCTGAAGACGCCGGCGCGATATTTTTCCGGCCGGGGTGATCCGCCCGGGACGCAGTCACGCGGGGTCGGCCCGCAACGGCCCGATGAAGCCCTTCGAACGGGGACTGCACGACGAGCCCGCCGTGCGCCGGCCAGGTTCAGTGGGCGGACCTGGGCTCGGCGGACCTGGGCTCGGCGGACCTGGGCTCGGCGGACCTGGGCTCGGCGGACCTGGGCTCGGCGGACCTGGGCTCGGCGGACCTGGGCTCGGCGGGCAGGTTCGGCGGGGAACCCGGGCGGACCCGGCTGGCGGACCCCGTGCGGGACCCGGTGGGCGGACCCGGCGCACCCGGTGGGCGCGGCTTGGCGGGCGGGACTTGGTGCGGGGCTTGGTGGGTGGCGCTGGGTGGGCGCGGCTCGGCCGGCGAGGCCTGGTCGGCAGGCGCGGCTTGGCAGGGGCGGTTCGGCCGACCCTGCGGGCGGACTTGGTCTCAGTCCTCGGAGTTGCCGCTCCACCAGCCGAGGACGTGGCCGATGTGGTCCGTCAGCAGGGCTTCCGCGCCCCGCCCGTCCCTGGCCTCCAACAGGTCCACCAGGCTGTGGTGCTCGGCCGCGGACCTGGCCAGTTCGGTCGTGCCGACCATGCCGGCCAGCCCGACCATCCGGGTCTGCTGGCGCAGGTCCTTCACGATCGCGATGAGCCTGCGGTTGCCGTGCAGCTCCAGCAGCCGCAGGTGGAAGTCCAGGTCGGCGGCCAGGTATGCGGCCAGGTCCGCCGCCGCGGCGGCGTCCACGATGGCCTGGGCCTTGACCCGCAGCTCGGCCACCGTCGAGGGCTGCATCGTCCTGGCGATCTCGCGCATCGGCGGCCCCTCCAACTGCTGGCGCAGCCGCACGATCTCCCAGAGGTCCTGCTCGCTGACGTCGGTGATGCGGAAGCCCTTGTTGCGCACCACGTCGACGAACCCGCGCTTCTGCAGGTTGAGCATCGCCTCCCGCACGGGTGTCGCGGACACGCCGAAGCGGGCGGCCAGCGTCGGCGCCGTGACCAGGGTGCCCGGCGCCAGCTCGCCCGAGACGATGGCGGCGGCGACCGCGTCCTCCACCGTGCCGCGCAGGCTCGCGCCCACGGCCAACGGGTTGATGGTCGACGGACTCACCTCTGCGGCCTCCCGCTGTCGTGGGGCACGGCCCCGCACTGCAATGTCACACAGCGCTGACCTTACCGGTATGGAGTTGCCGAGTATCCCACCTCCGTGCCCGCGTGTTCGCGAGTCGGTCCTGAGTGCCCGGTCCGGCGGACACCCCTCAGAACTCGAAACCCGCCGGGTACGGGTCGGTCGGGTCGAGCAGGTACTGGCCGACCCCGGTGATCCAGGCGCGCCCGGTGACGGTCGGCAGCACCGCGAGCCGCCCGCCGACGGTCGTCTCCCCCACCAGGCGGCCGGTGAACCGGCTGCCGATGAAGGACTCGTTGACGAAGTCCTGCCCCAGTGGCAGCTCGCCGCGCGCGTGCAGCTCGGCCATCCGCGCGGACGTGCCCGTGCCGCACGGCGAGCGGTCGAACCAACCGGGGTGGATCGCCATCGCGTGCCGCGAGAACCGCGCGTCCGAGCCGGGCGCGATGAACTCCACGTGGTGGCAGTGGTCGACGCCCTCGATCTCCGGGTGCTCCGGCGGCGCGGAGGTGTTGACCGCGTCCATGATCGCCAGCCCGGCCGCGAGGATCTCGCCCTTGCGGGCGCGGTCGAACGGCAGCCCGACCTGGTCGAGGTCGACCATCGCGTAGAAGTTGCCGCCGAACGCCAGGCTGTAGCGGATCGCGCCCCACCCCGGCACGTCCACCACCTCGTCGAGCCGGTCGCAGTACGACGGGACGTTGCGCAGGGTCACGCCGTCGGCGTGCCCGTCGCGGACGGCCACCTCGGCCACCACCAGCCCCGCCGGGGTGTCCAGCCGGATCGTGGTCACCGGCTCGGTCACCTCGACCATGCCGGTCTCGACCAGGACCGTGGCGACCCCGATGGTGCCGTGCCCGCACATGGGCAGGCAGCCGGACACCTCGATGTAGAGCACCCCGAAGTCCGCGTCGGGACGCGTGGGCGGTTGCAGGATCGCGCCGCTCATCGCCGAGTGGCCGCGCGGCTCGTTGACCAGCAGCCGTCGCACGTGGTCGAGGTGCTCGACGAAGTGCAGCCGCCGTTCGTTCATCGTGGCGCCGGGCACGACCCCCACGCCGCCGGTCACCACGCGGGTCGGCATGCCCTCGGTGTGCGAGTCGACCGCGGCGAACATCCGGGAGGCGCGCACCTCAGGCCACCCCCGCCACGCGCAACCCCTCGATGCCGGCGACCGCCCGGTGCACGTCCGCGCGCACCCTCGCGGCGTGCTCGGCGGTGAGGGGTCCGCGCGGTGGGCGACACGGTCCGCCGTAGCGGCCGACCTCGTCCATGCCGAGCTTGATGGCCTGCACGAACTCGGTGCGCGAGTCCCAGCGGAACAGCGCGACCACGTGCTTGTACAGCTCCCTGGCCTCGGTGAGGCGACCCGCGAGCAGGTGCTCGTAGAGGGCGACCGATTCAGTGGGCAGGGCGTTGGGGAAGCCCGCGAACCAGCCGACCGCGCCGTCGGCCATCAGCTCGAAGAGCACGTCGTCGGCGCCCACGACCACGTCGATGTCGCACAGCTCGGCGATCTCGAAGAGCCTGCGCACGTCGCCGCTGAACTCCTTGATGGCGGACACGTTGGGCAGCTCGGCGAGCTCGGCGACCAAGTCGGGCACGAGGTCGACCCTGGTGTCGATCGGGTTGTTGTAGACCATGATCGGCAGGCCGACCTCGTCGATCCTGGTGTAGTGCTCGACCACCTGCTCGCGGCCGGCCCGGTACATGGTGGGCGGCAGGGCGAGCACGCCGTGCGCGCCGTCCTCGGCGGCCAGCTCCGCCCAGTGCCTGGCCTGGTGCCAGCCGGGGCCGTGCACGCCCGCCACGACGACGCCCCGGTCGCCGACCACCTCGACCGCGACCCGGACGACCTGGCGGCGCTCGGCGTCGGTCAGCGCGGAGTACTCGCCGAGCGAGCCGTTGGGGCCGACGCCGTGGCACCCGTTGGCCATCAGCCAGTCGCAGTGCTCGGCGTAGCGGTCGTAGTCGACCGCCAGACCGGCGGGCGCGGAGGGGTCCTCCTTGAACGGCAGGGCGGTGGCGACGATGACCCCGCGCAGGGAAGCCGGTCCGGAACTCATGGGACGTCCTCTCGGTTGCTGGTGCGGCCGTGGTCGGCGAGCTCACCGAGGCGCAGCGGCACGGCGACGGGGCGGTGGGCGGTGCGGCCGGGGTCGAGCACGCCGGTGAGCAGGTCCTCGACCGCCGGGCCGCAGGTGCGGCCCTGGCACAGGCCGAGGCCCGCGCGGGTGGTGAGCTTGAGCGAGCGCAGTCCCCTGGAGCCGGTCGTCTCGGCCGCCCGGCGCAGGGCTCCGGCGGTGACGTCCTCGCAGCGGCAGACCACGGTGGCGTCGTCCACCCAGGACCGCCAGCCCGGCCGGACGGCGTGGGCGGCGTCGATCCGGGTGGCGAACCCGCGGAGGACCGTGCGGCGGCGCAGGGCGGCGGGCGCGGGCTCTCCCCCGGCGGCGACGGCACCGGCGACCAGGCCCTCGGCGAGCGCGAGGTCGGCACCGCCGATGCCGGTCAGCTCACCCGCGGTGAGGACGCCGGGCACGGACGTGCGCTGCCGGTCGTCGACCTCGACGGCGCCGCCCCCGCCGAGCGCGCAGCCGGCCGCGATGGCGAGTTCGGCGCGCGGGACGAAGCCGTGGCTGACGCAGACGGCGTCGACCTCGACGCGTCGCCCGGTGCCGGGGACCGGCGACCAGTCGGGGGTCAGCCGCGCGACGGTGACGGACTCGACCCGGTCGGCGCCGTGGGCGGCGACGACGCCCGCGCCCAGCCGGCAGGGGACGCGGTGGGCGGCGAGGACCCGCAGGTAGCCCGCCAGCTCGACGGCCTTGCCGCCGGTGGCCGTCAGTCGCCACGGCTTGGCGCCCCAGCCCTTCGCGAGCCGCGCGGGGCCGGATGCCTCGACCACGCCGACGACCTGCGCGCCCACGCGGATCAGGCCGGCCACGGCGGGCAGCAGGAACGGGCCGGAGCCCGCGACGAGGACCCGACGGCCGACCGCCACCCGCTCGCCCTTGGCCAACGCCTGCGCGGCGCCCGCGGTGTAGACACCGGGCAGGTCCCAGCCGGGGAACGGCAGGGTGCGCTCGTGCGCGCCGGTGGCGAGGACGAGCGCGCCCGGGTCGAAGGTGCGCGCCGCGCGGCTCTGCCCGTCGGCCTCGCCGACGAGGGCGTGCACGAGCGGGGGCCTGCCGTCGCGGCGGTCGACGGACCACACGTGGGCGTTCGTGACGACCTCGCAGCCGGGGTCGCGCAGCAGGGCGGCGCGCAGGTCGAGGAAGCGGCGCCAGCCGTGGTGCCACTCCCCCTCGTCGGGGTCGGAGCGCCGGGCGGGCAGGTGCCGCCAGTACTGGCCGCCGACGTCGTCGCCCGCTTCGATGAGGACGACCCGCTGCGCGCCGGTGCGGCGGGCGGCGAGCGCGGTGGCCATCCCCGCGGGTCCGCCCCCGACCACGACGACGTCAGGCACGGTCGTCCTCCTGCACCTCGACCCGGTCGCCATCAGCGGCACGGCGCTGACAAGCCCGCACGTCGCGCAGGCCGTTGACAGTGACCACACAGTCGAAGCACGTGCCGATGCCGCAGAACACGCCACGCGGACGGCCCGCGCGGGTGCGGCGCCAGGACGTGCGGCCGGTGGCGAGCAGGAGCGCGGCGATGCTCTGCCCCGCCACGCCCTCGACCAGGGCGCCGTCGACCTCGATGCGGATCCGCGTCATCAGGCGACCCTTCCGAGGTGTGGGAGCAGGGTCGGGCGGTCCAGGCGGAACTCGGCGGCCAGCGGGTCGTCGCCGTGCCCGCCGCGCAGGACCTGGTCGCGGAGGAGCTCGGCGGTGGCCAGGCTCAGGCCGATGCCCGCACCCTCGTGGCCGGTGGCGTGCCACAGGCCGGGCAGCCGGTGGTCGGGGCCGATCACGGGCAGGTGGTCGGGCACGAACGGGCGGAAGCCGCCGTAGGCGCGCATGACCTGGACGTCGGCCAGGAACGGGAACAGCAGCAGCGCCTTGGCGGCGAGCGCGGAGAGCACCCGGGACTCGATCCGCTCGTCGAACCCGCGCCGCTCGCGGGAGGAGCCGATGAGGACGGTGCCCGCCGCGGTCGACTCGACCACGCCGGAGACCTGGAGGTCGGCCGCGCCGGAGCCGACCGCGCCCACGTAGTCGGCGTCGTAGACCTTGTGCCACACGCGTTGGGGCATCCGAGAGGTGACCAGCACCGTGCCACGTCGGGGCGCGACCGGCAGCACGACCCCGAGCCGCTCGGCGACCGCGCCGGACCAGGGACCGGCGGCGAGCACGACCGCGTCGGCGGTCAGCACGCCGTCCGCGGTGTCGACCCCGACGAGCCTGCCCCGGTCGAGCACCGGCCCGGTGACCTCGATGCCCTGGAGCACCCGGGCGCCTTGGCGGCGGGCGGCGGCGAGCAGCGCTTCGGTGGCGACGACGGGCTGCACCTGCATGTCCTCGGGGTAGAGCACCGCGGCGGTGCGGTTCGGGGTGAGGTCGGGTTCGAGGTCGCGGACGCGGTCGTCGCCGAGCTCCTCGGCCCGGACCCCGGCGGCGCGCTGGGCGTCGGCGAAATCCCGGAGCGCCACCGCGCCCGCCTCGGTGGTGGCGACGACGAGGCCGCCCTTGCGCTCCAGCTCCAGGCCGGGGAAGCCGGGTGGCAGCTCGTCGCGCAACTCGTCCTCGACGCCCAGCCAGGACGTGAGCGAGCGCTGCGCGAGCCGGAGCTCGGGACCGGGTTCCTTGTCGGAGACGAGGAGGTTCCCCTCGCCACTGGCGGACGTGCCGCCCGCGCCGGCACCGCGGTCGACGACGGTGACCGCGCAGTCCTCGCGGGCCAGTGCCCGGGCGATCGCCGCGCCGATGATGCCCGCACCCACCACGACTGCCCGAAGAGGAGTGGACACGCCAGTACCATGTCACATGGTGCGCGGAGTTGGGAAGGGTCACAGGTTTCGGGCTCGGGTTCACCTCTCTTCGCGGCAGTGACATTGCACCATGGGGTTCAGCGCGCCGGACGGAACAGCTAGCGGATCACTCCGCACCGAACTGGAGGCTCCAGGCGTCGATCAGGCCGCCGCTGTGGCCGGTCACCACGTCCCGAACCCGCAACGCCCACGCGCCGTCGGCGGGCTCGGCCGAGGCGTCCACCCAGTACGTCTGCCGCACGTCGTCGCCGGTGTCGCCGTCGGGCACGTCCTCCAACGGGTAGGCGGTGCCGTCCGGCGCGACCAGGTCCAGGGTGAGGTCGCCCCGGTTGGGGTGCTTGACGTTCACCACGACGCGCAGGGTCGTGGGGGCGTTGCCGGTCCGGCCCTCGACGGCGATCACGCTCGTGGCCGGTGAGCCGTTGTCGGCGATCGCGACGTCGCCGGGGTTGTGGTACTTGGTCGGCGCGGGGAACGTGAGGCTCCACGAGTCGATCACCCCGACGTCGCCCAGCGCGGTGTCGGCCACGCGCAGCCGCCACGTGCCGTTGGCCGGTTCGGCCGAGGCGTTGACGCCGTAGTCCTCGACCACGTCGTCGGCGTCGCCCGCGCCGGTGAGGTCTTCGAGCGGGTACACCGTGCCGTCGGGCGCCACCAAGTCCAGCTTCAGGTCGCCCTGCTGGGCGTGCCGGACCACCACCCCCACCCGCAGCCCCGACGGCACCGAGCCGGTGATGCCCGCGATCGACACCGTCGACTCCGCCGTGCCGTTGTCCGGCACCGGCACGTCGGCGGTGTTCTCGAACCGCGTGCCCGGCGCCACGGCCCGCAGGCCGGCCAGGTGCAGGCTCCAGCCGTCGATCGTGCCCGCGTTGCCGGGCACGCCGTCGAGCACGCGCAGCCGCCAGGAGCCGTTGGCGGCCTCGGCCGAGCCGTTGACCACGTAGTTCTTGAACACGTTGTCGCCGGTGTCGGCGTTGACGAAGTCCTCGAGCAGGTAGGCGGTGCCGTCCGGGGCGACGAGGTGCAGCACGAGGTCGCCGCGGTTGGGGTGCTTGACGTCGACCGAGACGCGCAGGTTCGCCGGCGCGGTGCCGGGGACGCCGGCGACCTGGACGTAGCTCTCCGTCGCGGTCCAGCCGTCGTCCTGCAACGCCACGTCGGCGCCGTTGGCGAACTTCGTCTGCGGGCCCGGCGCGGTCGGCACCTGGTTCACCGGCGACCACAGGCTCCACCCGGTGATGTCCACCGTCCCGCTGGAGCTGTTGCGCTGCACCGACAACTTCCACACACCGTTGGCCACCTCCGCCGAGGCGTCCACCGTGAACGACCGCGCCAAACTCGAACCCCGATCGTGCACCGCATACGACGTGCCGTCCGGAGCGACCAACGCGACCTTCAGCTCACTCACCCAGTAGTACGACGTGTCCAACGTCAACCGCAGGTCGGACGGGGCGTTGCCCGGTATTCCCGCCACCCGGACCGACCCGGTGGCGGTCGCGCCCGTGGTGGTGCCGTCGACCTTGAACGGGGCGCCGGACACCTTGGGCCACGCCACGGCCGGGACGGGTGTGCCGGTGGGCGCGGCGGCCAGGCTCCAGGAGTCGACGTGGCCGGTGTCGCCCCACACACCGTCCCGGACCCGCAGCTTCCACGTGCCGTTGGCGGCTTCGCCGGAGGCGTTGACCGTGTAGATCTTGACGAGCGCTTCCGCGTCGCCCGTGCCGGTGAAGTCCTCCAGCGGGTAGGCCGTGCCGTCCGGCGCGACGAGGTGCAGCGCCAGGTCGCCGCGGTAGGTGTGGCTCAGCGCCACGGCGACCCGCCAGTCCTTCGGCGCCATCCCGGTCAGCCCGGTCACGGTGATCGGCGACTCGACGGTGGCGTAGTCGGCGATCGGGGTGTCCGTGCCGTTCTCGACGCGCCAGTCCGCGGGCAGCACGACCTGAGGGCTGGGCAGCACCTGGAGGCTCCAGCCGTCGATGGTCCCGGTGTTGCCGGTTCTGGTGTCGGTGACGATGAGTTCCCACGAGCCGTTGGCGATCTGCGCGACGCCCGGCACGGTGTAGGTGGCGAACACGTCGTCGCCGGTGTCCTGGTCGGGCACGTCCTCCAGCAGGTAGGTCGCCGCCGATCCGGGTGAGCGCAGTTGGAGCTTCAGGTCGCCGCGGTTGGGGTGCTTGACGTCCACGGCCACCCGCACGTCGTTCGCGGCGGCGCCGACGATGCCGGACACCTCGGTGTAACCGCTGGTCGACGACCAGCCATCGTCGACAACGGCCTTGTCGTCGCCGTTGGCGAACTTCGTCCTCGGCCCCGGCGCGGTGGCCTGCTGGTTGACCGAGGACCACAGGCTCCACCCGGTGATGTCCACGGTCCCACTGGAACTGTTGCGCTGCACCGACAACTTCCACACACCGTTGGCCACCTCCGCCGAGGCGTCCACGGTGAACGTCCGCGCCAACGTCGCACCCCGATCGTGCACCGTGTACGACGTGCCGTCCGGGGCGACCAGCGCGACCTTCAGCTCACTGACCCAGTAGTACGACGTGTCCAACGTCAACCGCAGGTCGAGCGGGGCGTTGCCCGGTATCCCGGTCACCCGCTTGGACCCGGTGGCGGTCGCGCCCGTAGCGGTGCCGTCGACCTTGAACGCCGACCCGCGCTGGTCCGGCCACGCCACCGCGGGGGCCAGCACGAGGCCCCACGAGTCGATCGACCCCGCCTCGCCGGTCACCGCGTCCTGCACGCGCAGCTTCCACGTGCCGGCGAACGCGACGGCCGAGGCGTCGAGCCGGAACGCCTTGGGCAGCACCGGTTTGCGGTCGTGCAGCGGGAACGTCGTCGTCCCGTCCGGCGCGACCAGCGTGACGACCAGCTGCTCGGGCTTGGCGTGCGTGATGCCCGCGCGGACGTGCACGCCGTTGGGCACGGCGCCGGTCACGCCGGTCACGGTCAGCGGGCTCTCCGCGGTCTGGAGGTCGGCCACCGGCACCCGCACGTCGGTGTTCGCGCCGCCGAACGAGGGCGAGGACAGGCTCCACGAGTCGATGAACCCGGTGTCGCCCCACACGGCGTCGCGGACCCTGAGCTTCCACACCCCGTTCGCGATCTCGCCGTGGGCGTTGGCGTGGTAGGTCTTGGCGTGGTCGTCGGCGTCCTCGGTGGTGGTGAGGTCCTCCAGCAGGTACCCGGTGCCGTCCGGCGCTTCCAGGTACAGCGCCAGGTCGCCGCGGTGCGTGTGCCTGATCGCGACGTCCACCCGCCACACCGCGGGCGCCATGCCGGTCAACCCGGTGACGGTGACCGGCGACTCGGTCCAGCCGTCGTCGGTGATCGGCACGTCCGCGGTGTTCTCCGCCTTCCACCCGGCGGGCAGCGTCGACTGCGCGCTGGGCAGCACCTGGACGCTCCACTCGTTGAGGTGGGCGACCCAGTCGTTGCGGTTGTCGGTGATCCGCAGGGTCCAGTGCCCGATGGGCAGCTGCGCGGAACCCGCCACGGTGTAGGTCTTGAGCACGTTGTCGCCGGTGTCGTCGTCGGCGAAGTCCTCCAGCAGGTAGGTCGCCGCGCCGTCCGGCGCGACGAGTTCCAGCTCCAGGTCGCCCCGGTCGGGGTGTCGGACGTCGACGGCGACGCGCACGTCGTTGGCGGCCGTGCCGGGCAGGCCGCAGGCGTAGGCCGAGCTGGTCGTCTGCCAGTTCTCGATCGGCGTGTCCGTGGCGTTGGCGAACTTCGTGTTCGGCGCGGCGGTCGAGGCCACGAAGTTGATCGGCGACCACAGCTGCCACGCGGTGACCGTGGGCGCGCCGGTGGCGCTGGTGTGCTTGAACCGCAGTTTCCACACGCCGTTCGCGGGCGCGCTCATCACGTTCACCACGTAGTGGCTCTTGAGGCCGTACGGGTCGACGGCCGGACCGCACGGGTTGGCGGACGCGGGTGGCGCGGGCGCCGCCGGGTCGTGCAGCACGTGCTCCTTGCCGTCCGGCGAGATCAGGCTGAGCTTGGTGTCCGCCGCCGAGGAGTAGGTCTTGTCGATGGTGACGTTCAGGTTGGTCGGCGCCTTGCCGGGGATGTCGGACACGGTCACCGAGCGCTCGGTCGTGGTGTTGCCGCCGACCGTGAACCCGGCGCCGTTGATCCGCCGCCACGGCGCGGAGTGGGCGGGGGCGTCGCTCACGGGCGCGCTCAAGCCCCAGCTGGTGATCGAGCCGGTGTCACCGAGGACCTTGTCCTCGACCCGCAGCTTCCAGTCGCCGTTGACCATCTCGCCGGAGGCGTTGAACGGGTACCTCTTGTCGAAGTCGTCCACGTCGCCGGTGCCGGTCAGGTCTTCGAGCAGGTACTCGGTGCCGTCCGGGGAGATCAGGCGCAGCACGAGGTCGCCGAGGTAGGTGTGCTTGAGCTTGACCGACACCTCCAGCGTGCTCGCCATGTCCGGCGTCAGGCCGATGACGGTGACGACGCTCTCCGCCGTCGCCAGGTCCGCCACGGGCTTGGGCGAGTTGTTGTACGCGACCGGCACGCCGAGGCCGCTGAGCCCGAACACCTGCGTCGGCTTCGCCGCCGCGGCGCTCACCTCCACGTCGTCGACCGTGCCCGACAGGTGGTCGATCGACCCGGCCGCGCCCTGCGCCCGGCCGACCACCAGGCCCCGGTCAGAGCGGACGCCCCCGACGTGGGGCGCGGTGCGCTGGAGCCTGCCGTTGACGAAGATCTGGAGCTGGTCGTCGACGGCGTTGTGGACGCCCGCGACGTGCGTCCACTCCCCCAGCCTGGGCGTGGTCGTGGCCAGGACCGCGCCGTCGGGCACCGTGCCGCCCGTCGCGGTGTCGCCCGCGACCGTGAACGCCCAGGCCCTGGCGTCCTTGTCGTAGTGCAGGCGGAAGCCGCTGCCGTTCGCGCCGTCCTGGCTGATCACGGTCTGGTGGCGGTCGAGTGCGTCCAGCTTCACCCAGGCGGACGCGGTGAAGCTCGCGTCCGTGCCGATCACGGGTCCGGCCGTGTAGGCGTGCCCGGACGTGCCGTCGAAGCGCAGCCCGCCGCTGCCCTCCTTCCGGCCGGAGGCCCAGGACGCGCCGGGCCACAGCGCGAGGGTGTGACCGTGGCCGGTCGCGTCGGCCGTGCTGTCGTCGAGGGCCCACTTGCCGCCCTGGTCGATCCGCTCCGGCGCTTGCGCCAAGGCCCTGACCTCGCCCGCGGCCAAGGCGCCGGGCACGATCCGGACGTCGTCGACCTGCCCCGGCCAGAAGTCGGTGTGCCAGCCGTCGTTCTTCGCGCGCCCCACTTGCAGCGCGCCACCGGCGTACCAGGTGCTGCGGTGCGGCTTGGACGCCGCCTGCCTGCCGTTGACGTACAGCGTGAGCGTGCCCGCGGCGTGGTCGTAGACGCCGGTGAGGTGGGTCCACACGCCGAGCTGCGGCGCCGCCGGTGCGATCACGTAGCCGTCGCCCCCGCTGCCGTCCGCGTCGACGGCGCTCATGCCGAAGCCCCAGCCGCGCGGGTAGTGCGAGTAGCCCAGGACGAAACCGCTGTCGCGCACCCCGTCCTGGCTGACCGCCCACGCCCAGTCGGTCGGGTCGTCCAGCTTGACCCACGCGGAGGCGGTGAAGCTGTCGAACGCGCCCTCCGGCGACCGCGCGGCCACCGGACCGCCCGCGTGGGCGTGCCCGTCGCGCCCGTCGAAGCGCAGCGAGGACTTGCCGGTCCGGTCCGGCGCCCACGACGTGCCGCCCTGCAACGCCAGCACGTGGCCGCTGTCGCGATCGGTGGCGGTCGGGCCGGCGCCCTCGTCCAGCGCCCACTTCGCGGTCGACCCCAGCGCCGGGCCCGCCATCCGCTGCCGCACCTCGAACTCCGACGCGGCCCACGGCAGCAGCTGCAGCTCGTCCAGGTCGCCCGGCCAGAAGTCCTCCGCCTGGCCGCCGTAGCGGGCCCGGCCGAGCGCGGTGGGCCCGGAGGCGTACCACGTGCTGCGGAACCCGGTCCGCGCGGCGAGCTGCCCGTTGACGTAGAGGGAGACCGTGCCCGCGGCGTGGTCGTAGACACCCGCCAGGTGCGTCCACACCCCCAATTGCGGCGAGGCGATCGACGTGGCGCTCACCGGTGCCCGCTCGGCGGTGTCCGAACCGTCCATCTCGAACTGCCACGACCGCGGGTAGGAGTTGTACTTCAGCGCGAACCCGCTCTGGAGGTCGCCGTCCTGGCTGATCACCGCCGCCCACTCCGACGGCCGGTCCAGCTTCACCCAGGCCGCGGCCGTGAAGCTGCCGAACGTGCCCTCAGGGGTCCGCGGCGCCACCGGGGCGCTGGTCACGGCGTGGGCCGCCGTGCCGTCGAGGCGCACCGCGCCGGCGAGCTTGTTGGCGCGGTCCTTGGTCGACGTGACGGCGCCGGAGATCGTGGCGTCGAACCTCGGCTGCCCGGCCAGCTCCTTGGTGTCGACCAGCTTGCCGCCGGACACCGAGTCCGCCTTCCAGTTCCCGTAGGGGGTGCCGGCCGTGGTGGCGATGCCGACCATGAACTGGTAGGTGGTGCTCTTCGCGGACCTGTTGCCCGCCCGGTCGACGCTCTTCACCGAGACGACGTAGGAGCTGAAGGACGACGTGGCCGGGATGTCGGGGGTGAACGCGACGGTGGCGCGGCCACCAGGGGCATCCGCGTCGACCTTGCGGTTCTCCACGGCCGAGATGTACCCGATGCCGTACTCGAAGGAGACCACGTCCGGGTCGCCTCCCGCGTCGAACGTCAGCTGTCCCGCGGTGAAGACGGGCGGGCCCGGCGCCGGCTTCGGCGGGAACTGCGCCGACGAGACCGCGGGCGGCGCGCCGGGTCTGGCGGTGTCCACGGTGAACCGGCACAACGCCTGCCCGGCACTGCTGTCGACCTTGTCGTCGGCCACGGCGGCGAGGGTGTAGGTCGTGCCGTGGCGCAACGCCTTCTCCGGTGGCACCACCGCCTTGCTCCGGCCCGGACCGCTGTAGGAGCCTGCCACGCTCGCCGCGTCCGACGGCGTGGCGCCGGTGCCCTCCCACCACCGGTACACCGCGCGGATCTGCTGGCCCGCCCCGGCGTCCGCGTCGGCGACCGTGGCGGCGAACTCCGGTGTCGGCGTGTTCACCACGACGGGGTCGGCTCCCGTGCAGGGCTGGTTCGCCACGGTCACGTCGGTCGCGGCCTCGGGCACCGTGTTGTAGGTCGCGGCGATGGACAGCAGCGGGTTGCTCTCGCTCCCCAGTCCCAGCTCGGGCACCGGTCGGTTGAGGAACTCCTTGGCGGCGTACGAGGTCGCGTCCTCGCGGGCCTTCAGCGCCAGCGTGGTGGTGGGCCACCGGTTCTCCGCGGCCTCGGCCATCAGGTCCTTGATGTCGAACCCGATCTGCTGGTGCTCGCACCCGGCGTCGTAGCCGTGGGCGGAGGCCACCTCGGCGGCCTTGCGGTGGAACGGGGTCGCGTCGCCCCAGGTCGTGGTGGGGCTGATCGCGCCGATGTGCCACAGCTCCACCGGCTGCGGTTGGCAGGACTCGGCCCACCACTCGAAGATCCGGAACGTCGCGGTCTTGACCCGCTTGCCCGCGAGCCACGCGCTGTCCATCTCGAAGTACGACCGCCAGCGGGTGTCGTCGCCACGGGCGCGACCCACCCGCGGGAGGTGCGAGGAGTCCCAGTACGCCGCCTTCGCGCCGGTGGTGGGGTTGTGGGACAACAGCACCCAATGCCGGTTGCGGCCCCAGTCCGGGCCGTTCACCGACAGCGGGTAGGTCGTGGTCGGGTCGGACAGCTGCGCCTCGTCCAGGCGCAGGGTGACGGCGTCGTCGGTGACGTCCCACCGCGCGGGCGCGGTGGTGTCACCGGCCGACTTCCAGGCCTGCTCGCCGGCCGCCGCGGGTTCGGGGGTGATCTCCTCGGCGGCCACCGCCGTGGCGGCGGGCGCACCGTCGCCGTGCAGGCCGAACCTCAGCTCCCGCAGCCGCGGGTCGCGCACGGCCGCGGGGTCGCGCACGACCACCGATTCGGAGAACCCGGTGGACGTGGCGGTCAGCGCCAGGTCCACGCCGGGCAGGAGGTCGCGGTAGGTGGCGGTGGGGCCGTCGAGCACCGGCGGCGGCAGCGGCGCCGCCCAGTCCAGCCCGGTGACCTCCTCGCCCGCGCCGGTCCTGGCCAGCGGCGCCGAGCCGCCGCCGGAGAACGCGACCGGCACGGCCGCGACCTTCGGCCCGACCGTCCCGTCCGGGCGGGTGACCAGCGTGGTGTCGACCGGCGCCCAGCCGGTCGCGGTGTGCGCCCGGACCGGCTGGTCGTAGGCGGTGGCGGTGAAGTCGCCCTCGGGGTTGGCGACCACCTCCACGTTTTCCGTGCCCAGGGCGTCGACCTCGACCGGCTCGCCGGTCGCGCGCGCCTTCGCCGACGCCGATTCCTCGGCGGACACCGGCGCGGCGGCCTCCGCCCGCGGCGCCTCGGGGCGGACCGCCCCGGTGACGCAGGTCAGCAGCAGCACCGCCACCGCGACGACCGCACGTGCGCGAGGTCGGGCGGCGTCGTGGGGGGGGGGGGCGGGGGGGGGGGGGGCCCCCCCCCCCCCCGGGCCCCCCCCGGGGGGGGGGGGGGGCGGCCCGGCCCGGGCGAGTGGGCCCCCCCCCCGGGGGGGCCACGACGCGAGCCGGGTTGGGCCGCACCGGTGGCGGAGACCATCGCCGGTGCCCTCACTTCTTCTTGGCGGAGCTCTTCGAGCTGCTCTTGGTCTTGGTCGACTTGCCCGACTTGCCCTTGGACGAGTGGGCGGGCCCCGCCTTGCTGTTGGTCTTGGAGCCGCTCTTGGACGTGTAGAGCCCGGGCGGGCTGTAGCCCTCGACCTTGCCCGGCTTGGTGTCGCACGGGTTCCACGGCTTGCACAGGTCGTACTCCCAGTACTCGCGCTCCTCCATGTCCCAGGCCACGTTGTCGAACTCGCCGACCTCGTAGTCGTCGCTCACCGGCCCGAACGGGGCACCCCCGCCGCCCCAGCCGGTGCCGATCGCGTACCCGCCGCCGTAGGACGGCGACTTGACCGGGGTGTAGTGGCAGGTGCGCACGGCGCCGTCGGTCCGGCAGTCCACCCGCCACGAGCCCTCGCCCGGGCTGTGCACCGGGTAGCCGTCGGGCGTCGTGTACCCCGTCGGGTTGGCCGCGGGCGTGGTGGGGATCGGCGGCAGGTTCCCGCTCGGCGGCGGCGTGCTGTAGCCCGGCGGGACCTTCGGCGACCACCCGCCGCGGCTCTCCAGGATCTCCCTGATGACCTCGCCGACGTCACCGGACGCGCCCCGGGTCTCCAGCGCGCCCGCGGTCGGGTGCGGTGTGTAGAGCAGGCGGGTCCCGGCCACGTCGTCGTTCCAGCGGAACGCGGTCAGCGCGCTGTCCCACGTGATCGGCTCGGTCTGCGGCGCGAGCAGGAGCCGCGCGGTGAGACCGGTGGGGTCGGCGTGGCTGACCGGTGAGTTGCCCGCGTAGGCGTAGCCCTGCAACTGCTGCGGGTCCTCGGCGTTGAGGATCGGGTCGGCCGAGGCGAACGCGCCGATCGCCGGGTCGTACTCGCGCGCGCCGAGGTGGACCAGGCCGGTGGAGGCGTCGTCCGTGCCGCCGACGAAGCCCTGCTCGCTCGGCCACGTCGGCGTGGCGCCGCGCGGCGCGCCGTACGGCAGCCGGCGACGGGTCGTGACGGCCAGGTCGTCCGCGGCGATCACGGCGCCCGCCGTGCCCGCGTGGTCGTCGGCGAGCCAGCTCAGACCCGCGCCGGTGCGCACCGCGACGACCGCGCCGTCCACGCCGTAGTGACGGGTGGCGGTGAGCGCCCCGCTGTCGCGGTCCAGGCGCAGCTCGGTGTCGCCGAGGTAGAGCGTGCTGGCCTCCGGGTCGTGGCGCAGCAGCCGGTCGCCGTCGGCGTCGTACTCGAACGTGGTGACCTGCCCGCCCACGTCGACCCGGGCGAGCCTGCCCTCGGCGGTCCACGACAGGACCTGCCCGGGGCGGCCGACGGTGTTGCCCGCCGCGTCGTAGGTGTAACCGTCCACGACGGACCCGGTGGTCACCGAGGTGACGCGGTGCGGCCCGGCCTGCCCGACCGGCGGGTAGGCGTAGTCGCGGGTCGTGTCCCCGCTCGCGGCGTGGTGCACCTCGCGGGTGCGGTTGCCCGCCGCGTCGTAGCCGTACGTGTGCCAGTACGGCGCGGGGCCGCCCAGCGCTCCGGTGCTCGGCCCGGCCGCGCAGTCGGAGGTCGTGGTCCACGCCTCCACCAGGCGGCGCAGCGCGTCGCCGCGGAAGCACTGGGTGTCGCCGGAGGCCACGTCGGTGCTGGAGACGATGTTGCCCGCCGGGTCGTGGCCCAGGGCCAGGTCGACGGCGACCTCGCCGGTCTCCAGCTCGGTCTTCAGGCCGGTGGGCCTGCGGGTGGCCTCGTCGTAGGTGTACGAGCGCATGACCCGGTCGCCGAGGATGCGGTAGCCCAGCCCGCCCACGGCGGTGTGACCGGTCGCCGTCACGTACCGCGCGAGGTCCGAGCCCAGCGTGGCCACCTGGCCCAGCGCGGTGTACCCGGTGGTCAGGGTCTCGGCGGGGAGGTCGCCGACCGCGGGCAGGCCGGTGCTGACGAGCGCGCCCGCCTGGTCGCGCGTCTCGGTGACCTCGTAACGGCCGGCCAGTGCGCCCTCGCTCGCCGGGACGGTGACGGCCGTGCCGGTCGGCAGGCCGAGCGCGTCGTAGCCGGTGACCTCGGTGCGGTACTGCGCGCCGTCGGTGTGCCGGATCGCGGCGGCCGGTTCCCCGATGCCGCCGGGCAGCGCGTCGAAGGTCCACTCGGTGCGCCGGTCCGTCCCCTCGGACACGCCGGTGCGGCGTCCCAGCGCGTCGTAGGTGTGCGTGAGCGTGGCGCCGCGGGCGTCGGTGACGCTCGTCAAGCGGTCCTCGTCGTCGTAGGTGCTGGTGGCGACACCCTTGTCCGGGTCGTCCACGCGCACCTGCCTGCCGCGCAGGTCGTGCTCGAAGCGCCAGGTGTTGCCCGCCGCGTCGGTCACCGAGGACCGCTTGCCTGCCTTGGTGTAGCCGTAGCGGGTGGTGTGGTGCTCGCCGTCGGGGCCGTCGCCGGTGTACTGGCGCAGTTCCACCACGCGGCCGCGCACGTCGGTGACGGTCGTGGTGGGCGTGCCGCCGGCGGGCGGGTCGACGCTGACGCGGTCGCCCTCGTGGCGGTAGGTCGTGCGGGCCCGCTCCACGCCGTAGGACCGCAGCACCTCGGCGGCCGTGCGGCCCGCGCCGTCGTGCTCCACGACCTCCTGCGACGGCACGTCGGCGTCGTCGACCACCAGCAGCGACGTGCCCGGCTCCTCGGCGTTGTAATAGGCGGCGTTGGTCTTCGAGGCACGGCCGTGGCTGTCGTACAGCGTGTCGGTGACGATCCGACCGCCGACCGGCGAGGGCTCCTGCGTCTGCCGCTCGCGCAGCAGGCCGTCGTGCAGCGCGTAGCTGGTCAGGTACTGGCCGGAGCCCAGCAACCGGTGCGTGGTCACGACGCTGGGCGCGTCGGCGCGCACCAGGTACTCGTAGCGCGCGGTGGGCGGCTCGGTGCTCGGGCGGCCCGGTCGCCACGCGGCGGTGAGCCGGCCCAGCGGGTCGTAGGTCTGCTCGCCGCGGCGGCCGTTGGCGTCGACGGTCGCGACGACCCGGCCGCGGGCGGGCTCCAGCTCTTCCACGCCGGTGTGGCCCAGCGCGTTCGTCGTGATCACCGCGGTGACCGGACCGCCGGTCGCGGGCGTGTACGTCGTGGTGGTGCGGGCGCCCGTGGCGTTGTCCGCGGTGACCACGCGGCCGTGCGCGTCGTGGGTGGCGCGGGACGTGGTCACGTACACCGGTCGGTCGCCGTCCCACGACGCCAGTTCCTCGGTCCGGGTGACGTCACCCTTGGTGGGCGGCGTGTCGGTGCTGTCCGCGCCGTCGTAGGCGGTGCGCTCGTCGGAGACCACGTCGGCGGGCGCGAACACCTGCGTCGGCTGGTCGTCGCACGGCACGCTCGCGGTCGTCACCCGGTTGGGCCGGTCGATGATCCACGCGTCGGTGTTGCGGGCGTAACCCGTGACGGTGCACAGGTCGTCGTCGGGCACGGCCACGTCACCCAGGTCGTGGACCTTGGTCACGGCGCCGTAGCCGTCGTAGCCGGTCGTGGTCTCCGACATCCGCGAGCCGCCGCCGGGCAGCGGGGTGCGGGTCTGCACCGAGTCGACCTTGAGGATGCGGGCCTCCAGCGGGCCGCTCTGCCGCCGGCGCACGGCGGTCGGTTCGGACAGCCACGGCTGTTGGAAGCGCGCGGAGACCTCGGCGCCGGTGACGGCGTCGCGGACCACCGTCTCCCGGGCGAACCCCGCGTAGCCGGGCTTGTCCTCGAACTGCTTGCCCTGCGAGTCCTCGACCTTGACCTCACGCGTGCCGCCGTCCAGCAGCACGTCCCCGTCCATGCCGCGAAGGAACAGGTGCTCGGTCAGCGTGCGCGGGCCGTCCGCGCCGCCGGTGGACACGCGCACCTTCTGGAAGCCGCGCCACGCGCCCCAGGTCTTGAACCGGTCGGGCACCAGCTCGGCGGCGTCGTAGTGCCAGGCCGCGCCGTCCTCCACGTACTCGTACCGGGTGACCGCGTGCGGCGCGCCGCCGACCCGGTCCACCTCGGCGACCTCGGCCACCACGTACTTGGCGAACCACCCCAGTTGCGGCGAGGACAGGCCGGCGGGCAGCCAGAACGACGGGAAGCACTTCTCGGCGTTGGCGTCCTGGCGCGGCAGCGACCCGGGGTCGCAGGTGTCCTCCAGGTAGCGGACCTCGGTCGAGCCGCCGCTCTCGTTGTGGACGCGGGACAGGCGCCACTTGTTCATCGGCTCGTGGTCGTGGCTCACCGCGACGCGGTTGGGCAGGCGGACGCCGTCGAACAGCAGGGGCGGCGTGGTGGCGGTGCCGCCGACGTGGCCCGTGCGGGTGAGGGCGCGCAGCCACAACGTCGGGCTGGTGTGGTCCTCGGTGGCCGGGAAGACGTGGTCGAGCCGCCAGGAGTCCACGTCGGCGAACCCGTCGCCTGAGCGCACCTGCGTGGTGATCGACTCCAGCCTCGTCGTGCCCCAGAAGCTCGGTCCCGCCGCCGCGCACCCGCCGCCCGCGCAGGCCAGGTCCCACGGCGTGTCCGGCCAGTCACCCGGCTTCGACGGTTGGCAGGACGAACCGGGGATGCAGCGCGGTGCGCTGGTGAACACGACGCGCGCGGTGGGCTCACCGCCCGCGCGGTGGCCGTAGTCGATGCGGGTGGGGTGCCCGGCGCGCACGTACGGCGTGGCGTTGCCGGCGACCCCGGCGCGGCCGTAGTGGTTGATCTCGGTGTCGTAGTAGTAGGACACCTGGTCGCCGTGGGTGTCCGTGACCAGGTCGAGGTTCCACCGGTAGCCCTGCCGGCACCAGGACGTGTCGAACGACGGCCCGTGGCACGGCTCGCCCGCGTCGTTGCCGAACACCGGCGCCGTCCAGACCGACTCGGCCGCGCCGGCGGAACCGAACGAGTACCGCGTGCCGTCCGGGCCGGTGACCAGCCAGTGCTCGCCGTTGTCGTCGCCGTTGGCCGCGCCGGTGCGCAGCTCGACCCGCCAGCCCTCGTCGTCGGCCACGCGCCAGTGGTCGCGGCCCGCGTCCCAGACCAGCTCGCCGGTCAGGCCGGGCAGCACGACGTGCGCGGCCTGCCGGTCCCAGCACAGGTCGCCCTTGCCGGGTTCGCCGTCCTCCTCGCAGGGTTCGTAGGTGCGCTCGATGAAGCCGGGTTCGTAGGAGAACCCCTCGCCGATCCAGGAGGCCTGGTTGTTGGTCGACGCGGTCCGCCCGTCCACGACGCCCGAGGAGTAGGACAACGCCACCTGCGGGGTCGGGCCGGGCGCCGGGGGCACCTCGATCGGGTGGTTCCAGGAGAAGTCGCCGGACTGCACCCCGACCGCCCAGGTCGCCGAAGGTGCCAGCGAGGTGGGCGTGAAGCTGCCCGAGTCACCCGACGTGCCCGCGGTCAACGCGTAGGTGGTGCCGCGCACGGGCGCGACCCTGGTCCCGTCGGGCCCGGCCGACCGCCCACCCGCCGTGCCGCCCGCCACCTCGACGTGGACCTTCCCCGCTGCGACGTCGTTGCGGGCGGGCACGACCCTCCCGGTGGCGACGTCCACGACCCGCAGCCGCGACGCGTAGTCACCGCCGAACGCGTGGCGCATCCCGGAGTAGTCCACCTCGACCGCCACGGGCGCCCCGGCGCGTCCGACCCGGAACAACACCCCGTTCCCGCCCTGCTCCAGGACCTCGACCGCCCCACCCCGTGCCGTGGCGGACACCTGCTGCTCCGGCGCCTTCGTCACGGCCGCGGCGTCGACCGCCAACCCGGGCACCGGCGCGCCGCCCGCCACCTTCCCCACCACCGACCGCGTGCCGGGCAGCTCACCCCACCCGTCGGGCCCCGCCACGGCGGGCGGCACGACCACGAGGGCCCCACCCAACGCCAACGCCGTGCCCCGCGCCACCAGACGTCTCCACGCTGCACCCATGCGAGCTCTCCTCAGGCGACCACCGGCCGAACCCGGCACCCGGCACCAGCCTGGTTCCCGCCGCCCCCGTTCGGCGAGGTGTTCGCACGGGGTCGAACGAATCCGAACAGCAGAACGGGCGGTCTGCGCTACACACCGGTCCGGGAGGAAAACCGGAAGAGCACGCAGACGTCAACTCCCCGCAGCTCGGGTGACCACTGTTCGGTGCGGTCGATGCCGATGCCGATGCCGATGGCGTCACCGGAGATGAAGTACGGCGCCTCGTCGAGTCCCACCGCAGCGGGCCACGAGCGGAGCAGGTGGTCCTTCACGACCATGAATGCGCCCCAGTCAGGTGAGAAGTCGGTCCGGTAGAGGAACACTTCCTCGCTCGGGATCTCACCCAGCAGCGCCGTGACCCGATCGAGCGCAGCCGCAGTGGGCACGACTTCGACGATGACATCGAAGGTCGACTGGCCGCCCTCGCCCGCACGTAGTGCAGCGCCGTACCTGTCGACCAACTCGTCGAAGAAGGCAAGCAGCTCCTGAGACTCGGTCGTCCGCACCGGTTCCGAGGACAACCAGGACCACCACCGGGCTACCGCGGGCGCCGATTCGGCCCGCCGTGCTCGGCGCTGCACTGCGGCCTTCCTCCGAATCAGTTCTGCCCTGCGATCGGCATCCACCAAGGACTCCCATCACCGTTTCGTGCGTTGCGACGTCTCTGGTGCGGCACCCATCGTGACGGGTGCCGCACCACAGCAGGCCATCACGCCGGCTGTGCCGGCCGACCCGCGAAGGTCATCTCCTCCTGTTCTTCTTAGTCGACGACTTCTTGGTCGACGACTTCTTGGTCGACTTGGCTGCAGCCTTCTTCCTCGGGGCCTTCACACCATGTCTCGTCTTCTGATGATCTGTGTCCTTGCCGCCGACGTGCCGCGGGTGTCCCTTGGCGTTGCGGCCGCCCCGCCACAATCCGCCCTCCCAGTGCTCGCCGTGGGTATCGTCCTTTTGGCGGACGATTATCACGTCCTTGCCCTTGGCGTTCTTGTAGCGGTACCCCTTGCCATCCGGATTCTTCCAGGTCTCGAGGGGCTTGGCGTTCCTCTCCACGTTCCACTGCCGCTTGGCGGCGCGATAGGCCGCCTTCGTCGAAGGGCTGACCGTGGTCATCCCGGGGACAGCGCAGGTCTTGTTGTGGACGACGATGTCGAACTGGTCGACCTGGACGACAAATGTGTGGATCTCGTCGACGTCCAGGTTGTAGACCACTTGGTCCTGCACGGGCCCCCGGTCGACGACGCCCGAGACCGTGGCCGTTTCGCTTCCGCTGCTGACCACGTCACCCCGGCGGACGTCGACAGCATCCACCCATCCGCGACCAACCACCCAGATCGGGTGTTCCGCAGTCGCGACCAGCGTGGAGGAGACGTCGCCGTCGAGATCGAGCGTCACGAGGTGCTTCGTACCCTCGCCCCGGATCACAGCCCGCACCGGCCTGGCGTGGGAAAGCCCTGTGCGCGGGTCCACCGCGATGACCATGTCACCGACCTGCACCCGGTCGATCGGAACGTGCCTGCCATCCGCCAGCAAAACCGGAGTCCGCGGGACGAACGAGTTGCACTTGGTTGGCTTCTTGACCGAACCCGTCCTCTTGCCGGTCGCCTGCTTGACCGTCCGGGACGACTTGGCTGGTGACGCCTTGGCGCCCTTCGCTGTTGCCTTAGTACCCTTCGCCACCGCCTTCGTCGCCTTGGCGCCCTTCGCCGCGCCCTTCGTCGCGGCTGCCTTCGCGGCGGTCTTGCCGGCCACCTTCTTGGCCACCGCCATGCCCGCCTTGAGCAGCAGCTTGCCGCCCGGCACGAGGTTGGCGGCCGCGCCGGCCGCCATCTCCAAGGCCTTCTTCTTGTTGCCCAACGCCGCGTGCGCCGCCGCGCCGGCCAGCCCCGCCGCCGTGCCGATCGGCCCCGGGATGTAGGACGCGACCTCCGACACCTTGGCCACGACCTTCGCGGCCTTCTTGACCCAGCCCCACAGCAGGCCGTCCGGGTCGCTGAACGTCAGCGGGTTGTTGTTGGAGTACAGGTAGCCGTGGAGTTGTTGCGGGTCCTCCTCGTCGATGATCGGGTCCACCGACAGGAACCGGCCCGTCTCCGGGTCGTACTCGCGCGCGCCGAGGTGGGTCAGCCCGGTCGAGGCGTCCTCGGTGCCACCGACGAAACCGCGATCACCGACCCAGCCCGCCGGCTTGTCACCCCGGTCCGCGCCGAACGGCAGGCGCAGCCGGTGCTCCGCGGCCAACGACGAAGCGTCCACCGACGTCTCGGCAGTGCCGTGGTGGTCGGCGGACAACCACGTCAACGACTCACGGGTGCGGACCGCGATCGTGTCCTCGTTGTGCTCGTAGTACCGCGTCGCCGTGAGCAGGCCGACCTTGTCCACGTGCAGCTCGGTCGTGCCGATGTACAGCGTGGTGCCCTCGGGGTCACGGCGGATCAGCCGGTCGCCGTCGGCGTCGTACTCGAACGACGTGGTCTTGTCGCCCTCGACCACCGACGTCACGTGGCCCTCGGCGTCGTAGGACAACTCCTGCGCACCGCGGGCGGTGGTGTTGCCCTCGACGTCGTACTCGAACGAACGCACGTCGTCGGGCACGCCCGGCTTGCTGGTGCGCACCGACGCCAACTGCTTCGAACCCGGCCGCGGGTACTCGTAGGTGCGGGTCGTGTCGCCGCCCGCACCGTGCAGCACCTCGGTGAGCCGGTTGCCGATCTTGTCGTAGGTGTAGGAATGCCAGTACGGCGCAGGACCACCCAGCCCGCCGGCGCTCGGCTCCTCGTCGCACGACCACGGCGCGGTCCACGCGTCGGTCAGCCGCCGCAGGTGGTCGACGCGGAAGCACTGCGTGTCGACCGCCCGGCCGGCGGAGGCGTTGACCAGCTTGGTGATGTTGCCCGCCGGGTCGTACTCCACCGTCCGGTCCACGACCGGCGTCGCGTCGTTCTCCTGGTACATCGTGGCGCCGACGAGCCGCCGGGTGCCGTCCTCGTACTCGAACGCCTGGGCGGCCTGCTTGCCCGCCTCACCCATGATGTACATGCCGACTTCGCCGAGGTTCGTGCGCAGCGTCCGGTCGACGTACCTCGACAGCCCCTGCACCGAGTCCGCGTTGCCGAACTGGTCGTACCCCTGCTCCAGCACCTCCGCGGGCAGGCCGCCCATCGCGGGCAGCGACACCGACGTCACCTGGTCGGCGGCGTTGTAGCTCAACGTCGACTCGTACCGGCCGGCCAGCGCGCCTTCCCGCGCCGGGACGGTGACGGCGTTGCCGGTCGGCAGCTCGGCATCGTCGTAGCCGAGCACCTCGTCCCGGTACTCCTGCCCGTCGACGTAACGGATCTCCGCCACCGGCAGGCCCTTGCCGAGGCTGTCGAAGGTCCACTCCAGCACCTTGGTGTCGCCCTGGCGCGTGGCGACCTTGCGCCCCAGCGCGTCGTAGCTGTGCGTCAGCGTGGAGCCGCGGGAGTTGGTGCTGGTGAGGAGCTGGTCCTCGTCGTCGTACGTCATCGTGGACGTGCCCTGGTCCGGGTCGTCCACCCGCACAAGGCGACCGCGCACGTCGTAGTGGCTGCGCCAGGTGTTGCCCGCCGGGTCGGTGATGGTCTCCTGCTCGCCGGCCTTGGTGTAGGTGTACCTGGTGGCGTCGTAGTCGCCCGACGGGGAGCCGGACGAGTACTGGCGCAGCTCCACCACGCGTCCCTCGGCGTCGAGCAGCTCGGTGGTCGCGGTGCCGCCGTCGGGCGGGTCCTCGCTCACCCAGTTGCCGCCGTAGGTGGTGGTCGTGCGCCACTTCTCCGCGCCGCGGACCAGCAGGACCTCGGCGACCTCACGCCCCGCGCCGTCGTAGCCGAACGCGGTCTGCGCCGGGACGTCCTGGTCGGACACCACCAGCAGGTCCGTGCCGGGCTGGTCGGGGTTGTGGTAGGCGGCGTTGGTCCGCGCCACCCGGCCGTGGCTGTCGTAGACCGTGTCGGTGACGATCCGGCCGCCGTCGGGCGCGGGCGCCTGCACCTGGCGTTCCCGCAGCAGCCCGTCGAACAGGGTGTGCGAGGCCACCTGCCCGCCGTGGCCGAGCAGCTTCTTCGCGGTCACGGCGGACGGCGCGTCGTTGCGGAACAGGTACTCGAACTCCACGTCCGGGACGTCGTCGGTGCTCCGACCCGGCTGCCACACCTTGGTCAGGCGCCCCAGCGGGTCGTAGGCCATCGTGGTGCGGCGGCCGTTCTCGTCGACCTGCTCCACCGCGTCACCGGTCGCGACCCGGAACGTCGTGCTCTCGGTGTGCCCCAACGCGTTCGTGCTGGTCACGGACGTCACCGGGCCGCCGACCGCGGGCGTGTAGGCCGTGGTCTCCTTGTTGCCCAGCGCGTCGTGCTCCTCGACCTCACGGCCGTGCGCGTCGTACACCGACCGCTCGAGGGTGGTGTAGCGCGGTGTGGCACCGTCCCAACCGGACAGTTCCTCCTCGCGCGTCGGGTCGCCCTTGGCGGGCGGCGCGTCGAGGTCGTCGGACCCGTCGTAGTAGGTGCGCTCGTCGGAGATCACGTCGCCCGGCGCGTAGTCGGCGACCGAGCAGTTCACCGACACCTTCACCACCCGCTTGGGGGTGGCGATCAGCCACGCGTCGAGGTTGCGCGCGTACTCCACGCGGGTGCAGGTGTCGTCGCCGGCGACCGCGAGGTCCCCGAGGTCCGCGGTCCGGACGTGGGCGCCCAGGTCGTCGTAGAAGTGCTGTTCCTCGGTCTCCCGGAAGCCGCCGCCCGCCAGCGCGGTGCGGACCCGGGTCTTCTTGACCTCGGTGACGTAGGCGCCCAGGTCGCCGGCCGCACGGCGGCGCACCGCGTTCGGGCCGATGACCTCCGGTTCGGTGATCTCCCGTTCGATCTCGGGACCGCCGTCGCCGTCGTAGGTGATCTCCTCGTAGGAGAAGCCGCGCAGCGCGGGGTCGTCCGGACGCCCGCCGAGCTCGTCCTTGCGGGTGGTGCCGTCGGCCTTGCGGTCGCCCCACATGCCGCGGAAGAAGCGGTGCTCGACCAGCGTGCGGGGGCCGGACGAGTCGCCGGTGCGCACCTTCACGCTGTGGTAGCCCCGCCACTGGCCCCAGGACTTCAGCTCGTCGGGGACGAGTTCGGCGTCGTCGTGGTGCCACGCCGCGGCGCCCGCGGGGTACTCGTAGGACGTCACCTCGTCGGGTGAGCCGCCGACCCGGTCGATCTCCCGGACCTCGGTGACGAGGTACTTGTGGAACCAGTCCAGCTCGGGTGTGGACGTGCCCTCCGGCGACCAGTTCGCCGGGTAGCACGGCAGGCCGTTGTCGTCGGGGACGGGCAGGTCGCCCGGCACGCAGCCGTGCGCGGCGTAGGTCACCTGGATCTCGCCGCCGGTCTCGGTGTGCACCCGGCCGACGCGCCACCGCTTCAGCAGCGGCCGGCGGGGGTCGGGCACGACGCGGTTGTCCAGCAGCACGCCGTCGAAGTTGACGTCCGGGGTGACCGCGGTGCCGCCGACGTGGCCGGTGTGGGTGATCGACTCCAGCCACAAGCCAGGGCTGGTCGCGTCGTGGGTGGCGGGGAACAGGTGGTTCAACGTCCACGAGTCGACGTCGGTGAGCTGCCCGTCCTGCCGCACCTGGCTGGTGATCTTCGCCAGCCGCTTGGCGCCGAAGAAGACCGGCGAGTGCTTGCCCGCGCACGTGCCGCCGTCGCACTGCTGGTCCCACGGCACGTCCGGCCAGTCGGCCGGCTGGGACCGCACGCACGCCGAACCGGGCAGGCACCGGTCCTCGGCGGTGAACACGACCCGCGCGGCGGGCTCGGTCTGACCGTCGCGCAGGCCGTAGTCGATGCGCGCCAACTGCCCGCTGCGCACGAACGGCGTGGCGAGGGACGCGGTGTTGTTGCGGCCGTAGTGGTTGGTGTCGGTGTCGTAGTAGTAGGCGACCGTGTCGCCGTGCCGGTCCACGACGCGATCGAGCATCCACCGGTACGCCTGCTGGCACCACGAGGCGGCGAACGACGAGGCGTGGCACGGTTCGCCGGGTTGGTTGCCGAACACGGGCACGGTCCACGCCGAGCGCGCCGCGGCCCGCAGGCCGAAGAAGTACTGCGTGCCGTCGGGCGCGGTCATGCGCCAGTGCTCGCCGTCGTTGTCGCCGTTGTCGGCGCCGAAGAGCTGGTCCACCCGCCAGCCGTCGTCCTGCTCGGCGCGCCAGACGCCGCGGCCCGCGTCGTGCACCAGCTCGCCGGCCACGCCGGGCAGCGCCACGACGGCGTTGGCCGAGGCGTAGCAGAGGTCCCCGGTGGGCGTGGTGTTGTTGCCGCCCGCCGCGTCCGAGGCGCAGGAGGTGTACTGGCGCTCGATGAAGCCGGGCTGGAAGTCGAAGCCCTCGCCGATCCAGGACGCCTGGTTGTTGCTCGCGGCGGTGCGCCCGTCGATCCCGCCGGAGGAGTAGGACAGCGCCACGTCCGGCTCGGGACCGGGCACCGGCGGCAGGTCGAGCGGGTAGGCCCAGGAGAAGTCGCCGGACTGCAGGCCGACCTCCCACGTGGCCGACGGCGACAGCGACGTCGGCTTGAAGGTGCCCGCGCTGCCGCCGGACGCCGCCGTCACCGCGTAGAGCACGTCGGGTGCGGTGACGCGGCGGCGCTGCTTCTCGTCGTCCGGGACGCGGGGCGTGCCGGACGCGGTGACCTCGCCGCGGATGCGGCTCCCGTGCACGTCGTTGCTCGCGGGCACCGGGGTGCCGGTGACGCACTCGGCGCGTTCCGGGGCCCACGCGGCACAGGCGGGCAGCCGCACCAGGCTCAGCCGGGACGCGTAGTCGCCGCCGAACTCGTCGCGGAACGACGAGTAGTCCACGTCCACGGTGACCGGCCCGGCGTCGGCGGCGCCGTCGGCACGCTGGACGCGGAACAGCACACCGCCGACGCCCGCCTTCTCGGCCACCGGCCGGTCCAGCACCTCGACCCGCACCCGCTGCGGGCTCTTGGCGTTGGCGACGCCGACCCGCACCGGCAGGTCGGCCGCGCGGACCGGCTCGGCCGCCACCGCGACCTCGGCGCTGCCCGCCTTCGGCCGGGCGACCTCGCGAGCGGCCTTCGGTGCCGTGACGGCGGAATCGACGGCCGGGTCCGGCGGGCGCGGGCGCACCGCGACACCGCCACCCGGCACGGACTCGGACTGCGCCACGCCGGGCCAACCGCGCGGCGCGGGGTCGGCGAACGCGGTGGGGACGTTGAGCAGGCTCGCCACCAGGGCGAGCACGAGTCCGACCGCCAACGCGGCACGGGATCTCGGTGGTGTTCCCGGTGTGGACGAGCGACCCCGGCCGGGGCGTCTGCGTGAGCGCACGGGCGTTCCTCTCCTGGGCACCGTCAGGCCACCGAGAAGCACATCCGGTCCGCGACGCCGCGAGGGCCGGTGCGAACGGATCCGAACAGATCCGAACGCGACCGGCCCTCATCCACCGCCGCTCACAGGTCAGCCACTCGTGGCGCCGGCAGTGGACGCCCGAGGGCCGCGAAGGGCCCTCGGCGCCCCGATCCCTACTCGCACGCGTGATCGTTGAACGCGCTGGGCGACAGGTGGATCCAGTGGCAGAAGTTGTCGGACCTCTTCCCGGTCACCTTGGTGCCCCAGTTGCCGTGGTAGGCCATGATCGCGATCACCCGCCGGTCACCGCCGTTGTACTGGTAGATCGGCGAGCCGCTCTGACCGGTCTGGCTGTCGGCGTGGGTCTTGATCATCTTGGCCAGCACGAGCTTCGTGGAGTTGTCGTCGCCGTACAGGTGGTTGTCGCACTGCCCGTCGGCCGAGGGCGAGGCGGCGCAGGTGTGGCTCCAGCCCGGGTAGCCGAACGTCCAGTGCCCGCCCCAGTACCCGCGGGAACGCCAGCCCAGCCAGCCCAGCCGCGCGGTGGACGCCTGGTCCTCCAGCACGATCATCCCGTAGTCGTAGGCCGGGTTGCCCCAGTCGTACCAGCCGGAGACGCTGAAGTACCAGGTGGAGTTCTTGAGGCCGTTCGGGTAGGTCCCGATCCCGTTCTGGCCCGGCGCCACCTTGCGGTTCGGGAACCAGCCCTGGCCCGCGCCCCCACCGCCCTGGTGGATGCAGTGGCCCGCGGTCAGCAGGTGCCGCGGCCCGACCAGGGAGCCGGAGCAGTGCGAGGTGGTGGAGCCGGGCGCCGAGATCGAGCCCATCGCCCGCCACGGGTAGCTCGTGGTCGCCGTCCGCAGCACGCGGTCGTCGGCGTCGAACACCGTCCGGGCGCCGAACCCGCCACCCGTCGCGGGAGCGGTGGTGTCCGGCCGCGGCTCGCCCTCGGGGTCCACGTCCGGGGGCGTCGGGTTGACCGGGCGGCTCTCCTCCGGGCCGACCGGTGACGGCGTGATCTGCCGGTACAGCCGCCCGTCCGGCGAGACCGCGACGCCGAGCTCCCAGCTCTCCGGCCGGTCCACGTCGAGCCGCTGCGCCTCCTCGTCGGTGAGCGCGACCGGCCGCGGTTCGGCGCCGGGATCGGCGTAGGTGGCCAGCCCGACGCAACGCCAGTCGGCGCGCCGGTCCAGCTCGGTGGCGGGACGGTCCGCGCACGGGTCCTCGGCCCTGGCGACCGACGCGGTCACCACGGGCGCCAGCGCCGCGATCAGCAGCAGCACGACCGCTCGGGCCGGCCGGTGTCGTTTGTCGTGCGATGTCCGGAGGTTCATCGGTGCCCCTTCGAAAGTCGGGTGACGTGGTCGCGCACCACGGTCGTCACACGCCTTCCGGTGGCCTTAGCGCCGGCATAAGGCGGCCGGACCGACCGGCCACCGGGGCTGATCACATCGGGTGAATCCGCCGACGACCGCGCACCAACCGCCCTCGATGTGCAATGGATAACGTGTGACGACGACCGGGACCACCGACACCGTCGTGCGGCCTCGCCTGGACTACCTGCTGGCCGCGGCGCGGTCGAGCAGGATCACGACGGTGGTGGCGCCCGCCGGGTACGGCAAGACCACGTTCCTGGCCGGGTGGACCGCGCGGGCGGAGGTCGCCTGGCACACCGTCACCGAGGAGGACCGGTCCGCCCAGCCGCTGCTCGTCCGCCTCGCCCGTGCCCTGCGCGTCGTCCTGCCCTCGCTCCGCTTCGAGCCGCCCGCGGTCCTGGCGGACGACGAGGACGCGGGCGAGGCCGGGCGGACCGACCGGGCGCACGCGATGGCCGCCTCCCTGTGCGACGCGATCGCCGAGGCCACCTCCGCCGGTGGGCGGGCGCTGCTCCTGGTGGTGGACGACCTGCACGTGATCGGCCGCGACGACCGGGCGTGCGGCGTGCTCGAAGCGCTGTGCCTTCAGGCGCCACCGGCCCTGCGCGTCGTGCTGTCCGGCCGGGAGCCGCCGCCGTTCCCGGTGCAGCGGCCGGCCGGGCCCTCCGGGCCGCTGGAGGTGACCGCCGCGCAGTTGGCGTTCACCGAACGGGAGACGCGGGAGCTGGTGGCCGACGACCGCGCCGCCGCGGAGGTCCACCGCCTGTCCGGAGGCTGGCCGGCGGCCGTGCGGCTGGCCGCCGAGGCGCTGGGCCGCGACCCGGCGGCCGGGCCCGGGCCGACGACGCGGCACGCGCTGCCCGCGGCGCTGCCGCACAACCGCGCGCTGTACGACTACCTGGCCCACGAGGTCTTCGACCGGGAACCGCGAGGGGTCCGCGAGCTGTTGGGTGTTGCCGCGCTGTTCGACCGCTTCGACGCCGAGCTGCTGGCGGCGCTCGGGTTCGCCGATGCCGCCCGGGTGCTCGCCGACCTGCTGGCCCGCGGGCTGTTCGTCGAGCGGCTCGTCGCGGACCCGGGCCGGCTCGGCCTGATCCCGTTGGCGCGCGTGTTCGTCGCGAGCCGCGCCTCGCTGGACGCCGCCGAACGACGCCGGCTCGGCACGGCCGCCGCCGCGTGGCTCGCCGAGCACGGCCGCCTCGGGGAGGCGCTCGCCGCGCTGGCCGGGCTCGGCGAGCACCGGGTCGTCGGCGCGCTGCTGGCCGAACGCGGCGAGGAGCTGCTCCAGCAGGGCGGTGCGGACACCGTGATCGCCGCCGTGGCCGAGATCCCGCCCGACGACCGCGACCCGGTCACGTGGCAATTGGCCGGCGTGGCGCACCAGGTGCGCGGCGAGTGGGGCCTGGCGCTGGCGTGCCTGCGGCGCGCGACGCCCCCGGGAGCCCGCACACCCGCGGCACTGGCGGCCCGCATCGCCGCGATGCACTACTTCAGCGGTGCGCCGGACCGGACGCTGGCGGCCTGCAAGGAGTGCTCGACCACCGGGGCCGACCCGGCGGCCGAGGCCAGGGTGCGCGGCCTGGCGGCGAGCGCCCACTGGGCACGGGGGGACGTCGCGTCGAGCCGGGCGGAGATCGCCGCGGCGTCGGCGTTGGCCGGGGAAGCGGGCGACGACGCGGCCTTGGCCGCCACGCACACCGTGCTGGCCATGATCGCCGACGCGGAGGGCGACCGCCCGGCGATCGCGGACCACTACGCGCGGGCGTTGGCGCACGCCCGGCTCGCCGGCGACGTGCTGGCCGAGATCAGGATCCGGGTCAACCGGTCCGCCCACCTCGTGCACGAGGCGGACCACGCGGAGGCGCTGGCCGAGTTGGACACCGCGTTGCGGCTGGCCGACCTCACCGGGTTCACCAGCTACCGGGCGCTCGCGCTGAACAACCGGGGCGCGGCGTGGCTGGGACTGGGGCGGCTCGACGAAGCCGCGGCCGACCTGCACGCGGCGCGGAAGGTGTACACCAGGACGGGTTCGCGGCTCGCCAGCCTGGCGCTGGAGTCGCTCGGGGAGGTCTACCGGCTCCGGGGCGAACGGGCGCTGGCCCGGGACGCCTTCACCGAGGCCGTGCGGCTGGCCGAGGAGAACGACGCCGTGCCGCAGCTGGTGCCCGCGCTGGCGGGGCTGGCCCGGGTGCTGGCCGACGAGCAGCCCGGGACCGCCCAGGACCTCGTGCGCCGCGCGTTGTCGTGCGGCACCGGCCTCGGCTACCCGGCGGCGCTGCTGGCCGCCGCACGGCTGGCGCTGGCCCGGGGTGAACCCGACGAGGCCGCCTCCCACGCGGGCCGGGCCCACGCGGTGGCCGCCCGTCGTGGCGACCGGGCCGCCGTCGCCGCGTCGCTCGAACTGCTCGGCCGGGCCCGGGCCGGGCGCGACGAGGCGTTGTCGCTGCTGGGCCAGGCCGCCGCGGCGTGGGCCGAGATCGGCAACCCGATCGGCGGCATCGAGGTGTCGATCGCCAAGGCGCGGGTGCTCGGCGGGGCGGACGGGCTGGCGCTGGTCACCGTGGCGGGCCAGGCCGCCGGCCGCCTCGGCGCCCGCGGGCTGGTCGCGGAAGCCGCGGCCGTCGCCGAGTCCTGCGGCCGGTCGACCGGACCCGCGGTGTCGATCCGGACCCTCGGCGGGTTCCAGGTCCTGATCCGCGGCACGGCGGTCCCGGCCACCGCGTGGCAGTCGAAGAAGGCGCGCGACCTGGTCAAGATCCTCGTCGCGCGCCAGGGGCGGCCGGCGACCCGCGAGGCGCTGATGGCGCTGCTGTGGCCGGACGAGCCGCCGGAACGCGTCGCCAACCGGTTCTCGGTGGCGCTGTCCACCGCGCGCCTGGTGCTCGACCCCGACCGGTGCGACCGGCACGGCATCGTCGCCGACACCGACCAGGTGCGCCTGGACCCGGCCGTGGTCGACGTGGACGTGCTCCGGTTCCACGCCGACGCGAAGGCCGGGCTGGCGGGCCGGTCACCGGCGCTGCTCGCGTCGGCGGAGACCGCCTACACCGGCGACTTCCTGGAGGAGGACCCCTACGCCGACTGGGCGGCCGAGCTGCGCGAGGACACCCGCCTCACCTACCTCCAGGTCGCCTCGGCGCTGGCCGGGCACGTCGCCGCCGCCGGCGACCACGTCGCGACCGCCCGGTACTGCCTGCGGGTCCTGGAACTCGACGGCTACGACGAGACCGCGCACCTGACGCTGGTCCGGGCCTTGACGGCGTCGGGCAGCCACGGCGAAGCGCGACGACGCTACCGGGCCTACGTGTCGCGGATGCGCGAGATCGACGTGGAGCCGAGTCCGTTCCCCGACTCCACGCCGCCGCGCGGTGCGGGACTCACCCCTTCTTGAGGCAGATCGCGTAGGCCTCCACGTTCCACCGGCTGGCGCCGTCCGGCGCGATCACCGTCATCGAGTCGGTCCCCGGGTCCGGCTTGGCGCTCACCAGGACCGCCTCGGAGTCGGGCGTCTCGCCGGTCACCAGGCCGCCACCGCCCATGAGCTGGAACCCGTCGTCGCAGGTCGCGGTGGCCTCCTGCGCCCCGAGGTCGGGGAACTCGCCGGAGTCGGCCACCACGCGCACCAGGCTGCCGGCCATCGTGGCGTCGCAGATCGCCGACGCCTCCATGGTCCACTGCGCGTTCGCCGGTCCGGATCCCATCGCGGTGGCCGTGGTCAGCCCCTCGTCGGGCACCAGCCCGTACAGGGCCGCCTTGTCCTCGGCGTCGTTCCCGACGACGTCGCCACCGACACCGGTCAGGCTGCCGGCGACCGCGCAGTGGTCCGAGGCTTCCTTGAGGTCGACCGACGCGGTGCCGAACGGTTCGTCGCGCGCCAGTTCGGGGTTGCCCGCCGCGCAGAGGGCGTAGGCGGTCACCGCCCACGCGGACGTCGTCGTGCGCGACCTGGCCCGCACCACGACCCCCGACAGGTCCGCCGACGGCCGGATGGAGTCGATCACCACGTCCCCCGACCGGTTGTCGACCGCGCCACCCGCCGAGTACAGCTTCGTGCCGCGCGGGCACAGCGCCCGCACGGACTTGTCGGAGTCGGTGGACGGGCTCACCGCCTCCACCAGTTGGACGTCCACGGCGGCGCTCGCCGCGCTCGCGTGCCCGGTCGCCAGCCCCACCGCGAGACAGCCCGTCGCCACCCGCGTCCACCACGTCGTCCTGGTCATCGATCCCCCTTGATCTCCGCGCGCGGCCGTGACCCGCGACGCCACGAACCAGGGTGGGGCCGGGGATTACGGTGGTCTTAAAGTCGGGGGGCCGGCCGCCTCCGGTGCGAAGGCCTGGTGCCGCGTCACGAAAGGTTGGGGTGGTGATCGTGTCGGGCTGACCGCTGCTGGTGGTGGCTGGAACGCTGCTGGTGGAGGTGTTGCTGGTGGCTCGCGTCCTGGCTCTTTACGACAGTCCACCGGCCGACGGGCGGGTGCTCTGCGCGGATGAGTTCGGCCCGCTGAACCTGCAACCGCGACCCGGTCGGGACCGGTTCCATCGCGGGCATCCCACCCGGCAGCGGGCGACCTACACCCGATGTTGTCCAGGCCATGACCGGGCTCGCCCGCCACATCGCCCAGCCAGCCCCCGGCACTGCCGAATCCGGCTCTATGTGATCAAGGGCCGGCGCAAGCGCAGCCTCAGCCAGTCGATGTGTGCGTGCGTGCTATCGGTAGCACGCCCAGCCTTGCGCGTGGTTCTGCTCGAGTACTGCATACGCCCCCGCGCCGTACTGCAAACTGCAGGCGTGGTTGAGATCCATTTCTCGCACGCGGTAGGTCGCCCAGCCAAAGGGCGGGCCCACCCACATCGAGTCCACGCAGCGCCATCCCCTCGCGTGGTTCTCAACCAAGTAGGCGATGCTGGCGTCCCCCGGATTGACTGTTCTCTGGCAGTAGGCACCCAGGTTGATGCCGCCGAGGCGGGTGGCCGCCGAGGCCGGCGGAGCCATGACGGCCAATCCTGACGTGGCTATGACCGTGACGGCCGCTGCGCTCAACCAATTCCGTACACCCATGTCAACCCCTCCTGTCGTCTCAACGTCCCCTTTCGCGGACCGGGAGCAAGTCTGCCCCTCGCTAGGCACGAACTGGATGACGGACACCGGATCTGTCCTACAACTGTCGACAGCGTGTCCCCGGACGCCACGACGCACCGTGCTGACCGGCAAGCGGAACCGGCTCGCGGAGCACGTTCCGGCCGAACCCGGTCCCCGGTCGACCGCGCGACCTTGACCAACCGCTGCGCCTGCTCCGGCTCCAACGGCCGCACGAACACCTCAGCCCGACACGATCACCACCCCGACCTTCCGTGACGCGGCACCAGTGCGGTGCCCGGCACTAGAGTGGTGCTCATGATCACCGAGGAAGAACGGACCGCCCGCTCACGTCGCGCCTGCGACGCCGCCATCGCCGCCGCGACGGCGCTGGGGCTGGACGCTTCCGAGGCGAAGGTCCTGTACGACGTGTTCTCGGTGGTGGTGGACCTCGCGCCCTCGCCCGTCGTCGCACGCGTGCCGGTGGTGACCCCGCGCGGCACCACGTCGACGGGCTTCCAGCGCACGGAACTCGACGTGTCGAGGTGGCTGGCGGCACGCGGCGTGCCGACCGTCGTGCCGAGCGCGCTCGTCCCGGCGGAGCCCGTCGAGCGCGACGGTTTCGCGATGACCTTCTGGGAGAAGGTCGAGGGCGCGACCCCCACCGACTACGACGCGGTGAAGCGCATGCCCGTCGTCGCCCGCCTGCACTCGATCCTGGCCGAGTACCCGGGCGAGACCGGCTTCTTCCCGGGGATGCAGGGGTACGTCGACCTCGCCTTCGACGACCTCGAAGGTCGGGACGACCTGCTGCCCGCCGCCGACCTGGCCCGCGCCCGCGCCGAGTGGGCCGTCCTGTCGCCCGTCATCTCCTCGCCCGCCGCCTTCGCGCGGGCGTTCCCCGGCGTCCCCGTCCAAGTGGTCCACGGCGACGCCCCGTTCTACAACCTGATCGAGACCGCCGACGCCCTGCTGTACTCCGACTACGAGCACGTCGGCGTCGCCCCGGTCGAGTGGGACCTCGCGCACACCGGCGAAGAGGCGATCGCCTCCTACAACGCCGCCGCGGCCGATCTGGGCCTGCGCACGGTCGACACGGGCGTGCTGCGCGCCATGGAGCGCTTGCGCGACCTCCAGGTGGTCGCCTGCCTGGCGCTTGTACCGCAGCTCCCGCTCCTGGTCGACGGCCTGTCCCCGTCGCTGGCGGCGTGGCGGGTCACCGAGCCCTGGCAGAGTGGGGACTTTCCCGCGAAGTGAAGCGGGCCGTCCGAGGGAGGGGTCGCGGTCATGGCAGGCGACGTGACACCGGGACGCGAGACCGTGCTCGAGACCGAACGCCTGCTGCTCAGGCCGTGGCGGGTGGCCGAGGCCGCCATCCAGCGCGAGCTGTGGACCGAACGCGATCCGCGCGTGCCACCGCACCGCCGGATCGACGCGGACGGTCGCCCCACGGTCGAGGACCTGGAGCACGCGATCCGCATCCGCGCCCACCAGCCGTCGTCGACCGGGTTGCTCGCGATCGAGCGGAAGGCCGCTGGTGACGTCATCGGCTACTGCGGGCTGATCGACAGCGGCCGAGGGGCCGAGGGGGAACCGGAGCTGGCGTTCGAGCTGCTGCGCCGGGTCTGGCGTCAGGGCTACGCGACCGAAGCGGCGTGGGCGGTCCTGGACTGGGCCAGGTCGTCGGGGTACGACCGCGTGTGGGCCACGGTCTGGGACTGGAACACCGCGTCGCGGCGGGTGCTGGCCAAGCTCGGGTTCACCGAGACCGGGCGGACGGAAGTGGACCCGGTCCGCGGCACCACCCTGTTCACCACGCGACAACTCTGATACCCCGCCTGTCGCCGGTGCGAATCGCCGCGCACGACGACGGAAACCGTCAACCCGACCGCAGCCCATGATCATGGTGAATACGCACGGTCGGCGGGAACCGGCGAGCGGGACCGACCAGGAAGCGAATTCGGACGATCACCAGCCCCGCGTCTTGTCCGCCGTGAACTTGCCGAGTGCGCGGGCACGACGCCCAGTGGGCCGACCGAGTGAACGGCGTACGGGCGTCCCACACTATGACACGGATTGTCCGGTCCGTTAGGCCGGTTGGCCCTTCACTTTCGTTCAAACCATGCATAAGTTGCAGATGGTTGTTGCGAAAGACTGCCGAACTCCGCTCAACCGCACACCGGACAACCACGACCTCCGACGCCGTCCGCGAAAGCACACCCCGGACGGTTCATTCGCTGCGGGGAATGGACGATCCGCCCATTCCCGAGCCGCCCGTGCCCACATTGTTCCACGCCTTTCCGGCACCGGCGTCGCCCTTTCCGGACACCTGCCGTCGACCTGGATGGAGAACGATGACCGAGCACGCCCAACCCGGCTGGTTCACCAGGCTCGTGTCCCGGCGGGCCGTGCTGGCGACCGGCACGGCGGGGCTCGCCGTGCCGGCCGCCATGACGCTCGGCCCGGTGGCGCCCCGACGGGCCGCCGGCGCGCAGGCGGGCGTGGTCAAGAAGGTCACCCTGTACGCGGAATCCCTGCCGGACAACCTGTACGGCTACGGCCTGGCGCCCGGTCGGGCGACCGTTCCCGGTCCGGTCCTGGAGATCTACGAGGGTGACGCGCTGGAGGTCACCCTGGTCAACAACACCGACCGGCGGATGTCCATCCACCCGCACGGCGTGGACTACGGCGTCGAGTCCGACGGCAGCCCGCTCAACGCCTCCTTCAACAACCCCGGCGAGACGCGGACCTACACCTGGCGGTCACGGGAGATGGTCGCCACCGCGGGCAGGCGCCTGATGCCCGGCAACGCGGGCTACTGGCACTACCACGACCACGCCATGGGCACCGACCACGGTTCCCTGGGCATCGCACGCGGGCTGTACGGCGCGCTGGTCGTGCGCCGCCGCGGGGACATCCTGCCGGACAAGCAGTTCACCGTCGTGTTCAACGAGATGACGATCAACAACCTGGTGGCGCCGCACACACCGATCTTCGAGGCGGACCTCGGCCAACGGGTGGAGTGGATCGCGATCGGGCACGGCACCCAGTTCCACACGTTCCACCTGCACGCGCACCGGTGGGCCGACAACCGCACCGGGATGCTCGAAGGGGCGTCCGACCCGAGCCGGGTGATCGACAACAAGGACCTCAACCCCGGCAGCTCGTTCGGGTTCCAGGTGCTGGCCGGCGACGGCGTCGGCCCCGGCGCGTGGATGTACCACTGCCACGTGCAGAACCACTCGGAAACCGGGATGTCCGGGATCTTCCTCGTGCGCAACGCCGACGGCAGCATGCCGCCCGGCGCGCAGGAGGCGATCGACCGGTTCCGCGGGCACGGCCACGGCGCCGCGACCGCACAAGCCCCGACCGAAGGGCAGCACCACCACTCGTCGACGCGATGACCTCGTGGCCGACGACGACGAAGGAGTGAGGGATGGGGCCAAGGACCGCTCCGGGCGGACACCGCGGGAGAACAGGGAGCAGGGCGCTGTCGGCGGCGACCGCGGCGGTGGTCCTGCTCGGCGGATCGCTCACCTCCGCGACCGCGTCACCGGCCGTGCCGCGGCAGGCGCCGACCGCCGCCGCCACGCCGGTGTCGGTCCTGGTCTTCCACGGCCCGGCCGCCGAGCAGCAGGACCCGGTCGTGCGCGCCACCCTGGCGTTCCGGGACATCGGCGCGGCCAACGGCATCGCCGTCGACGAGTCGTCCGACCCGGCCGCGTTCACCGCCGACAACCTCGCCCGGTACCGCGCCGTCGTGTTCCTGTCCGCCTCGGGCGCGACGCTCAGCCGTGACCAGGAAGCGGTGCTGCGCGACTACGTGAAGGCAGGCGGCGGATTCCTCGGGGTGGCCGACGCGGCGAAGGCGCAACCCGAGTCGTCCTGGTTCACCGGCCTCATCGGCGCCCGCCCGGTCGGCACCACCGCCACCCCCGAGACGGCGAGCGCGGTGACGGCGAGCGGCGAGAACCCGCCGAACGAGACCAAGGAGATGCTGGCCGACGGCAAGCCGGAGACCAAGTGGCTGGTCCGCGGCACGACGGCGTGGGCGGCCTACCGGCTGCCGGCCGCCGCCGCGGTGAACCGCTACACGCTCACCTCGGCCAACGACGCGCCCGGCCGTGACCCGAAGGACTGGACGCTCAAGGGCTCCGCGGATGGCACGACCTGGACCGACCTGGACCGCCGAACCGGGCAGACCTTCGCGGAACGCTTCCAGAGCCGCACGTTCACCATCGCCGAACCGCGGTCGTTCCAGCACTACCGCCTGGACATCACGGCCAACGGCGGCGAGCCGATCACCCAGCTGGCCGAGCTGCGCCTGTTCTCCGGCGACCCGACACCCATCCCGGACCCCGAGGTGCACCAGTCCGTGGTGAACCTCGTCGACCGGCAGCACCCGGCCAACGAGGGCCTGCCGCTCACCATCACCCGCTCGGACCGCTGGTACAACTGGGAGCCCAACCCGGTCGGCACCGTGCACACCGTCGCCCAGGTCGAGGAGCGGCACTACGACCCGGGCCCGGGCGCCAACGGCCCGTTCCACCCGGTGTCCTGGTGCCGTGACCACGAAGGCGGTCGGTCCTTCTACACCGGTATGGGCCACACCGAGGACGGCTACGGCGAGCAGGCCCTCCGCAGCCACCTGACCGGCGCCCTCAAGTGGACGACCGGCCTGGTCCGCGGCGACTGCCAGGCCACCATCGCGGCCAACTACCAGGTCGAACGGCTCACCGCGGCCAACCAGACCGGTCAGCTCGACCAGATCGGCGAGCCGCACGGCCTCACCGTCGCCCCGGACGGCACGGTGTTCTACGTCGGCAAGGCCGCCTGCCCCACCGGCCCCGTCGTCGCGTGGACCGACCCGGAGGTCGGCCTCGGCTGCGGCACGATCCACCAGTTCAAGCCGGACACCAAGCAGGTGAAGCTGCTGGCGACGCTGCCGGTGATGGGCAACCGCGGCAGCGGCACGGAACTGGTCAAGAACGAGGAGGGGCTGCTGGGCATCGTGCCCGATCCCGAGTTCGCCGAGAACGGCCGGCTCTACGTCTACTGGATGCCGCACGACACCGTCGACCGGGAGAAGCGGACGGGCAAGCGCACGATCTCGCGCCTCACCTACGACCGCGCCGCGCAGACGATCGACCTCGCCACCCGCAAGGACCTGCTCCAGTGGGAGGTCCAGCAGCACAGCTGCTGCCACGCGGGCGGCGGCATGGCGTTCGACGCCGAGGGCAACCTGTACGTGGGCTCCGGCGACAGCAACTCGTCCCTGGGCTCGCAGGGCTACTCCGGCAACAACTGGGCCGCCGACTGGCAGGGACTGTCCTTCCAGGACGCCCGCCGCACCGCCGGCAACACCAACGACCTCAACGGCAAGATCATCCGGATCCACCCCGAGCCGGACGGCACGTACACGATCCCGCCGGGCAACCTGTTCCCGCCCGGAACCGCGAAGACGCGCCCCGAGATCTACGTGATGGGCGTGCGCAACATCTCGCGCCTGCAGATCGACCCCGTCACCCAGTGGCTGACCGCCGCCTGGGTCGGTCCGGACGCGGTGCAACCGAGCCCGGAGCTCGGCCCGGCCAAGTACGAGACCGCGACGATCATCACCGAGGCGGGCAACCACGGTTGGCCCTACTGCATGGGCGACAAGCAGCCGTACCGCGACCGCAGCACCACCGACGCGACCGTGCTGACCGGTTGGTACGACTGCGACGCGCCGAAGAACCACTCCCCGCGCAACACCGGCCTGGTCGACCTGCCGCCGGTCAAGAAGAACATGATCTGGTATGCGCCGGGCGGCGGCGGCCCGGTGTTCCCGGACCGGCCGGACGGCAGCGGCATCCCCACCTACAACGCCGCCGACGCCACCTACACGCAGCCGTACCTGCGCGGCGGCGGCCAGGCCGTCATGACCGGCCCGACCTACCACCGGGAACTGGTCGACACCGGCAGCGGTGTCGCGTGGCCGGAGTACTGGGACGACAAGTGGTTCATCGGCGACCAGTCCAACTCGGCCAACCGGGTCGCGGTGACCATCGACCCGGCCGGCGTGCCGACCGCCGCTCCCCCGGCCTTCGCCGAGAGCCTGCGCGCGATCATCCCCGGTGGCCTCGGCAACGACCGGCTGCAGAGCTGGATGGACGCGAAGTTCGGCCGGGACGGCGCGCTCTACCTGCTCGACTACGGCGGCGGGTTCTTCAGCCTGCACGCGAACCAGAAGCTGATCCGGATCACCTACCGGGGCGGCGCGAAGACGCCGGCGCCGTCCGCGACCGCGGTCGAGGTGCAGAACAAGCCGCTGACCATCGCCTTCACCGGTTCGCGGTCCGGCGGCGCGTCGCACCGCTGGGACTTCGGCGACGGCACCTCGTCCACCGAAGCCGACCCGAGGCACACCTACGACCGGGTCGGCGAGCACCGCGCCAAGCTCACCGTGACGTACGCCGACGGCGAGACGCAGGTCGTGCCGCTCACCGTGAACGTCGGCTGCTCGGTCCCCGACGACCGCGCCACGGTGCGGCTGGGCGACACGGACTCGGGCGTGGCCAACGCCCCGGTCGGCGGCGGCTGCACGGTCAACGACCTCATCGACGACGAGAGCGCGTGGGTCGACCACGGCGCCTTCGTCCGCCACGTCACGGCGGTCGCCGACCGGTTGCAGCGCGACGGCGTGATCACCGGCCGCGAGAACACCGCGCTGGCCCGTGCCGCCGCCGGCTCCGACGTCGGCACGGCGGGCAACACCGGGTACGAGCCGATCTTCGACGGCACGGCGGCGTCGCTGCGCGGCTGGTCGCAGGCGCCGTCGGGGTCGTTCTCGATCCAGCCGGACGGTTCGCTGCGCTCCTCCGGTGGGTTGGGCATGCTGTGGTACGCCCGCGAGCAGTTCGGTGACTTCTCGGTGAAGCTGCAGTTCCGCGACATGTCACCGGACGGCGCCCACGCCAACAGCGGTGTGTTCACCAGGTTCCCGGATCCGCGCGTCCCGGTGGAGCAACGCCCGCCGGGCAGTTGCGGGACCGTGGGTTCCGCGCGGACGTCGGCGGCCTGGGTGGCGATCTACTGCGGGCACGAGATCCAGCTCTACGACGGCCCGACGGGTGAGCCGCAGAAGACCGGGTCCGTCTACAACTTCGACCCGGTCGGGCGGCCGCCGTCCGGCGTGCCCGCGAAGGGGACCTGGAACGACTACGAGGTCCGGGTCGTGGGCCGGCACTACACGATCGTCCGCGACGGCGTGGTGATCAACGAGTTCGACAACGCGCCGGGCAAGCAGTCGTCCCGGCCGAGCGACCCGCCGACGGACCTGCGCCAGTTCGCCGAGGGCTTCCTCGGCCTGCAGAACCACGGCGCGACCGACGTGATCGATTTCCGCAACATCCGAGTGCGGTCGCTCCAGCCGTGACCGGCAGGTCCGCGCTCAGGAAGGTGCACCATGTTCCGACGTTCGACCGCCGCGGTGGCAGCGGCGTTGATGTCCCTGACCGCCGTCATCCCGGCCGCTCCCGTCCAGGCCCGAGCCCAGGAGCAGGTGCTGACCTGGACCGCCGACAACGACATCACCCGCTACAAGTCCGCGCCGACCACCGCGGCGCCGGGCCCGACGAAGATCGTCTTCGAGAACAGCGAGGCCACCGGCAACACCACCGGCATGCCGCACACCCTCACCTTCGACACCTCCACCCCCGGCTACAACCACGACGTGGAGCTGAACATCCTGGCCAACCCGTTCGACACGCGCAACGGCAGGCACGAGGCCGCGGTGACGCTCACCCCGGGCAAGTACCGCTACCTCTGCACCATCCCCGGCCACGGCACGATGTCCGGGGAGTTCACCGTGACCGAGGGCGGTGAGGACACGACCCCGCCCACCGTGACGGGCGAGGTCACCGGCCCGCGCGATGCCGCAGGCAACTACCTCGGCAGCGCCACGGTCACCGTCACGGCCTCGGACGCGGGGTCGGGCGTGGGGCTGGTCGAGCACGAGGTCGACGACACGGGTTTCGTGCCCCACACCGAGCCGGTCCGGATCACCGCCGTCGGGGACCACTCCGTGCAGTACCGGGCGACCGACCGGGCGGGCAACACCTCCGAGGTCGGCTCGGTGTCGTTCCGCGTGGTCGAACCGCCGTCCGACACGACACCGCCGGAGGTGGCCGCCGACGTCACGGGCACCAAGGACGCCCAGGGCAACTACGTCGACAAGGCGACCGTCACCATCACCGCCACCGATGCGGACTCCGGCGTCCGCGGCCGCGAGTACCAGTTGCACTCCGGGCCGTGGACCGCCTACACCGCACCGGTCGAGGTCACCGCGGCCGGCTCGCACATGGTCCACTTCCGCGCGACGGACAACGCGGGCAACACGTCACCGGAAGGCATGGTCGCCTTCACCGTCGTCGCCACGCCGGTCGACACCGAGCCGCCCACGACGTCCGCCGTGGTGTCCGGCGCCAAGAACCCCGACGGCGCCTACCTGGACGACGCGACCGTGACGATCACCGCGTCGGACGCGCAGTCGGGCGTCGAACGGGTCGAGTACGCGCTCGACAGCGGCGAGTGGACCGCGTACTCGTCGGCGGTCGTGGTCGGCACGGCGGGCAGCCACACCGTGCGGTACCGGGCCACCGACAAGGCGGGCAACACCGCCGAGGCGAAGTCGGTGTCCTTCACCGTGGTCGAGCCGGGGGCGGACGCCTGCCCCGAGTCCGACACGCGCGAGACGGTGGTCATCGGGCCTGACGACACCGGGGTGGCGAACGTCGACACCGGCAACGGCTGCACCGTCAGCGACCTCGTCGACCAGCACGGCGAGTACCCCGACCACGGCGCCTTCGTCCGGCACGTCGAACTGGTCACCGCCGACCTGGTGACCAGGGGCGTGCTGACCTCGCGGGAGCAGGCCGTCCTCGTGCGCGCGGCCTCGCGGTCCGACATCGGCGAGCAGTTCCTTCCACCGCAGCAGGGAGAACCGAGATGACCAGACGGACCGCACCCGCGCTCGCGACCGTGAGCGCCATCGTCACCGCGTCGGTGCTGGGCCTTGTCCAGGAGGCGCACGCCGACCTCGTGATGTACTGCGTCGGCAGCGGCGGGGCCGTCACGGTCCCCAGCGACCTGTACGTGCCGCCGGGCGAGTCGTGCTCGTTGACGGGCACCACCATCACCGGCAACGTGCGCGTGGCCGCCGGCTCGAACCTCGTGATCACCGGCGGCACGGTCAACGGTTCGGTCAAGGTCGCGGCCGACGGCTACCTCGACTCGACCGGCACCAGGGTCGACGGCGGGGTCACCCTGGCGGCCGGCGGCTTCGGGCTCTACCTGAACAACACCGACGTCGGCGGCGTGGTCGTCGAACCGAAGGGCTCGGCGACGATCGAGGGCTTCCTGTTCGTCGAGCGGGGCTCGAGGATCGACGGCGACCTCACCTCGGGCGTCGGCGAGGTCAGCGTGACGGGCAGCGAGGTCACCGGCGACGTCAGCACCACCGCGGCGTACTTCACCGACCTGCACGACAGCTTCGTGGACGGGGCGCTGTCGGTGCTGAACAACCCGACCGGCAGCGTCGTGTGCGGCACCGCCGTCGGCGGCCGGGCCACGTTCGCGGGCAACCTCGGCGGCGTGCAGCTCGGCCCGAACGGCGGCCTCGACAGCTGCGCCTCCGGCGGCTACTTCGCCAGGGACGTCGGCATCTCGAACACGACAGGTGGTCGCACCACGCTGGACGACAACATCGTCAACGGCGTCCTCCGCCTGACCGCGAACAACCCGGTGGCCGAGGTGGCGGACACCAACAGCATCCGGGGCGGGATCGTCGGCGACCACTCCGCTCCCACCGGGTCCGCCGCCACCGCCGACGGCGTCCGCGGCAGCGCCGACGAGCGCGCCCGTGAGCGACGTGCGCAGGCCACCGCGTCCACGACGGCGAAGGGTGCCGCGCGCCTCTGAGGTCCGGTGTCGCCGGCGGTCCGACGTCGCACGCGCGCTGCGTCGCGCGGGCCGTGCCGGGGACCGGACCGCCGGCACGGGCGCGGCCGGCAGGTGCAGGTAGCAGGGCCGGGCAGGGGTCAGAAGTGGGTGGCGATCCCGAACGCTTCGCGGAGCCGGGCCATGTCGTGGCGATCCCGGTCGGTGGGCTCGTAGCCCTGGTGGAAGTAGACCTGCTGCTCGGCTGACAGGCAGGGCACGGTGCGGTCCAGGATCGTGCCGGTGACGAAGCACGCCGCCGGGTAGGCGAACGGCCGCCCTGGTTCGAGCGACGCCTGCGTGGCGCTCCCGTCGGGAGCGAAGACGAGCGGGTGCAGGTCGATCTCGCGTCCCCTCGCGTCCACGACGACGAAGCGCACCGGACGCCAGTCGACCGATTCGGCGAAGCCCAGTTCGGCGAGGGTCGCGACGACAGCCGGCTCCTGTCCGCCGCGGTGCATGAGGTCCAGGTCCCGGTGCGGGCGGGTCTGCCTGCCCAGCAGGGCGTCGACGCCCCAGCCCCCGCCGATCCACACGTCGCTGCCGGCCTTCCGGAGCGCGTCCAGGATCTCCAGCACGTCGTCGCCGGTCACGGTCGCCCCCCGCCTGCCCCGCAGCGGCGATCCTACCGAGCCTGGTTCCCGATCCGCGATCGTGGCCGGTGGGGACAGTGGGAGCGTCGGTCGCACAGGTTCACGGCACCGCGCGACCGCGGTCGCTCATCGTCCGGGCCCGCCGGTGGCGGCGGAGGTCGACACGTCCTTGGCGCGAGTCGCGGAGTTGACCGCCGCCGCGTAGTCCGCCACGGTCCGTCCCGGGGCCGAACACAGTCGCATGTCGGAGTAGCGCCACAGGAACCCGCCGTAGATCGACGTGGTCTTGCCCATGTCCTCCAGCGTCTGCTTGACCGCTTCCGGCGAGTCGCCGTCCGCGCAACCCGAGCCGTTCTTGCACCACAGCCCCGGGTCGACCGACATGCCCAGCTCATCGACCCAATCCGCGGGGTCGTTGCCCGAGCCCCCCGCGTAGCACTGCAAGTAGACGCGGTCCACCAGGGAGCCGAGTTCCCTCATGACGGCCTGCCAGTAGCCCACTTCCTCGTAAGGCACGAAGGTGAAGTTCCGGTACCCGATCACCTCTGCCATCCGGGCGAACTCCACGGTCGAGTTCACGTCGTAGCACGATTCGTCGTCGCTGTTGAGCACGTCGACGCCGAGCTCGTCCCGCAGGGCCTCGAAGTTGCGGTACAGGATGCTGTCGGGCCCGGTGCCGCCGTCGGCGCTGCGCCGGTTGACCAGGCTCTCGATGTTCTCCCAGTCGGCGGCGCCGTAGGAGCCGATCGAGACCTCGACGCGACCGACCTTCGAGTTCTTCCTGGTCTTCAGGGACTTCACCCAGGCGGGCCACGTCCCGTCGCCGCAGTACTCCCCGTCCGACACGATCCGGTCCTCGTTGTAGAAGAGGTCGCCGTTCTCGTGGACGTGCAGGGTCCAGAGGATCACCGTGCCGAACCCGGAGGTCGCCAACTCGGCCGCGGTCTCCTCGCTGCCGGGGTAGGGGCCGTCGACGTAGATGGCCGCCCGACCGCCCGCTCCCGACCTCGGTTGCACAATCGCGTTGCCCATTTTCGACTCCTGCTCGGAACTGTTCCGGCCGTGCTCGGCCACCCGCCGTCCTACCCAGCGGTGGGACCCCCATGTGCACGACCTGGCACGTGCACTCGGACGAGCCTGGCGAATCAGCCCTCCGGGGAACGCGGTCACGCCACGTCCACGTGCGCCTGCATCGCCCGCGCCGGCCACCGCAGTAACCCTTCACCTGATCCGGGCACACCCGGACGGGCGACAACGGGCCGGTCATGGCGACAGGTGGTCAACGGGCACGCTCGTGGTGTCGGGGAAGGACGTCGACGCGGGAGCAGGCTGCGGATCACGTGGGCGGCAGGTCGGAGGTGGGGATGCGGTGGCGGTGGGTCCTCACGTGGCTGCTGTGCGCCGTCCTGGCGGCCGGTCAGGTGGCGGTGTGGGTGTGGGCGGAGCCCGAGCAGGCGGCGGACGCGGGCTCCGTGGTGGCGGCGGTGGTCGGCCTGTTCGGCGTGCTGACGGTCTGGGCGTGGCGGCGCGACCCGCGACGCGGACCGTCCACCCCCGGACAGGTGGCGGACGCCGCGCTGCTGCTGGCACGACTGGTGCGCCGGCAGTGGCAGGACGAGGCGGCGCTGCGGCAGTTGTTCGACCCGGCGCCACTGCCCGTGCGGTGGGCCGACTGCTCCCTGCCCGACGTCGGCGATCACCGGCAGCTGATCGGCGACCCGGTCAGCTGCCGGGCCGACGCGCCGCAGGAGCTGGCCTCCGCGTTCCGCGGCCTGCCCCGCCGCCGCCTGGTCGTCCTGGGACCCGCGGGATCGGGCAAGACCACCTTCGCCGTGCTGCTCACCCTCGCCCTGCTGCGCGACCGCGACCCGGACGAACCGGTGCCGGTGCTGCTCTCGCTCGCGTCGTTCGACCCGTCCCGCGAAAGCCCGCGAACGTGGCTGCGCCGCCGGATTGCCGCCGACTACCCGGCGTTGGCCGACGTGGAGACCTTCGGCCCCACCGCGATCGACGACCTGCTCGCCGACGGCCGCGTCCTGCCCGTGCTCGACGCTCTCGACGAACGCCCCGAACCCGGCCGCGCCGCGGTGCTCACCGCCCTCGACGACACCCTCGATCCCCACTCCCCCGTGGTGCTCACCTGTCGCACCGCCGACTACACCACCGCCGTGGCCGACGCCGGTGTCCTGACCGGCGCGGCCGTCGTGACACCCTCACCCGTCCGCCCCGACGACGCGGTCACCCTGCTTCGCCTGGCCACCCCGCCCGGCCCCCGTCAGGAGCGCTGGGACACCCTGGCCGAGCACCTGGCCGAGCACCCGGACGGGCCGACCGCCCAAGCCCTCACCAGCCCGCTCGTGGTGGCGCTCGCCCGCACCGTCTACGCCGACGCACCCGGTGACCCCACCGAACTCACCGACACGGGCCGCTTCCCCACCTCTACCTCCGTCGAGCACCACCTGCTCGACGCACTCGTCCCGACCCTCTACACCCGCGCTCATCGACAGGAAGCCGCCGGACGTCGCCGGCACCCGGCTCGGGCTCACCGGCACCTGACGCACCTCGCGGCCGGACTGCGACGACAGGGCACCTACGACCTGGCCTGGTGGCAGCTCTACCGGTGGACGCCGACGTCTGCTTCACCGCGGCGGCGGGTGCTGCTGTGGATGTCCGTCGTGGCATTGCTCGACTTCCTGCTGGGCAAGGCCTACGCACTGGTTCCCGGCGGCGGCCACGACCTGGTGCACGACGACGCCGTCGGGTGGCTGCTCCGCGCCGTGCCCGGACCTGCCTGCGTCATCCTGATCGCGGCCTGGCTCGCGCGACGCGCCCGCGTCCGGTCTCCGATCCTGACGGCGGCGCTCTCCGCGTTCGGCGGCGCGGCGGTGGGAGCGTGCGTCGTCACGGCATGGGACTTCGCGACCGGGCAGCGGAACGGCTGGGGAGAGGCTGTCGAGGACGTCCTGGGCCGGGCGGGCACCGGCGGAGTGCTGTTCGTGCTGGTGATCCTCGTGGCGGGCCTTCCCGTGCCACCCGCGGTCCCCAGCCGGGCCGGCTTCTCCACCCACCAGTGGCGCCACCGGTTGCCCGGAGCGGTGAGGTTGACCGGGGCGACCGCCCTCGTCATCGCCGCGATCTGCGGCGTCTTCACCTTCGGCACGGGCAGCGTCACCACCTCCGTCGGCGCCGCGTCGGCCGGGTTCGCGGGCGGGACGGTCATCGGCGTCGGGTTCGCCTTCCTGAGGTGGATCAAGAATCCCAGCGGTCTCCGCGACGTCGTCACACCGGCGTCGTCCGTCCGAGCGGATCGGCTCCTCGCACTGGTGGCGGGGACCGTCGCGGTCCTGGCGCCCGTGCTGACGGACGACGTCCCGTGGGCCCTCATCCGCTATGTCGGCCGCGACGGCTTCGACCCGGGTACGACGTTGCGCGGGGTGGTCTACGCGTTCTTCAGCAGTTCCGCTGCCTGCCTCGTGGTGGCCCTGAACGCCTCGGCCTGGGCGCACTACACCAGCGCACGGCTCGTGCAGGCGGCCAGGGGCCGCCTGCCGTGGCGGCTCCAGGAGTTCCTCGCCGAAGCCCATCGCCTGGGGATCCTGCGCCAGGTCGGCGCCGTCTACCAGTTCCGCCACGCACGCCTGCAGAACCACCTCGCCGCACGACACGACCACCCGGGTGACCCGTGGGCCGTCCCGACACCGCCACTCCAGCACGCGGCCGAGACGCGCAGGTCCACGCAGAGCGGCTGAGACGCGGTCACACCCCCGAAACCGCTCGCTCGCCCGCTCCTCCCGGCCCACAATGGCGTCGATGCGCCCAGCCCCTGCCGACACCCTCGCCGGGATGCTGCACCGCGGCCGCGGCCGGGGAGCGGTGCTCGCGACCACCGACCCGCACTCCGCCGACCTGGTCCACGACTGCGTCGCGCACGACTACCGCTGGGACTGGCAGGTCGACAGCCGCACGGTGTACCTGGCGCGACTGGTCCGCGATCTCGCCCTGCCGCCGCACCCGATCACCGCCCTGCTGCGGGACAGCACGGACGACCAGGCGACCCTCACCGTGGCCTCCCTGCTGGTGGCCCTCGGCAGCGCCGGGTCCCGCGAGGCCGTCACCGCCGTCCGGGACTACGTCCGCGACGGCCCGCACTGGATCGACGTGCTCGAAACCGCCGCCGCCGAGTGGCCCCACGCCTGGTGGGACGACCTCGCCGCCACCGCGCGGCACCGCCTGACCCCGGACGACCGCCGCAGCCTTCTCTGGCGCAGCGACCCGTGGCTGACCTGGGCGCGGCAGCACGCCTGGGCCACCCGACCCGACACCGACCGCGCCCACGGCAGACCCGACCCGCACCGCGACCGCCCCACCGGTGAACTGCTCGCGCTGCTCCTCGACCGCGACCTGCCGCCGGCCGCGAAGACCCGGGCGCTGTTCGAGATCACCCGACGCGGCCCGGAACCCGCCCTGCTGGACCTGGCGGAGCACCTCGTGCTGGACACCCCCGTGCGGCGACCCGTGCCCGGACTCGGCCGTGCCCTCCGCGCGCTGGGACCACGGGCCGCGGACCACGCGCGCCGCTGGTCGGCGGACCCCGACCACCCCCTCCGCTTGATCGCGACCCGCGTCCTCGCGACGCACGGCGACCACCGGGACGTCGAACTGATGCTGCACACCCTGGAACGCCCACCCGGCGACGACTGGTGCGGCTACGACGTCGCGGCCACCGGCCTGGCACGACTGCCGGGGTCGACCGCGGCGCACCGCGCCGTCCCCATCCTGGAACGGTTGTGGTCGGACACCCCGCACTCCTACGAACGCGCCGCCTACCTCGGCGCGTTGGTGGCGCTCAGCCCCGTGCGACCGGACCACCTGCTAATCGAAGGCCTGTGGGACTGCGAGGAAGACGTCCGGGCGTTCGCCGCCGCACGGGCGCCGCTCACCCGTGAGACCCGGGCACGCCTGCGCGAACTGGCCGACGACCCGATCGAAACCACGACCGTGCGCGCCGCGGCGGCGGACCGCCTGACCTGAGCGCCTGCTTCCGGTCCCCAAGAGGTCGCCGCGGACGGAGTCAGGCGGTCAGGTGTTGACCGGGCTGTTGTGGTACGCGGCCAGTTTCCACTGCCCGCCCTGGCGCACGACGAACCACGAGGCCCTGATCTCCCGGGTCGGGTGGACTTCCGTCTCGTCGGGGGCGAGCACGCCTCCCTGGGTGATCAGCACCGCGCTGTCGTCGTTGAGCATCTTGAGGTGGAGCGGGTCACCGGTCACCCGGGTGCCCCGGTACGGTCCCTCGAAGGCCTGGGCCATGTAGGCGCGGATGTCGTCTTTGCCCTTGCGGTACAGGCCGGGCAGGATCATCGTGCCGTCGTCGATGAAGAGCTCGGCGAACGCCTCGGCGTCCTGCGCCCGCCACGCCGAGGTCAGGTTCACGGGGAGTGCCGCGATCGCGGCGCGGTCGTCGGCATCCGGTTCGGTTCGGACGTGGTCTTCGCTGATGGCCATGTCTTCCTCTTTCGCCGTGATTCTTCCTGCTTCGCGGTTCGCCGTGGCGTCCGGGCCAGAACCTCCACTGTGGACTTCAATCCGCGCGGACTTGATTCCCGTGGACGTGATTTCCGCTTCCCAGGACAAGGCAGGACCGGGCCGGTCACGTCGAGGGAGCACGACGCGTCCACGACCACGTCCCGCAGATCACCGAGAGCCGCACCGCGTCCCGTTCCCGACGGCCAGTGCTTTGCTGCCAAAGACTTCTGCGGCACCGCTTCGACCGCGGTGGTTCACATCGTTCGCGTACAACAGATGGCGCGATACTTTCCCACTATTCTACATGGTGAACGCCTGGCCGGCCAACGCCTCGGCTCACGAATCCCCCACGACTCGACCAACACCGGGAAGGAGCCGCGCCGGGTGCACCGTGAGTGGAGAATGGTCGCAGGCGACGATCGGAGGCCGCATGGACCCGACGGACATCACCCGCGCGCTCGACCACCTGCCCGGCCTTCGAGTGACCACCGTCGCGAACGGGGTCCGCGTGCACGTGCCGGCCCTCGACGACGCGGTCCGGATCGACGCCGACGCGGTCCGCAGGCACCGCGCCATCCGCGCGCCCAACGGCGACCCCGCCGTGGAGTTCGTGATGGGTGACGAGCAGGGCTTGTGGCCGTTGATCCTCACCCCGGACGACGTCGTGTTCCAGCCGGTGTCCACCGGTGCCGTGCTGGACTCGGCCATCGAGTTCCAGGTCACCAACGCGCCCCACATCGTGGCCTACTCCGAGATGGAGCACGCCGCCGAGCACGCGGCCCTGACCAGCGAGCGGCCGGGGCCGATCGAGCTGGTGGGTGTCGGCGCGTCGCTGCTGCTGGTGCGGTGCCAGGTGGTCGCGGCCACGCTCGTCGGGATGCGGCCGGTGCGCGCCGTGGCGTGGTGGCGGCGCGCCTGGGAGGCGCTCGGCGGCGAACTGCCGTTTCCCCCGTTCCGCCCCGACCCGCTGTGGGACGAACTGGTGGCCGATGCCGCTCGGATCTCGGTGACGCCGTCCGAGCGACCCGGCCAGGCGGTCGAACCCGCGGACCTCGCGGCCTTCCGCCGGCTGGAGCCCGGGCTGACCGTCGTGGGCCTGGACGACGAGTTCGTGGCGACGTGGCGCGAGTGGGCGCCGATCAGCCCGTCCCGGTTCGCCGCGACGCTGCTCCACCGGCTCGACGGGGCGCGTGCCGACCTCGCCCTGTACCCCGGCGGGAGCGGCAGCGTCGACGTCGTCCTGCGCCAGGGCTCCGCCACGGCGCTGCTCCAGTTCAGCTGGTCCGACCGGGTCGAGCTGAGCGTGGACGAGGTCCGCATCGACGAACCCCTCAGGAGCACCGGCCTGTTCCAGCGGATGATGTTCAACGTCGACCGGCTGGCCGTGCTGCTGGGTTTCGCCCGGACGACGGTGCTGGCCACCGACATCGGCAGCATCGCGTTCGCCACGATGGGCTACCCGCGCGACCCGGAGCTGGTCCGGGAACTGCGGCACCACCGCTGACCGGCTCGGGCTCAGGGCAGCAGTTCGCGCCGCAGCCGCGTCATCGCCTCCGGCCCGACGGCGGTCTCGGTCGCCCGGAGCAACGTGGCGCAGAAGTCCTTGGTGCGTGCCAGGCCCGCCCGTGCGGCGGCGATCTCGGCGTGGATCCCGGTGCCCTTGGCGGCGGCGGTGCGCAGGTCCCGCAGCTCCCGCGCCCGGACCGCGCGCACGCCCTCGGCCACGGCGTGCGCGTACGGGCCGCGGTCGAGTTCGGCTCCCCCGCCTGCCTTGTCGACCAGGCTCGCCACCTCGCGCGACGGCAGGAAGAACAGGGTCGTGGTGGAGAACGCGCTCAGCGACGCCTGCCTGGCCCACCGCGTCAGCAGGCCGGACTTCTGGTCCACGACCGGGGCGAGTTCCGGGTAGAACAGCGGGTCGACGGTGGCCAGCAGCGGCTTCGCGTCGGACAGCTTCAGCCGCAGCGCCCCGACCTCGCGCACCTGCTCGGCCAGCACGCCCTCGAACTCGGCCGACGTCCGCGGCCCCGGCGAGTCGCCGGCCAGCTCCTCGGCGAGCACGAGCAGCCGTTCGCCGCGCACGCACAGCTCCTGGAGTGCCAGCACCACGCCGACGATGTGCGCCGCGACCTCGGCGTCCCGCCCCGACCGCCGGCCGTCGAGGAACCGCACCCAGTGTGACGACAGGATCTCCGCGAGCTTCGCCACCAACTCGAACATCGGACACCCTCCGCCGGAAGATCACCGAGTGTAGCGACGATCCGGCACGCCGGCGGCGTGCCTTGCGCGGTCCGGACCCACGTTGCGCGAGGTGCATTCCGCCGGACGGGTCAGCCGCCCAGCAAGCGGCCGTCGTCCGCGCCGTAGTACAGCAGCCTGCCGGGTGCGGCGGCGACGGTGAGGGACGCGCCGAGGGCGGGTTCCTCCTGCTCCGGCACGGTGAGGCTGATCAGCGTGCTGTCCGGGCAGTCGAGGGTCACCAGTGACGACACACCCAGGTTCTCGACCGTGGACACCCGGCCGGTGATGCCCTCGCCGGCCGGCGCCAGGTACTCCGGCCGCACACCGACCACGAGGGGCGTGCCGTCGGCCAGTCCCGGCGGACCCGGCAACCTCGCCCCGGCGCACTCGACGTGACCGTCGCGGGCCCGAGCTGCGATCAGGTTCATCGGGGTGGAGCCGATGAAGTTCGCGACGAACGTGTCGGCGGGCCGCTGGAACACCTCGCGCGGTGTGCCCAGCTGGCGGATCCGGCCCGCCTCCATCACCGCGATCCGGTCGGCCAGCGCCAACGCCTCGGCCTGGTCGTGGGTCACGAAGACGGTCGTGAGCGCCAGGTCGTGCTGCAACCGCTTGAGGAACGTCCTGGCCTCCAGCCGCAACCGCGCGTCCAGGTTGGACAGCGGCTCGTCCAGCAGCAGGACGTCGGCGCCCGCGGCGACGGCCCGACCCAGCGCCGCGCGTTGCTGCTGACCGCCGGACAGCTGCCCGGGCCTGCGGTCGAGCAGGGCGGACAGGCTCAGGCCCTCGGCCACCTCGACCGCCGCTTCGCGTTGTCGCGCTTTGGGTTCACGGCGCACCCGCAGCGGGTAGGCGATGTTCTCCGCCACCGTCATGTGCGGGAACAGCGCGTAGTCCTGGAACACCATCGCCACCCCGCGCCGACCGGGTGGCAGCCGCGTCACGTCGCGCGACCCGATCGTGATGGCGCCCGCCGAGGACGGCTCCAGGCCGGCGATCGTGCGCAGCAACGTGGTCTTGCCGCAGCCGGACGGGCCGAGCAGCGCGAACAGCTCGCCGTCCACGACGCCCAGGTCGAGGGCGTCCACCGCGCGCACCCCGTTGGGGTACACAGTGGACAGCCCGGTGAGGTCGATGCGCGCCATCAGCTCTTGATGCCCCCGTGGAATCGGAACCCGTAGCGCTTGTCCACGAACACGTACAGCAGCACCACCGGGATGGAGTACAGCAGCGAGAACACCGGGATCACGGTCAGGTTCGCGCTGCCACCCTCGTCCTGCAACGTCCGCATCAGCACCGCCGCCGGCTGCTTGCCGATGTCGCGCAGGAGCAGGAACGGCAGCAGGAAGTTGCCCCACGCGTTGACGAACGACCACACCAGGATCATCGCGAGCCCCGGCCTGGCGATCGGCAGCACCACGTGCCCGAGCACCTGCCGGGGCGAGGCGCCGAACACCCGCGCGGACTCCTCGTACGAGCGCGGCACGGAGTCCACGAAGTCCTTCAGGATGAAGATGGCGGCGGGCAGCATGCCGCCCGCGATCACCAGCGCCGTGCCCAAGCGCGAGTCGACGAGCCCTAGCTGCAGCATCAGCACGAACAGCGGCACCATGGCCGCGGTGCCCGTGACCACGCTGGACAGCAACAGCAGCACGTACAGCAGCACGTCCCGGCCGGGGATGCGCACGCGGGACAGCGCGTAGGCGGCCAGGGCGGCGAACGCCGTCGTCACCGAGGTCGCGACCACGCACAGCACCAGCGAGTTGACCAACGACCGCACCACGTAGGGGTGGCCGAAGGTAGCGATCACGTTCGCCGACGTCCACTCCGGCCAGCGCAGGCCGAACCCCGGCCGCGCGTCGAAGGGCGCACCGGCCAGCCACAGCATCGGCACCGCGAAGAACGCCAGCACCACCGCGATCAGCACGTAGGAGCCGATCCGGCGCACCACCCACGCCGGCGTCACGCGCGCCTGCGCAGCAGCCGCAGGTACACCAGCGCCACCACCAGGTTCCCGACCAGCAGCAGCAACGACATCGCCGACGCGTACCCGAGCCGCCCGCTCTCCAACGCCTGCCGGTAGATCAGCACGGGCAGCACCTCCGACTCGTGGTTCGGGCCGCCCGCGGTGAGCAGGAACGGCGTGAAGTCGTTGGCCGTCCACAGGCTGATCAGCAGCGTGTTGGTCAGCACGTGCCCGCGGATGTGCGGGAACACCACGTCGCGCACGGTCTGCCAGCCGCCCGCGCCGGCCAGCCGGGCGGTCTCCAGGTGCGACGGCGGCACGGCTCGCAGCGCGGAGGTGTACAGCAGCACGGAAAACGCCGTGCCGCGCCAGACGTTGAACACGATCAGGCTCGCCATCGGGTACTCCACCAGCCACGCCGTCCCCGGTCGGCCGAGGAGCAGGCCGAGCGTGCCGCCGTCCCGGCTCAGCACCGCGAACCACAGGTAGGCGACGACCGGCCCGGGCAGGATCCACGCCAGCAGCACGAAGGCCTCGACGGTGCGCCGCAGCCCCGGCCGCACCCGGCGCAGGAACCAGGCGAGCGCGAAGCCGAGCGCGTTCTGCCCGACGAGCGCGGAGCCGAGCACGAACAACGCGGTCAGCCAGAGCGAGTTGGCGAACAGCGGGTCGTCCAGCGCGGTGGCGAAGTTGTCCAGGCCGACCACGCTCGGCTCGGCCGCGGCCGGTCCGGCCAGCTGGTAGTCGGTGATCCCGATGTAGAGCGTCCACAGCGCGGGGAACACCAGGAACAGGCCGACCAGCAGCAGCGCCGGCGCGAGGAAGCCGATCGCCCGCGTGGTGCCGAGCCCCGCCGGGTCGCGGCCCTCAGCCGCCCGCAACGGCGTCCTCGCCGACCGCCTTGACCAGCGCTTCGTGGTAGGAGCGGGCGGCGTCGTCCGGGCTCCGGCCCGCCACCACGTCGGCGGTCGCCTGCTGCAACGCGGCCGACACCTTCGGGTAGTCCGCCAGGCCGGGCCGGTACCGGGTGATCGGCAGCACCCGTTCGGCGATGAAGGCCAGCATCGGGTCGCCGGCCAGCACCTCGTCGTTCACGTCGGTGCGCTGGGTGACCTGCGCGGCGCCCGCCAACGCCGACTTGACGGCCTCGGCCGAGTTGAGGAACTCCATGAGCTCCCACGCCTGCCGCGGGTACCGCGTGTTCGGGTTGATCACCCGCACGCCGCCGCCGGACGTGCTGACGAAGTCCTGGCCGCCGACCCCGGCCCCCGGCACGCGCGCCGGGATCAGCGCCCACCCGACGGCCGTGTCCCGGTCCGCCATCTTGGCGACGCCGACGCGGGGCTCGACCACCGAGCGCCAGAAGTAGTCGCTCTCCAGCAGGATGCCGATCCTGTGCTCGGCGAACATCGCGAACGACCGGTCACGGCCCTTCGCCTCCTGCTGGAGGATCGGGTCGCCGAGCCCGTCCCGGTAGACGCGCTGGTAGAGCGACAGGACGTCCTTGACGCCGGCCGTGGAGCCCTGCCACTTGCCGTTCTCGTGCACGGCGGCGCCGGCGCCCGCCAACGCGGGCAGCACGCCCTGCATCGTGGTGGCCTCACCCATGGCGGTCCCGGCGTTGAGCTGCAGCGGCCAGACACCGGGCAGCGACTTGAGCTTCGCGGCGGTGTCGAGGACGTCGTCCCAGCTGCGCGGCTGCCAGTCGGTGGGCAGGCCGGCCTGCGCGAACAGCTTCTTGTTGTAGAACAGCACCCGGCCGTCGGTGCCCATCGGCACGCCGTAGCGCCTGCCGTCGAACTCGCCCAGGCCCTGCACGGCGTCGGGGATCTGCCGCCAGCCGTCCCACGCGTCGACCTCGTCCGCGCCGACCACCTCGTCCAGCGGCTCGACGTGGCCGGCTTGGGCGAACTCGCCGAGCCAGATGCCGTCCAGCTCCACGATGTCACCGCCGCCGCCGGTCTTGAGGTCCAGCGCGACCTTCGTCTTGAAGTCCTCGTCGCCCGCGCCGTTCTGCTCGAAGCGGACCGTGGCGTTGACGCCCTTGGCCCGCTGCGCCTCGGTGAAGCGCGGGATCACCCAGTTCGCGATCCAGTCCGCGCCGCGCGCGTTCTTCCCGCCCGCCACCGCGTTGGCCGTGATCGTCAACGTGACGTCCTGGGCGTCGGCGTTGCGCTCCGGATCCGAGTCCCGCGACTGGCCGAGGCACCCCGCGAGCAGGCCCGTCACCGTCAGCAGGACGACCGTTGTCCGCCGCATCGCGCCCCCTCGCCAGAGTGCACGCCACTACGCCACCCTCAACATGGCACCCCGGCCGTTCGATCGCAGCACCTCCGGCCGTCATCACCCGTTTGATGGCCGGACACCCGCCGGCCGGCGATCCGGCGGGCTGGAGCACTGGATTGATCTCGAACAGCTCACGAATCGGCCAACAGCGGTGCGTCCGCCCTCGCGGGCTGGGAACGTCCGCGCCACGACCGGTTGGGGGAACCCCGATGCGTGCGATCAGCGCGCGCAACTCCGCCGGTTGCCGGAAGGAACCACGCGGTGAACCAGACCGACTCGTCCGCCATCATCGTCCCGGCCATCATCGGCCTCGTGATCGGCATCTTCCTGATCGTGGCCATGTGGAAGGTGTTCGCGAAGGCGGGCAAGCCCGGGTGGGCGGCGATCATCCCGCTCTACAACATCTACGTGCAGCTCAAGATCGTGGGACGTCCGGGCTGGTGGCTGATCCTGTTCTTCATCCCGATCGTCAACATCGTCATCTCGCTGCTCGTCGCGATCGACATGGCGAAGTCGTTCGGCAAGGGCAGCGGGTTCGGCGTCGTCGGCCTCTGGCTGTTCGGGTTCGTCGGCTACCCGATGCTGGCCTTCGGCGACGCCACCTACCGCGGCCCGGCGGCCGTCTGATCGCACACCCCCGACCCCGGCTCGGCCACCTCCGTCCCACGCGACGGCGGTGCCCGAGCCGGGGTTTTCCGTTCCTGCGTGGAATTTCCCGAACAGGTGACGTCTCCGTCCGGTCATGGCCGGGATTCGAGAGGCCCCTTCCCGCCCACGCAGGCGTGGTGCTGCGCCTCCCGGACCCCCGGCGATACGTTGCGCAGTCGTGTCGATGCGGAACGGATGCACCCGGGGTTGACGATGACCATGACACGCCGCACGGCGGTTCACACGGTTCTCGCCCTGACCGCGTCGCTCGCCCTCGCGCCGCCGGCCCCCGCCGAGGCGAACACGTCACCGAACTCGGTCGTCGACTGGGACCTCCACGCGCAGACCGCCATCTGGGACATCGCGCAGCAGGCGCCGCCGCAGGTCGCCGGACGCGGTTTCGCGATGGTCAACGGCGCGGTCCACGACGCGGTCAACGCGATCACCGGCACGCCGTACGAGCCCTACCTCCTCGCACCGCGGGCCAACGGACGCGAGTCGACCGACGCCGCCGTCGGCACGGCCGCCTACCGGGGTGCTGGACGCCATCTTCCCTGCTCAGCAGGAAAGGCTGCGCACGCAGTACCACCAGTAGCTCGCCGGCATCCCCGAGGGACCGGCGAAGCGCGGCGGCATCCGGGTCGGCGCACAGGCCGCCACCGCGATGATCACCGCACGGCACGACGACGGCGCCTTCGACCCCCGCCCCTGGACCGTCGGCACCGAGCCTGGTCAGTACCGCCCCACTCCCCCGGCTTCGACAACACCGGCGCCTGGGTCGGCTTCCTGAAACCGTTCGCCATCCGGGCGTGACCATGTTCCGCACCCCCGGACCGCCCGCCCTCACGAGCCAGGCCTACACCCGCGACTTCGACGAGGTCAAGCGACTGGGCTCGACGACGAGCACCGCGCGCACCGCCGACCAGACCGACGCGGCGCTGTGGTGGCACGACCGACGCTCCGTCAGCTGGGGCATCAAACGGGACCTCGCCGTCACCCAACGACTCGACGTCCTGGAGACCGCGCGCTTCTACGCGCTGGCCGACGTCACCGGCGCGGACGGCTCGATCGCGTGCGCGAACGACAAGGCGTCTCAAGCACGCATTCGTGGGACTCGAGCCACCTTCTAGACGAAGGTTGTGAGTCACGACCCCGACTTGGCAGCGACGACGTCGATCAGTCCAGGTGGGACGGATCCCACACGAGGCACCCGGAATTGTCACCGTCCGTACGCCTCCACGAGGCGGAAGTGAACGTCTCAGCGCTTGTATGTGCCATGTCGGTGGTCGCACCAAGATCCGTCAAGGCCGATGACACCTGCACCAATGCAGTGGGCGTACACCCTGCAAGGACGACCTCGCCCGATCACGCGTCCTGTGCCTGGTCGCTGGTCCGGCCTCGTCTTGCGTTGCTCGACCGGCACCGCACAGGCGACCGCGAGGAGGCGCGGACGCTGACTGGTCCTAACAAAATGATCACCGTGGTGGCGTCGGGCATGTCCGATATAGATCATGTTCGGTCGTGAGGAGGGTGAGTCGCCGCCGTGGCTCGTCCCGGACGATCTGTCAGAGCGGATCGAGTCGTTGTTGCCGGTGGTGCCGCGCAGAACCCGCAATGCCGGTCGTAAGCGTCTACCCGACCGGCTGTGCCTGCAGGGCATCCTGAGCAGTTCGCGCAGCAGCGCGTGCAGCTGGTTGACCGTGCGGGTGCGTTGTCGGGTCAGATTGCCGCGCCGCTCGTCCAGCATGCTCAACACCGTCGAGGCGTCCTCGGCCACCACTGGGGCGGTCTCGCCACGCAGGGCGGCCACCGCGGCCGCCGCGGCGGCGTCCAGGACGTCGTTCTTGGGTCGGCCGCCGCGCGAGAGCTCGCGTATCCGGGCGGTGGCCGTGGGCGGGACGTCGACCACGGTCTCGCCCCGGGCGATCAGCCATTGCGCCAGGTGCCGGCCCAGACCGCGGGCGTTCTCCACCGTCCAGCGCCGCTCGCTCCACCTCCTGGCCCAGGCCAACAGCCGACGGTAGTCCCCCAGCGTGGCCTCCGCCCGGATGGTGCCCAGCGTGCCGTGGGTCGCGTGGTCCAGTGCCGCGGCCGTGTGGCTGGACTTGTGCGGGTCAACCCCGATCACGATCATCGATCACAGCCCTTCCTTGCCGGACAAGGAGGAACCGCGATCGACATTCCGACTTCCGGTTTGTGGAGCCCACTCCTCTGTTGAGTCAGACCGCGGCCGGCGCCGGGCCGGGCCACAAACCCCCGGAGAGCCAACCCTGTCCAGGGTGGCAGGAAGCTCACGAGCGAGCCCGGCCCAGCGCCTCCGGCAAGCTACAACTGGTGATCATCCAGTCAGCCTGGCCGGTACCTACATACAAGTCGGAAGCTCAGCACACACGTTCCCCGCCGTCACCGAGGAGACGTTCTTCCCACAGCTGCCGATCGTCGTCCCCGAAGAAGGCCCCGACCTCCTCGGTGACGTGCTCGCACTGCTCGACGCCAACACCTACGGCGGCATCATCAAGGTCAACGACTCCCACTCCGGCACCGCACCGTTCCTGCCCACCCACGGCGAAACCGGACTCTCCGGCGGTCTGTTCGGAGAGACCTACTACCCACTCCTGCGGGCGACCCACCTGCAAGCGGTCGCCATCGGCACGGATGTCGACATCGCCGACGCGCTGGTGACCGTGGACACCGGCTCCCGTCCTTGGAGCGGCCCGGCCGCAGTGGTGACTCGTCGTCATCTCAGGTACCCGGAAATCGCCGGGGTGGCGGCAGGTGGGATACCCGATCGGGTGGCCCCGCAGGATTTGCGGGCCGGGATACTCGAGGTCGTGGATCCCCCAACGGCTGCCCGGTATCCGCCTGTCGCCGTGTTCAGGGACCCGGGACCCGGCGGGACCGTCCCTGACCTCGATTTTTCCGCGCGTGCCTCGGCGCAACGAACCGCTGCGGCGTTGGCCGCGGTGCCCACGCACGCCGGGCCCGTTGAGCGCACCGCCGCCCTGAGGCGGGCTTCGGCGGTCGCGGACGGGTTGGTGGCGGCGCTGTCCGCGCGTGGCGCGGCCGTGGTCGGTGAGGACCTCTCGGCCGAGTCGACCAGCCAGTCGTTCTTTCGCGTGCGCGAGGTGGACCTGTCGGACGACCAGGCCGCCTGGCACGGTGCTTCGGTGGTGCAGCGCGGTCTGCGGGACCTGTGCGACGCGCCGTTGTCGGGTGCCGACCTGGCGGTCGAAGTCGCGGGCATGGCGCAGGCAGTGCTGGACCTGACCGGGGCCGGCAGCCCGGACGGCCCGCTCGGCGAGCCGTTCCCCACGGCCTGGGCAGCCGAGGAGACATCGCTGGAAGAGCGGTGGACCGCCCGGTGGATCGTCGGGCACCAGGTGCACGTGCTGTTCAACGTCTGCGCGGCAGTCGCGGTGACCGACGCCGCGCACCACCTGCGCCATGGGGCAACCGAGGCCGCCCTGCGGCGGCTGGGCCACGCCACCGCCTTCGTACGCGGCTTCCCGGCGGCCATGACCCACGCGAGCACGATCCCGGTCGAGTACTACGCCGCCGCGGTGCGGCCCTCCATGCAGCCGCCCGAGGTGGCGCGTCCGTTGAGCGGACGACAACACCGTGGTTACAAGACCTTCCGCACGGCGATGAAGGACCTGCTCGCGGTCGTTCCCCAGCCTTATGGGCAGTTGGCCGGCCGTGACCCGGAACTCGCCGCCGCGCGTGACGCGCTGCTCGAAGCCGACTTGATCGACAGCGAACGGCACGTCACCCTCGCCTACTCGATGGTGCGTCTGCGACGCTCGATCGCCCAGCTGCCCGACGGCCCGGACAACGCCGTGGGCGAACTGCGGCTGATGCGCCACCGACGGGCGGCCCAGTACGCGCCGCTGCTCCGCTTCGGAGACCACTACATCGCCGAGGCCGTGGCCGCCCTGCGGCACTGACCCGAACCAGCCGCCCGCGCCGGAACCAGGAGCGAACACCGATGCCCGAGACCGCCACCACCGCGACCGCCGTCCTGGAACTGGGACCGTCCGACACCGCCGAGGTCGACCGCATCGCCCGCGCCCTGTGCTCCGACCGGCATCCCGTCGACGCGCCGGAGTGGGTCGAGCGCGCCCGCGACGCCTGGGACGAGCTGCCGTTGGCGTTGCGGCGCGGTGTGCGCCGGTTCCGGCGGCATTCCGGCCCGCACGGGGTGCTGGTGATCCGAGGGCTGCCGGTGGACGGAGCGGCGCTGTCGGCCACGCCGTCGAGGCCGGAGTCGGTGCAGCGCGAGGCCACCGTCGCGGCGGCGGTGCTGACGATGGTGGCGTGCGGGCTCGGCGACCCCGCCGCGTACCTGGCCGAGAAGTCCGGTGCCCTCGTGCAGGACGTCGTGCCCGTGCCGGGCAAGGAGAACTTCTCCGGCAACGCCGGGTCGGCCCTGCTGACCTTCCACAACGAGAACGCCTTCCATCCCCACGAACCAGACCACGTGCTGCTGCTGTGCCTGCGCGCCGACCACGACCGCACCGCCGCCCTGCGCACGGCGTGCCTGCGGGAGGTGCTGCCGCTGCTTCCCGAAGCCACCCGTGACGCGCTGTTCGCGCCGGAGTTCATCCTTCGACCACCACCGTCCTTCGGCGTCGACAACACCACTCGCGCACCGCAACCGCTGCTGTTCGGCGCGGTGGACGATCCGGACATGCGCATGGCCCAGATCGCCACCACCCCGGCGACCCCGCGGGCCGAAGCGGCACTGGCCGAACTCGCCCACGCCTTCGACACCGCCGCCCGCACCACCCGACTCACCCCCGGCGACATGGCCGTCATCGACAACCGGATCACCGTGCACGGCCGCACCCCCTTCCGCCCCCGCTACGACGGAGCCGACCGCTGGGTCCAACGCACCTTCGCCCTCGCCGATCTCCGCCGCTCCCGCGACCACCGCCCCGACGACGGCTACGTCCTCACCCGATGACCACGGACTTCCACCGGACGTGTCGCCCGATCGATACGTGGCCCGCCCGAGTCGGGCGTGATTCGCTCAAGACATGAACACGATCGAGGAAGCCGGCAACAGATCAAGGCCCGACGGCTACCCCTACGCGTTCCACATCGCCCTGGACGGCAACGGGCTCAACGGCCTGGAAGGCCGCGTGGGGTTCTGCGTGTTCCAGTACGACCCGGTCAGCGGACGCCACACCTCCCGGATCGAGTACTACGACGGACTTTCCGGCGGCCACGCGATCAGCCTCAGCCCCGACCGGCGCACCGGGTTGCTCGGCAACACCGGCCAACATCTGGCGTTCTACGACACCGCGCGACCCGAGGAAACCGAACGGTCTCCACTCTCCGCTTCGAACCCACCGACTCCTCGATCAAAGGCAGCACCCACGCGGTCTGGCTGGACGGCTCGACCGGGATCACCGCGGTCGGGGAGTCCTTCTGGCAGTTCGACGTCGACCACCTCACCGCCGCCGAGAACATCGGCGCGCACGGCTTGAAGCTCCCCCACGCCATCAAGCGCGCCGGATCGGCAGCAGGTGACGCAAGCTCGACCCCGGCCGCCAGGCCCTCCTGGTCCTGGCCCATCTGCGCTGCGGCGACACCTGCACCCGCCTGGCCGCCGGATTCGGCGTCGGTCTGGCCACCGCCTGCCGCTACATCCACGAAGCCGTCCAACTTCTGGCCGCGTTGGCACCGGACCTGGCCGACGCGATGGGAGTCGTCGTGTGCAAGGCCTATGTCGTCCTCGACGGCACCCTGTTGCGCATCGACCGGATCGCCGCGGACCGTCCGTACTACTCGGGAAAGCACAAACGCCACGGCATGAACGTCCAGGTCCTCGCCGACCCGGCCGGGCGACTGCTCTGAGTCTCGCCCGCGCTGCCGGGTTCGGTCCATGATCTGACCGCGGTCCGGTCCGCGTCCCCTACCACGGCAGATGGCACAACCTCTCGCCCGGCCAGCAGGCGGTCAACCACTCCCACGCCCGCATCCGCGCACACGGCGAACGCGCCGTCTCCACCCTCAAGAACTGGCGGCTACTGCGCAGACTCCGCTGCTCCACCACCCGTATCACCGACCTGACCAGAGCCGTCCTCACACTCCACCTCAACGCCGGATGAGGTTGGAAAGGCTCACTGGTTGTCCGCGTAGTACAGCATGACGCGCGCGTTGCGGCTGCGAGCGCATGCCTCGTCTTTCGCGAGGGCGACGAATGGAGTACAAGTAACTATCTAGTACGTTCATTATCGTGGACGGGGTGGCGGCTGTGGCGGGAGTGCGCGACGAGGACCGTTTCCTGATCGGCCTGGTCGGGTCGGGTATCGGGACGTCGTTGAGCCCCGCGCTGCACGAACGCGAGGCCGACGAGTCGGGGCTGCGCTGCCTGTACCGCACGCTCGACCTGATCGTCCTCGGCCTGCCGGCGGCGGCCGTCGGCGACCTCCTGGCCGCCGCGAGGCTGACCGGCTACGACGGCCTCAACATCACCCACCCGTGCAAGCAGGTCGTGCTCCGCCACCTCGACGGGCTGTCCCCCGAAGCCGCCGCGCTGCGAGCGGTCAACACGGTGGTCTTCACCGACGGCAAGGCCATCGGCCACAACACCGACCTCGCCGGCTTCGCCCGGAACCTCCGGCTGGGCCTTCCCGACGCCCCGCTCGACCAGGTGGTCCTCCTCGGCGCGGGCGGCGCCGGGGCCGCTGCCGCCCACGCGCTGCTGGAAGCGGGCGCGGGCGCCGTTCACGTCTTCGACGCCGACCGCCACCGCGGTGACGTGCTCGTCGGCTCCCTGCGCGACCGCTTCGGCCCGGACCGCGCCCTGGCCGGACGCCTTGACGACGACCACGTCACGCTGGCCCGCGTGCTGCACGACGCGGACGGCCTGGTCAACGCCACACCCGTTGGGATGACCGCGTACCCGGGACTGCCACTGCCCGCGCACCTGATCACGTCGCGGCTCTGGGTGGCCGACGTGGTCTACCGGCCGCTGGCCACCGAACTGCTCCGGACGGCACGCGCGCGGGGCTGTCGGGTGCTCGACGGTGGCGGCATGGTCGTGTTCCAGGCCGCGGAGGCGTTCCGGCTCTTCACCGGCCGCGAGCCCGACGCGGACCGGATGATGCGCCACTTCGACGCGCTCGTGCTCAGCGCGGGCGGGGATCGGGTCGGTCGGCGGCTTCCCGGGTCAACCGGAACTGGCGATGTGCGGCCATCCGCACCGGCGAGTTGACCGCGCCGTAGCCCTGGTACCCGCCGATGCGCTGGACGACCTCGAAGAACAGGTGCGATCCCAGCATGTGCGTGTAGAAGTGGAGGAACTGGCCGTGCTCGTCCTGGTCGTAGAGCACTGAGCACTCGCGCAACGAGGCGAGTCGCCCGGGCGGCAAGGCGAAGCGCGCGTCGAGGTCGTCGTAGTAGTTGTCGGGGATGTCGAGCAGGGGCGCGCCGAGCGCACGCATCGCCCGAGCGCTGGCCACCACGTCCTCGGACGTGAAAGCGATGTGCTGCGGGTCGGGCACGGCGGGCGCCCAGTCGCCGCGCCGCAGCGCCGCCACGTTCAGCGCGATACGGATCCGCCGGTCGCGATCGGTCGCCGAACGGCTGCGGATCAGGCCGAACGGTGCGGCGAACTCGGTCTCGGGCTCCGGGCGCAGGCCGAGCGCGGCCCGGTAGAACAGGGCGGTGCGGTCGAAGTCGTCGAACGGCTCGGTGAGCGAGACGTGGTCGATCCCGGTGATGCCGCAGGTGTGCACCGCCGCGGGCTCCGCCGCCGTGAAGTCCGCCGTCCAGTCGCCTCCCGGGCGGCAGAAGACGAGCGTGACGCCGTCGGGCGCGGTGACCGCCGGGTCCGCACCACCACCGGAGTCAGTCGGGGCGAGCAGCCGTTCCGCACGCCGCGCGGCGACCGCCGGGTCCGGGGTCTCCACACCCAGCGCGCCGATCCGCACGCCACCGAACCCGGTCGTCCGGACCACGATCCGGGCATCCCCCTGCTGCCACAACCGGGCCGAGCTCGACTCGTCGTGTCCCATGTGGACGAAGCCGAGACCGGCGAGCACCGGCGTGGGGTCGGGAGCGCCGGAACCGGCGGTGGTCAGCTCACAGAACGCGTACCCGGTCGGTTGTGGCGCGGCGGGCAGGTCGGCGACGCCCATCCGGTCACGGACGCTCACCGGACCCGTGGTGGCGATGTCCTCGCGGAGGAGCAGCAGCGAGCGCATGGCGTCGACCGCGGTCCGGGCGGGGTCGGCCTGCCGGAAGACGTCGTTGAACACCTCCAGCGACACCGGGCCGTCGTAGCCGGTGGCCACCACGGTGCCGGTGAAGGCGGCCAGGTCGAACGCACCCTGACCGGGGAAGAGCCGGTGGTGCCTGCTCCACTGCAGCACGTCCATCCTCAACCGGGGCGCGTCCGCCAGTTGCAGGAAGAAGATCCGCGAGCCGGGGATCACCCGGATCCCGGCGATGTCGCTGCCGCGGGAGAGCACGTGGAAGCTGTCCAGGCACAGCCCCAGCGCGGGGTGGTCACCACGCCTGACGATCCGCCACGAGTGCTCGTAGGTGTTCACGAAGCGCCCCCACGCGAGCGCCTCGTACGCGATCCGGATGCCCCGGTCGGCCGCCCGGCACGCCAGCGCGTGCAGCTGCTCGGCGGCGAGGTCGTCGTCGTCGACGGCGTCCGGCGAGACCGAGGAGCACACCAGCACGGTGTCCACCCCGAGCTGCTCCATCACGTCGAACTTGCGCTCGGCCCGGCGCAGGTTCGCCGCGAGCACGTCCGGCGGCACCGCCTCGAAGTCGCGGAACGGCTGGTACAGGTCGATCGACAGCCCCAGGTCCGCGCAGCGGGCACGGACCTCCCGCAGCGACCAAGGCGAGACGACCAGGTCGTGCTCGAAGATCTCGACGCCGTCGAAGCCGGCCGCGCCCGCGGCGGCCAGCTTGTCCTCGAGCGTGCCGGACAAGCACACCGTCGCGATGTCCAGGTGGAGTTCCGGGCCGTCCATCGTCGCCTCCGCAGTGCCGCGGACGTAATGAACGTACCAGATAGTTACTTAGCCGTGCGTTGGGACGCCCCGGACCGCGCACCTCGCTACAGTGGCGACACAGATCCACGGTCGGAGAGGGAAGTCGTTGGCCGCTCAGGTTCCCGGTGCCATTCCGGCACGACGCCCCGCCGACGGACCGGACCGCGGCCGGGACCCCGACCGGACCCGCGCCGACATCCTCGACGTCGCCACCACCGAGTTCGCCGACAAGGGGTACGCGGGCGCCAGGGTGGACGAGATCGCCGCGAAGACGAGCACCACCAAGCGGATGATCTACTACTACTTCGGCAACAAGGAACAGCTCTACATCGCGGTACTGGAGCGGGCCTACACCGGCATCCGGACCATCGAGCGGGAACTGGACGTCGAGCACCTCGACCCCGTCGACGCCATCCGGCGGCTGGCCGAGCTCACGTTCGACCACCACGAGTCCCACCCGGACTTCGTCCGACTGGTCAGCATCGAGAACATCGACCGCGCCGAGCACATCGCCCGCTCCTCCGTGCTGACCGGCCTGGCCTCCCCCGCGCTCGACGTGCTGGCCAGGATCCTCGACCGGGGCCGGGAATCGGGCGTCTTCCGCGACGACGTCGACCCGCTCGACGTGCACATGGTGATCAGCGCGTTCTGCGTGTTCCGCACGGCCAACCGGCACACCTTCAACGCGATCTTCAAGCGCGACATGCTCGACCCCGCCCTGCGCGCCCACTACCGCGGGATGCTCTGCGACCTCGTCCTGGCGCACCTGACCGTCCGCTGATCGTCACCCCTTGACAAAGTGACCGCCGCCACATCAGCCTAATTAACTATCTAGTCCGTTCGCTCGATCGGCCCGGCTGCTGACCTCGCAACGACGCCTGACACCAGGAGCACCCCAGTGACCACGCAACGGGCAGGCAAGCCCCGGCAGGCCGCGGTCGCGGCCTGGATCGGGAGCGCTCTGGAGTACTACGACTTCTTCATCTACGGCACCGCCGCGGCGCTGGTGTTCAACAAGGTGTTCTTCCCGGCGTCCGATCCGGCCACCGGCACCCTGCTGTCCGTGGCGACCTTCGGCGTCGGCTACGTGGCGCGGCCCGTCGGCGCGTTCCTGCTCGGCCACGTCGGCGACCGCCTGGGGCGCAAGAAGGTGCTGGTCTTCACGCTCATGCTGATGGGCGTGGCCACGTTCCTGGTGGGCTGCCTGCCCACGTACGACCAGGCCGGTGTGCTGGCTCCCGTCATGCTCGTGCTGCTGCGGCTGCTCCAAGGCCTGTCGGCCTCGGGCGAGCAGGCGGGCGCGAACTCGATGACGCTCGAACACGCACCGACGCACCGCCGCGCGTACTACACGAGCTTCACGCTCAGCGGCACCCAGGCCGGTCAGATCCTCGCCACCGCGGTATTCCTGCCCGTGGCCGCGCTCCCCGAGGAGGCGCTGCTGTCCTGGGGTTGGCGGGTGCCGTTCTGGGCCAGCTTCGTCGTCGTCGTGGCCGGCTACGTCATCCGACGCCGTCTGGAGGAGACACCGGTGTTCGAGCGGCAGAAGGCCACCGGCAGCGTGGCCCGCCTGCCGGTCGCCGTGCTGTTCCGCGAGCACTGGCGCGACGTGCTCCGCGTCGTGCAAGCGTCACTCATCGCCTCCGTGAGCACCATCTTCACCGTCTACGCGCTGAGCTACGCGGTGAACACCGTCGGACTCGACCGGTCGTCCATGCTGTGGGTCGGTGTGCTGGCCAACGTCGTCGCCCTGCTCGCTCTCCCCCTGTGGGCCACGCTCGCCGACCGGGTGGGCCGCAAACCCGTGTTCATCACCGGCTCGGTTGGCTGCGCCGTGCTGGTGTTCGCCTACTTCGCCGCCATCTCGGCGGGCAACTACCCGATGATCTTCCTGGTCGGCATCGTCATGTTCGGCGTCGTCTACAGCGCCGCCAACGGCATCTGGCCCGCGTTCTACGGCGAGATGTTCAAGACCGGCGTCCGGCTGTCCGGCATGGCGATCGGCACCCAGATCGGCTTCGCCATCGCAGGTTTCGCCCCCACCATCGGCGCCGCCATCGCCGGGACCGGCACCACCGGCTGGATCCCGGTCGCGGTGCTCACCGCCGCGCTCTGCGCGGTCAACATCGCCGCCGTCGCGGCCGCCCGGGAAACGTTCCGGGTGCCCACCGAGGACCTGGGTGTCCGGCCCACCCGAACCCCTGACACCGACGTCACCGCTACCTGAACCGCGTGCACTCAGGTCGCCGGCGTCAGGGATCGCCGCGGCACCCTCGGTCAGGGCGCGATTCCCCCGCCGGGGGTCGGACTCGGGTGTGGTACGAGGCGGGGCGGTAGTCGGGATCGTGGAAACCCCCGCTGCCGTAGGTGCTGTCGAACGTCGTGCAGGAGTCCGCGATCGACTGCGGTGTCGGCTTCCGGCCGGTGCGCACCCAGTTGTCGAGGGCGGCGATGGAGGTGGCGTACTCGGACGCGCTGAGGTCGTCGTGCTCGGACTCCGTGGTGAACGTCTGGACGAGGTGACCGTCCCGGCCCGCGCCCTCGAACGCCACGATCCTGGCCGGTCGTGCACCTTGGCTGAGGCCTTGTGAGGTGTCAAAAGTCGGCCACATGGCCTGACCTGCGGTTAGGCGGCTGCGTGTCCGTATTTGTTGATCAGGCCGCCGAGGACTGGTCGGCGGCGTATCGAGGTGCAGCTCGACTTTGCGATCGGGTGGTCTGGTCGTGCCGGTGTGAGTTGTAGGGCTTGGTGTGGTCTGCGGTGGTTGTAGTGGGTCGCGTAGCGCTGCAGCACCGTCCGCAGGTGCTGTTCGTTGATGATGAGCAGTCGGTCGGTGGCTTCGCGTCTGGCGGTCCCGACGAACCGCTCGGCGTAGGCGTTGGCTCGCGGACACCGTGGTGGGATCTTCACAACCTGGATGCCTGCGCCGGAAAGGACCGCATCGAACGACGTGGTGAACTGGCCGGCCCAGTCTCGGATGAGGAACCGGAAGTCGTCTGCCCGGTCGCAGAAGTACGCCAACAGGTTGCGGGCTTGTTGGGTGGTCCATGCCGCGTCGGGGTTCGTGGTGGTGCCGAGGATTTGGACGTAGCGGGTGGCGACCTCCATCACGAATAACAAGTAGCTCCGCTTGAGGGTGACGGCGCAGTCGACGTGGAAGAAGTCGCAGACCAGCATGCCAGCTGTCTGGGCGCGGAGAAAACTTCGCCAGGAGATGTCGGTATCGCGCCGGGGCGCGGGCGGTATCCGCAGGCGCTTGAGCACGCGCCGTACCGTCGAGTCGGCTACTCGGTGGCCGAGCTTGAGCAGCTCGCCCTGGATCCGGCGGTAGCCCCAGCCGGTGTTCTCCGCGCCATGCGCTCGATCAACGCCACGATGGTGTCGTCGACCGGCGGTCGGCCGGTGCGACTGGGATAGGGCCACTTCATTGCGACCAGGCGCCGGTGCCATCGCAGGATGGTTCCCGGTGTCACCAACGAGTGCTCGCGCAACCGCCGAGGGAGTCGGCGAACCAGCGCGGCGAGCACAGCACGATCGCCCAGTCCAACCGCGGGCGGGGGTTGGTCCGGGGCAGCACGGCGACCTCATGCCACAGTACAAGCAACTCCACGTACTTGACGGCGGAGGACCGGCCGAGCAGGACCAGCCAGTCGCCGAGTCGGACGAAGATCAGGTACAGCAGTCGTAACGCCACACCTCACGATCATGCCCTGGAGGTCCAGCGTGCGCGATCGTCGCAGCTCAGCATCCCAGTGCAGAGTTCTGGCACCCCACAGGGCGACGCGGCGGCCGGACCCGACAAGGTCGAGGACTTTGCGCCGGAACTCGGGTGGGTACCGCTTGGGCATCGTGGGTTGTCCTCCGGGCTACTGAGATGAGTGATCATTCAGCAACCCGGCTCCGTACAACCAGGGGAGGATCAATCCTTTTCCTTATCGAACAAGGAAAGCCACGGTCGACATTCCGACTTTCAGCGTGTGGGACCCATTCCTCTGTTGAGTCAGACCGCGGCCGGCGCTGGGCCGGGGCCGCAAAACCCCCGAAGAGCTTGCCGCTGCCGCCCGCCGTGGTGGAAGGGCATGAGGCAGAGTGACTGGTGTCGCCGGCCGAGTGCGGCGAGCTGAGCCCGATCATCGGGTGACAGGAGCGGGCTGGCATAGGCGCGCGCCGGCGGAACCGGTTCCGCTCAGGGCAACGGGTCGAGCAGGGCCAGGTCCGGTGGCACGAGGCTGGTGGACAGCACCAGTTCGCGCAGCAGGTTGTCGTTGAGGGTGTTGCCGACGGGTTCTCCGACCTCCTCGCGGAGCAGGCCGTGGACACCACCGGCCGATAACCGCGCGCGGACGTCGGCGACCATGTGCTCGACGCGCTTGACGCTCCAGTTCGCGTCCGGCTGCAGCTCCGCCAGCATGTGCGCGGCCTGCTGACGGGACACGGGCTGGGGGTTGGCCTCGTGCAGCAGGTAGCGCTGGCCCAGCACGACGAGCAGGAGGTGCTCGTCGTGAGTGAACCGCCATCGCGTCGGCGGCTGGGTCACCGAGTCGTGCTGGGGCACCGGCTGCTTGGCCGTGCCGTCGGCGACGTACAGCTCGAGCAGATGTTCCCGCTCGCGGGAACCGCGGACGAACAGCGGCGTGTAGCCGCTGTTCAGCGGAACCGATTCCTCGTCTCGGAACAACCACCGGGTCCCGGGCAGGCGGATCGGCAACTGCCCGGTGTTGCTCACCCACCAGTGGCCGTCGCGACGGGTGAGCACGCCGTGCCGCCGGCTGACCCGCAGATCGTTCTCGCCGACGCACAGGTCGACGTTGGGACGGTTGCGCCCGAACCAGACCGTGTGCCCTTCGACGGGGTCGATGTGCAGATGCCCTGTCAGCGCACGGGCGACGATGGCCCCCGGGGCGGCGTGCGGCACGCCGCGGGCCAGGCTCTCATGGTTCATCGCGCTCCCTAGGTCCGCCGACAGTGTGACAACGCCGTCCGGGACCCGTCCCGGAAACCGCCCCACTCGCGCTTCCGCGCGGCACGGATCGGGACCGGTCCCCCGCGCGGGGTTCATTGTTCCCCGGTACCTCCGGATGAAGGGGACGAACATGGGGGCACTCTCGCGAGCGGGCCGCTTATCCGCGTTGTCCGTGCTCGTGGCGGCACTCATCGCGCCGACGCCGCCGGCGTTCGCTCACACGGCGCACACGCCCGCCCGTGTCGCCGCACCGCCGTCCGCGCGGTGCGCCACGCTCGGCGTGGTCGACGTGAAGAGACCGGTCCGGCATTCACCGGAACCGCGTGCCGTCGTGCGCGCGATGGCCGTGAACGCGGCGTACTCCGCGCCGGACACGCCGCGCCGGATGATCCCCGGCGACGAGTACGCGGTGCGGGTCACGCTCACCAACACCACCACGACCCCGTTCAGCGCCGCGCAGCACGCGTTGTCCTACCACTGGACGCTGCCCGGCGGCACCGACGGGACGCCTGCCGACCGGCTGGAGACGAAGCTCCCCGACCTCGCGCCCGGCGCAACTGTCACGGTTGACGCCAAGGTCGAGGCACCGACGCTGGCCGATATCGGCAACGAACGCGAGCAGTTCGTGCTGCGCTGGGACGTCCGCGACACCGCGACCCACCGGTGGCTCTCCGAGACGGCCGGGGTGCCGACGCTGGACCAGGACGTGCGGGTCGAGCGGCCCACCTCCGGCCAGCTCGGGCTGGAGCAGTTCTACCAGTACGGCGGGATCGGCACCGGCGCGGGCGGGAACCTGTCGGTGAACCAGTTCTCCGGCAACGCGGTGTGGGGCTACGACGCGCTGACCAACCCGAGCCGCGGTCTCGCGAGCTTCGCCCGGTTCACCTACAACAGCGCCGACACGTCGGACTCCTACACCGGCACCGGTTGGTCGGTCACCGCGTCCACGCTGAACCGGCTGGGCACGCCGCTGGAGTTCAGCGGCACCGGCTGGGCCCCGATGGTGACGCTCGTCGACGGTGACGGCACCGGCCACTTCTTCGAGCTGAACAAGAACGGCAGCGAGGACTCCGCGCACTGGACCTACGACAGCCCCGCAGGCGTCCACCTCTACCTGCGCCACCTGCCGAAGGAAGAGGACAGCCGCCGCTGGGTCTTCACGACGCCGGAGCGCACGCACTTCTACTTCGACCATCAGGGCTACCACACGTCCACGGTGGAGAAGAACGGCAACACCATGACGTTCTCCTACGAGCAGGCGCTCGTGGGCGGGCGGACCGCCAAGGTGCTCACGCACGTCACCGACGCCACCGGGAGGCGCACCCTCACTCTGGACTACTACCAGCGCGACGACCCGTTCACCGTCTTCCGCGGTGACCGGAAGGTCAGCGGAGCCAAGCTGGCCGAAGCGGCGGTCATCGACCAGCTCAAGTCCGTCACCGACGTCTCGGGTCGGATCATCCACCTGACCTACGGTGAGCACGGCGCGTTGCAGGAGATCGTGGACGGCGCCGGGCGCCCCGAGGCCAAGACGTTCACGTTCTTCTACGACAGCACCACCGCGAACCTGATCCGGGTGGTCGACCCGCTGGGCCACTCGACCGGCCTGGAGTACTTCACCGACGACGCGGATCCCCTGCGCAAGGGCCACGTCCGCACCGTGAAGGACCGCCGGGGCTCCGCGATCGGGTTCGACTACGCCGATCCGGACGGCACGAAGGGCTCCGAGATCGACGCGAGCCTCACCGACGGCAACGGCCACACCTCCCGTGCCCTGATCGACGGGTTCGGGCGCCCGACCCGGCTCACGGACGCCAAGAAGCAGGTCACCACCCTGCACTGGGACGAGGACAACAACGTCATCCGCCTGGTGGAGAACAACGGCGCCACCACCAGTTGGGTGTACGACCAGAAGACCGGCTTCCCGCTGGAGATCCGCGATGCGGAGGCCAACAAGCAGAACTGGCCGCCGACCAGGCTCACCTACCGGACCGCGATGGACGGTCACGTCGCCGACCTCACCGAGAAGGTGACGCCGGAGGGCCGCAAGTGGCTCTTCGTCCACGACGACAACGGCAACCTGCTCTCGGTCACCGATCCCAAGGGCACGGCGACCGAGGACCCCAACGACTACACCTCGCGGTACTCGCACGACGAGTTCGGGCACCTGATCGACCAGACGAACGCCAACGGACACACCACGGTGTTCGGCGACTACGACCCCAACGGGTTCCCGCAGATCATCACCGACGCGCTGAACTGCGCGTCCCGGTTCCGCTACGACGATATCGGCAACGTCGTCTCCACGGTGGACGCACGGGGCAAGACGAGCACCTTCACGTACGACATCTTCAAGCGCCCCCTGGACTCCAGGGAACCCAAGGACCAGGCGGCCGGCGTCTACATCGTCACCCCGGGCCCGCGCTACGACGCCAACGACAACATCGTGACCAGCACCGCCGCGAACGGCGCGGTCACCCGCGTCCTGTACGACGAGATGGACCAGCAGGTCGCGGTCTACGCGCCCAAGGATACGCCGGACGGCCCGGAGAAGCTCACGACGTCCGTCTACGACCCGGTCGGCAACCTCGTCAAGCAGACACTGCCCAAGGGCATGCTGACGTCCGGGGATCCCAACGACTTCAGCGTCACCATGGCCTACGACGAACTCGGCCAGCTGCTGCACGCCGTCGACGTCAACGGCAACCGCGTCAGCGCCGAGTACGACGACGTCGGCAACCTGGTGAAGGAGGTCGACGCCAGGAAGAACAGAACGCCGGACGTCAACGACTTCACCACCCGGTACGTCTTCGACGCCAACCACCAGGTCGTGGAGACCGTCGACGCCGAGCAGCACTCGACGAAGACCCGCTACGACAAGGACGGCAACGTCGTCGCGAGCACCGACGAGGACGGCAACGAAACCCTCATCACGCTGGACGAACGGGGCAACCAGAAAGAAGTCCGATCACCGCACGACAACCCTGGCGGCACGATCCGCTACTTCACCACGCAGTACGAGTACGACCAGGTCGGCAACCTGACCCGGACGATCAACCCGCGTGGCGTCGACACCCCGAACCAGCGCCACGACTTCGTCGCCGAAACGGTCTACGACGAGCTGAACCGCGCTCGCGAGGAGATCCTGCCCTACGACCCGGGCGACTCCGAGCACAAGTCGCCGGTGAGCACGATCTACAGCTACGACGAGCTCGGCCAGGTCACCGAGGTCAGCGCACCACCGTCACGCGGGCAGTCCACCCGCAACATCACCCGCCAGACCTACTTCGACAACGGCTGGGTGCGCACGTCCACCGACGCCTGGGACATCAAGACCTCCTACGACTACACGGCGACCGGACAGCAGTCGAACCGCACGGTGACGAGCGCGGGCGGGTCGTCGCACCGCGTGCAGACCTGGGAGTACTACCCAGACGGCAAGCTCAGGACGCGCGCCGACGACGGCGTGCCGGTCGGTCAGGAAGTCGTGCTGGTCGACAACGCCAACGCCGTCCGCACGCAAGCGACACCGGGGTGGCGCACGGCCGAATCCGATCGAGGCTTCCAGGGCTCCAAGTACCGGACGACCGACAAGCGCAACCCGAACGAGAAGTTCGTCTGGAAGGCCCCAATCCCCACCGACGGCGACTACGAGGTCCTCGTCAGCTACCCCGAGGGCACCGCGACCGACGCGACCTACACCGTCGAGCACAACAACGGCAGCAGCACGGTCAAGGTCGACCAGTCCAAGCGCGCGGGCGAATGGATCAGCCTCGGCAAGTTCGCGTTCACCGCGGGCCATACGCGCAACGTCACGTTGTCCGGCCAGGCCAACGGCACTGTGTCGGCCGATGCCGTGCAGCTGGTGCGGGACAACAGCGCGGACGTCGACGACGAGAGGAAAGTCTTCAGCCACTTCTACGACGCCAACGACAACCTGGTGTCACTGATCGACTCATCGCCGGGCACGCCCGTCGACGAGTTCAAGGTGACCTACGACGGGCTGGACCTCGCGACCAAGGTCGACGAGTTGGACGACGGGTCGGTCGAGGCCACCACCGAGTACCGCTACAACGAGAACAACGACCTCACCTTCGCGAAGTTCGACGGCAAGTCCGCGTTCTACGAGTACAACGCGCGCGACCTCGTGTCCAAGGTCGTCAACAAGAAGAGCGACGGCGACTCGGGCCGCGAGACGACCTTCGCCTACACCAAGCGCGGGCACATCTCCCGTCAGGTGAAGGGCAACGGCAACACCGTCGACTTCACCTACTACCTCGACGGCTTGGTGAAGCGGCAGACCGAGAAGAACTCGGGCGAGGTCGTGCTCGACCACCAGTTGGAGTACGACTCGAACTCCAACCGCAGCCGCGACAAGAGCAAGAAGCAGGACGCCGACGACCACGACAACTTCATCGACAACGACACCGAGTACACCTACGACCCGCGCGACCGCATCCGCAAGGTCGACAAGAACGGCGACGGCGACCGCACGGAGAACTACAAGCACGACGACAACGGCAACGTCTGGGACCAGGAACTCGACGGCAAGGGGACGGAGTTCGAGTACGACCGCAACCGCCTGGTGTCATCGGAGACCGACGACGAGGAGGAGTCGAACTACGACTACGACGCCTTCGGCAAGCTGAAGAAGGTCACCCAGTCCGGTGAAGAGCTGGCGCGCTATAAGTACGACGGCTTCGACCGCAAGATCGAGCACGCCAAGGACGACGGCGACAAGGTCACGACGTACACCTACGACCCGCTCGACCGCGAGCGCACCAAGGAGGAGGACGACGGCGAGACCACGGTCCTGCACTACCTCGGCCTGTCCGAGCAGGTGCTGACCGAGGAGGAGGACGGCGACCTCACCAAGAGCTACCAGTACTCCGCCGACGGCGAGATGCTGGGGCAGATCCACTACGACGACGGCGACGAGGACCAGGTCTACCTGAGCTTCAACGCCCACTCTGACGTGGAGATGGTCACCGACTCCGACGGCGACGCCCAGTCCACCTACGGCTACACCGCCTACGGCGAGGACGACGTCAAGGACTTCACCGGGGACGACAAGCCGGACCCGCTGGTCCCGGACAAGGACGAGAAGAACTCCTACCGGTTCAACACGGCCAGGCACGACAAGGACAGCGGCACCTACGACATGGGTGCCCGCGACTACGCACCGGGCCTGAACCGCTTCCTGACGCTCGATCTGTACAACGGCGCCCTCAGCGACCTGGGCATGACCACGGATCCGTGGACGAACAACAGGTACACGTTCGGTGCGGGCAACCCGCTGTCCCAGGTCGAGATCGACGGCCACGGCTGGTTCGACGAGGCCGGCAAGTGGGTCTCCGACAACTCCTCGGCCATCGGCCACGCCGCGCTGGACGTCGCCGGCGTGATCCCGGTCGTCGGCGAAGCAGCAGACCTCGCCAACGCCGCCTGGTACGCCGCCGAGGGCGACTACGCCAACGCCGCCCTGTCCACGCTCGCCGCCGTCCCCTTCGCCGGGTGGGCCGCCACCGCCGTCAAGGCCGGCAAGTACGCCGTCAAGGGCGCCGACGCCGCACAGGGCGCGGGCAAGGCCGCGGAAGGCGCAGGCAAGGCGGCAGACACCACGGCCACCGCGAACACCGCCGCCAAGGCCGCCGATGCCGGCGCCAACGGCGCCAAAACCGCACCCACTCCCAAACCATCGCCCAAGGTCGGCGGTCCATCGGCGGGCAAACCCGCCGGTGCCGGTGGCGGGAAGGCCGGTGGGACGGCCAGCACCGGGCAGAAGCAGTCCGGCGGCGGGTCCGGCGGCGGACAGGCCGCGAACGGCGGCGGGTCGAGTGCCACCAAGAGCAGTGGCACCAACGGCGGCGGGTCCAGCGGCGGCAGTGGGCAAAACAGCTGCCGGATGCACAGCTTCGTCGCCACAACCCTGGTTCTGATGGCGGATGGCTCGACCAAGCCAATCGCCGAGGTTGAGATCGGCGACAAGGTCGAAGCGACCAACCCGACCACCGGCGAAACCACCGACCGCGACGTCATCGACACCATCGTCCACACCGACGAAGGTGACATGACCAAGTTGACCGTCACGGCCGACGACGGCACCACCGGCACCGTCGACGCCACCTCCTGGCACCCGGTGTGGGTCGACGCCGAGGGTCGCTTCGTCAACATCGGCGAATTGAAGCCAGGCCAGCGCCTGACCTCGGTTGATGGCACCTCGCCAATGGTCATCGGTGCCGACCGTTACACACACTTCGAACCAGTCTACGACCTCACCATTGACGGCGTCCACACGTACTATGTGCTCGCTGGCAATGCACCGGTACTCGTACACAACTGCGGCGAGAAAGAGGTCCAGGACGCCATCCAGAATGCTTACCCTGAGCGGAATGTGCGCAATGGCGGCGATGTTCGTCGTCCAGACGGGACGCAATTGACCGACCATGACGTCTACGACGACGATTTCCTGTGCGAGGTGGCATGTGGTCGTGGAACGGGTAAGGTGGCCCAGATGGGAGAGCGAATCCTTCCGAGCGCAGGTGGGCGACGCGTCGCGATCTACGGTCCGAAACTCAAGGGTAGCGTCGTGAAGGGGATCGAGAAACTAGGCGTTCCGGTATTCAGAAATTTGGATGATCTGATTGCCTGGGTCGGACCAAAGCCATGACAGAGACCGTGACCCTGGTTGTCGACGACCAGACAGTCGACCTGATTAAACTAGCAGCGTTCGCGCAGCCGGTCGGCGACGTATCAATCGATGGAGCAGTGCTGACGCTTCAATCGGGCGGCGAACGCTGCTATGCGGTGAAGGTGTCCGATCCCGAAGCCGACGGAATCTTCGATGATTGGCCCGAGGCTCACGTCCCAAAATCACCGAGCGCCATTTTTAGCGTCGATTACCGTACACCCGATCTCGTTGTTGCACTTGTGCATTCAATTGCACAATGGCGATCGTTGACCGTCGACACGAACTACGGCCAAGTTGTGTCGGGTGGAGACCTGGTTCCCGACATGTTGCGGCCTACCTGACGACTTCTAGGTAATCCCCGTCTCGTCACCACTGTTGTTGAATGGCCGCCCGATTCGGCCACAAACCGTAGCGGGCGACTGTACGCGGATGTCCTTGTCTGTGTCGGTTGCCGTCACGGTCGCCACCAAGCGCGGATCACCCATTAAAGTTCACCAATCAGGGACGACGGAACGGTCGAGCACATCTTTGCCTCAGGGGGCGATGCCACACCGACAGCAGGTCTATCAAAGGGGATTTTTGATCGCTATAGAGAGTCGAAAGAGTGACGATGTCGAGATAGTCGATCCCGCCGTATACGGTAAGGACATGCCGCGCGCTCAAGAGCATCTGTGGAAGTATGAGCGAGCCGTTGCGAATGTGCGTCGAAGCCGCACCGGTCATCCACTGGACGAAGTTCGACAGGCCCTTCTCACGGAATTCGAATCGGAGGGCCTGGCCGTATGGAACGAAGTGGCAGACGATTCCGCTCGTCACATCACCGGAAGGATGGGCGAGACGTAGGGCCGACATCGCGCAGTCGACGACTCTCTCGCGTGACGGAGGAGTTTCAGGAGGTAATCCACTACGCCACGCACAATACCTTTCCGTCAACAAGACGACGATCTCCATACTTAATGGCAAGGTGGAAATGAGACGCAGAATCATCAAGGCCCTTAGTGCTTTTTTGGTAATGACAGCCCTAGTAGCAGCTACCGCGCCCTCGGCATCTGCGGCGACGGCCCTGCCGTTGTCCGGCTTCGGCGACATAGCGGTGGACCAGGCGAACCAGAGGGTCTTCGTCAGCGGTGGGCCGACGTCCAACGGCATCGTGGTGACGGACTTCGCGGGCAACGTGGTCAAGTCGATCAACAGCCAGTCCGGTGCCACCGGGCTGGAGATGTCGGCGGACGGCACCCTCCTGTTCGCCGCACTGGCGGCCGGTGACGCGATCTCGGTGATCAGCACGACGACCCTCACCGAGACGCACCGCTACGCGACCGGTCCGTGCCCGACCCACCTGGCCAGGTCGAAGACCACGGTCTGGTTCGGTTACGGCTGCGAGGGCACCTTCGCCGGCAAGATCGGCAAGCTGGAGCACCTGGCCGCGAAGCCGGTCACCGGCGACCTGCAGGGCGCGACGCGATACCAGCGCGCCCCGCTGCTCACCGCGACCGACACGGACATGCTGATCGCCGGCCAGTTGGCGCTGAGCCTGTCCACGGTCCAGGTGTATTACATCGAGGCCGGCGCCCTCACCCCCGACTCGACGGGTGAGGTGGGCGCGAGCCTGGTCGACCTGGACCTGACCCCGGACGGCCTGACACTGCACAGCGCGGCCGGGTCGCGGGATCGGGTAGAGGCGTGGTCGCCGACGAACCTCGCGCGCAGGGGTGCGTATGCGGCCAGGCCGCGGCCCAACGCGGTGGCCGTCACCGAGCGTTTCGTCGCGGTCGGCGCGCTCACCGGCGACGCGAACGACGTGATGATCTACGAGCACGGCGGTTCCGTGCCGACATCCACGCGGGCATTGCCCACGGGCCACACCGTGGTTCCGCGAGGGCTCGCGTGGGGTGCGGACCGGCTGTTCGTGATCACCAGTCGCGATAACCAGCCGCAGCCGAACATCGAGATCTTCACCGTGTGACAAGACCTGCGCCGACGTGGACGGGTCCACGTCGGCGCAGGTCACTCGCGTTCGGCTGGCTACGTCGAGGTGTCAAGATCGAGCCTTGGACTACCTGCTCGCGGCGCGGAAGTGCGTCTGCGACGCGGTGTCGGCGTCGAGGTTGCCCATCTCGCAGGCGTCCGGTTGGCCACCGGGCTGCCAGGCCCACCCGAACGCGCCGGCGCTGTCCTCGATGTAGGCGTCGAGCTTCTCCGACACCTGCTCGGCCCGAGCGGCGAACGAGCGGGCACAGCCTTCTCCCGTCGCGTTGGCGGACATCCCGAATTCACCGACGACGAGCGGCTTGCCCACCGAATTCGCCTTGGCCGCGTCGTAGTGGGCGGAGATCACGGCGTCCGCGTCGAACTCGTGCACGGACGCGATGTCCACGCCGCGTGAACCGGAGAGCGCGCGGTAGTTCGCCTCACCCCCGACGGCCTGAGGGGAGAGGGTTCCGGCGGAGAACAGCCGGTCGGGATCGACACCGGAGGCGATGTCACCCATGGCGTTGTAGAAGTCCCGGACCTGGCGCCACGTGTTGTCCCCGCCCGGTTCGTTGAAGTACTCGAACCAGGCGATGGCGGTCTCGCCGCGGTAGCGCTCAAGCAGGTTCACCATGTGTTGGCGGTAGGCGTCGCGTTCCTGCGGGCTGCCGAACCACTCGGGTGTCTTGGAGGTCTCGCCGCAGCCGGCGATCGCGTCGTCGAGGGTGATCGTGAGGTAGACGTTGTGCCGCCGCGCCGACGTGACCGCGGCGTCGAGGGCGGCGATGTCCCAGCCCTCGAAGAAGAACAGCCGGACCGCGCCGTGGCCGTCGTGTCGCATGCCGGCGAACCAGGCGTCGACCTGCGCCGAGGTCATCTTCTCGTCGTCACGGCCGCAGTCACCGCTCCAGACGGCGGAGTTGTAGCCGGTGAACCACCAGTCCTGGCCGTTGCGCTGGATGTTGTCGCCTAGCGCGGTGATGCGCGGCAACGCGGGCAGCGGTGTGCCGATCAGTTCGGCGGAGTCGAGCGAGAACGTGGGGGCGGTGACGGTGATGGTGACCGTGTGAGGGCCTGCGGGGAGCACCGGAGAGGTGAAGAAGGGCACGTTGTCCTGCCGCAGTGCCGACTGCTGCGAAACGGTTGTGGGTGCGCCTGCGTCGATGGTGACGGTCGCGGTGCCGTGGTGTGGCGCTGTAGCGCCCTTCAGGATGACCTGAGTACCGGTGAACCGGAGCTGGGCACGGGCCCCCGCCGCGTTGGTGAAGTGGTCGTCGCCGTTGTACTTCGCCGGTCTGTCGGTGGTGGTTCCCCACGTGCCGCTCGGATAGGTGAAGTACGTCGAGTCGGAGTCGTTGACGACCAGGCCGGTGCTCTCGGCGACGGCGGGCACGACGGCGACCGCGAGCATGGTCAGCGTTGCCGCCAAAGGGATTACGAGTCTCATGGGCCGGTTGTACAGCGGCTCTTCGGGACCGGTCCCTGGCTGTCTCCGTACTTTGACCCGAGACCCGGTCCGCCCGCCTGTCGATTCGGAAGGCGCAGGCGGACGTCGCGCTGCACTACCGCCGCGATCGGATAGCGGGAAGCGCCTGGTGTGCCGCCTGCTCGCAGGCTCGCACTCCTGCAGAGGAGAGGTCGATGAAACGAGCATGTTGCGCCGTCGTGGTGGCGGTCATCGCAAGTGCAGGTGCAGGTGCAGGTGCCACCGCGGACGCGGCGGCAGCGGTGGCGGGGCCTCCGTTGGCGGTCGTGGGCGCCACGGCCAGTGGGCACGACGGCAACGTTCCGGCCAACACCCTCGACAACGACCTGACCACCCGCTGGTCCGCCGAGGGTGACGGGGTGTGGATCCGGTACGACCTCGGGTCGCCCCAGACCGTCGGCTCGGTCTCGATCGCCTGGCACAAGGGCGACACCAGGACGACGACCTTCGACGTCCAGCTGTCGGGTGACGGGTCGTCGTGGACGACCGCACTGGAGCGCGAGACCAGCACCGGCGGCACGGTCCGACCGGAGCTCTACGACTTCCCGGACGGGTCAGCGCGCTACCTGCGCGTGGTCGGCTACGGCAACACAGTGAACGACTGGACCAGCATCACCGAGACAACGGTCAACGGAGCCGACGGCGGTGGCACGTGCACCTACCCGGCCGGTGTGCTGGACCTGGCGAACTGGCAGCTCCGGCTGCCCATCGGGGCGGACGAGAGCCCCACCAGCATCCATCAACCGCAACTCGCGACGTACTCGGTCGACCCGTGGTTCGTCACCACCCCGTCTTGCGACGCGGTCCGGTTCCGCGCCGCGGTCAACGGCGTCGTCGCCGGCGGGTCCAGCCACCCCAGCTCCGAGCTGCGGGAGATGACCGGCTCGGGCACCACTGAGGCCGCGTGGTCGTCCACGTCCGGGACTCACACGATGGTGGTCGACCAGGCCATCACCGCGCTGCCCGAGGGCAAGCCGCACGTCGTCGCCGGGCAGGTCCACGACGGCAGCGGCGAGGTCTCCGGCTTCCGGCTGGAGGGCAGCGACCTCTACATCACCAACGGCGACACCGCCCACCACAAGCTTCTGACGAGCGACTACGTGTTGGGCACGAGGTTCCAGACGAGGTTTGTCGTCGGCGGCGGCCAGATCAAAGCTTACTACAACGGAGTTCTGCAGACCACGATCTCGAAGAGCTTCACCGGCGGCTACTTCAAAGCGGGCGCCTACACGCAGGCCAACTGCACGAACTCGAGCCCATGCGGCGCCGGCAACTACGGCGAGGTCCAGGTCTACGGGCTGAGCGTCACGCACGACGGGGACCAGGGCACCGGCCGCACGGTCAACGTCTCCGACTCCGCCCAACTGCGAAGCGCGTTCGGCACCGCGCAGGCCGGGGACCGCATCGTGCTCGCGGACGGTCGTTACACGATGAGCAAGATGACCGGCCGCCACGGGACCGCCACCGCGCCCATCACCGTCGTCGCGGCGAACCGCGGTCAAGCAGTGGTCGACGACGGGCAGCTGGAGGTGGCGAACTCCTCCTATGTGACCGTCGAAGGTCTCAAGTGGACCAACAGCGACACGCTGAAGATCACCAGCTCCACCAACGTGCGCCTGACCCGCAACCACTTCCGGCTGACCGAGGATTCGTCTCTGAAGTGGGTGATCATCCAGGGCGCCGACAGTCATCACAACCGGATCGACCACAACCTGTTCGAGGAGAAGCACCAGCTGGGGAACTTCATCACGATCGACGGCTCGGACACCCAGCAGTCGCAGCACGACCTCATCGACCACAACCACTTCCGCAACACCGGGCCGCGGACGAGCAACGGAATGGAGGCCGTCCGGGTCGGCTGGAGCGGGATCTCCCGGTCGAGCGGGTTCACCATCGTCGAGTCGAACCTGTTCGAGAACTGCGACGGCGACCCCGAGATCATCTCCGTCAAGAGCAACGACAACACCGTCCGGTACAACACGTTTCGCACGTCGCAGGGCACGTTGTCACACCGGCACGGCAACCGCGGCACGTTCCACGGCAACTTCTTCCTCGGCGGCGGCAAGGCCGGGACCGGCGGCATTCGGGTCTACGGCCAGGACCACAAGATCTACAACAACCACTTCGAGGGCCTGACCGGCACCGGCTACGACGCCGCGTTGCAACTCGACGGAGGTGATGTGGACACCTCGGGCGCGTTGAACGCCCATTGGCGGGTCTACCGGGCGACGGTCGCGCACAACACCTTCGTCGACAACGTGTCGAACATCGAGATCGGGGCCAACTACTCCCTCCCTCCGGTCGACCTGGTCATCACCGACAACGTGGTCACCGGCAGCCAGGGGAAGCTGTTCAACGAGCGCAAGGCGCCGGTGAACGCGACCTACGCCGGCAACATCGCGTGGCCGACCGGTTCGGCGACCGCGGGTGTCACGAAGCCCGCCGACGCCGTCAGGGTGGTCGACCCGCTGCTGGTCGGCGAGGGGTCGCCGTACCGGATCGGCGCGGGCAGCCCGGCCATCGACGCCGGCACCGGCCGCCACCCCTTCATCACCGACGACATGGACGGGCAGGCCCGCACCGGTGTCGCGGACGTCGGCGCGGACGAGTGGTCCACCGCCCCGGTCACCCGCGGTCCGCTCGACGCGGGCGACATCGGTCCGACCGCGCCACACCAGGCGACGACAGGGCTGTCGTTCGAGGTCGAGTCGGTGCGCGACATACCGGGCACGTCGTGACCGAGACCGTCAACGGTCAGGGCCAGCATCCTGCCGATGGCGATGGACAGCGCGACCGGGACGTCGGGCCGGCTGACCGCGGTACCGGATCGTTGAGCACGCAGTATCCGCTCGCCGGTCAGCTCCCCTATCCGGCTCGGGTGCGGCGACCTCCCGGTCAGGGCGAAGTCCTTTCCCGGCGTGTCGATGGTCGGCCCAGGTCAATTCCAATCGGTGCGGTGTGCCGGGACCCGCCTACCTCGATTCACAACCTCCACGGCGGCAGTCGCCGAACGCGTGACGATTCCTGCGAGTCACTATCGAATCCTGTCGGCGCTGCCCGCTCCCCTCTCGCGGACAGAGTCGATCGCATTGTCGTTCTGCACTCGCCTTACGCCGGCCCGTTCCCGAGGCAGTGGTGCCCCGGTCTGGACGGAACGCACCCGCCGGCGCAGGGGACCCGTCCCGACGCGCTCTCGCGGACAGGCTCGACGAGTCAGGGGACCGGTCCCGGTGCGGTTGCCCATACTGTCGTCGGACCTAAGGTGCCCGATCAACCACGAGAGCCTGGACTGGCCCCGCCAGTGCTTCGGGCGCGCTCACCGCTGCGAGCGCGCTTACCAGAAACACACAACAGCTCTCGTTCCAGCGGGCCTCACCAGGGTCTGACGGTGCTCGATCCGGGTCCTCGAACGCGCCGTCCTGGCGACCACAGCTGACCACGCGCAGAGCGCGCGCTGATTCGCCTGGTCCGAGCACGTACGTCGGCGATCAGCAGGCGTTCAGCGGTGGTCGCCATGCTCCGTCATGACCGTCAACGACCACAAGGAGAGCAGTTCATGGCCGTTCAGCGACGACGATGGGTCCTCGGCGGAGGCGTCGTGGGTGTCACGACCGCGCTGGTGCTCGGCGGGGTGTCGGTGGCGCAGCCCCCGGCCGGCACCGGGACGAACGTGTCGACATGCAACAACCCGGTGCTGAACAAGACTCTGGCGGAGTGGGGGCCACTGAGGGGTGCGACTCCCACCCGCGAACCCGTCAGCGACCACCAAACGGCGAGGTTCGCCTATGTGCAGCAGAACAATCCGGTGGCGACCCCGTCGCTCTACCTGCCGCAGCAGCCGGTGAGGGCGGGCGAGCGGTGGACATTCGGCTACGACGTCGCCGCCACCCAAGCCGGTCGCGCCCGCGTCGAGGTCGACTGGTACTCCACGCCAGAGGGCGACAACAGCGGGTACCTGGGCCACATCGACGGTCCGTGGGTGTCCTTGCCTGCGTCCGGCTGGACCCGTGTCGCCGCCGACCTGACCGCGCCGCCCGGCGCGGTGCGGGCCAACGTGCTCAGCGACCACGAGTACACCGCCGCCGGTGCGAGCTTCCGGGCGACCGCATGCGATTACCGGGTCGGCGCAACCGCGCCCATCACCACAGAGCCGACGACCACCAGCCCGAGCACGACGAGCACCACCACTACGACGACCCAGCCCGGAGGCCAGACGCAGGCAGCCGTCCGCTACGGCTGGGGTACGCCGCAGCCGATCTCGGACGAGTTCGACTACACGGGCCCGGTCGACCCGACCAAGTGGGCGACGCCCAGCGGTACGGTGGGCGGCACGCAGGGCTGTTGGGAAGGCCACGCAGGCAACGGCAGGCGCTGCGCGAAGAACTCCGCGGTGGCCGGCGGGATCATGACCATGACCGGTGAGGCCAACGGCGACACCGGCTGGCTCAGGCAGAAGCTGGACCGCCAGTACGGCAAGTGGGAGATCCGGTCCCGCTCGCGCAATACCGGCGCCTCCGGCGGCCTCTACCACCCGCTGCACCTGATCTGGCCGACCTCGGGGAAGCGGCTGATCGACGGCGAGTACGACTGGGTGGAGTACTCGAACCCCGACGAACAGTGCCTGTCGGCGTTCCTGCACTACCCGAAGAGCCCGAACGACAACAAGGTCTACCGCGAGATCTGCCCGGTCGACATGACCCAGTGGCACAACTTCGCCTTCGAGTGGAGCCCCACCGCGCTCGTCGGCTACGTCGACGGCGTCGAGTGGTTCCGCCTGTCCGGCGGCGCAGGCCCGGACGGCCGGACGGACATCCAGGCCATGCCGTCGGGCCACCTCAACATCCAGCTGGACAACTTCACCGGTGCCGGCGGCCTGCGGCCCGCGGTGTTCGAGGTCGACTGGGTCCGCGTCTACTACTGAGTCCTCGGGTCACGATGCACCGAGCTGCGGTGCACCGTGCACCGTGCACCGTGCACCGTGGAACACGAGGACATGATCGTGAGGTGTGGCGTCACGACTGCCGTACCTGATCTTCGATCGACTCGGACGCCCGCCGGGCAACCGCCCTCCGATCCGACCGGGCCAGCCGGTTCACCGCCTCTCCCGACACCGTCCTCGGCGACGCCCGCCATCGAAGCCGTGAAGACCTCACCGCGCTGTCCCCCAAGCACTATTGAACCGAAAGTGATCCCTTACCTGTAAGTTGATCACTCGCGATCGAGGTGGAGAACGCGCGTCGGCTGTCGCCGGCGGAGCGCGAGGTGCTGCGATTGCGTGTGGTGGCCGCGCTGGAGTCGGGCAGGGTGGAGAGTTACCGGCAGGCGACCGGGGTGTTCGGGGTGTCCGAACGGTCGGTGGGCACCTGGTGGCGCGCCTATCTCCGGGAGGGGTGCGAGGGACTGGCGGTGCGGCAAGGGCGTCGTCCCGGGCCGGCCGAGCTGATCGGCGACGAGGAGCGGGGCACGCTGTTCGCGGCGATGGCCGACTACACGCCCGAGGAGTTGCTGATCGGCGGCCCGTTGTGGACCCGTCAGGCGGTGGTCGAACCGATCAGGCTGGTCGTCGGCGTGGTGATGACCGAGCAGGGTGTCGGGTTGTGGCTGCGCCGACACGGGCTCACCCCGCAACGCCCCGCCCGCAATACTTACGGGCAGCGACCGGCCGCGGTACGGGCCTGGCTCGACGAGCAGTACCCGGCGATCGAGACACGGGCGAAGGCCGAGGGTGCGGTGATCGCGTGGGTCGACCAGTGCGGACTGCGCCCGGACGCCGCCGGGCCGGGCCGTTCCCGAGCGACCAAGGGGCGGACGCCGGTGGTACGGGTGACCGGGAAACGACTGCGGGTCAACGTGATGTCCGCCGTGGCCCCGAGGGGCGCGTTGTGGTTCACCGTGTTCACCGGCCGTTTCACCGCACCGGTTTTCACCACGTTCCTCGATCGCGTGGCACGCCAGGCCGGTCGGAAGGTGCACGTCATCGCGGACCGGCACCCGGTCCACCGCAGCAAGGCCGCCCGCACCTGGCTGGAGGCCAACGTCAACCCCGTCGAACTGCACCTGATGCCCGCCTACAGCCCCGAGCCCAACCCGGATGAGCTGCTCAACACCGCCTCAAACGCAACGTCAACGCCTCCTGCCCACACCGCCGACAGGCTTGCCCAAAGAACACGCCGCTTCCTGCACCGACGCCGGCCGCATATCGTCCTCGGCTACTTCCAGACACGCCACGTCCGCTACGCCATCGTGTAGGCAACCGAGTGATTTCGGCTCAATGACTTTCGAGCGGCACAGGTCGGCGTCGATGCGGTTGATCGGATCAGGATGCCGTTGACGACTACGTCGACCAGACCTCGCCGCTTGGCCGTCCGCAGTGCGATCCGCAGCTTCGGAGCCGCTGGGCTGATCCTTCGATGCTTCTCCAGCGTTACGTTTCGTTTGACGGGCCGGAAAGTCTACCGCGGTTCCCGTCCAGTCCGGCGCACGACGTCCTTGACGAAGTCGAGGGTCGGCCTGCCCGCCCTGGACAGCACCCCCTCGGAGTTGAAGTTCCAGGCGAACAGGCCATACCCGGTGAGTTCGGCGATCGACACGTCGGACAGCAGCGCCCGAACCTCCCCGTCGGCGACGTTGTCCGTTCTCTTGTTGCCATAGGCGGCTACCATGACCGGGCCGTACTCGCCGAGGATGCGGACGGATTGCCGCACGTCGTCCACATTGCCCAGCGGCTCCTTGGCGATGACGGACTGGAAGTCCGACGCCGCCAGCACGTCGGCGAAGTGGCTGAACATGGACCGACCGTAACCCATTCTCGGGTCGTCGTTCCTGGCCTGCCACGCGTCCCAGCCCAGCGCCACCCGCGAGTTGGGCGCCTCTTCGTGGAAGATCCGCAAGACCTCGAGGTAACGGTCCTTCAACGCCTTGTAGTACGCCGTGCTCGAGGCTTCGTCGGCGTAGTACCCGTCCTTACACCCCATCTTGTTGACGTCCTGGAACACGGTGACGTAGAGGGGCGGACCGTCGACCTGCCCGGCGAAGATGCGCGCGAGGGAGCGCATGTGCCGAGGGAAATCGGAAGTCAGCACGTAGGCCCGGCCGCAGCCGACGCCGTGCGCGGTGGTGACACTGATTTCAGGATCGTCGACCTCCCAGTCCGACACGATCAGGTGCAATGCGTAGCCCTCCGCATAGGCCTCGGGTACCGCGGCGTCGCCCCAGGGTGTCATTTTCGACAGGTCGCTGGGCTTGTGGTAGGTAGTGGTCAACATACGGACCGGGGTGTCCCGCACCAATTCGCTCGCCAGCACGGAGTTGAGCTGGTCGCCAACGCCGTACAGCAGCTTGCCGTCGCCGCCGGGTGGGGCGGCGCGGCGGGACGAGCCCGGCGCATCGGCCACGGCGCTCGGCCTGTCCGAATCGCGTACGAGAACCACAACGGCGGCGACCAGCACCGCGACCATGCCGACACCTGCACCCACCAGCACGCCTCGGGTGGGCCGCCGCCCGCAGGATCTCGCGAGGAGCTTCGCTGCCTCGTCCGCGGTGGGCCGGCGGGACGGGCTCGGCTCGGTCAGCCTGGCCAGGAGGTCCGCGAAGCGTCCGTTCGCCTGGTCGTGGCCCTTGACGGCAGCCGCCAGCGTGGTTCCCAGCGAGTACACGTCGGCAGCCGACGTGACGCGGTGGCCATCGCGCACCTCCGGGGCCATGTAGGCGGGAGTCCCGGTGTTCTGCTGGGTCCCGGTCCGCGTGACCTGGTCCCACGTCGTGATGCCGAGGTCGATCAGCTTCGCCGTGCCGTCGTCGGTGACGAGAATGTTGCCCGGCGTGACATCCCGGTGCACCATGCCCTTGGCGTGCATTGCGGACAGCGCGGTAGCGATCTGCGCGCCGACACGGGCCGCGCGGCTCGGGGAGATCGGGCCGTCCTCCCGGATCATCTCGGCAAGGCTGCGCGCCGGCAGGTACTCCATGACCAACCACCGCCGGTCGCCCTCCTCGACCACGTCGAAGACCGAGACCACGTTGGGGTGGTGCAGCCCCGCTCCGATCCTGGCCTCACGGCGGATCTCCTCCTCGTCGCCGGTGCTGGTCTCCTTGAGAGCCACCGCCCGGCGTAGTTCGAGGTCGGTGGCCTGCCAGACCTTTCCCATGCCGCCCGCACCGATGACGTCCCCGACCCGGTACCGACCGGCTACGACTTCCCCACTACGCACCGAATCAGACTAGTGACTCTCCGGAGGTATGTGCACTCGCCCGAACGGTGGAGGTTCGCGACTGTTCGGAGCGGTATTCCGGATCGTTGTTCAAGGCTGACGGGGTTCAAATCTCTTGAAAAAATCGTCCTGCCCCTTAGACCCAATACCAGTGACTTAGAGAGGTTTGCGCTGCTTGTTGGCGGAGACGGTGCGGTAGTGCGGTGCGATCCGGACTGCCTCGGCGGGGTCGCGGGTGGGCTGTAGACAGGTCCGGTGCTGGGAGCGTTTGAGTTTGTAGCCGGACATTTTGCGTTTGACCACGCGGGGGTTGCTGCGGAATCGCCGTTTCGGCAGGAGTCGGGCGAGGATCTCGCGGATGCCGTCGAGCAGGGCGTGGGCTAATCGGTCAGGGGGAAAAGGCGGCCTGCGCGGTGGTCTGGCGGTGGGCCAGGCGCAGGCTGCGGATGAACGAGAGCCGGTCGGGGTCGAGGCCAGCGTCGGTGGCGGCGGTGTGCATCAGCGCCCGGATCGCGTGGTGCACCAGCAGGTGTGCCCAGATCTCCTGCTCGACGCCGTCGGGCGAGCGGGAGCGCAGCACCTGTCCGGGGCCGCGTTGGTGGGTCTTGAGTTCGTCGAGCGCGGTCTCGATCTCCCAGCGTTGGCAGTACAACGCCGCCAACTCCTTCGCCGGGGCCCCGCGGTGGTCGAGGATCGTGGTGATCAACCGGTAGGGCGCGTCGTGTTCGGGGCGTGCGGGATCGTCCAGTGTGTACTCCACGACCCGAACGGTCACCGGATCTTTGCGGCGGTAGTGGTCGTCGGTGGCCACGATCTCCGACAGATACGACCCGTCGGGCAGCTCTTCCCGCACCGGCAGCACGATGTTGGCGCGCACCCGCCACAACAGGTCCGCGCCGTTCGTCGACGCGGCCCGCCACAACGGCAGTCCGGCGAACCCCCGGTCGGCGATCACCAGATCGCCCGCGCCCAGGCCGGGGAACAGGTCGTGGGCCAGGGTGGCCTCGGCCTTGGTGATCGGGCCCAGCGTGGCCGCGACGATCGCGTGGGTGCCGCACTCGGCCACCGCCACCACCCGCACCTGCGGAAACGCCGCCCGATCACCCCGCGCCGCCGCCCTGCCGCTGCCCGGCCGACCGAACCGTTCCGTGTTCTCCGGCGTGTCGGGCGCGTCGAACGTCGTGCCGTCGACGGCGAGCACCCGCCAGCTCCGATACCACGCCCCACGCGTGGTCGGCCCCGCCAACGGCATCGCGACCTGCTCGAACAACGCCTTCAACGGCGCCGGGCCCAGCTTGACCCGAGCCCGGGAGATCGCCGCCGTGCTCGGCACCCGCCACGGCTTGGACCACCGCGCCGCCCACGACAGGCCCTCGGTCAACAACCGGGCCACCTCTTCATAGCCCTGACCGGAGAACAAGCACATCGCCAGCACGAAGTACACCACCACCCGCGGCGGCAACAGCCGGTCACGCTGCCCCTCCCGCCCGGTCTCGACGATCACCCGATCCACCAACTCAGGCGGAAACGACCTGGTCAACAACCCGATCGCGATCCGATCCGACAACCGCGCATCCGTCTCGGGCTTCACCTGCCCAGGCCGTGGCATCCAGACACCTCCAGAACCCACAACCTACCCGATCAAGCCTTAAGTCACCGGTATTGCCCTTAGACCACGTCTCACGTGGCGGTGAACGTTGTGCCATGATCTTCGTCTGTGGTTGATCGGTTGTCGTTGCGGTTGGTGCCCGATGAGCTGTGAGTGTTGGCGGAGCCGTTGATTCCGAAGTTCAGGGCGCGTCCATAGGGTGGCGGAACGGCGTCGGTGGACGATCGAGCGGTGTTCACCGCGATCGTCTACGTGCTGACCAGTGGGTGCGGGTGGCGGGAGTTGCCGCCGTTGTTCGGTGTGACCGTGCCGACCGCGCACCGCAGGTTCACCGAGTGGACCAAGGCCGCGGTGTGGCGGCGGTTGCATCAGGCCGCCGTGCTGGACGAGTCCGGGTCGCGGGGCGAGGTCGACTGGTCGCGGGCGATCCTGGACGCCGCATCGATCCGGGCGAAAAGGGGGCGACATGACCGGCCCGATCCCGGTTGACCGCGGCAAGCCCGGTTCGAAGATCCACGTGGTGTCCGACCGCGCCGGGCTGCCGTTGGTCGTCGGGGTGTCGGCGGCGAACCTGCACGACAGCCAGGCACTCAAGCCCATGCTGATGGCCGTCCCGCGCATCCGCTCACGGCGAGGTCCGCGCCGCTTCCGGCCCGCGAAGCTGCACGCGGACAAGGCCTGCGACATCGACGACCTCCGCCGATGGTTACGCCAACGCGGCATCATCCCGCGCATCGCCCGAAAGGGCATCGACTCCTCCGAACGGCTCGGCCGACACCGCTGGGTCGTCGAACGCACCATCTCGTGGCTGACCGGCTACCGCCGCCTGACCATCCGCTACGAACGCCACGCCGACAACTACTGCGGCTTCCTTACCCTCGCCGCAACGCTGAACTGCTTCAAACGACTTACGAAACTGGCCACGTGAGACGCGATCTCATCTGATTTGTCGCGGTTTTCAAGGAATTTCCTTTCCTCATCACGATTGCCTGACCGGTATCAACGCGACCAGGACATGGTGCTGACCTGCGTTGTGCCTGCGCCGGTGTCGGCGCCCACCCGGCCGGGCACCGCGTCTACATCACCAACGAGTCCTCGAACACCGTTTCGGTGATCGACACCCGGACCCTCGCGGTCATCGCCACCGTGCCCGTGGGGCCCAACCCCTTCGGCGTCGCCGCCACACCCACCCACGCCTACGTCACCAACTTCGGCCGCGACGACGTCACGGTCATCGACACCGCGACCAACACTCCCGTGAAGACCATCCCCGTCGGCCGGTTCCCGCACAGCGCGGTCGCCGGCCCCGACGGCTCCCGGGTGTACGTGACCAACCAACGGCGGCGACAGCGTCACGGTCATCGATACCCGCTCGCAGACGGCCGTCGGGACCATCCCGGCCGGCGTCTTCCCGGCCGGCATCGCCATCAGCCGCGACGGCGCGCGCCTCTACGCGGCCAACACCGGCAGCGACACGGTCACCGTCATCGAGACCAACACCAACCGCCCGAGCCGCACCACCAAGGTCGGCGACGCGCCCCTCGGCGTCTCGGTCACCCCGGGCGGCCGGGTGCACGTCGCCAACACCGGCTCGAACATCGTCAGCGTCCTGGGACCCACCGGCAGGCCCATCGAGGTCGTCAAGGTCCAGCGCATGCCCGAGGGCTCCGCGGCGGCGCCCGACGACAGCTTCGTCTACATCACCAACACGGGATCAGACACCGTGTCGGTGATCAACGCCAAGAACGGCAAGCCCGCAACACCGTTCACCGTCGGCAAGTCGCCTGAAGGCGTGGCCGTCACCTCTTGAGCACGAGGTCAGGTGGCGGGGAACTCGACGGTCACCCACAGGCCGCCACCCTCCGGCGACTCCAGCCGGAACGAGCCGTCCACCCGAGGTTCTGGTGCGCCGAGCTGCGCCAGAACCGGTCCGTCGCGCGATCCAGCTCTGCGCCTGTCGACGATTTCCATCCATGCAGGCAGTCGTCCTCTGGTTGTTCCGAGTCAGGTCGCCGGATCTGGTCATCGCCGTCCAGTCCCGCGTCGATGCCGCCCGCAGCGGCGACCGGCTCCAACGGGTATGACTACCCGCTGGAGCGGTTCCTGGACGACCTCATCGCCGCGCTACCTCAGCAACCCTCCACTCGTTCACCGAGCGACCGGCAGAGGATCTGCCTGACACACCCGCATCGACCGCCACCGCGCCGGCACCACCGCCAGCGTGCCGCTCCGTACTGGCCGCCCTTCACCGACCTCAACGGGCTGAACCTCGCCGAGGTCGACCAATAGTTCGAGCACGCGTGTCACATCGGCATGGGTCGTAGATCCTTCGGGTCGGCAGTTGCGATCCTCGCCAGTCCCCGAGGGCTGGCGCTGCGTCGAGGCGTCGTGGACCTCCACGCTGCCCGACTCGCCGCAGCCCAACCGGTATCTACATACCAGTCGGAACCTCACGACCGACTCGGCCTACGGCAGCAGCAAGCCGCCGAGCAGAGCGAGCATGGCAACTGGCGCGAGTGCCGCAGTCGACCACTTCCTGGTCCCTCCGGCGGGTGCGGGCATGGTGCACATCGTTACCAGCGTGGCGATCAGGGCACCGATGAGCACGAAGCCGATTCCCGTGCCGGAACCGAGGATTCCGCTCGTCCGCCCCTGTATGGGCTCGAGGAGTGCCGGCCACGGTGTTGGTTTCGGGTCGAGCACGGTGGTCCAGCCTGGCTGCGTCACATCGGCTTGGCGGTTGACCGGTGCGCCACAGCCGTGAGGTGCCTGTTCGGCGGCGCCGCAGCATGCTCTCCCGCAGGCACTGCCTCTTCGGCCGACGATTCGGAGTTGGTGGACGCGTTCAGCCAGCCGGTGAGGGCGTCGCTCTCACCGGCGGCCTCCGCCTCGCGGCCGCGCGGCGACGACGACGCCGTGTGGCTGCTGACGAACGCGGTGGTGCTCAGCCGTACAGCCTGTATGGCGGCCAGCGCCTCACACCGCCGTTCCTGGGCGGTGTCCAGGAGGTGCACGAACGGCATGGTCGCCAGCAGGCCCCACGCCATCAACTTGGCCACGGGCGCACTGTGAGCCCGCGCGCCGCTCGTTTCCGGGGGAACGGCCGAACCGCATGCGGTCACGGACGTCATGCCGGCCGCAGTCCTGCGTCGACTCGACAGGCAGCGCCGGGCGACCACGCCGACCGCGATCACAACCATCACGATTCCCAACGCAGTCACTCCCACGCCACGCGCCGCCGCCCGATCACCCTGAGCGGCTATCGCCTCCGGAGCCGCGCCGGGAGACGAGTCGGGTCCGTCCGCGATCAGCGTCACAGGGTGCAGACCTGCTTCAACGACACGACAAGCGTCGATGACGGCCGGTCCACCGGCGGCGGCACCAGCCCGCAGTCGCGTCACGGTCTCGCCGGCCATGGCGGACTCGACCTCCGCGACAGGTGCCGTGGTGCGGACGGCATGTAGGCCGTCCAGCCGCGGCTGCGCCATCACCAACCCGACCAGCGGCAAGGCTTCGGAGTGCATCGCCCGAACACATTCTTCGAGTGCGCTCGCTCGGCGGATCTCTTCACCGGCCGCGTCCTGCCACGCCTCGGCGGCCTGGTTGAACTGCCACGCCGCCACGGCGATCACACCTGCTGCAGCCACGACGGCCAAGCCGGCCAACGAGCGACGCACCACACGCCGCAATCCCGGCCGTCTGCGTGAACGGACCAGCCTGTGCCGGGCGCGCAGCTTCACCGGTGAAGGTCGACCCAGAGCACCGATCGACCGCCTTCGGCGATGTCGCCGCCCACTCATGCCCGCCGCCGAAGACCGCATCCGCTTCCGGACAGGACATCCGGGCGTGATCCTGCCGCGCCGGCGAACCCGACGCACGCCCCGGTCCGTATGGATATCGCCGTTATGTTTCCATGCGCCGAAGAAGAACCGACTCGCCGGTGCCGTGCTTTATCCAGGAACGGCGCAGCCCGCAGGACGCCGAGCACGGACACCGCCACTCTATCTACACGCAAGTAGTTCACCGTTCAGATCCTCTTACCCACGGAAAGCGCTCAAGCGAACCGGGAGGTTACCGCACAATTCAAAAGACATGAAATGTGAACATGGTTCATGACAGCCGGAACGGCATCTCCGACGTGAAGCATTTCAACGCAACACCTCTGGCCCGGGCAGCCCGATTCACCCCCTTCTCGGCATGAGCTCGCAGGTGATCCCGGTCCACATCGGGCAAGGGCGTGACCCATCCCTGTTGCCGAGTCATCTGTGCGCATTCATCCATATGAGCAGCGGTCAGGTCCTAGCCACCCCCAACTACACACCATTGAGTGAATTTCCGCGCGGCGTCGTCGCCAGTCGAACTACGGTGAGCAATCAATCGCGAGACTACGAGCCACCGCAGGCTTTTCGCGGTCCGATCGACAGAGTCGACTTCGGGCCACAGGGGAAGCTCAGCCGTGACCACCGCCGCTACAGAGGCTGAATGGTCAGGATTAGGGCGGCTCTGGATCAAGGAGCCATTTTCATCGTGACGGTGCAAGTCACGGCGCGGACTGGGTAATGGGGTGCGGTGGGCGAGGCTCCCGGTAAGACAGCAGTCGACCAAGATCCGATGCCCCAGCCGGGAGCGTCGCCGTGTTGTCTTACCCTGCCGCGATTCCGCTGTCCAACCACACCCTTGTCCACCTGGCCGATCTCATCCGCGCGGAACGGGCGCGGCGTCGGTCCCGATGGCGTCGACTGGAACCCGGTCGTCAGGCGTTGCTCGTGCTCGCCCACCTGCGCAACGGCGACACCCACGCCCGCCTCGCCGTCGGGTTCGGCATCTCCTACAGCACCGCCTGGCGCTACGTCCGCGAAGCGGTGGACCTGCTCGCCAGCTTGGCCGACGACCTCCGCGCCGCCGGTGAACGGGCCACCCGACTGGCCTACGCGATCCTCGACGGCACCCTCGTTCCGATCGACCGCGTCGCCGACCAGAAGCCGTACTTCTCCGGCAAACACCGCCGCCACGGCGTCAATGTGCAGATCCTCGCCGACCCGGCGCGGCGGTTGGTGTGGGCCTCGCCGACCCTGCCGGGCTCCGTCCACGACCTGACCGCGGCCCGCACACACGGCCTGATCGATATGCTGACCACCAACGATGTCACCGCCTTCGCCGACAAGGCATATCAAGGCGCGGGCGGCACGGTGCGCACCCCGTTCAAGCGCCATGCCACCCGGCCGCGGCTGTCACGCGGACAGAAGGCGGTCAACCGGGCCCACGCCCGCATCCGAGCCCTGGGCGAACGCGCCGTATCGCTGCTCAAGGGCTGGAAGATCCTGGCCAAGCTGCGCTGCTGCCCACACCGAGCCACCGCGATCATCGCGGCCATCCTCGTCCTACACCATGTCGAAACCCGCCGTCGACCATGATGAAAAAGGCTCAAGGGTGAGGCCGGTCTGTGCGTGGAAGCCGGTCAGGAGGTCGGGTCGGTACTGGATGCGTTTGAGCCGGTTGCGCACGATGGCGGCGAGGTGGTCGACGTTGGTGACGGCGAGGTTGCCGAGGCTGCGTTTGACGTGGGACCAGACGCCCTCGGTGGGGTTGAGGTCGGGTGCGTCGGCCGGCAGCTGGATGACGTGCAGCCAGTCGCGGCCGGTGACCAGTCGGCGCATCACGGCGCTGATGTGGGTGTTGAGGTTGTCCCGGATCACCACGATCTCGGCGTGGAGGTACTGGTGTGCGGCGTCGAGCAGGGCGGCGTAGTCGGTCTCGGCGAAGCTGCGGCGTTCGCCTTTGCGGGCGCGGTGGACCTTGACGCGGTATAACAGGTGCGGGCGTCGTCCGGGTTCGGCGCCGGGGCGGACGCAGAACAGTCCGGCGACCGAGATGCGGCCCGATGCCCTGCCCGACACCCGAATCACCGGGGTCTGTCCGCGCGGTGCCCAGGTCCGCGCCTTCGGCGGCCGTAGCGTGTGACCCGCCTCGTCCTCGAAGCAGATCCACGCCCCACGCTCGGCCGCTAGCTTTGCCTGCCACCACGCCTCCCGCCGCCAGGTCATGACGGTCTCTTCGTCGCGTTCGACCGGCCGGTGCGCGGGCATCTGTGGGCTGAACCCCATACGGTGCAACAACATCGACACCCCTCGTAGGGTGTACCGGACCCGGAAGAGCCGGGCGACCAGGTCCGCCACCCTTGCCAGGGTCCACCGCTGATCCTCGATGTTGCCGTGCGCGGCCGGTCCTTCCTCCAACGCCGCGGCCAGCCGATCCTGCTGCTCGGGAGAGAGTCGGCAGTCCGTGCCCGAAGGGCCTTTGGAAGCCAGGCCCGCACCGCAGCGGGTTGTTGTTCATAGGCGCGTCGGGCAGGGCGTTGCGGAGTGAAACCGTGTCGACGTAGCCCCAGTCCGACACACTGCTCGGTCATGGCGACCCCGACGACCAGCCGGATCAGCTCGACCATTGCCGCACGGGTCCACAACGGTCCGCCGATCAACAACTCCTCCGGGCGTAGTCGGCCATCGCCGCGAACAGGCGGTCATCGACCACCGTGCACGAGGTGGCGGCCACCACGTCATCCTCCAGGCTCAGCGGGCCTTGAGTCGATCACGTGGTGGCCGCATCCATGATCACGACACGCTGTCCGCGATCACACACTGCGGCTGTCGTAATATGGACGCGGCACGACGACGGGCCTTATGACAGGATCCGCTCCCACAACTCGTCGGACATCAGACGTCGAGCCAACTTGTCAGCAAGTAACGGAGACAGCATCCGTCTTGTTATTCGCATACGTACCCGACAAGCTCTTCTCGGTCATCGGAGGAATTTTCGCGATCTGGACCCAAGCATCTTCCCAGTTGTACAAGTAAACAGTTGCGTGACCCGACCGGTTGGCGACGTTCGAAATTCGGTCTCCCCACCCGATCGGCGTGAGGTGGTGCCACCCGCAACTGGGAGCGACCCACTTCGCGTCATACGCACCGGGGTACGATGCCGTGTCCCAGTAGCAGGAGTAACCGTCAGTACACGGGTAAGACCGCGTCCCGAGATCGCCATCATCAGCCGTAGCGACCGCTGTCGCCGCGGTGGCCGATACAACGACAGCGAAAAAGATCACCAACAAACGCAAGACCGACCGCATCCACATACCTTCCTTCAGGCAGATGACCGTTCACGACAATCCGCGAGAACGGTGGACCGACACCAAATCCGGTTCAGGCCCTGACCGATCGAACGACCTGAGCCGTCATGACCGCTGATCCCGTCCCCGTCCAGGACCGCGGCACCGCAGTCAATCCGATCGATCTTGACCTGACAACTGCCGAACAGGTGATATCGAGCCAAAAGTGTTTGATTGCCGACATGGCGGTGTAGCGGACGTGCGGGGCTCCGAAGTAGCTGCGGACGATGTGCGGCCGGTGCCGGCGCAGGAAACGCCGGGTCTCGTGGGCGAGTCGGTCGATGTTGTGGGCGCGGGAGGCGTTGACGTTGCGTTTGAGGTCGGCGTTGAGCAGCTCTCGTCGGGGTTGGGCTCGGGGGCTTTAACCGGGCATCGGGTGCAGTTCGACCCGGTCGGCGTTGGTCTCCAGCCAGGCGCGGACGGCCTTGCTGCGGTGGACCGGGTACCGGTCGGTGATGACGTGGACCTGTATGTCACCGACTTGTTCGACGCCACGGTGATGGCCTGGGTCGCGTGCTTCGTGGAGATCCTGACCATCGGGATCGCCGACCGGTCGGCAAGCCGTGGCGCGCCGGCGCGCCGTGTCGTTCAGGCGTCGACGGCAGCACCGCGCGGAGGCGGAGGCGCGGTGTCGTCGATGTGCGCCCTTCATGAAGTCGTAGGTGTTCGCGGCATGCGCGAGGACAGCCGGAGTCGAAGCACCAGCGGCATCCGCTCGCGTCGTCATTCTGCGTAACGAGGCCGGAAGCCGCTCGGTGCGGCTACCAGGTGAACCATTCCCACGGGCCCACTTCGCCGAGCCGGGAGCGCAGGCTCGCGTGGTAGGTCCCGGAGTAGTCCAGCTGCGCCGACACGTAGAGGCCGACATCGACCGAGTAGAACCAGGTCGAGTAGCCGCTCCCGGGCGGGTTGATGGTGGTGAAGACGGAGTACGCGACATCGCTGCACGGCTGGGTGCGCAGAAGGCCCCGACCGGTGTCCCACACCGAGGTGTCCACGAACACCGCGCACACCAGGTCGGGCTGTTCTTTGGGCCGCCAGTACGACCCGATGACGGTCCGCCAGTCCGCCGGGTTCCGGCACACGGGGAACCGTTCCCAACTCCCGAGGGCGTCGCCGGGCGTGCGGGCGCGCAGCACACCCCGGTCGGGGAAGAACTCGTCCTGTTCGACGGCGACGTAGAGGTTGTTGCCGTGGGAACGGATCTTGACGTAGTCCCAGCAGCTGATCCCGGCCGCCGCTGTCATCGGGTCCGCGTAGTTGGACGACAAGGTTTCGCGGAGGCGTTCAAGCTCCGGCGACCCTGTGCCAGGTGGGACGAGTACGGGGCCGTCGGCCACCGGGCGGCTGACGGCGTGCGCCGCCAGGTCCTCGGCGGACGCGACGGGGAAAGCGGACAAACTCCAGCCCAGCACTGCGGCTACCACCGCGAGCAAGGCCACCGGTCTTTTCACCGTGCACTCCTTTCGTTCAGCGCTTGCAGGAGATCTGAGGTTGGTGCGTATCCATTCGTGCACCCCGCCGCTCTACGCGCGGGATTGCCGCTCGCATGCGCCCGACCCGCCCTGGTACACGGGGGATCCGGGAAGATCACGGGCAGGAGCGGTAGCGTTGGGCTTGGACGAACGCGGTTCCCCAGTCCTCGATCTTGACGTAGAGGTCGCCGAGGCCGCTCTGGTCGAAGCGCAGCGTCCAGACCTTGCCCGGGACGCTGAATTCCACCTGGTAGCACCAGCCCGCGTCGACACGCAGCACGTCCCAGTCCTCGAACAGCGGTGAGCGCTCGCCCGGCACGAGCCAGCGGGAACCGCCGTTGAGGTCGGTGCAGCCCGTGCTGGAGGATCCGGTCGTCCCCCAGTCGCAAGTCCAGTGCCGGTACGTGAGAACGCTGTACTGGCTGTTGTTCACCGTCTTCGAGCAGCACACCGCCACGCCAGGGTCGGACTCCACGGCCGCCACATCGACCGCCGCCGGCACCGGCTGAGCCGCCGCCGGCGACAACACCAACACCGCCGACGCGGCTGTCATCGCGACGACGGTCATCACACGTCTGGCAAACGCCAGGTCTCCAGATCTCATCAGTCCCCCTCCTGTGGAAAACGGCTCAGTGCTCCTGTTCGCGACCCCGCAGCGCTTGCACCGAAGATGGCCGCAGCCAACGGCCTTCGGATGATCAACGGCCATGCTAGGTTGGCCCGGGTTGTTCAGCCGCTGGTCAGAGCGCTGAACAAACAACCGCGGTGAGGTGGGGCGGACGTGGGCAGGCCCGAGCGGGAACTCGACCCTGCGGCCGGCCCGGTGCAGCGGCTCGCGCACGAGCTCCGCGGACTGCGCGACGCGGCCGGGCGGCCCAGCTACCGGACGATGGCCAAGACCGCGCACTACTCGGTGACGGCGCTGGCCGAGGCTGCGGGCGGTGACCGCCTGCCGAGCCTGGCGGTCACCCTGGCCTACGCCGTCGCGTGCGGTGGTGATCGCGGGGAGTGGGAAAAACGATGGCGCGCGGCCGAAGCCGAGCTGACCGGCATCGTCGAAGAGGACTCCGCCGCGCCCTACCTCGGGCTTGCCGCGTTCGGACCGCAGGACGCCGACCGCTACTTCGGCCGTGAACGGCTGGTCGAGCAGCTGGTGCACAAGGTCGCGGACATGCCCGTCCTCGCGGTGTTCGGCGCGTCGGGCAGCGGGAAGTCCTCGCTCATCCGCGCCGGGCTCCTGCCCGCCTCGCGGTCGCACGCGGCGTTCTCCGGGCGCGAGTGGTCGTCGCTGCTGCTGACCCCGACCCGGACGCCGATCCGTGAGTTGGCCAACGCGGTGGCCGCGTGGTCCGGGCGGGAACCCGACTCGGGCGAACCCGGCTGGCTCGACCGGGCGCTCCGGCTCGCCGACCCCGGCGGCGACCGGCGCGTCCTGCTGGTGGTCGACCAGTTCGAGGAGCTGTTCACGCTGTGCTCCGAGCCCGCCGAACGGACGGCCTTCATCGACGAGCTGCTGGACGCCGCGCTCGGCGAGGGCCGGGTGGCCACCGTCGTGCTCGGTGTCCGGGCCGACTTCTACGGCCACTGCGCGACGCACCCCGGCCTGGTGGAGGTGCTGGGCCAGGGCGCTCAGGTGCTCGTCGGGCCGATGACCCGGGACGAACTGCGGTCCGCGATCACCCAACCGGCCGCACGCGCCGGGCTGATCGTCGAACGCGAGCTCGTCGCGACCTTGCTGGCCGAGATCGCCGACGAGCCGGGCGGCCTCCCGCTGCTGTCCCACGCTCTGGTGGAGACCTGGCGCCGGAGGCGGGGCGGCTCCTTGACCCAGGCCGGGTACCACGCGTCCGGTGGTGCGCACGGCGCGCTGGCGCAGACGGCCGAACGGACGTACGCCGAGTTCGACCCCGACGAGCAGGAGGCGGCACGGCGGGTGTTCCTGCGGTTGACGGCCTTGGGCGACGGCACCGAGGACACCCGACGGCGGGCCGCGCACACCGAGCTGGCCACGGTGGCGGACCCGGTGACCGTGTCCCGGGTGCTGGACCGGCTCGCCGCCGACCGGCTGGTGGTGATCGGCGAGGAGAGCGTCGAGGTCGCGCACGAGGCGCTGATCCGCGCCTGGCCCCGCTTGCGGCGCTGGCTCACCGACGACCGCGACGGCCTCCTGGTGCACCGCAGGATCACCGACGCGACCCACGCCTGGCAGTCCGCAGGCCGCGACCCGGACCTGCTCTACCGCGCCGCCCAGCTCGACCAGGTCACGGCGTGGGCCGACCAGCCGCACCGCGATGCGACGCTCAACGCCGACGAGCGCGAGTTCCTCGACGCGGCGATCCGCTTGCGGGACAAGCAGGTCCGGGCGCGACGACGGCGCGTCCTGCGGGTCCGGGGCGTGACCGCGGCGGTGGTGGCGTTGTTGGCCGTCGCGACGGTGATCACCGTCGTGCAGCGCAACGACGCCCGTGAGGCGCATCGGGTGGCGGTCGCGCGCCAGCTGGTCGCCGAGGCGACCGCGCTGCGCGAGGTCGACCCGGTGCGCGCCGCCCAGCTCAGCCTGGCCGCGTGGCGGATCGCGCCGGACGTCGCGGCCACGCGCAACAGTCTGATCAGCACCCAGGCGGTGGCGCTGCCGGCCAGGCTGGGCGGCCATGAAGGCGAGGTCCGCGACGTGGCGTTCAGCGCCGACGGCCGGGTCATGGCCACCGCGGGGGACGGCGGCACCGTGCGACTTTGGGACGCCGGGAGCCGCGAACCCTTGGGCGGGCCGCTCACCGGCCACACCGGGATGGTGAACGGCGCCGCCTTCAGCCCGGACGGGACCACGCTGGTGACCGCGTCCACCGACGGCACGCTGGTGTGGTGGGACGTCGCCGGACGGCGAGCGGTCGGCGAGCCGCTCACCGGGCACGCGGGCGTCGTCACCGGGGTCGCGTTCAGCCCGGACGGACGCCTGGTGGTCAGCGGCGGCGCCGACGGCACGCTGCGGTTCTGGGACGCCACGACCCGGTTCGCGGTCGGCGCTCCGCTGACCGCGCACGACGGGGCGATCACCGCCGTCACGACCAGCCCCGACGGCACCCTGGTCGCCAGTTCCGGCGACGACAAGACGGTGCGGCTGTGGGACCTCGCGACGCGGACACCGGTCGGACGCCTGACCGGGCACACCAGCGTCACCAACGGGGTGGCGTTCAGCCCGGACGGCCGGCTCGTCGCGTCGACCAGCGGCGACAAGTCGGTGCGGCTGTGGGACGTCACCACCCTCGCGCCGCTGGGCGACCCACTCAACGGCCACACCAACGTCACCTACGGCGTGGCGTTCAGCCCGGACGGGCGCACCCTGGCCAGCAGCAGTTGGGACAAGACGGTCCGATTATGGGACGTGACCACCCGACGGCCGCTCGGCACACCGCTGACCGGCTCGACGAGCAGTGTCCTCAACCTCTCGTTCACCCCCGACGGTTCCGCACTCGCCGGCGGCGACTCGGACGGACACGCCCTGGTCTGGTCGCTGCGCACCACGCTGCTGCTCGGACACACCGACGCGGTCTACGCCGTGGCGCTCAGCCCGGACGGCGGCGTCCTCGGCACGGCCTCCGACGACCGGACCGTGCGCCTGTGGGAGGTCCCGGGCCACCGGCCGCTCGGCATACCGCTCACCGGGCACACCGCCGAGGTCCGCGCGATGGCGTTCAGCCCGCGCGGCACGTTGCTGGCGACCGGCAGTTGGGACGGGACGCTCCGCCTGTGGGACACGGCGACCGGCACCCCGCTCGGCGCACCGCTCACCGGCCACACCGGGTGGGTCCGCGGCGCGACGTTCAGCCCCGACGGAACCCTCATCGCCACCGCCGGCATGGACAGCACGGTTCGGCTGTGGGACGTCGCGGCGCAGGGCCCGGCCGGCGCACCGCTCACCGGCCACACGAACTCAGTCACCGGTGTCGCGTTCAGCCCCGACGGACGCGTCCTCGCCACCGCCGCCCACGACAAGACAGTGCGCCTGTGGGACGTGGCGACCCGAAGCCCGCTCGGTGAGCCGCTGACCGGTCATGCCAGCGTGGTGCGCGATGTCGTGTTCAGTCCGGACAGCGCCACGCTCGCCAGCGTCGGCGACGACAAGACCGTCCGCATCTGGGACGTCGCGAGTCACACGCAGATCGCCGTCCTCGTAGGGCACACCGGCGAGGTCCTCAAGGTGGCCTTCAGCCCGGACGGCCGCGAGCTGGCCACCACGGGCCTGGACAAGACCCTCCGTCTATGGGACGTGCGGAGCGGGTCGACCACGACGACGTTCGCCGCGACCACAGGCCTGGCCGGCATCACCTTCGTCCCCGGTGGACTGGTGACCGGCGGCGTGACGGGCAACGTCCTGCGCTGGACCACCGACGTGGAGCAGGCGGCGGCGTACGTGTGCGCCGCGACCGACGTCGACCTGACCGACGAGGAATGGCGCAGGCTCGTGCCGTCCTGGCCGAACCAACACCTGTGCCCCTGACCACCGGCCGCATGCTGAACATCACCCTGTGAGGCTCGACAAGTCATCGTTGCTGGTCAAGCGGCGTATCTGTACTCGTTGACGAGCCCGCCCAGGATGCGGGTGCTGCGGTGCAGTCTGTGGGTGTCGAGGTCGTGCACCGCGACGGGGTGCCGCCGAGCGTCAGGTGGTAGTCGGTCACGGGCCTGGTGGGGCCGGTGTCGCTTGTCGCGGTCTTCGTAGGCCGCGAGGACTTGCCGTGCATGAGCCTCTCCCCGGAACAGGATGTGGTCGAGGACTTCGCGTCGAAGCGTGCCGACGACCCGTTCGCAAGTGGGCGTTCATCCGCCGCGCCTGCGGCGCTGCCGGTGTCGAGCAGGATTCGCTTGCGCAGCAAGGTAAAGCTCGCTCGCAACAGGATCTGTCGCTTTGAGCAGCTTGATCTTGTTGGCGACTCCGCGGTGGGGTCGTTGCGATGGGGCAGGGTTGGTCCGGCGGTCCAGGGGCTTGCCCACGAGAGTTCACACGATGGGGTGGGCCGGGTCATCGGGGGTTGTCGCCGGGTCTGGATTCGGCTGGGCTGTGCTGGTGGCCAGTTATCTTCTCGGCAACGACCTGGCTCAGGCCGATGCGCGCTTCGACGCTTTGGCTCGGACTTACGATGTGGCCAGCAAACGCGTTCTGACGGCGACGGAGGTCGGTCCCGGATGGCGTTGTTGGGATGTCGGCGGAGGCGACGGACGGATCGGCGCGTGGTTGGCTGAACGGGTGGGTGCGGATGGTTCCGTTCTGGTCACCGATATCGATCCGCGTTGGCTGCGCGACATCGAGGACCTGCCGAATGTCGTGTCGCGCCGGCACGACGTGGTGCGCGATGAACTGCCGGATGGCAAGTTCGACCTGATTCATGCCCGGCTGGTGCTGCTCCACCTGCCGGAGCGGCACTTGGTCCTGGATCGGCTGATCGGGTGTCTGGCGCCCGGCGGGTACCTGGTGGTCGAGGACTTCGACTGTGAACGCGCGCCGGTGCTGGCCGCGCCGAGAGGGTCGGCCCTCGTGTTCGAGGCGGTCATCGGGGCATTCCACGGGCTGTTGCGCGAGCGGGGCGCCGACCCGGCGTGGGGGCGATCGCTCGCGACGGCGCTGGGCGACCACGGCCTGTCCCGGATCGTCACGGACATCTTCTCGGTGACGTGGACCGGGGGGAGCCCGGGGATCGACCTGCACCGGGTGAACGTGGAGCAGCTCGCCGACCAGCTGCGCGCCTCCGGCATCAGCGGACGGCAGTTGGCCGAGTTTCGAGCGTTGCTCGATGATCCGGCGTTCGCGGTGCGCTCCTACCCCCTGGTGAGCGCCACTGGCCGGCGGGCCTGAACTCGAGTGTCGAGAACCGGGAGCGAGGGCCGTGTCGCATGGCGACGTCCGAGGTGCCGGGTGGCAGCGCTCGTGCCGTGCGCGAGCGGGTGACCAGTCCGGAGGAGCTGCGTCGAGCGGTGCCCGGGTCCGCCGCCGCGGCGGTGACCAGCCTTCAGGGGAGGTCTGCCGTCCGGAGGATCCTGAACAGGGCGGATGATCGCCTGCTGGTCGTCGTCGGCCCGTGTTCCCTGAACGACCGGGACAGCACGCTGGAGTATGCCGAGCGGCTCAAGGGGGTCGCCGAGGATCTGTCGGATGATGTGTTCGTTGTCATGCGCGCCTATGTCGAGAAGCCGCGCACGTCGTTCGGCTGGCCAGGTTTGGCGCACGCCCCGGACCTGCTGGGTCCACCCGATCCTGAACGAGGGATTCGGCTCGCCAGGTCGATACTCGCGGACATCACGGGCTTGGGTCTTCCGGTGGCCGTCGAATGGCTCACGGTGTTCGGTCCGGCGTATTTCGAAGATCTCGTCTCGTGGGGCTGCATCGGCGCCCGGACCGTCGAGGACCCGACCCATCGGTCCATGGCAGGCGCGTTGGCCATGCCCATCGGGATGAAGAATCGAACCGATGGCGCGATCGACGTGGCGGTGAGCGCGATCCGGGTAGCCGAGCGGGAGCAGGCGTTGCTGACCCTTGCGCCGGACGGTTCGGCCGCGGTCACCAGAACCGCCGGCAACCCGGACTGCCATCTCGTGCTGCGCGGCGGGTCGAGCGGACCGAACCACCACCCGTCGGCGGTTCGGGGCGCGCTGCGGCTGCTCCACGCCGCCGGTCTGCCCGGACGGCTGCTCGTCGACGCCAGTCACGACAACTGCGCGAAGGACCACGAACTCCAGCGGGCCGTTGCCGAGGGGATCGGTCGACAGGTGGGGGCGGGGAACACCGCGATCCGCGGCGTGATGCTGGAGAGCTTCCTGCTGGCCGGGCGCCAGGACGTCGCTGCCGGTGTCCCGCTCGTCCGCGGCCGGAGCGTCACCGACGCGTGCATGGGCTGGCCGGCGACGGTCGAGGTGCTCACCGAACTGGCCCGCGCGGCGCGTGCCCGCCGGAGCAGGCGCATCCGTCCCCGGGCCGGTCTGACCGTGCCGGCAGGGGTGGCCGGCACGCCGGCGTCCGCCGCGGTGGCGCTGGTCCGGACAGGGATCTTCGACTCGTACGTGGTCTACGAGCGCGCCGGCACCTGGACCGTGGCGGGAGGCAGTCAGGCGACCGTGACCCTGGACGCCGACCGCATCCGCGTGCGGCACGGGGGCGACGAGTCCAGCAGGCCGTGGCGGTCACGACCGCTGGCGTGCCTGGGCGAGACGCTCGCCGAGCTGCCGATCCCGGACTGGACGGTGTACGGCTGGCTCACCTTCGAGGTGGCGCACCTGATCAACGGCCGGCGCGACCTGGCCGGCCCAGGCGACCTCGGCCACCTGGTCGTGCCCCGGGCCGAGGTCCGGTTCGACAGCAGCGGCACCACGGTCGTCCACGCCGACGCCCGACTGCGCGACCGCATCCGTGCCGTGCTGGTCGGCGCGGCCCCCGAGTCGCCGCCCCGGCCGAGGACCGTCGACCTCGATCACACCGGCGAGTGGTATCGGCAGGCTGTAGCCTCCGCCGTGCGGGAGATCGACCGCGGCTCGTTCCGGAAGGTCGTGCTATCGCGCAGCGTTCCGGTGGACGTCGAGGTGGACCTGCTCCGCACCTACCTCCGCGGCCGGGCGGACAACACCCCGGCCCGGTCGTTCCTCCTCGACCTCGGCGGGCGCCGCGCCCTGGGCTTCTGCCCGGAGACGATCCTGGAAGCCGATCGCGACGGGACGGTGTCGACCCAGCCGCTGGCCGGAACCCGACCGTTCGGGCGCGGGCGGGAGGAGGATCGTCGCTTGTGCGCGGAACTCCTCGACGACCCCAAGGAGGTCTACGAGCACATCGTCTCGGCCAAAGTGGCGTATGACGAACTGCGCCGGGTCTGCACACCGGGAACGGTGACGGTCACGGACCTGATGACGGTGAAGCCGCGCGGCACGGTACAACATCTCGGATCCCGGGTCCGCGGCGAACTCGGCGCGGACCGGTCGTCCTGGGACGCCCTCGAAGCCGTCTTCCCGGCGGTCACCGGCTCCGGCATTCCCAAGGCCGCGGCCTGCGAGTACATCTCCCGGACCGAACCCGAACCGCGCGGTCTGTACGCGGGCGCGGTCCTCACGGCCACCCAGGACGGCGGACTGGACGCCGGACTCGTCCTGCGTTCCCTTTTCGAAGAAGGCGGCCGCCGGTGGCTGCGGGCGGGCGCCGGGATCGTCAGCTCGTCCGACCCGGAACGAGAATACGAGGAAACGTGCCAGAAACTGCGCAGCATCGCATCCGCACTATCGGGCTAACGGGTCGAATGTGGACGCCCTTGTCGGTGGATTTGCGTGCGATCAGCGAGGTTCACTGCCGGACGATGGAAGATCAATATCGGCGAACGCCCGACGGTGTCACTCGTCCGGGGCAAGTACGGGCTCGGGCGTAGGAACGACCTGCCCGGCGGAGCACACTGGACACATGTCTGATTTCCTGGATCTCAAGCTCGCCCGACGTTTCGCTACCTGGGACCGTGACGGGAACGGCTTTTTGGAGGAAGCCGACTTCGTCAAGGGTGCGGATCGGCTGGGTGAGGCCTTCGGTCATGCCGAGGATTCGCCGCAGCGCCGCCGGATGCGTGATCTGTGCTTGGACCTGTGGCAGCAGATGGCGCGTATCGCCGATTTCGATCGGAACGGTCGCATCACTCCGGAGGAGTACGGGAGGGCGTTCACCGAACTGGTCTTGGCGCAACCGGGTGCGTTCGACGCGGCGTACACGCCGGTCATCGACGCGCTGACCGCCATGGCCGACCACGACGGCGACGGCAAACTGGACCGACAGGAATACCGGGCGTGGTTCGTCTCCGCGTTCGGGCTCAGCGAGCACGATGCCGACACGGCCTTCGACAAAGTCGACACCGACGACGACGGGCACGTCACCCGCGGTGAGATGGTCGCCGCCATCCACGACTACTACTTCAGCGACGACCCCGAGGTTGCGGGCAACTGGCTGCTCGGCCCTCCGCCCCAATCCTGACCGACAACGGAGGTGCGGGTCTGATTGCGTGTCGGACGCGTTCGTGAGGATCTCGTTGGCCCGCTCGAGTTCCACGTTCTCCCTGCGCAGCACGTGACGCAGGCCCAGTTGCCCGCCGGATGCCGGATCGCCGACCCGCGGTCCACCCCTGGTACGACGGAGCGCACGAGCGCGGTAACGGTGTGGCCTCGCCCACAACCTCGACCGGCTCGCCCACGAGACCCGCCGCTTCCTGCACCGCCGCCAACGCCAGCCGCACATCGTTCGCGGCTACTTTCACGCCCCGCGCGTCCGCTACGCCAACATGTAGGCAACCGAACACTTCGGCTCAACACGACGTCTCCCGCGCCCAGGAGGCCGACTGAGGCCGAGCCGATGTTCGGCGGCAGTCGTGCTCTGCGCCATCGATTCACGACGAGCTCGACAGGTCCGCGCAGCCGGGTGTCGGGCGGCAGGTGGACAGCCAGTGGTCGGCAGGCTCGGCGACGCCGGTGCGCCGTTCCGCGAGCGGCCGACACTCCGTGTTCACGACCTGGTCTACCAGGTGGCCGTGACCGGCCCCGTCGAAGGTGCGCCACCACTGGGCTTTCGCCTACGTCACCGGCGAACTTCCCGACGGCGCCGTCCACGACACGCTGGGCAGCCGCGTGTCCCCAGGCCGTCCCGAGATCACCAGAGCGATCTTCACCTCCCCGGTCAGCGCACGTTCAACGACCACGAGGTGTCGCCTGGTTCTCTCACGCCGCGTGATCCGTGAACCAGCGCAGGGTGGTCTGGTGCCACACCTGGGTGGCCACCGCGCCGGGTGCGGCGTCGAAGACGTGCTGACCGTACGGGATTTCGAGCAGATGGCTGGGAATGTCGCCGCGCTGGAGCCGTTCGTACAACCGGCGAGTGCCGTCGGGCGGCACGATGTAGTCGGACGTCCCCATGGCGAGAAGGGTGGGCGGTGTCCGAGGGCCGATGTGGTTCGCCGGCGTGGTGGCGGCGTATCGCTCGGGGTACTGCTGAGGGCTTCCGCCGATGTACTGCTCGGCGAAGATCCTGGACGCCTCGTTGGTGTAGAGCTGTTCCATGTCGTTGGCCGGGTAGAGCGCGCTGACAGCCCTGACGCGCGGGAACTCGCCGCCGCAACCGGAGGCGAGCTTGCCGGCATTGCCCTTGTAGGCGGCTTGGAGCGCCAGGTTGCCGCCGGCGGAGTCGCCGATCATCGTCAACCGCGTGGTGTCGCCGCCGTAGCGCCGCGCGTTGGCCCCGGTCCACGCCAACGCGCAGCCGATCTGACCCTCGGTGACATCCCACAGGTGGCGCTGGTCGGTGGAGAGCGCGTAGTCGACGCTGACGACGAGGTACCCGCGGTCGGCGAACCACCGTGCGTGCGTGGGCGGGGTGCCTTCCAGCCGGGAGCCCGAGATGAAACCCCCACCGTGCACCATGACGATGACCGGCGCTCCGGCACTGCCGCCGTTGGCCGGTCGCCACACCGACAGCGGTAGGTCTTGTTCCTCGAAGCGCAGGTAGACGACGTCCTCGTCGGGTGGGTCGATCCCACCGGGAAGGTCGAGCAGCGCTGTCACGTCGAGGTCGACGTGCTCGTGACGGGCCACGGTCAGCTGTCGCCCGCCGATCACGGTGACACCTGCCAGTGACAAGACGGCCAACGCTGCCAGCACCCGCCGGCCCCAGGTCCGTCGGCGCCACCACAGCCACCCGGTCCCCGCGACCAGGAGCAGGGAGACCACGAAGAGGTGCGCGGAGAACGACGACAGAGCGGCGCCGACCACGTTCACCGGAGTGGGCAGGAAGGTGGTGAGGACGACGAGGAACACCGCCACGACCACCACCCCCAGCACCAGGAAGAACGTGCGCTCGGCCCACCTGGTCATGTCGTCGGTACTCGCTCGCGGTCCTCGCGCGGGTAGGTCGGCCGGGTCGCCGGAGCCCGCGGGTGAGATCATGGTGGACTCCTCACAGACCATCGTGCGGCGCGCTACTCGACCACACGACTTTGTACCGGCAGTCACCCCGACCCGCATCACGGACGGGTGAAGCACGTGTACTACTACCGGAACTTAAAGATCTTTCGGCAACAGGGTGAGTCGTTGCGGGTGTGCAGAGCGGGATAACTGGGGCGTGTCGAAGCCTCCACGATCCTCGGGCCGCGCAGACCGCGTCGCGGTGGCACCGGGACTGACTGGCCGGTGGCGGGGCGGGGGGGGGGGGGGGGGGGGGGGGGGGGGGGGGCGCCGGGGGGGGGGGGGCCCCCCGCCGCCCCCCCCCGGCCGACTCGCCGAAGTGGAGACGAAGCCGGCCGAAGGCCCGAGGCCAATGGGTATCCGACTGACCTGTGGACCCTGGCGCGGGTCGCCGAGGTGATCGAGCGGGTGACCGGTGTGCGGCACTCGACCACCCAGACCCTGGACGATTCTGCGCGAACGGTTTCCGCATCAACTGCCGGACCGCGGTCCGCGACGTCGCGGTCGCCAACCACGCCACGGTGTCGTCGAAAGCGCGGGTGTGCCCGGCACCATGCCGGGCCCAGGGCACCGCGGCCACCACGACCCCGTGCTCGCGGAACCGCACCCGCGGCGCGTCCGCCTCCACGAAAGCCCGCACGGTCCCCAGATCCAGCGCACGCCACCGCCGTCGCCCCCGGCCGGCGTCATAGCGCGGACACCGCCGCGAGCACACCCCGCACCGGTCACGATCCCGCCGCCCGACCCGCACCCCGACCACCAGGACCTGCTCGACCTGGTGGACCTCGGAGGCGACTTCGAAGTCCGCGAGCCGCCGCCCGAATTCGGCGCCGTCTCCGGCGAGGGTCTCGCACTCGCCGTAGTGGACGCGCGTGGGCGGCAGGCCGGTCAGGTCGGCGTTGGCGACGCTGATCGCGGGTCGGTGAAGTCGACGGCGGGTCCTGCAGCCACGCACCCCGGAACAGCTCGAGGGTGTCGCGGCTGAGCATCTTGTCGTGTCCCTCGTTCTTGTCCGCCGCCGGGTTGGTGATGGTGAGGTCGGTCCACGGCGAGATGCTGACGATCGCGCCGGGTGTCGCCTGGCCCTTGGCAAGCAGGCGCAGCGGCAGCATGACCGCGAGGGTGCAGCCGATGGAGCGGCCGGTGCTGCCGATGTTGTGCGGTTCGTAGCCCTGGGCGAGCAGCCACCGGTAGGCCGTCTCGGCGTCGTCGAACTGCGCCGGATACGGGTGCTCGGGCGCCAGCCGGAAGTAGGCGAACGTCGGACGTGCGTGTGGCGTTATTTCACCTTGACGACGACCTTGCCCTTCGCGCGTCCCTTGTCGACGTAGGCCATGGCCTCGTTGGTCGATTCGAAGGGGAAGACCCGGTCCATGACCGGCTTGATGATCCCCGTGTCGATGAGAGAGGTGATCTCGCGGAGTTGGTCCCCGCTTGCCCGCATGAAGAGGAAAGAATAGGTGATCTGGCGACGTTTGGCCGCTTTCCTGATCCGGTGACTCAACACACGCATCAGCGGCCCCAAAGTCCACGGCTTGCCGAGTTCCCTCGCGAAGGCGGGATCCGGTGGGCCGGAGATCGAGATGAGCTTTCCGCCGGGCTTCAGCACGCGAAGAGACTTCTTGAGCGTCTCGTTGTCCAGGCTGTTCAACACCACGTCGTAGTCGTGCAGAACGGTTTCGAAGTCGTCGGCCCGGTAGTCGATCACGACGTCCGCGCCGAGGCGGCGGACCAGATCGATGTTGGCCGCGCTGGTCGTCGTGGCCACATCGGCGCCGAGATGTTTCGCCAACTGGATCGCGAACGTCCCCACGCCGCCGGCGCCGGCGTGGATCAAGACCTTCTGCCCCTTCCGCAGCTCGGCGATCTCGACCAACGCCTGCCATGCGGTCAAGCCGACCAGCGGAATCGCGGCCGTCTCCTCCATCGTGAGCCGCTGTGGCTTCGGCGCCAAGTCGTCCTCGTTGACGGCGATGAACTCCGCGAAGGTGCCGATCCGGTCCTTGTCCGGCCGCGCGTAGACCTCGTCACCGGGCGCGAACGTCCGCACCCGAGCCCCGACCCGAACCACGACACCGGCCACATCGTTACCCAGAATGAACGGCGGTCGGTAGGGCAGGATGAGCTTGTACTCCCCGTTCCTGATCCTGGAATCCAGGGGGTTGACGCCCGCGGCGTGGACCTGGACCAGTACGTCGTGCTCGCCCACCTCGGGCTCCGGCATCTCGTCGGCCCGAAGAGTGCCGCCGCGCCCGTAGCGATCGACGATAAATGCCTTCATGACCTGTCTCTCCCATGTGGACCCGGCCGTACCGGGAAGTGTCTGCCGGCGCACGGTCAGCCGCTCATCCATTCATCCGATTGAGTTTACGGATGCTCTTGTCGAACATCCGGGCGGGGACGACGCGCCGCAGCACGGCGACACGGCCGGCAGTCGAGCCGGCCAGGTGGCGCAGCTTCGGTTCGGGTCGGTGGCCGCCGCGACGATCACCCTGGCGACGACGGCGGGATCGTCACCGCCGCGCATCTCCTCCGTCATCACGTCCTCGAACACCCGCCGCCGGTGCGCGTAGACCGGTAGCGGGGTGTCGGCCCGCACCAGGTTGGCGTCGAACGGGGTGTTGATCGGACCGGGCTGGACGGCCATGAACGGGATCGGGACGCCCCCGACCGACGACACGTTGATGATCCGGCCGCTGCCCTGGGTACGCATGTGCGGCAGAACCGCCCTCGTCATGCGCATCAGGCCGAAAACGTTCACGTCAAAGATCCTCTGTGCCTGGGCGACGGAAACCTCCTCGGCGACGACGTCGGTGCCGACGCCGGCGTTGTTGACCAGCACGTCGAGCCGCCCGAAACGTGCGATCACCTGCCCGACCACGCTGGTGACCGACTCGTCGCTGGTCACGTCCAGGTCCAGGAACGTCACGCCGTCACCGGAGACAATTCGCGAGGTGTCGCGGCTCGTGCCGACCACCCGGAAAACCCCGCCCGCGCAGAAGCGGTTGACGCAGCGTGGATGGCAGTCGGCCGGGCCCGGTCCCGTGTGCGCGTCCTGCACGGTGTCGTTCTGGCAGGGAGGTCGGGTGGCGGGGTCGAAGCGGCAACCGACCGCGGTGTCGGGGTTGTCGTAGGTCTGGATGTCGGGGTCGGCGAGCCGATCGGTGGTGGAGCCGCCCGACCGGCGCCTACGTGAACACGCGGTGCTTGCCGCTCCGCTTGCCTGCCCGATTGGCCCAGCCGGGCGAGGCCAGGACCAGGCGGCGGACAGGACGGGACGGGCCACGATCAGGCACACCAACAGGTCAGTCTCGTTCGATGATCGCGGCCTTCCTCGGCCACCGACGCGCCGTAGCGGTTGGGAGCGCGGCGGGCGGCCAGTCCGGCGGCAGGCGTGCGGCGCGAGTGCTCCCGGACCAGGCGGTTCCCCCGCCAACTCGGTGGGCTTTCCGGACATGGTCCGATAGGAGCTGAAGGGAGTCATCCGTGGCACCACCGAAGAAGTACCCCGACGAGTTGAGGCCCGCACGGTCCGGTTGTACCGGGAGTCCGACCCCAAGCCGGTGATCCGGCGCCTGGCCGAGCAGCTGGGCGTGCATCACGAGGCGTTGCGGAACTGGATCCAGCAGGACGAGGCCGACCGCGGCGTACGTTGCGACCGGCCTTCAACGATAACGGGATGTTCTGAGCCACCGATGGCGACGGCCGATGCCCTACCGCCGCTCGTCACTCACCGGGCCCTGAGCTTGTCTGCAGGCAGTGGGCGGCCATCGAACCCGTCACACCACCACGCCGTCGATCTGGAAGGTCTGCACCTGGCCGGCGCTGAACGGCACTCGCAGGAGTTTGCCGTCGAGCCGGGTGTCCTGGCGCGGGGTGTAGCGGTCGCCGCCTGCAGGGATGGTGGACCAGCGGGGCACCAGGCCGCCCGTCGCGCCGGTGACCTGGCCGAACCGGGACAGATCGAAGGTCAGGGTCTGCGCGGCTCCGGTGTTGGCGGCCACGATGACCAGCCGGCGCGCGGTGGAGTCGTAGGCGGCGACAGCCAGTTCGCTGCCGGTGTCCAGGATGCGCATGCCGGGTCGGATGTGCCGGGTGAACTGGGCCAGGACGTGGAACTTCGTCTCCACCGCGCCCGCTCGCAGCGTTCCGCCGTCGTAGCGGACAAGTCCCCAGCCGGCGGTCGGGTCCATGACCTGCCAGTAGCACCAGGCCGTGGGGTGCAGCCAGCGGAAGTCCAGCAGCAGGCACCGGGCCGTCTGCAGGCCGGAGCCGTCGCCGTCGCCGTGCTCGGTGTTCCACAGGACCTTGCCCGACGCGCGGACGTCGTTGCCCAGCAGGTCACGACGGCCGCCGGTGCCCTGGTAGCCGTGCACGTTGACCTGCCTCACCAGGTCCTTGGTGGTGGAGTCGAAGCTGTTCCAGGTGGTGCGGGCGAGGTCGTAGCTGGTCTCGTCCGACGCGGCGATCCCGATGCCGCCAACGCCCTGCCGGTTTAGCTCGGCCCGCATGTGGGACAGCACGCTGCGCTGGGTGGTCGCGTCGATGCCGCAACCCTCCTGCGTGCCGTTGGCGTGCCAGTACGGCGAGGACGGCTCGTTGAACGGGTCGACGGTGCGGAAGTTCACGCCCCAGTGGTCACGCGCCCGACGTGCGGTGGCGGCCAGGTGCAGGGCGTGCTGGCGGTGGTTCCACGGCTGGAGGTTGTTACCGGCGTTCGCCGCGCCGGAGGGGTTGTGGTTGTTGCACATCCACCACATCGGCGAGTTCGCGAACAGCTCGCTCATCGCACCCCGCTGCGTCGCCTTGACCAGGGCGGCGCGCTGCTTGGCGTCGACGTTCCAGTTCCACGCCGACGACGCCGGGTCCTCGTTGTTCCAGTCCTGCCAGAAGCCCTCGACCTGCTTGAACCGCGGGATGTTGGGCGAAGCGACCATGCGCGCCGACCCCACCGCGTTCCAGCTGGACGCGCCGAGGTTGTACCGGGCGATGTTCAGGCCCAGACCCGGCAGCGCCGCACCGTTGTACGTCACCGTCTTCGTGGTGAAGAACAAGTCGGCGAAGTCGTCCCGATCGCCGAACACGTTGGCCCACCATGCCAACGACGTTCCCCAGCCCTCCCAGATGCCGTAGTTGACGCCGGGGTTGACGCCGATGGTCGCGTCGGCGCGCGAAACGCCCGCGCCGAGCGTGCCTCCGGCTATCGCGGCACCAGCCGCGGCCAGCGCCGTTCTGCGGGTGATCCGGACGCCCGTCGGTCGGTGGGGGACGGAAGAGTTCATCGTTGATCTCCTCAGGTGGGTGTTGGCGTGTCGAGTGCCAGGGAAGAACGTGCGGTGATCATGCTCCGTGCTACCCGGCGTCGCGTTGTGCCGCGGAAGGTCGTCACTCGTGCTCTTCGAGCCTGGTCACCAGTTGGGTCGGGTTGACGAACCGCAGGGCGATGACCAGCAAGAGGAGCATGGACGCGGTGTAGATGACGGCCATCGCGTCCACCGTCTGCTGTGCGCGGATACCGGCCGCCGAGACGGAGTAGAACAGCGAAACGACCAGAGTTTCGCTGTCGGGTCCGGCGGTGAGGAACGTCAGCTCGAACATGCCGACGGTCCGGACCAGGACCAGGATGGACGCGGCCAGGATGCCGGGAACCAGCAGTGGCGCCAGGACCTTGGTGAACACGGCCGTGGTGCGAGCGCCGCACATACGGGCTGCGGACTCGATCCTGGTGTCGATCTGCTCGATGAACGGCGTCATCGTGAGCACCACGAACGGCACGGACGGCACCAGGTTGGCCACGATGACGCCGGTCATGCTCCCGGCCAGCTGGAACTTGTAGAGCACCGTGGCCAACGGGATGCCGTAGGTCATCGGCGGCATCAGGATGGGCAGCAGGAACAGCAGACTGAGCAGCTTCTTGCCGGGGAAGTTCCGCCTGGCCAGGGCGTAGGCGGTGGGTACGCCGACCAGCACTGAGATCACGACCACGGCCACCGAGACTTGGAGCGTCACCAGCAGCACGTCGAACAGGTCGTACTCACGCCACGCCTCGGCGTACCAGGCGGTGGTGAGGCCGGTGGGCCACCAGGTGCCGAACCACTGCGTGCTGAACGAGTTCACCAGCACCGCGCCGACCACGCCGAGCAGGTTGAGCAGGAAGAACGCCAGAACACCCCAGGTCAGCCACGCTGCGGGCCTCATCCCTTGCCCCCTGTCGAGCCTCGGTACAGGGTGGTCCGCCAGAGCAGCACCAGGCCGATGACCAGCAGCATCACCACTGCCATGATCATCGCGATGGCGGAGCCCATCGGGTAGTCGAAGTCGCGGAACGCGGAGTTGTAGGCGGCGATGGAGATGACGTGCGTCTCGCCCTGCGGTTCACCAACCATGATGGCGGACGGGAAGACCGAGAACGCGAGCACGAACGACAGGCAGAACGTCACCGCCAGCCCGGGCGCGAGCAGCGGCATGACGACGTGTCGGAACCGCTGCCGTGGGGACGCACCCAGGGTCGCCGCCGCGCGCTCCAACGACGGGTCGATACCGGACAGGTAGGACAGGGTGAGCAGGAACGCGAACGGGAAGCCGGTGATGATCAGCGAGAACAGCACGCCCCAGTAGTTGTGCACCAGGCGCACCGGCTCGTCGGCCAGCCCCAAGCCCAGCAGGACCTTGTTGAACCACCCCACCGGGCTCAAGTACTCGATCAGGCCTTCGGCGGTGAGCACCGTGCCCAGGGTGATGGGAACGACCAGGATCGTCGTGATGAGCCGCTTGCCCCGGAACCGCCCGCGCATCCGGTAGGCGATCGGGATCGACGCCAGGACGTTGATCAGAGCTGCGGGCAGCCCGAGTCGCAGCGTGATCCAGATCGTGTCGCGGAGGTAGGCGTCGGTGAAGAACCGCTCGTAGTTGGCCAGCGGCCCGCCGACGGCCGGCTGAAAGGATAGTTGCAGGCCGTACAGGAACGGGTACAAGAACAGCAGCGCGATGAACACCGTGCCGGGCACGAGCAGCAGCAGTACCCGGTCCACGCCGCGCTCGGCCAGCCGGTGGCGCAGGGCGACAGTGCTCATGAGGCGAACACCAGGACCCGCTCGACCGGCACCCGCAACCGTACCGCGTCACCGGGCGCGAGCCGGTCGTTCGTGCGCACGTGCACCGCTCGGCCTCCGGGCAGCCGGGCTTCCACGGCCTGCTCACGGCCGTGGTACTCGACGATCTCCACCTCGGCCTCCACCTCGTTGACCTGGGTGGACGCCGACGGCGCAACAACGGCGAAGTCTTCGGGTCGCACGGCCACCACCGCCTCGCCCGAGGTCAGCCCGTCCCGGTTGACGCCGGTCAGCGCCACCCCGTCGGCGGTGACGGTGACGTGCTCGCCATCCACCCCGGTCACGGAGGCGGGCAGCAGGTTGCGGTAGCCCATGAACCCGGCCACGTGACGGTTGACCGGTTGCGCGTAGACCTCCTGAGGGGTGCCGACCTGCTGCACCTCGCCGTCGCGCATCACCACGAGCCGGTCGGCCAGCGCCAGCGCCTCCTCCTGGTCGTGCGTGACGTAGACGGTGGTCAGCCCGAGCGACTGGTGCAGGCGACGGATCTCCGAGCGCATCTCCAACCGCAGCGACGCGTCCAGGTTGGACAGCGGCTCGTCCATCAGCACCAGTGGTGGCTCCAGCACGACGGCGCGCGCGATGGCCACGCGCTGCTGCTGGCCGCCGGAGAGCCGGCCGGGGTGCTTGTCCGCGTGCGCGGTCAACTGGACCAGGCGCAGTGCCTCGTCCACGCGCCGCGTCTGCTCCGCCTTGGCGACCTTGCGCATGGCCAGCCCGAACGCGATGTTGCGGCGCACGCTCAGGTGCGGGAACAGCGCGTAGTTCTGGAACACCATGCCGAACCCGCGCCTCTCCGGCGGCAGCTGGTCGATCCGCTCGCCGTCGACCAAGATCCGCCCGCCGGACAGCGGCAGCAGACCCGCCAGGCAGTTCAACGCGGTCGACTTGCCGCATCCCGACGGGCCGAGCAGCGCCACGAACTCGCCGCCCTTGATGGTCAGGTCCATCCCGCGCAGCGCGACCTGATCTCCGAAGACCCTCCGGACGCCGTCGATGACGAGTTCGCTGAACCGGTCGCTCATTTGCCCGTCTTCCCGCTGCCGATCTCGCGCTCCCACTTCTGGAACGCCTTCACCTGCGCCTCCGCGGGCAACGACGTCTCCTTCGGGTGGTTCTCGATCAGCGCGTCGTACTCCGGGCGGCCGAACTTCCCGATCGCGTCACGCGATTCCTGGGGTGCCATGTCGAGCGTGACGCCCTTGACCGCCGGCCCGGGGTAGAAGTAGCCCTTGTCGTAAGCCTTGGCCTGCTGCTTCGGATCCAGCATCCACTTGACCAGCGCCAGGTTCGCCGCCATGACGTCCTGCGACACACCCTTGGGCACGACCGCGTAGTGCGCGTCGGTCACCCAGTGGAAACCGGCCAGCGTGGTGACCCTCGCGCTCTCGGGCACGGTGCCCAGCACCCGCGGGTTGATGTCCCAGCCCGTGGTGGTGGCCACCAGGTTCGCGCTGCCGTCGGCCAGGTTCTTCATCGTCTCGGTCGTGCCGGACGGGTAGTAGTCCACGTACTGGCCCAGTTCCGCCAAGTACGCCCAGGTCTTCGCCCAGCCGTTCTCCGGGTCCTTCGGGTCGGAGTCGCCCAGGACGTAGGGCAGGCCCATCAGGAACGTGCGGCCGGGACCGGAGTTCGCCGGCACGGCGTACTGGAACTTCCCGGGGTTGGCCTTGGCCCACGCCAGCAACTCGTGGGCGGATTTGGGCGGGTTCGGCACCTTCGCCGCGTCGTACTCCAGCAGCGGTCCCGCCGGGTAGTAGGTCACGACGATCCCCTGCCCTTGCGACAGGTCCTGCATCGCTGCGGCGGGCGGCAGGTAGTTGTCCTTCAACCCGGCGAATTTCGCCTCGTGGTCGGGCAACAACGGAGCGGCCAGTCCTTGGCCGATCACCGCCGCCAGCCCGTCCGTCCCGGTCAGCACCAAGTGGGTCTGCGACCGGCCCGCGCTCTGCTCGGCCTTGAGCTTGCCCGGCATGTCCGGCGCGGTCGCCTTGGAGTAGTTCACCTCGCTGACCACGTCCGTGTGCGCGGTGACGAACTCGTCGATCATGCCTTGCGTCAACTGCAGGTTCCCGGCGACGTCCAGCACGTTCAGCTCCACCGGGGAGGAGGGCTTGTCCGGCACCGAGGTGTAGGTCGAGGCCGGGCCCGCGGTGGGCGCGCCACATCCGGCCAGCAGCAGCACTGCGAGGACGACGAGCTTCGACATCTTTCGCGACATTCGTTTCCCTTCGACGGACGGCCAAGGAGCAACGTCCATCGGGCCGTGCTACGGCGGATCAGAGCCGACGAGTTGCACAACCGGCCGGTGTCGCCCGTCGGGATGGCGGGCGACACCAGCCGGTCGCGGGCTACTTCAGGTTGGGCAGTTCGTCCCTGGTGACGACGTAGCTGTGGTTGTAGACCTTCTGCAGGTGGCTGATCGAGTTGCCCTGGGTCAGGTGGTTGCCGTGCCAGGTGCCGAACAGCACCCACCGCGTGCCGGTGGACTGGAGCCGGTCCGGGTCCGGGATGGGGCCGTTCTCGTGCAGCGCGATCGGAATGGTCGAACCGACGATGTTGCGCACCGAGTTGTACATCGCGTTGAGCGGGTCGTAGTTGCCGTTGCCCGCGTAGGTGTCCGCGCCGCCGATGTCGACCACCGACTTGCCGGGGTAGAACGACGCCTGCGGCTGGCCGTTGTAGCCGTGCAACCAGACCAGGTTGTTCAGACCCTTGGTGTTGGTGAAGTAGTTGTACATGAAGCGCCACAGCCGGTTGTACTGCGCGCCACCCTCCTTGCTCCACCAGAACCACGTGCCGCCCGCCTCGTGGAACGGCCGCCAGATCACCGCCGCGCCCGCGTTCTCCAACTGCTGCAACGAGGCCGCCGCGCCGTCGAGCCGCTGGATGAACGAGTTGTACTGGGCCGTGCCCGGCGTCAGGACCGCGTTGATGGACACCGTCTGCTGGGTGCCCTCGTAGGTGTCGGGATGCGTGGGGGCGCCCATGTGGTAGCCGACCATGGGGATGCCGCCCGCGTTCCACCAGGCGATGGCGCGCGAGGCGTAGTCCTTGGAGTCGCCGTAGTCCAACGCCCGGATCGCCGGGTACTTGCCCGTGTTGTTCCGGATGTGGTTGATCTCGTAGTCCGGGCCGCCGATCCAGGTCGACTCCTGCTGACCCGACAGGATGTGGTTGCCGTACTGCGAGTAGACGTAGCACAGCAGCTTGCGGGCCTGCGCGGTGGCGTTCGGGTTGACCGGGTTCACCGAGCAGGTCGGGCTCGGCCCGGGGCCCGTGCCGGTGCGCCACTGCTGGTTGGTCTGGCCGTTGCAGTTCCAGAGGGTGACCGCGGTGCCGTTGGCGGTGGCCTGGTTGGCCACGTCCAGGCACAGGCCGGACTGGGTGGCGGTGATGCTGCCGTTGGAGTTCAGCCGGAACTTCTGGTTCGCGCCGCCGGTGCAGGCCCAGATCGCCAGACGGGTACCGGGCGCGGTGGAGCCGTTCGGCACGTTCAGGCACCGGCCGCCGGAGAAGACGCGCAGCTCACCGGCTGCGGTGAACTCCCAGCCCTGGTTCGACTGGCCGTTGCAGTCCCAGATGTCCACCAGGGCGCCGTCGGCGTTCGACGCACCGACCACGTCCAGGCAGCGGTTCGAGGCCACGCCGACCAGCGGAGCGGGCGCGGCGGTGGCCGGACCTGCGACGAGGGTGAGCGCCGGTAGGGAAAGCGCAAGGGCGAGCAGGGCTCTGCCCGTGCGTCGTAGGGTGCGCATTCGATCTCCTTTGATCAATGCGAAGGGGTGAAGACGAGCGACAGGGGGCTTCGAGTAGCAGCCTGGTCGGCAGAGGCGTGGTGGCGTTCCTGCCGACCGGCCGGTGCGCCGGGGTCAGGCGGTGAAGCGGAAGTGGACGGTCCGGTTGTACTGGCCGGTGGCCGTGGTCCGTTGTCCTTCCGGGCCGAGGGTGTCGGCCGTGTGGAACTTGTTGCCGATCGCCGGGATGGCGTCGAGCAGGGAGATCCCACCACCGGGGAACGGCGCGGTGGCGCTCATCGGGCTGGCGCCGACGTCGGGGGTGAACAGGCGCAGGAACAGGTTCTCCTGCTCGGACACCAGGGTGATGGTGCCTTCGGTGGTGCGCAGGGCGGCCCAGTAGGTGTTGGCGTGGTAGCCCTTGAACTCCGGGTACTGCCAGGCGCTCGCGCCGGTGGCGGTGCGGTTGTAGTCCTTGGTCCACACGCCGTGGTGCACGCCTCGCATCCGGTTCTTCCACACCCGGTAAGGCCCGTCACCCAGCCACGTCATGCCCAGCACCCGGTTCTCGGGGTAGTCGAGGTTCACGCCGAGGAAGTCGTGCGGCCCGGTGCGGGTGTAGCGGTACTCCAGGCGCAGCCACCCGTTGGAGTCCAGGCGCCAGCGCACCTGGTTCAGGTCCCCGCTGTACGTGGCCTGCACGACGTGGCCGGTGCCGTCGCGGAAGTGCGAGATGCCGGTGAGAGCCGCCGAGCCCACCGCCATGACCGGGCCGTTGGTGAGCGACACGGTCGTCCCGTTGCGGTTGACGCGGGACAGCCTGCCGGACGACTTGGAGATGGTGATCGCCGCGCCGTTCGCGGTCATGGTCACGCTGGTGCTGTCCTCCGTGACGGACGTGGTGCCTGAGGTCGGGACCACGATGCGGCGCGCGAAGTCGACCGCCTTCTTGATCCGCCAGCTCCAGGTGCCGATCGTGCGGCCGGTGGGGTCCAGGACGTCGATTCGCAACGTGTCGGCGTCGGCCCACGTGCCGGGTAGACCGAGGGCGACCGAGCCGGTGGCTCCGGGCGCGGTGTTCGGACCGGCGACGGCACCCTGCGCGATCACGGTCGGCGCGGTGCTCGACGTGCCCGGTGCGGCCTGCCTGAGCAGCTGCCAGCTGAACCGGCAGCCCTGCAGGTTGGTGTGGTCGTAGCGGTTGACGACGTTGACCCGGCCGTCGAAGCCTGTGGGGAACGTGGTGGTGTAGTAGCCGGGGTTGGCGAGCTGGACCGGCGACCAGATGTCGCGGATGGTGTAGAAGGAGGCTTCCTTCTCGCGGAACGGTCCGAGGATGCCGTCGGGGCCGGAGTTGCCGGTGGTGTCGATCGCGCCGCCCCGGTCATCACGGCGGAGCCCTTCGTCCACGAACGCCCAGATGAAACCACCCGCTCGCCGCGTGCCTGCGCCCAGCAGCGCCCAGTAGTCGTTCAGGCCGGCTCCGGCCCCGCCGTCGTACAACGCGTGCAGGAACTCGGTCGGCAGGTGGATCGCCGAGCCGTTGAGGATGTTCCGGGTGCTGTCGTAGGTCTCGTAGTGGTCGGTGTTCAGACCGCCGAACGTGGCCCACGGGTGGATCACCGGGCGTCGCTGCGGGTCGTAGCGGGCGTAGTCGTCGTCCAGCGCGGTGTTCCAGCCGCCCTCGTTGCCGTTGGCCCACATGATGATGGACGGGTGGTTGACGTCCCGCGTGACCATCGAGGCCACCAGTGGGGCGCCCACGTTCTCGTCGTAGCGCTTCTGCCAGCCGGCCAACTCGTCGATCACGTACAGGCCCAGCTCGTCGCACAGGTCCAGGAAGAACGTGTCCGGCGGGTAGTGCGACATCCGCACGGCGTTGTTGTTCATCTCCTTCATCAGGAGGATGTCCATCCGGGCCATGCGCGGGCTGGACGCGCGTCCCAGGGTCGGCCAGAACGTGTGCCGGTTCGTGCCCTTGAGGATGACCTTCGACCCGTTGACGTACACGCCGTCACCGGCGCGCACTTCGATGGTGCGGAACCCGAACCGCTCGGTCGTCCCGTGCAGGGGCGTGCCGCCGCTGGTGGTGAGTTGCACGTCGACCAGGTACAGGTTTGGCGTCTCCGCGGTCCACGCCTGGGGTGAGGGCACCGACGTGGTCAGCGTCGCCGCCGTCGCACCCGACGAGACCGCCACCGAGAACGGGCCGCCGACCGCGGTGCCGTCGAGTTGCCGGAGCTGCCCGACCACCCTGCCGGCCGCGCTCAACCCCGCCAGGTGCACGTCCATCCGGAACGCGCCGGTGTGCCTGGCGTCGATCGCGACCCGGTCGATCCGCGAGGCGGGGAACGCCTGCAACGAGACCGGCCGGTAGATGCCGCTGAAGTTCCAGTAGTCGCCGCGGCGCTCGGCGTCGTTGACCGAGTTGTTCGTCGAGTCCCGGCTGACCGTCACTTCCAGCAGGTTCTCCTGCCCCAAACGCACCAACGACGTGACGTCGTAGCGGAACCGGTAGAAGCCGCCCTGGTGGACCGGACCCGCCAGGGTGCCGTTGATCCGCACCTCGGTGTCGGTCATCGAGCCCTCGAACACCACGAAGATCCGCCTGCCCGACCACGTCGAGGACGGGGTGAAACGACGCCGGTAGAGCCCTTTCTCGTTGGGGCGGAGGTTCCAGCCCCACTGGTAGGTGCCGAACCCGTGGCACTCCCAGTTCGACGGTGTCGGGATCGTGCGCCACACCCCGGCGTTGCGCCCTTCGGTCACCTGGAAGTCCCAGGGGACCGTGTTGTCCGCGTCGGAACCGGTCAACAGCAGGGTCTCGGTGGCGGGACCCGCGGGCGCGGCGACGGCTGCGGGCACACCCAGCGCGCTCACACCCAACACGGACAAGCCGGCCACTCCGATTCCGGTCGCCCCCAACTCCAGGACTTTGCGACGGTTGATCTCCACGTGAGCCTCCAGGGTGCGCGTGTCGTCGTCGACACGGTGGGTGGAGTGGAGCCGGAGTCGGACGAGGAGCGACCGCGTCCGACTCCGTGCACGGCGATGACCGGTCGTACAGCGACTCTCGGCTGTCCGGCGTGGTACTTGCGCAACGTATCGCAACACTTCCGGCCGAAACAAGGGGTTAGTACCAGTCTGAAATCAACTGAACTCTCAACTATCTCCCCTCGACCGGTAGCCCGCCCCGCAGCCATGATCGAACACAGGCGTGTTCGGTTCCGAACACGTCGATCACCGCGCCCCTCCTTGCAGACCGTCCGCCAAGGCGACGTCGACGGGTGCGATCACCTTGAGCGAGAACGGTTGAGTCGAGATCGACTGCTTGATCGCAATGCCCGCTCGGATCGCACGAACCGTGCGGTTCGTTGACACCCTTGAAGCCGGTGTGCCAAGTTCGAACAACTTTCAACGCACTGCGACCTCTTCGTGACGTTGCGCTTACCTCACTCCGAGCCCTCTGGCGGGGGGGGGGGGGGGGGGGGGGGGGGGCGGCGGGGCCCCCCCCCCCCCCCCGGGCCGGCCCCACCCCGCGCCCTCGGGCGGCGTTCCGTGCGTTTGCGCGGGTCCCGTGGCGCACCGGCTCGGACCGCTGTCACGGCACTGTCGGAGCCGACAAGGAGATCCCGTGAAGAAACTGCTGCGCGCTGTGGTGGCGGCGGTGCTCGCCGCCGCCGTCGTGCCTGTCGTGCTGGCATCGGCCAGTCCGGCGCAGGCGTTGGAGAACGGCCTCGGTCGCACCCCGCAGTTGGGGTGGAACAACTGGAACAGCTTCGGCTGCGACGTCACCGAGGGCCTGGTTCGTCAAACCGCCGACGTGATGGTCAGCAGCGGTATGGCCGCAGCCGGGTACACGTACGTGAACATCGACGACTGCTGGTCGGAGATGTCCCGCGACAGCAGCGGCAACCTGGTGGCCTCACGCAGCAAGTTCCCCGGCGGCATGAAGGCGCTGGCGGACTACGTCCACGGCAAGGGCCTCAAGCTGGGCATCTACTCCTCGGCCGGGCTCACCACCTGCGCCGGGTACCCGGCCAGTCTGGGCAACGAGCAGCGCGACGCGAACCTGTGGGCGTCGTGGGGCATCGACTACCTCAAGTACGACAACTGCGGCAACCACCTGGGTCGCACCGCCCAGGACCGCTACACCGCCATGCGGGACGCGCTGGCCCGCACCGGCCGGCAGATCTTCTACGCGATCTGCAACTGGGGCAACGACAACGTCATCGAGTGGGGCGCCGAGACCGGAAACTCCTGGCGCACCACCGGTGACATCGAGGGCAACTGGAACTCGGTCATGGGGATCCTGGACTCCCAGCCCCGCTACGCCGGCGCCTCCCGCCCCGGAGCCTGGAACGACCCCGACATGCTGGAGGTCGGCCACGGTCTGACCGACACCGAGTCCCGCGCTCACTTCAGCCTCTGGGCCTTGATGAACGCGCCGCTGCTGGCCGGCAACGACCTGCGCACGATGAGCGCCGCGACCAGGGCGACCCTGACCAACACCGAGGTCATCGGGGTAAACCAGGATTGGGGCGGCCGTCAAGGCAACCGGATCGTGGACAACGGTTACACCGAGGTCTGGACCAAGCCCATGGCCAACGGCTCCGTCGCGGTCGTCCTGCTCAACCGCGGCAGCAGCGCCGCCACCGTCTCCACCACGGCGTCCCAGATCGGCCTCGGCTCGGCGAGCAGCTACTCGGTGCGCGACCTGTGGGCGCACACCACGGGCACCAGCAGCGGCACGATCAGCGCCTCCGTCCCGGCACACGGCGCGGCCATGTACATCGTCAGCGGCGGTGGCGGCAACCCCTCGACGAGCTTCTCCCTGCGCGGCGACGGATCGAACCGGTGCCTCGACATCACCGGCGCCTCGCAGGTCAACGGCGCACTCGCCGAGATCTGGGACTGCAACGGGCAGCCCAACCAGCGGTTCACCGCCACCACCGCAGGCGAGCTGCGCCTCTACGGCAACACCAAGTGCCTCGACGTCGTCGGTGGCGGCACCGCCAACGGCACCGCAGTCGCCATCTGGGACTGCAACAGAGGCGCCAACCAACGGTTCACCGTCGACACCGACGGCTCGGTGCGCGCGGTCAGATCGGCCAAGTGCCTCGACGCCGCCGGCACCGCCAACGGCACCAAGACCGTGATCTGGGACTGCAACGGAGGCGCCGCCCAGCGCTGGACCAAGACCTGACTCCACTGATCCCCCACCGGCCGAGCCACCACCGAAGACAACCAGAGGAGAACGACCGGCTCCCACCGACGCGAGTCGACGCAGAGAACGATGCACCTGCTACCGGCTGCCCTGGTGGGCGGCCCGGTGCAGGCGGGCACCCTCCTGCCCGTCGGCGTGACGGTGGCAGTCGACAGCTGCCGTTCGACCGTTTCGCCCCTGGCACGGTCGCCGCCAGCAGTTAGTTTCAAGTTGAGCGTAACCTCTTGTTCCGGACCGGTCCGCTGCGTTACCTTCCGATGGAACACTCCCCCGAGTCTGGTCCGGCGCACGGCCTACGGCCGTCCCGCAAGGACTTCGCCGGTCGAGACCCCGGAAGGCAGCGTGGCCGGTCGGCCGCGCCAGTCCTTCGTCGTGACCGGATCCGCACCCGGTGCCGTCAGCCGTCCCTGCGCGGCACCTTCATCTCGTCTGCCGACTACCGGTGCCTGGCGGTATCCGGTCACCATGGATCAAAGGAGATCCGATGCGCCCCAAGGGAAGAACAGGGCGGACGCTGCTGGCGATCGTCCTGGTGGTACCCGGCCTGGCCGCGTTGAGCGCGGTGCCGGCGGTCGCGGCACCGGCCCCGCTGATCAGCGTGGCGTCCAACAGGTGCCTGGACGTCGTGGGCAACAGCACCACGCCCGGATCGGCGGTGGCCATCTGGGACTGCAACGGCCAAGCCAACCAGTCCTGGGACTTCACCTCGTCCGGTGACCTGCGCACCTTCGGCGGCACCCGCTGCCTCGACGTGGAGAACGGCTCCACCACCGCAGGCGCGCGGCTGCTGATCTGGGACTGCACCGGCCAGCCCAACCAGAAGTTCCGGCTCAACGCCAACGGTTCGGTGACCGCGGTCCAGTCCGGGCTCTGCCTGGACGTGGCCGGGGCAGCGACGGCCAACGGCACCCTGGTCAACACCTGGACCTGCAACGGCCAGACCAACCAGCAGTGGCGCGCCGGCACCGGTCCCGGTCCGGGGCCCGACCCGACGTGCTCGGTCAGCCCGGTGAACCCCGGCTCCAACACCGCGGTGCGCAAAGTCCTGTGCTACCTGCACTCGCAGTACGGCAACCACATCCTCGCCGGCCAGGAGGAGTCCACCTGGAACGGTGGCCCCGAGTACGAGATGAACCACATCCAGCGCAACACCGGCAAGCTACCCGCGCTGCGGGGCATGGACCAGGCCACCACCGACTACGTCGGCCGCGCCACCACCTGGTGGAACTCCGGCGGCATCCCCGAGGTCGCCTACCACATGGGCGCACCCACGAAGCCCGACACCTACGAGGGCAGCCAGATGGCCGTGTCCATCAGCGCCGTGCTCACCCCCGGCACGGCCGAGAACAACTCCTTCCGCCAGCGCATGGACGCCGCCGCCGCGAACCTCCAGCGGCTGGAGGACATCGGCGCCGCGGTGATCTGGCGGCCCTTCCACGAGGCCGGCGGCACCTGGTTCTGGTGGAGCAAGGAAGGCGGCGCCCAGTACGTCCGGCTCTGGCGCTACATGTACGACTACCTGACCCGCACCAAGGGCCTGAACAACCTGATCTGGATGTTCGGCACCAACGGCAGCCCCAACAGCGCCTTCTACCCCGGCAGGCCCTACGTCGACATCGGCGGCGCCGACACCTACGCCGGCAGCGGCAACTACGACCCCCAGAACGCCATGTACAACGCCGCGCGCAACGCCGTCGGCTCACAGGTCCCGGTCGCGCTGCACGAGAACGGCCCCATCCCCGACCCCGACCGCCTGCAGTCCACCAACACCCGATGGCTGTGGTTCATGACCTGGAACTCCCACTTCCTGACCCAGCACAACTCGATCGCCCACCTCCAGAAGGTCTACGCCAGCAGCTACGTCATCACCCGCGACGAACTGCCCAACTTCAGGTAGACGACACACTCATCACCACCGGGCTCCCACCTGACATGGGCCAGCGTCATCCGGCGCAGGCGGCATCGCGATCTCGACGTCGAAGGCGAGGGTCGTCGCTCCATCCCTGAATCGCCAACGCGGTCGTGGCCCCCCCCCCCCCCAAGTAGGAGCCAACGGAGCCCGCCCCCCCCCCCCGCCGCGCCCCCCCCCCCCCCCCCGCGACCCGAAGGAGGATCTCGTGCGCCCTCATCGTCGAGCCCGTGCCCGGCAACGCTGATCCGCGGCCGCGCCCTCAGCGCCGGCGCTCCGCACGACGGCGACGGCGCCCGTCAACGGACCCGCGGCACCGAGATCCGGAATCGCGGTTCCCACCGTCGGACGTCCCGTCAGGAGTGGCCACCCGGCGGCAACGACGGGACCACTGCACGAGCGCCAGGTCGTCGAAGCCGACCACATCCAGGTCTGAATCGACAGGTCACGCGGTGCTCGAGTCACCACGGAAGCCCGCACGTCATCAGGCACCAACCGGGATGACTACTGGAGATGCGGTCGCACCGTGACGCCACCAACCCGCACTCTTGCCACACCGAGGTGGCCGGACTTGACCGAAGTCGCACGTGACGTGCTGCTGGAGGTACTGATCCACGGGCCCATGCCTCGGGCTGAGATCGCACCCCGCCTACGCCTGTCCCGGCCCACCCTCACCCGCGCCGCCAGAACGCTGGTAGATGAAGGACTACTGGTCGAGGGTGGCACCGAACTGCGCTCCCCCACCGGACGCCCCTCGGAAATGCTGCACCTCCGCGGTGAGGCGCACCGCTTCCTGGGTGTGAAACTCACCGCCGACCATCGGCGCGGGTGTGGACTCGATGGTGCCGATCACCGACGGCGCGGGCGTCGGCACCGGCCTGATCATCGACGGCAAACTCGTCCGAGGCGCACACGGCCTGCCCCGCAGATTCGCCCACCTCCTCGTCGACCCAAGAGGACCGCGGTGCGGTTATGGCCACCGGGGCTGCGCCTCCCGCTACCTGATGAGCCACGTCATACTCCGTCAACTCCAGAACTGCACCACCTACAACGACGCAGTCGAACGCACGCGAGCAGGCGATCCCGACGCCAACCGGATCTTCGCCGAAGCGGGCTATGCACTCGGCGTCCTCATCGGCCACACGGCCAACTTCCTCGACCCCGACAAGATCCTGCTCACCGGCGACGGCCTTCCCCTCTACGAGATCGCCACCGAGCACGTTCACAACGGAATCAAGAACACCTACGAAGACGACCCGACCCTGATCGATCTCGACGTCCAACCGTTCGACTTCGACGAATGGGCACGCGCCGCGGCCGCACTCGCCATCAAAGACACGATCACCGGCAACATCTGAACGCTGACCGCACATCCGCGCATCCCACGCCCAGACTCGTTCCCGACCTCGGAATCCACCGAACCAGCCGCAGCCCACCCCAGGAGCCTCATGTCGACCACCACACCCACCTCGGTGCTGGACCGGATCAGCTCGGTGACGTTGTCGTCGGTGACGCTGCCCCTGCCGACCCCGATCAGCGACGCCAAGGTGTTCACCGGCAGGCAGCGGCCGATGACCGAGGTCGCGGTGCTGTTCGCCGAGATCCGCACCGAGGCCGGGCTGGAGGGCGTCGGGTTCTCC
>NZ_JAJHUO010000019.1 GCF_020859565.1 Saccharothrix luteola | reverse complement strand
GGCCCGACGCTCCGCGTCCAGCTTCCTACGCCCCTGAGGCGACCGATCCCCACGGATCCCGAACACCACAACCCCCGAACAACCCAGGTGTTGCGACGACTACTGGAACCCGCCACATGGGGCCCTTACGGGCACCCCAGCCAGGCCGAACCCATGTCAAATCGGGCCTAGGTGGGTCGGCTGCGGGTCCGTTGTGGGGTGGTTGGTGAGAGGTTGTGGGGTCCGCGGGGAGGGAGCTTTGGGGTTCTTGGTGCTGTGGTCAGGTCAGGGCGGTGATCAGGCGGTGGCAGCGGATGGGGTCTTCGGTCAGGCCCGCGTCCAGGCCCCAGAGCCAGTAGTCGATGGCGCGGAAGACGATCCAGTTCCGGGCTTGGTCGCGGTTCAGGTTGGCGGCGGTGACGACGATGTCCAGGTGGTCGGTGATCGCGGTGTCGTCGGGCATGTCGTCGAGCCTCGTCCAGAGGACTCTGGCCAGGTCGTAGGCGATGTCGCCGCGCAGCAGGATCGGGTCGACGGTAAGCCAGGGCTCGCGGGTTCCGGCCAGGACCTGGGCCGAGTGCAGGTCACCGTTGACCGCGAGCGTGGACGTGGTGGTGACCAGGGTTTCCACTGCCTTCTCCCCCGCGCGGAGGATGGCGCGGTCGAAGGGTTTGTTCTGGCGCAGCCAGTCGGATTCCAGGCTGTCGGCGCGGGCGAGGGCCAGGTCGGCCGTCGAACGGGCGGTCGGTGGGGCCGGCACGGCCAGTCGTCGGGCCATCACGCCCAGTACCTCCATGGCCTCCTCGGACGGGAGGTTCAGGGCGCTGTGGTGCAGGTCCAGGCGTTCCAGGAGCATGGCGCCGGCGGTCGGGTCGGCGTCGACGAGGTGGACGGTGCCCCGCCCCCGCCAGAAGCGCAGGGCCTCGATGTGCGCCGTCACGTCCTCGCTCGGCGCGTTCATGCGCAGCACGAGCGGTGTGCTCTCGCGGGTCACCGGGATGACCAGGGCGTGCGAGCCGTGCCTCACCGGGCCGTCCGGGCGCAGGTCCCAGGCCGCCAGGCGGTGCTCGATGGCGGCGGGGAGGTTGGCCAGCCAGTCCTGGTCGCGTGGTATCGGCGAGTTGCGGAAGGTCTCGGGGATCACGTGGTCGTCGTGGCCGACTCGACGGTGTCGTGGATGTGCATGACCTCGGTCAACTCGGTCAGCCGGAACAGCTTGTGCACGGAGGGCTGCATCGACGCCATCCGGAACTCCCCGCCCGCGCCGTCCAGTCTGCGGTGCCAGTCGAGCATCAGGGACAGCCCCGTCGTGTCCATGAACGGCACCCCGCTCAGGTCCACCACGACGTTGGCGCCCGTGCTCTCTTCGAGGCGGTCGGACAGCACGGGGACCGTGTCCGCGTCCAGTTCGCCCGACACCGCGACGACCGTCCAGCCGCCCCGCACCTCACTGCGCACCTGCAACTCCATGGTGCACGAGCCTAGCCACCAGATGGGCCCCGTGCCGATACCGCGCCCCGACGGACTGGTCACCCACCTGCCGCCGGACGCCGCCAGGACGCCGGTCGGCGCGACCGCCCGGTGCCGCGCCAGGTGGATGTGCGACGATGCCGTAACGGCCGATCAACGGGGAGCGGATGTGCGCAATGAGCCAGCAGCGCCGGTGGCCGTGACGCTGCCCGCGTCAGCGGGCTCATCGGCGCGGGCCCGTCAGGTGGTGGGCGACGCGGTGACGGCTTGGGGTTTGTCGGAAGACGCCGGAGACGACGCCGCCTTGGTGGTGACCGAACTGGTGTCCAACGCCGTGGACCACGCCACCGGACCGGTGGGCCTGACCGTCTCGCGGACGGAGTCCGGGCTCCGGATCGAGGTGGCCGACCGGTCGTCCGCGCTGCCCCAGCAGAGACCCGTGCAGGTCGACTCGGCACGGGGGCGCGGGCTGATCATCGTGGCGGCGCTGAGCCGGGCGTGGGGCACGGACCCCACCGCCGACGGCAAGGTCGTGTGGGCCGAGCTCGACAGCTGAGTCCCACGGTCGGGTGACGGCCGAACGGAGGCGGCCAGGGCGGTGACTTCTCGGCGTTCCGCGTTCAGGGTGCGGAAACCGGGTATCCCCGGTGCGCCGACTAGTGAGGAGGTCATGTGTCCACCACGACCGAAACCGGTCAGGTGACCGGAACGCAGGACAAGGACTACAACATCATCTGGTTCGTCGAGGCGTGCCTGAGCAACGCGCTGCGGCTGGAGGCCTACATCGCCGACGCCGAGCGCGCGGGCGACCGCGAGCTGGCGGACTTCTTCCGCCGCGCCCAGGGCGAGAGCCGCAAGGGCGCGGAGCAGGGCAAGGCGCTGCTCGCCTCGCGCCTCACCCGCTCCTGATCACGCACGGAAGGGCCGCCCTCGATCGAGAGGGCGGCCCTTGGTCGTCTTCGGGCTACTGTCCTTCGCGGAATCGGTCCAGGCCTTCCTTGGCCTTGTCCGTCCCCTTCTGGATGTGCTCGGAGTGCTCACCGCCGGTGCGTTCGTCGACGAACTGACCGGCCTTGTCGAGGCCCTCGTCGGCCTTGTCGCCGTGCTGGCCGAGAGCGTCCTTGGCCTTGCCCTTGAGGTCGTCGAACTTGTCGCCAATGCCCATCTGAGCTCGAACCTCCTCCGGGTGCCCCTCGTGGACACGCCACAAGTGGGCTACCGCCGTAGTCGGCCGTTGATGCGTTCGAGCCGACAACTCACCCGGTCGAGTTAGGTCGATGGTCGACGAGTCGTGGAGGGGTCCGTGCGCCGCGGAGAGGTCCGCGACCGTCCACTTGCGACACTTGCTCAGTCGCGCACCCCTGCTTGGTAGGACGGGACCGGCGCGTCCTGGTACGGGTACTCGGGCACGCGCTGCTCGGCCGTGCGCTGGTCCTGCGCCCGCTCGTTGCGGGTGCGCACCGGCGCGTCGTCCACGGGCAGGTCGGGCAGGCCGAGCATCAGCAGCAGCTCGCGGCAGTCGTTCGCGTCGACCGAGTTGTCGGCGACGGTGCGCGCGGCCTGGTGGCGCTGCACGGTCTCGGCCCTGTCGGCCGCGGCCCTCGCGTCGGCGAAGCCGACCGCGGCACCTTGTGATCGACCAGGTCTGGTCTGCGTCATGACGACCCCGCCTCCCCTGCCGGCAGGGCCGCGCCACGCGTGGGGAAAGCGTGGTGGATCGGACCGGCGTGCCTGCGGGCCATAGGGGTAGATGATGTGAACGGATGATCCGGCGACAAGCCGGTGCTCCCGTCCCCGGCCCTGGGATGCGGCCGGACTGGATCGGGGACCGCGCCGACCGAGTGCCGACAGCTCGTGCCCCAACCCGCTGGACTCTACTCCACGACCCCCGTCGGACGAAGCGCGGCACCGGGTCGTCAACAACCAACCAACTACGGAGATGTATTGCCAACAACCGCCGGTTCGCGCTTGACTGGCTGCGCTTCGTCGGAGGTCGACCGGAGGTGGACGTGGTCAACGTCAGAGTCGCGGTGGTCGGTGCGCTGATGGGGTTGGTCGGCCTGGCGGTGCCCGCCGCCGCCGAGCCCCGGGCCGTCGCACTGCCGGTGGTCGACATGGAGTCCGTGCTCAAGGCCGCGCAGATCGACCCGCGCCGGGCCGACTCGGCGATCACGCCGGGCAGCGGCGACAGCGTGCGACTGGTGGAACGGGCGCTCGCCGCGAAGGGGCACCTCGCCTCGACGTACGTGGACGGGCACTTCGGCACCCGGACGATCGACGCCTACGCGGCCTACCAGCGCTCGCTCGGCTACACCGGGCTCGACGCGTCCGGCATGCCCGGACCGACGTCGTTGCGGCTGCTCGGCGAGACGACCTACACCGTCACCCGCGTGGTGTCGGCGGGCAGCCGGGTGACCTACCACAGCGCGCTCATGAACACCCGCACGAAGGCCATGCTGGTCGAGGCGGAACGGCTGCTCGGCCGGACGCTCGGCATCACCCAGGGCTCGTACAACCCGGGCGGCGTGCCCGGCTCGGCGGGCACCCACGACGGCGGCGGCGCGCTGGACATCTCGGTGTCGGGCATGACCGCCACGACCCGCACGAACGTGGCCAGGGTGTTGCGCCAGGTCGGGTTCGCGGCGTGGATCCGGACGCCCGCGCAGGGCTTCGACTACCACATCCACGCGATCGCGTTGGCCGACCCGGACCTGTCCACCGGCGCGCGGAACCAGGCAGGCGACTACTACCTCGGCTTCAACGGGCTGGCCAACCGCGGACCGGACGACGGGCCGGCGGTGAGCCCGAAGCGGACGTGGGAGGAGTACCAGCGGCTCTAGGATGGCCTGATGGCCGTCCGAACGGGGTCGTGATGAGCAACGTGGAGACCCACCCGTCCGAGTTGATCTGCGAGAGCACGTCCGGCGTCGCGGCGGTCGAGGTCCTCGACCCCCGCGACGTGCCGCTGGGCGGGCCGCGGGCGATGACCGTGCGGCGCACGCTGCCGCAGCGGTCGCGGTCCATGATCGGCGCGTGGTGCTTCGCCGACCACTACGGGCCCGACGACGTGTCGGTCAGCGGCGGGATGGACGTCGCGCCGCACCCGCACACCGGCCTGCAGACCGCGAGCTGGCTGTTCAGCGGCGAGATCGAGCACCGCGACAGCCTCGGCGTGCACGCGCTGGTGCGGCCCGGCGAGCTGAACCTGATGACCGCCGGGCACGGCATCTGCCACTCCGAGGTGTCGACGCCGGAGACGACCGTGCTGCACGGCGTGCAGCTGTGGATCGCGCTGCCCGACGCCCACCGCGACGCGCCGCGCGACTTCCAGCACCACGTGCCCGAGGCGGTGGCGTTGGACGGCGCCTCGGTCAGGGTGTTCCTCGGCACGGTCGCGGGTCGGACGTCGCCGGTGCGCACGTTCACGCCGTTGCTGGGCGCGGAACTCGTGCTCGAACCCGGCGCGCGGCTGGCGCTCGACGTGGACGCGACGTTCGAGCACGGCGTGCTCGTCGACGTCGGTGCGGTGGAGCTCGGCGGCACGGCGCTGGCGAGCGGCGCGCTCGGCTACGTCGGACCGGGCGCGTCGGTGCTGCACCTGGCCAACGCCACCGAGACCTCGGCCCGGGTGGTCCTGCTCGGCGGCGAGCCGCTGGGCGAGGACCTGGTGATGTGGTGGAACTTCGTGGGCCGGACCCACGAGGAGATCGTCCGGTACCGCGACCAGTGGCAGGCCGAGTCGGAGCGCTTCGGCCGGGTCGAGGGCTACCCGGGCGACCGCCTCCCCGCCCCACCACTGCCGATGGGCCGCCTCCGCCCGCGCGGCAACCCACCACCGGCCTGACGTTCCCGGCGCCTGCGCACCGCGAGACGGGCAACCACCCAGCCTGACGGTCATGACGGAGTTCCTCCAGGTGACCACGACAGCCGCCGACCGCGTCACCGCCACGAACCTGGCGCGCTCCGCCGTCGCCGCTCGCCTGGCAGCGAGCGCACAGGTGTCCGGCCCGGTGCTGTCGTTCTTCTGGCACCTGGGAGAACAGGGCGAGGGTGAAGAGTGGCAGGTGGTGCTGAAGACCACGGCCGAGCGCTACCCGGAGTTGGAGGCGCACCTGCGGCGTGAACACCCGTGGGACAACCCGGAGGTGACTGCCCTACCGCTGGCCGCGGCCTCCGAGGACTACCTCGCCTGGCTGCGCCAGACGGTCAGCGCTGCGCAGTAGCGAGGAGCCCCGCGGCCTCGATGACGGTGGACACAACCGGCAGCGAGCGGTGCGGCTTCAACCGCCGCACGACCTTCTCGATCTTCTCGGCCGGCCGCACTGACCCCACTCCGCCTGCCGATCGCACCGCGTGCTCGGTGACCGTCGCGGCCTGTTCCACCTCCCCCGCATCGAGGTAGGCGTGGGCGAGCGACGTCAGGTAGATGGCCTTGTCACGCGCATGGGTGTCGCCGTAGCGGCTGAGCACGTCCTCCAAACTGGGTACGGCGCGAAGAGGTCGCCGGAGCTGCGTCCAACACCGTCCGGCCATGATTCGGATCTCGTCGTCGTCCACCCAGAAGACCCAATCGGGTTCGGGGCGGTCATCACGCCGGCGGACGACCTCTGCCGCTTCAGCCAGGACACGGTCGGCCGCGTCGCCCTGACCGGCGACCGCGTGCGTCCAAGCCATGCGGTCCAGCAACAACGCTCGCACCGCGGCCTTCCCGACGCCGGTGTTGGCCTTCCCCACCATGCCACTCGCCTACTTCCTCGCCGACCGCCCATGCCGTCGGTACTGCTGAGCCGTGAGGCACACGTCACCCCTGAACAGGCGGCCAACCGCCTGATACCCGGTGATGCACTGGCCGACCTGATCTACAACGTCGAGAGGAAGTGCGCATGAACGAGTTGGACGAGCCCAGCCCCGACATGGTGGCGCAGCCGCTGTGGACCAGAGACCAGTTCACCAACCTCCTGCACCTGATCGCCAATGAGCAGGCCCGCGGCCGTTCGCGATCGTGGAGGAGTACGGCGAATGGGAAGACAGCCGGGTCGCGGGCTACGGCCTGGCGTACTCAGCTGGCCGGCGCGCCGGAGGGCACCGGAGAAGTGGGCTGAACGGGGCCTGCGGGCGGCGACCAGACCTCCGGTCGCCGCCCGCGGCTGTCTTGGCACGCATCGCGACTCGACGATGGCCGATCAGGTTCGGCCGAGCAGGGCGGTGGCGATGGCGACCTGGACCGGGTTCAGGGCGGTCTCGCCGTCTTCCACGTCCCACAACGAGTTCTGCAGCACCCTGCCCAGGGTCCACGCCGCCGCACGGTCCCGGTCCAGGCCCAGGGCGTCGGTCAGCAGGTCGAAGCGGCGGAGCACGGCTCGCGGCACGTCACCCGTGGCGACCACGGCGTCCCAGCGGTTGTCCAGGGCGGGCAGCAGGTCGAAGCCCGGATCGCCCGCCAGCGGCTCCGGGTCGATCGCCAGCCACGGCTCCCGTTCGCCCGCCAGCACGTTGTCGTAGTGCAGGTCCCAGTGCAGCAGCCGGTCGCCCGCCTCACCCGCCACCTCGGCCACGGCGGACGCGCACGTCCGCACCAGGTCCCGGTCGGCCGCCGGACGCAGCGCCGGCACGGCGCCCGGCACCTGGTCGAGCATGGCGCGCGCGAGGTCGGCCAGCCGCCGCACGCCCGGCGGCGCGGGCACCGCGACCAGGCGGGCCAGCAGGTCGGCGAGGATTCGCAGGGCGACCACGTCGTCGGCCACCGAGGACAGCGGCCGGCTCGCGTCCAGCCTTTCCAGCAGCATGGCGCCCGGCTCGTCGGCGAGCAGCCGGACCACGCCGTCGCCGTCCCACGTGCGCAGGCCGATCGGCGCGGCGGCGTTCTCCTCGGTGACGGGCTGGAGCTTGAGCACGGCGGGCGTCCCGTCCGCGCGCACGACCGGCAGCACGAGCGACGCCATGCCGCTGCCGACCGGCCCGTCCGGCCGCAACTCCCACCGGTCGAGGTAGTCGCCGACCTGGCCGGGCAGCGCGGCGAGCCACGCCCGTCCCCACTCCGTGCGGTGGTACGACGCCGTCAGCGCCTCCGGGACCTTCACGGGCGCGGCGCGTACATGATCACGGCCACGCCGACCAGGCAGATCGCCGCGCCGACGTAGTCCCAACGGTCGGGCCGGAACTTGTCCACCACCACGCCCCACGCCAGCGAGCCGGCCACGAACACCCCGCCGTATGCGGCCAGGATGCGGCCGAAGTGCGCGTCGGGCTGCAACGTCGCCACGAACCCGTACAGGCCGAGCGCCGCCACGCCCGCGCCGATCCACAGCAGGCCGCGGTGCTCCCGCACGCCCTGCCACACCAGCCACGCGCCACCGATCTCGGCCAGCGCGGCCAGCACGAACAACAGCAACGAGCGGACCACGGTCATGGCCGCGACGATAGCCGGCGTCCCGTTCTTGACAACACCGGGTTCCGTTGTGAACAGTTGTTCATGAACAGGCGTTCACAACCGGGGAGGCAGCACCGTGCCGAAGATCGTCAACACCCACCAGGCCGAGGCGTGGAACGGGTACGAGGGCAAGCACTGGGCCGAGAACCAGGACCGCTACGACGCCGTGAACGCCGGTTTCAACGACCTGCTGATCACCGCGGCCGACCTCTCGCCCGACGACCGGGTGCTCGACATCGGCTGCGGCAACGGCCGGATCAGTCGGCTCATCGCACCCCACGTCGCCCACGTCACCGGCGTCGACCTGTCCGGACCGATGCTGGCCCGCGCGCGGATGACGGCCACGGGCGTGCCGAACATGACGTTCGAGCAGGGTGACGCGCAGGTCCACCCGTTCCCGCCGCACGCGTTCGACGTGGCGGTCAGCCGGTTCGGGGTCATGTTCTTCGCCGACCCGGTCGCCGCGTTCGCCAACATCCGCGGCGGGCTGCGGCCCGGCGGGCGGCTGGCGTTCCTGTCGATGCGCGACCTCGGCGACCTGGCCGAGGTGTTCGCGGCGTTCGGCGGCTCGCCGATGTCCACGTCGACCGAGACCGGCCCGCTGTCGCTGTCCGACCCGACCGTGATCGACCGGGTGCTGACCGGCGCGGGCTTCACCGACGTGACGGCCGAGGCGGTGGAGGCGGACCAGGTGTGGGGCCGCGACGTCGCCGACGCGACGGAGTTCATCATGGGCTGGGGCCCGGTCCGGTTCGCCCTGCGCGACGCCTCACCGTCCACTGTGGACGAGATCCGCGACTCCGTCGCCGCCGCGCTGGCACCGCACGCCGACGGTGACGCGGTCCGGCTGCGCGGCACGGCCCGGCTCGTCACCGCGAGGGCCTGACCGTGGCCCGGGTCGTCGACCCGGTGCCGTTCCCGACCGACGCCGCGGCCCACGGCTTCGACCTCCACCCACCGCCTACGATGCACGGCGATGGCACCGCGACGAGCAGCAGCACTGCGTGACGGCGACGTGAGCCTGCGCGACCACCTGATCGCCGCGGCCACGCGCCTCATCGCCGAACGCGGCACCGCCGGGCTCACGGTCCGCGACATCGCCCGCGCGGCCGACGTCGCGGTCGGCGTGCTCTACAACCACTTCGCGGACAAGGAGGAACTGCTCGCGCTCGCCCTGCACGAGCACGTCCGCGAGGTGGAGCGGCGCATCGGCCGGCCCGACACCGACGGCACGCTGGCGGAGAACCTGCACGCCTTCGTCACGCACGCGCTGGCCGTGCACGCGGCGTTCCTGCCCGCGTTCGCCGGGCTGATCGGCCACCCCGAGGTGTTCGCCCGGTTCGACGCCCTGCCCAACCCGATGGCCGACGGACGCGGCCTGCACACCGCCCTGGCCGACTACCTGCGGACCGAACGGGACCGCGGCCGGATCGCCCTGGGCACGGACCTGCACGCCGTGGCCACGCTCGTCGTCGGCGCGTGCCACGAACTCGTCCTCCCCCGCGTCTACCGGGGCCTGACCGAGCCGGTGGACGTGCCGGCGGACCACGTCGACGCCCTGGTCACCACCGTCCTGAACGGCATCACGCCGCGCTAGGCGGGTCGTCGCCGTGGTCGTACTCGTCCGGGAGTTGGACGCCTTGCCGCCACTGCAGGCACAAGCCCTCGGCCAGGCGCCGTTCGTCCGCCCTCGTCCGGGGCAGCGGCAGGTGCAGGGCGGTCAGCAGGGCGAACCGCCCCAGGTCGAAGGCCACGATGAGCGCCTCGCCGTACGCGACCGCGGCGCGCACCGCACCGGCGTAGGCGAGCCACCCGACGGCCAACGGGGCCAGGGCCAGCAGCCACCACCACCCGCTGCGGGCCAGCAGGGCGGCGGACGCGACCGCGGTGACCGCGCCGGTCAGGGCGAGCCGGGCGGTGCTGTCGAGGCTGTCGCGCCGGGCGTCCACCACGGCCCGCACCTGGTCGGTCAGCACGGGGTACAGGCGCGGCCACGCGACGACGGCGTCCCAGCCGTAGTTCGCGCCCGCCCGCTGCTCGGCGGCGGCCAGCACGTTGCCCAGGGTCGTGGCGCGCACGTGCTCCTCGTCGGGGAAGCGCCGTTCGAGCTGCGTGCCCGCGAGGCCGGCGGCGAGGACCTGGGCCGGGGTCGGTTCGGCGTCGCCGGGCAGCTCGGTCCTCTTCTCGAGCCTGCCGCGCCGCCACCGCTGCACCACCCGCAGCAGGCGGTCCAGCGGCGTGAGCAGCCTCGGCCAGTACCCCTCCAGCAGCCGCACCACGGTCAGCTGCAACGGCATCAGCGCCACGGCGAGCAGCGTCAGCGCCACCGCGAGGCCGATGACCTCGCCCACGCCGAGCCCGGCGGCGGTCTTCCACGCGCGCGACCACGTCAGCGGACCGGGCGCACCCGCCCAGACCAGCAGGAGCAGGAACACCGCTGCCGCGAGTGAAGGCAGGTAGCTCACGACGACGAAACGCGGCGAGAACCCCTCGCCCGCCGGTTTGGCCAGTCCGGCGAGCGTCACGGCGCGGCCTCCATCGGACCGTGGCCGTTCGGGCAACCCGGCGCGCCGGACATGCCGACGTGCACGCGGTAGGCCGTGGTCTCGCACGTCCCGCAGGCGAAGCGCAGCACCGCGTACCGCGTCGACTCGCCGGGCAGGGTCGCGCCGTCGCCCTCGCCCAGCCCGCGCACGGCCGATCGCCCCAGCCGGTCCAGGTGTTCCCGGGTGGTCACGCCGACCTCGCCGTCCTCGACGCGCAGCACCAGCGCCGGCACGGCGGCGTCCGCGGCGAAGACGGTCGCGGCGGCACGGGCGGCGTCCACCGGCCCCGTCCCGGGCGGCAGGTCCAGCCATGGCGCGCCCGATCGGGTGGCGCCGGGGTCGACGAGGACTCGGTAGAGCCAGGGCTGACCGGTCATGACCCGGGACGATACCGGCAGTAACGAGCGGTCAGCGGCGTGCGACCCCCATTCAGGGAGGACGTGTGGACAGTGGTCAACTGATCGAGTCGATCTTCCGGCGGGTCGACGCATTCCTCGACGACGGGGACGCGGACCCGGTCCTGGCGCCCGAGGCGATCGAGGAAGCGGGCGCGCTCGCGGACGTGGGGGACGCGGACGCGCTAGCCGCTGTGGCGTGGCTGTGCTGGTGCCGGTACTTCGCCGGCGATCCGGGCACCGACGTCGTGTCCGCCTACCTGGACCGGTTCCTCGTGCTGCGGGCGGAGCACCCCGACGGGTTGCCGCACCACCTGGTGGCCGCGCTCGACCTGCTGGACGGCGTCGACACCGGCGTCGGAACCGGCGGCGACGAGTTCGACCCGCACTTCCTCTACAGCCTGGGCGGCGCCTTCTTCCGCCGGTTCGACGCGACCGAGGACCGGCTCGACCTCGATCGCGCGGTGGCGGCGATGACGGCGGCCGTCGGGAGGCTGCCCGCGGACGACGAGTTCCACGGCGCGGTGCTGTGCCAACTCGGGGCGTTCCTGACCCGGCGAGGTCAGCCGGCCGCGCCCGACGACCCGGACCACGCCGAAGCCGAACGGGTGCTCACCGCGTCCCTCGCGGCGGCGCGACCGGAGTGGCGCTACCGGCCGGTGGCGTTGATGAACCTGGTGAACCTGCGGGCCGTGCGGTACGAGACGAGCCCCGGTCCCGAGTCGGCCCGCCTGCTGATCGAGGAGATGGCGCGGACGTTGCGCGAACTCGACCCGGGCGACGAGATCCGGGGGCTCACCGCCGACCTGGCCGCCGACCTGCTCGTCGACCTGGGCGACCACGTGCGGCTGGAGGAGCCGGACACCATGATCGCCCTGTACCGCGTCGGGGTCGAGGCCACGGAGCCCGGTCAGCCGCTGCACGTCCACGCCCTGAGCGAACTGGGCGGCGCGCTCACCTTCCGCGGCGGCAACGGCGCCGCGACCGCCGACTTCGACGAGGCGATCGAGGTGCTGCGACGCGCCGCGGACCTGGCCGAAGGGCCGCTGCTCGCCTTGGCGCACACCAAGTTGTGCCTCGCCCACCTGGGCCGGTTCGAACGGCTCGAAGACCCGCGTGACATCGCGGACGGCATCGCGGCGGGGCGTGCCGCCCTCGGTCCGGCGAGCGGCGAGCGGATGTTGACCGACTTCTGCGTGACGAACCTGGCGAGCGCGCTCATCTCGGCGCACGGCTCCGGCGTGGCGGGCGCCCTGGGCGAGGCCGTCGAGTTGCTGCTGACCGCGGTGGACACCGAGGACGCGAACGTGCGCGCCAGGGCGAGGTTGATGCTCGGCAACGCCTACCGGAAGTCGTTCGGCCAGACGAGCGACGCGGCGACCCTCGACGAGGCGATCCGGTGGCACCGGTCGTCGATCGAGATGTTCCCGCCGGAGGAGTTCGGCTACGCCGACCACCTCAACAGCCTTGCCGCCGCGCTCATCGAGCGGGCGCGGCGGTTCGGCGGCGACGAGGACCTGGACGAAGCGATCGAGCTGTTCACCGCGGCCGCCGCCCGCATGCCGCAATGGCACCCCGAGCGGTTGATGTACCTGGCCAACCTCGTGCAGGCGCACCTCGACCGCCACGACCGGCACGGCGACCCGGAGTCCGCCGCGCGGGCGTCGGCCATCGCCCGTGAGATCACCGGTGCCGAGGTGCCCGCGGGGATGGCGGCCACCCGGCTCGGCGCGATCGCGAGCGCGCTGATCACCGCCTACGACTTCGGCGGCGCCCCCGCCGACCTGGACGAGGCGGTCGCGGTGCTGCGGCGCTGCGTCGCGGTCACGTCCCACCGGGATCCGGCGGCGCTGAACCAGCTCGGCAGCGCGTTGATCCGCCGGCACGAGCGGACGGGCGCGGTGGCCGACGTCGTGGAGGCGGTCGGGTCCCACCGCGCCGCGCTGGCGTCGGTCGCCACCACGGACTCGCGCCGGGGCGAGTACCTGACCAACCTGTGCAACGCGTTGGAGCAGCTCTACCACGTCACCGGAGACCTCGGACACCTGGACGAGGCCGTGCGCGCCGGCGTGGAGTCGACCGCGGTGGACGTCGGGTCGCCCACCCGCGTCTCGTCGCTGACGAACCTCTCGAAGGCCGCCGCGACGCGCTACCACGTCCGGCGTGACCCTGCCGACCTCGACCGCGCCGTCGAGGCGCAACGCGAGGCGCTGGCGCTCGTCGGGCCGGGCAACCCGCGGCGGGTGCGCTACCTGTCCAACCTCGGCGGCTCGCTCGCCGACCGCTTCCTGGTCAGCGGCGAGGCGGGCGACCTGGACGAGGCCGTCGCCCTGCTGCGGGAGTGCGCCGAGCGCACGACGGCGGGCGACACGAGGCACGCGACGCACCTGCACAACCTTGGCCTCGTGCTGGTCCGCCGGTTCCGGGCCGGGCACGACCCGGCCGACCTCGCGGAGGCCGTCGACGCGCTGTCGGCGGCGGCCTCGGGCACATCAGCCGCGATCGTGCGGGTGCAGGCGGCGCGGTTGTGGGCCGTGTCGGTCGCCGAGCACGACGTCGCGTCGTCGCTGGCGGGCTACGAGCAGGCCGTGGCGTTGTTCCCGGTGCTCGCGTGGCACGGCCTGCGCCGCGAGGACCAGGAACGGCAGCTGCTCGACCTGGTGGGCGTCGCCTCCGACGCCGCCGCGACCGCGTTGGCCGCCGGTCGGCCGGAGCGCGCTGTCGAACTGCTGGAGCAAGGCCGATCCGTGCTCTGGTCGCAGCTGCTGGACCTGCGCACGGACTTCCTCGCGCTCCGGGGTGCGCGCCCGGACCTCGCGCAACGGTTGGAGGAGTTGCGCGACGGCCTGGAGGAGCCTGCGGCGACGGACGACCTCGATCCCACGCCCGTCGCGCTCGACCGGCGCATGGCGCTCGCCCGCCAGTGGGACGAAACCGTGGCCGAGGTCCGCGGGCTGCCGGGACTGGCCGACTTCCTGCGGCCCCGGCCGTGCGCCGAACTGCTCGGGGCCGCGGCCGACGGGCCGATCGTGATCGTCAACGTGAGCGCGCTGCGCTGCGACGCCCTCGTCATGACGCCCGACGGGGTCGACGTGGTGCCGCTGCCGGACCTGACGGCGCAGGACGCCTCGGAACGCGCGGACGAACTGGCCGCCGCGGCGCACGCCGCGCACGACCTCGCCGGGGTCGTCGCGCACAACGCGGTGCTGAGCGACGTGCTGGCGTGGCTGTGGCAGGCGGTGGCCGAGCCGGTGCTCGCCCACGTCGGCGCGGCGCCCCGGCTGTGGTGGTGCCCGACCGGCGCCTTGACCCGGCTGCCACTGCACGCCGCGGGCATCCCCGGCACACCGGCGTCCGTGCCCGACCTCACGGTGTCGTCGTACACGCCGACGATCCGGGCGCTTTCCCTGGCGCGCGAGGGGAAACCGGCCGGGGGCGACGGGGTGCTCGTCGTCGCGGTCCCCGAGGTGCGGGGCGCCGTGCCGCTGGACGTCGAGCCGGAGGTCGCCGCGCTCGCCGAGCTGTCACCCGGCCGGTGCACCGTGCGCCGCTCCGCCGACGCGGTCCGCGACCGGGTGCTCGCCGACCTCCCGCGGCACGGCCACGTGCACTTCGCCTGCCACGGCGTCGTGGACCCGTCCCGGCCGTCGGCCTCGGGCCTCCTGCTGCACGACGAGCGGCTGACGGTCGCCGACGTGTCCCGGCTGCGGCTCGGCGCGGAACTCGCCTACCTGTCGGCGTGCGACACCGCGAGCGGCGGCGACCTGCCCGACGAGTCGCTGCACCTGGGCGCGGGGCTCAACCTGGCCGGGTACCGGCACGTCGTGGCGACCCTGTGGCCGATCCACGACGCCACCGCCGGCGAGGTCGCCCGCGGCTTCTACGGGCACCTGGGCGCGTCGACCGCACCCGACCGCGCAGCGTTCGCGCTGCACGAGGCCGTGCGGGACATGCGGGCCCAGGGCTGGGACACGCTGCCGACCAGCTGGGTGCCGTACGTGCACGTGGGGCCGTGACGTGCCGGGCCACCCGGCGCGGCTCACCCGTCCGACCGCGTCGCGTTCGTCGACGCGGTCGGACGCCCCCCTTCGACACCCGCCGCAGGGTGTCGTCGACGGGCCGGCGACCCCGCGTCCCCCTGGAGCACCGGGTCGGGCGGTCCGTCGTGCTCAACGGTGGCGTACCGGCGCGCGGCGGCGCGAGTGCAACGGGACGCTGGGACACCGCGGATCCGTTGACCTGCGATGACGTGGACCGGTGGGACGGCCTGTGGGACGCTGGGTGATCGAGGGGGCGGGGAATGTCGTTATCGGGGCACGTGGACGCGTTCGCGCGCGCGCTCGCCGAGCTGAAGCGGCGCAGCGGGCGCAGCTACCGGACGCTGGGCGAGCGCACCGGGCTGAGCAGCTCCGGGCTGCACCGCTTCTGCCAGGGCTTGGCCGTGCCGGAGCACTTCGAGGTGGTGGCCAGGATCGCGCGGGCGTGCGGCGCGACCAAGGCCGAGCTGGTCGAGCTGCACCGGCTGTGGGCGATGGCGACGTCGGAGAGCGCGGGCGCCCACGACGAGCCGGTGGCCCGGCAGCTGCCCGCTCCCCCGGCCAGGTTCGCCGGGCGGGAACGGGAGCTGGCGCACGTCACGGCCGCGCTCGCGGCGCAGCCCGCCGCCGTGGTGATCTCGGCGATCAGCGGCGCCGGGGGCATCGGCAAGACGTGGTTGGCGTTGCACTGGGCGCACCGCAACCTGCACCTGTTCCCGGACGGTCAGCTGCACGTCGACCTGCGCGGCTTCGACCCCACCGGCTCGCCGGTGCCACCGGAGGCGGCCGTGCGCGGCTTCCTGGAGGCCATGGGCGTCGCGCCGGCCACCATCCCCACCGACCCGCAGGCGCAGGCCGGCCTGTACCGCAGCGTGATCGCCGGCAAGCGCATGCTCGTGGTGCTCGACAACGCCCGTGACACGGCGCAGGTCGTGCCGCTGCTGCCGGGCAGCCCGACGTGCACGGTGCTGATCACCAGCCGCCGCCGGCTGACCCGCCTGGTCACCGCGCACGGCGCCCGCCAGGTCGACCTGGACGTGCTGCCGGAGGGCGAGGCGCGCAACCTGCTCGCCCGGCACCTCGGCGCGGACCGGCTGGCCGCCGACCCGCGCGCGGTGGACGATTTGGTCGCGTTCTGCGCGGGCCTGCCGCTGGCGCTGGGCATCGTGGCGGCCCGCGCGACGAGCCACCCCGAGTTCTCGCTGGCCGCCCTGGCCGACGAGCTGCGCGACCACGCGGGCCGGTTGGACGCGTTCAACATCGACGACGCCGAGGCCAACCTGCGGGCCGTGTTCTCCTGGTCCTACCGGGCGTTGGCGGAGCGGACGGCCGCCGCGTTCGGGCTGCTCGGCCTCGCGCCCGGGCCGGACATCGGGTTGCCGGCCGCCGCGGCGCTGATCGGCACGTCCACCGCCGAGGCCCGGGTGCGGCTGCGCGACCTGGAGGCGGAGAGCCTGGTGCAGGAGCACACGCCGGGCCGGTACCGGATGCACGACCTGGTGCGGCTGTACGCGGCCGAGCAGGCGGCGCGGGACCTGGCCGAGCCGGTGCGCCACGACGCGTCGACCCGGCTGCTCGACTTCTACCTGCACACCGCGTACTCCGGAGAACGCCTGCTCGACCCGTACCGGCCGCGGATCGTGATCGGCCGCCCGGTCGCCGGCGTGGCGCCGCACCCGCTGCCCGACCTGGCCCGCGCGGTGACGTGGTTCGAGGTCGAGCACGCCAACCTGATGGAGGCGCAGCAGCTGGCCGCGCGGCACGGCAGGCACACGACGACGTGGCGGCTGGGCTGGGTGATGCACACGTTCCACTACCGGCAGCGGCACCGCCGGGACAACCTCGTCACGTGGCGCACCGCCGTCGCCGCCGTCGAGCACCTGGACGACCCGGGCGACCAGGCCCGCGCGCACCGGCGGCTCGGTGTGGCGCTGCTGGACGTCGGCGAGCACCGCGAAGGGCTGGCGCACCTGCACCGGGCGCTCGAGGAGTTCCACCGGGCGGGTGACGTCGCGGGCCAGGCGCGCACGCACGAGGCGTTCGCCGCCGCGTGGGACCAGCAGGGCGACAGCGAACGCGGGTTGACGCACGCCTACGAGGCGTTGGAGCTCTACCGGGGGCTGGACGACCGTACCCGTGAGGCCAACATGCTCAACTCGGTCGGCTGGTACCACGCGGCGCTCGGCGACCTGACCCGTGCGGCGGAGTACTGCACGGCGGCGTTGGCGCTGCACCGGCGGGTCGGCTACGTCGACGGCGAGGCGTACACGTTGAGCAGCCTGGGCCACATCGCCCACCGCACCGGCGACCACGCGCGGGCGGTCGAGCACTGCCGCGCGGCGATCACCGTGCTGCGCAGCCTGAACGATCGCGGCGAGGAGGCGAGCACGCTGGACCTGCTGGCGCAGGCGCACTCCGCGTTGGGGCAGCACGACCAGGCGCGCGAGGCCTGGTCGCAAGCGTTGGAGCTGTACCACTCGCAGCACCGCACCGCCGAGGTGCTGGAGGTCCGCTCGCGGCTGGCCGCGATCGACACCGTCGCCTGAGCACCCCGCGGAACACCCGGTTACTCCGGTGGCCGATCGTCCGGCCGTCGCGGCCCGACTCCGGGTGCGGGGTCCGCGCCGGGCAATCCGCCTGACATCCCCAACCGAACACCCCATGGGATCGACCTGTCCACCATGCGCGACGCGGTCGCGCTCCGGCACGTCGACCAGGGCAGCGCCGCCGACATCGTCCGCGCGGCGTGCGACCTGCTGGTCGCGGGGCTGGACGGCCCCGGGCTGTGCGCGCTCGCGGCCGTGTCGATCCACCACGCCGACGAGGACGTGCCGCTGCTGCTCGAAGCAGGGTTGGAGGACGTGGGCCTCGAGTACCACCCGAAAGGCTCGGTGGCTGCCGCCGAAGCGGCGCTGAAGGCGATGGCGTCGCGCGTCGTCTCGGGCGTCCTCGCACCCGGGGCTCTCGCCGAGTGGGCGCACTCGACCCTCGGTCACGAGACCCTCCCGTCGGCCGAGCGCCTGGCGGAACTGGACGACGCCTACGACCTGCTCGAGTACGCCCGGGGCCAGACCTTCGAGCAGTTGGACGCCGGGATCGCCGCTGAGGCACGGCGCATCGTGATGTCCGACTCCACGGCGGTCAGCGGCTGAGCGCGCTTCGGGTGCCGTGCGCGATCTCCAGGTCTTCACGCGCCGTGACGACGAGGGTTCGGGCTTTTGCGCCCGGACCGGTGATGTCGGTGTCGCCGTCGGCCCGGTCGTTGCGCTCCGGGTCGACCGCCACCCCGAGGAACGCCAACCGCTCGGCGGCACGGCGGCGCACCGTCGCCGACTTCTCGCCGACACCGCCGGTGAACGCGAGGACGTCGAGACCGCCGAGCGCGGCGGCCATCGAGGCGACGCCGCCGACCAGCCGGTGCGTGTAGACGTCCAGCGCCAGCACGGCGTCCGGGTCGCCGTCGGCCGCCGCCGCGTCGATCTCGCGCAGGTCGCCGGTGCCGGCCAGCGCGGTGAGACCGGACCGCTCCTCCAACGCGGTCGCGACCTCGTGCGGGGTCAGCTCCTCGTGCTCCTCCAGCCACAGCACCAGACCGGGGTCGACCGTGCCCGACCTGGTCGCCATCACCAGGCCCTCCAACGGGGTGAAGCCCATGGTCGTGTCGACGCTGCGGCCGTCGGCGACCGCCGCCAGCGACGCGCCGGCACCCAGGTGGCAGCTGACGAGCCGCAGGCCGGGCGACACGAGTTCGGCCACCCGGCGCGCGCAGTAGGCGTGGGACAGGCCGTGGAAGCCGTAGCGGCGGATCGCGTACCGGTCCCGCCACTCCCGGGGCACGGCGTAAGTGGCCGCCGACGCGGGGATGGTGGTGTGGAACGCGGTGTCGAAGCACGCGACCGCCGGCACGTCCGGCAGCAGCCGGTGCACGGCGTCCAGGCCCGCCAACGACTTCGGCTGGTGCAGCGGCGCGAGCGAGGTCAGGTCGACCAGCGCCTGCCGCACCAGGTCGTCCAGCACGACGGGATCGGTGAACCGCGTGCCGCCGTGCACCACGCGGTGCCCCACGGCGTCCGGTGTCGGCCAGTCCTCCAGCACGTCGGCGAGCCGCTCCGGGTCCGGCTCGACGTCGGCGGTGCGCTCCACCTCGTCGTCGGCCGCCAGCAGCCGCAGCTTCAGGCTGGACGAGCCCGCGTTGACCACCAGGACCCGCACGTCAGCCCCACGTCCAGCCGGCGATCGCCGGGTCGTCCTCGCCGTGCTCGCGGGTGTGCTGGCGCGCGGCGAGCCGGGCGTCCGCCATGCGCTGCCGCAGCGACGCCGCCGCGCCGCCCAGCGACGGCACCCGGTCGATCACGTCCATCACCAGGTGGAACCGGTCCAGGTCGTTGAGCATCACCATGTCGAACGGCGTGGTCGTGGTGCCTTCCTCCTTGTAGCCGCGCACGTGCAGGTTGGCGTGGTTCGTGCGGCGGTAGGTGAGGCGGTGGATGAGCCACGGGTAGCCGTGGAACGCGAAGATCACCGGCTTGTCCTCGGTGAACAGCGCGTCGAAGTCGCGGTCCGGCAGGCCGTGCGGGTGCTCGGTGTCCGGTTGCAGGCGCATGAGGTCCACCACGTTGACCACGCGCACCTTCAGGTCGGGCAGGTGCCGGCGCAGCAGCTTCGCGGCGGCCAGGGTCTCCAGCGTCGGGATGTCGCCCGCGCAGGCCAGCACCACGTCCGGCTCGCCCTCGGTGGTGCCCGCCCAGTCCCAGATGCCCAGGCCGCGCGCGCAGTGCGCGACCGCGTCCGGCATGTCCAGGTACGTCAGCGCGGGTTGCTTGCCCGCCACGATCACGTTCACGTAGTGCCTGCTGCGCAGGCAGTGGTCCGCGACCGACAGCAGCGTGTTGGTGTCGGGCGGCAGGTAGACGCGGACGATCTCGGCCTTCTTGTTCACCACGTGGTCGAGGAAACCGGGGTCCTGGTGGCTGAACCCGTTGTGGTCCTGCCGCCAGACGTGCGACGACAGCAGGTAGTTCAACGACGCCAGCGGCGCGCGCCACGGGATCGCCCGGGTCGTCTTGAGCCACTTGGCGTGCTGGTTGAGCATCGAGTCGACGATGTGGATGAACGCCTCGTAGCTGGTGAACAGGCCGTGCCTGCCGGTGAGCAGGTAGCCCTCCAGCCAGCCCTGGCACAGGTGCTCCGACAGCACCTCCAGCACCCGGCCGTCCGGTGCGAGGTGGTCGTCGCCGGGCACGGTGTCCGCCCGCCACTTGCGGCCCGTCACGTCGAACAGGGCCGACAGCCGGTTGGACGCCACCTCGTCCGGGCCCAGGACGAGGAAGTTGTCCGGGTTGAGGCGCACCACGTCGCGCAGGAACCCGCCGAGCACCCTGGTCGCCTCGCTGCTCGCGACGGCGGGCCGGTCGACGGTCACCGCGTGGTCGCGGAAGTCGGGCATCCGCAGGTCGCGCAGCAGCCGACCGCCGTTGGTGTGCGGGTTGGCGCTCATCCGCCGGTCGCCGGTGGGCGCGAGGGCGCGCAGTTCGGGCACGAGCCTGCCGTCGTCGTCGAACAGCTCCTCGGGCCGGTAGCTGCGCAACCACTCCTCCAGCAGCGCGCGGTGCCCGTCGTCGGTGCGGGTGGCGGCGAGCGGGACCTGGTGCGCGTGGAACGTGCCCTCGACCTGCTTCCCGTCCACTTCGCGCGGTCCGGTCCAGCCCTTCGGGGTGCGCAGCACGATCACCGGCCACGGCGGGCGTCGCGCCGACCGCTTCATCTCGGCGATGTCGTCCAGCACGGTGTCCAATGTGGACGCGAGCTGTTCGTGCACGGCTTTGGGCTCGTCGCCGACGACGAAGTGCGGCGTGTGGCCGTAGCCGCGCAGCAAGGAGGCCAGCTCGTCGTCCGGGATGCGCGCCAGCACCGCGGGATTGGCGATCTTGTAGCCGTTGAGGTGCAGCACGGGCAGCACGACGCCGTCGCGGGCGGGGTCGAGGAACTTGTTCGAGTGCCAACTGGCGGCCAGGGGCCCGGTCTCCGCCTCACCGTCGCCGACCACGCACAGCGCCAGGAGGTCGGGGTTGTCGAACACCGCGCCGTACGCGTGCAGCAGGGCGTACCCGAGCTCGCCGCCTTCGTGGATCGAGCCGGGTGTCTCCGGCGCGACGTGGCTCGGGATGCCGCCGGGGAAGGAGAACTGGCGGAACAACGCGCGCAGGCCGTCGAGGTCCTCGCCGATGCCCGAGTAGACCTCGCTGTAGGTGCCTTCCAGGTAGGCGTTGGCGACGAGCCCGGGACCGCCGTGGCCGGGTCCGGTGACGTAGAGGGTGTTCAGGTCGCGTTGCCGGATGGCGCGGTTCATGTGCGCGTAGAGGAGGTTGAGGCCGGGGGTCGTGCCCCAGTGGCCGAGCAGGCGGGGCTTGACGTGCTCGGGGCGCAGCGGCTCGCGCAGCAGCGGGTTGTCGAGCAGGTAGATCTGTCCGACGGACAGGTAGTTCGCCGCACGCCAGTAGGCGTCCAGCAGGTCCAGGTCGTCCGCGGTCCGCTCGGTCGACGGCATGGTCCCGACGCTAGCTCTGATCACGGGGGTCCGAAACTCGAGCGCCCGCTCGCGGGAGCCGGCGCCGCGGTCTGTACTGGCGGGCGTTCGCGAGCGGAGGAGGGCCGTCGTGCGTGGTGTCCTGCTGCACGCCCGAGTGACGTCCGGGTGGAGAAACGCGACGATCCGGTGATCGTCGAGCCGACCGACGCGGTCATCCGGCTGTCCGCGGCGTGCGTGTGCGGGTCGGACCTGTGGCCCTACCGGGGGTCGAGGCGGTCGACGGCCCGGCTCCGATGGGGCACGAGTACGTTCTCCCACGTGCACCTGCACGGCGGCCCCGCGCCCGTGCGCCGCTTCCTGCCCGAGCTGGTCGAGCTGATCTGCGACGGGCGGATCGACCCGGGCCGCGTCTTCGACCTCACGCTGCCGCTGGACCAGGCTGCCGAGGGCTACCGGGCGATGGACGAGCGCCGGGCCATCAAAACGCTGCTCACGCCCTGAACCAGCCCCGTGCCGGGTGTCCGACGACGACCGGCGCGGCCGCACTGGCGGGCGGGGAGCGACGCGGCGGGTGACCATGGGCGCGGGAGGTGGCTGTGTCCGAGGTCGCCGGCGTGCGGGCGGAGCGGGCGGCGGGGTTGAGCGCGGCGGAGGTCGCGGAGCGCGTCGCCGACGGGCGGACCAACGCCGTCCGGTCCCGCACGAGCCGCAGCACGGCTCAGATCGTCCGGGCGAACGTCATCACGCCGTTCAACGGCCTGCTGACCGCGTTGTTCCTGGTCATCCTGGCCACCGGGCGCTGGCAGAACGGCCTGTTCGGGCTGGTCGTCGTGGCCAACACGGCGATCGGCGTGGTCCAGGAGCTGCGCGCCAAGCGCACCCTCGACCGGCTCGCCGTGCTCAACGCGCCACGCGCCCGGGTGACGCGCGACGGTGTGACGTCCGAGGTCGACGTCGGCGACGTGGTGGCCGACGACCTGATCACCGTGCGCGCGGGCGACCAGGTCGTGGCCGATGGCGTGGTCACCGCGGCCGACGGCCTGGAGGTGGACGAGTCGCTGCTGACCGGCGAGTCCGAGCCCGTCCACAAGGCCGTCGGCGACGACGTGCGCTCCGGCTCGATCGTGGTCGCCGGGTCGGGCCGGTTCCAGGCGACGGCGGTCGGCGAGGACGCCTACGCGACCCGGCTCACCGCCGAGGCGCGCCGGTTCACCGTGGTGCGGTCCGAGCTGGTCGCGGGCACGAACAAGCTGCTGCGGTGGATCTCGCTGATGATGCTGGTGGTCGGCCCGCTGCTGCTGTGGGGCCAACTGCGCAGCCCCGACACCGACGACTGGCAGGAGGCGATGACCGGCGCGGTCGCGGCGCTGGTCGGCATGGTCCCCGAAGGGCTGGTGCTGCTCACCAGTCTGGCGTTCATGCTCGCCGCGGTGGCCCTCGCGCGGAAGCAGACCCTGGTGCAGGAGCTGCCGGCGGTGGAGGTGCTGGCCCGCGTCGACGTCGTCTGCCTCGACAAGACGGGCACGCTCACGCACGGCGACATCGTGTTCGACCAGCTCCTGGCCGACGGACCGCAGGACGACGTCCGGGAGGCGCTGGCGTTGCTGGCCACGGCGCCCGACGCGAACGCCACGTCCGCCGCGCTGGCCGAGGAGTTCTCCTCCACCACTTGGCAGCGCACGGGAGGCGTGCCGTTCTCGTCGAGCCGGAAGTGGTCCTCTGTGGACGCCCTTGGTCACGGCACGTGGGTGCTCGGCGCGCCGGAGATGGTGTTCCCCGAGGGCGGACCGCCGGCCGAACGCGCCGCCGACCTGGCTGCGCGGGGCAAGCGCGTGCTGGTCCTCGCCTCGGCCCACTCCCCCGCCGAGGGCACGTCGCTGCCCGCCGGCCTCGCCGCACGCGCGCTGGTCGTGCTCGCCGAACGGATCCGCGACGACGCCGCCGACACGGTGCGGTACTTCGCCGAGCAGGGCGTGACGCTGAAGGTGATCTCCGGCGACAACCCGCGCACGGTCGGCGCGGTCGCGGTGTCGGTCGGCTTGCCCGGCATCTCCGACGCGGGCGAGGCGGTCGACGCGCGCACGCTGCCCGACGACCCGGACGCGCTCGCCGACGTGCTGGAGACCTCCGCCGTGTACGGGAGGGTCACGCCGCAGCAGAAGCGGGCGGTGGTGGGCGCGTTGCAGCGGCGCGGGCACGTGGTCGCGATGACCGGTGACGGTGTCAACGACGCGATGGCGCTGAAGGACGCCGACATCGGCGTGGCGATGGGCAACGGCGCGCCGCGACCAGGGCGGTCGCGCAGCTCGTGCTGCTGGACAGCCGGTTCGCGCACCTGCCGGACGTGGTCGCGGAGGGTCGGCGGGTGATCGCCAACATCGAGCGCGCGGCGAACCTGTTCCTGGTGAAGAACGTGTACTCGCTGGTGTTGGCGCTGGTCGTGCTGGCGAGCGGGATCGCCTACCCGTTGGCCCCGATCCAGCTCACCATGATCTCGACGGTGACGATCGGCGTCCCGGGTTTCGTGCTCGCCCTCGCTCCGAACCGCCGCCGTTACGTGCCCGGGTTCCTGGGGCGCGTGCTGCGGCTGGCCGTGCCCACGGGTGTGGTGATCGGGCTGGCCGCGTTCGGCGGCGACCTCGCGATCCGCTCGCTCGACCCGGCCGGCGGGCGGGTGGCCGGTCAGACGGTGGCGACGGTCGTGGTGCTGGTGGCGTCGCTGTGGACGTTGTCGCTGCTGGCGCGGCCGTTGACGGGGTGGAAGGTGGCGCTGCTGGCCGGCATGGCGACGACGGCGGCGGTGATCCTCGCCGTGCCGGTGCTGGCGACGGACGTGTTCCTGCTGGACGTGACGCCGCAGCGGCTGTTCGTGGGTGCGGTGGTGGGTGCCGTGGCGGCGGCGTTGGTGGAACTGGTCGGCCGGATCAGCCGGCCGACCGCGGCCTGACTGTGGCGTTACGCGCCCACCGTGCCGTCGATGCCCTCGCGCAGGAAGTCGGCGTGGCCGTTGTGCCGGGCGTACTCGTGGATCACGTGGAGCATGACCAGGCGCAGCGACACGTCCTCGCCCCAGCGCTCGTGGTGGCCCGTGACGTCGAGCGACTCGGCCTCCCGCTCGATGCGACGGGCGTGCTCGACCTCGGTCCGCCAGGCCTCGAACGCCTCGGACCTGGTCGCGGTGGAGGCGTCGTAGGCGACCTGGAAGTCGCCGTCGGCCGACCAGACCAGCGGGACGTCCTCGTGGTTGATCACGCGCCGGAACCAGGTCCGCTCGACCTCGGCCATGTGCCGGACCAGGCCGAGCAGGGTGAGCGTGGACGGCGGCATGGAGCGGCGGCGCAGGTCCTCGGTGGACAGGCCGTCGCACTTCATGGCCAGGGTGGCGCGGTGGTAGTCGAGGAACGCGCGCAGCGTCTCGCGTTCGTCGGCGCGCAGGGGTGGGCCGACGCGTTCGGTGGTCATGGGGTCCATGGTCCCGGGAGGGCTAGGGTCGCGTGCCATGGACCCGCTGGTGCCCCGGTACGGGGGCGGATCGCTGGCCGACGTCGTGCCGTCGGTGCTCGCCGGGCTCGGCGTGCCGGGGATGGTGGACGTGCTCGGCATCTCCGGCCCGTCCCGGGTGTGCGTGCTACTCGTGGACGGTCTCGGGTGGCGGTTGTTGCGGGAGCACGAGGCGGACGCGCCGTTCCTGTCGTCGTTGGCGGGCCCGCCGATCACGGCCGGGTTCCCGTCGACGACGGCGAGCAGCCTGGCCGCGTTGGGCACCGGGGTGCCGACCGGTGAGCACGGGTTGGTCGGGTACTCGTTCGCCGACGGTGGCGAGGTGCTGAACGCGTTGCGGTGGTCGCGGTACGGGGCGACCCCGCACGTCGACCTGCGGGACGTGCTCGTGCCGGAGGAGGTGCAGCCGCGGCGGACGGCGTTCGAGGCGGCGGCCGACGCCGGGGTGGCGGTGCGGCTCGTGCTGCCGCGCGAGCAGAAGGGCAGCGGGCTGACGCGGGCCGTGCTGCGGGGTGGGCGGTTCCAGGGCGTGCTCGGGTTCGGCGACCTGGTGGCGCGGGTGGCGGAGGCCATGCAGTCGGCCGACCGGGTGCTCTGCTACGCCTACCACGCCGATCTGGACGCGCTCGGGCACGTGTACGGGCCGGGCAGTGCGGCGTGGCGGTGGCAGTTGCGGTTCGTCGACCGGTTGGCGGCGGCGGTGGCCGACGGGTTGCCGGCCGGTGGGGCGTTGGTCGTGACGGCCGACCACGGGATGGTGGCGGCGGACGACAAAGTGGACTTCGACACCGACGACGTGCTGCGTGACGGGGTGCGGTTGCTCGGCGGCGAGGCGCGGGTGCGGCACGTCTACACGTCGGCGGTGGAGGCGGTGCGGGCGCGGTGGGTGCGGCGGTTGGGTGATCGGGCGTGGATCGCGTCGCGTGCGGAGGCCGTGGCGGCGGGGTGGTTCGGGCCTCGGGTGGACGACCACGTGCTGCCGCGGATCGGCGACCTGGTGGTGGCCGCGAAGGGCTCGCTGGCGGTGGTGCGTTCGACGGTGGAGCCGGGACTCACTACCTTTGTCGGGCACCACGGCTCGCTGACGGAGGAGGAACAGCAGATTCCGGTCTTGAACACGATCGGGTGATCATGGCCCGAAAATGTACGGAAACACTGTTCTCGTACATCGGTTGGATAGACCGAGCGCCGACCAGCCCCACCCCGTCACCGCCGCAGCCGCCCGGACGCGGCTCGGCATAGCATCACGTGTCGGCCGCCAGGGGACGCCCGGCGCTCCAGGAGCGCTGGGACCGCGCCGGGAGGCGCTGGGCCGTGCCACCCGGCCGCCGACACGACCGCGGCCGGGAACGGGAGGCGACGAGTGGAGCACGGGTCGCCCGTCGTGGACACCTCGGTCGCCGGGGTCGTGGAGGCCAGGTGGGGTGTCCGCCCGGAGCCCGCGATCGCGCGGTACGCCGAGCCGGGCTGGCAGCTGTCGCCCGTGCCCATCGACCGGCGGTGCCCGAAGTGCGAAGGCGAGCTGCACGGCCTGTACCGCGCCCACCCGGATCGTGGCAGGCAGCAGCTGCAGGCCGCCGTCGCGTGCCCCGCGTGCCCCGCTTCGTTCACGCTGCGGGAGTTGAAGCTCGCGCAACGCTCGGTGCTCGGCGACCTGCGCCCGGACGCCGTCTCGCGCCGCCTCGCGGAGGACGCCCAACTCGAAGCCCTGGCCCGCAGCTCGCGCGCCATCCGACCACCGGCCACCGGCCGCCCACCGGCCCCTGCCCGGCCGCCTGCCGCGCCGCCCGAGCCCCAGGAACCACCCCGGAACCCGCCGACGCGAGCCGACCGCGCCACCGCGCCGGGCACCGGGATCGGCGACCCCGAGACCGGGCTGGACCTGCCGCCGGGGTCGGGTTCGCGGCAGCCGGCGGCGAGTTCCGGCTCGCCGGAGACGGGTTCGCAGCGGCCGGAATCGGGTGCCGGATCGCCGGACGGGGGTTCGCGGCGGCCGGCGGCGGGTTCGCAGTCGGCGGGCTCGCGGCCGAAATCCGGTGCAGGATCGCCGGAGACCGGTTCGCGACGACCGGGGTCACGGTCCGCGGCCTCGGCGTCGGATTCGCGGCGGCCGGAACCCGGTGCGGGGTCGCCGGAGGACGGTTCGCGGCGGCCGGGGGCGGCGGATTCCGGGCGGCGGGCGGACGCGCAGCGGGCGGGCGGATCACGCGGTGAGGTCGTGGACGCCGAGGTGGAGGCGGCGGACGGGCCGGTCGACAACGGGGGTGAGGCGCGGGTTCGGGTGGGGCGGCGCGTGTCCACCGTGGCGATGGCGGCTCGGATCCGGTCGATCCTCAGCGGTTCCGAGGTCGTGCCGGCGGCGCGTTCGGCGGCGGTGCCCGTGTTGCCTCCGGCATTGGCGGCGCTGGAGTCGCGGCCCGTGTGGTGGTGCAAGACGGTCGACCCCGCGTTCGACGTGCCCGACCTACCCGCCGGCGTGGACGCTCGGGTCGTTTTGCCCGATTTGTCCGCATTCACCCCGCTCAAGGAACGACTCGAAGCGGCCGGGGTGCCGTTCCGCGCCATCCGCCACTGGCTGGAGCAGGAGGAAGTGTCCGCGACCGCCGCCACCGCCTGGCTGTCCGACGTCGGCGGCGTGGTGCCGGAGCGGTGCGAATCGGTCGTCGGCGAGGGGGCGAGAGCGGCTCGCCTGGCCTTCGAGATGCTGTGGGACCTGCACGAACCGACCAACGCCGACGACGTGCCCGACCCCGTCCCGGTCACCCGGCACGTGCCCGCCGACTGGACGCGGTTCCTTCCCTTCCCCGTGCTCAACCCCGCCCAAGCCCAAGCCGCACCTCACCTGGTCGACGGCGACTCCCACCTGCTGATCACCGCACCGACCGGCGCGGGCAAGACCGCGATGGGCATGCTGGCCGTGCTCAAGGCGATCCTGCACGAAGGCCGCAAAGCCGCCTGGCTCGTCCCCCAGCGCTCGCTCACCGACGAACTCGACCGCGAACTGGAAACCTGGCGCGACGAGGGCCTCCGCGTCGAACGCCTCTCCGGCGAGTACGCCGTCGACGTCGAAGCCGTCAAAGCGGCCGACCTCTGGGTCGCCACCACCGAGAAGTTCGAGGCGATCTGCCGCGCGTCCTCCCTCCAGGCCGCCCTCGGCGAGGTCGGCTGCCTCGTCGTGGACGAGATCCACCTGCTCGGCAGCCCCAACCGCGGCGCGTTGCTGGAAGCCCTGCTGGCCCGCGTCCGCGGCATCGACTCGCCGGTCCGGATCGTGGGGCTCTCGGCGACCGTCTCCAACGCCGCCGAGGTCGCCGAGTGGCTGGAAGCCGACCTCGTGGCCACGACCTGGCGACCGTCCAAGGTGACCTGGCAGCTGCCGACGATCCCGGCCGCCTCCGGCTTCACCGCGAACAACCGGCTGCGCGAGCAGGTCGTGCTCGACCTGACCCAGCGGCACACCGCCGAGGGCGGCAGCGTGCTGGTGTTCTGCGGTTCCAAGCGCAACGTCCGCTCCACCGCGATGGCGATCGCCGCCGACCGGGGCGCGCCCGTGCACACCGTCGCCCCCGACGACGTCGACGGCCTGACCAAGGCGTGCGCGGAGGTCGGCGTCCGCCTGCACTACGCCGACTACGAGCACAAGCACGCCGCCGAACGGGCCTTCCGCGCACGTGAGGCGGACGTCCTGGTCGCCACGTCCACCGTCGCCGCCGGTGTGAACCTGCCCGCACGGGCCGTGATCGTGCGCGACGTCTCCATCGGCGGCGAGCCGATCGACACGTCCACCGTGCTGCAGATGTTCGGCCGGGCCGGGCGCATCGGCGCGGGCGAGACCGAGGGCTGGTCGTACCTGATCGTCGACGAGACGCAGCGCGCCGACTGGCAGACCAGGCTGGTGGCCGGGTACTCGGTCTACTCGCGGATCCGCGACTCCCTGCCCGACCACGTGCTGGCCGAAGTGCTCCAGGGCCGGATCGGCACGGTGGACGACGCGCAGGCGTGGTGGGTCGAGACGCTGGCGCACGCGCAGGGCGACGACGACCTGGAGCCGGTGCAGGAGGCCGTGGCCTTCCTGGTGGACGAGGGTCACCTGACGTCGACCGGCGACCGGCTCGACATCACCGAACTGGGCCGCCTCACCGCGCGGATGATGGTGTCCACCCACACCGGCCACCGGTTGCGCCGCACGCTGGGTCTGCTGCCCGTGCCGCACGACCCGGACGAGGCGGAGAACGCGCTCAGCCTGGTCCTGTCGGTCGCCGTCCGCGACCTGGCGGGCATCCCGGTGCCGGAGCCGGTGCGGCCGGCCGTGGCCACGGTGATCAAGGCGGGCGGCAAGACGTCGCAGATCACCCACACGACGTCGGTCAAGGGCCTCGGCTCGCAGACGACCACCGCGCCGGGCGACCTGGCGTGGGCGGCGCTGCTGCTCGCGGCACGGTCGCCGCACCTGTTCGACGGGAAGCGGCGCGTGGCGGGCGGCATCCCGCTGGCCACCCTGCACCCGGTGTACGAGCAGGCGCCGAGGTTCCTGGCGTGGCTGGCCGCGCAGGGCGTGCTGGGCACCGTGCACCCGTGGATCGCCGTGGTGGCCGCCGACCTCGACCACCGCGTCCGCTGGCGGAGCCTCGCACCGGGCCGCGGCGCGGGCAGGCTGCTGTGGATGTGCGAGGAGATGGCCACCCGCGCCCACCTCAGGGACGTGGTGCCGGGCCTGTGGCGCTCGGCGGTCGCGCGGGGTCTGCGCGCGCCGGACTGGCCACCTGGGCGTTCACCGGCGGGCTGCGTCCTGGACCACGCCGGCTACACCGCGTTGCTGCGCGAGCGCACCACCAACCACACCCTCACCGCGCACGCCGACAACGCCACCGTCACGGGCGGCACGGGCGCGACCGCGGTCGCCTGGCGTGGCCGGACCTGGACGACGCCGACGACGGCCGCGACCGTCGCCTATCCACCGGCGGACGACGACGACCCGACCGAAACCGGGGTGGCCGTCTTCACCCGCCGCGGCGACTACCGCGCCACCGGCTGGCTCACCGCCTACACCGCCCTCGACACCGAAGGCACCCCACCGCCACCGGCACGGACCCGCCGAGGGCTGGGCCGATGACTACCCGCGGTCGAGCGCCTCGGCCAACACCGGCGCGAGGCTCCGGCTGAACGCGGCGTCGAGGTGGTGCCGAGCGCGTGATGTCGTCGTGGCCCGACAATGGAGCCGGGAGGGGTGATCGGTGACCTATCCGCCGGAGCCGTGGGAGCTGCACGGTCGCGCGTGCGTGTCGGTGTGGCTGGTCCGGGCGACGGCGCTGCCACCGCTGCCGGTGCGGCCGGTGACCGCGTTCGGGCGGGCCGTGGTCGGGACGGCCTTCGTGGACTACCGACCGCCCGGCCTGGCCTACCACGAGGTGCTGGCCGCCGTACTGGTGCGGCGTGGCCTGCGGTTCGGGGTGTCGATCACGCGCATCTGGGTCGACAGCCCGGCGTCGCGGGCGGGCGGCCGGGAGCTGTGGGGCATCCCGAAGGAACCGGCCGAGTTCGAGTGGGGTCGGGACCTCGCCGCGTCCGCCCGGGACGAGCACGGTCCGATCGCCTCGATCCGGGCACGAACGCCCCGGTTCGGCGTGCGGCTGCCGGCGGTCGGCTCGACCTGGCAGGCGTTCGGTGACGGCCTGGCCCGCACGCCGCTGCGCGCCACCGGCCGCGTGGCCCCGGTCCGCGCCCGCTGGCACGTCGACCCGACGGGCGGACTGGCGTGGCTGCTCCCCCACCGGCCGCTGGTCAGCGTCGCCGTCCACGGGCTGCGGCTGACGTTCGGGCCGCGCCACCGCTAGGACCGGACCGGCTCCGGCACCTCCGCCTCCCTGGCCGCCAACGACCACCTCGACGACCCCGACCGGGACGCCCTGTTCGGCCAGGGCCTCGACCGCTTCCCGACCGGCCTGGCCGGCTCGCCCCGAACGGCGCTGGTCGGTCCGGGCGCACACCCGAACCGACCAGGACCTTCCGCTCACGCCACCGAGCACTCCGCGAACCGCTCCAGCCCTTCGGGCTTCTCCGCGACCCGACCGATCGCCGTCTCGATCCGGTTCAACGCGGCGGTCCGCTTGCTCGCCAACGGACCCAGGATCGCGTTGTCCACGAAGTTCGGCCCACCCTGGCCCTCGGTCTCGACCAGCCGCTCGTTCGCCTCCTCCACCTGCTCGTCGAGGTTCGCCAACTCCCGCGCCACCTCGTCCTGAGCCGCCGCGGGCACCTCCGCCAACGCGCCCACGGGCGACGGGCACTCGATCACCTGCTCGCCGACCTCCTCCACGACGGGGGGCGAGGTGACCTCGACGACGTCGCCCGCCTCGCCCAGCGCGCACTCGGCGAAGTCCTCCAGCCCGTCCGGCCGCTGCCCGGCGACCCGGCCGATGGCGATCCCGATCCGGTCCAACGCGGCGGTCCGCTTGCTCGCCAACGGACCCAGGATCGCGTTGTCCACGAAGTTCGGCCCGCCCTCGCCCTCCGATCGCGCCAACCGCTCGTTGGCCTCGCCGAGCTGCTTGTCCAGGTTCGCGAGTTCCCGGGCGACCTCGGTCTTCGCCGCGTCGGGCACGGCGGACAGCGCGCCGACCGGCGACGGGCAGACGATCGCCTGCCCGTCGCCGCCACCGGCGGTGGCGAGGGCGGCCACCGCGGTGACCACCATCGCCGCCACGCCGACCGCACCGATCACCACCGCGCGTTTCCTGCCGAACTGCGGACGTGTGTGCCTCATGGACCACCTTCCTGTGTGGGTACGGGCGCACCTGCGCGGCGGGGTGACCCGTTCTCGTCCGGGGGTACGGCCACCCGGTGAGCGGTGTTCACCCGTCACGCCGACATTGCGCCGGACGTCCCATCACGTCAGGGGTCGTCGCTAGGCCGAACGCAGGAACGCGGCCACCCCGTCGAGCAGCCGGTCCACCTCGGCCTCGGTCGAGTACGGCGCGAGCCCGACCCTGAGCCCGCCGGTGTCGCCGAGCCCCAGCCACCGGGACGCCTCGATCGCGTAGAACGAGCCCGCCGGCGCGTTCACGCCCAACCCGGCCAGGTGCCGGTAGACGTCCGCCGCCGCGTGCCCGGCGAACGTCACCAGCACGGTGGGCGTGCGCAGCCGCGCCCGCGACCACACCGTCACGCCGGGCAGCGCCGCCAGCCCCGCCTCGACCCTCTCCCGCAACCGGTCCTCGTGCGCGCCCACCGCCGTCAACGACGCCGCGATCCGCTCACGACGGGTCCCGCCCGACGGGACCACGTCGGCGATGAAGTCCACTGCGGCCGTGCAGCCGGCCAGCACCTCGTACGGCAACGTGCCCAGCTCGAACCGCTCCGGCACGGCGTCCGGCGACGGCAGCAGCTTGTCCGGCCGCAGGTCCGCCAGCACCTCCGGCCGCCCGGCCACCACACCGCAGTGCGGCCCGAAGAACTTGTACGGCGAGCACGCGAAGAAGTCCGCCCCGAACGCAGCCACGTCCACCGGGTGGTGCGCGGCGAGGTGCACTCCGTCCACGTAGAACAGCGCGCCGCGCTCGTGCGCCGCGGCGGCGATCCCCGCCAACGCGGGACGCGTGCCGACCAGGTTCGACGCCGCCGTGACGGCCACCAGCCGGGTCCGCTCCGACAGCGCCTCGGCGACGTCGTCCAGCTCACCGGTCGCCGGGTCGAACCCGACCCACCGCACCACCGCGCCGACCGCCTCGGCCGCCTGCACCCACGGCCGCACGTTCGCGTCGTGGTCGAGCCTGGTCACCACCACCTCGTCACCAGGCGCCCAGGTCCGCGCCAGCGTGCGGGCGAAGTCGTAGGTCAGCTGCGTCATGCTGCGCCCGAACACCACGCCCTCCGGCGGCGCGCCGAGCAGGTCGGCCACCGCGCGCCGGGCGTCCAGCACGATCGTGTCGGCCGCGCGTTCGGCGTCGGTCACCACGCCCCGGTTCGCCAGGGACGAGGTCATCGCGTCACGCATGGCGTCCGCGACGGCGGCGGGCACCTGCGAGCCGCCCGGACCGTCGAAGTGGGCGGTGCCGGTGGCGAGGGAGGGGAAGCGGGCGCGGACGGAGTCGAGGTCGTAGGTCATGCCACCACTCTGGCCGCCGATCCACATCGGACTCCAGTGGTCCCGGTCACGTTCCCCTCTTGACATTGGTCCAACCACCGCACAACGCTGTGGAAGCGCTCTCACGGATCCGTCCGCGTCGGCGTCCGACCGCCTGGCCGCCCTGAAACCGGCCGGGAGGTCGGGACAACCTTGCCCTGCACCGAGGAGTCGCAACCATGCGCACCCTGACGAAGTGGTCGAGCGCGTTCGCCGCGCTCGTCACGGCGGCGTCACTGGCCGCCGCCACACCGGCCGCGGCCGTCGGACCGGACCTGCTGCCGATCACGATCACCAACAACAGCGGTCGTGCCGAGGCCGTCCACCTGTACGTGCTCGGCACCGACATCCGTCCCGGCGGCCGGCTCGGGTACGTCAACCAGTCGGGCGCTTTCACGCCGTGGCCGGCCGGGGCCAACCCGCCCTCGCCCGCGCCGGACGTGTCGATCGCGGGCCCGCCCAACGGCGGCAACATCACCCTGCGCGTGCCGCGGTTCATCTCCGGCCGCGTCTACATGTCGTTCGGGGAGAAGCTCAAGTTCTTCCTCACGCCGGACGGCCTGGTGCAGCCCGCGCCGTGGTCGCCGAGCGACCCGAACCGGGACATCCTGTTCGACTGGAGCGAGTTCACCTACAACGACGCGGGCCTGTGGTTGAACAGCTCGCAGGTCGACATGTTCGCCGTGCCGCACGCGGTCACCGTGACCGGCGCGAGCGGCGTGACGAAGAAGACCGGTGAGCTGGTCGCCAATGGCCGCGACAACGTCATCAACGGCGTGCGCAACCAGGCCGGTTGGGCGAACTCGGTCCGCACCCGCGCCGACGGCACGGTGGTGCGCGTGCTCGCGCCGGGCAAGGCGGCCGACGCGGGCCTGTTCGACCGCGCCTACCTCGACCCGTACATCACGCAGGCGTGGAACGCCTACACCACCAAGACGTTGACCGTGGTGCCGTTCGGCGACCGGCCGGACATCCGCTACTTCGGCCGCACGTCGGGCAACACCCTGAACTTCACCGACTCGTCGGGACGTCAGGTGGCGTCGTTCGCCAAACCGTCCACGTCGAACGTGTGGGGTTGCGACGGCGCGCTGCACGCGCCCAACGACCAGGTCGTCGGTCCGATCGCGCGCACCCTGTGCGCCGCGCTGCACCGCTCCACGCTCGGCCGGATCGACACCCAGCCCGGCGGCGGGCCCGCCGACTTCTACCAGGGATCGCTCACCAACCACTACTCGCGGCTCGTGCACCAGAACATGGTGGACGGCAAGGCCTACGGCTTCGCGTTCGACGACGTGCAGGCGCAGGAGTCGCTGGTGCACGACGGCGACCCGCGTTCGGCGGGGATCGTCCTGACTCCGTTCACCGGTGGCGGCAGCACTCCTCCGCCGGGGCCGGCGGGCAGCATCGTCAGCACCTGGCACGGCAAGTGCGTCGACGTGCCGAACTGGAACTTCGCCGACGGCCAGCGCCTGATCGTGTGGGACTGCACGGGCGGCACGAACCAGCGGTGGGAGTCGACCGGCGGCACGTTCCGCACGCAGAACGACATGTGCATGGACGTGGCCTGGGGCTCGACCTCGAACGGCGCCGCCGTCCAGGTCGCGAGGTGCAGCGGGAACCCGGCCCAGCAGTTCGTCCTGACCGCAGCGGGCGACCTCGTCAACCCGCAGGCGAACAAGTGCGTGGACATCGCCGACTGGAACCCGGACAACGACGCGGTCCTGCAGCTGTGGGACTGCGCGGGCACCGCGAACCAGAAGTGGCGTCGTTGAGCGCGCCGTAGGGCAGCGCCCACCGCCCGGACGCGGCGCGACCACCCGCCGTCGCGCCGCGTCCACCTCGCAAGGCGAAGATCAGAGGAAGTCCCGGAACCACGAACCCGCCAGCTGGGCGACCTGGTCCAACGCCCCCGGCTCCTCGAACAGGTGCGTCGCGCCCTCCACCACCTCGAGCCGCCACAGCACCGCCAACTGCTCCGCCGCCGCGCGGTTCAGCCCCAGCACCTCCTCGTCACGACCGCCGACCACCAGCAACGTCGGCGCACGCACCCGCGACAACGCCCGCCCCGCCAAGTCCGGCCGCCCGCCGCGCGACACGACCGCCCTCACCAGGTACGTCCCGGCCGCCGCCACCAACGCCGCCGCCGCGCCCGTGCTCGCACCGAACAGCCCGATCGGCAGATCCCGCGTCGCCGGCGCCCTCGACGTCCACTCCACCGACGCCGCCACCCGCTCCGCCAGCAGCCCGATGTCGAACCGCAGCCGCCCGGTGACCCGGTCCTCCCGCTCCTCGCGCTCGGTCAACAGGTCGAGCAGCAGGGTCGCGTACCCGTCCCGCCGCAGCGACTCCGCCACGGCCTGGTTGCGCCCGCTGTGCCGCGAGCTGCCCGAACCGTGCGCGAACACCACCACACCGGCCGGCTCGGACGGCACGCCGAGGTCGGCGGCCAAGTCGACACCCCAGGCGTCGACCGACACCGCCATCGTGCCGCTCCTCGTCATGACCTCCGGGTTCACCGGCTCACGCGCGGGCAAACGAGCAGTGTCCGATCGGGGCACGCGGGTAACCCGTCGGTGTGCCCCCTGCCCGGCACGGGAGGAGCGACCATGGCCGACGAACGAGCGCACGCCCGAGGAGGACCGATGTCCGAGCAACAGGAGGCGATCGAGCCGCGGTGGGGCGCGGGCGAGGGCCACAGCCCGCGCCGCGACCCCGAAGCACCAGGCCCGCAGTACTCCGCGCCCGACGACGAGGGCGACTTCGTCGACGAGGAGCCGACGTCGATCGCCGATGAGGCCGGGTCGAACTACCTGCGCGGCCCCGAGGACGCCGCCATGCACATCGAGGACGAGGACGGCCGCCCCATCGAATGACCTGATCAGGTGACTCTGCCACGATCAAGGGATCCTCGATCGGGCACCAGGTGGCCTGCCTAGCCTCCGCCCGTGCCTGAAAAGCCCGCCAAACCCGACACCGCCGTCACGCTCACGCACCGGGCGATCTCCCTGCGCGCCACGGACCCCGCCGGAGCACGGGAGCTGCTCGGCGTGGCGCTGGCCGAGGACACCGAGTACGAGCCGGCCTGGCGCTGGCTCGCCGAGCTGGTCCCCGACGACGCCGAACGCCTGTTCTGCCTCGACCGGGCGTACGCGATCAAGGCGGACCCCGCCACCGACCGCGCCCGGCGCGCACTGCGCGGCGTCGAACCGAAAGCGCCACCCGAGGCGCAAGACGTGGTCGAACCACCGCGACCGGAACCCGTGGACACCGCGCCGAAACGCCGCACGAAGCTGAAAGCGCCGGTCGCGGCGGCCGTCGTGGTCCTGGTGACGCTGACCGGCGCGGGCGTGTGGACCGCCGTCAGCGAAGCCACCGACAGCCCCGTGCACGTCGCCCTGGTCGCGGGCCTGACCGGGCGAGACCCGGCCGCCGCCGCCCACGTCGAACGCGGCGTGCGGATGGGACTGGACGACGTCAACGCCGACGGCGGCGTCCACGGCCACCCGGTCGAGCTGCTCGTCTACGACGACGCCGACCAGCCCGAACGCGCGAGGCAGATCGCCGAGGAGATCGTCCGCGAGAACAAGGCGCTGTACGTGATCGGGCACGGCGTCACGGTCACCTCCCTCGCCGCCGCCCCGATCTACCAGGCGGCCGGCATCCCCGCGGTCACGCCGTCGGCCAGCGGGTCGAGCGTCACCGACGGCAGCGACTGGTTCTTCCGCAGCACGTTCGGCGACCGCACCCAGGGCGACTTCCTCGCCGCGTACGCCGCCGAGGTACTCGGCGCGGACAAGGTCGCGATCGTCCACGACGACCACGCCTCCGGCCGCTCCGCGCAGGCCGCGTTCACCGAGTCCTACCGGCGGTTCGGCGAGGTCGTGGCCACCGTGCCCGTCACCGACGACCCGCGGGCGGCCGTCGACCGGATCAAGGCCCTCGCCCCCGGCACGCCGGTCCTGCTCGCCACCGAGGACCGCAACGGCGTCCCGCTGGTGAAGGGGCTGCGGGACGCGGGCGTGGACGCGCCGATCCTGGGCACGGCCACCTTGGGCACCATGTCGTTCCACGACGCCCTCGGCGGCGTCACGCACGACCTGCACCTGGCGACCCCGATGGCGCACGACTCGCTGTCCGGCCCCGCGCTGGCCTGGGCCGAGGACTACCAGCGGCGGTACGGCGAACGCCCGCGCTGGCACGCCGCCACCGCCCGGGAGGCGCTCAACGTCGGTCTGCACGTCGTCACCGCCCACCGCATCGGCCTCGACGAGACGACCCTCGCCGACGACCGCGAGCGGCTGCGCGACAGCCTCGCCGCGTTGAAGGACAAGAAGAACGCGTTCCCGGCGCTGCTCGGCCCGCTGTACTTCACCGCCAACGGCTCGGCGCAGATGCCGGTGTCGTTCGTGACCAGCGACGGCGAGCGACTGGTGTCCGCGCCCGTGCAGCTGACGGTGTACGAGCCGCCGACGCCCGAGGCGTTGGGCGCAGGCCTCGCCGACGGCACGGTGATCGCGATCGGCGAGGACCGGTACCTCACCCGCCGCCAGGTCGTGGCCACCGGCATCAACATCAACGAGCTGCGCGACCTCGACACCCGCGACGGCACGTACTTCATGGACTTCTTCCTGTGGCTCAAGTACACCGGCCCGCACACGGCGGCGGACGTGCACTTCATCAACGCGGTCGAGCCGGGCCTGGAGCTGGGCGAGCCGCTGCGCGACGTCACCGGCGCGGACGGCACCTACCGGCTGTACCGGGTGGCCGACCGGTTCAAGAACGGCTTCGAGTTCCGCAGCTTCCCGTTCGACCACCAGCGCCTCGAAGTCGTCCTGCAGAACCGGACCCGGACCGCCGACGAGGTCGTGTACGTGACCGACAAGGAGATCCTCGACGTGCCGCCCGAGCACCACCTGCGCAGCGGCGCGGACGCGGAGGCGACGATCAACGACATCCCGAACTGGCTGGCCACGTCGGCCCGCTTCTTCCAGCGGACGGTCGGCAGCAGCGACGCTCTCGGCGACGGCTCCGCGGTCGGCGCCGCCGGGGGCATCTACTACAGCCAGTACACGGGCGAGGTGGAGATCGTCCGCGACACGCTGCCGTTCCTGCTGAAGAACCTGCTGCCGCTGCTGCTGCTGATCTCCGTCACGTACCTGTCGCTGTTCTTCAAGGCCACCGACGGCGCCGCACCCGTGTCGATGGGCGTCACGGCGATCCTGAGCACGGCCGTGCTGCTGAACAACGTGACGTCGCAACTGCCGTCGGTCAGCTACACGGTCGCGCTGGAGTGGGGCTACTACGCGTTCATCCTGCTGGCCGCCGGGTGCGTGCTCGTCGCCATGCTCCGCAAGCGGCTGGCGTCGGTGCGGCGCGACGACGCGGAACGCCGGCTCGCCCGGGCCTCCCGCGTCGGCTACCCGGTGTACCTGCTCGCGGTGGTGGCCACGTACCTGGTGGCGTTCGGCTGATGTCCCCCCGCACGTGGCCGTCAGGCCAGGGCGCGTTCCAGCGCGGCGTGGCCCGCGGGTTCCCAGGTCGGTTTGCCGCCGGGCAGGCCGAGCCTCCCATTGCGCCCGATCCCGATCAGGACCAGGGCGCGCAGGACGGCCCAGCCGCGGGCCCGGGTGACGGTCGCGTCGTCGGCCTGCCCGTAGGCGTCGAAGAACCGACCCGCCGCGCCGGCGGGCAGCAGGACCCAGGCGGCGGCGAGGTCGGTGGCGGGATCGCCCGAGCACAGCTCGCCGAAGTCGATCACCCCGGCGAGCGTCCCGTCGCGGACGACGACGTTCGCCGGGTGCAGGTCACCGTGCAGCCACCGCGGCGCGTCCGACCAGACGGGCGCCGCCACGGCCTCGTCCCAGACCTCCCGCGCGCCGTCGGCACCCGGGTGGCCGGCGATGAGCTCCAACCAGCCGTCGAACCCGCCGCGCAACCGAGCCAGGGGGACGCCGCGCGTCGGGTTGACCGGCGCGTCGGCGGGCGCGGGGTCGTGCAGCGCGCTAAGGAACTCCGCGAGGACCTCGGCCGCGTCGGCACGGGTGATCGGCGTGTGGTCGGCCGGTTCGCCCTCGACCCAGCGCACGATCGTCCAAGGGTGCCCGAACAGGCTGGACGGCCGGCCGAGGCGCACCGGGACGGGCGTCGGCAGCGGCAGGCCGTCGGCCAACACCGGCAGCCACGTCTGCTCGGCGTGCAGCATGGCGGGCCCGCGATCGACCCGCGGCAAGCGCACGGCCAACTCGTCCCCGAGCCGCCACACCTGGTTGCCCCAGCCCCCGTCGACGTCCCGGACTTCGAGGTCCGCGAGATCCGGGTGCTGATCGCGCAGCAGTGCCCGCACCAGGTCCTGGTCGAACGCGAGGTCGCCCATCACCGGGCCCTTGATCGACGCATGGCCGGGCACGCTAGCACCGGCCGACCCGTAGGATCGCCGGGATGCCAGGTCGAGCACGGGCGCGCACGCTCGCCGAGGTGTACCGGCGGTTCGGCGAGGTCGACGCCGACGGGACTTCGCCGCTGCACGAACGCGTCGTGGTCGCCCTGAGCGAATCCGACGAGGCGCTGCGCGCCATCGAGTCGGCGCCGGCGCGCAAGCGGCACCCCGCGGTCATCCTCGCCGCGCTGCACGACCTCGCCCTCGCCGGACGCGCCCCGGCACTCGCCGCCGCCTACGCCGCCGGGGACGGCGACGCCGCCGCCGACGCGGCGATCGACGCGCTGCTGCGCCTGACCGACTCGGTGGTCGACATCGCCGTGCGCCGCCGGCACCGCGCCGACGAGACCGGACGGGCCGCGGTGCTGTACCCGGCCATCGCCGAGGCGGCACGACGGGTGGGCGCGAGCGCGGTCGGGCTGATCGACGTGGGTGGTCCGGCCGGCCTCAACCTCACGGTCGACCGCGTCGGCATCGCGTACAGCGACGGCAACTCGCTGGGCGACCCGTCCTCTCCCGTGCAGGTGTCGGCGTCGATCGTGGGTGGCCTGCCCGTCCCGGCGCGGGCGCTGCCCGAGGTCGTCGCCAAGGTGGGCGTCGACGTCGATCCGCTCGACGTGACGGACGCGGACGACGCCCGCTGGTTGCGCGCCTGCCCGCCACCCGACGATCGAGCGCGGATCGCGAGGCTCGACGCGGAGATCGCGTTGGCGGCGACGGACCCCCCGCTGCTGCTGCGAGGTGACGCCGTCGACGTGCTGCCCGACGCCGTCGCCCGCGTCCCGGCGGACGCCCTGCCGGTCGTCACCACGACGTGGGCGTTGTCGAAGTTCCCGCCGGAGAACCGCGTGCGCTTCCTGCACCGCCTCGACGAGGTGGCCGCGGACCGGCCGGTGGCGTGGGTGTCGGCGGAAGGGGTCGGGGTCGCGCCGTCGATACCGACGCTCGGCGATCGCCCCGCCTCCGGCCACAGCATCCTCGGCGTGGCGGTGTTCGACGGGTCGGCCCGGCACGCCGAAGCCGTCGGCCGCTGCTGGTCGCGGGGCCGCCTCCTGGCGTGGTTGGTGATTTCCTAGGGCGCTGACCCGGCGTTGGCGTCCCACCAGTCGAGCACGCGGGTTCCGTACAGGGTCAGCCACTTCGACGGCTCCCCCGCCGGCACGTCGACCTCGAACCACACGCGTCCGGGGTGCCTGCGGGCTTGGAGCCACGTGCCGTCGGGCTGTCGCTCGGCGCGGACGAGCTCGATCGCGTCGGCCATGCGCGGGTCCGGCGGCGTGCCGTCGAGCAGCCAGACCTGGCGGAAGTACTCGGCCGCGTTGAGCACGCTGTAGAACCAGCGGAACGGGTACGAGAAGCGGTTCACCCACGGCGCCACCGGCTCGCCCGTGGACAGCCTGCGGAACAGCCCGCGGGCCAGCAGGTACTCCTCGCCGGCCCGGCGGGCGGCTCGGGTCGCGTCCGTGCCGCCGGTCGCGGCGTCGTAGGCGAGCAGTCCCTTGAGGGAGTTGAGGGTCGAGTGGAACGACGACCGCGTCGAGCCCTCGACCCACTCGCAGTTCCAGCCACCGTCGGGCAGGCGGTGCTCCACGAACCAGTCCACGATGCCGGTGACGTCGGCGCCGAGCCACAGGCCGTTCTGGACCGTCCACGCGTTGATGCAGCAGTCGACCTCGCCGCCCCAGTACGGCAGGTCGTCGTACTCCCAGCGGCAGTTGCGCTCCAGCAGCTCGGCCGTGCGGCGTTCGCGCAGGACCTCGGGGTCCATGCCCCACTCCCGCAACGAGCACAGCGTCCACGTCGTCGCCGTCCACGGCTGACCGGCGCCTTCGGCGGCCTCCGGGCCGTGGAAGTCGAAGCCGGCGGAGAAGAACGCGCCACCCGCCCACTGGCCGTCCGGGTCCTGGAGCGCGAGCAGGCGTGCGCCGAAGCCCTCGGTCGCGATCCGGGCCCGCGTCGCCTCCCAGACCTCGGGCGGCTCGTGGACGAGGTCGCGCTCGACCTGCCAGCGCAGCGCCGGATCGGCGTCGAGCAGCCAAGGCACCCTGGTCATGGCGCGACTCTAGTCGACCTGCTCGTCCTCCGGGCTGCCCTCGGCGAGCGCGGCGAGCACGTCCAGCGCGGCGGCCAGGGCCGGCGCCGGCGCGGAGCCGAGGGCGAGGCGGACGGCGTTCGGCGCGTGGCCGGGCCCGACCGCGAACGCGGCGGCGGGCGTGATGGCGATGCCCCGCCGTGCCGCGGCGGCGACGAACGTCTCGGCCCGCCACCGGTCCGGCAGCCGCCACCAGCAGTGGTAGGAGCCGGGGTCGGCGCTGATGTCGAAGCCGGCCAAGCGGGCGCGCACGAGCTGCTGCCGTTCGTGCGCGAGGGCCCGTTTTCGGTCCACTATGGACGCCACGGTGCCGTCGGCGAGCCACTCGGTCGCGGCGGCGAGCGCGAAGTGGCCGACGGCCCAGCCGCCGGAGCGCGCGGCGGCGGCGACCCGGTCGACCAGGTGTCCGGGCGGGACGGCGAACCCGACCGTCAGTCCGGGCGCGAGGCGCTTGGACAGGCTGTCCACCACGGTCGTGCGCTCGGGCGCGAGCGGCGGCAGGTCGGGGCCCAGGAAGGCGTAGATGGCGTCCTCGATCACCTGGACGTCCAGCTCGCGCACGGTGTCGACGAGTTCGGCGCGGCGTCGTTCGGGCATGGTGGCGCCGAGCGGGTTGTGCAGGGTCGGCTGGAGGTAGACGGCGCGCACGTCGGCCGCGCGGAGGGCCTGCGGCAGCACGCCCGCGTCGTCCACCGGCAGCGGCACGAGCGTGATGCCCAGCCTGGTCGCGATCGCCTTCACCACCGGGTAGGTGACGGCCTCCACCCCGAGCCGCCCGCCGACCGGCACCAACGCCGACACGGCCGCCGCGATCGCCTGCCTGCCGTTGCCGGTGAACAGGACCCGGCGCTCGTCCGGCGTCCACCCGCCGCGTGCCAGGGTGCCTGCGGCGGCGGCGCGTGCTTCGGGCGTGCCGCGGACGCCGACCGGCGTGAGCGCGTCGCCGAGCCCGTGCCGGACGAGCCGGTCGAGGCCGGGCGCCAGCAGGGCGGGCTGGTCGGGCAGCACGCAGAAGTTCAGCTCCAGGTCGACCCGCGCACCGCCCGGCTCGGCCAGCGCGGGCTCGACCGGAGGGCGTGCGGCCCGCACGAACGTGCCACGCCCGACCTCGCCGACCGCGAGCCCGCGTCGGATCAGCTCGCCGTAGACGCGGGCCGCAGTGGAGCCCGCGATGCGGTGCCTGCGGGCGAACGCGCGTTGCGGCGGCAGCCGGTCACCCGGCTTGAGCCGGCCGGCCGCGACCTCGGCGGCGAGCCGGTCGGCGATCAGGCGGTAGTCCGCCACGCGTGCACCCCACATTGCACCGAGAGCATTGTTTTCATTGCACCGGGCATGGTGGCCTTCCTAGGCTTCTCCCGTCAACGGATGCTGGGGGGATCATGCGGGTCAACGACATCGACATCGCCTACGACGACGAGGGCGACGGCGTCCCGGTGCTGCTCGTGCACGGCCACCCGTTCAACCGGACGATGTGGCGGCCCCAGGTCGAACGGCTGCGCTCCCGTTACCGGGTCATCGCGCCTGACCTGCGCGGATACGGTGAGACGACGGTCGTGCCCGGCACGACGCCGTGGGGCGCGTTCGCCGACGACCTGATCGACCTGCTCGACCGCCTCGACCTGGACCGGGTGGTGGTGTGCGGGCTGTCGATGGGCGGCCAGATCGCCATGGAATTGCACCGAGCGCACCCGTCACGCGTCCGTGCGCTCGTGCTGGCGGACACGTTCCCCGAGGCGGACCCGACGGCGGCCCGCGACCTGCGGCGAGAGCTGGCGGCGCGGGTGCTGCGCGAGGGCATGGGTCCGTACGCCGACGAGGTGCTGGACAAGATGATCTCGCCGCACAACGTCGTCGCGCTGCCGGCCGTCGCCGAGCACGTGCTGGGGATGATGCGCGGCACGTCGCCGGAGGGCGCGGCGGCGGGCTGGCGCGGGCGCGCGGAACGGCCCGACTACGTGGACTCGCTGTCCCGCGTCGCCGTGCCGGCGCTCGTGGTCGTCGGCGAGGAGGACGAGTACACGCCGGTCACCGTGGCCGAGCGGATGCACGCGACCATCCCCGGTTCGACACTCGCCGTGATCGCCGGGGCGGGCCACCTGCCCAACCTCGAACGGCCGGCGGAGTTCACCGACGCGCTCGAGCGGTTCCTGGCGACGCTCTAGGCGGGACGAGCGGACGTCCGGGCGCCGCAGAGGAGCCGGTCGCGCGGCAGGGCCGCCGGTGCGGGGCGCAGCTTGTCGGCGACCTGGGCGGCCGTGGGGCGGCGGCGGGCGGACAGCGAGGTCATCGCCGCGAGCAGGCGGGCCAGGCCGGCGGGCACGTCGTGCGGCACGTGGGGCGGGCGGTGCAGGCGGGCGATGGCGGCCTCGACCCGGTTGCCCTGGTACTCGCGGTAGCCGGTCAGGCACTCCAGGAGGAGCAGGCCGAGCGCGTAGACGTCCGCGGGCGGGCCCACCTCCTCGCCGCGCACCTGCTCGGGCGCCAGGTAGGCGGCGGTGCCGACGACCTCGGTGGTCTTGGTGATGCGGGTCGAGCCGAGCGAGCGGGCCAGGCCGAAGTCGGCGAGGTAGGCGGTGTCGGAGCCGTCGAGCAGGACGTTCGACGGCTTCACGTCGCGGTGCACGACCTGCTGTTCGTGCACGTGGGCGAGGGTGTCGGCGAGCTGGTGGCCGAGGGCGCGCACCTGCGCGGGCGTGAACGTGCCGTCCAGCAGCCGGTCGCGCAAGGTCGTGCCTTCGACCAGCTGCATCACCACGAACGACGTCCCGTCGCACGTGCCGACGTCGTAGACGGACAGCAGCCCGGGGTGCGACAGCCCGGCCAACGTGCGGACCTCGTTGTCGAACCGACGCCCGTCCACCTCGTCGCCGTCGAACACCTTGACCGCCACGAACCGGCGGAGCAGCAGGTCCCATCCCCGGTGGACCTCCGCCGCACCGCCCGTGCCGAGCTTGCCGGCCAACCGGTAGCGACCTTCGAGCACTCGGTTCTCGGTGGCCAACGACATGGCCTCACCCTTCGGTCGCAGATCCGGACGTCTGGCGAATTCCCGGAGGGCGGGGCCGCCAAACGCCGGCGCGACCGGGTATCCGTCCTCCTCAGAGGACATCCAGGCGACGCCCGGCGGCCCGGACCCCGGCCCGGTGCCGGCAGGCACTCGACCGGTCAGCCGCACATCACGTCGGCGGTCGGCCCGCCCGGTCGGCAGCGCAACCCTGCCCAGCCGTCGGGGTTGCCCGGCGAGTCGACCGCCCAAGCCGCTCGCCGGGTCGGCCACGCAAGCCGCTCGTCGGGTCGGCCACGCACGCCGTCCCCAGGTCGGCAGCCCAACCCGGGGTTGCCCCAGCGGGTCGGGCGCGCAGGTCCCTCGTCAGGTCCGTCGGCGCATCCCTCAGCGGTCCCCGGCGCATCCGTCGACAGGCCGCTCGGCAGCTCTCTCAGCCGACCACTCGGCGCGTCAGTCGCGCAAGGTGGCGCACTGTTCCGCGCCGGGGCAGTTCCGCACCAGCCGCACCTGCGGCGGCATGGTGATCGTGGCCGGCGGCTCGGTGGCGTTGCCCGGCCAGCGGATCGAGATGGTCATCGCCGAGGCGTTGTTCGCGTACGACTTCTCGACCAGGGTGCGGTCACCGTTCACGATGTTCACCACGTCGTACACACCCGACGGCACCTTGGTGATGTCCAGCCACTGGAAGTCGACCGTGTGCGGGTAGTCGTCGCCCGAGCCGACCGAGATGCCCTGCACCACGCTCAACGCCTCCGGCGCGTGGTGGCCGCACCGGTTCGTCCGCAACAACGCCGCCAACCGCCCCTGCGGGCTGTCGTCCGCGGTCGGCCGGTTCGGCAGGTGGCCGCTGACCGCGTACCGGTCGCCGAGGCAGAAGCCGGTCTTCCGGTCGGTCACCACCGTGTCACCCGACAGCGTGCGGAGTTGGAAGTGCTCGAAGCCGAGCAGGTGCCAGTGCTCGTGCGTCACCGCCGGCTCGTAGTACATGGTGGCCGGGATGGGGTGCTGCGCCCGCGCGTAGTCCATCGGGATCGAACCGTCCACAGCGGACTGGAACGCCTGCCGCGCGGTCATCTCCCGCTGCCCGACGTCGCGCCTGCTGCCGTGGATCACCAGCGGCCCGTCGCCGACGTTGTCCGCCGATGTGGTGAACCTCAACCGGACCGCCCCGATCGGGCCCACTTGCACGCACTCGCCGTTCGGCGCGGCCGGGTCGGCGACCGGGCACACGTCCCAGTCGACGCACCGCGACGGGTCGCCGGAGTACCCGCCGCTACACCCCACCGGCGCCTGCCGCAGGTCGGGCAGCAGCACGGTCCCGGACGCCTGCGCGTGCGAAGGTCCCACCACCACGGCGACGAGCAACGCCGTGGTGATCAAAGCCGCGTGTCTTCGGAACATCACAAATCCGTCCACTCCAGAATGATCCACTCACCAATCTACTGAGCCGCACCGACAACTCGAGCGCCACCACGTTCAGATTCACTCGATCGACTGAGCCACAAGGGAAATCCGCCCCCGTGACTCTAACCTTCACCGCGATCGCGCCCCGGGCGCGCGTCATCCGCGACTGGAGGTGGGTCCGATCGACCAGGGAGTCCCCGGCACCGTCACGATGGTGTGCGGCACCAGGCCGGAGCTGATCAAGCTCGCGCCGCTGATCCGCGTGATGGGCGCCAACGCCACCGTCGTCTACACCGGACAGCACTACGACACCGCGATGTACCACCGGATCCGGCAGGACATCGGCCGCCCGGGCCGGTTCCACGAGCTGGCCGTCGGGGGTGGCAGCCGCGGCGGTCAGCTCGGCGCGGCCATCGCGGCGGTGGACGAGCTGCTGGCGCAGCACCCGACCAGGGCGGTGATCGTGCAGGGCGACACGACGTCCGCGCTCGCCGGCGCGTTGGCCGCCAACGCCAACGACGTGCCGCTGGTGCACGTGGAAGCGGGGCTGCGCAGCTACGACCGGGCGATGCCCGAGGAGCACAACCGGGTCGCCATCGACCACCTCGCCGACCTGTGCTGCGCGCCGACCTCGCTCAACCACGCCAACCTGCTGGCCGAGAGCGTGCCCGAGGAGCGCATCGCGATCACCGGCAACACCGTGGTCGAAGCCCTCCAGACCGCGCTGCCGGGCCGTGACGAGGAGGCCGTCGTCCTGGCCGCGCACGAGCTCGAGCGCGACGGCTACGTGCTGGCCACCGTCCACCGGCCGGAGAACGTGGACGACCCGGTCAACCTGGAGACGATCCTGCGCGAGCTGAACCGCCTGCCGCTGCCGGTGGTGCTGCCCCTGCACCCGCGCACGGCCAAGCGGGTCGAGGCGTTCGGGCTCACGGCCCTGCTCGGGCGGCTCAAGGTCGTCGAGCCCCAGGCGTACCCGGCGTTCCTGGCGCTGGCCCGGTGCGCCGCCGTGGTCGTGTCCGACTCCGGCGGCATCCAGGAGGAGGTCAGCGTCCTCAAGCGGCCGGTGGTCGTGGTGCGCCGCAGCACGGAACGCCCCGAGATCGAGGGCACGTTCGGCACCCTGGTGCCGCCGGGACCGCGGGTGTGCGCGGAAGTGCTGCGGTGGCTGGACGACGTGGCGGGCCACCGAGCACGCCTGGAGCACATCCCGTCGCCCTACGGCACCGGCTCGCCGTCCGCCCGGATCGCCGACGCGCTCCGGCAACTCGTCCGCGGCGAACCGGTGCACGCCCGGCGGCTCAGCCCGGAACAGGTTGTGGTGCCTCCGCCAGCCTCGCGGCGACCCGTCGCGCCAGTCCCGCACTCGAGTTCCAGCTCGTGACGTCCGGGTAGACGTGCGCGGTGGTCGCCAGCAGCAGCGGGGTGCCGGCGACCACCACGGGCGGCCGGCGAGCCAGGTACCCGAGCGGGTACACCGGTTCCACGAACGGCGCCTTGAACACCCGCACGTCCTCCACGTCCTCGCGGCACAACGCGGGGTGCAGGGCCAGCAGCTGCGAGGTCCACCGCGCCGCGATCGCCGCGTCGTCCTCCTGGAACAGCGCTGACTCCCGGTCGGTGTACCGCATCGCGTAGACGAGGTGCCGCCCGTCGTACCGCTCCACGCCCGCCAGCGGCGTCATCTGGATCAGGCCGTCGAACTCCGTGCCGGACCGCACCACCGGCGTCCAGTAGTGCCCGGACAACGGCCGGCGCAGGAAGAACAGCGCGTTCACCACGCCCTGGTACGGCAACCGCACGTCGGGCAGCCGCGCGGCCAGGTCCTCGTCGGCGAGCCGCCGCAGCAGCGGCAGGGGCAGCGTCGACACCACGTGGTCCGCCGACACCGACTCGCCGCCGTCCAGCGCGATCCGCATCCGCTCGCCGGTCACGCCCATCCGCCGCACCGGCGCGTCCAGCCGCACCACCCCGCCACCGGCCTCGATCGACGCCCTCAGCGCGTCGATCACGGCCCGGTAGCCGCCGTCGGGGTACCCGCGCACCGACACGGCGCCTTCGCGCCCCAGGCGCTGCCACAGGTACAGCGCGGGCACGTCGCCGAAGCGCGCGCCGAACTTCGCGCCGAACAGCGGCGCGAGCAGCAGCTCCCACACCCGGTCGCCGTACAGGCCGCGCAACCAGTCCTCGGTGCGCGTGCGGTCGAGGTCCTTGCCCTTGCCCAACCGCCGCAGCAGCACCGAGACCGCGCCGAACCTCACCCGGTCGGGAACGCCCAACGGGGTGAACTTGAGCAGGTCCAGCGCCGTGTTGAACGGGAACGCGCGACCGTCCACGACCATGCCCATCCGGGTCGGCCGCCAGGTGATCGAGTCGCGCAGCCCGAGCTCGCCGAGCAGGTCGAGCAGGTGGTCGTCGGTCGGCATCACGCAGTGGTAGAAGCGCTCCACCCAGCGGTCGCGCCACGCGAAGAACGTGCCGAGCCCGCCGAGCTGGTCGCTGCCCTCCAGCAACGTCACCCGCGTGCCGGCGCGCACCAGCCGGTGCGCGGTGGCCAGGCCGCAGATGCCGCCGCCGACCACCACCACGTGCCCGCGGTCCGCCCGCCGCATCACAGCGCCCGGTACGGCGCGGGCGTGAGCCGGTCGCGGACCAGCAGCTTCACGTACTGCCCGACGGTGCGGGCGATCCTGATCTTGCTCGGGCCGTGCTTGCGGTCGTAGCGCAGGGCCAGCGGCACCTCGGTGACGACCGGCCGGCAGTGCCGCAGCTTGAGCAGCAGCTCGACCATGCAGGCGAAGCCGCGTTCCTCGATCAGCCGCTCGCCCCAGTGCCGCTCGGCGCGGGCCAGCAGGCTGACCCGGTAGGCGCGGAAGCCGCTGGTGCAGTCGCGGACGCCGTCGAGGTGCAGCACGCGGCGGAACAGCACGGCCGCGCCGCGCGACAGCAGCCGGCGCAGCGGTGGCGCGGTCGCGTCGTCGCCGCCGTCGACGAACCGGGAGCAGATCACCAGGTCCGCGCCGGCCGCGATCTCCCGCTCCATCCGGTCGATGAGGGCCGGGTCGTGGGTGTCGTCGGCGTCCATCACGACGACGACGTCCTCCTCGCCCGCCTCGGACAGCACGGCGCGCAACCCCGATCGGACGGCCTGGCCGAGGCCGAGGTTCACCGGGTGGCTGACCAGCCGGACGTCCAGGCCGGGCCACCCCTCGGCGACGACCTCGGCGGTGCCGTCGGACGAGCCGTCGTCGACGACCCAGGCGGTGAGCTTCCCGGCGGGGGTCGCGTCGGCGAGCCGGGTCAGCAGCGGCGGCAGCGAGGCCGCCTCGTTGTAGGCGGGCAGCACGACGTGGGCGCGGGCGTGGGTGCGCGCGCCGTCGGAGAGGGCCGGTCCGCCCTGTTCCGACGTGGCGCGCACGTCTCCTTCATCGACGCTCAATGGGCCCCATTTCACTGGATGGCGGATGACGGTCCAGAATTATTCGCCTCCGGACCGCGACGGGATTCGACCACCCCGGCGGTATCTCGTCGCACGTCTGGATGAATTACCGAAGGAGCTGAGCCCGACCGTCACCAGAAAGGAGAACAGTGATCACCGAAAGAGTGAATTAGGTCCTCAGCATCACGCTTGATACACACCGAGTGAGCAGATAGTCCCGTTCGGATGGTCTCGAACGGGTGACCAAATAATCGGCTTCATGGCGGGAAGGACGTCGTCCGAATGTGGTGTGGCGTGGACGGGACGCGCTCGGTCCCTGGCAAGGGCGGTCCGAGGTGAACGGGGTCGGCTCGGCGACCACCCCGACCCTGGTGTCGCGGTGGCGGCAGCAGAGGCCCCGCGAGGCGGCGGGATCGGACCTGCTGCGGCGGGTGAACGCGGTGGCGGTGCTGCTGGTCGCGGTGGACGCGACCGCGGTGGTGGCGGTGGCGGCCCGGTACTCGCCGGGCTCGGGGTGGACCGCGGTGGTGGCGGCGGCGCTGCTCGGCGTGCGGGCCGCGTGCCGGCTGTACCGGCGGCGGCTGTGGCTGTCCTGGTTCCACGACCTGCCGCGCTCGGTCGGCGCGACGGCCGTGGCGTTCGCCCTGGTCACGCTGGCCGGCCTGGTCAGCGGCGCGCCGCCGGGCACCACCCTCGCCACGCAGTGGGCGGTGCTGGCGTTCGCCGCGCTGAGCGAACCGGCGCGGCTGCTCGTGTTCGCCTTCGGCCGCTGGTGCCGGCGGAAGTTCGACCGCTGCGACCGCACGATCGTGGTCGGCGCCGGGAAGGTCGGCGTCGACCTGGTCGGCGCGATGCTGGCGCACCCGGAGTTCGGCCTGCGGCCCGTCGGGTTCGTCGACCCGGAGCCGGCGCTGGACCGCGAGGCCCTGCCGGTCGCGCTGATGGACGAGGCCCTGTCCGACGCGATCACCCGGTTGGGTGTCGGCACGGTCGTGCTGGCGTTCTCGCACGCCCGCGAGTCGTCGGTGGTCGACTCGGCCATCGCCGCGCACCGGCTCGGCTGCACCACCCTGGTCGTGCCCCGGATGTTCGAGCTGTACCAGGACGGGCCGGACATCGAGCGGCTGCGCAGCTACCCGCTGATGCGGCTGGGCACCGCGCCGACCAGCAGGCCGAGCTGGTGGGTCAAGCGCGGCATGGACGTGCTGCTGGCCGCCGTGGCGCTGGTCGTGCTGTCCCCGGTGATCGGGCTGTGCGCGCTGGCCGTGCTGCTGGAGAGCGGCCGGCCGGTGATCTTCCGCCAGGTCCGGGTCGGGATGGATGATCAGCCGTTCGTGCTCTACAAGCTGCGCAGCGTGAGAATGAACGGCGAAGACGATTCCCAAGTCACCTGGTCGGTGGTCGGAGATCGCCGGGTCGGGCCAGTCGGACGATTCCTGCGTAGCAGTTCGCTGGATGAACTGCCCCAGTTGTGGAACATCATCAAGGGCGACATGTCCATCGTCGGACCGCGTCCCGAACGACCGGGTTTCGTCCGCGAATTCTCGGCGATCCACGAGCTATACTGGGCCCGGCACCGCGTTCCGACGGGGCTGACCGGGCTCGCGCAAGTGCACGGGCTGCGGGGTGACACGTCGATTGTCGACAGGTCTCGATACGACAACTACTACATAGCCAACTGGTCGTTGTGGCTGGACGTGAAAATCCTGTTGCAGACGGTGGGTGAGCTGTTGTGCCGAAGGAATCGCTGAACCGGCGACGATCCCGCCGCGTGCTCGGCCTGGTGTGCGCCGCGGCGCTCCTGGTGCCGAGCGCGGCGTGCACGACGACCGCCGCCGCCGGCAGACCGACGCCACCGCACGCCCCGCTCGGTCCCGTGCCGAAGCCGCTCGCGCCGTGCGGCTGGTGGTACGGCATCGGCGAGCCGCCGACCGGCCGGGACATCACGTTCGCCGCGCAGCACTACAGCCTGGTCGTGCTCAACGCGACCGAGACGTCGTCGCTGCGCCGGCTCAAGCAGCTCAACCCGAAGATCAAGGTGCTGGTCTACAAGGACTTCTCGAGCGCGCGCAACTACCCCGGCGCGGTCAACGGCGAGGTGGACGCGCCGTTCCTGCCGACCGGCATCGGCTACTTCAAGGCGCAACGCGAGAACCCGAACTGGTTCGCGGTGGACACCAAGGACAACCGGATCGAGTGGAACTCCTACCCGAAGCACTGGCAGATGACCGTGTGGGACCCGGCCTACCAGAAGGCGTGGAGCGAAGCGGTCACCGCCGAGGTGGTGCGCGAGGGCTGGGACGGCGTGCTGGCCGACAACGACTTCAGCTCCCTGAAGTACTACTCGTCGGCCGTGCTCAAGGGCACGGAGGACGCCGCCGAGTCCGACCGGATGATCCGCGAGGGCATGGACGCGTTCCTCACCACGGCCGGTGACGCCCTGCACAAGGCGGGGAAGATGCTGATCCCGAACGTGTCCGAATCCCACCTGACCGCGGGAAGGTGGACGGCGCACTCGCGCTACGACGGCGCGATGGAGGAGAACTTCGGCCTGCGCGACAACGGCACGGGCGAACTGCTCACGTTCAAGGGCAACGAGTGGAAGGAGCTGCGTTCGCAAGCCGCCCTCGGCGAGACGTGGCTCCTGCTGATCACCCACACCAAGGGTGCCAGGGAGGAACGCATCGGCTACGCCACCGCCGCCCTGCTGGCGAGCCCGCACACGTGCTGGTCCGGCGCGACCACCAAGGACTACCGCAACCCCGACTGGTCGCGGTACCAGGAAGCACCCCTGGGCGAGGCGACGGAAACCGCGAACCGCCTCCCCTCCGGCGTGTGGGACCGGCGCTTCACCGGCGGCTACGTGGCCGTGAACCCGACCGGACAACCCGCCAGGATCACACCACCACCCGGTCTGGTGAACATCGACGGCGGCGCCGCCGCCCCGGCCACCGTCGAGATCGCCGCCGGCGACGCCATCGTCCTCGTCAACCGCACCGGCATCACCACCACCGTCGCCACAGCCACCACCACCCCAACCACGAGCAGCCCCGCCACCACCACCCCAACCACCACCAACCCCGCTACCACCAACCCATCCACCACCAACCCGTCCACCACCCACCCCAGCACCACCAAACCCGTCACCACCGCCCCACCAAACCCTCCTTCGTAACCACCGCCTCACAATCGCCGCACAACGGCATCACCGGTCATCACTTCATCATCGGCTCAACCCATGAGCTACTCATGAGCCACCGATGAGCTACTCATGACCTCGCGGTAGAGGGCGAGGTGGCGCCGCGCGCAGACGTCCGGCGCAAACCTCTCCCGCGCCCGCTCAGCGAACTCCAACCCGATCCGCGCCGGATCGGGATCCGCGAACAACTCACGCAACCGAGCAGCCAACCCCTCGACGTCACCGGGCCTCGCCAACGCCCCAACCGCTCCCCGGTCCCCCAGCATGTCGGCCACCCCACCGGTGTCCGTCGCCACCACCGGCTTGCCCGCTGCCATCGCCTCGGCCACCACCAACGGCTGCTGCTCCATCGTGGACGGCAGCACGAGCGCATCGTGGTGCCGCAACAAATCGGGCACATCCGTCCGGAACCCCAAGAACTCCACCCTCCCACCCAACTCGCGCGCCAACGCCTCGGCCTTCCCCCTCTCTGGCCCATCACCCACCACCGTCAACGTGGCGTCCGCCGGCATCACCCCGGGCAACGCCAACGCCGCCAACAACGTGGCCAACCCCTTGCGCTCCACCAACAACCCGACGAACACCAACCGCCGCACCCGCCCCACCGGCGGCTGCGCGTGCGCGGGCTCCACGCAGTTGTCGATGTGCGCCAACCTCGACGCGGGCACCCTCAACCGTCCCGACAGGAACCGCCCCATCGCCCGCGCCGGCACCACCGTCCGGTGCACCGCCCGCGCCACCACCGCATCGGCCCCCAACACAACCCTCGTATAGGCAGAGGGCCTCACCGCCCCCGGCACACCCCGGAACCACTCCTCACCCACATCATCCGGCACACCGTGATAGGTCTGGATCACCTTGTGCCGCAACCGCAACCCCACACTCACCAACCCCGCCCGCCGGTCCTGCGCGTGCACCACATCCGGCCCCCACTCCCGCACCACCGCCCGCGCCCGCCGCCCAGCCCGGACATCAGCCTTGTCCCCCACCTCGACAACCTCGTGGTGCCCGCTCAACACCTCCACCCCCCGCCGAGGCAAGGGCCCGAACACCCGCACCTCCGCCTCCCCGGACCCAATCACCGCCCGCGCCAACCGAACAGTGACGTCCACCGGCCCCCCACTGTCCTGCGTCAACACATACGCAACCCTCAAATGCTCACCCACCCTGACCACCAATCCTCTCAACCACAACGGACCCGAAACATCCCACCGAGGCCCGATTTGACATGGGTTCGGCCTGCCTTGAGTGCCCGTAAGGGCCCCATGTCAAATCGAGCCGGGCTTGACCCGAGCCCTGAACGTTGAACTCGGGGTACCTGAACGTAGGACTCTCGCTCTCCGAACGTAGGACTCTCGCGTTCTGAACGTAGGACACACCCGACCTGAGTGTTCGACACGCGGGACCTGAGTGTTCGACACGCGCGAGCGTCCGACTCACCGCGCCCCCACCAACAACTTGTCCACCAGCGTCGCGATCTGATCCGCCACCTGCCTCCGATCGAACAGCAGCTCCACCCGCCGCCGCCCGTGCGCACCCTCCAGATCAGCCGCCGACGGATCGGCCAACCGCACGGCCACCGCCTCCGCCAACCCCTCGACGTCACCGGCCGACAACACGGCCCCCGCCTCCCCCACGCTCTGCCGCACCCCGCTCACGTCGAACGCCACCACGGACCGCCCGCACGCCATCGCCTCCAACGGCACCAAGGCCATCCCCTCGGCCCGCGACGGCAGCACGACCACGTCCGCGGCGGCGTAGAAGTCCGCGACCGAATCGTCGTGCCCCCACCACCACACGGACCCGTCCTCGCAGGCCGCCCGCCACCTCTCCGCCATCGGTCCGTCCCCGACCAGCACCAACAGCGCGTCCGGCACCTGCTCCCGCACCGCCGGCCACGCCGCGAGCAACTGGTCCTGCCCCTTGTAGGGCACCAACCTCCCCACGCACACCGCCGTCGGCACGTCCGGCAGCCCCAACCGCCGCCGCGCCGCCGCCCGGTCGCCCGGCCGGAACCGCTGGACGTCCACGCCGTTGCACACGACCTCCGCCGGCCCCCGCACGCCGGCAGCACGCCCGACGGCCAACTCGTCGTCGCTCACGCACACCAGCTGGTGCGTCCACCGCGCACCGACCCGTTCCCAGACCCGGGCCGCCCACGCCACCACCCCGCCGGCGCTCTGGAACGACCACATGTGCGGCTGGAACAACGTCGGCCGCCGCCCGCGCACCACCAACCGCCCGACCAACCCGGCCTTGGAGCTGTGCAGGTGCACGACATCCGCCTCCAAGTCGCGCAGCACCCGCCGGAGCCGCACCGCCTCCCCCACCGTCCCGATCCCCGGCTGCCGACTGGCCCGCCACGCCCGCACCTCCACACCCAGTCCACGCGCCCGTTCGGCGAGCGGCCCCGGCGGGGACACCACGGTCACCCTCCACCCGAGGTCCCGTTGCGCACGGGCGAGTTCCAGCACCACCGCCGCCACACCCGCCGTGACGGGTTGGCTCACGTGCACGACCCTCACCGACGCACCACCTCCGGGTTCGCCGCCAGCACGACCACGACGCACACCACCGCCAACACGACCCCTTCGCCCAACGCGGCCACCACGGAACCGGGTGGCCCGAACACGTCACCGACTCCGAACGCCACCGCCGCGCAACACCCGGCCGCCGCGACCACCCCGCCGGCGCCACGCGCCACCGAGGCCAACGGCGGGCCGATCCCCCGCCGCGCCAACGCCCACCACGTGCACGGCACCACCAGCCACGCCGCCGCGACCTGCACCAGCGCGACCGCCACCACCCCGTGCCGGGTGAACACCACCAGCCCGCCGACCAGCAGCACGAGGTGGCTCACCTCCAGCGCCAGGTAGCGGCGCGCGTGCCCGGCGGCCTTGAGCACCTGGTACCACAGGTGCAGCAGGCTGATCCCCAAGCCGTACAGGCACAACAGGGCCAGCGGCAGGGCCGCCTCCGCCCACCGCGCCCCGAACACCACGACCCGGTCGGCCAACGCCGCCGTCACCGCGTACAGGCCGCCGGTCACCGCCAGCACGGCCGACGTGAACCGTCCGACCACAGCGGACAGTCCCTCACCGTCGCGGATCAGCTTGGCGCACAAGGGCAGCACCACACCACCCAGCACCACCGCCACCAGGATGTACGGCACCCACGCGATCCGGTAGGCCAACGAGTAGACGCCGACCGCCTCCGGCCCGTGCACCCGGGCGATGGCCAGGTAGTCCACGTTGATCAGCAGCACGGCCACCACCGCGCCCGGTCCGACCACCGCGATCCACCGCGTCGCCTCACCGGCCGCGCCCGCGTCCCACACCGGCCGCACCCGGACGCCGACCGCCACGCCGAGCACGGGCTGCGCCACCGCCGTGCACAGCAACCCGACGACCAGCGAGTACGGCCCGGCTCCCGTCACCGCCAGCACGACCGTCACCGCCGCGCCGAGCACCGCGCCGCCCGCGTCCGGCAGCAGCCGACGGCGGAAGTCCAGGTCCCGGTGCAGCAGCCCCATCTGCACACCGGCCACCGCCGAGAACGGCAGGCTCACCGCCGCCAGCCGCACCAGCGGCGCGACCGACGGCGCGTCCAGCGCGTGCGCGATCCCGTCGGCCGCGAGCACCAGCGCTAACGCCAGCACCACCCCCGCGCCCGCGCTGAGCACGAGCAACGTGCCCGCCGCCCGGCGCGGGTCCCGGTCGGTGCGGCTGACCACGTCGTACACGCCCATCGACTGGACGACCTGGCCGATGTTGACCAGCGCGACGGCCAGCGCCACCAGCCCGAGCCCTTCCTCGGTGAGGAACGCGGCCAGCACCAGCGTGACGGCCATCTGGCTGCCCTTGCTGACCAGGTTGACCAGGAACAGCCAGAGCGACCCCCGCACGGCGCGCCGCCCAACCCCCGATGCCGAACCCGGCCTCGCCTCCGACCCCGACCCCGACCGCGCACCAGAACCCGGCCTCGCCTCCGACCCCGGCGTCACGTCCGAACCGTGCCCACAGCCGAACACCGGCGGGTCGCCGCGAACACCGCCGCCAGCGCCCACGCCACCACGACCGCCACCCCGTCGACCGTCACGTCCACCCGCGCCCCCGTCACCTCCCGGATCGCCAGGCTGACGAAGTGCAGGTGCGCGAACGGGACCAGCAGCAGCACCACCGACAGCCCGAGCCGCCAGTCCCGCTCGCACCGACGCCGCCACCACACGACACCCACCGCCACCAACGACGGCACGGCGATCAGCACGTCACCCGGCTGGTGCACCACGGCCGCCACCACCGCGAGGCACGTGAGCAGGTCCGCCGCGGCGGGCTGCCCCATCCGGTCCAGCCGCCGCACCAGCAGCGCGCTCACCACCAGCACACCCACCAGCGCGACCGGTTCCGCGCCGCCGGGCAGCCAGCCCGTGACCCGGTAGAACACCGCCGCGAGGTCGACCCGCTGCGCCGTCATCGAGTCCACCGCGCCGTACGCCGTCTCCCCCGCGTGCGCCAGGTTCGCCGCGATCACGTCGAGGAACGGCCCGACGCCGCCTCCTCGCACCACCAACGGCACCACCACGACCATGCTCGCCACCGCCGCGACCGCCGTCCCGGTCACCGCCACCCGCTGGGACCCGCGCACGAACAGCAGCACCGCCAGCGGCAGGCCGAACTGCGGCTTGAGCCACGCCAGCGCCAACGCGACCGCCGCCCACCTCGGCGCGTCCCGCCGGGCCAGCAACGCGCCCGCCGCGCCGAGCGCGATCAGCGGGTTCACCTGGCCCACGTACAGCTGCGCCTTGCCCACCTGGCTGAGCACGAGCAACGTCGCGATCACCGCCGTGCCGAGCGCCAGCGGCACGTGCGGGCGCAACCGGCCGGCCGCCAGCACCGCCAGCGCGATCAGCAGCACCAGCGACGCCAACGCGAACGCCACCGCGCCGACCCGGTACCCCGGCAGCGCGAACGGCGCGTGCAGCAGCAGGTGGTAGGGCTGGTAGAGGTTGAAGCTCTGCCGCACGGGCCAGTGCTCCACCATCGTGGCCGGGTGGTACGGGTTGCCGCCCGCCAGGAACTCGCGGATCGGGAAGTAGAGCGCGTCCCGGAAGTCCTGCATCCGCTCCTCGGGCCGGGTGGCCCAGGTCGGCAGCGGCACCTGCCACGACGGCCGCAGCGCGCGCCACGACGCCACCGCGCCGACCGCCACGACCAACGCGGTGAGCACCCACACCTTGTCCTTCAGCGCGGTCTTCAGCGCCACGGTCCTCAGCGCGACGGTCTTCAGCACGTCACCACCGCCACCAGGGTCGCCGTGCCCGGCAACGCGCCGACCACGGTCGCCAGCTCGTCCTGCGGCCCGCCGTGGGGCACGACCGCGATCACCGCGTCGCCGTCGGCGGGCTCACCGGTCTTCTCCGGCAGCTCACCGGCCAGGGCCTCGGCGCGGTCGGCCAGCTCCGGCACGACCGCCACCACGCGCGCGGGCCGGGCCGACGCCTCGCACAGCAACGCCAACCGCTGCGCCAGGTCGGGGTCGTCGTCCGGCAGCACGGCCACCGGCCGCCGCACGCCACCGGCGGTGAGCGCGGCGCGCACCCGGTCACGGGGCCGGGTCCGGCGCAGGTGGCCGACGGCGTGCGCGGCCAGACCCGCCAGCACGCCGGCGATCAGCGCCAGGCCGTAGGCCAGCGGCCGGTCGGGCGCGACCTGCGTGGTCTCGGGCCGGTCGAGCAGGCGCAGCCGGGCGGCGGGCGCGAACAGGTCGGCCTCCACCACCGTCTGCGCGATCCGGGTCGCGGCCTGCGCGGCCCGGTCGGCGGTCTCGGCGCGCACCGACAAGCGGGCCAGGCCGGAGGCGGGCACCAGCTCCACGGACACCCGGCGGGCCAGGTCGTCGATCGTGGTGCCCAGCTCCCCGGCCGGGCCCCGCAGCACGGACGGGCTGCGCGACACCTCGACCAGCGCGGGCAGCGACAGGGCGACGACCTCGCCGAAGCTCGCCTCCGGCGGCTGGTCGGGATCGCCGACGGCCGGCACCGCGAGCACGCCGACACGGCTCTCGTACTCCTTGCCCGCCACCTCCACCGCGACCACCACGGCGGTCGCGACCAGCAGCGCGATCCCCAGGCTGACCGCGAGCGGACGCTTCAGGACCGCCGGCACCTCCGGGACCCGCAGGTCCCACAACACGCTCAGACCCTTCATGATGCTCCGATCGCGGTGCGCAGCAGTTCGTCGTAGGACCGCATCAGCAGACGCGGGTCGTGCTCGCGCCGCACGGACGCGCGGCCGGCCTCGGCCAGCTCGGCCCGGGCCCGCGGGTCGAACAGCAGTGACCGCAACGCCTCGGCCGTCGCGGCGGGGTCGCGGCGCGGCACCACCACTCCCCCACCACCGGCCAACGCCTGCCGCACACCGTCCACATCGGTCGCCACCACCGGACGTCCGGCGGCCAGCGACTCCAGCACCGCGATCGGCATGCCCTCCCAGTCGCTGGTGAGCACGGTGACGTCGGCGGCGGCCAGCAGGTCGGGCACGTCGCAGCGGTTGCCCAGGAACCGCACCCGGTCCGCGACGCCCAACTCGGCGGCACGCACGCGCAGCACGTCCCTGAGGCTGCCGTCGCCCGCCAGCCACAGCACCGCGCCGCCGTCCAGCTTCGCCCACGCCTCCAGCAGCACGTCGTGCCGCTTCTGGGGTTCCAGCCGGGCCGGGCACAGCGCGACCGGCACGTCCGGCGCGACGCCGTGCACCGCCCGGACCGCGTTCCGGTCCACCCGTTCGGGTTGCGGGAACACCGCGTTCGGGATCACCACCGGGTCGGGCACGCCCGCCGCGCGCAGCCGGTCGGCCGTGGCGTCGGCGACCGCGACGACCGTGCGCGAGGTCCGCTTGAGGATGCGGGCCGCGCCGGTGTAGTCGGTCTCCGCGACGCCGTGGAACACGGTCAGCAGCGGCAACCTGCCCGGCAGCACGGCCAGGCGCGCGACGAGGCTGGCCGACACGTTGTGCGCCAGCACGACCTGCGGCCGGAAGCTGCGGATCGCGGCCTTGGTGGCCGTGGTCGCGCGCAGCACGCCGGTCGCCCGGCGCCGGGCTACGGGCACGGTGAACGTCGGCACGCCGCACGCGCGCAACGCCTCGGCCCGGTGCCCGCCGCCGCTGGCCACGGCCGACTGCCAGCCGAACTGCCCGCCCGACCTGGCCATCCCGGCGACGAGCGCTTCGGCGCCGCCGGTACCCATCTCACTGATCACGTGGAGCACACGCAACGTCGCTCGCTCTCCTCGGACGAAGGTCGGCCGCGGCCACGACCGCGACCAGCGACCACAACGGCAGGTAGTACTGCTGGGACAGGAACGTGGAGGCGACCACGACCGCGATCAGGGACGCCTGGACGGCGACGATCGGCAGCGGATCGTCGGTGGTGCGGCGCACGCGTGCGCAGGTGACCGCCGTGAGCACGAGGAGCGCGGCGAACAACGCGAAGCCGGGCACGCCGAGTTCGGCGGCGACCTCCAGGTACATGTTGTGCGCCACCGGGGTCTGCTCGTCGATCTCGGCGTTGTTCGAGGCGGCGGGGTAGCCCTCGCGGAACCCGCCCGGTCCCACGCCGAGGGTTGGGTGCTCGGCGACCATGCGCGCGGCGGCCTGCCAGCGCAGTTCGCGGGTGTCCACGTTGGTCTCGGCGACGTGGGTCTTCTCCCGCACCGCCCGGTCGATCTCCGGTCCGGCGAACAGCACGGCGGCCACGCCGAGCACGGCCAGCGCCGCCACGCCGCCCGCCAACGCCTTGAGCGGCACCGCGCGGCGGGCCAGCAGCCACGCCACGGCGGCGGTGAGGGCGAGCGCGCCGCCCCGGGAGAACGTCGCCGCCGCGCCCGCCGCGAGCACGACGGCCGCCGACGCGGTCAGGACCGAGCGGCGCAGTGCGACCAGCAGCGGCAGGGCGGCGACGAGGAAGTAGGCCAGGTCGTTCGGGTCCTCCAGCGGCCCGGCGGCCCGCGTCTGCCCCTCGGCGACCATGCCGACCAGCGCGCCGACGGCCGCGACCACGGCTCCCGCCACGGTCGCGGCGAGCACCGCCCGCAGCGGCACCTCCCGGGAGACGACGTCGATCAGCACCACCGTGACCAGCAGGAACGGCAGCCAGCGCAGGGCGTAGCCGGTCGCGAACGGGCCGCCCGCGTGCACCGCCCAGGACGCCAGCAGCACGACGGCGAGCGCCGCGAGGACGACGTGCACGGGGTGCGGCTCGGGCGCGCGGCGTTGCCGCACCCGCAGGACGGCCCAGACGAGCACCAGCAGGGCGGACGGCGCCTTGGCCAAGTGGCCGTGCACGTGCAGGAGGTAGCCCTCCAGGGGCGCGGCGAACACCGTCGCGCACGCCAGGGCCCGCACCAGCCACGTCAACCGCATCGCGCCCGCCACGTCATCCGCCGCACCGCGCCACGTCATCCCCCGCGTCATCCCCCGCACCGCGCCAGCAGCCCGGTGTCGCGCTCGCGCAGGCCCGCGTCGAGCCGGTCGACGTGCGCGCCGGTGCCGATCACCTCGAAGTGGTGCTCGCGCAGCGCGCCCAGCACCCAGCCGAGGAACTCGACCTTCCGCGCGCCGGGCACCGCCATGCCGGGGAAGAACTCCATGCCGGGCGCCTCGGCCGCGCCGAGCACGTCGGTGGGGTGCAGCAGCAACGACGGCTGAACGCCACGCGCCCGGCACAACCGCAGCGCTGCGGTGAAGTACGCACGGGCCAATCGTGGTGAGACCTGGTGCAGTTGCAGCAGGTAGGAGCCGTGGATCGGAACGCGCAGGAGCGGCATCGTGGTGACCGGCAGCTCGACCAGGCCCGCGCCGACGCGCCAGCGGTAGGCGGCGTTGGGCGCCCGGACGCGGGAGAAGCCGCCGAACAGGTCGCGTTCGCCGCCGGTCGGCGCGGTCCGGTTGTGGTAGGCGCGGGCGAGCGGGCCGATCCAGGTGGGCAGGGTGCTGGCGTCGTAGCGGTAGCCGCGCTCGGCCAGCAGTTCCAGCAGGTCGCGGGTGACGCTGTAGCCGGGGCCGCGGAAGCCGGTCGGCCGCGGCGCGCCCGCGGCGACGATGGCCGCCTCGGTGCGGGCGAGTTCGGCTTCGAGCCGGTCGCGGGTGTAGCGGTGCAGCCAGGGTTCGTGGCCGTAGGAGTGGTTGCCGACCTCGTGCCCGGCGGCGGTGATGTCGGCGACGGCCTGCGCGCCGTCGTCGCGTTCGGCGTCCGCGCCGACGACGAAGACGGTCGTGGTGAGGCCGTGGGCGCCGAAGACTTCGAGCAGGCGTGGCACGGCGGTGGGCAGGAAGCTGGGGCGGCGTTCCCACTCGGGGTCGCCGTGGGTCTTGAGGTAGGCCCAGAGGTTGTCGAGGTCGAGGGAGACGCTGGCGGTGCTCACCCGGCCACCTCCGCGGGCTTCTTGGCGAACCGGTCGGCGAAGCCGAGCAGGAGCACGCCGGACACGACGAGCGCGACGCCGAGCGCCACCCACCACTCGCGGCCGGGCGTGATCCGGTCGCCGAGCGCGGCGATGCCGATGACCGAGGTGAGCACGACGGTGGTGGCGTCCATGGTGGCGACGGTCGAGGTCGCCGAGCCGCGGCGCAGGGACAGCGCCAGGTAGGACTGGCCGACGAGCGCGGCGACGATCATCAGCCACGCCAGCGGGTACAGCGGGAGGGTGAGGAACGGTTCGTCGGCCAGCGTCCGGCTCGTCATGGCGACCACCGCGAACGCCAGGCCGGCGGACGCGGCCAGCGGCACCACGCCGCCGATCCGGCGCTGCACCAGCACGAGCGCGACCAGGGGCAGTCCGAACAGGACGATGCCGAGGCCTTGGGGCACGTCGTGCGCGGCCGACGGCGTGGCCGCCGCGACGAGCAGCACCAGCCCCGCCGCCATCACGACGAGCACCACGACCTCGATCACGCGGACCCGCCAGCCGAGCACGGCGATGCCGAACAGCGTGGCCAGGCCGACCGCGCACGACGAGCCGGCCTGGACGAGGTAGAGCGGCAGCTCGGCGCGGGCCAGGAACGCCAGCGCGAACCCGCCGACCTGGCCCGCGAAGCCGAGCAGGTAGAGCCGGTCGCGGGCGAGCCGGGCGAGCAGCCCGAGCCCGCCGCCGCCTTCGTCGGCGCGGCGTGAGGCGATCGACTGGGCGACGATGCCCAGCGCGTACAGCACCGCGGACGCGGCGAGTTCGAGGTAGCCAGTCACGCGACCCTTCCCCTGGAGATGACGGCCCGTGGAGACAGCCGGCGCGCGGTAGCGGTCGGTGTGATCCCGATATCGGAAGGGGAGCGTAGAACCCGAAAAACCTCGACTCGTTCGAGCGATAGGCGACTACACGATCGAGTTAAATCGCTGACTACACAACGACTCCGCGCCCGGGATGGCCTGGCTGCCGGCACCCGTGTCGCACTGCGGGATCGACAGGCTCTCGCGACCGGCGGGCGGCGGCGCGGTCCACGCGGGGGTGAGCGTGCCGCGCGCGATGCGCGGCGGCTGGTTCACGGTCGTCCACTCCGGACCGGCGGTCATCGCGGGTGCGGTCGTCACCACAGGCCCGCTGCCCACAGGTCGCGTGTCCGGGGGCGCGGCGAGCTCGCCCTGCGCGGCCGTGCCGAACCCGACCCGCGACGACGACCGCCGGCACACCCGCCGACGCGTCGATCAGCGCGCTCCCGCCGTACCTCCGACCAGTGGGCGAGTTGCCGGATCGGCAACTTTGTTTGCCGCTCGGCCGGGGTGGTCCGCACTATCGGGGCATGGACGCAACTGAGGAGTACTGGGAGACGTTCTACCGCGACCGCGACCAGGTGTGGACGGGCAAGGCCAACGAGCTGCTCGTGCGCGAGGTCGCCCACCTCGACCCGGGCACCGCGCTCGACCTCGGCTGCGGCGAGGGGGGTGACGCGTTGTGGCTGGCCGAGCAGGGCTGGCAGGTGACGGCGGTCGACGTGTCCACCGTCGCCCTGGCCAGGGGCGCGGCCCGGGCCACCGAGCTGGGCCTGGCCGCGCGCATCGACTGGCAGCGGCACGACCTGGCGCGCTCGTTCCCCACCGGGGTGTTCGACCTGGTCTCGGCGCAGTTCCTGCACTCGTCGGTGGCCGTGGAGGGCGAGCGGGAGGGCATCCTGGCACGGGCGGCCGAGGCGGTGGCGCCGGGCGGGCGGCTGCTGGTCGTGGGGCACGCCGGCTGGCCGACGTGGCTGGCGCACAACCCGCCGGTGGACTACCGGTTCCCGACGAACGCCGACGTGCTGGCCTCGCTGGCCCTCGGCCCGGAGTGGGTCGTCGAGGTGGACGAGTCGGTCGAGCGGGTGATGATCAGCCCGGAGCAGGAGCACGGCACGCGGACGGACGTCGTGCTGCGCTTGAAGCGCGGCTGAGGACGGGCGAGGTCAGGTGACGGCGCCGCGCTCGTCGTGCGTGGGCAGGCCGAGGCGGTCGCGGGTGCCCTCGTCGAACTCGTCCAGGAAGTCGTGCAGGACGTCGGCGACGTGGTCGAGCGAGCGCACCGCGTACAGCACCGGCTGGTACCCGGCCGCGACGTAGGGCGTGTTCACGACCCGTTCGACGGCCCACGGCCTGATGTCGGCGCGGTGCAGCTGTCCCAGTTCGCCGTAGGAGGACAGCAGCGCCGCCCCGTACGCCTTGACCCGGCGCCGCTCGAACGCGACGCCGTACTCCAGGGTGAACCAGTACACGCGGCTGATCAGGTCCAGGGCGTCCTCGCTGGACACCCGGGAGGCCGCCGCGCCGACCAGCCGGTAGAGGTCGGCGAACCACGGCGCGGACAGGTGCGTGCCGTGGCCGAACACGTCGTGCACGACGTCGGGCTCGGGCGTGTACAGGGGCATCGCCGGGTGCCGCACGTACTGCACGGCGTGGAAGTACCCGCGCGCCATGGAGCCCAGGAACCGCTCGTCCGGCACGAGCCCGCCGGCGAGGGTGAACCGGAACCCGGTCAGCTCGTGGAGGCGGTCGCCGACCTCGGCGTGCTGGGGCACGTGGTCGGCGGGGATGGGCGCGGTGTCCCGGGCGCGCAACACCGCCCGGCACACCGTGTCCTGCTGGGCCGCGGTCAGCGCGGCGTGGACCTGCCGCCAGGTCTCGTGCTCCCGCTCGGTGTAGGCGACCGGAGGTGAGGGCGCGCCCACCTCGTGGCCCTCGGCCAGGGCCGCGATCGCGTCACGGCGGCGGACGTACGCGGGATCGCTCAGGCCGGGGTGCAGCGGGGCGGCGCCGAGCCTCCCGTCCGGCGCCACCGGCGTCCGTGCGCGCACGTCGACGGTTTCGCTCGTCATGTCCCGGGGCGTACCCGGCCGTTCCGCCGGCACGCGGCCGAAGGACACCGCTCACCCCGTCGGGTGACATCGGGCCCGCCTTCGGGGACGGAGCGCTACAACCGGGCGAGCAGCTCGGTCAGGGCCGGGCCGAGGGGCCGGTCGACGCGGACGGTCGCGTGCACGTCGCCCCTGGTCACGCCCTTGTTGATGATGAGGACCGGCTTGCCGGCGGCAGCGGCGCGCCGGACGAACCGCAGGCCGGACATGACGGTCAGCGAGGAGCCCAGCACGAGCAGCGCGTCGGCCGCGTCCACCAGGCGGTAGCACTGCTCGACGCGCGGTCGCGGCACGTTCTCGCCGAAGAACACCACGTCCGGTTTCAGCACGCCGCTCTCGCAGTCGGCGCACCCGACCAGCCGGAACGACCGGACCTCGTGCTCGGCCAGGTCCACGTCGCCGTCCGGGTTGATCCGGGTGGAGGTGGCCTCGAACGCCGGGTTGGCGGCGCGGAACCGCCGGTCGAGGTCCTCGCGGGGGCTCACCGCGCGGCAGTCCAGGCAGACCACGCGGTCCAGGCCGCCGTGCAGCTCGACCACGTCGGGCGTGCCCGCGGCCTGGTGCAGGCCGTCGACGTTCTGCGTGATCACGCCGGACAGGTGGCCGCGGGCGTGCAGCTCGGCCACGGCGCGGTGGCCGGTGTTGGGCGCGGCGCGGGCGATGGTCCGCCAGCCGAGGTGGCTGCGCGCCCAGTACCGGCGCCTGCCCTCGGCGCTGCCGACGAACTCGTCGTAGGTCATCGGGGTGTGCTTGCGCAGGCTGCCCGCGGCGCCCCGGTAGTCCGGGATGCCGGACTCGGTCGACAGCCCGGCACCGCTGAGCACCACCACCCGACCGTCCGCGACGACCGGCACGACTTCGTCCAGGCTGGTGGTGCGCGGCAAGGGCGCACCGGTCGGCGTCCAGCTCAACGTCGGCCGTGTGCGCATGCGCTCCACTTTACGTGCGGGCGGCGGCAGGTCCCGTGGACTCGCGGACCACCAGTTCGGGTGGTCGGACGGCGAGTGACGCGTCCTCGACCTCGTCGAGGGACGCGAGCAGCACGCGCGCCGCCGCGCGGCCGAGGCCGACGAGGTCTTGGCGCACGGTGGTGAGCTGCGGGTAGACGAGCTCGCCGAGCGGCAGGTCGTCGTGGCCGATCACGGACAGCTCGCCGGGCACGTCGACGCCGAGCCGGCGGGCCGCGCTCATCCCGGCCACGGCCATGGAGTCGTTGGCGAACAGCACGGCGGTGGGACGTCGGCGGTCGGCGAGGAGCCTGCCCACGGCGTCGACCGCGCCGGCGGCGGTGAAGTCGGACGCGATCGAGTGGCTGGGCGCGAGGTCGTGCGCGGCCAGCGCGTCCTCGAACACGCGTCGCCGGTAGAGCGTGTGGACGCGGTCCTCGGGGCCGGAGACGTACGCGATGCGCCGGTGCCCGTGCGCGACGAGGTGCTCGACGGCCGCGCGGACGCCGCTGTCGAGCCCGGTCGCCTGCACCGACGGCACGGGGTCGTCCCGCCACGGCGTGCCGATCAGCACGGTGTTCACGCCGAGGGTCCGCAGCAGCTCGAACCGGGTGTCGCCGATCCGGCTCTCGGTGAGCACGACGCCGTCGACCCGGCGTTCGTCGGCCAGCCTGCGGTAGGCGGCCTCCTCCGCGCTCGGCTCCTCGCCGACGATGTGCAGCAGCAGGCCGTACCCGAGCGGGGACAGCTCGCTCTCGATGCCGGAGATCAGCAGGGTGAAGTGCGGGTCGGCGCTGAGCAGGTCCGGCGAGCGCTTGGCGACCATGCCGATGGCGCGCGTCTTCGCCGAGCGCAGGGCCACGGCGGCGGCGGACGGCGTCCACCGGAGCTTGCTCGCGGCGGTCAGGACGCGGTCACGGGTGGGCGCGGAGATGCCCGCCTTGCCGTTGACGACCTTCGACACGGCCGCCACCGACACCCCGGCGAGGGCGGCGACGTCGGCGATCGTCGGCTTGCGGCTTGCCACCCGGTGAACGTTACACCTGACGACCTCAGTGCCTCGACAGATGTCAGGTTAAACGATATACCTGTGGCCATGCAGCGCAACTCCGCCAAGCTCGCCGGCCCCGACACCTGGGTGGGGGTCAACTACTGGTCGCGGACCGGTGGCCCGTTGATGTGGCGCGACTACGACCCGGCGGTCGTGGACGAGGAGCTGCGGGTGATGCGCGACCACGGGATCGGCCTGACCCGCAGCTTCTGCTACTGGCCGGACTTCATGCCGACCGAGGACGCGCTGGACGCCGACCTGCTCGCCAGGTACGACGACTTCCTCGACCGGCACCTCGCGCTGGGCATGCGGACGATCCCGACGTTCGTCGTCGGGCACATGTCGGGCCAGAACTGGGACCCCGCGTGGCGGAACGGGCGGGACATCTTCGCCGACGAGTCGTTCCTGGACCGGCAGCGCTGGTACGTCCGCGAGCTGACCGCCCGCTGGAAGGACCACCCGGCGGTGGCGGGGTGGCTGCTGAGCAACGAGATCCCGATCTACGCCGACTGGCGGTCGCGGGGCATCGGCACGCTGGACGCGGACGCGGTGACGGCGTGGGCGGCGGCGTTGATCGGGGAGATCCGCGCGGCGGGCGCGGCGCAGCCGGTGTCGGTCGGCGACGGCGCGTGGGGCGTGGAGGTCACGGGGCTGGACAACGGCTTCCGGGTGCGCGACCTGGCGCCGTTGATCGACTTCCACGGGCCGCACGTGTACCGGATGGACGACGACCAGCTGCGGCTGCACCTCGGGGCGGCGTTCGTGTGCGAGCTGCTCGACATCGGCGGCAAGCCGGTGATCATGGAGGAGTTCGGCGTGACGTCGGACTACGTGTCGGAGGAGAACGCCGCCCACTACTACCGGCAGGTCCTGCACACGACGTTGCTGGCGGGCGCGACCGGCTGGATCCCGTGGAACAACACCGACTACGACGACCTGGCCGACCAGGAGCCCTACCGGCACCACCCGTTCGAGATGCACTTCGGGCTCACGGACGCCGCGGGACGGCCGAAGGCTCAGCTGAGGGAGGTCCGGGCGTTCACGGAAGTGTTGCGGCGCACGGACTTCGCGCGGCTGCGGCGGCCGGACACGTCGATCGCGCTGCTGGTGTCGTCGTTCCTGGAGGCGCGGTACCCGTTCACGCAGCCCGAGGACGCGACGAGCGTGGCGAACAACGCGCGGCAGGCCTACATCGCGGCACGGGAGGCGGACCTGCCCGTGGGTGTGGCGCGCGAGCTGGACGGCGTGCCGGACGACTGCGCGTTGTACCTGGTGCCGTCGGTCAAGCAGCTCACCGCGCCGACGTGGCGGACGTTGGTGGAGCGCGCCGCGGCGGGCGCGGTGGTGTACGCGTCGTACTTCGTCGGCGAGCACCGCACGCAGCGCGGACCGTGGTGGCCGAAGCTGGACGAGACGTTCGGCGTGGTGAAGCAGCTGCGGTACGGGTTGGTCGACCCGATCGAGGACGACTCGCTGCGGATGGTGTTCCGGCGGGACTTCGGCGGCATCGGCGCGGGCGAGGAGCTGGTGTTCCGGGTCGGCGGCACGGCCGAGTCGCGCGCGTTCCTGCCGGTGGCGCCGGACGGGGCGGAGGTGATCGCGGTGGACGGGCACGGGCGGCCCGCCTTGCTGCGGCACCGGGTCGGTGACGGGTGGATGGTGCTGTGCACGTACCCGTTGGAGCACATGGCCGCGATGACGCCCAGGGTGAACCCGGAGCCGACGTGGCGGCTGTACGCGGCGCTGGCGGAGGTGGCCGGTGTGCCGCCGCGGGTCCGGGTGGACGACCCGCTGGTGATGACGGGGTTGATGGAGCACTCCTCCGACGGACGGGTGTTCGCGTGGTTCGTCAGCCAGCACGCGTCGCCGGTCACGGTGAACCCTGTTCTCGACGGGCGGTTGGTGACGTTGGACGGCGTGCCGTTGGGCGCCGTGGAGTTGGACGCGTACGGCGTCGTGGTGGCCGAGGTGCGGGAGGTGGAGTCGTGAAGATCGCGGCCGTGGAGGTCGTGGTGACCTGTCCGGGGCGGAACTTCGTCACGCTGCGGATCACCACCGAGGATGGGATCACCGGTCTGGGTGACGCCACGCTGAACGGGCGTGAGCTGGCGGTGGAGGCGTACCTGCGGGAGCACGTCGTGCCGCTGCTGGTGGGTCGGGACGCGTCGGCCATCGAGGACACCTGGCAGTACCTGTACCGGGGCGCGTACTGGCGGCGCGGTCCGGTGACGATGGCCGCGATCGCCGCCGTCGACACGGCGTTGTGGGACATCAAGGCGCGGGCGGCGGGGATGCCGCTGTACCAGTTGCTCGGCGGGGCGTGCCGGGTGGGCGCGCTGGCGTACGGGCACGCGTCGGGACGTGACCTGCCGGAGCTGTTCGACTCGATCCGGCTGCACCTGGAGCTGGGGTTCCGGGCGATCCGGGTGCAGACCGGCATCCCCGGGCTGGAAACGGTGTACGGGGTGGCGGCGTCGGCGGCCGGCGGCGGTGACCGGTACGACTACGAGCCGGCGCGGCCGACCGCGTTGCCGGTGGAGGAGAGCTGGGACACACGGGCCTACCTGCGGCACGTGCCGTCGGTGTTCGAGGCGGTGCGGTCGGAGTTCGGCCCGGCGTTGCCGTTGCTGCACGACGGCCACCACCGGATGACCCCGATCGAGGCGGCGCGGCTCGGGAAGGCGCTGGAGCCGTACGACCTGTTCTGGTTGGAGGACGCGACGCCCGGCGAGGACCAGGCGGCGTTGCGGTTGATCCGGCAGCACACCACGACGCCGCTGGCGATCGGCGAGGTGTTCAACTCGATCCACGACTACACGACGTTGTTGAGCGAGCGGCTGATCGACTACGTCCGCTCGGCGGTCACCCACACCGGTGGCGTGACTGCGTTGAAGAAGGTGCTCGACTTCGCCGCGGTGTACGGGATCAAGTCGGGGATGCACGGGCCGACGGACATCTCGCCGGTCGGCATGGCCGCCGCGCTGCACCTGGACCTGGCCGTGCACAACTTCGGCATCCAGGAGTACATGCGGCACACGCCGGAGACGCTGGAGGTGTTCCGGACGTCCTACACGTTCGCGGACGGCCTGCTGCACCCGTCCGACGAGCCGGGGTTGGGTGTGGAGCTCGATGTGGACGCGGCAGGCCGATTCCCCTACCGTGCCGCGTACCTGCCGGTGAACCGGCTGGCCGACGGCACCCTCCACGACTGGTGAGCGAACCCATATGGAGGGGCACTGGCCGACGGCCGACCAGGACCCGAACGCCTCCCCGCCGGAGGTGGAGTTCACCCGATCTGGCAGGGCGTGCCCAAGGTCGTGCACTCGCGGACGTCGCAGGCGGCGGGGCCGAACGCGACGATCGTGCGTGACGTGGTGGCGGAGGAAGTGCCGGCACTGAAGGCGTCGGCGACCGGGACCTGGTGGTGGGCGGCCCGAACCTGGCGGCGTCGTTCCGCCGCCTCGGCCTGATCGACGAGTACCGGGTGTACGTCCACCCGTGCTGCCGGGAGGCGCCGGCGGGTTGTGGCGATCGAACACGTGGCGGGCAACCGCCTCGTCGGCGACCTGATCGCGGCCAACGGGGTCGACGTCGGCTGGACGTTCCCGACCGCCACCACCGCGGGTCCCACCGCCGGATGCACTGGCCGCCTTGCCGCTCCAGGACGTGTACAGCGTAGACAGCCCACGTGTACGGTGTAGACATGACGGAGACGGCCGAGCGGATCTCGGCGGCGGCGTTGGCGATCTTGCTGGCCGAAGGCGCGCAAGCGGTGACCATGCGGCGGGTGGCGGCGGATGCCGGGGTGACCGCCATGGCCACCTACCGCCACTTCCCCAACCGTGAAGCGCTGCTGCGCTCGGTGGCGGACGCGGCGGTGGCGGAGATGACCGCCGACTGGGGCGGACGCGGCCGTGAGCTGGGACTGGCCCGTCGGCTCGACGCGCTGGCCGATGCGTTCCTGGACTTCGCGCTCGGCCGGCCGAACCTCTACCGCTACCTGGTCACCGAGCACCGGCCCGACGCGCTGCGGTTCCCGGACGACTTCCGCACCGGCGGCTCGCCCGCGTTCGCCCCGGTGTTCGCGGCCGTCGAGCAGGCCATGGCGGAAGGCGTGCTGCGCGACGACGACCCGTTGGAGGTCACGTTGGCCCTCACCACACCGTTCATAGGCCTGGTCCAGCTGTACCTGGGCGGCCGGATGAACATGCCCGAGAGCGACTTCCGCGCGCTGTGCAAGCGCACGACAGGAAGGGTCCTCAATGGACTCCAGGTCTGAGCTCGCGCTGGTGGGACTGGCCGGGTCTGCATCGGCCGCCCTGTTCTACTTCGGCACGGGGCTGGCGCCGATCGCCGCGTTGGCCTGGCTCGCCCCGCTGCCCGTGCTCCTCGCCGCGCCACGCACCTCCGGACGCGTCGCCGCCGCGCTGGCCTTCGGGTCGTGCCTGCTTGGACTGACCAACAGCTGGCCGTTCCTGGCCCACTCGTACGACCTGCCGCTGTTACCGTGGGGCGTCGCCGTCACGGTCGGGATGGCGGCGACCTTCGCACTGGCGGTGGCCCTGTTCCGCGCGCTGCTGAACAGCGGACGCGCGCTGCTCGCGGTGATCACGGCGCCCGCCGCCTGGGTCGCGGTCCTGTACCTGGTGGCGTCGGCCAACCCCACGGGGATCATGGGCTCGCTCGCGACGACGCAGGCGGACGTGCCGCTGGTCCTGCAGACCGCCGCGATCACCGGCGCGTGGGGCGTCGAGTACCTGGTCCTCTTCGCACCGGCCGCCGTCGCCGCGGCGGTGACCAGGCGTGACGTGCGGGTCGCCGCGGTCGGCGGTGTCGTGCTCGCGGCGGTGTCGATCGGCGGCGCGGTGCGGCTGGCCCAGGACGGCGGGCCGGCGCGGCGCGTGGCGCTGGTCGCGGGCAACCACCACGGCTGGGCCACCGACCTGGACACGCCCGCCGGACCCGAGCTGGTGGCCGCGTACGCGCGGCAGGTCGAGGCACTGCCGGACGGGGTGCGGGTCGCGGTGCTGCCGGAGGCCGCGTTCGGCGCGCGCGAGGCCCGGCCCGCGGTGCTGGTGGACACGATGACCGCGCTGGCCCGCGCGGAGGGCATCGACATCGTGGTCGGCCTCGCCCAGTGGACGGACGGCAAGAAGTACAACTACGCGGTGACGTTCCCCGCGTCCGGCGGCGAGCCCGTGAAGTACCTCAAGCACCACGACACGGTCAGCCCGACCGGGCGCGATCTCACGCTCCTCGGCTCGACCGGTGTCGCGATCTGCGCCGACGTCAACCACCCCGACCCGAGTTCCGACTACGCGACGGCCGGCGCACGGCTGCTGGCCATCCCGGCGTCCGACGAGGACGACAACGGGTGGCAGCACAGCCGGACGGCGTTGCTGCGCGGTGTCGAGAGCGGGGTCGCGGTGGCGTGGAGCGGGCGGCAGACGCGGTTGATGGCGTCCGACGCCCGGGGTCGGGTGGTCGCCGAGGCGGGCACCGGCGGCGCGGGCGCGTTCACCGTGGTGGTCGCCGACGTGCCGACGGGTGACGGGCCGACGCCGTACGCGCGGCTGGGCGACTGGTTCGCGTGGCTGTGCGTGGGACTCGCCGTGGCCGGTCTGGTCGGCACGCGGGTCAGGCCCACGCGGATCACGCCCACGCCGGTCGGGGCCGCGTGACGAGCGGTCAGAGGCGGAACTCGGCGCGGACCACGGCGGCGTCGAACGCGCGGCTGCCGGACTGGACCGGCATGGCGTCGGGTGGGCGCGGGCCGACCAGGGACGTCGCCTCGGTGGGCAGCCCGGCCCACTGGTCGGCCACGGCCACCTCCAGCGGCGCGCCGGGGTCCAGGGCGCAGGTGATCTCGCGGGCGGACGGGCCGTACAGGTCCAAGGTGGCGTCAGGGAGGTCCGTGGCGCCGAGGCGGCACGCCGGCCGACCGGGGCCGGACAGCGTCACGAGCGTCCGCCACGCCCGCGCGTTCGGCGTGACGCGGAACGTCACCGTCCGCACGGCGGCCTCGGCGACGGCCACCGGGACGACGGTGGGCGCGGGCAGGCCCAGGTCGGGCGCGGCGGCGCGCATCATCGGCTTGTCCAGCGCCGGGTACGGCAACGTCACCCGTTCCGGGTTCTCCCCCAGCACCCGCGCGGTCCACTCGTCGGGCGCGGGGTCGGCGGACAACCAGCTCGCGCCGCTCGTGTCCTGCAGGTAGATCAGCGAGTCGGGGCGCGGCTCGTCCGGCGCGAAGCCGAACCGCACCGTCCCCACCGCGATCAGCGCCACCGCGAGCGCCGTCACGCCGTGCGCCGGCCACCACGAGTTCCACACCGTCAGCAACGGCATCAGCAGCACACCGGCCAGCACCGCGAACACCACCGCCACCGCGCTCAACGGCATGCCCAACGCCACCATCATCGTGCCGACCAACGGCGGGAAGATCGCCGCCGCCGCCAGCGGCGGGAGGAAAGCCGCCCGGGTCGTCCACAGCGCGGGCAGGCCTGCCAGCAGCGTCCACTGGAACAGGAACCCGGCACCCGGCACGGCGACCGTCGTGGCCGCCAGCAGCACGGCCGTCACCACCAGCACCCCGGCGACGACCTCGGCCGGCGACCACCGCCGCACCACCCGTGCCGCCGCGAGCAGCACCGCCGACCCGAGCAGGCAGAACCCGGCGACGAACCAGCCCCGCTCGGGCGGCTCCGACAACGCCAGGAACCCCAACCCCGGCCGCACGGCCGCCACCAGCGCCCACACCCCGAACGACACCGCGCCCGCCACGACCACCGCACCGACCGCGACCCCGGCCACCGCGAGCACGCCCCGCCACCGCAGCCGTCCCCGTCGGACACCCAGGACCAGCAGGAACGCCACCGCGAGGACCGTCACCGCGGCCAGCGCCACCGCGAGCCACGTCGGGTAGCGCACCAGCACCCGGGAGAACAGGTCGAAGTACACCGCGTCACCGGCGCCGGCCCGCAGGTCCCGGTCGCCCAGCGCCCGCACCAGCCCCACCATCGTCTCGCCGTGGTGCTGCACGCTCCCCCGGTCCAGCCGCTCCAGGTCGTCGTACGGCGAGTGGTAGTCGCCGACGTGCTCGATGAACGCGCTGTTCAACCCCCGTGCGCCCGCCTCGGCGAACACCGTGAAGTCGCTGTAGTTCGGCATCCGGCGGTAGACCTCGTAGGCGAACGAGTTCGCGATCGGCCGGCTGCTCGCCTCGCCGAACGCCGACACGAGCGGCGCGTTGTCGTCGCCCGTCTGGAACATCCACACCGGCCCGCCGCTGCCCCGCGCCTCCCAGTTCAGCACCGCGCCGACGCCGTCGACCCCGTGGCGTTCCACGTACGCCGCCGCGCCGAGCGCCCCGACCTCCTCGCCGTCGGTGAACAGGAACACCACGTCGTTGCGCACACCGCCGGTTCTCAGCGCGCGCAACGTCTCCAGCATCGCCGCGACCGCCGCGCCGTCGTCGGCCGCGCCGGGACCGGTCGGCACCGAGTCGTAGTGCGCGACCAGCAGCAACGCCTTGCCGCCGCTCACCGACGGTTCCGCCCCGCGCACGCGCGCGACGACGTTGTGCGTGGTGGCCACCCGGACGCCCCGCCACGGCCGGACGACGTCGTCGGACTCCACCACCACGTCCGCGCCGAAACCGCGGGCGGTGTCGACGATGTAGTCGCGGACGCGCTCGTTGTCCGCCGAACCGATCGGGTGCGGTCGCTGGGCGATGGCCGCCAGGTGCCTCTCGGCGCGTCCGGCGGCGAACTCCGACGGCGGCGCGTCCGCCACGGGCGCGGGCGGCCGGAACGCCAGCACGGCCGCCACACCCACCCCGACGATCACCGTGAGCAGGACCGGTACCCGACGGACGCCCTCGACCATCCGGAGACCCTAGCCCGGCGGAAACCCGGTCGACAGGGCCGGACGCGCGGCGCACCATGTCCCGCCATGGACGCCCTTCCCGCCGGTCACACCGTCCGGCCGCCCCGCGCCGACGACGCCGAGCTGATCCTCGGCCTGGTGCACGCCTGCACCACGGCGGTCATCGGGTTCGCCGACTACACGCTCGACGACATGCGGGACGAGCTGGCCCGGCCGGGTTTCGACCTGGAGCGCGACGCGTGGCTGGTGCTGGACGCGGCGGGCGCGCCGGTCGGGTACGCGACCGCGAACGGCAAGGGCGACAGCGACGAGGTCGACGTCGAGGTGGTGACGCAGGACGCGGCGCTGGCGGACTGGCTGTTCACCAGGGTGCTGGACCGCGCCCGTGAGATCGGGCGGGCCGGCGGGCACGACCGGGTCACCGTCGACCACGGCGTCTACCGGGACGACGTGGTGCTGCGGGCGCAGGTGGCGGCGCTGGGGTTCGAGGTCGCGACCACGTTCCACCGGATGCGGATCGACCACGCGGCCGCCGTGCCGCCGCCCGCGCAGGCGCCGGGGCTCGTGCTGCGGCAGGCCGTGGACGAGGACGTGCGGCGGGTGGCGCACGAGGTGTTGAACGCGTCGTTCGCCGGGCACTTCGGGTTCGTGCCGAAGACCTACGAGGAGTGGCACGAGCGGCAGGAGCGCAAGTCGACCTTCGACTGGTCGGGGCTGTGGCTGGCGGAGCTGGACGGGCGGCCGGCCGGGTTCCTGGAGCGCACCGACCAGTTCGCGGCCGACGAGAACTGCGGCTACGTCGGTCACCTGGGCGTGCGGGCCGAGGCGCGGGGTCGCGGGGTGGCGAAGCACCTCCTGAGGCACGCTTTCCACCTGGACGCGTCCGACGGGCGGGTGGGCACGATCCTGCACGTGGACTCGAACAACCCGACGCCCGCGCTCGGCCTCTACGAGTCGGTGGGCATGCGGCCGGTGCTGGTGATCGACGTGTGGCGCGGCCGGTTGGCGTGACGGTCGCTAGGCGTTCTGCTGCCCGTCGATCGCCCACTGCCCGTTGACCTTGACCAGCGTGTAGAGGTGCCGCTCGGTCTGGGTCCCACCGGACTTGAACGTGTACGACACGCTCGCCGTGACCTGCTGCGGCCCGACCGCCTGCACGTTGCTCACGGTCACCGCGCTCATCTGGCCCCACCAGCCCTGGTAGTCGGCGAACGTCGGCGACTTGGCGGCCTTGAAGCCGTCGGTGAGGCGGCCGTACGCGACCTCCAGGTTGGTCGGCAGCAGGCCGTAGTAGTCGCTCAACGCCTGGTCCGGGCCGATGTCGGCGGGCGGCTGGGACGTGGTCGTGGTCGTCGGCTCCGGCTCCGCGGTGGTGGTCGTGGTCGGCTGGTCGTCCTCGGTGGGCTGGGCGGGTTGGGTCTGGGCGGGCGCGTCGGACGTCGGCTGGGTGGTGGTCTCGCTGGTGGTGCCCGACCCGGCCGACGGTGAGGTGTCGTCACCCCGGTTGACCAGCCACGCGACGAAGGCGATGGCGATCAGGGCCACGACGGCGAGCGCGACGAGGGCCTTGCGGTCGCCTCGCTTCTCCTCGTTCGGCGGCGCGACCGCCGGGACGGGCTGCGGCGGGGTGGGTTGGGGAGGCGTGGGTTGGGGCGGGGTGGGCTGCGGTTGGGCCGGAGCGGGGTTGACCGGCTCGGGCTTGGGCTCGACGGGCGTCGGCTCGGGGGTGGGCACCGGTTCGAGGGGCGAGGCCAGGATCGCGGTCGGCGTCGGGGACGGTGGTGGCGGCGGCGGTGTCGTGCCGTCGAACCGCACGTCCCGCAGCATGTCCGCCGCCTCGGCCATGCTCGGCCGGGTCTCCGGGTTCGTGTCGAGCAGGCGCATCAGCACCGGCGTCAGCGGACCGGCGTTGCGCGGCGGCGGGAAGCGGCCGTCGGCGACCCGGTGCAGCAGCGCGATGGTGTTGCCGTCCACGCCGAACGGCGGCGTGCCCTCCAGGGCCGCGTAGAGCGTCGCGCCCAGCGCGAACACGTCGGCCGGGAACTCGCCCTTGCCGCCGCGCGCCACCTCCGGGGCCAGGTAGGCGGGCGTGCCGACGAGCATCCCGGACGCGGTGACGGTCGCCTCGTCGGTGGCGCGTGACGTGCCGAAATCGGTGACCTTGACCGTGCCGAACTCGGTGACCAGCACGTTGCCCGGCTTCACGTCCCGGTGCGTGACGCCCGCCTTGTGCGCGGCGGCCAGCCCGTCCGCCAGCTGCACGCCGAGCCGGGCCACCTCGTCGGGCGGCAGGGTGCCGCGCTCGGTCATCACGGTGGCCAGGCTGCGCGACGGCAGGTACTCCATGATCAGCCACGGGTGGCCGTCGTACTCGACGACGTCGTACAGCGCGATCACGTTGGGGTGCGACAGGCGGGCCGCGATGCGCCCCTCCCGGATGGCGCGGTCGATCGACTCCTGGTCGAACCCGGTGCGGGACAGCAGTTCCTTGACCGCGACGATGCGGCGCAGCCGCTGGTCCTCGGCCCGCCACACCACCCCCATCCCACCCGTGCCGATCCGCTCGGTCAGCCGATACCGGCCTGCGATAGTGCGGTCCACCACCCGTGCTCCCAACGTCGCGCGCACGTCCGGCGACGGGGGTACCCGATCGGGTGACCCCTCGAACGTGCGTTTCAGTCGTAACACTTCCAGTGGTCGTTTGTCCCTTCACCACGCGGGTCCGCCACGCAGGTGAGCCGAGCGCCACCGAACCGCCGGTGGCGGGTGCCCACCGGACGCGTCAGTCCTTTGTGGACTGAGGTGTGCGCCGGTTCGGCGAGGTGGGGCGGCCCAGCCCCGACCACAGCCGACCGTCGACCAGTCCGGGCGGCACCTCGACGGGATCGTCGTCGAACAGCGCGTGCACCGGACCGTCCGGCAGCAGCACGGCGTGATCGGTGACGACCGCGACGTACCCACCCACGCGGAAGTCACCGACGACGGTGGCCGGGAACAGGTCGTCCGGCGGCGGGTCCTCGTCCTCCTCGACCACGATGACGGCTTGGGCGGCGCGGACGTCACGCGCTTCCGCGTCCGCCGACCGGTGCACGACGCGGTCGAACACCAGCCAGGCGACCTCCCGGCGGTGCCTGTCTGCGGTGAGCAGGGTCGTTCGAGGTCCCGGCTCGAACCGGACCAGCACCTGCGCGGCCGGTGCGGGGCGGGACAGGAGCCGTCGCGGGGCGAGCCGTGCGGCGGTGAGGCGTGCGGTCTGGACGGCGACGACGAAACCGATCACGCCGACCACCAGCCACAGGGTCGGGTGATCGCCGCGCCACGCCCACACCGCGAGCGCCGCGCCCGTCACCAGCATCACGCCGATCAGCAGCTTCCGCAGCCCCGGCGCGCGCCGCGTGACCGGATCGTCCTCCGGGAGGTCGACCGTGACGGGTGCGGCGAGTCCGCCGAACACCCGCCGTTGCCGCCTCGGGCCGATCAGGAACCGTGCCAGGGAGTACGTGCAGTACGCGCCGTTGATCGCGAACGGGACGACGACCCACGGCGGTTCACCGGCCACGCCCAGCAGGACCGCCGAGGCGACCGCCACCGCACAGCCCAGCCTCGGCCGCGCGATGAGCACGATCGGGGTGGCCAGCACGACCAGGTAGCGCACGCTCCGCGGGACGGGGCTGTCGGCTTCGGAACCGTCCGCGATCAGCGCGATCACCAGCGCGATCAGCCACGTCGTCACCGCCAGCGCCACCCGACCGACCCGGAAGGACGCCGGGTGCCGCCACTTCTGCGCGAACGCCCAGTCCAAGACCGGCGCCGGAGGTCTGCCCATGACGTCTCGCCCCTTTCATCGCCAACGGGGTTCGTCGGTGCCCCAGAGGGTTGGCGGATGGTCCCACGTCCCGTGATCGGTGAGCGGCGGGCGGGCGTGGCGCAGGACGCCGTAGGGCGACGGCGTCTCGACCAGCCAGGGGTCGGGGTCGTAGTCGCCGCGCACGGGCGAGGGCTCGATGTCGTGCAGGAGCCAGGACGCGGTGCCGGCGAGCGACAGGCTGACGTGCCGGCCGTGGGGTTCGACGAGGGCGCGGAGGACGGCGGCGGCGAGCAGGTAGCCGGTGCCGTGGTCGAGGGCCTGGGCGGGCAGCACGCCGGGAGTGCCGTCGGTGCTCTCCGCGGCGGCGATGCCGGTGGCGGCCTGGACCAGGCTGTCGAACCCGCGCCGGCCGGCCAGGTCGCCGGTGTGGCCCCAGGCCGTCAGGTGGGCGACGACCAGGTCGGGGCGCTTCGCGTGCAGTGCCTCCGGGCTCGCGCCGTGGCGGTCGAGCGCGCCCGGCCGGTAGCCGGTGACGACGACGTCGGCGTGGTCGAGGAGGTCGTCGAACGTGCGCCGGTCGTGCCGGTCGGCGAGGTCGAGGAGGGTGGAGCGCTTGCCCATGCCGGTGTCCGCGTGGGCGTCGGGGTCCTCGGGCAGGTGGGGTGGGTCGACGCGGAGGACGTCGGCGCCGAGGAACGCGAGGGTGCGGGTGGCGACCGGGCCGGCGATGACCCGGGTGAGGTCGAGGACGCGGATGCCTTCGGCGGGGCGGGAGGCCGGTGGGAGCACGCGTTTCGCGGCGTCGGTGGGGCGGGTTTCGACCAGGGGACGGCGGGTCGGGTCGGGTTCGGTGGCGACCGCGACGGCCAGGCCGCCCGCGGCGTAGACGGTTTCCTGGACGTCCAGGGCTCGGCGGGTGGCCAGCTCGCGGGCCAGCGCGGTGCGGTCGTCGGCGACGTCCAGGGCTTCGAGCAGGCGTTCGCGGTGGTGGGGGTAGTTGGCGTGGGTGCGGACCCAGCCGTCGGCGGTGCGCCAGAACCCGGACAGCGGCGCGAACGTGGCGCCGGGGCGGCCGTCGACGAGGAGGTGGCGTTCGCTGGTGAAGGCGGTGGCGACGGCGGCTTCGCGCACCGTGACCGGCGGGATCGGGGTGTGGTCGCGTGCGGCTTTCAGCTCGGCCGCGGCGAGGGCGCACGCGCCGACGGTGGCGCGGGCCAGGTCCCGGACGGGCAGTCGGGCGCGGAGGACGTCGCCCGCCGGGGTGAAGTCGACGGTCAGGTCGGGTCGGCCGCCGAGGGCGGCCCAGGCTTGCGCTGTCACCGGGTCCACGGGTGCAGTTTGCTTCTTCTCGCGCCTGTGGGTGGCGGATGGCGGCTATAAGGTCGATCACCATGGACTACCCGATCGCGCGTCGTCCGGGGTTCGACCCGCCGGCGGAGTTCGCGTCGTTGCGGGCGGAGGCGCCGGTGTGCCCGGTGTCGTTGCGGCACGGTCAGCAGGCGCACCTGGTGACGCGGTACGACGACGTGCGGGCGGTGCTGCGGGACCACGGCCGGTTCTCGTCGGATCCGAGCACGCCGGGGTTTCCGCAGCTGCGGCCGGTGGTGGACCGCAAGGCCGCGCCGGGGAGCTTCCTGGTCACCGATCCGCCCGAGCACACGCGGTATCGCCGGATGGTGACCGGTGAGTTCACCGTGCGGCGGATGGCAGCGCTGCGTTCCGACGTGGAGCGGATCACGCGGGAACGGTTGGCCGCGTTGCGTTCGGGGCCGCGGCCGGCGGACCTGGTGACGGCGTTCGCGCTGCCCGTGCCGTCGGACGTGATCTGCCTGCTGCTCGGCGTGCCGGTGTCGGACCAGGAGTTCTTCTCGACCCGGAGCCGTGCCCACCTGGACCGGTCGTTGTCGGCGGCGCAGGTGCAGGGGGCGTTGGACGAGCTGCACGCGTATCTGGCCGAGCTGATCCGCGCGCGCAGGCTCTCGCCGCGGGACGACCTGATCAGCCGGTTGGTGCGGGAGCCGGGGCTGACCGACGAGGAGGCAGTCGGGATGACCGTGCTGCTGCTCGTCGGGGGGCACGAGACGACCGCGAACTCGATCGCGCTGTCCGTGCTGGCGCTGCAACGGGAACGGGCGTGGTGGGAGGCGCTGGTCGCGTCGCCCGATCTGGTCGACAACGCGGTGGAGGAGCTGCTGCGGTTCTTGAGCCCCGTGCACCACGGGGTGGTGCGGGCGGTGGGGGGTGAGGCGACGGTCGGTGGCACCGTGCTCGCGGCGGGCGAGGGCGTGATCGCGTCCCTGTTCGCCGCGAACCGCGACCCCGCCGCGTTCCCCGATCCCGACCGGCTCGACCTGCGGCGGGACGCTCGGACGCACCTCGCGTTCGGCAGCGGGGTGCACCAGTGCGTCGGGCAGCTGTTGGCGCGCTTGGAGATGCGGGTCGCGCTGCGGGCATTGGTGACGGAACTGCCCGACCTGCACCTGGCCGTGCCGTTCGAGGAGGTCGAGTTCAAGTTCGACGCCCCGATCTACGGCCTCCGCTCTCTGCCGATCACCTGGTAACCCCGCCGATCACCTGGTAACCCCGCCGCGCGCCGGGTTCACGCCTGCCCCACACGCGCGATCCGCAGCGGCGAGGCGATCTCCGCCGGGCCGGGATGGTCGTGGGGGTCCGCCAGGCCCGGGTGGTCGAGGCAGCGGCGGTGGGACCGGCGGCGGCGAGGCGGGTGATGGCCAGGGCTCGGCCGACGGCCTGGGCTTGGCTGGTCGGCGGCGCTTCGCCAGCGGGCGGGTGTGATCAGCGATCGGCGCTCGGCCGGCGATCAGGGTGTGGGTAGCGGGCTGGGCGGGGGTTGGGGTGGCGGGGTGGTCGCGGTTCCTCATGTTGCAACCGAGGGGCCGTAACAGTGTTTCCGTACTTTATCGGGCGATGATCACCCGATCGTGTTTCGGCGCGGTTCGGTCCCGGAGGCAGTGTGGTCGATCGTCGATCATGCGGCAACCGGACGACCGCAGGACGAGGTGACGCCGGCGCCCACCGGTGGGGTGGGCGCCGGCAACGGTCACTCCCCCGTGCTGAACGCGGCGTCGAACGACGCTGCCGGTGGGTCGAACAGGTGCCGCCGGATGAACCCGACCGCCTCCTCCGCCCCCCGCAACCGGTCCATGCCGGCGTCCTCCCACTCCACCGAGATCGGCCCCCGGTAGCCGATCGCGTTCAACGCCCGGAACGACTCCTCCCACGGCACGTCACCGTGCCCGGTCGAGACGAAGTCCCACCCCCGGCGCGGGTCGGCCCACGCCAGGTGCGAACCGAGCCGCCCGTTGCGGCCGTCGAAGCGCTTCTTCGTGTCCTTGCAGTCGACGTGGTAGATCCGGTCGGCGAAGTCGAGGATGAAGCCGACCGGGTCGAGGTCCTGCCAGACGAAGTGCGACGGGTCCCAGTTCAGGCCGAACGCGGGCCGGTTGCCGACCGCGTCCAACGCCTTGCGCGTAGTCCAGTAGTCATACGCGATCTCCGACGGGTGCACCTCGTGCGCGAACCGCACCCCCACCTCGTCGAACACGTCGAGGATCGGGTTCCACCGCCGGGCGAAGTCGGCGTAGCCCTCGTCGATCACGGCCTGCGACACCGGCGGGAACATCGCCACGTACTTCCAGATCGACGACCCCGTGAACCCGACGACCGTGTCCACGCCCAACCGGGCCGCCGCACGCGCCGTGTCCGCCATCTCCGCGGCGGCACGCTGCCGCACGCCCTCCGGCTCGCCGTCACCCCAGATCCGCGCGGGAAGGATCGCCTGGTGCCGGAAGTCGATCGGGTCGTCGCACACCGCCTGCCCGACCAGGTGGTTGGAGATCGCGAAGACCTCCAGCCCGTGCTGCTTGAGCACCGCGCGCTTGGCGGGCACGTAGTCGTCCTCCGCCAACGCCCGGTCCACCTCGAAGTGGTCACCGGAACAGGCGATCTCCAGCCCGTCGTAACCCCACCCGGACGCGAGCCGGCACACCTCCTCGAACGGCAGGTCCGCCCACTGGCCGGTGAACAACGTGACCGGTCGGCTCATCGGTGGTCTCCAATCGTGGTCCAGGTCGACTGCTGCCCGGCACTCTCCTCCACGGCCGCGAGCACGCGCTGCACCCGCAGGCCGTCGGCGAAGCTCGGCGACGGGTCGACTCCGCCGCCGATGGCCGTGAGGAAGTCCGCCGCTTCGTGCGTGAACGTGTGCTCGTACCCGAGCAGGTGACCCGGCGGCCACCACGCGCCCACGTACGGGTGATCGGCCTCGGTCACGAGGATCCGCCGGAACCCGGCCGCCGAGCCGTCGTCGGCCGAGAACACCGACAGCTCGTTCATCGACTCGAAGTCGAACGCCAGGCTGCCGCGCGTGCCGTTGACCTCCAGCCGCATCGAGTTCTTGCGGCCCAACGCGTACCGGGTCGCCTCGAACGTGCCCAGCGCGCCGGACGAGAAGCGGGCCAGGAACACGGCCGCGTCGTCCACCGTCACGTCGGCGAACCCGTCACCGTCGGGCCGGGAGCGGACGAAGGTCTCGGTGGTGGCGCTGACGCCCGTGATCAGGTCGCCGGTGACGTACTGGGCGGCGTCCACGATGTGCGCGCCGAGGTCGCCCAACGCGCCCGAACCGGCCTTCTCCTTCCTCATCCGCCACGTCATCGGCGACGAGGGGTCGGACAGCCAGTCCTGCAGGTACACCGCGCGCACGTGCCGGACCTCGCCGATGCGGCCTTCCTCCACCAGCCTGCGGGCCAACGCGATCGCGGGCACGCGCCGGTAGTTGAACGCGACCATCGACCGGACACCGCGCCCGGCGGCCTCCTCGGCGGCGGCGGCCATCGCCTCGGCCTCCGCGACGGTGTTGGCCAACGGCTTCTCGCACAGGACGTGCTTGCCGGCGGCGAGCGCGGCGAGCGCGATCTCGGCGTGCGTGTCGCCGGGGGTGCAGATGTCGACGAGGCCGACGTCGTCCCGGGCGACGAGCGCGCGCCAGTCGGTCTCCACGGCCGCCCAGCCGTACTTGGTCGCCGCGTCCTTGGTGCGCACCGGGTCACGGCCGCCGAGGACGGCCAGGCGGGGCGTCAGGGGCACGTCGAAGAACCGGTGGACGCTGCGCCAGGCGTGCGAGTGCACCGCGCCCATGAACGCGTGGCCGACCATGCCCACGCCGATCTCTTCCGTCATCAGCAGCCTTTCGCAGCAGTGTCGATCCAGCGACGCCGTCGGTCCGACGACCCGGTCAGGAGTCGAAGCCGACGTCGAGGTACTGGTCGACGTTCTCCTTGGTCACCACGGCGGAGTAGGTGGTGATCGACGCCGGGATGTCGTGCTCGGCCATGTCGCCGATGCCCTTGGCCTGGCCGAGCAGCCTGGCCAGCGCGATCGCCGAGGACGCCATCGACGGGCTGTAGAGCACGGTCGCCTTGACCACGCCGCTGTCCGCCTTGATCAGGTCCATCATGTTGCGCGAGCCCGCGCCGCCGACCATGACGAACTCCTTGCGGCCGGCGCTGTCGATCGCCGCCATCACGCCGATGCCCTGGTCGTCGTCGTGGTTCCACAGCGCGTCCAGCTTGGGCGCGGACTGGAGCAGGTTGGCCGTCTGCTGCTCGCCGGACTCGGAGGTGAACGACGCCGAGACGCGCGGGCCGACCGAGAAGCCCGCCTTCGCCAGGGCGTCCTTGAAGCCCTGGCTGCGCTCCTGCGTCAGCGGCAGCGAGTCGATGCCCGCGACCTCGCCGATGATGGGGTTCGAGACGTTCTTGGCCTTCAGCTGCGCGGCGATGTACTCGCCGGCGTTGACGCCCATGCGGTAGTTGTCGCCGCCGATCCACAGCCGGTAGGCCAGCGGGGTGTCGAAGACGCGGTCCAGGTTGATCACGGGGATGCCCGCGTCCATGGCCTGGCGGCCGACCTCGGTGAGCGCCTTGCCGTCGAACGGCAGCACCACCAGGACGTCGACCTTGTCGTTGATCAGCGTCTCGACCTGGCCGATCTGCTGGTTGACGTCGTTGGTGCCCTCGGTGGCCTTGAACGTGACGTCGGAGAACTCGTCGGCCTGCGCCTTGGCGTTCTTCGTCATCGCGGCCATCCAGCCGTGGTCGGCGGCGGGCGCGGAGAAGCCGATGGTGACCTGCTTGCCCGGCTGGCTGTTCTGGCCCGACCCGCCCGCGACGACGTTCTGCGCGGTGTTGCCGGACTCGTTGGACGTGCACCCGGCCAGCAGGGCGGCGGTGCCGACGGCGGTGGTTCCCCAGAGGAAGCGACGACGGTCGAGTGAGGGCATGGCGGTCTCCCGGGTGGTGTGTCGGGGTGGTGGAGGCGTCGGGTGGCGCGTCAGGTGGTGTGCGCGCGGCGGCGGGCGGTGGTGCGCTGCAGGAGCACCGCGGCGATGATGATCACGCCCTTGGCGATGTTCTGGATGTCGGTGTCGAGGTTGTTCTGGGTGAAGATGTTGCCCACCACGGTGAAGATGAGGACGCCGATCAGCGTGCCGATCAACGAGCCCCGGCCGCCGCTGAGCAGGGTGCCGCCGATGACGACCGCGGCGATCGCGTCCAGCTCGTAGAACATGCCGTTGGTGGACGCGCCGGACGTGGTGCGGGCGACGACCATGAGCGCGGCGATGCCGCAGCACAGGCCGGCGATGCCGTAGACGAGCGCGGTGTGCCTGCGGACGTCGATGCCGGCCAGGCGGGCGGCTTCGGCGTTGCCGCCGACGGCGAACGTGCGGCGGCCGAACGCGGTGCGGTTGAGCACCACCCAGCCGACCGCGAACACCGCGGCCAGCATCCAGATCAGCACCGGGACGCCGAGGATGTCGCCGCGGAAGAAGGTGGTGAACCCGGTCTCGGTGACGACCTGCGTGCGGCGGCCGGAGAGCCGTTCGGCCAGGCCCTTCGCCGACGCGTACATGGCGAGGGTGGCGATGAACGGCACGATCTTGCCGTAGGAGATCAGCACCCCGTTGACCAGGCCGCAGCCGAGGCCGACCAGCAGGGCGCACAGCACCATCACCACCGGCCCGTAGGACTGGGTGGCGACGGTGGTCATCCACACGCCCGACAGCGCCACGATCGAGCCGACGGACAGGTCGATGCCGCCGCTGATGATCACGAACGTCATGCCGACGCTGACCACGCCGATCGCCGCGGCCAGCCGCAGCATGGTGGAGATGTTGGCCTCGGTGAGGAAGCTGTCGGGTCGGGTGGCGTAGCCGACGACGCACAGCACCACCAGCACGCCGAGCAGCCCGGTGAGCCTCAGGTCGAGGTTGCGGCGGTGCTTGGGCGGCTCCTGGGGTGCGGCGGATTTCGGGTCGAGGACCCTTGCTTCGGTCACGGGGCCTCCTCAGGCACGACCTCTGGGGTGTCGGTGTCGGCGGCTTCGGTGACGACGCGGCCCGCCATCACCATGTCCAGCACGGCGGATTCGGTGAGCTCGTCGGCACGCCGGTCCGCGATCACCTCGCCGTCGCGCAGCACCAGCACCCGGTCGGCGAGGCCGAGCACCTCGGCGACCTCGCTGGACACCAGCACCACGGCCACGCCGGCCGCGGCCAGTTCGTGGATCACCCGGTACAGCTCGGCACGCGCGCCGACGTCCACGCCGCGCGTCGGCTCGTCCAGGAGCAGCACCTTGCAGCCCCGGACCAGCCACCGCGCCACCACGGCCTTCTGCTGGTTGCCGCCGGAGAACTCGGCGACCAGCCGGCGCGGGTCGGCGGGACGCAGGTCGAGCCGTTCCAGGGTGGCCTTGGAGTCGGTCAGCTCGCGGGCGCGGTCGAGGAAGCCGGCGCGGCTGTAGGCGGGGAGGCTGGACAGCGTCACGTTGTGCGCGACCGGCAGGTCGAGCAGCAGGGCCTGGGCCTTGCGCTCCTCCGGGGCCAGGCCGATGCCGGCTTTCACGGCGGCGACGACGCTGCCCGGCCGCACCGGTTTCCCGTCGACCGCGACGTGCCCGGTGTCCGGTTTCCGCGCGCCGAACACGGTTTCCAGGATCTCGCTGCGGCCCGCGCCGACCAGGCCCGCGATGCCCAGGATCTCGCCCGCGTGCACGTGGAAGCCGACGTCGCTGAACTCGCCCTTGCGGCTCAGGCCGGTGACCGTGAGCACCTCGCGCGTCGTGTCCACCGTGGACGCCTCGCGGTGCGGGAAGACCGTCTCGACCTTGCGCCCGGACATCAGGTCGACCAGGTCGGCGGTCGGGGTCTCGGCGGGGAGGTTCGCGGCGACCGTGCGGCCGTCCTTGAGCACGGTGACGCGGTTGCCGATGCGGCGGATCTCTTCGAGGCGGTGGGAGATGTAGAGGACGGCGACGCCGTCCTTGGTCAGCTCGCCGACGATGCGGAACAGGTTGTCCACCTCGTCGGCGGCCAGGGCGGCGGTCGGCTCGTCCATCACGATGAGCCGGGCGTCGTGGGCCAGCGCGCGTGCCATCGACACCAGCTGCTGACCGGCGGCGGACAACCGGCCGACCTCCCGGTCGGGGCCGATCTCGGGGTGGCCGAGGCGCGCCATCAACGTCCTGGTGAGGTCGCGGGCGGCGCGGCGACGGGTGAAGCCGAACCTGGTCGGTTCGTGGCCGAGGAACACGTTCTCCGCCACCGGGATGTCCGGCACCAGGTCCAGTTCCTGGTACATGGTGGCGATGCCCAACCGCAGCGCGGCCACCGGCGACGGGAGGGTGGTCCTCGCGCCGCGCCAGGTGATCTCGCCGTCGTCGGGCTGGTGCGCGCCGGCCAGCACCTTGATCAGGGTGGACTTGCCCGCGCCGTTCTGGCCGAGCAGGCAGTGCACCTCGCCCTCGGCGACCTCCAGGTCCACCTGGTCCAAGGCGCGCACGCCGGGGAACGTCTTGCCGATGCCGGCCATCCGGAGCAGGGTCATGCCGAGGCCCCTTCGTGTGAACCGCCCGTCTCCGGGCCGCTTTCCTTGACGGGCACGACGGTCGGGTCGTCCAGCACGCGGCGCAACGCGGCCAGTGCCGCGCCCTTGCCGCCCGCGGTGAAGCCGAGGGCGGAGGCGGTGACCCGGGTCCGGCCCTGCTCCTGCGGTGCGACCAGCCAGTCCGGCAGGGCGGCGAAGTAGCCGCCGAGCACGATCTTGCGCGGGTTGAGCAGGGTGGTGAGGACCGAGAGGCCGGACGCCAGCGCCTCGGCCGTGCGGTGCAGCGCGTCGAGGGTGCGGGCGTCACCGCGTTCGGCCCGGCCGCGCAGGATGGCCATGCGCTCGGTCGGCGCGAGCGCGGGGTCGTGCACCCGGTCGTCGCGGGGCGCGCAGGCGTGCAGGAACGCGTCTAGCCCGACCTGCGTCTCCCAGCAGCCGCGCCGGCCGCACGCGCAGCACGTGCCGCCGAGCGGGTCGAGCACCACGTGGCCCACCTCGCCCGCGCGGTTGTCCGCGCCGCGCACCAACGCGCCGTTGGCGATCACGCCAGCGGCCACGCCGTGGTCGCCGTTGAGGTAGACGAGGTCGTCGACCGGGTCGCCGTCGTGCTCGGCGTAGGCGGCCAGGTTGGCCTCGGTGTCGAGGTCGAGCCGGTCGAGGGGCAGGCCGGTCCGGGCGGCCAGGCCGTCGACCACGGCCACCTCGCGCCAGCGCAGCCGGGTGGCGGTGGCGGTGCCCGCGGTGCGGTCGGCGCGGCCCGGCACGGCGACCGTGACGCCTGCCCAGTCGGCTCTCGGCAGGTTTTCCAGGGCGGCGCGGGTCAGGTCGGCGAGTCGGTCGAGGGCGTGCTCGGGGACGCTGGTGTCGCACCTGGTCTGGCGGCGCAGGTGGACGTCGCCGGTCAGGTCGGTGATGGTCGCGCCGAGGTGGCCGGGGCGGACGTCGAGGCCGATGCCGCAGACCGCACCGGGGCGCAGCTGGACCAGTTCGCCGGGCCTGCCCTGGGTGGTCGTGGTGCCCGCGCGTTCGGTGAGGCCGCGGCGTTCGAGGTTCACGAGGAGCGGGGCGACGGTGGCCTTGGACAGACCCGATCCGGCGGCCAGTTGGGCTCGGGAGAGGGGGCCGCGGGCGCGGAGCGTGCGCAGCAGGAGGGCGAGGTTGGCCTCACGCCTGCCTTCGGTCTGCGCCTGCATCGTGGCTCCGACTTCGTCGGGGAGTCGATCGAACGGGGTGGTCCAGCTCACGTTGGAGGGTGAGTTGCGGCAGATCCTGGCATTTGAGCGCTCCGCCTGACAAGAACTTGGGCCCTCTTTTGTCGATTCGTTGCAAAAGTCGGCGCAGTTTTGACGGAAGCTCGCGATCGGCTTACGAGTGGGCGGAGATGCGGAAGGCACGGGGGCAGGACGCGCCGCTTGGGAGGCGGCGCGGCGCTCCCGGTCGGCCTCTGTGCTCGGGGCGGCCTGGCGCTCGGGGCGACTCGACGGCTCGGGGCGCGGTGTTCGGGGGTGGGCTCGGCGTTCGTGGTGGAGTTCGGCGGTCAGGAAGGCTCGGCGTTGAAGCCCCGGGTCCCTGCGGGACCAGCCCGGTCAGCCGGCCGGGGAGAACGCCCGGTCGGTGGCGGACCAGGCGGCGCCGGTGACGCCGGCCAGGTCGCCCAGTTCCGAGAGCACGATGGGCAGGTTGCCGGTGGCCAGCGGCAGGGAACGGCGGTAGACGGCGCTGCGCACCTCGGCCAGCAGGGAGTGCCCCAGCCTCGACACGCCGCCACCGATGACGACCATGCCCGGGTTCAGGAAGCTGACCAGGGACGCGACCACGTGCCCGAGCCGCCGGCCGCCCTCGCGCACGAGGTTCGCGGCGGCGAAGTCGCCGGCCGCGGCGGCGGTGCCGACGTCCTCGGCGGTGAGCAGGCCCTTGTCGTGCAGGGCGGTGGCCAGGGCGACGGAACGACCGCTGCGGGCCAGCGTGTTGGCGTCACGGGCCAGCGCCGAGCCGCCGAAGTACGCCTCCAGGCAGCCGACCTCGCCGCACGCGCAGGCCGGGCCGAAGTCGTCCAGCCTGATGTGCCCGATGTCGCCCGCGGTCCCGGCGACGCCTCGGTAGACCTTCCCGCCGAGGACGATCCCGCAGCCGATGCCGGTGCCGACCTTGACGAAGATCAGGTCTTCCAGCGACCGCGCCACGCCCGCGTGGCGTTCGCCCAGCGCCATGGCGTTCACGTCGTTGTCGACCGTCACCGGGCAGCCCCACCGGCCCGCCAGCTCGTCCCGCACGGGGTAGCGGTCCCAGCCGGGCATGATCGGCGGCGCGACCGGCATGCCGTCGCGGAAGCTCACCGGACCCGGCAGGCCGATGCCCGCGCCGATGAGCCGGCCCGACGCCTTGGCGTAGACGACGTCGGCCAGCTCGGCGACCCGGCTCAGCACCGGCGCCGGCCCGCTGCGGACGTCGCACTCCTCGCTGCGGCTCTCCAGCACCTCGCACCGGCCGTCCGTGACCGCGACCGTCACCGAGGTCGCACCCACGTCCACGCCGAGCACGCGCAGGTCGTCGGCCAGGTGGACGAGCGTCGACCGCCGTCCGCCCCGGCTCGCCGCCGGTCCCCCGACCTGCACCAGGCCCACGTCCACCAGCCTGGCCAGCTCGGCGGTCAGCTTGGCCCGCGGCAGCTCCAGCCGCTCGCCCAGCGCGACCCGGGACATCGCGCCCTCGTCGCGGAGCAGCCCCAGCAGTTCGGATTGCCTGCCGGAAACCACCCGCGGCTGCTGGCCGCTGCCCGTCGCGCTCATGGCACCAATTTACGGCCAGCGGTCCTCCAGGTGCGCGGCGATCAGGGCGGCGTGGGACAGCGGGGTCCGCAGGTCCGCCACGTCGCCGTTCGTCGTGTAGTCGAGCAGCACCACCTCCCCTCGTGCGCTCAGCTCCTTCAGCTCCGCCACCTCGTCGACGACCCGGTGCTCCAGGACCCAGCGGTAGGTGGGCAGGTAGATGGCGCGCCGCGCGTCCTCGTAGGCCAGCAGGCGCTCACCGGCCAGCCCTTCGCGGTGGCCCCGGACCGGGCCCGATCTTCGGACCGTGCGCTTGAGCCCGGCCATGGTCTTCACGTCGAGCTTCGCCCGGTCGACGTCCTCGCCCTCGAAGACCTTCAACGCCTGCCAGACGCCCTCCACCGACTGCGCCGTCACCTCCGGCGTGAACGGCACCGGTATGCCGCCGTGCGGGAAGAACGGGCTCAGCCTTACCCACGGCTGCGGCCCCTTCGACGTCACGTCCACCACCGTCGCGCCGGGATGCGCCTTCGCCAACCACGCCGCGCCCCGCCGCCTGCTCGCCACCCGCACCGCCATCGCTGCTCCCCTCCTCGACACCGTGATGGTGCCAAAGGGGTCCGACAATTCCGGGGGTGTCCACTCCGGACGCCCGGGGATCGCGGGGGAAGGTCCGGGTGGGCGCGGTCCAGTGCTTGGGAATTCACGGGCGCATCACGCCGACCGGGTGTTTGCATGCCGGCATGCCGATCGACCAGCACCTGCTCGTCCTGTTCACGGTGACCACCGTCGTCGCGATGGTCACGCCCGGCCCCGACATGCTGTTCGTCCTCGGGTGCGGGATGCGCGGCGGCCCCCGCGCCGGTCTGCTGGCCACGGCGGGCGTGGCGACCAGCGAGGCCGTCCACGTCATCGTGGCCGCCGCGGGCCTGGCGGCGCTGTTCGCCGCGGTGCCGGTGGCGTTCACGGTGGTCCGCACGATCGGCGCGGCCTACCTCGTCTACCTGGGCGTGCAGGCCATCCGCCACCGCGGGCGCACCGTGGTCGGCGAGCCGGTGACGGGCGGCATGTCCGGCCGCCGGGCCTTCCTGACCGGGATGGCGACCAACCTGCTGAACCCGAAGATGGTCACGTTCACGATCGCGTTCCTGCCGCAGTTCATCAACCCGGACCTCGGGCAGGTGTGGCTCCAGTTCGCCATCCTGGGCGCGATCCTGATCGCGCTGGAGTTCGTGGTGGACGGCGCGGTGGGCGTGCTGGCCGGCCGCATCGGCGGCTGGCTGCGCCGCAGGCACGCCGCCCGCCGCCGGATCGACGTCGCGACCGGCGGTGTGTTCATCGGGCTGGGCGTCCGGCTGGCCGTGGAGCGCTGACCAGCGCGGGCATACTCACATCGCGGGCTTCGTCGACTCGGCGGGCCGGTCGACCCACCCACCCGGACCAGTGGCAGCGGTTGCGGGCCGAGCCCCGCCTTGCGAGGGTGGCGTTCGACGAGGCCGTGCGAGGGGAGTCGCCCGCGCAGGCGTTCTCCCGCACGGCGACCGCCGACCTCCGGATCGGCCCGAGAAGGGTTCTCAGTGACTCAGACGGTTCGCGGCGTGGTGGCCCGGGGCCGAGGCGCACCGGTCGAGGTGACCGACGTGCCGCGCTCGGCGGTGGTCAGCTGATGGCGCGCGTCGACCACGCCGTCACGCGGGGCACGTTCACCCTCGACGGCCAGACCTTCGCCGTGGACAACAACGTCTGGGTCATCGGCGACGACACCGAGTGCGTGGTGATCGACGCACCCCACGACGTGCGGGCGATCCTCCGCGTCGTCGGCGGCCGTGAGGTGAAGGCGATCATCGTCACGCACGCCCACGACGACCACGTGCGCGTGGCGCCGGATCTCGCCCGCGCGACCGGTGCGCCCGTCCTGCTGCACCCCGCCGACCGCGTGCTGTGGGACATGACCCACCCGGACGTTCAGCCGGACGGCGACCTCGCCGACGGCCAGGTCGTGGAGGTGGCGGACATCGGGCTGCACGTGCTGCACACGCCCGGCCACGCGCCCGGCGCGTGCTGCTTCCACGTGCCCGCGCTGGGCGTGGTCTTCACCGGCGACACCCTGTTCCACGGCGGTCCGGGCGCGACCGGGCGGTCGTACTCCGACTTCGACCTCATCGTCGACTCGATCTCGCGGCGGCTGCTGACCCTGCCGGAGCGGACGGTCGTGCACACCGGTCACGGCGAGGACACCACCATCGGCGCGGAAGCGCCGCACCAGGGCGACTGGATGACGCGGGGACGCTGAGCGCCTCAGTAGATCCTCGTGGACGTGTAGATCAGGGTGAAACCGGTGTTGACCAGGGCGCCGGCGGCGTCGAAGCAGGCGATCCAGAAGTGGCTGTCGTCCGCACGGCTGTAGTCGTTGAGCTGCATGACGGCGCAGTGGTTGCCGTGGCCGTGCGCGGTCACGTGGACGGTGCTGCGGATGTAGCCGTTGGTGAAGTGCGCCTTGTACTTGCCGGTGGACAGCCGTTCCAGCGTCGTCGGCGCGTTGCCCGACGCCCACTTCGCCGTGATCACCGGCGCGCTCGACGACGGCGAGTCCCCGATGACGAGGTAGTCGCCGACGGGCTTGCGCGGGTCGTCGAGCAGGTTGTGGTCCACGGTGAACGCGGCGGTGAACGCGGTGTCCGCCGGCGAGCCGTCCGGCGCCGTGCACGCCAGGTCGGCGAGTTGCCCCCGCCTGCCCGTCACCGCGCAGTGGCGCAGCGCCGGGCCGACCGCCGTCACCTCGACCGCGCCGCCCGCCGAACCCGGGAAGTCCGCGGTGTAGCGGCCGACACCGGTCCTGGTGACCGCGCCCGCGTTCACGCCGTGCCGCCAGTCGGGGGTGAAGGTGGGCGCGGTGGGCTGGTCGTCGAAGACGAAGCCGCGCCCGGTCGAGGCGGACCCCGCCACGTACCGCAGGAAGAACGGCACGTCGGCCGGGTTGCCCGCGCGGTCGAAGCACACCACGTCGACCACCTCGTCGGCGCCGTCCTGGAACCAGGTGGACGGCTGGCAGGACACGCCGGGCCGGTAGCCGACCGCACCGCCCCAGGCGGCGTAGTCCTGGGTGGTCACCTTCACGCTGCCACCGGGCGCGCCGACGGCGGGCAGCCGGATCCGCTGCTTGCCGACGGCGACGTGCGTGGCGGTCGGGTAGCCGGCGGCGGGCGTGATCATCTCCCACGGGCCGTAGGTCCAGTTCGCTTCGTTGTTGTTAGGCACGGTGGGGCCGGACAGCGGGCGGGTGGTCCCGATCGCGCCGTCGACGGTCCAAACCCGGACGTGCCCCCACGTGGCGGGGATCGTCGTCCGCGGTTCGGTGGTCTGCGGGTGTGGTGACTCGGTGCGGCTCGTGCCCGGTGCCTGCCGGTCCTCCGGTGTGGCGCCGTTGGTGGAGACCCGTGTGGTCGGGGTGGGGTCGTTCGGCGGGGTGCCGGTGGCGGCGGAGTTCGAGTCGGTCGGTGCGGGGTTCGATTCGCTGGTGGCGACTGGTGGCTGTCCGGCGACGACGCCGGTCGGCGGCATGGCCGTGGCCTCGTCACGGCTGCCGGACGCCGACATGGTGGCCAGCACCAGACCGGCGACCGCCACCATCGACGCGACCCCGCGCACGACGGCCGGGTTCTCCTGCGCCAGCCGTGCCAGCTGGGCCCCTGCCGGCGTGCTCGTCAGCACGGCGCCGCATGCGTCGCGCACGGCCCTGGCCGACGCCGCCACCGTGCTGCCCGCCTCGGCGACCCTGGCCAGGACGGCGTCCAGCGCGGACCACGGCTGCCGGGCGGACAGGTGCTGGATCTCCGCGTCCAGCTCGCGCACGCGGACGGCGAGCCGCTCGTCGTCGCCGCTCAGGCTCAACGCGCCGGCCAGCACCTCGGCGGCCTGCCTGGTGCTGCCGTCGTTGAGCCGGCACACGGCCAGCGCGTAGCGGAAGGAGATCTCCTCGCGCACCGACCCGGCACCGATCGCGGCGCGCAACCCGAGCCCGAGCACGATCGCCAACGCGCCCCAGTGCCGGGTCCACGCGAGCCCGGTGGCGGCCGTGCGGGCCAGTGCCAGCGCGGTCTCGTGCAGCTCCGCGTCCAGGGTCCGCTTCAGCGCGCGTTCGAGGACGTCGAGCTCGGCGGCGACGGCATCGGGTGGCGCGCTCGTCACCCACTCCGTGACGCGGTCGACGAGTGGGACGAGATCCGATCCGGTGAACGGCGCGGACCGGGCCGCGACGTCGCTGACGAGGTAGCCGTCGTCCTCGAAGTGCGCCAAGCGCTTGCGTGCCAGCGTCGCCGCGCCCTCGGCCTCGGGGACGCCGGAGATGGCGGTGAGCAACCGGGTGCCCCACCGCACGTCGTCCCCCAGCGCGGCGAGCGTGCCCAGGGCGCGGCGGGCCTGGTCGGTGAGCGAGCCGAGGACGATGGCCAGGCCCTGCGCGAGCGCTTCGGCGCTCGACTCGCCCTGCGGCACCGCGCCCAGGCGGCGGGCGGCGTCACGGACCGCGGCGCGCTCGACGATGTCCCGGGGGTTGCCGTCGCACTCCCGCCAGTCGCTCTCCACCTCGTCGACGTCGACCCGGTCGCCGACTTCGTCACGCGCCACCGTGATCGCGTCGGCCAGGGGCAGCCCGCCCAACGGCCGCGTGCGGCCCACCTCCCACAGGTCGTCGCGCCGGGACGACAGGACGAACACGCTGCGGGGCATGGCGGACAGCAGGAGCTGCGCTTCGGCGGGAGGCAGGTCGACGCCGTCGAGCACGACGAGCGCACGGACGTCGCCGAGCGCCCGTCGGGCCAGGGCGTCGGGCACGATCACGTCCGCGTCGACCTCGAAGCACTCCTGCAGGAGTTCGCGGACGACGTGCGCGGCGGTCCGGAACCTCCCGCTCAGCCACACCATGCCGACGTCGTCGCCGAGCACGCGCCCGGACAGCTCCCCGGTCTTCGCCGCGTGCTTGAGCAGCAGGGTCTTGCCCGCGCCCTTCGGTCCCGTCACCACCACCGGACTGCCCGCGGCCACGTTGTCGCGCAGGAAGGCCAGGTCGTCCTCACGGCCCCGCAGCGGGGAGCGGGGAGTCTGCTCGACGGTCGCCGGCAGCACCCGTCGCACGAGGTCGGCGCGCCTGAGCACCGGACGTTGATCGACCACGTAGTGGACGTGGACGTCCCGCCCGGCCTGCACGACCTGTGAGGCGCCGAACGCCAAGGCCCGCTGGCCGAGCACCCTCCGCCCCTGCCAGGGCCGTCGCCGAGTACCCATCGCCCGCCATGGTCCTACGGCGTTCCGAACCGGTGACCGCAACGATGCGGACCGCTGTGGACGCGTTGCCGGACCGGGATGTCGGATCACTCGACCGGGCGAAGAGTGCAACCCAGGACAACCCCAATCGCATTTCTCACGTTAGCCGGATAAAACGGCCGGCCCGGCGGCGGACACGGGTGTGGGCAGGCGGAAGGAGGTGGAGGCGAGCGGGTGCGCGGGTGAAAGGAGGCGTAGGCGAGCGGGTAGGTGAAGGGAGGTGCAGGCGGGCGGGGTTCGGTGGGCGACCGGTGGGCGACGAGCGGCCGAGCGCGACGAGCGCGACGAGCCACCGCAGCGGGACGAGCGGCTCCAGCGCGACGGGCCATCCCAGCGGGACGAGCGGCCCCAGCGTGGCGAACCACGCCAGCGTGGCGGGCAGCCTCAGCGTGGCGTGGTGGGGCACCAGGACGCGCGGCGGAGGTCGACGTCCTGGCGGTTCGGGTAGCCGCCGCACGACGCCAGCACGGTGGGCGCCTTGCCGTCCGCCACCCGCAGCACGGCCAGGAACTTGTCGATCGGCACCTGGCCACCACCGAAGTCGATCACGCCGCTCTCGCCGGACAGCGCCCGCGGACCGCCCACGTCGCTCATCTCCTTCCAGATGTGGCCGGGCGAGACCGGGATGCCCCCCAACTGGATCATCGCGTGCACGTACAGGTAGAGGGTGTCGTAGGTGAGCGCGGCGTGGCCGTCCAGCGACGGGTCCGCGTTCCCCTCGCACTCCTCCGGCACGAGTTCGCGCAACGCCTGGTACATCTCGGTCGCCGCCGCGCAGCCTTGGGCGCCGACCGCGAACGACACGTACTCGAACGGGATCTCCGGGTGCCGGCCGCGCAGCTTGTCGTCGGCGGCGTAGCGGGCGATGTCGTCACCGGCGAGCAGCGCGGGCGGGTCGCCCTTGCACCCCGCGCTCACGCCGTCCAGCAGCTTGCCGAAGTCCGCGGGCCGCCCGGCGAAGAACACCACCTCGTCGTCGCCGACGTCGCACAGGGACTGGCCGAGCCGCCGGGCGTCGGAGCCCTGCCCGACCGCCACCGGCTGGTACGGCTCCTCGCGCACCTGCAGGCCCTGCTCGGCGAACCGCGCGGCCACGTCGAGGCGCAGGTTGGCGGCGTAGGAGTCCGCCTCGTCGCTGGAGTGCACGATCACGACGCCCCGCTTGTCGGGGTACGCCGCGCTCACGTGCCGCGCCGCGACCTGCGCCTGCCGGTCGTTGGTCGGCGAGACCTGGAAGTACATCCGGGACGCGGTGGGCATCGCGTCGTCCGACAGCGTCGCGGCCACCACCGGCAGCCCGACCCCGCCCAGCTTGGCGATGGTGTTCCTGGTCGGCGTGCTGCTCAACGCCATCCCGAGCACGCCGATGATGCTCTTGTCCTTCGCCAGCATCGACTGGAGCTTCTCGGCGACCACGTCACCGTGCTGCATGGCCGAACCCGCGTTGCTCAGCAGGATCCGGATCAGGGGTTCGTCGGAGTCGGTGCGGTCGAGCTGCCGCGCCTGCCTGGCCGCGACGCCGACCAGCCGGGCGGTGTTGCTGGCCAACGCGTCGCGCGCCGCGCCCATCGCCGACACGTACACGACGGTCGCGTAGGGACGGTCGGGGTCGCGCTCGTGCGCCGCCAGCACCTCCGCGTTCTGGCGGACGATCAGCTCCTGGATGCGGTTGAAGCGCCGCAGGTCCGCGGGGTCCGCCTCGCCGAACAGCGGCACGTGCCCGGTGGTGACGCCGACGCAGTCGTCACCGATCCGCTTGAGGGTGTGCGCGTCGGGGTTGTCGCGGTCCAGCCCGCAGTGCTCGTGGCGCCACGCCTCGTCCGCGGCCACGATGTCGCGCACGTGCCGGTAGCCGACCGTCGCCACCGACGCGAGCAGCAGCAGCACCACGATCGCGAGCACCGACGTGCGCGACCAGACCGGCGCCTGCCGCACGGACAGGGTGGCCTTCGGCGGCACCTCCACGCGCACCACGCTCACGTCGGGCACCTGCAACGGCAGGAACCACGCGGTCGGTCGGCGGCCCCGGCTGTCGGTGGCCAGCCTGCGCGCCCACGTCTCGTAGGCGTGGCTGGCCTGGCTCACCGACGCCGGTTCGCGCTCGGCGGTGGTCTCCGCGTCCGGCGGCACCTTGGCGCTACCGCTGATGATCACCAGCGGGTCGAACGCGCCGGTGTCGTTGCGCACGTCGTTGATGATCTTCAGCACGGCGTAGCCGCCGTTGTCGCGACGGATGCCGTCCAGCAGCACGACCGGGTACACCGTGCGGCGGGCCGACCTGATCCGCCACCACGACCGGTGGTACGCGCGGCGCACGTCCTCCAGGAACGCGTTGACCAGCAGCTTGGCCAGCTGGCCGGTGTCCTCGCGCGGCTCGGCGCTCTCGCCGGGCACCAGCGCGGACGTCAGCCGCTCGGCGAAGCCGATGAACGTGCCCGGGTCGTGCGGCGCGAGGTAGGGCTGGCGCAGCAGCCACCGGTACTCGCTGCCCGGCACGAGCCCGCGCAGCTTCGCCCGGAACAGGAAGGACGGCACGAGCCGCACCACCAGCCGCACCCACCACGGCGCGGCCCCGGTGGCGTCGTCCAGCACGTCCTTCAGGTCGTCGCCGCTGCGCCGGCGGAGGTCCCGCTCCCGTAATCGGGTCAGCAGGGTGGCGGCCGACTCGGGGTCGACGCCGTCCGTCCGCTGGTTCATCAGCCAGTAGACGAGCTCGAAGCGGCGGAACTCGTGCCGCCCGTAGCGGTCGTTGGCGCCGTGCGCCAGTTCGCGGGCGACGCGCACCAGCACCGAGCCGACCGCTTCCAACGCGCCGGTCTCGGGTGCGCCGGCGTCGTCGGCCGGTTCGGGGAAGCGGTGGTACGCGTGCGGCACGCGGCCGGGGTCCGCCCCGCGCAGGTGGGCTTGGAGCACCTGGAGGAGACCGGCGGCGGGCTTGCCGCGGACCAGGCAGACCAGCGGGATGCCCCGATCCCCGCTCACCCGAGCGCCGGCCCGGCGGCCGGGCAGCTCGCCGAACCGGGGTCGTTCGGTGAGGTCCTGCAGGAGCTTCACGAGGGCGTCGACGACGTCGGCGGACGACAAGCGCTCCCCTGCACCGTGTTCGGCCACCGGACTCCTCGCGGACCAGCCTCGTCCCACCCCCGGCGGCGTGACGCAGGACTTCCGACTTTAGCCGTCCGGAGGGTCCGGTTCGGGCGGTTCCGGCACGATCGCCCCACGTCACCGCACTCTTGCGGACTCCGGACGGCCCGTTGTCCGGAATTCACGCGGAACCCGCCCGTGAGCACCGCGGCACCCGGTAGGAACGGCGTCATGCGCAAGCTCGGGGTCGTGCTCGTGGTCGTGCTCATGGGGTTGGTCGTCGCACCCGCGGCGGCGAGCGGTGTCCGCCGCTACGAAGGGGAGATCGACGGCGCGCGGTACCGCGTGATGGTGCCGGACCGGTGGAACGGGACGCTCGTGCTGTGGAGCCACGGCGCCTTCGGCTCGATGCCCGCGGCGATCCCGTTGACCAACCGGCCGGAGACCGAGGAGCACCTGCTGTCGCAGGGCTACGCGCTGGGCGCGTCCTTGTTCCGCACGCCGGTCGGGTGGTCGGCCGAGGACGGGTTGCGCGACCAGGTGGCGCTGCTCGACTGGTTCCGGCGCGAGGTCGGCGCGCCCCGGCGGACGGTCTCGGCCGGCGCGTCGATCGGCGGCGCGACGTCGCTGGTGCTGGCGGAGCGCAACCCCGGGCGGTTCGACGGCGCGCTGTCGCTGTGCGGCGCGACGGCGGGTGGCGCGACGTACTGGAACTCGGGGCTCGACGTGGTGTTCGCGCTGTCGGTGCTGCTGGGCGTGGAGGTCGACCTGGTGGAGGCGGCGGACCCGGCGGCCAACGAGGCGCGGCTGACCGAGGCGGTCACGGCGGCTTCCGCCGACCCGGCGGCCCGGCCGCGGCTGGCGCTGGCGGCGGCGTTGGCGGACGTGCCGGGCTGGTTCGACCCGACCGCGCCGCGCCCGGCGTCCGTGGACGAGCAGGTCGACTGGGCGGCTGTCTGGTTGCGGTACTTCCGGGTCTGGGCGGCGGGGCCGGCGCGGGCGGACATGGAGAGGTGGGCGGGCGGCAACCCGAGCTGGAACGCGGGCGTCGACTACCGGCGGCTCCTGTCGCGGTCCGACGAGCGCGCGCTGGTGTCGAAGGCGTACGCGGCGGCCGGGCTCGACCTGGAGGCGGACCTGGACCGGTTGGCCGCCGCGCCGAGGGTCGCGCCCGATGCGCGGGCGGTGGCGTACCTGGCGCGGACCAGCCTGCCGGTGGGGTTGACGCCGTGGCCCGTGCTGACCGTGCACAACGCGGGCGACGGCCTGCTGCCGGCGTCGAACGGGTCGGCCTACGCGGCCCGGGTGCGGCAGCCGGAGCGGCTGCGCCAGTACTCCGTCGACCGGGCCGGGCACTGCCGGTTCAGCGCGGCCGAGGAGATCGTCGCGTTCCGGGTGCTGTTCGAGCGGATCGGGACGGGGCGGTGGCCGGCCGCCGACGTGGCCGCGATGAACGCCGAGGCGACCGCGCTCGGACCGGCCCGGCACCTCGTCCACAACCCGGTGACGGGCGCCGAGGTGGCGGTGGCTCCCGCGTTTGCGCCGTTCGAGGCTGGTCCGTCACCACGCCCACTACCCTTCTCACCCGCTAGTGGCACACAGAGCAACAATCGGTAGTGGTTGCTCGGCACAAACGTGACGAGCGTCACCCATTAACGCCCATGCCTTGCCTCCGCAAAACACGAACGGTTACGTTCTCGGCCGCAGATCACGGTTCCATCACCGAAGGGACACGGGCCCGACATCCCCTGGGACGGCCCGAGTCCACCTGGATCCCCCGCCAGGTCTCCGGTGACGGAGTTCCCCGACCGCAGGAGGCTGCACCCTTGGCTCGGCATGTCCGTCACAAGAACAAACGTGGGCAGACCACCTTCCAGGTACCCCCGCCGCCGCCCGGCTACAAGGGCGCGCACCGGGCCGAGGCCGAGCGGGTCCTCCCGCGACGCATCGCCGGAGTCGCGGTGGCCGTCGGCATCGTCTCCGGCGCCGGAGCGGCGGCGCACGCGATGACCGGGACGTTCAGCCCGGTGGCCGGTGGCGCGGACCTCGGCGGCGTGCCGGACGAGACGGTGCGCACCGGCAAGGTCGACACGGTGCACGCCGTGGACCTCGGCTCGGAGACCGCCCGGATCATCCGCCAGGAGCAACTGGCCGCGCTGCACACGTTCAACCAGGCCAGCGGCATCGCGCAGGACGGCTACACGGCCCGCAAGGCGGCCGAGGAGCAGGCGGCGCGGGAGGCTCGCGAGGCCGAGGAGGCGCGCAAGCCGCCGAAGCAGCGCCAGATCGAGGGCTGGATCCGCGAGGCGATCGCCGTCCTGGCCGCCAACGGCACCGCGATCGACGAGAGCAGCGTCGACGAGATCTACACGATCATCATCAAAGAGTCCAACGGCAACCCCAACGCCGTCAACACCTGGGACTCCAACGCCGCCCGCGGCACACCCTCCAAGGGCCTGATGCAGTGCATCGACCCGACGTTCCAGTCGTACAAGCTGGCCGGTTACGACGACATCTACGCGCCGGTCGACAACATCATCGCGGGCGTCCGCTACACCTACGCGCGCTACGGCGGCTTCGCCCGCCACCCCGGGCTCGTCGGCATCAACGCCGGCACCGGCTACGTCGGGTACTGAGTCGCCGTCCCGGCGCAGGGATCCTCGGATCGAGGACCCCTGACCGAGCAGGCGGATCGCGTGCCCGAGCGGGCGGTGTCGAACCGGCCTCAGCCGAGGCGGAAGTCGGCCACCCGGATCGGTGACGGCGTGGTGCCGCTGGAGCGTTGCTGGTACTGGACCGACAGCACCCCGTCCGCGGCCAGCCTGGACGTGTCGACGTTGACCTCGCCGAACGCGTTCATCGACGACCGGTCGAAGACCAGGGCCCAGTCGGTCCACCCGGAGGCCTTGCTCGCCGACACGATCCGGCCGCGCGGCATCACCAGGTAGGCGTTGTCGGCGCGGTCGAACACGAGCTTGGTCCGCTGGGTGCTGCCCGGCGGCACGGGCACCTCGCGCTTGGTCCACGTGCCGTTCGCGTTGCGCACGACGTGGAACGTCCGGCCGTACTGGGCGCGCTGCTGCGAGTAGTTCGAGACGCACTGCGTGAACCGGCCCGGCACGTAGCTGATCACCACGTGGGGCGTGCCCGCCGAGTCCGCGCCCTGGCCCTCCTGGTTCATCAGGCCGTGGTTCGGGTCCAACGGGTCCGCGACCAGGCCCGGCGAGGTCACCGACACCCGCGTGCCGCCCGTCGTGCCGACGACCGCGCCCGCCCCGTTGCGCCAGGTCCGACCGCGGTCGTCGCTGTAGGCGTAGCCGGTGTCGTGGTTGGTCAGACCGCCCGGGCTGCACAGCACGCCCGAGTTGCCCTCGCGCCACGTGAACGCCGCGTGCAGCCGACCGCGCCGGTCGTAGGTCAGGCCGTGCAGGTACATGTTGCGGGTCGTGGACACGACGCCGTTCGGACCGGTGTAGTTGCCGGTGGCCGACGACCACCCGCCCAGCCGCCGCCACGCGCCGCCGGTGTACTCGGCCAGCTCGTTCACGCCGTTGCCCGACCGGCCCGTGCGGAAGCTGAACTGCAACGCGCCCTCGGGCGTGACGACGAACTGCGGGTAGGTCATGTTGCCGAGCTCCACGCCGCCCAGCGTCCGCTGCACGGCGCCGAACACCGACGGCGACCAGGCGTGCGAACCGGGCTGCGACGCGAGCCCGGCGACCGACTTCGAGTAGTACAGCCGCGTGTCGTGGGTGTCCATCGCGACGTGCAGCGTGCCGTCCTGGGGCGAGATGCCCAGCGAGATCACGTTGTGCGAGTCGTTCGTGCTCAGCCGGTGCGGCAGCACCGCCTTCTCCCAACTGCCGCCCAACACCCGCCGCGCGATCACGGCGTTGCGGGTGGAGGTGTACCAGGCCGCGTACTGGTGGCCGTTGTAGGTGACCAGGGCGTCCTGGAACGCGTTGTTGTTGACCAGGCCGTCGTAGGAGACGAAGTACAGCGCCGACTGGTCGAGCAGCGTGTCGGACAGCAGGGTGACGCCCGGCGCGGCCTGCGCGACGCCGGGGTGGACCAGGGACGCGGCCAGCACGATGGCCGCCGCGAGTGGTGCCTTCCTCATTGAAGACCTCGGGGATCGGTTGTCGGTGACGGTTGGCGGGCGGACCACGACTGTCGCACAGAAGTGAAACGTTTCATAGTAGGAGCGTCGGACAGCTGCCCGTGCGCGGCGCCGCGTCGGGCGGGTGTGGAAACGTTCGAGGCCGACGACACGGCCTCACCCGGAACGGACCACGCTGGTGATCACCTCGCACGCCTTCCCCCTGGAGCCCACGCCGATCCACGTGCCCGACGAGGTCCTCGACGACCTGCGCGACCGGCTCACGTCGACCCGGCCCCCGCTGGACGAGGGCAACGAGGACTGGTCCTACGGCGTGCCGCACAGCTACCTCCGCGAGCTGGTCGCCTACTGGCGGGACGGCTACGACTGGCGCAAGGCCGAGGCCGCGATCAACGCCTACGAGCACTACCGGGTGAGCGTCGCCGGCGTCCCCGTGCACTTCATGCGCAAGCCCGGCCGCGGCCCACGCCCGATCCCGTTGATCCTCACCCACGGCTGGCCGTGGACGTTCTGGCACTGGTCGAAGGTGGTCGACCCGCTCGCCGACCCGGCCGCGTCCGGCGGCGACCCCGCCGACGCGTTCGACGTCATCGTGCCGTCCCTGCCCGGCTTCGGCTTCCCCGGTCCGCTCACCGGCTTCCCGGACGTCAACTTCTGGAAGGTCGCCGACCTCTGGCACACCCTGATGACCGAGGCCCTGGGCTACGAGAAGTACGCGGCCGGGGGCTGCGACATCGGCGGCGTCGTCTCCAGCCAGCTCGGCCACAAGTACGCCGACGAGCTGTACGGCATCCACATCGGCTCGGGGCTGCCGCTCGACTTCTTCACCGGCCCCCGCGCCTGGGACTTCGCCCGCAACCGGCCGCTGACCGACGACCAGCCCGCCGACGTCCGCGCCCGCATCGTCGAGCTGGACCACCGCTTCGCGACCCACCTCGCGGTGCACGTGCTCGACGGCGCCACCCTGGCCCACGGGCTCAGCGACTCGCCCGCGGGACTGCTCGCCTGGCTGCTGGAGCGCTGGCGCGCCTGGAGCGACAACGGCGGCGACGTCGAGTCCGTCTTCACCAAGGACGACCTGCTCACCCACGCCACGATCTACTGGGCGAACAACTCCATCGCCACGTCGATGCGCTACTACGCCAACGCCAACCGCCACCCCTGGACCCCCTCCCACGACCGCACCCCGGTGGTGCGGGCCCCGGTCGGCCTCACCTTCGTCACCTACGAGAACCCGCCCGGCATCCGCACCGCCGACGAACGCGTCCGGGCGTTCACGACCGGCCCGCTGAGCGGGTACTTCAACCACGTCAACGTCACCGCTCACGACCGCGGCGGCCACTTCATCCCGTGGGAGAACCCCGACGCCTGGGTGGACGACCTGCGCCGCACGTTCCGCGGCCGCAGGCCCTGACCTACCCGGTCGGAGCAGGCGCGCAACCGCCTGTCGGCCGTACCCGGACCATCCTTCAGCGGCTGATCGAATGATTGCCTGCCGGTCCGCGCGCCACCACGATGAGGTCAGGCCGAACGTGGAGGAGGCCGCGGTGGGGCGATACCGGTTGCACGTCAACGGCGAGCGGCGGGAAGTGGACGTTCCCGGGCAGACACCGCTGTTGTGGGCGTTGCGGGAACAGCTGGGCGTGCTCGGACCCAAGTACGGCTGCGGGGTCGGGGCGTGCGGCGCTTGCACCTCCCTTGTGGACGGTCAGGCGGCACGGCCCTGCGTCACGCCCGTCAGCGAGGCGCAGGGCAAGCGCGTGACCACCATCGAGGGCCTGTCGGAGGACGGCGACCACCCGGTGCAGCGGGCGTGGCTGGAGCTGAACGTCCCGCAGTGCGGCTACTGCCAGGCCGGCCAGATCATGTCGACGGTGGCGCTGCTGGCCGCCAACCCCGACCCGGACGACGCCGAGATCGACGCGGCCTTACGCGACAACGTGTGCCGCTGCGGCACCTACACGCGGGTGCGGGCGGCCGTTCGCCGTGCGGCCCAGCTGAAGCGGGATGAGCGATGAGCATCAGCCGGCGCACGTTCCTGGGTGGCGTGCTCGTCGTCTCCGTGCCCGTCGCGCTGCCCGGTTCGGCCGAGGCCGCCGAGGAGTTCGCGCCCAACGTCTTCGTCCGGTTGGACGAACGGGGCCGGATCACCGCGACCGCGCCCAAGCCCGACTCCGGGCAGGGTGTGCGCACGATGGTCGCGCTGCTGGTCGCCGAGGAGCTGGCGGTCGGCCTGGACGACGTCCGGCTGGAGCAGGCGCACGGCGACACGGCCCGGTTCGGGTACCAGGGCGTCGGCAACTCGTTCTCGGCCCGGCAGCTCTACGAGCCGATGCGCCGGGCCGCCGCGACCGCCCGTTGCCTGCTGGTCGCCGCCGCCGCGCGACGGTGGGGCGTCCCGGTCGAGGAGTGCTCCGCCCGGGACGGCGCGGTCCACCACGGGCGGCGCGTGCTGCGGTACGGGAGCCTCGTGCGGGACGCCGCGGCGTTGGACCCGGCGACCGTGCCGGTGACGACGACCCCGCCGGAGCGGTGGCGGCTGCTCGGCCGCACCCGGGCCGGCGGCGTGGACGCGAAGGCGATCGTGACCGGCCGGGCGCGGTACGGCATCGACACCCGGCCGCCGGGCGCGCTGGTCGCCGTCGTGCTCCGTCCACAGTGGATCGGGGCGCTGGTCGACGCGGTGGACGACAGCGCGGCGAGGGCGGTGCCGGGCGTGGTCGCGGTGACGACGCTCGACCCGGCGACGTCCGGCCAGGGCGGGGTGGCGGTGATCGCCCGGTCGGTGCCGGAGGCGCTGCGCGGGCGTGAGGCGTTGCGCGTGACGTGGCGCGGCGGCACGCCCACCGCGGACAGCAGGCAGTGGCTCGCGGACCTGGAGGCCGCGCTGCCCGCCGTGCCGACCGCGCCGGGCCCGGTGGCGTTCGAGGCCACCTACCGGCTGCCCCTGCTGGCGCACGCGCCGATGGAACCGATGAACGCCACCGCGCACCTCACCGCCACCGGCCTCACCGTGTGGACGCCGACGCAGGACCCGGGCTCGTTGCGGCAGTCCCTGGCCGGTCAGCTCGGGCTCGACCAGGCGGCCGTGCGGGTCGAGCCGACGTTGACCGGCGGCGCGTTCGGCCGGCGCATCGAGCCCGACCCGGTGCTGGAGGCCGTCGGCTGCTCACGGGTGGTGGGCGCGCCGGTGAGCGTGCTGTGGACCCGCGACGACGACATGCGGCACGACTCGTACCGGCCGATGTCGGTGCACCGGCTGTCCGCGGTCCTCGACGCGTCCGGGATGCCCACGTGGCGGGCGCACGGCATCGCGACCTGGCCGTTGACCGTCCTGCCGTTCTTCGACAACCCCGCCATCGTCAAGGCCAGCGGCGACCACTTCCCGTACGCGGTGCCCGGCCGCGTGGACGTGGTCCTGCGGGCCGCGCCGCTGCGCACCGGGTTCTGGCGCGCGGTCTACGCCGGGCACTTCCAGTACGCCGAGGAGAACTTCCTGAGCGAACTCGGCCACCGCGCCGGGCTCGACCAGGTCGACCTGCGGCGACGGCTGCTGCCCGCCGACTCGCGGCTGCGGCGGGCGCTGGACGCGGCGGCGGCCAGGGCGGGGACCGCCCGGCCGGGCTCCAGCCGCGGTGTGGCGTGCCACGACGACTACGGCTCGGTGATCGCGGTGATCGCCGACGCCTCCGAGGGCCGGGTCCGCCGCGTCACGGCGGCCGTCGACGTCGGCCCGGTGCTGCACCCGTCCGGGGTGCGGGCGCAGGTCGAGGGCGGCGTGATGGACGCGTTGTCCACGGTGTCGGGCGCGCAGATCACCGTGCGGGACGGTCGGGTCGTGCAGTCGTCGTTCCGGGACTACGCGTGGGCGCGCATCGACCAGGCGCCGGACGTCGACGTGGTGCTCGTGCGGTCGGACGCGCCCATCGGCGGCCTGGGAGAACTGGCCTACCCGCCCGCGGCGGCGGCGATCGCCTTCGCCACCGGGCGGCCCGTCACGGGCATGCCGGTGAACGTGGACGTGGGCTGAACCGGGGGCGCGCCGAAAATCCGGTGGTGCCGCGGGGAGGTCGACCTACCCTTCCGCCATGGACATGGTGGACCTGTGGCGCCCGACCGGACGTGCCGAGCTGGACCTCGTCGCGGCGTCGAGGTGGCGGGCGTGGCCGCCGCGGCTGCCCGACCAGCCGATCTTCTACCCGGTGGCGAACCGCTGGTACGCCACCAAGATCGCGCGCGAGTGGAACGTGCCCGCCGAGGGCGTCGGTTTCGTCACGCGGTTCAGCGTGCGGCGCGACTTCCTCGACCGGTACCCCGTGCGGCAGGCCGGCGGGCGTGACGTGCTGGAGCACTGGGTGCCCGCCGAGGACCTGGAGGAGTTCAACGCCAACGTCGTCGGCGAGATCGTGTGCGAGGCCGAGTACCGGGGTCCGGTGGCGGACGAGGAGTTCGACCGCGCCGAGGCCGCGCTGGTACGTCCGCTGCCGGTTGCGTGGCGGCGCTACCTCCAGGGCGAGTCGTGGTTCCGCAGCGGGTGGCGGGGCGACACGTTCGTCACCCTCTACACGCCAATGGAGACGCTGGAGGCCACCGAGACCGCCGGCATGGCGGTCATCGGCGACGACGGCGCACGCGGGCGGCTCTCGTTCGACCTGACCCTCGACCCGGCTCCCGTGTCGCTGTCGGACGCCCTGCCGGTGGCCCCGGACGCCGACGCGTTCACCGCGCGGGTGGAGTCCGGCGACCTCTCCTGGTGACCGCGCACGAGCCGCCGATAGTGCATTCGGGTGGCCGAACACCCTTCCAAAAGACGCTGACCGCACCGTGACGGGTGGCTAGCGTCGAGGCGTCGGGGGCTTCGTCACCTTCCGGTTCCACCGCCACCGCGGGTCTGCGACGCCCCCGGACCGCGCGATCCTCGCGCGCGCCGAATCCGGGAGGTATGCGTGTTCAGACCACGAAAGCGCGGTAAAGCCCTGGGAGCCGCCGTCCTGGCGTTAGGGCTCGTCTCCGCACCGGTCACGGGGGTGGCCGGTGCGGAGACCGCGTCGGCGACCCCCGCGGCGGGCGTCCAGCCGCGGACCGTCACCCTCGTCACCGGTGACCGGGTGGTGGTGACCGGCGAGGCGGTCGGGTCGCTGCGGCCCGGTCCGGGTCGCGACGACGTCACCTTCCACTCGACCTATCGGGACGGTCGGCTCAACGTCGTCCCCGAGGACGCGCTCAAGGGCATCGCCGCGGGCAAGCTCGACCCGCGGCTGTTCGACGTGACGGGCCTGATCGAAGCCGGCTACGACGACGCCGGCCGCGACCACGTGCCGCTCATCGTCACCGGCACGCCGACCACCGGTCTGCGCTCCGCCCGCGCGCTGCCCGGCGCTTTCGCCACCGAGGCGCCCAAGGCGGACGCCGGCGGCGTGTTCCGCGACCTGCTCGCCGACCCCGGCGTGACCAGGGTGTGGCTCGACGGCGTGCTGCGCCCGTCCCTCGACCGCTCGACCGCCCAGATCGGCGCGCCGACCGCCTGGCGGGCAGGCCTCACCGGCAAGGGCGTCCGGGTCGCCGTGCTCGACGGCGGCGTCGACGGCGACCACCCCGACCTCAGGGGCAAGGAGGTCGTGGAGCGCAACTTCACCGCCGACCCCGACGCCACCGACGTCACCGGGCACGGCACGCACGTCGCCGCGACCATCGCCGGCGGCGGCCGGACCTACCGGGGTGTCGCGCCCGACGCCCGCATCCTCGACGGCAAGGTCTGCGGTGCCAACGGCTGCCCCGAGTCCGCGATCCTGGCCGGCGTGCAGTGGGCCGTCGACGAGGGTGCGGACATCGTCAACCTCAGCCTCGGCGGCTACGACTCACCCGGCGTCGACCCCCTCGAGGACGCGATCAACCAGCTGACCGAGAAGACCGGCACCCTGTTCGTCGTCGCGGCGGGCAACGGCGGGCGGTCCAAGTCGATCGACTCGCCGGGCAGCGCCGACGCCGCGCTCACCGTCGGCGCGGTCCGGCACGACGACGACCTCGCCCACTTCTCCAGCCGCGGCCCGCGCAACGGCGACGACGCGGTGAAGCCCGACATCACCGCGCCCGGCCTGAACATCGTCGCCGCCAAGGCCGCCGAGGGGATCCTCGGCACCCCGGTCGGCAGGCGGCACACGGCCCTGTCCGGCACCTCGATGGCCACGCCGCACGTCGCGGGCGCCGCCGCCCTGCTCGCCCAGCGGCACCCCGACTGGACCGGCGCGCAGCTCAAGGCCGTGCTCATGGCCTCCGCCAAGCCGAACCCCGGCCTGTCCGTGTTCGACCAGGGCACCGGCCGGGTGGACGTGCCGCGCGCGATCACGGCGACCGTCGGCGCGACGCCGGTGAGCGTCACGTTCGAAGAGCAGCTGTGGCCCCACCACGACGACACCCCGGTCACCAAGACCGTCACCTACCGCAACAGCGGTCCCGAGCCCGTCACGTTCGACCTCACCGCCGAGCTCCGCGGCCCGAACGGCGCCGCCGCACCCGCCGGCCTGCTCACCGCGACCCCGGCGAAGGTCACCGTGCCCGCCGGCGGCACGGCAGCCGTGGCCGTCACGGCGGACACCAGGGTCGGCACGCTCGACGGCGTCTACTCCGGCGCGCTGGTCGGCGGGCCGACCCGCGTCCCGGTCAGCCTCGCCCGCGAGGTCGAGAGCTACGACATCGCGATCGAGAACATCGACGCCGACGGCAACCCGGCCCTGGACAACTCGACCGCGCTCGTCGGCATGAACAACGACGTCTACGAGAACCTGTACGGCCCCGACGGCACCGCTCGCGCTCGCGTGCCCAAGGGCGAGTACATGGCGCGGGCAGTGATCCGGTCGTGGCCCAAGACCTGGGTGCTCGCCCGGCCGGCGCTGACCGTCGACGCCGACCACACCCGCTACACCTTCGACGCCCGCGTCGCGAAACCGCTGCAGGTCACCGCGCCCGACCCCGCCGCGGCCCCGATGATCGGCGACATCAACGTGTCCCGGGTGCTCAACGGCAGGCGCGTGGTGCTCAACACGGCGTTCCTCGGCGGCTTCGGGGACATGGCGCTCGGTCACGTCGGCCCGACCCTGACCGACCAGGAGCTGACCGTCTCGATCGGCGCGCAGTTCCAGAGCCCGCCGGTCGACGGCACGCCGACGCACTACCGGTTCCGCTGGATGGAGCAGGGCGCGGTGCCCACCGGGTACACCCGCGCGCCGACCAGGGCCGAGCTGGCCGAGGTGCGGACCACGTTCGCGCCCGGCCCGGCCGACCGCCAGTACCTGCACAGCGGCAACGCCAGCCCGCCGGACGGCTCGGGCGGCTGGTCGGTGGGCCTGCCCGTGCCCGTGGGCGGCGCGGTCGTCGACCTGGTCACGCCCGACCGGCTCACGTGGAGCTGGGGCTTCCAGCGGCTGTCGCCCCAGTACCGGACCGAGGCCGACTACTCCTCGTTCAACCGCACGTACCGGCTGGGTGAGGAGCACGTGGAGCGGTTCGGGCGCCCGGTGCTCGGGCCCGGCCTGTCCGGCTACTCGGCCACCTACCTCGGCGTGCACGAGGACCGCGTCACGGCGCAGATCCCGCTGATCAACGACCGCGACGGCAACCTCGGCCGCGGCGGCCACGAGTCGGCGCGCACCTCCGTGTACCGGGACGGGCGGCTGGTCGGCCAACTCCGCGACCAGTGGGGCGAGTTCACCGTGCCGGAGGGCGAGGGCCGCTACCGGGTGGAGCACGACATCGTCCGCGATCCGACCGCGCACGAGCTGAGCACGCGGGTCAGCGGCGCGTGGACGTTCCGGATGGCGACCCTGCCCGACGGGCACGGCCGCCGGCTGCCGATGTCGGTGGTCCGGTTCAACCCGGAGCTCGACGCCGCCGGCGGCACGCCCGCCGGACGGCTGCTGAGCGTGCCGCTGGTCGTGGAGCAGCAGGACGGCGCGGACAACGGCGAGGTGGGCCAGGTCCGGGTCGACGTGTCGTTCGACGACGGCAAGACCTGGCGCCGGGTGCCGGTGGCGGGCGGGGCGGCCCTCGTGCGGCATCCCGACGCGGCCGGCTACGTCTCGCTCAAGGCGTCCGGCTCCGACAGCGACGGCAACACGTTCGAGCACACCGTGATCCGCGCTTACAAGATCACCCGCGAGTAGCGCCTGCGGTGGCGCCCCGGGCCGGTCGACCACCGGCCCGGGGCGTCAGCCGGGGGCGTCAGCCCCAGACCGGGAGCCACGCCTGCCAGCGGTCCTCCTCGCAGGAGTTGCGGCGGTTGAACTCGGCCGCCACCTCGACCCCGAACAGCCGACCGCTCACCTTGGCGTGCTCCGGCCCGAAGACGCGGTCGTAGCAGTTCGCCGTCGGCGGTGGCGGCTTGATCGTGCCCGGTGACTTCCGGATCGCCTCGCACGCCGCCTTGGGCTGCGGGTGCGTGCCGCCGTCCGGGTCGCACGTGAGGCGGAACTCGCGGACGACCGGCGTCAACCGGCCGTACACGGAGATGGTGAGGTCGGTGGTCGGGTCGGCGGTCGGGGCCGCGGTCGCGGCCGGTGCGAGCACCGCGGCGAGAGCGGCCACGACGGACAGCAGGGACAGCGCCCCGCGGATCGGGCTGATGACGGACACGTCGGTCTCCTCCAACTGATCTGCGGTGATCAAATGTGGAACCCGGTCGGGCGGCGGCGGTGTCCGCACCAGTAAACCATCTGTCCACTGTGGACAGCCTTCGGCAGGCCGCAGCGCCCCGGCCCACCCCGCCGGCGAGCGGACCTGTCACGTCTCCGGGTGTCGGCCGAGCACGTCGGCCGCGTGCACCGCCTCCAACGACAGCGTCTTGTACCCGACCTGCTCGAACAGCACGGTGAGCCGGTCGGCCTCGCTCTGCACCACCGTGCCCGAACCCCACTCGGCGTGGTGGACGCGCGACTGCGCCGGGTACTCGGGGTTGGCCGACACACCGGTGCCCGCCTCGCCCCGCGCGCACGTGTCGCAGTTGCCGCACGCCCGTTCCAGCACCTCGCCGAAGTACCCCAGCAGGTGCTGCCGCCGGCACGCCCTTGTCTCCGCGTACGCCCGCAGCACCTCGATCCGCGACCGGTCCAGGCGTTGCAGCCGCTCCGCCTCCTCCGACGCCAGGTCGGCCGCCCGCGCCGGCTCGACGACGAGTCGGAACCGGGACTTGGCCGCCTCCACCGCGCCCACCCGTTCCAGCAGGTTCACCCCGGAGGTGACCTTGCGGCGAGACTGCCCGATCTCCCGCGCCAGCTCGGTGACCCGCAGCCCGGGGTGGTCGCGCACGAACGCCGCCAGCCCGGCCAGCGCGTCCCGGTCGACGTGCCGCGACTGCAGGAAGCGCTGCAACCCCAGGTCTTGCGGCCGGTAGAACAGCACCGCCTCGGCCGGCTCGCCGTCCCGTCCCGCCCGGCCGATCTCCTGGTAGTAGGCGTCCAGCGAACCGGGCGCGGACGCGTGCGCGACGAACCGCACGTCCGGCTTGTCGATGCCCATGCCGAACGCCGAGGTCGCCACCACCACGTCCACCCGGCCGCGCATGAACGCGTCCTGCACGCGTTCCCGCTCCGCGGCCTTCATCCCCGCGTGGAACGGCTCGGCGCCCAGCTCCTCCGCGTACCGGCGGGCGTCCTTGCGCGTCGCGACGTAGACCAACCCCGGTTTCGGCGCCTCCCGCACCCAGTCGCGCACCGCGCGCCGCTTGTCGTCGTCCTCGACGAACGCGCGCACGGCCAGCGACAGGTTGGGCCGGTCGAACCCGACGGCCACCACGACCGGGTCGCGCAGACCCAGGTGGGTGATCACGTCCTCGCGCACGGTCGTGCCCGCCGTGGCGGTGAGCGCGAGCACGGGCGGCCGGCCGATCCGCTCCACCGCCGAGCCGAGCCTCAGGTAATCCGGCCGGAAGTCGTGGCCCCACACGGACACGCAGTGCGCCTCGTCGACCACGACCAACGCGGGCTCGCCCAACCGGTCCGGCACGTCGGGCTTGGCCAGTTGCTCGGGCGAGACGAACAGGTACCGCACCTCGCCGCGCCCGACGGCCGCCCACGTGGCCTCGTTGTCCACTTCGGACTGCGCGGAGTTCACCAGGGCGGCGGGCGGCGCGCCGTTGCCGCGCAGCGCCGCCACCTGGTCGCGCTGCAACGCGATCAACGGCGACACCACGACGACGAGGCCGTCCAGCAGCACGCCGGGCACCTGGTAGACCGCCGACTTGCCCGCGCCGGTGGGCAGCACGACGAACACGTCCCGTCCTGCCTGCACCTGCTCCATGGCGTCGATCTGCTCATCACGCAGCTCCGGCCACCCGAACACGTCCGCGGCGGCCCGGCGCAGGCGTTCGCGCACGCCGCTCACCGGCTCGCCCGCTCCCGCGCGAGGAGCCCGCCGACCAGGACCAAGATCGCCCCCAGCGCGAGGAAGCCGAGGTCGTAGGCGAGTTCGTGCGGGCCGCCACGCACGTGGTGGATGCCCAGGACGAGGTGGTCGGCGACGCCTTCGACGAGGTTGAACACACCCCAACCGGTCAGCACACCGCCCCACAGCACCGGGCGCGGCACCGTGCCGGCGCGGTTGAGCATGGCGACGCCGATCAGCACGAGCAGCAGGCACAGCAGGTGGAACAGCCCGTCAGCCCGCATGTTGAGGTGCAGGTCGTCCGGGTACCAGCCGGACAGCATGTGGTGCCAGCCCAGGAGCTGGTGGGCGACGATGCCGTCCACGAACCCGCCGACCCCCAGGCCGAGCACCAGCGCCGCTCGCGCGCCTCTCGTCATGGCCCGGGAGTTGCCCGCCCTGAGCGCATCAAACTCGCGTCACGCGCGGTCGAGCTGGTCCGGCGGTCACCGACCCACCCGGAACGCGAGGTCACTCGGGATCGCCGCCGCGCAGGGACGCCACCAGCGCGGTCACGGCCGGGTGCCACTCGCGCCCCGCCGGGCCGCACGCCACCAGCCGGCGCACCACCCTCGGCCGCAACGGCACCAGCACCAACCCCGCGGCCGGCATCGACGCCACCAGACCGGGCACGATCGAGATGCCGACCCCGGCCCGCACCATCGCCAGCAACGTCCCCAGCTCGCGCACCCGGTGCAGCGGGTCGAACGGCAGGCCCGCGTGCACCTGCCGCACGTGCCGCTCGCACCCGCCGCACGAGAGCAGGAACGGGTCGTCGGCCAGGTCCGCCACGTGCACCTCGCCCACCCCTGCCAACGGGTGGTCGGCGCGCACCAGGGCGTGGAACGCGTCCTCGCCCACCAGCACGCCGTGACCGGGCGGCGGGTCGACCACCACGGCCATCTCCACCGTGCCGTTGGCCAGCCACTCGGCCACCTCGTCGTCCTCGCCCTCGAACACCCGCACCCGCACGTGCGGGAACTCCGCCTCCCACCGGGACATCAGCTCCGGCAGCAGCCCCTGGCACACGGTCGGCGGCGCCGCCAGCCTGATCGTGCCGCGGGCCGCCCCACCGCGCCGCGCGGCCAGGTCCGTGATCGCCACCGACGCGGCCACCGCGGCCCGGGCGTGCGCCACGACCTCCGCTCCGAACGCCGTCGGCCGGGGCCTGCCGCGCCGGAGGAGCACCGGGTGGCCGAGGGTGCGTTCGAGCGCGGCCACGGCGTGAGACACGGCGGACTGCGTGAGGCCGAGCGCGTCGGCGGCCGTGCCGAAACCGCCCTCGTCCACGACGGCGAGGAACGCGCGGAGCTGCGCGAGGTTCAGGGCCATGAACAACTCTCATGGGTGGGCAGGTGTCACTTGTTGGACTCATCCTCGCAGGTGCGGCGATTCTCGCCCAGTGCCTACGTCCGGGAAGTTCGTGCTGCTGTCCGTGATCTGGGGCGGCAGCTTCGCGTTGATCAAGGTGGCGGTGGACGCGGGCGTGCCCGCGGTGTGGGTGGCGTTGTTCCGCTGCCTGTTCGGCGCGCTCACGTTGTGGGCGATCTGCCTGGCGCAGGGCGCGACCGTGCCGCTGGACCGGCGCACGTGGGGTCACGCCGCGGTGGTCGCGCTGCTGCTCAACGCGGTGCCGTTCACGCTGCTGGCGCACGGCGAGACGCAGGTCAGCTCGGTGCTGGCCGGTGTCTTCAACGCCACCACGCCGTTGACCACGCTGGTGTTCGTGCTGCTGATCGTGCCGAGCGAACGGATGACGGTGGCTCGGGTCGTGGGGCTGCTGGTCGGCTTCACGGGTGTGCTCGTGGTGCTGGGCGCGTGGCGCGGGTTGGCCGACGACGTCCTCGAAGGCAGCCTCGCCTGCCTGGCCGCGACCGCGTGCTACGGCGCGGGTTTCGCCTACACCCGCCGGTTCTTCTCCGGTGGCGACCACAGCGCGAGCGCGTTGTCGGCCGTGCAGATCACGTGCGCGACGCTGCAACTGGCGCTGGTCGCGCCCGCGTCGGGCGGCTTGCCGTCCTGGCCGGGGATGTCGGCCGCGGTGGCGCTGGTCGTGCTCGGCGCGGCGGGGACGGGACTGGCGTACGTGCTGAACCTGGACGTGATCCGGGCAGCCGGGCCGGCGGTGGCGTCGACCGTCACCTACGTCGCGCCGCTGTGGTCGACGGCGATCGGCGCGGTGCTGCTCGGCGAGACCGTGGGCTGGAACACACTGGTCGGCGGTGCGGTCGTGATCGGTGGCGTGCTGCTGGCCCGGTCACGGCCGAATGTGAGGATCTCTCCATGAACGCGATCTACGTCTTCGTGCACGGCTCCAACAGCAACTCGTTCCACTGGTCCCCCCTGCTCCGCGAACTCACCCTGCTCGGCCGCCGCGCGCTGGCCGTCGACCTGCCCGGGCACGGCTTCGGCGCCCCGTTCCCCGCGTCGTACCAAGCACCTCAGGACCCCGCGTCGCTGGCCACCGCCCCGTCCGGGCTCACGGGCGTGAGCCACGCCGACAACGTCGACCACGTGATCGACGTGGTGCGCCGGGCGGGCGAGCACGGCCCGGTGGTCCTCGTCGGGCACAGCCGGGGTGGGATGACCGTGACCGGGGTGGCGAACGCGGTGCCCGACCTGCTGCACCGGGTCGTGTACGTGTCCGCGTGGTGCTGCGTCGACGTGACCGCCGGCGGCTACATGGAGGGGCCGGAGTGGGCGTCGAGCGCGCTGAACGACCTCCCGGGCCTGATCGCGGCCAACCCGGCCGAGCTCGGCGTGCTCCGGATGAACTGGCGCACCGCCGACCCGGAGCTGCTGGCCAAGCTCAAGGCCGCGATGCTGGCCGACGGCACGGACGCGGAGTTCCTGGCCGCGCTGAACACCCTGGAGCCGGACGAGAGCCTGGACGGCGGCAGCGACCGCGTCGACCCGGAGGCCTGGGCACGCCTGCCGCACACCTACGTCCGCCTGGCCGGCGACCGCTCGGTCCCGGTCGGGTTGCAGGACCGGTTCATCCGCGAGGCCGACGCGCTGCTCCCGGACAACCCGTTCGACGTGCACACCCTCGACACCAGCCACATGGGCTTCCTGGTCCGCCCGCGGCAGGCCGCCGAGCTGCTCGCCGGACTCGACTAGTCCCGGTCCGCCGCCAGAATCCCGGTTTGTCGAATTATTGCGTGACGCTGCTCACTTCTTGCATGCTGATGCCGTCCCTCCAACGAAGGAGCGTGCGGTGCCCCTGTCACGCAGGACATTCCTCGGGTCGGCCCTGGCCGCGTCCGCCCTGACCACCACCACGTCGACCCCGGCGGGCGCGGCCAGTCCGCCGGGCGACGTGGTCGGCAAGATCACCGTCGGCTACCAGGGCTGGTTCGCCGCCCGGGGCGACAACTCGCCGATCGACGGCTGGTGGCACTGGAGCGACGACTGGAGCCGGCCGCCGTCGCCGACCAACCACGCGCTCATGGCCTGGCCGGACATGACCGACTACGCGACCAAGTACCCCACCGCGTTCGGCGCACTGGGCAACGGCCAACCGGCCACCGTGTTCTCCAACCACGATCACCAGACCGTGGACGTGCACTTCCGCTGGATGCGCGAGTACGGCTGCGACACCGCCGCCCTGCAGCGGTTCAACCCGACCGGCGGCGAGGGCCCGATCCGCGACGCCGTCACCGCGCACGTCCGGCGGGCCGCCGAGGCGCACGGGGTGAAGTTCTACGTCATGTACGACGTCACGAACTGGACGAACATGCAGTCGGAGATCAAAACCGACTGGCTCACCAAGATGCGCGCGCACACCTCGTCCCCCATGTACGCGCGCCAGAACGGCAAGCCGGTGGTCTGCGTCTGGGGTTTCGGCTTCAACGACCCCGGCCGCCCGTTCACCCCGCAGCAGTGCCAGGACGTGGTCGACTGGTTCAAGGGCCAGGGCGTGTACCTGATCGGCGGCGTGCCGACGCACTGGCGGCGGGAGATCGAGGACTCGCGGCCCGGGTTCGGCGGCGTCTACCGCAGCTTCGACATGCTCTCGCCGTGGATGGTCGGCCGGATCGGGAACGTCGCCGACGCCGACCACTTCTTCACGAACGTCAACTCGCCCGACCAGGCCGAGTGCACCCGGCTCGGCATCGACTACCAGCCCTGCGTGCTGCCCGGCGACCTGTCCCGGCGGCACCGGGCGCACGGCGACTTCATGTGGCGGCAGTTCTACAACATGTGCCGCCTCGGCGTGCAGGGCATCTACATCTCGATGTTCGACGAGTACAACGAGGCCAACCAGATCGCCAAGACGCCGGAGACGCAGGCCGGCATCCCGGTCGGCTCCGGCTTCCTCGCCCTCGACGAGGACGGCACACGGTGCTCGTCGGACTACTACCTGCGGCTCACCGGCGACGGCGGCCGGATGCTCAAGGGCCAGATCGCGTTGACGGCCGTGCGCCCGACCAAGCCGATGCTCACCGACACACCGCCCGTCGAGCGCGACCTCGCGGCGGGCAGGCCGACCACGCAGAGCAGCCAGACCCAGCACTACGGCAGCCACTTCGCGGTGGACGCCGACCCGCACAGCTACTGGGAGAGCGCGAACGGCGCGTTCCCGCAGTGGATCGGGGTCGACCTCGGCACGGTGGCCGCGCCGCGCCGGATGGTGCTGAGCCTGCCGCCGAACCCCGCGTGGGGACGCCGCACGCAGACCATCGCGGTGGAGGCAGGGGTGGACGGCTCGACGTTCACCACGGTGGTCGGCGGGGCCGGCCACGTGTTCGACCCGGCCACCGGCAACGCGGTCACCCTCACGCTGCCCGCCGGGGTGAGCGCCCGGCACGTGCGGCTGAGGTTCAGCGGCAACACGGGCTGGCCGGCCGGGCAGCTGGCCCGGTGGCAGGTCTTCGGCTGAGCGCCTGGGAGCGCTCCCACGGTACGCTGCCGCGCATGACGAGCGTTCTGGTCACGGGTTCGGCGGACGGTATCGGTCGGGAGACGGCGGCGACGCTGGTGTCGCTCGGGCACCGGGTGGTGCTGCACGCGCGCGACGAGGCGCGGGCCGGGCAGGCGCTGGCCGCCGTGCCGGGCGCGGCCGGCGTGCTGGTCGGCGACCTCGCGTCGCTGGCCCGGACCAGGGAGATGGCGGCGGCGGCCTCCGCCGAGCCCTTCGACGTGGTGATCCACAACGCGGGGCTCGGCGGCGGCCTGCCGGAGCGGACGGTGACCGAGGACGGCCTGGAGCTGTTGTTCCAGGTCAACGTGCTGGCGCCGTACGTGCTCACGGCCCTCGTGCCCCGGCCGCGGCGGTTGGTCTACCTGACGTCGGGGCTGGAGTCGCAGGGCGTGGCGGACCTCGACGACCTCCAGCACGAGCGCGGCCCGTGGGACGGGATGCAGGCGTACTCGGACTCGAAGCTGCTGGACGTGGTGCTGGCGTTCGCGGTGGCGCGCCGGTGGCCGGACGTGCTGAGCAACGCGGTCGACCCGGGCTGGATCAAGACCAAGCTGGGCGGCCCGAACGCCACCGACGACCTGCCGACCGGCGCCGACACGCAGGTGTGGCTGGCCACGAGCGACGAGCCCGCCGCCACCGTCACCGGCCGCTACTTCAAGTGGCGCGAGGACCTGCGCGCCAACCCCGCCGCCTACGACGTGGAGGTCCAGGAGCGCCTGCTCGGCGCCTGCGCGGAGATCACCGGCGTCACGCTGCCGTGATCAGCGGTGATCGACCTGGGGGTGGCCCAGGTCAGTGGGCCAGGGTCTCCTCGGTGACCTGCCACAACTCCGCGGCCGCCTCCGGGTCGAGCGCGTAGGCCGCGACACCGCTGATCATGGTGTCGCCCCGGTTCGGCAGGGCTTCGCCGCAGTCCTCGAAGTACCGGCCGCCGACGCCCTCCAGCAGCGGTGACGTCGCCAGCAGCACCGACGTGGCCGCGCCCTGCTCCGGCGTCTTCAGCGTGAAGCCGTCGGCCACGGCCTGGCTGATCATCGCGTCCATCTGCGCGCGGTCGGTGTGCCGCTGGAGGTTGGTCATGATCCCGCCGGGCATCAAGGCGTTCACCGTGATCCCGTCGGCCGCCCAGCGCTTGTTCGCCTCCACGGCGAACAGGATGTTCGCGGTCTTGGACTGCCCGTACGCCGTCCACGGGTCGTAGGGGCGGTCGGTGTAGTGGATGTCGTCGAAGACGACCGGCGACATGAGGTGCGCGCTGGAGCTGACGGCCACGACCCGTGCGCCCTCCCGGGCCAGGAACGGGTGCAGGCCCCTGGTCAGCGCGAAGTGGCCGAGGTGGTTGGTGGCGAACTGGAGTTCCCAGCCCTCCGGCGTCCGGGTCTCCGGCGTGGCCATCACGCCCGCGTTGTCGACCAGGATGTGCAGCGGGCCGTCCCAGCCGGCGACGAACGCCGCCACGGACGCCTGGTCGGCCAGGTCGAGCCGCGCGACCCGGACGTCGCCGCCGATCTCGTCGGCCACCCGCCGCCCGGCCCCGGTGTCGCGGACCGCCAGCGTGACCTCGGCGCCCGCCGACGCCAACGCCCGGGCGGTCTCGACGCCGATGCCGGACGCGGCGCCGGTGACCACCGCGCGCTTGCCCGTGAGGTCGATGCCCGCGACGACCTCCGCCGCGGTGGACTCCGCGCCGAACGGCGTGGTGATGTGCCCGGTCATGTCTGCTCCCCTGCCGTACACTGAAGCGGAGGTTCCTCCGTTACGTTCGACAGTAACCGGAGACTCCTCCGCTTAGCATGGAGAGCTGCGTCACACCCGTATGGAGGCACCGTGTCCCGCCCACTGCGCGCGGACGCCCAGCGCAACCGCCACCGCCTGATCGAGACGGCGCTGGAGGCGTTCACCGACGAGGGCGCGGACGCCACGCTGGACGCGATCGCCAAGCGCGCGGGCGTCGGCATCGGCACGCTCTACCGCCACTTCCCCACCCGCGAGGCGCTGGTGGAGGCGGTCTACCGCAACGAGCTGGCCAAGCTGTGCGACGCCGTGCCCGAGTTGCTGCGCACGCTGCCGCCGCACGAGGCGACCAGGGCGTGGATGGACCGGTTCGTCGAGTACATGGCCACCAAGCAGGGCATGGGTGACGCGTTGCGCGCGGTCATCGCGTCCGGCGGCGACCCGTACGCGGAGAGCAAGGACCGGCTGACCGAGGCGATGGGCACGTTGCTGACGGCCGTCGACCGTCCGGACGTCAAGCCGTTGGACGTGATCGCCACGATCGCGGGCATCGCGCTCACGGTGCCCGACGTCGGCCCGGCGGACGGGATGCTCGACCTCGTGATCGACGGCCTGCGCTACCGACCCTGACCCGCCCGCTCGCGACGCTGTCCGCTCGTGACGTCCCCCGAACGGGTTACAGACGGTAACGCACCCGCCCGGCCCGGCGAGTTCCGAGCAGGTAGGGCCGAGCGGAGTGGAGCGGGTGATGGTGAACCGTCGGGTGTTCCTGGGTGCGGCGAGCGGCGCGGTGGTGGCGACCGCCGCCGGTCAACTCGTCGCCCCGGCCACGGCGCACGCCGCCCAGGGCGGGTGGTCGAGGTGCCGGAAGTGCCGGAGCTTGTTCTTCCCCAACGTGGCGGCGGTGTCGCTGTGCGTCGGAGGCGGGGTCCACGAGCGCGACCCGTTCGACGGCGTGGTGTACAAGGTGCTGCTGGAGCAGGACGGTCCGGCGGAGCAGGTGGGGTGGCGCTCCTGCGCGGCGTGCCAGTGCCTGTGGTGGGCGGGCGGCTTCTCCGGCCACTGCCCCGGCGACCCCAACGGCCACCGGGTGAACAGCCGGACCGTCCGGGCGTCGTTCGCCTACGTCGTCGAGCACGACCTGGGCAACCCCGCGAACTGGCACCACCGGGGCTGGCGCTCGTGCTTCAAGTGCACCAACATCTTCCTGCCCGCCTACGGGACCATTCCGGTGGACAACGGCCGGTGCATGGCCGCACCCGGTTCGGGGCACGACGCCACCAACTCGTTCGACTACGCGGTGCAGGTCCACTCCGCCTAGGCGCGCTACCGGCGCACCGACAGCGCGCCGTCGACGGCCGCGCGCCGCGTGCCGACGAGGTGCCGGCCCAGGTCGCCGCGCAACGTGGACAGGGCGTCGAGCGGGTAGTTCTGCCGCACCCGCCACGGACCGCGGTCGCCTTGACGCGGGAACGCGTCGACGGCCCGCTGGATGTAGCCGGAGGCGAGGTCGAGCATCGGGCGGCGGACCAGCGGGCGGTCCGGGGTGGGCACGACGGAGGCGTAGCCGTGCCGGTCCATGTGGTCGAGCACCCGGCACACCAGGCGTGAGGTCAGGTCGGCGCGCAACGTCCACGACGCGTTGGTGTAGCCGACGCACACGGCGAAGTTCGGCAGCCCGGTGATCATCGCGCCGCGCCAGACGAACTGCTCGGACAGCTCCACCCGCCGCCCGTCCACGGTCGGCGCGATCCCGCCGAAGGCGAGCAGCCGCAGCCCGGTCGCCGTGACCACGACGTCGGCCGCCAGCTCGCGCCCGGACCGCAGCCGCACGCCGTCCGGCGTGAACGTGTCGACGTGATCGGTGACGACGGACGCGCGACCGCTCTTGAGGGCCTTGAACAGGTCGGCGTCCGGGATCGCGCAGAGCCGCTGGTCCCAGGGGTCGTAGGTGGGCGTGAAGTGCTCGCGGACCACGGCCTCGTCCTGGAGCACCTTGGTCGACAGCCCGGTGAGCACCTTGCGCGCGGCCCTGGGCCAGCGGCGGCAGAACTGGTAGAAGGCCACGCCGAACAGGATGTTCTTGGTCCGGATCAGCCGGTGCGCGACGTGGGCGGGCAGCAGCTCGCGGACCTTGTCGGCGAGCTTGTCGCGGCCGGGCACCACGCCGACCCACGTCGGCGAGCGTTGGAGCATGGTGACGTGCGCCGCGGTCTCGGCCATCGCCGGCACCACCGTCACGGCGGTCGCGCCGCTGCCGATCACGACCACCCGCTTGCCCGCGTAGTCCAGGTCCTCGGGCCAGAACTGCGGTCGCACCACGTCGCCGCGGAACGACTCGACGCCGGGGAACACCGGGTCGTGGCCCTGGTCGTAGTCGTAGTAGCCGGCACAGGAGTAGAGGAAGTCGCAGGTGATCACGCTCTCCGCGACCGCGCCGTGCTCGTCGCGGCGGCTGATCGTCACCGTCCAGCGGGCGGTCTCGGTGGAGAAGTCGGCGGCGAGCACCCTGGTCCGGTAGCGCACCAGCCGGTCGATGCCGAACCGCGCGGCCGTGGCCCGGATGTAGCGCAGGATCGACGGGCCGTCCGCGATCGACTTCGCGTCACGCCAGGGGTGGAACGGGTAGCCGAGGGTGAACATGTCCGAGTCGGACCGGATGCCCGGGTACCGGAAGAGGTCCCACGTCCCGCCCATCGTGTCGCGGGCCTCGAGGATCGCGACGGACTTGCCGGGGCACTCGGTGCGCAGCCGGTAGGCCGCGCCGACGCCGGACAGTCCGGCGCCCACGATCACGACGTCGAGGTGCTCGGGAGTGGTCATGCGCCCAGTGTGCTGGAGGGGCCGGCGCGGTTCTTGACTGGACACGACAAGTATTTGACCCTGTACGACATGTCGGTGGTCCGGTCGGCGGGGTTGCGGGGGTTCCGGGCGACGGTGGCCGAGCTGGGCGGCCGGGCCGAGGACTACGCCCGCGCGGCGGGGCTGCCGGTGGCCGCGCTCGACGTGGACGACCTGCTGGTGTCGGACCGGGTGCTGGCGGCCGTGCTGGAGGTCGCCGCCGAGGGGCTGGGCTGCCCTGACCTCGGCCTGCGGGTGGCCGCGCGGCAGGATTTCGGCATGCTCGGGCCGCTGGCGCTGGCCATCCAGAACTCGCCGACCGTGGCCGACGCGCTGGAGTGCACGTCGCGCTACCTGTTCGTGCACGCCCGGTCGTTGAGCCTGTCGCTGGTGGACGACCCCTACGGCGCGCCCGACCTCGGTGCGCTGCACTACGGCGTGCCGCCCGGCCTGCCGATCTCGGTGCAGGCGATCGACCTGGGTCTCGGGTTCCTGCACCGGTCGATCACCTACCTGGTGGGCGGCTCGTACGGGTTGCGCAGCGTGGAGCTGCCGTACACGCCCGTCGCGCCGCTCGCGGTGTACGAGGAGTTCTTCGGCGCGACCGTCCACACCGGACAGGGCGCGCCGTTGCTGCGGCTGCCGCGCGCCCTGCTGGACCGGCGGTTGGCGGGCGGTGACGAGCGGGTGTGGCGGTTGGCGCTGGCGTTCCTGGCCGAGCAGACCGCGGGCGAGGGCGCGACCACGACGGCACGGGTGCGCGGCGTGCTGACCCGGTCGTTGGGCACGGTCCCGCCGCAGATCGGCGCGGTGGCCCGGCTGGTGGACCTGCACCCGCGCACGGTGCAGCGGCGGTTGGCCGCCGAGGGCACCACGTTCGCCGCCGTGCTCGACGAGGTGCGACGTGAGGCGGCCAAGCGCTACCTGACCACGACGGACATCCCGATGAGCCAGGTGGCGGGGATGCTGGGGCTGTCCGAGCAGTCCGCGCTGAGCCGCTGCTGCCGCCGGTGGTGGGGCATCACGCCGAGCGCGGTCCGCCGCGGGGCGTGAGCTGTCCGGGTCCGGTGCGGGGCGTGATGTCGCGCGGGTGTGGTGTCGTGCCGGGTCAAGTTCCTGTCGCGTGAGGTCAAGCCGCGCCGGGCGGGTCGGGCCAGACTGGGTGGTGTCCACCGACGTCCCCCGGGAGGCCCCATGTCCCAGCTCGCGCGTTACCGGTTCGCAGGCGGCACGGCGGTGGTGACCGGCGCGGCCAGTGGGATCGGCGAGCAGGTGGCGTACGGGTTGGCGCGGCGCGGCAGCGACCTCGTGCTGATCGACCGGGACGCCGAGCGGCTCGCCGCGGTGGCCGGGAGGATCCGGGGCACGCGGGTCGAGACGCTCGTGGCCGACCTGTCCGACATCGCCGGGCTGGCCGACCTCGCGGCGCGCGTGCTGGCCGCCGCACCGCGGGTCACCCTGCTGGTCAACAACGCGGGCGTGGCGCTCGGCGGCACGTTCGACCAGGTCAGCGCGGACGAGTTCGACTGGGTCATGGACATCAACTTCCGCGCGCCGGTGGCGTTGACCCGGCTGCTGCTGCCGACGTTGCTGGAGTCGCCGGGCAGCCACGTGGTCAACGTGTCGAGCCTGTTCGGCCTCATCGGGCCGCCCGGCCAGACGGCGTACTCGGCCAGCAAGTTCGCCCTGCGCGGGTTCAGCGAGTCGTTGCGCCACGAGCTGGCCGACCGGGGCGTCGGCGTGACCTGCGTCCACCCGGGCGGCATCCGCACCAGGATCGCGGAGACCGCGCGGGTGGCGTCCGGGGTCGGCGAAGCCGAGGCGGCGCAGGGCAAGGCGAGCTTCGCGAAGCTCCTCACCTACCCCGCGGACAAGGCGGCCGAGCGCATCCTGGCCGGTGTGGCGAAGCGCCGGGGCCGGGTGCTGATCGCGTGGACCGCCATCGCACCCGACATCCTGGCCCGTCTCTTCCCCACCTCGTACCTGGCCGTGATGAACCGCCTCAGCCCCGCCGCGGCCCGCAACGCGACTCAGCGCAACACGACCTCCACCGGCAACTGAGTCACCTGGTCGTGCGACGTGATCACCGGCGACACGCGGTAGTCGTCGGTGTCGAAGAGCGCTCGCAGGTCGGCACGGGGGTCCTGCATCGACGCCGCCAGCTCGTCGGCCGCCGTGATGTCCTCTTCGGACAGTTCCGGGTCGTCGCTCAACCGGCCCCACAGGTCCCACAGGATCATCTCGTGCTTGTTCAACGACGCCAGGTCCTGCACGAGGTCGTGCCGCACCTGCGTGAGGCCGCGCGTGCCGGGGATCGTCAGCTCGGGCGAGACCACGAACCGCTCGGGCTCGATCGCACCCGAACGGCACGCCTGCCACGCGTCCGCGCCGACGAGGAACCGGTCCCTCGGCACGTCCATCAGGTCGACCTCGCCGTCCAGGAACTGCGGGTCGACCAGCCGCCACCGCCGCCCGTCCCACACCTCGGCCACCACGTGGTCCAGGTACCAGTCGGCGGCGAGGTACCCGGCGAACCCGACCCGCGACCGCGCCGGCACGCCGTGGTGCCGCGCCATCGACACGAACAGCAGCGTGAAGTCGCGGCAGCAGCCCACGATCCGCTCGGTCGGCGCACGCTCCTGTGCCAGCGGCGCGGGGTCGAGCACGTGCAGCCGGGCGAACATGTCCGCCGCGTACCGCAGGTCGACCTCCGCCAGCCGCTCCGCCGGGAACCCGTGGTCGGTGATGTCCCCGTTGCCCCAGTAGTGGAACACCAGCCCGGCCGCGACCCGCCGCAACTCCGCCAGGTCCGGTCCGACGCCGTCCAGCCACCCGGCCGCCGGACCGGGGTCGGTGAACCGGCTGTGCGTGGTGTAGTCGATCATGTGGGCTCCCCTCGGCCTGTGTGCCGCCCTGTCTAACGCCTGCCCCCGGGGCACGGTCAAGCGGTCACGGTGAACAGCACGTAGCCGTAGGTCAACTCGTGCCGACCGGGGTTCGCGCGGACCCAGCCGTCCACGACGTCGCCGGGGAACTCGATGCGCAGCACGGCTTCCAGCTCCGCCGCGTCACGGCACCGCCAGGACGCCATCACCTCGGTGCGCCCGGCGCCCCGCTCCCGCCACCACGCGTCCGTCGTGTCGGCGGTCCCCTGCGCGGACGCCCACGGTGAGGCGGCGAGCAGCTCGGAGAACTCACCGCGCCGCCAGTCGTTGTCGATCACGACGAGCGTGCCGCCGGGCCGCAGCACGCGCCGCACCTCGGCGAGACCCGGCTCGCCGTCCGGCGGGAAGAAGTAGGCGAACCGGGCGTGCACCACGTCCACGCTCGCGTCGGGCAGCGGGACGTGCTCCGCCGAGCCGTGCCGCACGTCGCCCCGCTCCCGCGCCCTGGCCAGCAGGTCCGGGTCCGGCTCGACGCCGATCACCGCGCCCGCGTCGACCGCGTAGCGGGGCAGCCAGAACCCCGTGCCGCAGCCGAGGTCCAGCAGCGTGCGACCGGCCCAGTCGGCCTGCTCGCGCAGCGCGCGCCACAGCCGTCCGTCTGGGTCGATCGCCTCGTTCTCCCGCTCGTAGAGGTCGGGGTGGTCGGCGATGTTGGGCGCGCGGTGGAAGTCGGAGAACGTCACGACGCACACGGTAGACACCGACGCCGCGGCCACGCTCAGGATTCGAGGAGCCGCTCGAAATCCGTGCCCGACGTCCCGTGACGCGAATTCGAGCCGGCCACGACCGCCGTTTTCAACACTTCGGGCTCGACGTCCGCGGCGGCTCGCGGGGAGGTCATTCCAGGTGCCTGCTCGTAATTCCAGACGATGACGTCGAGGAACACCGGGTCCGTGAACCGCCAGCCCTGGAGCAGGAGCACTTGGGAAATGGCCGGGTAGGGGGTGAAGGCCGGATTGGCGAGCCAGGTCAGCAGCACGTCGCGCGTGACGCTGAAGTCCACGCCGGCGGTGCGCAGCGCCTCGATGATCGCCGGGGCCAGGGGCGGTGCGTTGCGCTCCGGGTCGAGCTCGACCAGCTCGCCGTAGAGGCGCACGGCGTCGACGAGCGCGGCCCGGGCGTCTTCTCCCCTTCCCTCTTGGTCGAGCTCCCGCGCGGTGGCGAAGAGCTCGTGCGCGCGTTCGACCGACGGCGGGGTGTCCTCGTCACGCTGGAAGGCGAGCACCGACCCGATCGACGCGAGCAGACCTACGGCGATCAACGCGACCAGCACCGTCCGCCGGCGCAACCACCCGGGCGCCTCGGGCACGTGCGGAGTCTCGGGTGCGCTGTCCTCCGGCGCCGACGGCTCGTCGTCCGCCCTGTGCGTGGCGGACACCGCGGAGTTCTGCGGTTCGCCCCGGAGGACGGCCTGGTGCGCGGCACGCAGCTCCGGACCGGGGTCGGCCCCCAGTTCGTCGGCCAACCGCTGCCGGACGGCGGTGTAGCGGTCGAGGGCTTCCGCGCCCCGCCCGGTCGCGTGCAGCGCACTCATGAGCAGGGCTTCGAGGGGTTCCACCAGCGGGTGCTCGGCGGCGAGGTCGGGCAACGCGGTGAGCACCGAGCCGGGACGGCCGAGCCGCAGCTCGAGCCGGGCCCACTGCACCACCGCGTCCAACCGCCGCCGGTCCCAGCTGTCCCGGACCTGCGCGGCCCACTCGCCGGGCAGACCGGCCAGGGGCGAGCCCCGCCACAGCCCCAACGCCTCCGCGAGCGCGGCGGCCCGGTCCTCGTCGTCGCGACGCGGGTCCTCACCCTGGTCGACCAAACGCCGGAAGCGGTGCAGGTCCACCGACTCCGGGTCGACGTCCAGCACGTAACCGGCGTGGCGGCGCTCGACCCGCACCGCCGTCGCGCCGGCGGGCGCGGCGGCCTGCTCCAGCAGTCGGCGGATCCGGCTCAAGTGCGAGTACAGCACGGCCCGGGGATCGGCGGGCGGCGCGTGATCCCAGACGCGGTCGATCAGCGTCCCGATCGCCACGGGTCTTCGAGCGTCGACGACGAGTGCGGCCAGCACCGCCTGCTGCCGCGGTGTGCCCACGTCGAGCGACCGGCCTTCCGACCGCACCTCCACCTGGCCGAACATGCGGAATTCCACGTGCCCCCCAAACCGGTCGACTGTGCGTGGACAAGTCGGCGGAAACCCGATGCTGACTGCTCCGCAAGATCGCCGCAAGGTCCGCGCACAGGGTGCGACACCACGGTGGAATCCGCTGCGCCGACCGATGAGGCGGGAATGACCTCAAGGGAGGAAGGCAGCGCGCATTCACTTCGTCGGAAATGGAGTCCCCCATGAACAGGTTGCGGACGTTGTCCGTGTTGTGCGCGGTGGCCGCCTTCGCGGTCGCCGGCACGGTCACCGCGTCGACCGTGATCGCCGACCCCGCGCCGGCGGGCGCCGCCGATCGGCAGGTGGTCGAGGCGGTGCCGGACAAGGCCGACCCGAACCACATCGCTCCCGACCGCGTGCTCACCGCGGCCGAGGGGATGGCGATCAAGCGGCGCATCGTGTCGCAGCGGGCGTCGTCACCGCGGGCGTTGGCGCCGCAGTGGCACTGGATGGGCAACTACGGGAGCCCCACCGACGCGGCGGCCGTCGCCAACATGGAACCCGCCTCCGGAGCGGGGGCGATCATGTTCGAGGTCGCCGACAACGGGCTGATCCCGGCGTGGATGTACTACTGACGCGGTGCCGGCGCGACAGTCCCCGCGCGGGGCTGTCGCGCCACCGCCTCGGACGGTGACCCCGGCTCGCGGTGTGACGGTGACGACGAAAGCGTTGTGGCGCGGGATTCACAGGCTTTCTCAGGAAGCCCCCGACCTGCCGGTTGCCCACCCACGTGGACTAGCGCAACCGGACCAGTGGATTGGGCCGCGTATCTGATCGACAAGTCCTGGTACATGTGTTGTGGAGGGCGACCACAGGGGGTGCGTTCGTCCACCCGGGATTTCCGGGGAACCAAGACCTGGGGGGGTCTATGAAGCAGCACGGCACGAACAGCTTCTTCGTCGTGGGCGAGGGAGTGCTGGAGTTCGACCGCGACGGCGAGGCCACGACCCGTCGCCCGCTCACGGTGGAGGAGTTGCGCCGGTTCCGGTTCTCCCGGCTGGGGCCGGAGGGGACGCCGCTGGACGAGGGGACCAGGGTCGCCCTGGCCACCGCCATGACCGCGGACGTGCCGCAGCCCGACTCGGCGGACCCGTCGATCCCGGCGGGCTTCACCTACCTCGGCCAGTTCGTCGACCACGACCTGACCATGGACCGCACCGAGTCGCAGCTCGGCGAGGACGTCACGCTCGACGAGCTGGTGCAAGGCCGCTCGCCCGCGCTGGACCTCGACTCGGTGTACGGACGCGGTCCCCGCGACCGCAACGACCGGATCTTCTACGCCGCGGACGGCGTGAAGCTGAAGGTCGGCACCACCTCGCCGACGCCGTTCCCGGACGAGCGGGTCAACGTCGCGTTGGAGGGGTTCGACCTGCCGAGGTTCGGCGCGGCGGGCACGACGGGGGCGGACCGGCGCAGGCCGCTGATCCCGGACGCCCGCAACGACGAGAACCTGGCCGTGGCCCAGACCCACCTGGCGTTCATCAGGTTCCACAACCGGGTCGTGGACGAGCTGGCGCTGCGCGGGCTGACCGGGCAGCGGTTGTTCGCGGCAGCACGGGAGCAGGTGGTGCGCCATTACCAGTGGGTGCTGCGCACCGACTTCCTGCCGCGGATCGTGGACCCGGCGATCGTGGACGACGTGTTCGCCAACGGTCGGCGGTTCTTCGAGGCGCCGGGCCGGGGCACGTCGCCGCACGGGTTGGGGCCGACCATGCCGCTGGAGTTCTCGGTGGCGGCGTACCGGTTGGGCCACAGCATGATCCGCGGCGCGTACCAGTGGAACCGGGTGTTCACCGCGGACGGGCCGGGCGGCGCGGCCACCCTGTTCCTGCTGTTCGTCTTCACCGGCACGTCCGGCAACTTCGACCCGGGGTCGCAGCTGCCGGACCTGGACAACCCCAACTCGGGCACGGTCGACACGCTGCCCACCAACTGGATCGCCGACTTCCGCCGGCTGTTCGACTTCACCGAGGCCGACCGGCCGGACCTCGTGCCACCGACCGCCGACGGCGGGAACGTCACCAAGCGGGTCGACAGCCTGCTGGTGAACCCGCTGACGCAGCTGCCGGCGGGCACGTTCGACGGGCGCGGCAGCACGTTCGACGAGATCGAGCGCAACCTGGCGTTCCGCAACCTGACCCGGGCGAACATGGTCCGGCTGGCCAGTGGGCAGCAGATGGCGGAGTTCCTCGGCGTGGAGCCGTTGACCGCCGAGCAGATCCTGCTCGGCGACCGGGGCGTCACGTTGGACTCGCTGACCGACGCGCAGAAGGCCGCGGTGACCGCCGCGACCCCGTTGTGGTTCTACGTGCTGCGCGAGGCGGAGTTCAACGGCGGCAGGCTCGGGCCGGTGGGCGGCCGGATCGTGGCGGAGGTGTTCCACCGCGCCATCGAGGGCAGCCGCACGTCGATCGTCCGCGAACCGTCGTGGCGGCCGGCGTTCGGGCCGGACTCGCAGACGTTCCGGATGACGGACCTGCTGCTGTTCGCGTTCGAGGGCAAGGCGGACCTGCTCAACCCGCTCGGCGACTGACGCCCGCCGAAGACCGGTCCGGTTCCCGGTTCCCGGGGGCCGGGCCGGTCGCGTCCTCGACGGTTCAGGCGTGCCGGGCCCACTCGCGGTGGAAGCCTTCGACGTGGCGGGTGACCCTCGTGGCGGCCAGCTCGCCGTTGCCCGCCTGGACGGCGCGCAGGATCGACCGGTGCTCGCGGCGCAGCCGCACGGCGGTCCGCGACCAGTCAGGCAACGCCTGCACGGCGTCCAGCACGGTCCGGTGGATCGCGTCGCGCAGCGCCGCCATGATCGCGGTGTTCACCGCGTTGCCCGCGGCGGCGGTGAGGGCGACGTGGAAATCCGCGTCGAGCAGGTGGAACGCGTCGGCGTCCAGGTCGGGGGCGTCCATGAGGGTCAACAGCTCGGCGGCCCGCGCCAGGTCGGGGTGGTCGGGACGGACCGCCGCCGCGCGCACGGAGTGGCTCTCGATCATCACCCTGGTGCCGACGAGGTCGGCCATCGGCAGCCGGCGCGTGGCCAGGTGCAGGCGCAGGGCCGCGCCGAGCCCGCCCGCCGGGTCGGCGATGACGGTGGTGCCCGCGTCCGGACCCGACCCGACGCCGCTGCGCACCACGCCCATCGCCTGCAGCACCCGGATCGCCTCGCGCACCGTGGCCCGGCTGACGCCGAGGTCCTCGGCCAGCTTGCGCTCGGCGGGCAGCTGCTGCCCCACCCCGAGCCGGCCCGCGCTCAGCTCCGCCTCCACGTGCCGCAGCACCGCGCCGTACCCGGACAAGGGAACACCTCCGCCATGTGGTCTGACCACAGTCCTGGTGTGGTCAGACCACACAGTCTAGAGTCGCGGCGGTGAGAGTCGCGCTGTTCGTCACGTGCCTGGTCGACGGCCTGTTCCCGGACGTCGGCAAGGCCACCGTCCGACTGCTGGAACGGCTCGGCCACGAGGTGGTCGTCCCGCCCGGCCAGACCTGCTGCGGCCAGATGCACGTCAACACCGGCTACCCCGGCCAGGCGATGCCCGTGATCCGCAACCACGTCGACGCGTTCGAGAACGCCGACGTGATCGTCGCGCCCTCCGGGTCGTGCGCGGGATCGGTGCGCCACCAGCACGCCGACGTGGCCCGCAAGCACGGTGACGCGAAGCTGGCCGAGGCCGCCGCCGCGACCGCCGCGCGCACGTACGAGCTGTCGGAGTTCCTCGTGGACGTCCTCCAGGTCACCGACGTGGGCGCGTACTTCCCGCACCGGGTCACCTACCACCCCACGTGCCACTCGTTGCGCGTGCTGAAGGTGGGAGACCGGCCGTTGCGGCTGCTCCGCGCGGTCGAGGGCATCGACCTGGTGGAGCTGCCGTCCGCCGAGACGTGCTGCGGTTTCGGCGGCACGTTCGCGGTGAAGAACTCCGACACCTCCACGGCCATGCTCGGCGACAAGATGAGCGCGGTGCTGAGCACGAAGGCCGGTGTGCTCACGGCGGGCGACTCGTCGTGCCTGATGCACATCGGCGGCGGCCTGAGCAGGCTGCGCAGCGGCGTCCGACCGCTGCACCTGGCCCAGATCCTGGAGCACACGCGATGACGACGTTCCTGGGCATGCCCGCCGGTGGCGGGAACCTGACCGGCGAGCCGTTCCCGAAGGCCGCGCGCGCGGCCCTGGGCGACGCCCAGCTGCGCCGCAACCTCGCCAAGGCGACCTCCACGATCCGGGCGAAGCGCGCGGACGTGGTCGGCGAGCTGCCGGACTGGGCGCAGCTGCGCGCGGCGGGCGCGGCGATCAAGGACGAGGTGCTGGCGAACCTGGACGAGCACCTCGTGCGGTTCGAGGAGGCGTTGACGAGCCGGGGCACGCACGTGCACTGGGCGCGCGACGCCGACGAGGCCAACCGCATCGTCTCCGACCTGGTGCGCGCGACCGGCACGCGCGAGGTGATCAAGGTCAAGTCGATGGCCACGGTCGAGATCGGGTTGAACGAGGCCCTGGCCGACATCGGCGTGCACGCGGTGGAGACCGACCTGGCCGAGCTGATCGTGCAGCTGGGCAACGACAAGTCGAGCCACATCCTGGTGCCCGCCATCCACCGCAACCGCACCGAGATCCGGGAGATCTTCCGGCGCGAGATGCCGGGCGTGGACCCGGACCTGACCGACGACCCGCGCGCGTTGGCCGAGGCGGCGCGCAAGCACCTGCGGCACAAGTTCATGACGGTGGACGTGGCCGTCTCGGGCGCGAACTTCGGCGTGGCCGAGACCGGGTCGCTGGTGGTGGTCGAGTCCGAGGGCAACGGCCGGATGTGCCTGACGCTGCCGCGCACGCTGATCAGCGTGGTCGGCATCGAGAAGCTGGTGCCGACGTGGCGTGATCTGGAGGTGTTCCTGCAACTGCTGCCGCGTTCGTCGACCGGTGAGCGGATGAACCCGTACACGTCGGTGTGGACGGGGCCGACCGAGGGGCAGACCAGCCACGTGGTGCTGGTGGACAACGGCCGCACGGCGACGCTCGCCGACCCGGACGGGCGGGCGGCGTTGCGCTGCATCCGGTGCTCGGCGTGCCTGAACTCGTGCCCGGTGTACGAGCGCACCGGCGGGCACGCGTACGGCTCGACCTACCCCGGCCCGATCGGCGCGGTGCTGTCGCCGCAGCTGACCGGCGTCGACCGCAATCCGACGCTGCCGTTCGCCTCGTCGTTGTGCGGTGTCTGCTACGACGTGTGCCCGGTGGCGATCGACATCCCGTCGATGCTGGTGCACCTGCGGGAGCGGGTCACCTCGTCGAAGCGGACCACGCCGGAGTCGACGGCGATGCGCGCGTTGGCGTGGGCGATGTCGGACGCGCGGCGGTGGCGGCGGCTGGTGCGGTTGGGCCGGTTCGGGCGGGTGGCGAGCCGGCACGTGCCGCTGCCGGGGTGGTCGACGGCCCGCGACCTGCCGGAGCCGCCGAAGGAGACGTTCCGCGACTGGTGGGAGAACCGGTGAGCGCTCGTGACGAGGTCTTGGCGAGGGTGCGGCGGGCGAAGGGTCCGCGTGAGGTGGCGCCGGTGCCCCGTGACTACCGGGCGGCCGGCACCCGGGGGCCGGGTGATCTGGAGCTGTTCGCCGAACGCCTGCGCGACTACCGCGCCCTGGTCCGCGTGGTGGCCGCCGACGAGGTGGCCGGAGCCGTCGCCGCCGCCCTGGCTGACCGGGGCGCGCGCCACGTCGTGACCGCGCCCGGCACCCCGCCCGAGTGGACGGCCCAGTGGACGGCCGCGTGGGTCGGGTCGTCGGCGGAATCGGACGCCGCAGGCGGGGCTGGGCCTGGAAGCGAGGGTGGACCGCAAGCCGGGCCGGGCATCGAACCAGCCGGAACCGGGGTCGAACCGGAGGCCGGACCTGCGACGGGACCGGGCGACCCCGGGCCGGAACCGGGCGGGCAGGGGTCGGAGCACGCGGAATTGTCGGACTCCAGCGGTAGAATCGAATCAAGGGTTCCCCTTGGCGGGGACGCGCGCGAAGCGCTTCGCGAAATCGTCGAAGCGGCCGACGCCGTCGTCACGGCCTGTCACGTGGCGATCGCGGAAACCGGCACGATCGTGCTCGACCACGACGCCGCCGACCAAGGCCCCCGGGCCCTCACCCTCGTGCCGGACTACCACCTGGTGGTCGTGCGGGCCGACCAAGTCGTGGCCGGCGTGCCGGACGCGGTGGCGGCGTTGGCCGGGGTGCGCACCCAGACGTGGATCAGCGGGCCGTCCGCGACCAGCGACATCGAGCTGGAACGCGTCGAAGGCGTGCACGGGCCGCGCACGCTGGAGGTCGTGATCACGCGCTGAAGCACCGGTGATCGTGTTCTCACCCTATGGGCGGATCCGCCCACGATCGCGTGGTTCGCTAGGATCGGACTCCCGATCGAGAGGCGCTGCAACGGGCGACGAGCCCGCCACGCTCGGCCGGGGCTCGACGATCCGAAGGGCGCCTCCCAACCTGGGAGGCCGCGTGTCGGAAAACGCCCTGCGAGAGCTGCTGGACCAGCGCGTCGCGGTGCTGGACGGCGCTTGGGGCACGATGCTCCAAGCCGCCGGGCTCACCCCGGCCGACTACCGCGGTGACCTGCTCGGCGACCACACGCACGACGTCACCGGTGACCCGGACCTGCTCAACCTGACCCGCCCGGACGTCGTCCTCGACGTCCACCGCCAGTACCTGGCCGCGGGCGCGGACATCACCACCACCAACACGTTCACCGCGACGAGCATCGCGCAGGCCGACTACGGCCTGGAGAAGCTCGTGCGCGAGATGAACGTGCGCGGCGCGCAACTCGCCCGCCAGGCCGCCGACGAAGCGGGCGGCCGGTTCGTGGCGGGCTCCGTCGGCCCGCTCAACGTCACGCTGTCCCTGTCGCCGCGCGTCGAGGACCCGGCGTACCGGACGGTCACGTTCGACCAGGTCAAGAACGCCTACGCGGAGCAGATCGAGGCGCTCGCCGAGGGCGGCGTCGACCTGCTGCTCATCGAGACGATCTTCGACACGCTCAACGCCAAGGCCGCCGTCGCCGCGGCCCGCGAGGTCGCGCCCCACCTGCCGCTGTGGATCTCGGTCACCATCGTGGACCTGAGCGGGCGGACGCTGTCCGGGCAGACCGTCGAGGCGTTCTGGAACTCCGTCGCGCACGCCGAGCCGCTGGTCGTGGGCGTGAACTGCTCACTGGGCGCGGCCGAGATGCGACCGCACGTCACCGAGATGTCCAGGATCGCCGGCACGTACACCGCGAGCCACCCCAACGCGGGACTGCCCAACGCGTTCGGCGGCTACGACCAGACCCCGGAGGAGACCGCGGCGCTGCTGCACGGCTTCGCCGAGGAGGGCGTGGTCAACATCGTCGGCGGCTGCTGCGGCACGACGCCCGAGCACATCGCGCGGGTCGCGGCGGCCGTCAAGGACCTGCCGCCGCGGTCGGTGGCGGGGGTGCCGGACCGGACCAGGTTCAGCGGCCTGGAGCCGTTCGAGATCAGCGCGGACACCGGGTTCGTGATGATCGGCGAGCGCACCAACGTGACCGGGTCGGCGAAGTTCCGCCGGCTGGTCGAGAGCGACAACTACCAGGCGGCGGTGGACGTCGCGCTGGAGCAGGTGCGCGGCGGCGCGAACCTGCTCGACGTGAACATGGACGCCGACCTGCTCGACAGCGAGCGGGCGATGACCACGTTCCTCAACCTGGTCGCCACCGAGCCGGAGATCGCCCGCGTCCCGATCATGATCGACAGCTCGCGGTGGAGCGTGCTGGAGGCCGGGCTGAAGTGCGTGCAGGGCAAGGGCGTGGTCAACTCGATCAGCCTCAAGGAGGGCGAGGAGTCGTTCCTGGCCCAGGCCCGCCGCATCCGCGACTTCGGCGCGGGCGTCGTGGTGATGGCGTTCGACGAGCTCGGCCAGGCCGACACCGCCGAGCGCAAGGTCGAGATCTGCGCCCGCGCGTACGACCTGCTGACGCAGAAGGCCGACTTCCCGGCCGAGGACATCATCTTCGACCCGAACGTGCTCGCGGTCGCGACCGGCATCGCCGAGCACAACGGGTACGCCAAGGCGTTCCTGGACGCGATCCCGCTGATCAAGCAGCGCTGTCCGGGCGTGCGGATCAGCGGCGGCATCTCGAACCTGTCGTTCTCGTTCCGCGGCAACGACACCGTGCGCGAGGCGATGCACTCCTCGTTCCTGTTCCACGCCGTGCGCGCGGGCCTGGACATGGGCATCGTCAACGCGGGCCAGCTCGCGGTCTACGAGGACATCCCCGCGGACCTGCTGGAGCTGGTCGAGGACGTGCTGTTCGACCGCCGCCCGGACGCCACGGACCGGCTGGTGTCCTTCGCCGAGACGGTGGCGAGCTCGGGCACCAAGCGCGTGGTCGACCTGGCGTGGCGCGAGGGCCCGGTGGCCAAGCGGCTGGAGCACGCGCTGGTGCACGGCATCGTCGACTTCATCATCGAGGACACCGAAGAGGCGCGGCTGGTGGCCGAGCGCCCGCTCGACGTGATCGAGGGTCCGCTGATGGACGGCATGAAGGTCGTCGGCGACCTGTTCGGCGCGGGCAAGATGTTCCTGCCGCAGGTGGTGAAGAGCGCGCGGGTGATGAAGCGCGCGGTCGCGCACCTGGAGCCGTACATGGACGCGGAGAAGGAAGCCTCCGGCTCCACCCGCGGCAACGGCAAGGTCGTGCTGGCCACGGTGAAGGGCGACGTGCACGACATCGGCAAGAACATCGTCGGCGTGGTGCTGGGCTGCAACAACTACGACGTGGTCGACCTGGGCGTGATGGTGCCCGCGGCGAAGATCCTGGACACCGCGATCGCCGAGGGCGCGGACGCGATCGGCCTGTCCGGGCTGATCACGCCGTCGCTGGACGAGATGGTGTCGGTGGCGGCGGAGATGCAGCGGCGCGGGATGAAGCTGCCGCTGCTGATCGGCGGCGCGACGACGTCCCGCCAGCACACGGCGGTCCGGATCGCGCCCGCGTACGACCAGACCACCGTGCACGTGCTGGACGCGTCACGGGTGGCCGGCGTGGTGTCGGCGCTGCTCGACGAGGAGCGCGCCGAGGAGCTGGCCGCGGCGACGCGGGTCGAGCAGCAGCGGTTGCGCGAGGAGCACGAGAACCGGCAGAGCACGCCGTTGCTGACGGTGGAGCAGGCGCGGGCGAACGCCGAGGTGGTGTCGTTCGAGGAGCTGCCGACGCCCGCGTTCACCGGGCTGCGGGTCGTGGAGCCGTCGCTGGCCGAGCTGCGCGAGATGATCGACTGGACGTTCTTCTTCCTGGCCTGGGAGCTCAAGGGCAAGTTCCCGAAGATCCTGGAGACGAACCCGGCCGCGCAGGAGCTGTTCGACGACGCGAACGCGATGCTCGACCAGATCATCGCGGACGGCTCGTTGCGGGCGAAGGGCGTGTACGGCTTCTGGCCCGCGCACTCCGAGGGCGACGACATCGTGGTGGACGGGCGGCGGCTGCCGATGCTGCGCCAGCAGACGCGGAAGCCGGCGAGCAGGCCGAACCGGAGCCTGGCCGACTACATCGCGCCGGCGGGCGACCACCTGGGCGGGTTCGCGGTGGCCATCCACGGCGCCGAGGAGCTGTCCGGGCGGTACGAGCGGGAGCAGGACGACTACAAGTCGATCATGGTGAAGGCGTTGGCCGACCGGCTGGCCGAGGCGTTCGCCGAGCACGTGCACCTGCGGGCGCGGCGGGACTGGTTCGAGCCGGACGCCGACCCGGCGCTGGAGGACCTGCACGCCGAGCGGTTCCGCGGCATCCGGCCCGCGTTCGGCTACCCGGCCAGCCCCGACCACAGCGAGAAGCAGGACCTGTTCGCGATGCTGGAGGCCGAGGAGGTGGGCCTCGCGTTGACCGACTCGTTCGCCATGACGCCGGCGGCGGCGGTGAGCGGCGTGATCTTCGCGCACCCGGAGGCCCGCTACTTCACCGTGGGTCGGATCGGCCGTGACCAGGTGGTCGACTACGCGCGCCGGCGCGGCATGCCGGTCGCGGAGGTCGAGCGCTGGCTCCGGCCGAACCTGGCCTACGAGCCCGGCGCCTGACACCGCGACAGAGCCTGCGCGAATGCACGATCAACGGATCAACAGTCCCTCGTCGGAGTCCGTCGCATTCACACCGACGAGGGACTGCCAAGCGCCGACGGCATGGCTATCGTCACCTTCGGGACCGTAAAAGGATCCCGAAGGGGGAGCTGTGAATAAGAATTCTCTGGCCGCATGTCTCGGCGCGCTGATCGTTTTCGTCATGATGGCGTTGGTGCCGTCCTCCGCGTCCGCGGCGTCGACGGCCGCGCCGGCGCCGACCGGCCACGCGGTGGACCGGTCGGACGTGCCCGCGTGTTACGTCACACCCAAATCAGGCGTGAGCGGCGTGAACGTCCGCTTGCGCACCAACGACGACTCCACGCGCCTCGGCATCATCCAGCCCGGACAGCGCGCCGCGGCGTCGTGCGACGCCACCTCGGGCAGCAGCTACACCGCGTGCGGCGGCACGAGCAGCTGGTGGATCCAGGTGCAGTGGGACGGCCGCACCGGTTACGTCGCCCACCTCTGCGTGGACTGGTACGAAGAAGTCTGATCCCGCCAACCGACAATCGACGGTCCCGCACATGAAGAATGGTGCCGCCCTCTTCTCCGCGAACGAGGGCGGCACCATCGCGGGAATGAATCGGAAATCGACCGGAGAAGAATCGCCGGTCAGGCGGCGGAGCGTTCCTCGGCCGGGCGGCGGCGCAGGCGGGCCTGCTGCACGGCGGGCGTGCGGTAGTCCATGTCGAGCGCACCGACGCCGGTGCCGGGCGGCACGATGGCGTCGATCCGGTCGAGCACGTCGTCGTCCAGCACGGCGTCCGCGCCGGCGAGCAGGTCGTCCAGCTGCTCCGTGGTGCGCGGGCCGATGATGGCGGACGTGACGCCGGGGTGGGCGATCGCGAAGGCCATCGCCAGGTGCGTCAGGGACATCCCGGCGTCCTGGGCGACGGGGATGAGCTGCTCGACCGCGTCGAGGCGGCGTTCGTCGGTCATGTGCTTGAAGCCGTAGCTCGCGCGCTTGCCCTCGGCCTGCACGCCCTTGCGGTAGCGGCCGGTGAGCAGGCCCTGCGCGAGCGGGCTCCAGACGAGCGTGCCCATGCCGTAGCGCTCGCAGACGGGCAGCACCTCGTTCTCGATGCGCCGGTCGAGGATCGAGTACGGCGGCTGTTCGGCGCGGAACCGCGCCAGGCCGCGCCGTTCGGCCACCCACTGCGCCTCGACGATCTCCGAGGCGGGGAAGGTGGAGGAGCCGATGGCCCGGACCTTCCCGGCCCGCACGAGGTCGGTGAGCGCCGACAGCGTCTCCTCCACGTCGGTGTCCGGCGCGGGCCGGTGGATCTGGTAGAGGTCGACGTGGTCGGTCCGCAGGCGGCGCAGCGAGTCGTCCAGGGCGCGGACCAGCCAGCGCCGCGAGTTGCCCTGGCGGTTCGGGTCCTCGCCCATCGGCAGGTGCGCCTTCGTCGCCAGCACGACGTCGTCGCGCCGGCCCTCCAGGGCCTTGCCGACGATCTCCTCGGACTCGCCGTGCGAGTAGATGTCGGCGGTGTCCACGAAGTTGATGCCCGCGTCCAGTGCCTTGTGGATCATGCGGGCGGAGTCGTCGTGGTCGGGGTTGCCGGCGGCGCCGAACATCATCGCGCCCAGGGCGTACGGGCTGACCTTGATGCCGGTGCGGCCCAGCGTGCGGTACTTCATGGTTCTCCTCGTGCGTTGGCGGGTGCCCGGCGCAGCGCTACGCTGACACAAACGGAACAACGTTCGACTTCGACAATACGGAACGTTGTTCCGCTTAGCAAGGAGGGGTGCCGTGAGCGAGGAAGTCGACGCGGGTGTGACCGAGGAACGGCCGGGCAAGCGCGTGCGCGCCGACGCCCGGCGCAACACCGACGCGCTGCTCAGCGCCGCCGCGGAGGTCTTCGCCACCTCGGGCGTGGACGCGCCCGTGCGCCAGATCACCGCCAAGGCCGGCGTGGGCGCGGGCACGCTCTACCGCCACTTCCCGCAACGCTCGGACCTCATCGCCGCGGTGTTCCGCCACGAGGTCGACGCCTGCGCCGACGCCGCGCCCGTGCTCGCCGCCCAGCACGAGCCGCTCGAAGCGCTGGTCAAGTGGTTGCAGCGCTTCACGGGCTTCATCGGCACGAAACACGGGCTCAGCGCCGCCCTGCACTCCGGCGACCCGGCCTACACCAGCCTGCCCGCCTACTTCCAGGAGCGCTTCGTGCCGGTCCTGCGCGGTCTGCTCGACAGCGCGGCGCGGGCCGGCGAGGTCCGCGCCGACGTCGACCCGTACGACCTGCTGCGCGCCACCGCCAACCTGACCCTGCCCGCCCGGGAGGACGACGGCCACACGCAGCGGATGGTCGGGCTGCTCATCGACGGCCTGCGCTTCGGAGCGCGCTGACCGGTCAGAACCGCGCGTGCCCGGCGCGGGTCGGTGGTACCGCACGACAGAAGGTGCACCCGGTCGCCGCCCCCGTCGAGGATGGCGGAGGAAAGCCAACCGGCGGCGACTGGAGTGAATTCGTGGACAGCAGCGGTGCAGCAAATCCTTCCGACAGGGAATTGGCCGGTATTCGCCTGTTCGACGAGATGTTGGGCTACGTCTACTCCGCGGCGCTCCGGGCCGCCGCCATCGCGGGCGTGGCCGACCACCTCGTCGACGGCCCGAAGACGCCGGCCGAACTGGCCGCGGACACCGGGACGAAGGAGGACCACCTGTTCCGCGTGCTCAGGTTGCTGGCCATGCGGGGTGTGTTCCGGGAGGACGACCACGGCCGGTTCGAACTGACCCCCGAAGCCCACCTGCTGCGCACGGACGCGGAGGGGTCGCTCCGGGCGGCTGTCGTGACGTTCACGGACAAGGCGTTCTGGGCCTCGCACGGCGAACTGGTCGAGAGCCTGCGCAGCGGGAACCCGAGCTTCGACCACGTTTTCGGCACGTCGTTCTTCGAGTACTTCCGGGACGTGGCGTCACCGGAGGTCTTCTACTCCGGGATGCAGGCGAAATCCGACTCGGAGAACCCGTCCATCATGCGCAACTACCGGTTCCCGCCGGGCGCCACGGTCGTCGACGTCGGCGGCGGGTACGGGGGTTTGCTGCTGGACGTCCTGCGCCAGGACCCCAGCCTGCGCGGCATCCTGCTCGACCTCGGCGAGCACGTCGTGTCCGACCACCGGTTGGGCGAGCTGGGCGACGACAGCCGCTGGGAGCTGGTCGCGGGCGACTTCTTCGAGGAGTGCCCGCCGGCGGACGTGTACCTGCTCAAGCACATCATCCACGACTGGAACGACGAGCAGTGCGTGCAGATCCTCCGCAACTGCCGCAAGGCCATGTCCCCCGGTGGACGGGTGCTGGTGCTGGACGCGGTGATCCCGCCGAAGAACGCCCCGCACACGGGCAAGCTGTACGACATCGTCGTGATGTCCCTGCTCCCCGGCCGGGAGCGGACGGAGGAGGAGTTCAGGGCGCTGCTGGCCAAGGCCGACCTCGAGGTGACGCGGGTCATCGACACCGGGTTCGTCGCCTCGATCGTGGAAGCCGTCGCCCGCTGACGGCCGCTGCCGGCGCCTCCCGAATCGTGAATCGGGAACGCCCCGCCGCCCGGTGTGGACGGCGGGGCGTTCCCGGCCCCACGAGCTCAGACGCCGACCGGCTCCCGGTCCTCGACCGGCTGCTCGGCCTTGCGCGCTCGGCGACGTTCCTTGCGGCCCTCCACCATCGAGTACAGCGTGGGCACCAGCACCAGGGTGAGCAGCGTCGAGCTGATCAGGCCGCCGATCACCACGATCGCCAGCGGCTTGCCGATGAACGCGCCCTCGCCGGTGATGCCCAGCGCCATCGGCAGCAGCGCGAAGATCGTGGCCGCGGCCGTCATCAGGATCGGCCGCAGCCGCCGACGTCCACCCTCGACGACCGCCTCGCGCACCGGCATGCCGTCCCGCCGGTACTGGTTGACCAGGTCGATCAGCACGATCGCGTTGGTCACCACGATCCCGACGAGCATCAGCATGCCGATCAACGCGGGCAGGCCGAGCGGGGTGCCGGTGAGCAGCAGCAAACCGATCGCGCCGGTCGCCGCGAACGGGATGGACACCAGCAGGATCAGCGGCTGCACCAGGCTGCGGAACGTCGCCACCATGATCAGGAACACGATCGCGATGGCCGCGAGCATGGCCAGCCCCAGGTCGGCGAACGTCTCGGCCTGGTCGGCGCTGACGCCGCCGATGCTGTGCGTGGCGCCCGCGGGCAGGTCCAGCGCGTCCAGCCGCGACGTCAGGTCCGCCGTCACCGCGCCCAGGTCGGACCCGGTGGCCTTGGCCGACACGGTGGCGCTGCGCGCGCCGTCCGTGCGCCGCACCTGCACCGGACCGTCCACCACGGCCACCTCGGCGACCTGGCCGAGCGTGACGCCGCCCGGTAGCGGCAACGCGCGCAGCGCGGCCACGTCGGTCGGCGCGGTGCCCGTGCGCAGCAGGACCTGCTGCGACCGGCCGTCGATCGGCAGCTGCCCCACCGGCACGCCGCGCAACGCCTGCGCCGCGAACTGGCCGATGGTCTGGCCGCTGAGCCCGCGGGCCGCCGCGGCGGCCTGGTTCACCGTCACCTGCACGCGAGGCGCGCTCACCGACAGGTCGTCGGTGACCTCGCCGACGCCGGGCGTGCCGGACACGACCTGCCGCACGCGGTCGGCCGCGTCCCGCAGCGCCTTCTCGTCGGGCGCGGTGACCAGCACGTCGATCGTGTCCGAGCCGAAGCCGGACGCCGCCGCGCCGAACGCCACTTCGCCGGCGCCGGCCGTGTTCTTCAACTGCTCGGTCAGCCGGTCCTGCAACGCCTCCAGGTCCGTGCCCTCGCGGACGGTGGCGCGCACGCTGGTGTCGCCGTCACCGCCGACGCCGAACGCGGCCAGGCTGTTGTCCGTGCCGACGGTGACCTGGTAGGTCTCGACCTCCTCGGTCTCCGCCAGCACGCCTTCGAGCTTGCGCGCCGCGTCGTCCCGGGCGGCGAGGCTGCTGCCCGGCGGCAGCTTCTGGCTGCCTTGCAACGCGGTGCCGCCCGCGTTGTCGATGAAGTTGGTCTCCAGCGACCCGGCCAGGCCGAGCGTGCCGCCGAAGATGAGCACGGCGATCACCAACGTCACCCAACGGCGCGTGGTCGCGAACTTGAGCACCGGCACGTAAGCGCGCTGCAACGGGCTGCGCTTCTCCTTCTCCAGCACCGCCTCGCGCGCCTTCGCCGCCTCCTCCGGGTCGGTCGGCACGGCCGGGCGCTTGAGGAACCAGAACGCCAGCACCGGCACGATCGTCAGCGACACCAGCAGCGAGGCCAGCAGCGCCACCGTGACCGTGATGGAGAACGGCCCGAACAGCTCGCCCGCGATGCCCCCGACGAACGCGATCGGCAGGAATACCGCCACCGTGGTCAGCGTGGACGCGGTCACCGCGCCCGCCACCTCGCGCACGCCGTCCAGCACGGCGCGTTGCTTCTCCTCGCCGTACCCGAGGTGCCGCTTGATGTTCTCCAGCACCACGATCGAGTCATCCACCACCCGGCCGACCGCGATCGTCAGCGCGCCGAGGGTGAGCAGGTTCAACGACAGGTCGCCGGTGTAGAGCGCGATCAGCGCGACCACCACGGACAGCGGGATCGACACCGCCGTCACCAGCGTGGACCGCACCGACAGCAGGAACAGCAGGATCACGACCACCGCGAACAGCAGGCCGAGCAGGCCCTCGGTGGTCAGGCCGCTGATCGCCTTCTCCACCTGCGGGCCCTGGTCGAACGCGACGGTGAGCGTGGAGTCGGCCGCCTCGCCCCACTCACCGAGCTTGTCGCGGACCTGCCGGGAGATCTCGACCGCGTTGCCGTCGGCGGTCATGGTGACGCTGACGCCCAGCGTCGCCTCGCCGTCGGTGCGGGTGAGCACGGTCGCCGCCTCGGGCGCGGACTCGACCCGGGCCACGTCGCCCAGCTTCACCGCGCCCGTGGGCGAGGCGAGCAGCAGGTTGCGCAGGTCGTCGACGGTGCCGACGGGGCTGCCGACCTGCACGGTCAGCGTCTTGTCCGCATCCGGCACGGTGCCCGCGGGCATGACCGCGCCGGCCGTGGTCAGGGCGGCGGTCAGCGCCTGGGGGTCCACCCGGGCCGCGCCGAGGCGGGCGTAGTCGACGGTGACGCTGACCTGGCGGTCGCGCTCACCGCTGACCCTGGCCTCCCGCACGCCGGGGATGGCCTCCAGGCCGGGCACGACCTCGGCGCGCAGCCGGGCCGCGGCGGCGATGTCGTCGTCACCGGAGGTCGCGGCGAGCGCGATCACCGGGATGTCGTCGGTGCTGCCCTGGGCGACGGTCGGCTCCACGCCCTGCGGCAGGCGCGGCTGGAGCCGGTTCACCGCCTGCTGCATCTGGGCCACGGCGGCGTCGATGTCGGTGCCGTAGGTGAACATCACCTGCACGGTCGCGGAGCTCTCGGCGGAGCGGGTGAACACCTGCTCGACGCCGTCGACGCCGCGCACGGCCGACTGGATGGGCTCGGCCACCTGGCTGTCCACCAGGTCCGGCGACGCGCCCGGGAAGGGCGCGATGACCACCGCGGCGGGCAACTCGATGGACGGGAAGAGCTGCTGCTTGATCGAGGGCAGCGTGAACACACCGAAACCGATCACGAGCAGGCTGAGCAGCCCGACGAGACTTCGGTTGGCCAGGCTCAGCCGAGCCAGCACGGACATCGTGGGAATCTCCTTGGTGAGCGGACCGGCCGGCAGGCGACTGCTCGGGGTACCGCGGGCGGATGTGCGAACGCTGGCACACCCCACCTGAGAACGGGCTCAGACATGGGTTGACCGCACCCCCGCCGAACCGGCTCTGACCTGTGCGAACGGCGAGCGTTACAAGATCGCGCGGGCATGGTGATCTTTGTCACGGAGACCGGGGACGCGTGTCCCCGGCCTCCTGCACCCACGACGGCGTGCCCTGCCGGACGCCCTTGGTCTCGGCCGCCGCCACGGACCGGCCGCCGGTTGTGGGGCCCGGCGACCTGAATCAATTACGAGATAGGGGGCGCGGAAGTTCAGCGGGCCCGTTCGGAATACCGCAGTCCGGTGTGGCGCAGCCAGAGCAGACCGAGCAAGGGCAGCACGAGCGGGACGAACCCGTAGCCGCCGCCGAAGTCCGACCACACCGTGGCGTCCGGGAACGCGTCGGCGAACGCCAGGCTCGCCGCGCCGACCACGACCACCCCGACCAGCTCGACACCGCACGCGAGGTAGGCGACCCGCCGTGACACGACGCCGGCCAGCGCGGCGGTGGCCACGACGTAGACGACCGCCGCGAACGCCGAGAGCACGTACGCCAGCGGCGCCTCCTCGAACCGGGTGGCGAGCTGCACCGCGGAGCGGGCGGTGGCGGCGACGGCGAAGATCCCGTAGACCGCGATCAGCATCCGACCCGGACCGGACCGGGTGGTCACCGCCAGCTCGTCGCGCCGCTCACCCATGGGTCGCCCAGAGCTGGTTGAGCCGCAGGATCATCACCGGCACGCTCGAGCACGCCACCGCCAACACCCCGGCGCCCCACCGGGACCGGTCGCCCAGGGCCCAGAACGCGCCGACCGGCAGCACGGCGACCACCGCGATCAGGTAGCCGAAGAACGTGGGCGCGTCCAGACCGGCCCGGTCGGAGCCCAGCACGGCGACCGTCGCGGCCACCGCCTGCACGAGCAACCCGGCTTCGAGCAGCACGACGACCGCGGCGAGGCCGAGGGTGGGCTTGGTGGCGAGCGTGATGGGCCGGTCGGCGACCACCAGCACCAGCGACCACAGGGCCGCGACGAGCGCCACGACCGTCAACGCGGTCGCGAGGACTTGGATCATCAGCACTTCCCGGTCGAGCGGACTTACCGCCGCAACCTACCCGGCGTCACGACAGCGGCAGCTTGAAGCCCTCGTGGGACTGGACGAAGCCGAGGCGGCGGTAGAAGCGGTGCGCGTCCACGCGGGTCTTGTCCGACGTGAACTGCACGACGACGCAACCGCGAGCCCTCGCCTCGTCGACCGCCCACCGCATCAACTGCTCCCCCAGCCCCTGCCCGCGCACCGCGGACGCCACCCGCACGGCCTCGACCTGGGCCCGCGCCGCACCCCTCCGCGACAGGCCGCGCAACACCGTGAGCTGCAGCGTGCCCACGACCTGCCCGTCGCGTTCCGCCACCGCCAGCACCTCGTGCCCGGCCGCGTCGATCGCCTCGAACGCCCGCAGGTAGGGCGCCAGGTCGTCCGGCGACTCGCGTCGCGCGCCCAACTCGTCGTCGGCGAGCAGGGCGACGATGGCGGGGACGTCCTCGGCGGTGGCACGGCGGATGATCACTGGCACGGTCCTCCCCGGTAGCAGGCGACCCCACCTCATCACATGCCCGCGAACCGGTGCGGAGCGTGTGCCGGACGCGATAAACAGGGTGTCGACGGTGGAGGAGGGGTCCGTGGAGCCGGTGGTACTGCGGGTGGGCGGCACGCTGGTCGGGTCGGCGTTGAAGCTGTGGCTGACCCAGCGCACGGGCCGGGCGGAGCGGACCAAGCCGCTGGTGGACCTGATCGGGGCCCGGCTGACCGACGACTTCCAGCGGCGGCGGTTCAACCGCGAGGTCGAGGCCCTGGTGGACGCGGTCGCCGAACGCCTGCTGCCGCTGTGCCGGCAGGAGGTGCCCGGCCTGCCCGAGCACGAACGGCTCGCCGCGATGGCCGAGGTGGTGTCGGCGTTCGAGGGCGCGGACCTGTCCGACGCCGGGCTGTTCGAGGTGGACGTCGACCCGGCGAAGCTGGCCGGTCGGCTGCGCGCCGCGTTACCGGCCGGCGCCGGCCTCGGCGAGGCGGCGTCGTGGTTCCACACCGTCCTGCTGGACGAGTGCTGCGCGTGCTTCATCCAACTCGTCGTGCACCTGACGCCGTTCGCGGCACGGGCGAGCGCCGAACTGCTGGGCCGGGTGTCCGGTCTGTCCGAACAGGTCGGGCAGGTGCTCGCCCGGCTGCCCGCGCCGGCGTTGATGGCGCCGCAGGGCACCGCGAACGACGCCGAGTTCCGCACCCGCTACCTGCGGCTGGTGAGCGAGTCGTTGGACGACATCGAGCTGTTCGGCGTGGACGTGCGCCGCTTCCGGCCCCGGACCACGTTGAGCGTCGCGTACATCAGCCTGTCGGTCACCGGGGCGCAACGGCGCGCGCACGCGGCCGACGAGCTGACGCGGTGGCGCGACGGAACGCACGACGGGCAGGACGGCGCGGTGCGGGTGGAGCGCGCTCTGGCCGCCAACGAACGCATCCTCATCCGGGGCGAGGCGGGTTCGGGCAAGTCGACGTTGTTGCGCTGGCTCGCGATCAACGCGGCACGCGGCGCGTTCCGGGGTGAGCTGGCGGACCTCAACGGCCGCGTGCCGTTCCTGGTCGAGCTGCGTGGTCACGCCGGTCGCGGTCTGCCCGGCCCCGAGGGGTTCGTGGAGGACACCGCGCAGCCGTTGGCCGGGGTGATGCCGCCCGGTTTCGTGCACCGGCAACTGGAGTCCGGGCGCGCGCTGGTGCTCGTGGACGGCGTGGACGAACTGCCGGCGGCCGAACGCGGCCCCGTGCGGGAGTGGTTGAGCAAGCTGAGCCGGGCGTTCCCGGACGTCCGCTGGGTGCTGACCTCACGCCCCGGCGCCGCGACGGCGGGGTGGTTGACGGCGGAGGGCTTCGAGTCCGCGTTCCTGGAGCGGATGAGCGCCGCCGACGTCCGCGCGCTGATCCGCCACTGGCACCGGGCCGCGCGGGACGCGGGCGGGCTGCCGTGCGACGAAGCCGACCTGCCCCGGCACGAGGGCGCGTTGCTCAGCCGGTTGGACGCCAACCCGCACCTGCGCGCGCTGGCCACCAGTCCCCTGCTGTGCGCGATGCTCTGCGCGCTCAACCTCGACCGCCGCACGTTCCTGCCGCGTGACCGCCTGGAGCTGTACCGGACGGCGTTGACGCTGCTGCTGGACCGGCGTGACGCCGAGCGCCACATCCGCGGCGCGACCGAGCTGGCCGGCCAGGACCGCCGTCACCTGCTGCGCCACCTGGCCTGGCGGCTGTCGATCAACGGCCGGTCCGAGCTGAGCCGCGAGGAAGCCGTGCGCCGCCTGGCCGAACGGCTGGCCGCCATGCCGCGCGTGACGCACGACGCGGAGACGGTGCTCGACCACCTCGTCCACCGCAGCGGCGTCGTGCGCGAACCTGTGACCGGCCGGATCGACTTCGTGCACCGCAGCTTCCAGGAGTTCCTGACCGCCGAGGAGGCCGCGGACCAGGGCGACATCGGCCTGCTGGTGCGGCAGGCGCACCTGGACCAGTGGCGCGACATCGTGGTGATGGCCGCCGGTCTCGCGAACGCCCCGCTGCGCGCCGAGCTCCTGTCCGGCCTGCTCGACCGCGCCGACGCCGAGCCGCGGCGACGCCGCCGACTCCACCTGCTGGCCGCCGCGGCGATGGAGGCCGACCCGGCTTTGTCCCCGGACCTGGCCGAACGCGTCGAGCGTTGCCTGGCCGACCTCTTGCCGCCCCGCAGCGTCGTGGAGGCCCGGTCCCTGGCGGCAGGCGGCGAAGCCTTGTTGCCGCGCCTGGGCGTCAACCCGGGGGACCTGTCGGAGGCCGCCGCCGCCGCGACCGTGCGCACCGCCGCGTTGATCAACGGCCCCGACGCCTGGCCGGTCCTCGAACGCTTCGCGCGGGACCCGCGCCACGAGGTCCAGCGCGAGTTGATCAAGGCGTGGCGCTACTTCGACCCGGGCGAGTACGCCGACCGCGTGCTGGCCGACGCACCGCTCCTCGACGGGGAGATCAGGGTGGATGACGAGGTCCTCCTGACCCAGGTCCCGAAGCTGCGCCACCTCGGCGGGCTCCGCGTGGAGTTGGAGAGCATGGCCGACCTGCGCCCCCTCGCCGGCCTGCCGCACCTCACGTCCGCTTCGCTGGGCGGCCGGTTCGACGACCTCGCCCCGCTGCTGGAACACCGGGAACTGCACACGCTCCTGCTCGGCCCGGTCCCGCACGTCCACCTGGAGCCGCTCGCCGGTTTGGCGCTGGAGCGCCTGTACTTCTACCCGCGCGGCGATCAGTCGGTCGACCTGTCCGAACTCCGGGCGCTGCCCCGGCTGTCCGGGCTGGGTGTGAAGAACCTGGCGCCCACTGCCGACCTGGCGCCGCTCACGAGCCTCTCCCGGCTGGAGCAGCTGGCGCTCTACGACTTCCCCGCCGGCCTCGACCCGGCGCCGCTCGGCGAGCTCGAAGCGCTGCGCGACCTCGACCTCGGCCGGCTCGGAGACGGGCGACCGCTGGGGTTCGAAGGCGGGCTGCGAGCGCTCGCCGAGTACGCGCCGCACCTGACGAGCCTCGGGTTCTACCGGGTCGACGGGCTCGACGACCTCGCTGAACTGGCGCACTTCCCCGCGTTGCGGGCGTTGTCGTTGCGCCTGTGCGGGGCGCTCGACCTGTCGAGGCTCGACGCGGTGAGGTCCCTGACCACCCTCCAGATCTCCACGACGGCCCACGCCGAGTACCTCGACCAGATCAGGGGGCTGTCCGGGGTCCAGGTGGTGGAAATCCTGTCCAGCCGGGACGACATCCAGGACATCGACCTGTCCCCGTTGGGCGACCGGCGGATGACGGTCCGCGTCTACGCGAACCGCCACCGAGTCGTGGGAGCGGGCAAGGGGATCAAGGTCGAGCGAATCTGACCCCGCGCCGCCACACGACGGACACCGCGCCGATCGCCGTGATGTCGGTGGTCGGGTCGCCGTCCACCAGCAGCAGGTCCGCGCGCAGGCCGGCGCGACGCGGCCCCGGTCGGTCAGTCCGAAGTGGAGGGCGGTGCGCTGGTCGGCGCGGTGAGGGCTTGTCGCGGGGTCAGGCCGGCCCGGGCGAGCAGTTCCAGTTCCCGGTGCACGGCCACGCCGTGCTCGTGACGCCCACGGGTTCGCGTCGGTGCCCGCGACGATCGGCACGCCGGCCTGGTGCAGCACACGTGCCGCGCGTGCAGGGCGTGCTCGAAGCTGCCGTGCGCCGCGTGGTCGACGGTGGTCGTCCGACCGCTGATGGACTCGAAGTACACGAGTGTGCCGACCACGAAGACACCCCGTTGCGCGACCCAGCCGACCAGGTCGTCGCCGGCGTCGCACCACACGTGCGCCAGGCCGTCGACCCCGCGTCCACCGCGATCCCGACCTCCTTCGCCGTGATGGCGTGGACGATGACCTTCAACCCCCGCTCGTGCGCCATGTCCACCAACGCCTCAACCACCTCCGGCGCGAGGACGGGCAGGTCGGCGCCGTCGTCTCGGGACGCGGCCAGCTCGCGCTGCCGCGCCAGGTTGCCCGGCAGGCAGGCGTCTGCTCGATCACCGACCCGGACAAGCCCACCCGCCCCGCCTAACGCGGCCCGGCGCCGTGCAGGAGGGTGTCGACCACCCGCTGCGCCAGCGCGTCCGGTTCGAGGCCGCTGTCCGGCCCGTGCACCGCCTCGCCGATCAACGCGTAGAACACCCGCCGCGTCCAGTCCAGGTCGGCGGAGGCGTCGAGCAGCCCCTCGTCCCGCGCCCGGCGCAGCAGCACCAGGCAGCGGTCGTCCACCCGGCGCTTGCCCTCGGCGGCGGGCGAGTCGGCGGCGGTGAAGACGACGCCCATCGCGAACGGCCACCCGATCTTGACCCGCAGCACGTTCGCGGTGATCTCGTGCAGCGCGACCAGCGGCGGCGCGGTCTCCGGCCGGCCCGCGTCCATCACCTCGTCCAGCTGCCGCACCACGTCGGCCGTCATCGCCTCCACCAGCGCCTGCCGGTTTACGAACCGCCGGTGCACGGTGGTCCGCGCGACGCCCGCGGCCTCGGCGATCTGCTCCATGGACGCGCCGGGGTTCACCGACAGCAGGCGCTCGGCGGCTTCGAGGATCGTCCGCACGCTGCGTTCGGCATCGGCGCGCAACGGCCGTGTCGCTGCCAAGACTGTCTCCTCCCGTGCACCACCGATGGTACAGCTATCGCATCAAATGGAACATCAGTGTCGCAGCTAGTGGCCTACCTGTGCCTAACATGTCTCACATAACCGAGCCGATGGAGATGACATGGCCCACCGCCCCACCGCCCTCGTCACCGGCGCGTCCGCCGGGCTGGGCGTCGAGTTCGCCGACCGGCTCGCCGCCCGCGGCCACGACCTCGTCCTCGTCGCCCGCTCCGCCGACCGCCTGGACGCCCTCGCCGACCGCCTCCGCCACGAGCACGGCGCCAAGGTCGACGTCGTCGTGCAGGACCTGTCCGCGCCGGACGCGGTCGACTCGGTGGTCGCACGGCTGACCGGCCCCGTCCACACGCTGGTGAACAACGCCGGCTTCGGCACCGCCGGCCGGTTCGAGGAGATCCCCAACGGCCACGACCAGGAGCAGCTGATGGTCAACGTGGTCGCGCTGGTCGGCCTGACCCGCGCGCTCGTGCCGGGGATGCTCGAAGCGGGCTCCGGCGCCGTGGTCAACGTCGGTTCCACGGCCGGGTTCCAGCCCTCGCCGTACTTCGCCACCTACAGCGCGGGCAAGGCGTTCGTGCTGAACTTCAGCCTCGCGCTGCGCCGGGAGTACCGGGACCGGGGCATCAAGGTGCTCGCCCTGTGCCCCGGCCCGACCGAGACCAGCTTCTTCGACCGGGTCACCCCGCGCGCCGCGATCGGCGGTCGGATGATGAGCGCCGAGGCCGTCGTGCGCGCGGCCCTCGACGGGCTGGACCGCGACCGCGCCTACGTCACGCCGGGCCTGCGCAACGCGCTCGGCGCCCACCTCGTCCCGCGCCGCCCGCGCACGATGGTGGCCGCGATCGCCGAACGCGTCACCCGGTCCGTGCTCCAGGGCTGAGGCTCAGGACCCGCCCGACAGCGACAGGTCGCCGATCACCACGGTGGTGCGCACCGGCGCGACGGCCTCCGCCACCCTGGCCACCACCTCGTCGAACACCGGGTCGTCGTAGTAGTCGCTGTGCCCGCGCAACGGCGAGGCGACCATGTCCGGGTCCGGGTCGAGGAACTCCGGGTCACGCAGCCGCACGTCGTTGCCGCAGCGCACGCCCCACAGCTTGGGCCCCGCGAACACCTGCTCCTCGGCCGTCTCCGGCCACACCTGCACCGGCCCGCCCAACGGGTCGGTGAGCCGGTGCACGTTCCACCAGCGGTCGCCGAGCTCGTCGTGCAGGCCGACGAGCTCGGCGTGGCCGAGGTAGTGCGGGAACAGCCGCGAGTACGCCCACTGCAACTGCGAGCCGTACGTGACGAGGCCGACCCGGCGCAGCGCGGCGACCGCGTCGGCCTGTCGGATGTACCGCTCGCCGTCGGCCGGGTCGGGTCGCTCGCTCTCCCGGCGCAGCAACGACAACGCGGCGAAGCACACCACGCTGCCCTGGCTGTGCCCCGACAGCACGACCGCGCCCACGTCGTGGTGCCCGGCCAGCCGGACCGCCCGGGAGGTGAGCTCGATGGTGGCGCGACCGCCGTAGGGCGGCGGGCAGATCGGGTGCGCCAACCTCGGCCAGAACGCCACCAGGTCCCACACGATGCCGACCGCCGTGCGCATCCGCGGGCTCTGCCACGTCCGCACGCCCAACAACAACAAGACCAGCACGAGCCCGGACACCACCAGGCTGCCCAACGCGCCCAGCTCCTGCGCCGGGACGGTCGACAGCCAGTCGGCCAGGCCCGGCGGCGGGGCGGCCCGCCAGTCCGGGTGCGCGAGCCGGGCCAGCGCGAGCCCGCCACCCGCCGCCACCAGCACACCACCCAGCAACGCGATCGCGCCGAGCAGCCAGTGGTAGCGGTACTTCGCCGAGGCCAACCGCTGGTTGAACGCCACCTTGCCGATGCCCGGCCGGTCCGCGCGCCCGGGGTAGTCGGTCACGACGCCCTCGCGGACCTCGACGCCGTTCGCGTGGCGCGCCCAGGACACCGCGCCGACCGCGTACAGCAGACCGGCCGCGACCGCGGCGGCCCAGAACGCCCAGCCCGGCATCGGCGTCCACCGCAACACCACCGCCACCGCCGCGGCGGCCGAACCCGCCGCGAGCACCAGCGCGCTCGACACCTGCCGCACCATCGCCGCCACGATCGGCGCCACCAGCAGCGGGAACGCGATCGCCAGCACGCCCCACAGCCCCGCGCCGACCAGGTAGCTCGTGCTCAGCACCAGCCCCTGGCGCCCCGCCTCCGGCACCGGGTCGCCGATCCAGTCCACCACCCGGTACGCCAGCCCACCGCTGAACCCGACCGCCAACGTGGTGGCGACCGCCGCGATCACCACGGCCGCGTAGCCGTGCCACATCGGCCGGAACCGCTTGTCCGCCACCATCAGCTCGACACCGCGCGCGGAGTGCCGCAGGCGCACGCACGCCCCCAGCAGCACGACCAGCAGCAGCATCGCCGAGGCCGCCAGGATGTTCGTGACCGACTCGAACCCCGCCAACGGCGTCACCGACCCGGACGCGCCGGTCGGCACCCGCCACAGGAACGCCGTCGCCAACCCCGCCGCGAGCAGCAGGTACGCCGCCGACACCCACTTGAGCGCCCGCGAGTTCACCTCCCGCCGGTCCGGCGACATCACCACGCACCCGATGGCCCACGCCAGCACCACCACGCCCAGCCCGACCACCGTCCACGACAGCACGTCCGACGGCCGATCGGGTTGCGAGGTCCGCAACGCGCCCGCGTACAGCACCCCCACCACCACGCACGCCGCCGCCACGTGCGCGTCACGCAGCACTGGCGTGCGCGGCGACGTGTGCCAGAACGCGTAGTCGCCCAGGCTGCCCGTGCGGGTCTCCCACGCGTGGTGCGTGCCCTTGGGCTCGTAGAGGAACGTCTGCCGGCCGAACCACCACAGCACGGTGATCACCAGCCCCGGCGGGACCGCGCCGACCAGCAGCATCGCCCCGAACGGCCAGCCGTCGAAGAACGCCAGGTGCTCCGACCGGCACGCCGCCGTGCCCGCGCACTGCCGCACCAGCAGCTCCAGCGACACGTACGCGGTGGCCGCCACCAGCATGCCCGTCAGCACCAGGCCGAGCAGCCGCAACACCGCCTCGGCGAACCGGCCCGCGCCGAGCAGCGTGTACCGGGCCAGGTTGAGGATCGCGAACGGGATCAGCACCAGCCACAGCGCCCGGCTCGCGCCGCCCGAGGTGAACCGGCCCCAGTGGAACGCCTCCACGGTCCGCGTCCGCCCGCTGGACGGCGCCCGCGCCGGCTTGGCCGCCCGCAGGAACCGCGCGACGTCGTCACCGGCCACCGGGGTCGGGAACGGGTCACCCAGCATCGCTTCCGGCGGGGTGCCGGACACGCCGTGCACCCGCAGTTCGACGACGTCCTCGGGACGCATGCGTTTCCCCTGCCGTAGGTAGCCGTGAGCTGTTACCTACCGGATCGCCCACGCGTGGTAGGCCGTTTCAGCACAGGAGACACCCGGTTGGGCGATGCACCGGCTGGTGAGAGCATCCTGGGTGACGCCCGGTCGCCGATCGCGATCGGGCGTGCTCACGGCCCCGACCCGAAAGGCTGCCCACGGTGACCAAACCCGCCCGCCGCGACCCGAGCAAGCTCGTCGACGCCTCCGGGTTCCGCGAGTTCGTCCAGCACGGCTGGGGCCCGGCCGACCGCGCCGCCCGGGTCGCGCCCGGAGCCGCGCGGGCCGCCGCCGCGCACCGCGACCGGCTCAGCGCCGCGTTGCCCGGCGCGCGCATCGCGGTGGCCGCCGGCTGGGCGCCGGTGCGGTCCAACGACACCGACCACGGCTTCCGGCCCGACAGCGATTTCTCCTGGTTGACGGGCTGCGCCGCAGAGGGCGCGGTGCTGGTGATGCACCCGGTCGCCGGCGGTCACGACGCGGAGCTGTTCCTGCGCCCGCCGGCCGGTCCGGACGAGCCGGACTTCTTCGCCAACGCCCGCGACGGCGAGCTGTGGATCGGCCCGGTGCCCGGCCTCGCCGAGTGGGGCGAGGCGCTCGGCGTGCGCTGCCGCCCGCTGCACGAGCTGCCGTCGGCGCTGCGCGGCAGGCTGCCCGCCGTGCACGCGACGACCGGCGTGGACCCGCTGCTGGACGCGTTGGCGGGCGGCGACCACACCGCCGAGCTGCGCACCGCGCTGGCCGAGCTGCGCCGGATCAAGGACGACTGGGAGGTCGGCCAGCTCCAGGCCGCCGTGGACGCCACGATCCTCGGTTTCGCCGACGTCGCCGCCGAGCTGGGAGCGGCCGTCAAGGGCGGTGGCGAGCGGTGGTTGCAGGGCACGTTCGACCGGCGCGCCCGCACCGCGGGCAACGGCCCGGGTTACGCCTCGATCGTGGCCGCCGGGCCGCACGCGCCGGTGCTGCACTGGGTGCGCAACGACGGTCCCGTGCCCGAGGACGCCGTGCTGCTGCTGGACGCGGGCGTCGAGCTGGACACCCTCTACACCGCCGACATCACCCGGACGTTGCCGGTGTCGGGCTCGTACAGCCCCGCGCAGCGGCAGGTGCACGAGCTGATCGAGCGCGCGTCGGTGGCGGCGCTGGCGGTCGTGCGGCCGGGCGCGGCGTACCGGGACTTCCACCAGGAGGCCATGCGGGTGCTCGCCGAGGGCCTGCACGACTGGGGCCTGCTGCCCGTGTCGGTCGAGGAGTCGCTCGACCCGGACGGCCAGCACCACCGCCGCTACATCACGTGCGGCGTCGGCCACTTCCTCGGCCTGGACGTGCACGACTGCGCCAACTCCAGCCCGGCCGCCTACCACGAGGGCACGCTGGAGGTCGGCATGGCGCTGGCCGTCGAGCCCGGCCTGTACTTCCACCCCAACGACGAGACGGTGCCGCCGGAGCTGCGCGGCATCGGCGTGCGGCTGGAGGAGAACGTCGTGGTGACCCGGGAGGGCAACCGGGTGCTGTCCTCCGCGCTTCCCAACGACGTGGCCGGGCTGGAGGCGTGGGTCGCGGCGGCGGGCCGGTAGTCAGCGCCGGCGCAGCCGCACGGACGTGATGGCGTGGTGCTCGACCTTCAGCACCTCGATGGACCAGCCGGGGATCGTGATCCGGTCGCCGGGGCCCTCGGGGATGCGGCCGAGCACCACCAGCACCAGGCCCGCGACGGTGGCGTAGTCGCCCTCGGGCGGGTCGGCCAGCTCGACGCCCAGGTCGACCAGGTCGTGGATGGGGAACGTGCCGGGCAGGACGAGCGAGCCGTCCGCGCCGCTGCGGACGGCCATCACGTCGCGGTCGGTCTCGTCCAGGATCTCGCCGACGATCTCCTCCAGCAGGTCCTCCAGCGTGATGATGCCGTCGACCGCGCCGTGCTCGTCCACGACCAGGCCGAGCTGCTCGCGCTCGGCCTTGAACCGGCGCAGCGCGTCGGACACCCGGACCGAGTCGGGGAAGACCATCGGCGTGCGGGCCACGTCGACCAGCTTGGCGTCGTCGTCGAGCAGGTCTCGCAAGTGCACGACGCCCACGACGTCGTCCAGGTGACCGCCGCGCGCGACGGGTGCGCGCGAGTGGCCCGAGGCGGCCAGCTCGGCGCGGGCGGACGGCACGTCCGTTTCCGCGGCCAACGTGACCACCGACCGGCGCGGCACCAGGACCTCGCGCAGCCGGCGCTCGCTGATCTCCAGGGCGCCGGTGATGATCATGCGCTGCTCGGCGTTGAGGCCGCGCTGGGCGGAGACCAGCTCGCGCAGCTCCTCGGCCGACATCTGCTCGGACTCCGGTTCCGGTTTGCCGCCGAACAGCCGGACCACGAGGTTCGTCGACGCGCTCAACGCCCACACCGCGGGCCGTGAGGCGGCCGACAGCACGTGCAGCGGCCGTGCCACGAGCAACGCCCAGCGCATGGCGTACTGCATCGCCAGCCGCTTGGGCGCCAGCTCGCCGAACACCAGGGTCAGGAACGTCAGCACCACCGTGACCAGCGCGATCGCCACCGGGTTCGCCGCGCCGCCGAGGAACGACAGCGCCGGCACCAGGGGTTCGGCCAGCGACACCGCCGCCGTCGCCGAGGCCAGGAACCCGGCCAGCGTGATGCCGATCTGGATGGTGGCCAGGAACCGGTTCGGGTCGCGCGCCAGCCTCACCAGCGTCTTCGCGGACGCCCGGTCGTCACGCTCCAACGCCCGCAGCTGCCCCTCGCGCAGGCTGATCAGCGCCATCTCGCTGCCCGCGAACACCGCGTTCAGCAACACCAGCACCGCGACCAGCGCGACCGTCCACCCGTACCCGTCCACACCCGACTCCATACCCGATCCGGGCCGTCCCGCAACCGGGGTGTTGGTCATTTCGAGTGGAGCGGCTGCCACGCCACCCCTCGGCTGGACTACAACAAGCATGGGGAGGTCACATGGAGTCTGCCGCGGTGCACCACTCGTTCGTCGTCGTGGACGTGGAGTCCTACGGCGATCCGGCGCGGACGTCACCTCACCGCACCGCCGTGCGCAACGGCATGTACCAGGTGCTGATGAGCGCGTTCGCCGACTGCGACCTGCCCTGGGACGACAAGTCGGTGGACGACGCGGGCGACAGCCTGATGGTGCTGGTGCCCGCCGACGTGCCCAAGTCCGTGCTGGTCGAACGGCTGCCGGAGCGCGTCGTCGCCGCGCTGCGCAGGCACAACCACACCCACGCGCACGAAGCGCGGTTGGGGATGAGGATGGCCGTGCACGCCGGCGAGGTCCACTTCGACGAGCGCGGCAAGACGAGCGAAGAGATGATCTTCACCTACCGGATCCTCGACGCACCGGCCGCCAAGCAGGCCCTCAAGACCTCGACCGCCACCCTGGTCCTGGTCGTCTCCGACCACTTCTACCGCTCCGTGGTCCACCACGACGCGGCCACCAGGCCCGACGACTACGTGGCGGCGCAGGCCAAGGTGAAGGAGGTGGACGCGCACGTCTGGGTCCGCCTGGTCGACGGTCACCCGATCGAGACCACACGCCCCGCCGCCCGCACCCGGAGCCTGACCCTGGCCGAACTCGGCCCGGTCATCGAGGTCATGCTGCGCACCCCCGGCTTCGACACCCGCGAGGGACGCGACCTCGTGCTGCGCGAGGTGCCCTTCGCCGCCTCCATCACCCGCCACAACGCCGACCGCCCGGACACGGTCAGCATCGTCCGGACGTGCGCGCACTACCCGGGTGGCCTCGAAGCACTGCTGGCCGCGATCCGCTTCTACGCCGCCGGTTCCACCGAAATGGCCGAACTCGACACCCTGTTGGCCGAACGGGTCAGTGGCGTTTAGTTGCCCCTCACGGCGCCGAATACCGCCATACGCACCACTTCCGCTCTGTTTCCAGGACATTACACTGGGTCATGCCATCGAAGGTGAATCCCCACCGCGCGGGGGCGCCGTTGCCCGGTGGCCAACTCGGGAGGCCCGCTAGTGGATGAATCGGCGATGCGGATCGACTCCGACCTGGTCGACTTGACGAACGTTTCCCTCGAAACGTTGGACACATTCGACGACGAGATCCTGGCAGTGTCGACGGACCGCCTCCTCAGACAGGTGGACCACGCCGGCAGCAGCGTAGGCGGCGGTTCGGAAGGCGGCTCCTGACCGACGGACCCGGCACCATGACGAGGGGCGACCACGAGGTGGCAGGCTGCAACTCCGCGCACGGGTTATCGCTGCCCCACCACGGCATGTCTCTGGCCCAGTTCGACGCCATGGCGTCCGAAAGGACCGACGGCGGCACCTCGGCGCTACTGCACCACGTCGAGCGGACACGGCGACTACTCGCCTTGCGCCTGGTGTTGCACCACGCCCGCCACCACCACGCCTCACAAAACCCGTTGCCACCCGTGGACGAGGCGTGGGAACTCCTGATCACCGCCGAGCGCGCCGACCCTGAAGCGGTGGCCGCCCTGCTGTCACGTCCGCAGGTCGGCCTGTGGCTGGCGCACGTCCTGCGGCGCCTCCGGAACAAGGTCACCGACACCGCGCCGGTGTGGTTCCACCTCGGCCAATTGCACCTGTTGGCCGCCGCGGGGGGCTTGTCCGCAAAACTGCGATTTGCGATTCCTATTCCGCTGTGGAATGGAATCGGCGTGCTTCCCGGCCTGGGTTCCGTGCGAGTGCCCGAGGCGGCCGAATGGGGTCATGGCACGTTGGTCGCGAATGCGACGGGGTTGACGGTGAAAACCAGCGACGGCACGGCCCACCCGGTCGAATGTGAGCCGATCCGCCTTCTCGGGGACGAGGCGGGTTCCGTCGCGCCGCGCATCCACCTGGACGACACCGGACCGTACCGGGGATTGGAGGTCCCCGAGCATCCCGACCCATTGTCGGAATCATCGGCGACGCGGTGGAACAAGGTCTTCGCCGAGGCGTGGACGATCCTGGAGCAGAACCACCCGCACCGCGCACGGGAACTCTCCAGCGGCCTGTCGGTGATCACACCGCGACCCGCGGCCCACCGCTTCCGACCGTACAGCGGGTCGGTCGGCGAAGGGTACGGCGCCGCGATCATCTCCGAACCGCACGACGCGGCACAGCTGGCCGTGACGATGGTGCACGAGTACCAGCACAGCAAGCTGAACGCGATCAGCCATCTGACACCTCTGGTCCACGAGGGCCCGCCGGCCACCTGCTACGCGCCGTGGCGCGACGACCCACGTCCGGTATCCGGTCTGTACCAAGGGGTGAACGCCTTCCTCGCTGTCGCGGAGTTCTGGGTGAGGCAACGCGAGCACCTGAGCGGTTCACACGCCGCTCTGGCGCACTTCGAGTTCGCCCTCGTTCGCACTCAGGTGACCGAAGCGCTTCACGCGCTACGCCGGCACCCGTCGCTGACCGATCTCGGACGGAGGTTCGCCGCTCGCCTGGCGGAGCGGCTGGAGCCTCTGGACAAGGCCGCGGTGCCCGCCGAACTGCGCGCAGCCGCAGAGGCAGCAGCACTGGACCACCGCACGGCCTGGCGCGCCACGCACCTGCACCCGGTGCGAGCACAGGTGCTGGAGTGCGCCCAGCGATGGCACGCGGGAGAGCCGGCGCCGCCCTTGGAAACCCACTCCCCCGTGGTGGCCGCCGCCACACCTCCCAGGCTGGATGCCAAGGCCATCCTCACCCGCATCCTCCTGGCGGGCCGAGCGGAGCTCGACGCGTTGCGGTTCGACCCTCCCGGTCACGTCCACAAGATCACCGAAGACGTGACCGAGGCGGATTTCGCCCTCGTCACAGGAGACTACAAACGGGCGCACGCGCTGTACTCGACCGAACTCACCGGGGGCTCGGACCGGCCCGGCGCGTGGTCCGGCTTCGGGATCGCGGTGCGCGAACTGTCGCCTGGTCCGGCGTCGCGGGCGTTGCTCGAACGCCCGCACCTCGTCCGCGCCGTGCGGAGGAGGATCGCCGCCACCGGCGAGACGCCCGACGTGGAGCGCCTCGCCGAGTGGCTGGGGCCGGTTGGTTAGAGCGGCATCGGGTCGATGTCGCAGTTCGCCCGCGCCCGGGGGTCGCTCAACTCGGACACCGCAGGATGGTGCTGCCCGAGCCGTTCACGCAGGGCGGCCACCGCTCGCAGGTGGAGTTGGTCCGCCTCGTCGGTGCGCCCGAGCGAACGCACGTCCTGAGCGAGGTTCACCTGGCAAGCCAGCGCGGTGGGGTGGTCGGCGCCGAAGACCGCTGTCACCCGGCGCAGGATCTCGACATCGGCGTCGTGGGCGCCTTGCACGTCGCCCAACGCGTGCAGGTCACTGGCCAGGTTGATCCCGGTGATCAACGTGGACGGGTGGTCATCACCCAGTCGGGTGTGGAAGCCCGCCAAGGTCGCCTGGTTGAGGTCGCGGGCACCTTCGAAGTCGCCCTTCAAGCGGCGGAGGATCGCCACGTTCACGGCCGCGGACAGGGTGTGGGGGTGATCGGCTCCCAACGTCTTGGCATAGCGGGTCAGCGTGTTCTGCGCGAGCTGCGCGGCCGTTTCATGGCGACCCAAGTGCCTCAGCTCGACGGAACGGGCCAACGCGGCGGCGAGCACGTCGGGGTGGTCGAGGTTGTACCGCCGCCGCAAACCCTCGAACGCCGTCTCCGCAGCGCGCATCGCGCCCTCGTGGTCACCCGCCTTGCTGCGCATCACAGCCAAGTGCCGCACGGCGCGGAGCCACGCCGGGTTCAGCGGTCGTCCCTCGCTACGCCGTTCGTAGATGCGCACGATTTCTTCCTGCTCGGCGGCGGCCTCCCGGTAGTGGCCGAGTTCCCTCTTGTCGAGGACGAGGCCGACCTGGGTGTTGAGCGGTACCTCGTGCTCCTGGCCGTAGATCTGCACCCTCCGGTCCCAGGTGTCGGCGTCGAGCGTGGCGGCGGAGGCGAAGTCACCCATGAGGCGGAAGTTCACACCCAGGTTGTGCGCCGCGCCATGGGTCACCGGATCCTCGTCGCCGAGATAGCGCACGCAGATGTCGTAGTTGCGCTTCGACAGCTCCAGCGCACCGACGAAGTCGCCCTCCGCCCGCTTGTCCGACGCGACCTGGCCCACGGCCACGATGGTTGCCTCGTGCTCCTCACCGTAAACGCGGCGATGCCGGTCCAGCAGTTCCAGGTTGAACGGGGTCGCCTCGGCGTACCGGCCCTCCACCCAGAGCATGAAGCCGTACCAACGGCCCATCCGCAGGGTCTCCGGGTGGTCCTCCCCCAACCGCTCCACCCAGTTCTTGTACATCCGCTCGGACAGCTCGGCGCTGCGCTTGTGCTCGCCCCACCGGTAGAGGAACTGGACCTGGTTGTGGAGCAGCGACCGGACCGACTCGGCATCGCTCTCGTAGGCGTTCGAGGCGGCCAGGTGCGCGCTCAGGTCGACGTAGGTCGGCCAGTTGTCGGGCTCTTCCGGCGCCTCCGGGTCGTTCTCACCCAGGATCAGGTGCGCCGCGTTGCGCATGACCGCGCGGTCGCCCTCGTTCATCTGGCTGATGAGCACGGCTTGGACGAGGCGGTGCAGCTCGATGGAGTTCGTGCGGTGGTCGACGCGCACCAACGCGAAGCGGTTGATGTCGCGGATGGCCTCGTTGAGCCGCAAGCGGTCGCGCAGGACCCGGGACAGCTCGGGCGGCACACCGGTGATGTTGCGGCTGTAGCTGAACATCGTGCGGTTGATCGGCTCCGGCGACAGGAAGGCGCACACCTGCAGCAACCGCAGCGCCGACGGGTTCTTGCGCTTGAGCTCGTTGAGCGACAGGTCCCACATCGCCGCCACCGACTCGGGGTAGTCGAGGGTCGTGGTGACGTTGAGCAGTTCCAGCTGCTTCTCGGCCAGCAGTTCCAGGTACTCGTCGGCGGGCATGCCCGTCTCCACGCGCCACGCCGCCGCCTGCGCGATGGCGAGCGGCAGGTCGCCCAACGCCTCGGCCAGGCGACCGGCGTCCTCCTCGCTGAGTTCGGGGTCACGTCGGCGCAACAGCTGAACGCTCTCGGAGCGCTGGAACACGTTGACCTCGAGCGGGCGGGCGACGCTCAACCACTGGGAATTGCGCGAGGTGACCAGGATGCGTCCCGTGCCGCCGGTGGGCAGGTACTCCTGCACGGCGTCGGGGCTGTCGGCGTTGTCGAAGATGAGCAGCCAGTTGGTCGGGACCTTGGCGTGGTTGCCGCTGCGCAGGGCGTCGAGCACCTGCTGGACCGCCACGTTCGATTCGGCGCCGCCTTCGAGGCCCAGGCGTTGTCCCAGTTCCACCAACGAGTTGACGATCTTGACCGACCGCTCGGCGGGCACCCACCAGATCAGGTCGAAGTTCGCGCGGTTGCGGTAGGCGTACTCGATGGCCAGGTGAGACTTGCCCACCCCGCCCATGCCGTGCAGCGTTTCGGGCAGCACGGCCGCGGTCCCGCCCCGGACCAGACGCCGTTCGAGCTCTTGGAGGAGGTCCGCCCGCCCGGTGAAGTTGACGTTCCTCGGTGGCACTCCGCCGAAGACGGGCGATGCGAGAGTCCTTCTCCTTTCTTCCTGCTCGACGGCAGTCACCTCTAATCCTCCCGCATTTCGATCGACGTCGACCGTGTCCTCACGAACACGTGTTCGGTCATGCTCGTCAGCGTGTATAACCGCGCGCGCCTCATCATTCCCGACGGCCGACGGCGGCTCTACTCCGGGGTGCTCTTGCGGCGTGGAATAGCGGTGGAGGTGAACCCCTGACCAGGCCCCCAGCACCGCTCGCTCGGCTTCGGCCACGTGCGGCGACGCGACAATGGGCGAAGTGACCGATACCGGCTCGTCGTCCAGCGACCATTCGAACCCCGCCACCACCGGCCGGCGTTCATCCAGGTAATGGCGGACCACCTTGCGCACCCGCTCGGTGTCGACACGACGGCCGTGCGCGAGCAGTTCCTCCCGAATGCCCTCCCGCACGAACCTGAAGACCACTCGATTCTCGCGGTCGTCGGACCCGCGCGGCACGATCGCCACCAGCGGGCCGCCGAGGAATTCCGACAGGGCCGGGCGGCCCGCCTCCGGGTGCAGCAGCTCGAGGATGCGAACGAGGAGGGGCAGTTCCAGGGGCGCGACGGCGCAGTGGACGGCGAGGTCGAACACGACCTTCGAGGCGGTCGAGCGGTACGCGGCGACGAGTTCCGCGGCGCTGAAGGTCACATCATCCGAGTGGTCCGGCACCGCCCCGGGCGCCAGGTCCGACCCGACCGGCACGAGGGCCGCGCCCAGGTTCGCCCACCCGGCGGCCGCGGCGAGGGTGGCCCACTCGCGCAGACCCGCCGGGGCCAGTTCGACGAACGACACCGGGACCACGTCACCGAGGTCGTCGTAGAGGCCGGGCACGTCGACCTGCGGCTCCCACTCGTAGAAGTGGTTCGGCGCGCCCGGCTCGGACGCCCGCAGGCGCAGTCGGTGCAGGTCGAGGCCGGTGCGGCAGGCGGTCCACCACGACAGCGGGCTGACCACGGCCACCGAGTGCGCGGCGCCCAGCTCGCGCAGCGACGTCCAGGCGCCACCCGACCGCCAGGCCGGGTCGACGGCGTCGGTCAGCGCGAGCAGCAGACGCCGCCCGGAACCGACCATGTCCGGCGGGCTCGCCCCGCCGGAGCCGCGCAGCACCGCCCGACCGCCGTCGTCGACGCCGAGGGCGCACACGGTGACCTCACCGAAAACCCCGGATTCGACGAGAGCACGGGTGAAGGACTCGACAGTCGACCCCCAGATCGACATCGCCGGACCGTCATCGACCGCGACCACGAGGTCGCGGGACTGGCCGACGAGGGGCGCGAGCACGTCCCGCAGCGCCTCCGCCGTCCACTCGTGGGCGTCCGGACCTGCGGTCACACCCGCGACACCGTCCTCAGGGTCGACGCGCACCGTCACATCCTTCCGGTGCGGGCACGACACCCGGGTTCGGATCGATGAGCCGATTCAATGCCAGTGCGCCCGGAATCAGGGAACCATGGCTTGGGCACCACCTTAGCGCCCCATCGCGGCATCAGTGCGCGTTGACGAAGTGGATCGATTCCGAACAGGGAGGATAATCGGGGATACACCTGGGAATCGACTACTATCTCACCATTTCGAGTGAACCGACTGCTACGCCTAACAGGTGAATTAGCAACCACTGTGCGTCTGGTATCGGGGGCACGCCGACTCGGCATCAGATACCTCCCTGCGAACCCCACCCAGAGGCCAGAGGTTCCGGTAGACGCTCCGCGTCGTCCCACAATACGGCAAGACTCCGGCCCGCGTGCGGCCCATCTGACTCATTCGTGCGCAGCGCTTCCCGGCGCAACCGGGCCAACCGATCCGGCAACCGACGCACCTCCCCCTCGGCGAACAACCGCGTCACGGCCTCGTGGAAGTGACTGGTCGAACAGTCCTCCCGATCCCAGATGATGATCGGGATGCCGGCCCTGAACGCCATCGCCGCCTCGTGCCACGCCCTACCCCGACGATCACCCGGCGGCTCGCTGAGCACCAGCGACACGATCGAGGTGTCGTTCAGGTCCACCGCCATGCCGGTGAGGTCCCACCCGCCGTTGGTCCGACTCCAGTACGGGCGCGCGGCCTCCGCGGAGATCGCGTTCCACCGCTGCTTCCACACCAACCAGTACCGCTGCGCCCGCGTCCGCTCCAGGCTCCGCACCAACACCGGGTGATCCACCGCCAACGGCACGCTGACATCGGCCGGGGAAGCCTTCGGCCAGAATTCGACCGCGGTGTTGATCATCTCCCAGGGCAGCGCGAACTCCACCACGATGGCACTGACGTGCTCGGCCGCCGGCGTCACGCCCAACTCGGCCTCCAACTCCGCGATCACCCGGTCGACCTCCGCCTCCAAGTCGTCCCGCCGGATCGCGGCATCACCACGACGACGGCCGTGCCAACCGGCACCCTCCCAGTTCAACCAGTGCGAGAGCACCACCTTGGCCTGGTCGACCGGATCCGGATCGACCTCGAAGACGAGGTGCACCACATCGGAGTCATCGCCGTCGGCCTTCGTTTCGTTGCGCCAACGGGCTTCCTCGACCAGATCGGTCACCTCGAACTTCTCCGCCAACCTCCAGTTGCAGCGGCGCAGCTCCGCCGCCAGGGCGCCGTCCTCGAGGCGTCCGGCGAGGCAGTCCACCAGCACCATGGCGGGCAGCAGGGCGCCCGGACCGGCGTTGTGGTCGGCGAGGTGCAGGAACAGCGACCACACGGACCGGCACCGCGCGGGCAGGTCGTCGCAGTGCCCGTCGGTGGCCACGTCGGCCAGGCGGCGCAGCTCACGCCGCTCCTCGAACGGGTCGTCGGAGAGCCGCACCGACCGCAACGCCTTCGCCAGCCGGTCCCAGTCCCCCGTCGGCAGCGCCCGGAAGGCCACCCACTCGTCCCCCAGCTCGACCAACTGGGCGGTCTCGGGCGAGTGGGGGTCCACCAACCGGAGGCAGTCGACCAGGTAGCGCAACCCGCCGGCGTGGCGGCAGCACCACCGGACGAGGCCGAGGAGCTGGAGGTGGACCTCGGAACCCTCCAAGGGCACCTGCTCACCGAGGACGTCGGACAGCAGGCTCACCAGCATGGTGCGCCCCCGCTCGGCGCGCAGGCTCTCGCAGCGCTCCAACAACGCGACGATCTCGCCTTGCAACCTCAGTTGGGTGGTGCTCACCCCTTCGTCCACGACCATGCGACCATCCCCCCTCCACCGTCGGCGCGCCGCATCCGGACAAGCGCCGACCTGAGAGAACCGTGACTCCCGGCCGTCACTGTTTCACAGGCGCAAGTGGGGTTCTCCGCAAAATGCGGTCAGCGGACGGCGACGGGGTGGCGGGTCAGCGCCCGGCCGCTGGTGGTCAGCTCGGTGGCCACGCGGTCGACCGCGTCGGTGAACTCGGGCTCGTCGCAGTGCCAGTCGGTGAGCTTGACGAGCAACCAGCGGCGCCAGGCGGCGACCAGGTCGGTGAACACCTCGGTGCCCTGAGGCGTGAAGCGGTAGCGGGCGTCGGATTCGGTGACGTAGCCCCTGGTCTGGAGTTGGCGGGCCACCGGTTCGAAGACGCCCGCGGGCACCTTCGTGGCCTCGGCCAGTCGTTCGAGGGTGGCGTGGCCGTGGTCGACGCTCTGCCGGAACACCTTGACCAGCAGCCACGCCTGGGCGTGCGTGAGCGGGACACCCGAGTCGCGCAGCACGTCCGGCGTGGGGTCGCGGCGCTCGCGGCTGACGATCAGGGCGACCAGCTTCGCCAGCTCGTCGCCGGAGTCGGACGTGTGCGGCGCGGCGAAGTTGTCGCCCACCTCGGTCGCGGCGGCACGGGCGGTGTCGCGCAGCGGGACTTCCTTGAGGAACAGGGCGACCAGGAACGCGACCGCGGCGACCGGAGCGGCGGACAGGAACACCAGGTGCAGGGTGTCGGCGTACGCGGCGATGATCGGGGCCTTGAGCTGGTCCGGCAGGGCGTGCAGGGCCTGCACGTTCGCCGCGGCGGCCGGGTCGACGCCCGGTGGGACGGCGGCGGCGAGGTTGTCCGGCAGGGTGCTCGCGTACACCGTGCCGAAGACCGCCACGCCGAACGAACTGCCCAACGTGCGCAGGAAGCTCACCCCGGACGTGGCCACGCCGAGGTCCTCGTAGCTGCTGGTGCTCTGCACGACCACCATCGCGACCGGCATGCACATGCCGACACCGAGGCCGAGCACGAGCATGTACGTCGACGCCTGCCAGAACGACGTCTCCGGCTGCAGCCGGGACAGCAGGAGCAGCCCGCCGACCATGAGCAGGCTGCCGACGATCGGGAACACCCGGTAGCGGCCGGTCTTGCTGATCACGTTGCCGGTCGTGATCGAGGCGACGAGCAGGCCGAGCACCAGCGGCAGCATCTCCAGGCCCGACTGGGTGGCCGACGCGCCGTGCACGTACTGCAGGTAGGTGGGCAGGAACGTGACGCCGCCGAGCATCGCGAACCCGACCACGAAGCTGAGCACCACGCACACGGTGAACACGCGGTCGCGGAACAGGCGCATGGGCAGCATCGGTTCGGCGGCCCGGTTCTCCACGACCACGAACAGGCCGAGCGCGATCACCGACCCGATCGCCATCAGGATGATCGTCGGCGACGCCCACGGGTACTGCACGCCGCCCCAACTGGTGACGAGGGTGAGGCCGGTCGCGGCCAGGGAGACGAGCAGGATGCCCAGGTAGTCGATCTTCGGCCGGGCAGTGCCACGCAAACCGGACACACCCACGCCGGGCAGCGCGAACGCGCCGACGGCCAGCACCACCACGCCGAGCGGCAGGTTGACGTAGAACGCCCAGCGCCAGCTCAGGTGGTCCACGAACAGGCCGCCGAGCAGCGGGCCGACCACCGTGGCCACGCCGAACACCGCGCCGATGAACCCCTGGTACTTGCCGCGCTCCGACAGCGGCACGACGTCCGCGATGACGGCGGCCGAGGTCACCATCAGCCCGCCCGCGCCGAGCCCCTGCACCGCGCGCGCCAGGATGAGCCACGTCATCGAATCGGCCCAACCGCACAGGAACGAGCCGACCAGGAACAGCGCGACGCTGGTCAGGAACGCCCGCTTGCGGCCGAACAGGTCGCCGAACTTGCCGATCAGCGCGGTCATGACGGTCTCGGCGAGCAGGTAGGACGTGACCACCCAGGACAGGTGCCCGCCACCGCCGAGGTCGCTGACGATGGTCGGCAGCGCGGTCGCCACGATCGTCTGGTCGAGGGCGGCGAGGAGCATCCCGAGCATGATCACCGCGACCACCGCGCGCCGCGCGCCGCGCCCGACCTCCACCCGTTCGACCACGTGGACCTCCTGGGCCGACGATAAAACCGCCGCCGCGCACCCGCCCGCCACGACCACGGCCGGGTGATACTCGATCCCATGGGGAACCTTCGCGACATCACCGTCGCCGGCGCGGGCGTGACGTTGGCGGGTTCGCTGACCGCGCCCGGCACCGGCGAGCCGGCGCCCGCCGTGGTCATGGTCGGCGGCTCGGGACCGTCCGACCGGGACAACGGCGGCTACTTCCCGGCGATCCGCGCGCACCTGGTGGCCGCCGGGTTCGCCGTGCTGTCCTACGACAAGCGCGGCGTCGGCGGCTCGTCCGGCGACTGGCGCGACTCGACGCCGGCCGACCTGGCCGCCGACGCCGCCGCCGCGCTGGACTTCCTGCGCGGTCAGCCCGGCGTGCGGGCCGGGGCCACCGGGCTGTTCGGCCACAGCGAGGGCGGCGGGGTGGTCCTGCGCGCGGCCACCCTGCGCGACGACGTGCCGTGGGTGGTCACCAGCGGCACACCGGGCATGACGTACGCCGCCCAGGACCGCTACGCGGTGGCCACCTGGCTGAGGGGGACGGAAGGCGTCACCGACAAGGGTGTCGACGCCGCTCTGGCCGCATACGACCGCGTGGTCGAAGCCGGTCGGCGCGACGCCGACTTCGCGGAGGCGAACCGGCGGTTCGAGGATGAGCCGTCGCCACCCGAGTTCGTCGAGAACTGGGCCGACGTGGACGAGCGCCTCTGGGAGTCCATGAAGCGCAAGCTGGACCACGACCCGATCCCGGACGCGCTGCGCCTGCGCTGCCCGCACCTGGCGGTCTTCGGCGGCGCGGACGAGCTGGTCCCGGTCACCGAGAGCGTCGAGCTGTTCACCGCCGCCGCCACGCACCCCGACCGCGACCCGCGGGCGACGTTGACCGTCGAGGTGTTCCCGGGCGCCGACCACCGCGTCCTCGTCGACGGCGGCCACCTGGCGCCCGGTTACCTCGACGTCCTGACCCGCTGGATCACCGCCCACTCCAACTGACGACGCCGTGCCGCGAAATCCGTGTCCCCCTTAGGGTTCCTCCCTGATGTCCGCACGGCGTGCGCTCCTCTACCGTCGCCGCCAGAGCCGACGCTTCCGGCAGGCCGGCCACGCACCCGCACGCCACGGAGGCCCCCATGAAGGCGATCGTCCAGGACCGCTACGGCTCGTCCGACACCTTGCGGTTGGCGGAGGTGGACACCCCGACACCGGCCGACGACGAGGTGCTGGTCCGGGTGCACGCGGCGTCGGTCAACGCAGCCGACTGGCACGTCATGCGCGGCGACCCGCGCCTCGCGCGCGTGGTGATGCCGGCGGCCTTCGGCTGGTCCGGTCCCAAGCGGCGCATCCGGGGTCGTGACTTCGCCGGTCGGGTGGAGGCGGTCGGCCGGCGCGTGACCCGGTTCCGACCCGGTGACGAGGTGTTCGGCGACCTCGGCTTCGCCGACGGCGCGTTCGCCGAGTACGTGTGCGCGCCGGAGGAACTGGTGGCGCGCAAGCCGGCGGCGCTGACGTTCGAGCAGGCGGCGGCGATGCCGGTGGCGGGCAACACCGCCCTCATGGGCGTGCGCGACCTGGCCGGAGCCCGTCCGGGACAGCGGATGCTGGTCAACGGGGCCTCCGGCGGCGTCGGCACGTTCGCCGTGCAGATCGCCAAGTCGTTCGGCGCCGAGGTGACCGCGGTGTGCAGCACGAGGAACGTCGACCTGCTCCGGGCGATCGGCGCGGACCACGTCGTGGACTACGAGGAAGAGGACTTCGCCGCGAGCGGGCAGCGCTACGACGTCGTCTTCGACCTCGTGGCGAACCGCTCCCTGACCGACCTCCGGCGGGCCCTGACGCCCCAGGGGGTCCTGGTGCTCAGCGGTGGCGGCGTGTCGGACGGCGGCAGCCTCGTCGGGCCGATGGGCCTGAGCGTCAAGGCCGCGCTGACGTCCCGCTTCGTCAGCCAGCGCTTCGTCGCGCTGAACACGAAGACGAGCCGGGAGAACCTGGCGACGCTGGCCGGGCTGGCGGAGTCGGGCGAGGTGGTCCCGGTCATCGACCGGACGTACCCGCTGCCCGAGGCCCCGGAGGCCGTCCGGTACCTCGAACTGGAGCACGCCCGGGCCAAGGTCGTCATCACGGTCGACCAACCGGGCTGAGGACCGGTCGCGACGGTCGGGCGCGGACACCGCCCGCTCAGCCGACGACACGACGAGGCGGAAACCAGCCGCGGCCAGGTGCGGTCGCGGTCACAGGCGCCGTACAGGTGGACCAACTTCTCCGCCGACTCCCCGATGAGGACCCGCGGCGTGGTGCGGTCGGCGGGGTCGAGCAGCGCGAGGTCGAAACCGTCCGTGCCGTACACCGCGTGCGCCAAGCCAGCCAGACGCGGCCATGCCCGCACGTCCCGCTCGGCACTCACGGCTCGACCATAGCGGCGGTGGACACGACCGGACGGTGCGGTTCGCCACGTGGCGTCGATTCTCCTGGACCGCCGGCTCCGGAACTCGTCCAAGTCGATGCACTGGATGACGTGGGCGGTGCGCCTCGGTGGTGGGGGGGGGGGGGGGGGGGGGCGGGGGGGCCGCCCCCCCCCCCCCCCCCCCCCCCCCCCCCCCCCCCCCCCCGCGACCAGACCGCCGTGGGGCGCGCTGTCTGCTCAACGGCACCGCGTCGAGCCTGGCCCACCACTGGCGCGGTCCCGCCGTACCCATGGCACGGCACCGGCAGGCTACCCACCACGACCGGTCTGAACCCCTTGCCGCCTATGTCGTCGGTCGCGTGCCGTCGGAGGAGGCAGGAGTGGTGGGACACCTTGGGCGGTGACCGGCAGCGGGGTCCCGGCCGCCCGCTCGGTCAACCGCCGACGGGACGCGGCCGGGGCGCACTACCGCAGGCCGCGGGTGATGAAGGCGTCGGCGCCGGCCCGGACGCGGAACGGTTCGAGGTCGGCGCGTTGCCGCGCGGCCCGGTCGATCAGGTGGTCGAAGTCGACGTCGGGCAGGCGTTCCCGCAGCCCCGCGAGGTCGCGCAGGGTCGTCCAGAGCTGCTTCTTGCCGTCGATGCCCATCGCGAGGAACTCCAACTCCTCGAACCGGCTCAACGGCGAGTACGTCGTCAGCCGGCCGTTGCGCTTGAGGCGGCCGAGGCGTTCGGCACCCAGCGCCAGGCCGGTCTTGACGGGTCGGTGCGCACCCCGAGCCGTCGCATGATCGTGCGAACGTCTCGACATCCTCCGCGATGGCAGTCGCGACACCTCCCACAGCGGCGCCGAGCTCGGTGCCGCGGTTGTTGCGCTGCGCGCGCCGCGCCGGCTCGCGCCACAACACGCCCATCGCGAGCTGGTCCTTCAGGTAGATGCCCAGGAAGTCGTCCACGGACGCCAGGTGCCCGGTCCGTCGTCCGCCCGAACCCTTGCGACAGCGGCACGCCCGCGCTGACGACGCCCCGACCGGACCACTTGTCAGTCCTCGGCGGCGAGGAGGTCGTTGACGAAGCGCTCGGCGAAGTCGCGGAGCTTGACGTTCTCGCGCTGCGACCGCTCGACCAGCATCGTGAACGCCTCGTCGGCGCCCACCCGGTGCACCGCCATGACGATGCCCTTGGCCTGGTCGATGACCGCCCGCGAGGTCAACGCTTGCCGCAGCTGGGCTGTCTGCTCACGCGCGTTGAAGTAGCGGCGGGCGTTGCGCATCGCCGCCTCGGCAGCGGTGGTGTACAGCTCCAGCAGCGCCACGTCGAGCGCTCGGAAGCCGTCGGTCCGCTCGCTGTAGAGGTTGAGCGACCCCGGGGCCTCCTCGTCGACGCACAACGGCACCGACAGGAAGCCGGCCACGGCGAACCCTGAGACCTCCTCGGCGAAGGCCGGCCACCGGTTCGGCAGCTCGTCCGCCACCGCGTGCACGAGCTGACCTGTCCGCGCGGCCTGCAGGCACGGCCCTTCCTCGGCCCGGTACTGCGCGAGGTCCACCTGCAACGCGTCTTGCCGGGTCATCGCCCCGGTCACCGGACCCTCGTCGGACAACAGCGTCACGCTCACCATGTCGGCACCGGGGATCGCGTGCCCGACCTGGTTGCAGACCCGGTCGAGGATCGCCGACAAGTCCTCCTCCTGCTCGAGGACCGCGCACAACCCGGCCAACGCGCCTGTGACGTCGTCCAGGCGCCGGATCACCACATCGGTGATCTTGTCGCCCACCCTGCCCCGCGGTCTGCCGTCCATCACCCTGCCTCCTCCATCAGTGCCGCCCACCGTCCCGCTCCCGCGGGTCCGGCGGCGGGACCGCTGCCACCACGCCGATAACGTGCCCTTTCCGAATCGTCGTCACACCCGCAGGGCCGCAGTCGACGCGGGCAGCGCCGTGCCGGCCCCCTTCCGCGGTGGCCGCCGGACGCGGTGGTCATCCGCGCCGACGGCGAAGGGGATGCTCAGCCGCGCGGTGTCGAAGACGCCGTCCGACTCGGCCGCCCGGGGCCCGCTGCGACGCCACGTCGAGCGAACCCGAGACCGGAAGGCGCTCACCGCCGGGTCCGGCACGAAACAGGCGGTGGCCCCGGAAGGCGGCGGTGCGACCTCCCGCACGGCGGCGCGGGCGACGGCCACCGGCTCGACGAGGTCCGCCACGACATACCGCGAAGTCGGCGATGCCCCGGTCAGCTCGGGGCTTGAGGTGACGTCTCCGTCGTCCCGACGGCAGGTGCGCGGGGCACCCTCGTGACGACCTCCCCGTCCGGCGCCGGCACATCGCGCGTCGCCGGAGCGACCGGGCCCGCGCCGGGTCGGTGGTCAGTCCGGCGGTTCCGCTGCGGCCGCGTCGTGGCTGACGTCCTGGCCGGTCGGTGCCGTGCGCTCGACGTCCGGGGCCCGCACGTCCAGGCCGTCCAGGCGCGGCGTGCCCGGCGAGTGGGGCGGGTCGGGGTTGACCGGTGCGTTGTCACCTTCCGTCACCGCAGGTGGTTACCCAGGGCGATCGATGGTCAAGCACCTCGATCGAGTGATCTCGGAGCAACGCGCTATGCCGATCGGCCGCTCCTCCACCGGGTGGCGGAGGGCACTTCCGACGGGGAACCGAGGCGCGTCGTACGGTTCTCCAGGGTGGTCGGTGCGGTCCGTGTCCCCCGGGCCCCACCTGTAACGCCTTCGCGGAACACCGTTCGGCTGGAGCCGCGTCGTACCACTCGCCGAGAGGCGACCGCCGTACCGACCCCTTGATCCCCTCCACCGGCCCCGGCCGCACGCCGGCACGAGCGGTCAGGTGGACCCCTGCTCGCCCCGTGTCCCGTGACCCGGACTCACCTCCACGATCGGTCGGGCCCGAACACCGGCACCCGGACGCGTTCGGTGAAGGGGTCGACGAGCACCTGACCGAAGACCAACCGGGCCGCGGACCGGTGTTCCGCTCCCCGGCCGATCGAGCACGTGGCCCGGGAGGACGCCCGCTGGTGCGCGGCGGCGAGTGGTGTCCGGCGTGGGCCTGTGGTCGCGCCCGCCCGCTCACCGACGCGCCGACCTGAACCGGACCCGACGTGACCCGAGCGGCGGGAACCGCCCACCAGCCGGTCCCGCCTCCGGGGTGTGCCCGTCGGTGGACCCCGGAACCGCTGCCGGTGGTCGCGGTAGAAGAATCGCGTGGATGTCCGCTCCAACCACCGACATCGAAAAAGCCGCGGGTGTCCTGCGTGACGGCGGCCTGGTGGCCGTGCCGACCGAAACCGTCTACGGTCTCGGCGCGAACGCCGAGGACCCCACCGCCGTCAGGCGCGTCTTCCAGGTCAAAGGACGCCCGCCATCCCACCCGCTGATCGTCCACATCGGCGGTGCGGAGCACCTCGACGACTGGGTCCGGGACGTTCCCCCCGCCGCGCGCCTGATCGCCGCACGTTTCTGGCCGGGTCCGCTGACCCTGGTCCTGCCGCGCGGTCGCCGGGTGCCGCTCGAAGCGACCGGTGGCTTGGACACGGTGGCCGTGCGCGTGCCCGACCACGCCGTCGCGCTCGCGTTGCTGACGACGTTCGGCGGCGCGGTGGCGGCCCCGTCCGCCAACCGCTTCGGCTCGGTCAGCCCCACGACCGCCGACCACGTCCGGGCGGAGCTCGGCGACGCCGTCGACTTCGTCCTTGACGGCGGTCCCTGCCAGGTCGGCCTCGAGTCGACCATCGTCGACGCCACCGGCCACGTCCCCGCCATCCTCCGACCGGGCGGAGTGGCCCGCGAGGAGCTCGAAGACGTGCTGGGGCACCCGCTCGCGGTCCACTCGACGAGCCAGGTCCGGGTACCGGGTCAACACCCGTCCCACTACGCGCCGCAGGCGCGAGTCGTCCTGGTCGAACCCGAGGACCTCCTCGCCGAGGCCGAACTCGCCGGCGCACGAGGTCACCGGGTCGGCATCCTGCTCCCGCCCTCCGCCGCGGACGCCCCGGTGGCGGCGCACGCGGTGATCGCCGTCCCCGCCTCGATGCCCGACTACGCGCGCGGGCTGTACGGGTTCTTGCGCGCACTCGACCAGGATGGGTGCGACCTCGTCATTGCCTCCCTGCCGACCGAGGACGGGCTGGGACTGGCGATCGCCAACCGCCTCCGCCGAGCCGCAGGACCCCGGCCCGCCGGCTGACCGACCGCCGCTGTGCGGGCATGTGGCCGCCGGCCGCATCAGGTCGTGGGAACGTGCTCCAAGCCGCGGGCCGCGACGACGTGCGCGCTGCCGTCTGCCAACCGGTAGCACAGGTCGACCACGGCCGTCCGGCCGGCGTCCACCCGCTCGGCCGGCACCTGCGACCGCTCCAGCAGCAGGTCGGCGGTGCGACTGACGTGCTCGGCCACGACCTGCCCCGGCTCCACGCGGCCCACCGCGTCCTGGTTCGGGTGCTCCGGCGTGCCGGAGACGAAGCACCGGAGCAACAGAGGAGAGAGGACAACCATGACGACCGCGCTCGACACCATCACGACCGCCTTGAACCCCGTCGCAGACCGGTGTGACCGGTGCGGTGCGGGTGCATGGATGCGCGTGGTGCTACCGGAGGGGCAGCTGACGTTCTGCGACTACCACGAACTCCGGCACCGAGCCGCGCTGGAGCGCGTCGCCGTGCGGATGGAGCACCACGTCGAACCCCGCGACCGCTGATCACCGCGCCCGAGCGGAGGAGACCCGGCGCGGGAGATCAAGCAGCGGCGCGTAGACGTGCAGGACGACAAGACCAGGGCCAAGGCACGCCCGCGCGTGAGGGCGCTGTCCGAGGATCACCTGCCTGCGCCGCTCGCCAGGCGGCCTGGTCGTGCCGCAGGCCTCGCTGCGCATCGGGTTCGGTTCGTCCGCGCCTACTCCCCCTGCTCGCCGGTCAGGTACCGCTGCACCGTCGGGCCGAGCCAGGCCACGACCGCGGCACGGTCCAGCGCGACGACCGGCGGCAGGCGAAGAACGTACCTGCTCAGCGCGAACCCGAGTGCCTGGGTGGCGACCAGCCCGGCCCGCACCGGGGCCTCGGCCGGATCGGCGGCCAGCGCCGCGACCGCGGGTCCCAGCTGGGCCGCGAAGAGCTCGCGCATGCGGTCGGCCGCCGCCTGGTTGGTGACAGCCGCCCGCAGCAGCGCCATGAGCGTGTCGTCGTGCTCCCAGCGGTCGACGAGGTGCCCGGTCAGCCGGGTGCCGATCTCGTCGCGGGGCACACCGGTCAGGTCCGGGAGCCGCAGGTCGAACTCCGCGGCGGCGGCGAACAGCTTCTCCTTGTTGCCGTAGTAGCGCATGACCATGGACGGGTCGATGTTCGCGTCGGCGGCGATCGCCCGGATGGTCGCCCGCTCGTAGCCGTCCGCCGCGAAGCGCTCCCGCGCGGCCGTGAGGATCGCCGCCCTGGTCGCGTCGGAGCGGCGCGCCTTGGTCCCCGCGCTGCCGTCGTCCGTCATGACAACAACTGTAGGCCAACACCTGTTGACATGTCGAGCGGAGTCGGCTTACTGTTTGCCAACAAGCGTTGGCAAACAGGTGTTGACTTGAGGGAGGCGGACATGACCGAGGTGATCGTGGTCGGCGCGGGCCCCACCGGACTGCTGGTGGCGGGCGACCTGGCCGAAGCCGGTGTCGCGGTGACGGTGCTGGAGAAGCGGGACGGCCGGGTGTCGAACCTGTCGCGGGCGTTCGCCGTGCACGCCCGCACGCTGGAGATGCTCGACGCCCGCGGGCTGGCCGAGGAGCTGGACCCGACCGGCGCCGCGCGCGTCACCGACATCCGGCTGTTCGACCGGGTGCACGTGGACCTCGGCAGGCTGCCGAGCCGGTTCCCGCACATGCTGGTGACACCCCAGTACAACGTGGAACGGGCACTGCTCGCGCGGGCGCTGCGGGCGGGGGTGGAGATCGTGCACGACGCGGCGGTGACCGCGGTGCGCCAGGACGCGACGGGCGCGGAGGTGGACACGACCGGCGGCACGTACCGCGCGGACTACGTGGTGGGCGCGGACGGCTTCCACAGCGCGGTGCGCCACGCGCTCGGCCAGCCGTTCCCGGGCAAGTCGGTGCTGAAGTCGATCATGCTGGCGGACGTGCGGCTGCGCGAGACGCCGCCGGACACGCTGACGGTCAACGGATCCGGCTCCGAGTTCACCTTCATCGCCCCGTTCGGTGACGGCTGGTGGCGGGTCTTCGCCTGGGACCGGCGCGGTGACGTCAGCGACGACACCCCGTTGGAGCTGGAAGAGGTCCGCGCGATCACCAAGCGGGCGCTGGGCACCGACTTCGGCATGCACGAGGCCCGCTGGTTGTCCCGCTTCCACAGCGACGAGCGGCAGGTGCCCCACTACCGCGTGGGTCGCGTGTTCCTGGCCGGCGACGCCGCCCACGTCCACTCCCCGGCCGGCGGCATGGGCATGAACACCGGCCTGCAGGACGCGGCGAACCTGAGCTGGAAGCTGGCGGCCGTGCTCCGCGGCGCCCCCGACGCCCTGCTCGACACCTACCAGGCAGAACGCCACCCGGTCGGCGAGGAAGTCCTGCGCATCAGCGGCACGATGATCAGGCTGGCGATGGCACGATCGCGCGTCCTCCGCACCCTTCGCGGTCTGGTCGGCGGCACCGCCTTGCGCGTCCCCGCGATCCACCGCGGGATCACCGGCCGCCTGTCCGCACTCGGCTTCCGCTACCGCGCGCCCCGCGGCGAGCACCGACTGACCGGGACCCGGATGCCCGACGTGGCCCTCGCCGGCGGCACCCGGCTCTACGAGGCCCTGCGCGGCGGCCGTTTCGTGCTCGTGGGCACGGGCGACGTCACCGGCTGGGAAGACCGCGTGCGCGTCACCACCCCGGTCCGACCAGGAACCAACACGGTCCTCGTCCGCCCTGACGGCTACGTGGCCAAGGTCTTCGCCGGCACCCCCGACCCGACCGCGCTGCGCAACGCACTCGCGGCGCTGGCGGGCAAGTCGGTCGCCGAGTAAGCGGACCAGCCCGCGGGAAGCCGGACCGCGACCGCAGTCGACGCGGTCACCGACCTCGCACGCCGCCTGACGTCGTCGAGCGCTGCTTCGACCGGTTCGAGCAATTCGGCGGCCTGGCCCCGTTGCGCTGCACGAGCCGCCTACCACCGAGCCGGGATCCTCGACGGAGTGTCGGCCGGAGGACCGGCGCCGTTCACGGCCCGAACCTCTCGACCCAGCTTTTCAGCAGCCCCAGGTTCGTCAGCGGGATGTAGTGACCGAGCCGCGGGTGGTCCAGCGTCACACCGAAGACGCCGGCCTGGCCGAACGAGGCGACGTAGTCGATCGCGGCCGGCATCGGCACGCCCAGCAACGGCGCCGCGTCGCCCTCCGGGTCGAGCAGGCCGAGCGCACGGGCGGCTTCGTTAGCCCGTGCTGCGCTGCTGTAGAGGCAGATCATCGACCCCTGCTCGGCGGCCACGGCATAGGGACGGGGTCGGTCCGCCGAGCCCCGCGCGATGAAGAACCAGTGCTCCAACGAGGTCGCCTGGCGCCACAGCGCGATCTGCGCCGTCGTGTCCCCTGCGGGCGCTGCCTTGACCGCCTCCTCGAGGCGGTCCAACTCGGCGACCGCCTCGGGGCTGTTGTCCCTGGTCATTCGGTTCTCTCTCGTCCGCTCGGCTGCGACTGGCCGTACCGGCCGGATCGACGCGACCCGGCACGGCGTGCGGACGGCACCGAACACCCTCGGGAGCAGCCAGTCGCCTCGGTCTCGCGCACGATAGGCTATTCGGGTGACGGACCGGGCCACATCGGTCGTTCGCACCACACGCGCCGGTGCACGCGGCGACCGGCGCCGAACCGGGGCCCTCCGACCGTCGAATGCCATGGGAAATGGGCTTTCCGCCTGAGATCAGGAAAATCGAACCAGCACTCTTTTGCCGATTGACGTGCGTGACCACCGGGCAGGAGGCTCACCGGAGTCTATCCGTGACCTATTTCAGATCAGACGGAATGGAGACGGCCCGTTGACGGCGGGCGTCGACGCGACGGTGGAGGCCGTGCGGTCCAGCTCCCAGCCCGATCGGGAGCACACCCTGCACGAGATCACCGGTCCGCGGAATCCGGACGGCGCACCCGACTACCCCGACGCCATCGTCGAAGAGTGGCTGGGCACCCAACGGGCGCGATTCCCGTCGGACCCGCCGCCGAGAGCCCGCAGGCCGGTTCGACCTCGCCCGACTCGGCTTCCTCATCAAGGCGATCGAGGTGCAGAAGGAAGCCGTCGCCGCAGCGGAGCCAGGCTCGGCGAAGGCCGGCACGCTGCTCACCCTCGTCGAACCACAGCGGAAGTCAGGCGACGTCACCCACGCGTGGGAAACGCTGCGCGAATGCGCTGACGCCACGCCTCCCCACCGGTTCTGGAAGGAAGGCGACCGGGAGATGCACGGCGTCACCCGGCTGTGGATGGACGGCGTCCCGGACGCCGCGATCACCGCCGTCGAGCACGCCGGAGACGTCCACCTGCGCACCCGCTACCTGACGATCCGCGACACCGAGCTCCGCGCACCGGACCGATCGCCGGTCCGCTCGGGTCCGGCAGCGCGCGGTCCAGCCAAGCCTGACCGAAGATCGACAACGTCGCGGACCCGTTACGCATGGCCACCTCCGTGGTCGCGGGTCGGCCATGCCCGAAATCGGGCACGGCATTTGGACCGGTGGTTGGCTGTGGCCATGCTGGAGCTCGTGGGAGACGAGGTGCCGGACAGACGCTCGACAACACTCCCGCGTGGGATTGTTCCCACCTTCTGTCGAAGGTGGAAGCACATAGGTCCACCTTAACACCCAGCTGTCGACCGCCGTCAATGGTGGGAAAATTCCCACATCGGACACCGACGAGAGACAGCTTTCGTCACTCCAGGTAGCACCTCGCGTTTCATCAGATGGAACCGCACCCCTCCCGCTCACGCGTCCGGGTGGCGCCCCACCGACCGACCCCGGAATGTCGATAAATTCCATTCAGTGAAACATTTCCGCGACACTCGCCGCCACTCGGACCCCACTCTTGCTGACACCTCCGATCGCCCGGCTTTCGATCCATGGAATATTGGCCTCCATGACCGACTGAAGGTAATCTCGTCGACGCGTCTAGCGCCTGGCAGATCATGGGGGATTCGATGGGCGGCGAGGTTACAGCCGGTCGACGGTCGCTGGTTCCGAGAGGGATGGGTTTTTCCGGGGTCGACGATGCGGTCGTCGAGGCACTGAACTACCCTTCCGTAATTTCGGGAAGCCGACGACAAGTGACGACAATCAATCTCGGCGACATGGCTTCGCGCATCGATAGTGCAGAACTGGGATGCGCGATATCTTTGGTGGACGATCGCGGCCGGATTTCGAGCCGTCATGTGTTTCACCAACTGAACTGGCGACCTCACATCAGGCTGACCGCTTCGTTCGGGCGAAACTATGCGGTTCTGAAGGCAGTGCCGGATGGCAGCCTGTCGATCGACGACAAGTTGCGCCTGAGATTACCGGCGGGTATTCTCCACTACTGCGACCTGGCGAGCGGCGAACGCGCATTCCTGGTGGCAGTACCCGAATACAACATGCTTGTCGTTCACTCACGCCTGAATCTCGAGGAAATGGTCAGGTCTTTCCACCGGCTCAAGCTTAACGGACAGCAGACGGAAGGGAGGTGATCCGTGGCCACAGATGACAACGTAGCCATGGCGCGACTGCTCGTCGAGAAGTTGGGGGTGTCTCCACAGCAACTTCTCGAAGAAGGTGGACCACGACGGCGACTTCCCACGTTCGGCGAGTTCATCCCGACCGTCTCGGCGGTGGTCCCGGCGGGAACGTTGCAGGTGTATTCGACTTACTGGAGGAAGATCCTGGCGGCGTGGGGAGACCGTCGCTTGGATGAGATCGAGGCGATGGATGTCAATTGGCTTGTTGAGCACGCGAAGGCGACCGTGGTGGTGCGTCGGTCGGGTCGTGGTGGACACAGTGCGGCGGAGCATGCTTTCCAGGCGTTGCGGTGCTTGTACCGGCATGCGGTTCGCAACCGGTTGATGCATCAGTGGGACGATCCGACTGAGCTGGTCAGGAAGCCGAAGCGGGTGAAGTCCAGCCGAAGGGCTTTGGACGTCGGTTTGGTCGAGCAGATCGTGAAGGTCGCGTCGACGAACGGGGCGTGATCCGAAGTTGGATGCACTGCTGTTGCGGTTGCATATCGAGACCGCATGCCGGCGTGGTGGTGCGCTGGCCTTGCGGGTGCGCGACCTCGACCCGGAGCAGTGTCTGATCTTGCTACGGGAGAAGGGCAATATGCATCGCTGGCAGCCGGTGTCACCGACGCTGATGGCTCATCTGCGCAGGCATGCCCATGCGCGCGGGGCTCATGATCCGGAAAGTCCCGCGTTGCGATACTCGAACGGGCGACCGTTGACCGCGCGCCGTTACAATCACTTGTGGGAGCGGATCGGCGAGCATGTCGAATCGGTACACACGCAGGGAATCTCGACGCACTGGTTGCGTCATACGACGTTGACTTGGGTGGAGCGAAGCTTCGGCTACGCGGTCGCTCGAGCGTATGCGGGCCACTCCACGGCCACGACCAACCGATACGGCGTAACAGCCACTTACGTACGCGCGTCGGTGAACGAGGTAGCCGAGGCCCTGTCGGCTCTATCTGGCGAAGTCCACCCACTGGCTCCCCAGGCCGAGTTCACGGAAAGCTCGTTCGCCGTTGCCGACTGAGACCGCCTCGAGACGCGGCAGCGACGGCCGCAGTTGGTAACGACGCACACGATCGCCACCAACCGGCAACCAAACCCGGTCCCACTCGGTGGCGATCGAGGTTGAGGCGGAGCGGCGGTGACTCGGCTGGACGGCTCGTGCATCGAAATGCGGTGGTCTAAGTGCCCGTTTCCGAGCTTGGGCAGGCGAAGGCTCTTTGGTGCGCAGACGAGGGAACTCCTGGTAGATCGGACGTTGTCGAAGCGCCGCTCTGCCAGGAGTTCCGTAGTTATCGTGCCCGATGCCCGCGGGCGGATCCACCGCGGGTGCCCCGTGCTGCCGCTTGGCCGCCTCACATCAGCCCACCCGACGGGCGGCTCGGTATCCCACCGACGTCACCGACGCCCAGTGGGCCGAGCTCGACCCGCTGCTGCCCGATCCGGCGTGTCTCGCCGGTCGGGTGGGAGGTGGGAGAAGCACTGCCGTCGGGTGATCGTGGACGCGATCCTCTACGTGGTGGACAACGGCATCAAGTGGCGGGCCTTGCCATCGGATTTCCCGCCCTGGCCCACGGTCTACAAGCGTTTCGCCGCCTGGGAGTAGGCCGGTGCGTCGCAGCGACTGCTCGACGCGTTGCGCGACCGCGTCCGCCTGGCCGAGGGCCGGGTGGCGGCGCCGTCGGCGGCGGTCATGGACTCGCAGTCGGTGCGCGCCGCGCAGACCGTGAGCCGGGCCACGCGAGGTTGGGACGGCGGAAAGAAGGTCCAAGGCCGCAAGCGGCACATCGTCGTGGACACCCTGGGATTGCTCGTGGCCGTGTTGGTCACGCCCGCCTCGACTCAGGACCGGGTCGCCGCCCGCAGCCTGCTCCGACGCCTGCGCGACACCACCGGGAAACGGGCCACACTGGTATGGGCCGACGGCGGCTACACCGGCCCGCTCCTCGACTGGGCCCGCAAGACCCTCGACCTGGTGGTGGAGAACGTCCAACGTCCACAAGTGCCGTACTTCACCGTGCTGCCCAGAAGGTGGGTGGTCGAGCGAAGCCTTGCCTGGATCACCGGACACCGCCGCTGCGTGCGCGACTACGAACGCCTACCCCGCCACCACGAGGCCATGGTCCGCTGGTCAATGATCCACATAACCAGCCGACGACTCACCCAACGCCAGTAGCTCGGAACCGACTACTAACAGGGCGGAGCCGCCTGCGCTCTCGGAGTTCAGTCATAGGCAGCTCGTGGCGCAGCGGCAAGCTCCTCGACGCCTATGGCGCCAGCCCGGCCAACGGCGTCAACCTCGCCCAGTGGACCAACGACGGCGGCTAGAACATCAGCTTCGACGGGTGGACGCGGTCTGCTGTGGCCTGGGTGGACGTTCGTAGGGGTCGCGGATGATGAGCTTTGATCACTGTTTCGTTTCAGCCAGTGACATTCGAACATTGTTCGAATGTCCCGCTGATCGGGAGATGCCATCGCCAAACAGGCAAAAGGTGTGACGGTACGTGTAGGTGTCTGGTGCGTAACCGCGTTTAGCGGGGTGCGCATTGGTACGTTCGGGTGAACGGTATAAAAGAGGTTCAGCAGTTTGCCCCTGGGGGGCATATAACCGGTGGCACCGCTCGTGCGGGTGGTGCCAGGACCCTCTGTTGGGTTCGACGAAGGTCCACCGCTCGGCTCCCTCCAGATGTCCCAAGGGCCGAGCGGTGGGCTTACACCAGCACTCCGACTCCGCCGGGTAGTCTCGCGTCACTCCTTCGGGTTGCTCCCCTGCACGGCCGAGTGAGCTGGTGGTGTGTGCCTTGAGCGAACTACATCGCTGTAGTTAGGTTGATTGCATCCACTGCAGCTGGCTCTTGGAGGGGACTGGGCAGTGGTATTCGTCGAATACCCAACTGAAAAGGAGTGATCGTGTCGATCACCCTGAGCGAGGAGCAGTCGCCCCTTGCTCCTTTGCCGCGACGCCACTGGATGCTATACGTCCTGCCTGTCGCGCTCATCACCACGGTCCTGCTGGGTGAAAGTGGGCTTGTCTCCACCGTGCAACCGGGCATCGTGCCCTTGGCCATTGTGTTCGGCCTCCAGACCTTCGGTCATCTGGCCATGGATCTCTGGCGCCGCTTCAGGCCGGGTGACATTACGATTGCTATCACGGTACGTGCGCACGGTCGGCCGCCTCAGGCGAAGAAGCTCGCCGCCATCAAGTCGGGCACCGACAGCCGCTAAACCACAACTTCGGAGGAGTAATGTCACTTGGGCGAGTCGGCGAAACGGTGTTGTCGCCGACTCGCCCACATGATGTGCAGTCGTTCGTGGAGTTCTACAAGCAACACTACGGGAGACTGCGCTACAGGCTTCGTGTCCTTGTGCGCGACGATGCTGCCGCTGAGGATATTCTCTCTGATACGATGACCCTGATGTGGTCGCGGTGGCGCGAGCTGGCTGGCCCGAGTGACGAGAAAGACGGCTTTCCGCGGATGCGGGCCTACGCATATCGGACGGCGTACCTGAAGCTCGCAAGGTATAGGCAGCGGGTCAATTGCGACTCATCGCTGACCTGCTTCGAGGCAGAGTCGGAGATCTTCGCCTCGTACAACGATGCGAGTGTGGGTGCTGAGCTTGCCGAAACTATGGGTGAAATAGCAAGGCTGCCGGAGCAACAGCGTCTGACTCTCGTGTTGAAGCTTCTGGGCTACGAAGACGAAGAGGTCGCCGAGAAGCTCGGCGTTAAACGGGCGACCGTTCGAAGCAACTTGACTCACGCTCGGCGCAAGATTGTCGACTATCTTGCTCGCCATGCCTCTCTGGTCTACTAGTCCGGGTCGTTGCGTGGTTGAGCGGGTCGACGAGCCGGTCATCCGAACTCGCCAAGGCCGACAGTCCGGGGCGGGTGGATGCGGCGTTGCGGCGCGTGGAGTTGGTCAAGCCTGCGACTCGTACCAGCTCCGCCACTCTCGGCAGCGTTCCACGTACGCGGCCAGCTCCCGGTCGGCGAAGTTGGCGATGTCCCAGTCGTGGGGGAGCGCCTCGGCCTCGTCGTGACTGACATAGGCCCAGCCGCTCCGCTCGCCGTCGAGGGGAAGGCGGCGAAGTTGGTAAAGGTCGTTCTCGAAGGCATCCAGCGTTGCCCACTCGGTACTGGTCAGGCCTGCCAGGAGCATTCCGTTGGCCTGTCCGGCGGCCGGGACGAGCACGGGATAGACGTGGTCCCGGAGGGCCGCCACGCGCCATCCCTTGGCTGTCGCCATCGTGCTGGGCGGTACGCGATCGAGGAGCGTGCGCAGGACGTCAGGAAAGCGCAGGCTTCCGTAGACGAACAGCGTTGCCGCCTCCCCCGATATCTGGCCCAGCCGGCCAGCGCGCTGCGAGGTCACGGGGTGTGAGTGGGTCGCGATACGCGGCATGAAGTACCTCCGTGGCCACGGTACCGGGTGCCTCGGCCAAGGACACGAACCAAGCAATTCCGGCCGGGTAGGACCACAGATAGGAGCGGAGCAGGGGATCGGTGCCGCAGTCGGTCAGGTGGTCGGCGATGGTGGCGTCGCTCCAGAACGGCACGCGGGCGCGGGCGTGAGCTGCACAGTCCGCGGCGCTGACACCGTCGTTGATGGCCAGGTGCAGCTCGGCCTCGACCAGCCGGAGGTAGTGGTCAAGCCGGACGCGGGCCGTCAGGGCGGGGTCATCGGGCGTCACGAATAGGGGCAGCGCCTGGGCCAGCCCTTCGAACACCACTTGATGAGGGGAGAACACCGTACACCAACCACGCATGGCATGTGTACAAGCAGTTTGGCGATCGATATCATTCTCGACTGAACTCAACCAGGCTCGTCAATCGTGCCCAATTGGGGCACTGTGCTGCCCATCTAGCAGCGTAGCGGCCAGCGGAGAGATCGTTGCAGGGAGTAGTGATGCGCGTCCGACACTATCTTTACATCTCCAAAGGAAAGGTCGGCCTTTACCTGCCGCAGGTTCGGAAAACCCAAGGGCAGACGAAAACTAGAGCGGAACTCAAGGTCGGACCTGTCGGCGGGCAGGTTGAGAGGGTGGTCGAACCAATCACAGGATTGGTCGCAGACCTCGAGAAGCTCATCGACTCGTTGCGAACCAAGAACTTGATCGGGACGCTGGACGACCCGAAGGAGTTCCTCGCGCTGGAGGGAACCGTTCGTCCCCTCGTAGCGGGCGGGTACGTACTCTTCGGCGGGCAGGCAGCGACAGCGACACAGCAGGCAACGATCGTCTTGACGTGCTCGATCGAGCACATGCTGGGCAACGCGATCGGCGGACAGTCGTTGTGGGACCCTCGGCGCGATTCCGGCGAACTCAAGGCAAAGATCCACCATGAGTCGTCGACGAACATCGCCTTCTCTCGTACACTGCATAGGCTTGTCAATGCAGAGTATGACTTCCAGGCTTCGCAGTACGACGCCACCGCCGACCTTACCCGAAGGCGGGCGCGCTACCAGCTCACCGATGAAGAAGCCGCTGCCATAGCTAGGCGCCGATGGGTCAACAGGTTCCTGGGTTTCATCTACCCATCCGGCCTTGAACGCGTGATCTCAGCACGGTTGATCAAGCCCTTCGTCTTTCCATTCCTCTGGCTGTTTCTTGGAGCTGGCAGGCACGTTAAGGCGAAGGCCGCAGCACTGGAGCGAGCGCGGCGCCTCGCCAAGATCGACCTTGATAATGAGTTGGCTCAGGAGCGGCTTGAGCTCGTGGCGAGCATACGACCGGCCGCCCGGCACCTAGATGCACCGCCTGTTCCGTTCGAGGGCGTTGTTCTCCGACTTGTGGACGAGGTTATAAATGATGAGCGAGTCATTCTAGCTAGCCCTCTTTACCTAGCTCGACGGTTGTAGCCGGATGGCGTAGGCGGATGGCGTAGGCGGATGTGTTGGTCGCACTTCCATCCTGCCGCCGAAAGACCCAGGTAGTTGTTGGTGTGGGGGTGTGGGCGCGACGGCCTGAGCTGGCGATCACCTGTGGGGTGCCAAAAGTTGGCCATATCGCCTGACCTGCGGTTAGGCTGCTGTCGGTTCGTACTCGTTGATCAGGCCGCCGAGGACTGGTCGGCGGCGTATCGAGGTGTAGCCCGGCTTTGCGGTCGGCCGATCTGGTCGTGGTGGCGCGAGTTGCAGTGTCCGGTGGGGTCGTCGGTGGTTGTAGTGGGTCGCGTAACGGTCCAGCACGGTCCAAAGGTGATGATGAGCAGTCGGTCGGTGACTTCGCGTCGGACGGTGCCGACGAACCGCTCGGCGTGGGCGTTGGCTCGTGGACACCGTGGTGGGATCTTCACGACCTGGATGCCTGCGCCGGAGAGACCGCGTCGAACGAGGCGGTGTATCGGCCAGCCCGGTCGCGGATGACCAACCGGAGGTCATCTGCCCGATCTCCGAGGCCCATGAGCAGGTTGCGGGCTTGTTGGATGGTCCATGATCCGTCTGGGCTGGTGGTGGTGCCGAGGATGCGGACGTAGCGGGTGGCGATCTCCATCACGAAGAACACGTGGACCCGCTTGAGGGTAACGGCGCCGTCGACGTGGAAGAAGTCGCAGGCCAACATGCTCGCGGGCGAGGGTTGTTCCGCCGCAGCACGGCGACCTCGTGCCGCAATACCAGCAACTCTACGTCCTTGGCCGCCGATGACCGACCCAACAGAACCAACCAGCCAACGACCCGGACGAAGATCAGGTAAAGCAGTCATAGCGCCACGCCTCACGATCATGCTCCTCCAGTACATGGCGCGCGATCGCCGCAGCTCAACGCCCCAGTGCAGAGTTCTGGCACCCCACAGGTTCGCCACGCCTGGTAAATCGTCGCTGCACCCAGGCTGCGATACCGGCAAATCCGACGTTTCGGACCGACAGACGCCCTTGCCGAACAAATGACCCTTCGGGCCGAACGGGGACTGGGCGCAATAATAGTGGCATCCAAGCACGAGTAGGCAGTCGCCAGGCTGCCGATCACCGCATGTCGAGCCTGCGGCAATGGTCCCTACAGCTTGAAGGACCCCGCAATCCTTTACCGAATCGCCTAGTGCCGTATGCGCAGAACGGCCCAAACTCTCCGGTGACCGGACGATTGCGTCCAGCGATGTCGATCCCTAGGCTCCCGACCGGCAGTGCAACTTTCAATTGACCCCCAATTCGAGGGAGACCTCACCATGGGAATGCGTCGGGCATTCAACTTGATAGCCCTAGGTGCGATAACCTCCGCGATCTTCGCCACGACAACCGCACCCGCTTCCGCGCAAGGGAAGATCGTGAACGCGGGCAGCCCGGACGCCGTCGAAGGCAGCTACATCGTGGTACTCAGAGACGGCGCCCGCGCCGGTTCGCTGACTACAAGACCCGGGCTCGACGTGATCCACCGGTACTCCAGAACCCTCAACGGGTTCGCAGCGCACATGGACGAACGGACCGCCAGATCGCTGGCCGCCGACCCAGCGGTCGCCTACGTGGCCCAGGACCAGGTGGTCCACCTCTTCGGTGACCAGAGCAACCCACCGTCGTGGGGCCTGGACCGGATCGACCAGCTCGACCGACCGCTGAACGGCAACTACGGTTACGGCACCACCGCATCGAGCGCACACGTCTACGTGATCGACACCGGGATCCGGGTCACCCACAGCGACTTCGGCGGCCGGGCCACCTTCGACGTGAACACCACTCGCGACGGCATCAACTCCGACTGCCATGCCGACGGCCACGGTACTCACATCGCCGGCACCGTCGGCGGGGCCGCCCACGGGGTCGCCAAAGGCGTGCGGTTGCACGCGGTCAAGGTGGTGCCCTGCGTCGGCAGCGGCGCGATCAGCGACGTCGTGGCGGGCGTCGAATGGGTGACCGCCAACAGGATCCAGCCCGCGGTGGTCAACATGAGCATCGGCATGAAACCGGACGCCATCGTCGAGACGGCCGTGCGCAACTCCATCGCCTCAGGCATCACCTACGTCGCCGCCGCCGGCAACTCCGACCTGCCCGCATGCGCATCCTCCCCCGGCCGGATGCCCGAAGTGATCACCGTCGCCGCCACCGACCCCGGCGACAACCGGTTGTCCTACTCCAACTGGGGCACGTGCGTCGACCTGTTCGCCCCCGGCGGGACGATCACGTCCACGTCGAACGCCCACGACTGGGCCGTCGCCACCATGGGCGGCACGTCGATGGCCGCTCCCCACGTGACCGGTGCGGCCGCCCTGTTCCTGGCCGCCAACCCCGGCGCGACACCGCAGCAGGTGGCCAACGTGCTCCTGATCAACGCCGCGCAGAACAAGGTCCTCGGCGCCCGCGAGGGCTCACCGAACCTGCTGCTCTACAGCAGGACGGACCTGCCACCGCAGTCGGCTCCCGACCGGCTCCTACGCGGCGAGGTACTCCAGGCCGGGCAGAGCAAGGTGTCCAGGGACAGCCAGTACACGTTGGCCATGCAGGGCGACGGCAACCTGGTGCTGTACGGGCCCGGCAGCCAGGCGCTGTGGAGCAGCGGCACCGCGGGCTCCGGTGCGACCTACGCGGTCCTGCAGAACGACGGCAACCTCGTCGTCTACACCGCCACCGGCATACCGAGGTTCCACACCGTCACCCAAGGCACCACCGCCGATCGACTGCTCGTGCAGACCGACGCGAACCTGGTCCTCTACGGACCGGCAGGCCAGGTCTTCTGGATCCGCTGAGCGGCCTCCAACGAGGCACCTCGCCCTTACCGCAACCCGAGGCCTGCCGAGAGGTAGTAGGCCTAATGAGTTCCCTCGAGCCGCCCTTCCGGCGTGACTTCAGCCGGGTACACGAGGACGAGGGAGCGTTCTGGCGCGGCATCCGGCGAAGAACGCCCCGTCAAGTCGCATGACGGGGCGTTCGACGACCCTCGATGTCCACCCGGCCGACGTTCAGGTGCAGGGAGTTTCGACGGTAGAATCGCGCTCCGGTGACGATGACCGGCGGTTCCAGGCAGTGATTCAACGACTGTGATCCCTTAGATTCAACCAGCACTGTTGCTCCGACCGGTTGAATCTAAGCCCGCCGACGTCGACCACGCGTGGCTGCACAGGCTGTGCGACCTCGGAGCCGAACTCGCCACCACCCTGCCCGCATCCCTCCTGCTCGCTACAGCCTTCCGCCACGCCGCACAGGCCCTCCGCACCCGCGGCCACCTCCACCTCGCCGCCGTGCACGGCATGCGCGAGCTGGCCATTCACCGCCTACGCGACGACGACCCCGACGCCACCGCGGCAGCACTGCACGACCTGGCCCAGACCTACCGCGCCCAAGACCTCCCACACAAAGTCATCGGCTGCGCCGACGAAGCCCTGGAAACCTACCTACTGCACCACCACGACACCGGCATCGCCCACACACTGCTCCACCTCGGCACACTCATGATCGGCGCTGAACGATACGACTCAGCCGTCAAGTACCTAACCCGCGCCGACACCCTGCACCAGCACCTCTCCAACCCCACCGAACACGCGCACTGCCTCGCCAACCTCGGTCGAGCCCTACGGCAAACGGGCAACCACACCACCGCCCACCGCGCCCTCAGCCTGATCATCGGCAACGACGACCTCACCACCCGAAACATCCGAGGCCTCGTCACCGCAGCCCGCCAACCCTAAGATCGGCTCCACCGACCCCCACACCGCGATTAGTCTCCAGCATCAAACCGATGCTAGAACGGCCCATCTTCGCCTAAAGTAGCTGGTCAAGAAGTGTCTTCCCCGCGCGAGCGGGGGTGGTCCCCCCTGGATCAGGCTCGCGCCGTTGGGGTACAGGTCTTCCCCGCGCGAGCGGGGGTGGTCCGTCCACCACTAGGTCCCCGCGCTGCGCCACCACAGCAACGCCGTCTACCTGGTCGGCCCACCGGCCCGCGAGGTCGTGGTCAAAATCGGGCGTCCGGGCCACGACCCCGACCAGGACCTGCGTGACGCCCACGGGCTGGTCGAACTGGTCCAGTGGCTGACCCACCACCAGGTACCGACCACGACGCTGCTCGACACCCAGCCCCAGCCTCTGTTCATCGACGATCACGTGGTCACACTGTGGCGCTACCTGCCCCAATCGGCGGAGATAACCACGCGCGCCATCGCCGCGCCGCTACGAGCGCTGCACGAAGCACCTCCCGCCCCGGTACCGCGTCCCCCTCTCGACCCGCACACCGCGATCACGCGGTCCATCGCCGTCAGCCGCATCCTCACCGACAGGCAACGAGAACTGCTTCTCGATCGACTCGACCACCTCATGCCGGCCTGGAACGCATTGTGCGCCGGCACGAAACCCCGACTCGTTCACACCGACCCGCAACACCGGAACACCCTGTGGCGCCACTCCACCAAGCGACCGCAAGCAGCTCCAAAGGCAACCGCGGCTCACGCCGTGCTGTGCGACCTCGACGATGTCACTCTCGGCCCGATCGAGTGGGACCTGGTGACCATCGAAATCCACAGCCGCCGATTCGGACATTCCGACTACGACGCGTTCTGCAGCGCCTACGGACGCGACATCAGAGAATGGCTCGACTACGCCGACCTTCGTGACCTGCGAGAACTGCGCATGGTCACGACCAACGCGCGAAAATCCGCCCCCGATACCCCACAGGCCGCCGAAGTTCAACACCGTATCGACAGCCTAGACGATGACCGGAATCAACGATGGCGGATTCTCTGAACTCAACTTCAACCGCACCCGTACCACGGCGAGCGTGTCGATCACCGCGCGTTGGCGCGACCGGCCCAGTGCCTCCCAGGCTTCCCTGACGTCCTCCGCCCGCACGAGATCCCCCAGGATGTCCGCACGGGCTGTATCGGCCATCTCAGCCTCGATCTCACCGATGCGGGAACGTAGACGCTGCGTGGCGGTCTGAGGCTGCGACCTGGTCAACAGACCGTCCGCGAAGTCGAGCGCCAGCGCATCAAGTCGCGCCCGTTTCGCGGACAACTCCTCGCGCAGCTCGGCCACGTTGGACCGCTGCTCATCCACCAGCAGATCCGCCGCGTCCGACCGCGAGAGACGAGCCACAATCACGTCGGAAACGTACGTGTCGACTGGCCATTCCGTCCATCGATACCGCGGGGTCGCCGGCAACCCGGCTACTCCGGCAAGATTTCCTGTTCAACGCGGCTCAGTTGTTCCGGTGACAATTGAGGAGGGTGCCAACCGGAAGAGGCGGCGTGATCAGTGAACTCCCGGGGCAGTAGGACGTTGTAGTGTTCGACGTAGTACGGGAGGTCGGCGGGCCACAGCCAGTCGCCGTCGGTCATCATCGCGAGGCGACCGGCGTTCACCTTCGAGTTGCTTAGGACATCGAACGCGTCCTTGGTTGTGACCGCCAAGATCGATCCGCGACGGAGGTAGCTGACGATCCGACCTTGGATGGTGGCGTCGCCCTTCGCAACGGCCTCCCGCAATGACGGGCCGTCCGGGCTGCCGTGCGGCAGTTCGCGGAAGAACCCGAGGTCCTTGACTGTCATTCCAAAGCCTTTCTCACACGGTGCAGTCGGTCAACGGAGTGGCCGGGGCGGACCCGCCGGGTCCGGGTCCGCCCAGGCGGATCTCATCCCCGTCCTGGGGTGAAGAGCCTCCACGCGTTCGCCGGGGAAGTGAGATTACGAGGGCCTGGACCGACCCCCATTCTCCCGTTGGCGAAAGCCCACAACGTATCGGTCGGTGCCAGGACGTTGACCCCCATCTTGTTAGCCAGGTCCTGCGCGAACGACCCGTTGGGTGATCCGGTGGAGCACGAGCACAACCGGATGTCGCCGCCAGTGTAATTGGAATCGTTCTTCAGAAGGTTGGCCAGATCCCGGTGGTTGACCGCTCGACCGCGGACCTCGGCGGAGTTCGGGCTCCCGTGGGCCACCACGTCATGGAACCCTGCGAGGGGTTTCGCCTTCGCGTGGTGGGCGACAAACAGGTCGTTCGGCTCCATGAACACGGACCGCGTCCCACAGTTGTGAACCAGGAAGTCCAGCCCGCCGGTCACCACGTGGTAGGTGTGGACGCCCTCGACGGTCAGGTCGTAGACGGGCTCGAAACGCATGTAGCGCTCGATAGTGGTGACCTGCGGCGAGGTGCCAGCGACAGCGGTGAGTTGCTCGCCGGGCTTCAACTCGCTGATGTTGACGAAGCGGTTTTCGGCAGCTACCCAGACGGGGTGCCAGGAAGTGGCGTCGACGGTCCCTGTCGTGCCGTCGGCGGCGGTGACGGTGAGGCGGGTCATGTCGTCTTCGTCGTTGTGGACGATGGTGGCGACGACGGTGCGGTCGGTGGTGTGGCCGGTGGTGGGGTCGGTGGCTTTGACCTTGTCGCCGATCTCGACCTCGGAGATAGGTTTGGTCGAGCCGTCGGCCATCAGGACCAGGGTGGTGGCGACGAAGCTGTGCTTGGCCACGCAGCCCTCGCTGCCCCTGGACACCAGTTTCTGGAACTTCTCGGCGGCGATCCGGGTGACGTCGTCGGTGATGGCCTGGACTCGGCGTAGGACGCCCTTGGCCTTGTCGACGATGCCGGCCAGGCGGCTGACGGCCTTGATGGCGTTGTAGCCGGCTTCGAGGATCTTGGCGGCCTTGCCCCACGGGACGAGGCCTGCGACGAGGCCGCCGCAGGCCCAGATGTCACCCTTGGTGAAGCAGTCGACGATGTCGTTCCACCCCGAGATGTCCTTGATGACCTCCCAGGCGACTTCCTTGATCACATCCCACTTGGTCTTGTGCGCGTCGGACAGCGCCCTCTGGTACTCCTCCCAGGGGATGCCCTCCTCGGCCGCACGGGACCGGACGGCCTCGTCGTTGCCCGCGTTGGCCTGCTGCAACGCACGATCACGGGCACCGAAGGTGGTCTTCTCGTCCTCCCAATTCGGGCCGTGGATACCCCTATCCGGGCCATTGCACAGGACGCCGTCGGGGCCGCAGTTGTTGACAAGCAGGCCGGTCGGGTCGCTGTAGGTGACCGGGCTGTTGTTGGCGTAGGCGTAGCCGTTGAGCTGTTGCGGGTCGTTGTTCTCGATGACCGGGTCCGCGGTGAGGAATCTGCCCGAGGACTGGTCGTAGAGGCGGGCGCCGACCTGGGTCAGGCCCGACTCGTCGTTGCGGCCGCCGACGAAGCCCAGTCGGTCGGGCCAGTCCGGTGGTGCGGTGCCGCGGGTGGCGCCGTAGGGGGTTTGGCGGCGTTGGGTTGCGGTCTGGGCGTTGTCGTTGGCGACGGAGAGTTGGTTGGTGCCCTGGTGGTCGGGGATCAGCCACTTCAAGCCGGTGATGCTGTTGCGGGCCGCGACGGTCTGGCCGCCGTGGCTGTACCAGCGGGTCCACGACGGGGTGGTCGTGCCTTTTTCCAGGCGGATTTCCTGGCCGAAGACGTACAGGGTGGTGGCGGAGGGTTCGCGGCTGATCAGGCGGTTGCCGTCGGCGTCATAGACGTAGGTCGACGCGTTGGTGCCGTCGGCGTCGGCGATGCGGGAGACGCGGCCTTCGGCGTCGTAGTCGAGGACCTGGGTGTCGCCGCCGACGGTGCGCGACTTCGTGCGTCCGGTTTTGTCGTAGGCGAACGTGTCGAGCGCGTCGCCGTTCGGGCCTTCGGTGAGGACCGACTGGGCGGTGTGCGGTTGCGGGGCGCCGAGGGGCGGGTAGCCGGTGGTGCGGGTGATGTCACCGGTGGTGGCGTGTTGGGTTTCGGTGCGGCGGTTGCCGGTCTTGTCGAACGACCAGGAGTGCCAGTACGGTGCCGCGCCCCCGAGGGCGGTGGTGGACTTGGTGGCGGTGCAGTCGCCGGTGGCCGGGGTCCAGGCGTCGGTCATCCGGCGCAGGTGGTCGTAGCCGAAGCACTGGGTGTCGGCGGCACGCCCTTCGGGGGTGTCGGCGATCTTGGTGATGTTGCCGGCGGGGTCGTAGGTGTAGGTGCGGTCGGCGAGTTCGGGTTCGGTGGTGGTCTCGCGTTCGACGACGGTACGTTCGGGGCGTCGGCTGCCGACTTCGTAGAAGTTGGTGATCGCGAGGTTCTTGGCGGTGTCGGCGCTGCTGCCGTACTGCAGTCGCAGCACTTCACCGAAGCTGGAGTAGCCGGTGGCGGAGACGTAGACCTCTTGGCCGGACAGGGTGGACTCGAGCGCGCCGTTGGCGGTGTTGTAGTACGACCCGACCGACTCCGACGGGACGATCACCTTCCCGCCGGAGCTGACGGCGGAGTAGGTGATGGACTTCGGCTTGCCGTTGTAGGTGTAGTCCTGCTTCAGCTCGTAGGTGGCCGGGAGCACGCCATCCGAGGCGGGCACGACGAGTTTCTGGCCCTTGGGGCGTCCGGCGGTGTCGTAGCCGGTGATGTACTTGTGGTAGACGAGGTTGCCTTCGTAGCGGCGGGCGGACTTGAGCATGCCGATGCCGCCGCCGGCGGCGGTGTCGTACTCCCAGGAGGCGAGCTTGGGGCCGCCCAGGGAGTCCTGGTGCTTGGCGATCAGTCGGCCGAGGTCGTCGTAGGCGTTGGCGACGGTGCGGTTCTCGGCGTCGGTGGAGGACAGGACCTGGCCCGCGGCGTCGTAGGTGACGGTGCTGCGGCCGGTGTCGGGGTCGTTGGTCTCGACCAAGCGGCCACGCAGGTCGTAGGTGTAGGACCAGGTGTTGCCGTCGGGGTCGGTGAGGGTTTCGAGCAGGCCGGCGGCGTTGTAGCTGTACTTGGTCGCGTCGTAGGGGCTGGTGATGTCGCCGGTGTGCTGCCATTTCTCGATCGTTCGGCCCTGGGCGTCGTTGATCAGGGTGGTAGTGGTCCCGCCGGGCGGTGGGGTGGTTGTGACCCGGTCGCCGCCATACGACGTCGTGGTGTGCCACTGCTCTTGGAGGAACTTGCGGTAGGTCGCCTTGGTCGGCCGCCCCAGGCCGTCGTACGTGGTGACGGTCTGGTTGGGCACCTCGTTGTCGAAGACGCCCGCGAGGGTGCCCCCGGCCGGGGCGGTGTTGTTCCAGTAGACGCCGTTGGTCTTGAACGGCAGGCCGCGGGAGTCGTAGAACGTGTCCGTGATCTGACGACCGCCGTCCGGACCGGGTGCCGGGATCTGGGTCTGCCGTTCGCGCAGCAGGCCGTCGTAGAGGGTGTAGACGGACAGGTACTGGCCGTTGTCCTGCAACTGCTTGGAGACGACGACGCTGGTCTTGTCGTTGTTGTACTGGTACTCGAACCTCGCGTTCGCCGGCGCCGTGGCCTTGTCGAAGCCCGGGGTCCAGGCGGCGGTCAGGCGGCCGAGCGGGTCGTAGGCCAGGTCCGCGCGGCGGTTGTTGGCGTCGACGGAGGCGACCGAGAGGCCCCAGGCGGGTTCCAGGTACTCGTGGCTGACGTGGCCGAGGGGGTTGGTGCTGGTCAGCTGCTTGAGCGGACCGTTGGCCGGGGTATAGGCGGTGGTGGTCTTCTTCCCGCGGGCGTCGTGGACGTCCAGCGGCCGGCCGTAGCCGTCGTAGGTGGCCTGCGAGGCGGTCACGAACGTCTGGCCCGACGCGTCCCACTTGTCGAGGGCCTCGACCTTGGTGATCAGGCCTCGAGTCGGTGCCACATCGTGTGCCTGGCCGTCGTAGTAGGAGCGGACCAGGGACTGGATGGTGGCCGGTGACGCCGTCACCTCGCACGTGCCCACCACGGTCTCCACCTGCGAGGCGAGGCTGATCAGCCATGCGGCCTCGTTGCGGGCGAACGTGCTGCGCGTGCAGGTCTCGTCACCGGTGACGGCCTCGTCACCGAGGTCCTCGGTGACCTCGACGATGCCTTCCGGGGTGAAGTCGAGCTTGTCGACCTTCGTGCGCCGCCAAGAGCCGTTCGACAGCAGGGTGCGGCCGCGGACGGAGGCGGTGCCGGTGACGAACGCCTTGTTGCCCGCGGCGTCGGTGGCGGTCGGGGTTTCGGGCAGGTATGGGTCGTTGACCGATGCCGCCACCAGCACGCCGCCGTCCTTCTGGCGGGTCTCCCGGACGAAACCGCGCAGCCGCTGCACGTCCCGGATCGGCTGGCCCTCGCTGGCGGATATCCACGCCTCACGGACCCCGTCGGGCAACCCGTCGCCGTTGGTGTCACCGGGCAGCTTGTCGCCGTCCATGCCGCGGCCGTAGACGACCTCGGTCACCGACTGCTTCTCTTGGTGGTTGCCCTTGATCGTGCGCACCGTCTCGTAACCACGCCACTGCGACCACGTGCGGCGGGCGGGCTCGGCGAACTCGGCCTCGTCGAAGTGCCACGCGGCCTTCTCACCGTTGCCATCGCCGTACTGGTAGGCCGTGTGGATCGGTGGGGAGGCGCCGGTGCGGTCGTGGTCGATGACGGAGACGACGACGTACTTGTGGAACCAGTGCAGCTGCGGCTCCAGCGCACCCTCCGGCGTCCACCACGACGGGTAGCAGCGCAGCGTGTTCGCCTCGGGCGAGGCCGGCATCCGGGTGCCTGGCTTACAGTCCTCGTCGCTGTACGAGACGTCCGTGTAGCCGCCCGCCTCATTGGTGATCAACGTGATCCGGAAGCGGGTGATCGGGGGCTGGTTGTCGTTGCTGGTGTTGATCCGGTTGGGCATCGCGATGTGCCCGAACACCGTCGGCGGCAACGTCACGCTGCCGCCCACCAGGCCTGTGCGGGTCACGGAGTTCAGGTTCAGCGCGGGCGCCAGACCGTCACCGGTCTTGAGGAACTTGTGCTCCAGCGACCACGAGTCGACGTCCTGGAACGTCGACGCGCCGTTGGCGACCCGGGTCACGACCTTCGTCAACCGCTTGCGGGTGAAGAACGACGGGGTCAACCGGTGCGTGCACGACTCCCCCGCCGCGCACACCTGGTCGAACGGCACGTCCGGCCAGTGCGCGGCGGTCGCGGCGGTCAACTGGCCCGGGTCGCAGGTGATCGCGCCACCGGGCAGGCAGCGTTCGGCGGTCTCGAAGCTCACCTTCGCGCCGGGGTGCGCGAACAGGTTGTCGCCGCGCAGGCCGTACTCGACCCGGTCCAGCCATCCGCTACGCACGTAGTCGGTGCCCTTGTTGGCATCGCCGTTGCGCCCGTACCGGTTGAACTCGCGGTTGTAGTAGTAGGTGGTGACGTTGCCGTGCACGTCGACCGAGTAGTCCAGGTTCCACCGGTACGCCTGCTGGCACCACGACGCGTCGAACGTCGTGGTGTTGCACTCCTCGTTGCCGTGGTTGCCGAACACCGGCGTGGTCCACGCAGACTGCGTCTCCGGCTTCCCGTCCGCCCACCCCGGCAGGCGGTTCAGGCCCAGGAAGTACTGGGTGCCGTCGGTCGTGGTGACCTTCCAGTGCTCACCGTTGTTGTCACCGTTGACCGCACCGGTCAGGCGCTCGATCTTCGCACCGTCGTCGGACTCGGCCCGCCACTGGTCGGTGCCCGGGATGTTGATCAGCTTCCCGGACACGCCGACCAGGCTGATCGTCGCGTTGTGCGTGGCCCAGCACTGGTCACCGGTCTTGGTCTGACCGTTGTTCCCGCCCAGGTCCAGGCTGCACGGCTTGTACTGGCGCTCGATGAACCCCGCCGGCGCCAGGTCCCAGCCGTCACCGGCCCACGACGCCTGGTTGTTCGTCGACGACGTCCGCCCGTCCAGGCTCTGCGCCGAATACCCCAACGACAACTTCGGCGCCGCGCCACCGATCGCCGGCGGCACCCGCATCGGATAGCCGTAGGTGAAATCACCCGACGAACCACCAGCACTCCACGACCCCGCCGGAGCCAACGACGTCGCACCATACGTGCCCGCCGCACTTCCCGTGGCGGCAGCCGCCGCGAACACCGCGGGCTCCGACGACGCCAACGTCGCCGTGCCGGACAGCACACCGGCCGCGGTGTCGTTGGTCGCGCCGTCCACCGGGGTGCCCACCTGGCACTCGGACTTCTCCGGCGTCGTCGCCGCACACGCGGGCAGGCTCACCAGCCGGAGTCGGGCGGCGTAGTCACCACCGAACGCCGACGTGAACGACGAGTAGTCGAACGTCACCGCCAGCGACTTGCCCTTTACCCCACCCGCATCCGCCAGGCTGAACACCACCGCGCTCGACCCGGGCTTGCGGTCGTGCACCTGGACCCGCACCTTGCCCGTGGCGCTCTGACGCGCCGCCACTTGGTCCAGGCCCACTGCGACCGGCGTGCCCACGGCTCGGATCGGCCTGCCCGTGGCGCGCGCGGCGGCCTGCGCGGGCGTCCCGCCCTCGGCGGCGAAGTCTACCTCGCCACTGGCCGCAGCTGGCCAAGACGACGTCGACGGCGCGGTCACCACCTTGTCCGCCGCCGGGTCGTCCGGCACGGCTTCGACCGTCACCGCTCTGGTCGGGACCGATCGCTCAAGCTGGAGCGACACCCTCCACGACTGCTCCGCGGCCATCGCCACGGCCTGTCCGGTCGAGGCGGTCAACACCAGCACGACACCGAATGCGACGGCCTTCCGGGCCAGCTTCCGCACGGCAGCACTCACAACAGGGCCTCTCGTGACGTCTTCGGATCGAACCGGTGGCTCAGAAATGCCTGGAGGACTCGTACACGGTGCGGATCTGCTCGGTCGTGAGCACACCGGAGTACGCGCGGGCGTCGTCCACACCGCCGCGCCACACGTCGGCCTTCTGCGATCCCCACAGGCCACGCCCGAGCCAGAGCGGGCCGGAGCCGTTCCAGCCGGTCACGCCGCTGCCGTCCGCGGCGGTGCCGCTGAAGTTGTGGATCTGCCGGTCGCCGTTGACGTACAAGGCAATCCGACCGCTCACCGCGTCATAGGTGCCCGTCAGGTGCACCCACTGACCGGTGCCCACGATCGCGTTGTCCGAGAACGCGATCCACCACGACGAGGTCGCCGGACCACGCGTCATCATGAACGCCCACTGCCGGCTCGCCGGTCGGTACTGGAGCATGAACGGCGAGTACTGCGAATCACCCAGGCTCACCGCCGTGCGCGCATTGGTGTCATTGTCCAGACGCACCCACGCCGACACCGTGAACGAACGGTCCGTGCGCAGGTTCACCGGACGTGAAGCAGTGACCTGGCCCGTGCCGGAGGCGTCGAAGTCCAGCCACTCGTCCTCGCCGGTACGCACCTGCTCCGGGTCGTCCGGGTCCACCGGCGTGCCCGCCCACGTCGCGCCGCCCGAGATGACGGCCTGCTGGCCGGACACCGACTCACGGGTCGTCGTCCCCGCCCGCTCGTCCAACGCGAGCCGTGCTCGCAGCACCGCGCGGTTCGCTTGCTCCGCCGCGTCCTCGACGGTCAGCACCCGGTCCCACACGTGCACCGCGTCGACCGTGCCGGGAAAGTGGTTCGACGCTTCACCCGCGGACTTGGCCCGGCCGACCACGAAGCCGCCACCGGCCCCCCACAACACCGCCGTCGCCGTGCCCTGCACCTTCCCGTCCACGTACAACGTCAACGCCTCGCTGTTGGGCTCGTAGGTCGCGAGCAGGTGCGTCCACACGCCCAACTGCGGCGGCGCCGTCGACGTCACCCTCGCGTACGACTCCGGCCCGTCGGCGTCATCGCTCGGCGTGGTGATCGCCCACCGGTCCGCGTTGACGGCGTACTGCAAGTAGAACGAGCTGGCCCGGTTGCCGTCCTGGCTGACCAGGGTTGCGTAGGAGTCCTTGCGGTCCAGCTTCGCCCACGCGGACACGGAGAACGCCCGCGACGTGTCCACCACCGTCGACGCCGACGCGGCGAAACCACCGTTCAGCGTCAAGGCGTTGCCGTCGTAACCCGGAGCGAACGAGGCGGCACCGGACAACGTGAGCGGACGGTTGCCGCCACTGCTGTCCGCCGCGACCGTGCCCGACGTCTCGTCGAACGCCCACACCGCCTTCGGCGGAGCCTTCCCGGCAACGTGGAAGGTGTACGTCGCGTTGTGTGCTGACGGGTTGTTCGCACGGTCGAACGCGCGGACGTGCAACACGTTCGTACCGACCACAGTGGGCGTGACCGGCACCGACACCGACCCGTCAGCCGACGTGACCTCCACGATGTTCGTCGTCGCCGTGTCGTTGTTCAACGACCACCCGTAACGGCGAACGTCCATCGTGCCGCCGAACCCCGTCTTGCCGTTGGGCGTGAGCGTGAACGCGCCGGTCTTCCCCACACTCCCGTGGTTGAAGCCCGAAGCCGGGTAGTCGAGGGACGAGACCGCCGGCGTGTTCGGCGGCGTGGTGTCCACTTCGAACTCGCAGGGGCTCGACAACGGACTGGTCAGCTCACCGTCATGGCTCACCACCTGCCACGTGTAGAGGCCGCCGTCATCGGTGATGTGGCCCGCAGGCACCGTCCACTCGCTGTAGGCACCCGAGCCGACCTCCGTGCCGCCGAACAGCCGCCCATCCCACGACGCACCCGACCCCACCCCGGTGAGCAGCCGGTACTCGCCGTACACCCTGCTGTTGTCCGGATCGCTCACCCGCGCGCGCAGACGGGGCGTCCTGGTGAACACCGCCGGCCGGTCAGCACCCGTGCGACACGGCAACGCATGGTCCGACGTCGACCCCTCCATGCCCATCTCGGTCGGGGTGTTCGGATAGCTGTTGTACCTGACCTCCAGGTACGGATTCAGGTCGAACTTCCGCCACGACGTGTCGAGATCGTTCTCGTTCTCCGCCTTGAGCACGAACGTCGTCCAGAACCACGAGCCCGATGCCGCGGCCCGAATGGCCTTGATCGCCTCGAAGTCCGCACCGCCATCGGTCGGACAGTGCCCCGGGTTGTTGCGCACGCTGGTGCTCGACTGGTACTCGCCCCAGCTGGTCTGGTTGTGCCACGTCGTGTTGGCGTCGATCCACCCGGCCAACCGGAGCTCGGTCGCCGAAGGCGCGCACGAATAGGTGTTGATCACCTTCGTGCGCAGGATGGCCTCGTGGATGTACTTGCCGATGAGCGGCTCGGTGTTCATCTGCAGGTACGACCGGGACCTCGCGTCGTACCTGGCGCCATTACCCAGGGCTCTGGCGTTGAGGAAGCCGGCCTTCAGATCGCTCAGGTTGCCGTCGGTGGCATCGAAGTTCCTGGCGTCCGGCCATTCCTCCTGCACCACGGCGTGATGCACTTTGCCGCAGTTGCCGCAGTAGTACTTGGGGTCGAGCACCACGGGATAGGTGGTCGCCGGATCGTCGAGGAAGGCCTGGTCGGGCGTGATTGCCACGGCTTCCGGGGTGACCTCGACCTCCATCGTGGCCTGCCGGTCGCCGGGCACCGGCTCACCTTCGCGATCGCGGGGTTCCGTGCCCGACGAGTCCCACATCTGCGAAGCATCACCGACGAACACCGGCTTGCCCGCCGCGTCCTTGACCACCAGGTCGCCCCCGCCGTCCACCGAACCGTGCTCCACCCGCACCCCCTCGGCGTGGGTCGGGAACGTGACCGTGTCCAGCTCCGGGTTCCGCGCTGCCTCCGGCGTCTTGATCACCAGCAGCTCGCTGAAACCCTCAAGATGCGCCTCGACCCGCAGGTCCACGTCCGGCAACACGTTCGGGTAGGTCAACGTCGCGCCGTCCACGACCGGCTCGGGCAACTCGCCGTCCCACCGCAGACCGACCTCGTGACCACCCAGCGCGACCTTGGCCAGCGGATGGGCCTCGCCATCCGTGCCGCCCGGCGAGAACGCCACCTCCACCGTGGACGCCTTCGGCGCGAACGAACCATCCGGCTTGCGCTCCAACGCCAAGTCGACCGGCACCCACCCGTCACCACGCCGCACCCGCACCGGCTGCACGTGCTGGGTGAACGTCATCGTGCCGTCCGGGTTCGCCCGCACCTCGTCGGTCTCCGTGGTCTCCGACTCCACGACCACCGACTCACCACTCTGCACCGCGTAACGGACAGCCGTCGCCTCATCCGGCGCCGACCTCGGCACCCCCGACCCTCCCGCCATCTTCGGCTGGGCCACCGCCCCAGGCGGCACCGCCACAACACCGGCCACGACAGCGGCGACAAGCGCCACTGCGAAAGCGCGCAGGGTCGAACCCCGCGCATGCACGCGCGAACCCATAGAAAGAAGCCCCCCGGCTCGCGCAGAACACGCGATCTGTGCTGAGTCCCCCGACCCGAGGAAGAATCATGAAGGTTCAACCAACCCCGGCACAGCGGCCAAACGGCCCAATGACCGCGGACCGCCCCTGTGATCAACGACTCACTCAAACAGCCCGCCTACCAGCCACGATCGTCACCACGCGTGCCGTTACCGTCCCCTCCCCATCCGAATCGGGGGTCATCCTCACGACCGCCCTGCTGACCGGGTGCTCGACCGCACCCAAGGCCACACCACCATCGAGCACCACGACCACAACCAGCACGCCGGCGGCACCGGACCCCGCGCGCATCGAGGCACGACCCGAAGGTCCCACTGCCCGACGGCGTACTCGTCCCACTCGGCTACGCCGGCAAAGACCTCTCCGAGCAGAAGACCTACGTGGTCGTGCTCTGTCCGACCGAACTGCCCACCGACGACGCCACGTCCACGACGCGACCGTCCAGCTCGTGGATTAACAAGCCCGCGTTCTCCTACGTCGAACAATTCCGTGTGTCCTAGAGGAGCCGCAGAGTGTTGAGTCCGAGGTCGAGGCGGCAGTGGTCGACTTTCGGTCCTCTTGGTCGAGCGACAGCCGGCCCTCGTCACATGATCACCCGGGCCAGCAGGGAGGCACGGACGGATTCCCCCTGGACGTGGAAGGCCGCCGGTCGCCGGCCGTGCGCGAGCATGTCGGATCGACACCCGCCACGGCGGTGGCGGAACGTGTTCGGCGCAGCCAGGAGGAGTGGCTCAACGTGCGTCAAGCTCCCGGCGCGCGGGGCCGCGAGTTGCGACCCGGCCGGGACGTCGTGGCCGACGCGATCGCGGTGCAAGCCAACCGTCCGGCCCACGGGCGGACCAGGTAGGCAACCGGCGATCTTGAGGAAGTCTTGCGGCCACTCCCCGACCAAACGGGTGATCCGTCGACCAGGGACAGTGCGTGACCCGCTGACTTCGTCGGGTGTCGGCTAGCGTGTCCGATCCGGGTACCCGAGGGGTTACGTAGCGATGGCGAGGCGGGCGACGCTTCAGCACCAACTGCCTCGCGCACGTGCTGGCCGCGTGCCTCACGGCGGCCTTGGACGAGGACTGGGAGCAGTACACCGCACGGCGGCTGTTCGCACCGCTGGGCATCACGCGGTGGCGGTGGCCGCGCGACCCAGAGGGGTTGCCGTACGAGTTCGGGCACCTCGAGCTTTCCGCGTCGGACCCGGTGCGGTTCGGGTGGTACCAAACGCGCGACCGGTCGGCGTACGGCCGTGACGCGGTGACCGCCCACACGCCGGGCGGGCCGCCGGAGGGCGTCGGCTACGGCTACCTGTGGCGGGTCACCGAGATGGCCGGACACCCGGCGTTCTTCGCGGGCGGGTACGCGGGCCAGCACCTCGTGGTGGTGCCGTCGCTGGAGCTGGTCGCGGTCACCACGGGAAAGGAGGCCGCGCTGCGCGACGGCTGGCGGCCCGGGCTCGACGCGGTGCGAGGGATCGTGGCGGCGGTCGCCACGCGGTGACGAGCCCGGTCGTCTCCGACTGTCGGTGGCCGAACGCATAATCCGGGGATGGGTGAACCGGCGGAGGTGCCTGACGAGGTCGTGGACCGCCTGCGGGCGGTGTGCGCGGCGTTCCCGGAGGTGGTGGAGGAACGCGCGTGGCGGGGCACGCGGTGGCGGATCCGCCGGCGGGCGTTCGCGCACGTCTTGGAGGTCGAGGACGGCAACCCTCCGTCGTACGCGCGGGCGGCGGGGACCGACGGGCCGGCCACCGTGCTGACGTTCCGGTCGACGGGTCCCGAGCTGGCCGCGCTGAGCCACGCCCCCCACCCGTTCTTCAAGCCCGCGTGGGCCGCGAACGTCGTGGGCCTCGTGCTCGACGACGACACGGACTGGGACGAGGTGGCCGAGCTGCTGACCGAGAGCTACCGGTCCTCGGCGCCGCGGAAGCTGACCGAGCGGATGTCCCCCGCCTGAACCGCGTCCGGCCTGCGAGCGGGCGGTGTCACGCCGGCTGCGATTTCGACGACGAGGCCCTACACGGTCTCGGCATGATCGGCACCGCGCGGCACAATCTCCGGGCTGGGCTTTGCGTGAGGGCTGTCTTCGATGCTGCGGGCGACTTGCCGAGCACGCTGTGTGACGCAACGAAGATCACGACGTCGCCAAGCCGAGACGCGTCGCAGTGGGCGAGCAAATGACTCCGCCAGCAGCGCCGCATAGGGCGCGGGACCGCGCATCCGCACCACCACACCCCAACCCATCCCCACCCCCGGCCGACGCCCCGTGGACCACCATCACCTGCCCCAACCACGCCCTCACCCCCGACCTCCAGGCCGCACTGACCGTCCTGAGCCGCCGCGACACCACCCACGACCACAACACCCGAACCGACCTGCGCAACACCTGCCTGACCAAAGCCAACCTGTACGGCGTGAATATCAGCGGTGCGGACCTCCGCAACGCGTACCTCCGCGACGCAAACCTCAGTGGCGCGGACCTTTTCGGCGCAGAGCTCAGCGGCGCGGACCTCAGCAACACCGAACTCCGCGGCGCTGAGTTCAGGAACACGCCCCTCTTCGGCGCAAACCTTAGTGGCGCGGACCTCTTAGGCGCGGACCTCCGCGGCGCAAACCTCCGCGAAGCGAACCTCACCGGCTCGAACCTCAACGCGGACCTCCGCGGTGCGGATCTCCGTCGTGCGGACCTCAGCGGCGCGGACCTTTCGGGGGCAGACCATGACGAGAACACCATCGTCAGCGAGGTCGTGACCGACGAGCTCACCTCGGGTGCGTGGTGGTGACGACGGTCAGGCTGAGACGCCGTGATCAAGAACGGGTGTCTAGACGGCCTCTCATGATCGGGAACGGGTGCACGACATCTTCTCGGACGAACACCGACGCAGCCACGGGCCACCGAGCTCGGCGCAGGCCCGCGACGAACAGCCCCACCTCGACCACCAGGCCGCAGCCGCCCCGTCGTGACCCAGGACCAGACCGAGCCCGATCATGTCGACCACCAGCACCACGACCACCAGCACGGCGGCCGAACCCCGCACCCCTCCCAGGAGGGGTGCGCAGCGGCCAAGGGGCGCGACCCAGCACGCCGAGGTGGCCGAGGCCGCGGCACCCGACCAGCACCACGTCGACCACGCGGTGACCAACGCATGCGGCACGCGCGGCGACCCGCCGAGGCGCAGGAGGCCGAGGACGTCAACCGGAACGCGGTGGCCGAGCACCAAGCCGTCGACCACGTCGTGCCCCGCGCAGCCCCGCCGCCGAGCACCAGGACCGAGCCGGGTTCGAGGGCTCGCCCCGACAGCGCGGAAAGTTCTCGAGCGCTGGGGTTCGCGTTCGGCCGGGTCGCGGGAGTTACTGGGTGCAGGGAATCTCCGGACCGCCGAATGGAGAGCACCGATGAACGGGCACGGCAGCCGCCACCTCGACCTCCCGGGCCACACCGGCTCGGGCACGGGCGGGAACGACCGCATCACCTCGGGGGCGATCATCCCCCCGCACCCGACCGGGCAGAATGCGAACGCCTGATGTTCCCTCCGACCACCGAGGGCGGGCGCCGCGAGGGCAAGGACCCGATGGCCGCGATGCTGCGCGACTGCTGGGTCGAGCTGGCCGCCTACATCCGCAACCGGTTGGACCCCCACGAGCATCACGAAACCGAGATGTTCATGCAGGAAGCCGCGGTCGACTTCGTCAACGCCTGGTACGGCAAGGGCCCGCCCCGGACCAGGAACGACGCCATCGCCCGGCTCAAGGCGTCGGCCAAGAAGGACCTGCTCAACCACTGGGCCAAGCAGGAGCGACGCAGGACCTCGCCGTACGCGATCGACGACCAAGTGCTGCTCAACCACGCCCACCCGGACTCCGAAGACGAGGTCCTGGCGCTGCTGGGCCGCATCGACTGCCAACGCCTCGGTCTGAACGAGCTGCTGCCCCGGCTGCTGACCGAACGGCAGCGCGAGATAGTCGCCGCCGTCGCGGTCGACGAGGTGGCCAAGAAGGACGTCGCAGACCAGTTGGGCGTCAGTCTGCGCAGCGTGCAGAAGCACTACGCCAATGCCCTGGAGCGCCTGCGGACGCACCTGGAGTCCGAACCCGCGCAGGGGACGAGCAGGGAGAACCCGGCATGACCCGCATCCACCACTTCGACGACGGGGTGACCCCGCCACTGGACCTCGACGCCATCGAGCGGCGACGCGCCGAGCGCTCCCCCGCCGAGGACGCCGCCCGCCAAGCCCACCTGGACGCCTGGCAGATCGGCCGCGACGCGTTCGCCCTGGGTGAGCAGCAACTCGCGGCCGGCTACCTGGAGCGTGCCCGCGACGCCTTCGCCATCGCCGCCCGTCATCAGGCGCCCGACGCGGCCGACCTGCTGCACACCGTCACCGAGCTGCTCGACGTCCTGGACAACTCGATCATCACCGACGCCACCGCCGACACCGCCCTGGCCCGCACGCCCACCGACCCCGACGACGAGCCGGACATGATCGCGCTACGCGCGCAGGACCTCGTCCACCGACTCGACCAGCTGAAGGCCCGCATCGAACGGCTCGCCGCGGACGCCCGCAGCGCCCACGCCGCCATCACCGACGCCCGCACCCGGGCCGCCGCGATCCTCGACGAGACCCGCACCCAGTCCGCCACCATCCTGGAGACCGCGGCGAAGGCCGTGAGGAAGGCAGCCGAAGCCGGGCACACCACCCGGTCCGCCACTCACGGCGACCTGCACCCGGACAACGTGTTCTCCCGCGCCTACGGCGACAGCTTGATGGCGCTCCTCCCGCGCGGCGACACCGGGCGGCTCAAGCTCATCGACGTCTCCATGCCGGAGGTCCACGACAGCCTGCTGGCCACGCGTGCCCAGCTGGCGGAATTCGAGCTCGTCCGTGACAAGGTCAAGTCCTTCCACCACGCGGTCGAGGCAGCCCGCGGTACCGCCGCCCTGCTTCCCGCCCTCACGGTGCCCAGCGTCCTGTCCGACGTTGCCTGGTACTCGCGGATCGCCGGCGACCTCACGCCCCGTCTACCCCAGCCGCCCCTGCGCAGGCACCTTCTGATCGTCTGCAACTCCTACGACGAGGTCCTGCGGTTCGTGAAGGTGACCAGCCGCGTCTCCCGAACGCGGACACGCGAACCCGTCGCCCCGGTGCCGCGCGTCGGCCCGCACTACACCGCCCTGCTCGAACGCTGGAGGCGGACAGCCGAGTGGACCGCGCTGGACGACCTGGACGAGGTGATCGACGCGCTGCACCAGGACGGAACGAGGGTGGCGAGCACCGCCCTGCGGGACCTGGACGCCAAGATCAGGAACAGCAGGGTGGACCGGATCGCGCCTGTGCGGGAGTTGGCGCACACCGAACTGCTCCTGGCACTGGTGCGTGACCTCGCGGCGCTCTGGTGAAGCAATCCACGGTGTCGGCACAGCCGCAGTGAACCGCACCGGCGCAACACACGTGGGCACGAGCACGCCGCACGCGGGACACCGACCCCCGGCGACACGATCCCGGCACCACATACAGGACCGGCGGGCGACCGACCGCGCTCGCCCGCCGACCGCGAACCAGCCCCTGGTGTCGCGGCTCAGTCCCACACGACACCAGGGGTTCGCGTTCGGGCCAGCCGCGGGAGTCATAGAGGTCAACACCGCGAAAGGGGTCGCCATGCTCAACGGCCCGGACCACAACTGGTGGTCCCTGCTCAACCACATCCTCACCGACGACGCCTGGGCGCCGTTCGTCCGCGCCCTCGTCATGATGTTGCTCCTGGGAGCCTTCCTCACGGGAGTCCTGATCATCCTCGGCCCCGCCGCCGCCGGCATCGGCGCGGGCGGCACTCTCGCCACCGGCGCCGGCAAGCGCTACCTGGCCCGCCGCCGCAACCGCAAGGCCAGGGGCAACTAGCACCACCCCGCCCCACCCAGGAGCCTGGCCAGCAGCTCGCTGACCAGGCCTTTTCCATTCCCGAGCATGCTGGGCAAAGCCCGTACGAGGCGCTGCGGGCGTCAACACGCGGTGGCCGAGACCGAACATCACGACGCCGAGGCACACGACGGCGAACACGTCGACCACCACCGAGCCCGAGCACCGGGCCCGCCGCCCACGGCGCGCGGTGCACCGGCACGACGTCCCGAACCCTGGGGGGACGCGGTAGCCGAGCAGGACGTCGTCGACCACCTCGGCCGCGACCACCGGCGCGGGCACACGGGGTCGCCGGATCGGGTGGACCTCCACGTTGGCGGCGGGTCGACGAGCTGCGGGGCGGGACGATCGCCACGGCGGTGATCCGGCCGTGCCGGGCGGTCGAGCAGCTGGTGGAGGTCGTGGTGGCCGGGGTGGTGCGGGTCGAGGCGACGGGTGGCGTGTGCTGGCTGGACGGGTTGCCGGCGGTGGCCGGGGAACGGCTGCCAGGCCGTCGGCGCCGGGTGCGGCTGTTGTGCCGGTTGCACGACGCGGCGGTGTTCGGTGGTCCGGAGGCGGTCGCCGCAGTGCGCGCCGCGCGGGCACGTAAGGCGGTGACCAGGCCCGATGACGATGGTGAGGTGCGGACGCACGGGCGGTTCGCGTGGCTGGCGGAGCAGAGCCACGACGGGCGGAGCGGGTGGGTGATCGCCTCGCACCCGGTGCTGCGGGAGCAGACCGCCGGCGGTCTGGTGCTGGTCGACGACCATGCGGTGACGGCCCGGTTGGACGCGGTGGTGGAACACGTGGTGGACACGTGGACCGCGCGCCTGGTGCTCGACGACCCGGTATGGGCGTGGGAGGACGACTGGGTGCGGTGGTCGGTGTGGGACCTGAACACCGCGGTGATGCCCGACGGCGGCGAACTGCCCGACGTCGACCGCGTGCCGCCGGTCCTGCTGGGGCAGTTGCTGCGCTACGCCTACAAGGTCGAACCGACGGCCGTGGTGGTCTACGAGCCGCGCGAGCTGATCGGGATCGCGGATGCCCGCGAGCTCGCGGCCGCCCACTCGGCCGCGAGGCGCTGACCAGCCGTGATGGCTGGTCTCTACGGCGGCCAAGGCGAAGTCACCGAGGTATCGACCGCGGCCGAGGACGTCGACCGGCGGCACGTAGCTGACCCATCCCGGAACACGTAGCCCAGCCCGCCGACCACGTAGCCGTCCACCACAACCACGCACCCGGAGCACCAGCAGCCAAGACGATCGAGCACCAGGCGCACGACCGCGGTGAACGCGGCATCGAACAGCCCGACGACCAAGACGACCTCGACCACGCGGGCGCCGAGGCCGAGGCCGGACGCGGCGGCCGCCGCCGAACCGCGGCATCGGCAGCCGGCCGCCAGGAGATCGACCGGTGATGCCGCCACAACCGGATCGAACGTGGTGCTGCGGCCGAGCACGCGACCTCCTTAGTCCGCCGGAACGCGGCGCGGCGCCGGCACACGACGTCGGGACGGACATCGACGCGAACACCATGACGAACGTGGTGTACTGCGCGGCGGCCGAAGCAGGTCGAGGCATCCGCGGCGCGCGGTGACGCGGATGCCGGGCCGCGGCGTATCCGAACACATGGTGCGCTCCCGGGTCAGTGCGCCAACTCCCACTCCAACCTCAGCTCGGACCGGTCGACCTCCTCCGCGTCCGGGTTGCCGAGGCACCGGACCAAGGCGGCGCGGACCTCGGCAAGTACGTCCTCGCGGCTGCGTCGCCGATCGGTCGGGCACGACAGGACCAATCGCCAGTGATCGTCTACGACGTGGTGTCCCAGACGTACCGGCAGCATGTTCCCGTAAGACACCAGGTCAAGGTTCCGGTCGGCGTCGGTGACGGCGGCGAACAGCATCCGGTGTGCGTAGGTTCCCCTCAACCCGGTCCAGGGTGAACGCAGCCTCATGTCGGCCAGTTCGTTGCTGACCTCGATAATGCGGGAAAGTCGCGCCCGCGCGCGCGCCCCCTGCTCCTGAATGGCGCTCAGAGGTTCGGGCAAGGCGTTCAGACCCGGCAGGATCAACCTGCTCCGCCAGAGGTCGTGGGAGTCCTGCCCGGCATCGACGGCGTGGGAGGCACGGCTCCCGGCGGCTGCGACGATCGCGTCGGCCTTGGCCTGTGCGGTCGACAAGGTCTCGGCGGCCGCGGTCAGCGCCAAGGCCAGCACGGCCTGTGTGCGGCGGTGCGCGGCGGCGGCCTGGACGGCGTGGTCCTCGATGCCGCGCAGCAGTTCGGCGGTCTCCCATGCCCGGTGGGCGGTGAGGTCGCGCTCGGCCCGTGAGTCGGTGTGCCCGCCGTCCAGGGCGGTGCCCGTCACGGTGGCGGTGATCTCCGGGTCGCGAGTGGCCTCCAGCAGCGCGTCGACGGTCCGCAGCATCGCCTCGGCGTCGGCCGCCCGGTACCGGGCGGCCATCGCGAAGAACTCGCGGGCACGCTGCAGGTCGCCGTCGGCGAGGTGTTGTTCGCCCAGGACCATCGCGTCCTCGCCCAAACGCAGGGCGTCCAGGCCCGCCTTGCGGGCGGCGCTCTCCTCGGGGCTGCGCGCGGCGAGCCGGGCGCGGATCGCCGCCATGTCCAGGGGCGGGTTGTGCCCGTGGTCGGGCCGGTGGGTGCCGCTCATCGTGGGATCTCCCAACTCGTGCTCGGCGCGCGGTCGACGGACGCGGCGCCCAGGTGCTCGCGCAGGCGTGTCAACGCCCTGGCACGCAGCTTCTCCAGGCCGCTCAGGCTCATGCCCAGCTGGCGTGCGGCCTGGGGTTGGGACAGGCCCAGCACGTCGACCGCGACGATCACCCGTCGTTGTTTCCCGGTCAGCAGCCGGGGCAGCTCGGCCAGCAGCCGTTCGTGGTCGAGGCGGCCCAGCATGGCCAGGATCTCGTTGCCGCTGTCGGGGTCGACGTCGTTGAGCAGCACCTCGTTGTCTACCGCGACCGTGCTGGTCCGGCGCCGGTTCTGCTTGCTCCAGTGGTTCATCACGTCGTACTTGATCGACCGCTGGAGCATCACGGCGACCTCGTCGGGGTCCATGCCGCCGGCGTCGGGATGGTGCTCGATCAGGTCCACGATCGCGTCCTGGACGAACTCCTCGACCAGATCGGGCTCACCGGACAGCGCGCCCCGCGCGTAGCGCCGGACCTGGGGCAGCACCGTGGTCAGGACCGCCGCCAGCCCGTCGTCCGGACCGGTGGCGGCGGACGGCGGGGTCACGCGCTCGCGTCCTCCCCCGCCACGTGACCACGGCCTTCGGCGGCCGCGGTCGGACGCACGGTCATCGACCACCGCGACCCGTCGTTCTCCGCGACCGTGATCTCGGCGCCCACGCCGGTCCCGCCCAACACCCCGGCCAACTCCACCATCGTCCTGCCGCGAACCCTGGCGCGCGAGGTCCGGCCCCGCTGCGCCACCACCTCCCCGACCACCTCCGTCACACCCGTACCGCGCACCGGGCCGAACGGCCAGCCCGGATCCAGGTTCCCGACGTCCGTCGTGTTCATGACCGCTCTCCCCCATCCGAGCCGGCGGGCGCCGACACCCTGCACCTCCCGCCACGACGACCAACCCCGCACATCCGCGGTGCAGTACTCACTGCACCGCAGAGAACGCCTGGGTCGAAGTCCTCTCCGCGTTCATCCGCAGCACCACACCACGAACCCCGGCCCCCGACGGGACGTCCGGCCGCGGACGACCTCGCCACCCAACAGCGGCTTCTCGTCCGGGCCCTTGACGTACGGGCCCCGGTGGATGACCGTGTGACGACCGCCGCGGTGCACCGGTGCGGGCGCCCGAAGACGACGTCGACCGGCAGCACGTAGCCGGCCCGCCTGGAACACGTAGCCCCGCCCGCCGGCCAGGTCGACTCAGTCGTCGCCGGTCCGCTCCCGGCGCACGGCCGCGCCGAGCTTCACCGCGGCCAGCACGACGGCGCCGAGCATCACGACGCACGTGCCCACCACCGTCCACACCGCCACCGGCTGCGGCAACCGCATGAGGACGACGGCGGTGAAGGCCAGCAGGGGCACCATCAACGACGCCGAGCGACCCATCAACCGCAACGCCCGGTTGGTTCGGCGCTCGTCGGCCACCACGTACCGGAGCAGCTCCACCAACTCTGCCAAGCCCGACCTGTGGATCGTGCTGATGTTGACGTCGCCGCGCGAAAAGTGGCCGGCCATCTCGACCGGGGGAGTCTGGGCGGAGGCGACACCGCCGGCCCTGGCCACACGGGCGTCCGCGACCTCCCCGGACAGCCGCGACCACAGCTCCATCACGTCGACGACCTGCTCCTCGCGGACGCTGCACGCCCGCAGGAACGCCATGACCTGATCCGAGACCGGGACGGGAAGTTCCCAGCCCTGTTCGACGCCGTACTCGCCGACGCGAACGTCCAGGTCGTCCTCAGCGGTGTCCGCATCCCGCGGATGAACGCGATCATGGAACGCTGGATCCGCAGCTGCCGCCACGAACTCCTCGACCGCACTCTCATCTGGAACCAACCGCACCTACTTCACGCCCTGCACGAGTACGAGAAGTTCTACAACCCACCGACCCCACCAAGGCATCCACAACGCACGACCACTACACGCCCTACCACCACCCATCACCGACCAAGCAGCGCTCACCCATCTCGACATCCGCCAACGACAGCGGCTGGGCGGAATCCTCAACGAGTACTACCACGCTGCCTGACCGGCACGGACGACGTGTTCGGCAGGCACACCCTTCACCTCGCCGGGTCAAATCGGCGCGTCTTCGGTCGCAGGAGCCTACGGTTCGACACGACGAAGGCCGCCCCGCCGAACGACGGCAGGGTCAACTTATCGCGCCCGCGGGAACTGCGTTGCCGGGTGCCGGAGACGATCGGTTGCGCACATCCCCGTCACGGGCCGCTGTGGATGAAGGAGGCCCAGAGGTCCGGACGGTCGGGGTGCTGGTCCTTGAGTCCTCGGACAACGCGGTGCAGGGCCGGTGCGAAGTCGTGGGGTTCGGGCGAGGGTGGCAGTTCGCGGTAGAAGGTTGCGGCGGCGTCGGACGCGACGTTGTCGGCCAGCGGCCAGAGGCTGCCGATGACGTGGCGGTACCCGGCCAGGTGGACGCCGAGACCAGGTGGATCGCCTCGTCCGCGTGCCACAGGCTGGTGCGGGCGGTCGAGCAGGCCGACAGGTAGGCCAGTTCCGCCCGGTCGAGCCGCAACCGGGTGATCCGGCCGATCGGCAGCCGGCCGTCGTGCAGGTGCAGGCCGCCGTGTGAGGGTGCGGTCGGGTCGGTGTCGGCGTGGCAGGCGAAGTGCGTCCAGGTGCTCGTGGTGAGGGCGGTCAGCACGCGGGCGGCCGTGGCGTCCTCGTCGAGCAGCACGAGCCGGTCGGGTGCGTCGTCGGCGAACGCGTCGGCTTCGGCGACGGTCGCCGGCAGCGGGGGCAGGCCGGGCGTGGAGGACAGCGCGACGACCAACTGGCGGCGAGTGGAGGCGGGCGGTCTGCGGTGCGTGTGGGCCAGCGCGCGAAGGGTCGGCGTGTAGGAGGACACGGCCCGGTCGAGCATCCCTGGCCGCCCCCGGTGACCCGCGGCGTGCAGGGGGAGCAGGCTCAACGGTCCGATGGGGAGCCACCACACGCGCGTGAGCCGATCGGCGGGCAGCGAGTCGACCACCGGTCCCGCGACGGTGTCCCACAGCCAGGCGAGCACGTCCCCGGTGGTCCGCCGGGCCCGCGGGCTCGCGGCCCACGACCCGGTCGCCGCGGTGGCCTCGCCGAGCTGCTCCACCCAGGTGAGCGCGTCGCCGTGGCGGAGGTCCGGCAGCCGAACGGGCACCGGGTCACCCTGGGCACCCACGAGAAGCGCGTCGCCACGGGCGTCGGCGGCGTTGACGAGCACCACCACACCGTCAGTGGGAGCGGCAGCAGGAACCGCGAGCACCCAGGCAGCTCGCGGACCGCGGCGACCAACGCCTCGTAGTCTCGCCACCGCCGAGCGAGTTCGGCCGGGCCCGCGTCCTCGTCCGACCTGGCGACCCGGTCCCGTGCCCACCGCACCCGCCCGGCCAACGCCGGATCGACGTCGGCGAGTCCCTCCAGGTCCGTGCGCAGGTCGAGGGCGGCAGAGAACAGCACACCGCGCCCCAGCTCGGCGACCTCCACCGCGCGCACCGCGTCACCGACGGACAGGTGGGCGGCCACCGCCTCGCTGACCAGCCCCGCGTGCCCGGCCAGGGCGAACTCCCGGTCGTCCTGGGTCAATTCACTCGGGGCGACAGAGGGCAGCGCCCGCACCGCGGCGTCGAGTGCCCTGGCCGCGTCAACGTGCTCGCCGATGGCGTTGGCCAGCGCACCCACCAGGTGGCCGACCTGTACCCCGTGATACGCGGATCTCGGTGTAGCGCCGTCGATCCAGTCGACCACGTGGCGCAGTTCAGCGGAGCCGACCCGGTGCCCGGTCGCGTCGAACCGCGCCCGGTACGTCCGGCACAGCTCGGCGATCAACACCATGTGGTCGGGGTGGTCCGGTGAGCTCGCCACGACCGCGCGTTCCCCGAGCAGCACGGCGCGTTCGAGGTGTGCCGCATCGGAGGTGCGCTCGTACTTCTTCAGGTACGCGACGCCGAGGTTCGACAGCCACCGGGGCAGCTGCCGGTGGTCCCCGGGTGTGGCGGCGAGCACCTGCTCCCCCAGCGCGATGGCCTCGTCGAGGTCGCCCGCGTCCTGGCTGCGCCGGTACAGCTCCATGCGGGTGTTGAGGAGATTGGTCCGCCACAGCAGGCTGTTCGGGTGCCGCGCCGGAGTCGCCGCCACCGCGCGCTCACCGACGTCCACCGCGGCGCGGAGGTCGGCCGCCAGGCCGGTGCGCTGTGCCCGCCTGCGCAGCACAATGCCCAGGTTGGACAGGTACCCCACCCGGTCCGGGTGGTCGGGCGGAGTGCGTTCGACCGCCCGCCCCAGGAGGTCGACCGCGTGGTCCAGGTCCGCCGCCGCGCCGAGGTGCGAGTAGCGCTTGAGGAAGACCAGCGCGAGGTTGGAGAGCCGGCCGACGAGCGTGGGGTCGTCACCGACGGTCGCGGCAACGGCCTGTTCGCCGACGACCACGGCCTCGTCGAGGTCGTCGAGCCGGCCGGTCGCGTCGAAGCGCTGTTGGCGGGCCGCGCACAGCGCGGTGAGCGCGATCGGGAGCGAAGCCGCGCCGCCGGGCATGGCGGCCACCGCCCTGGCTCCGATCTCGACGGCGCGATCGAGGTGGCCGAGGTCGCCGAAGCGGTCGTAGGCCATCCGATGGGCGTTGGCCAGGTTCGCCGACCTCCCGCCGACCTGCTCGCCGCCCGGCTCGGACGCCGCGACGGCCGCCTCGAAGGCCTCGATGCTCCGCCGGAGGTGCCCGGCCCCTTCGAACCTCTCGAACGCCTGCCAGTGCGCGCAGCCGACCTCGTTGTAGTACGTCGGGAGGTCGGGGTCGTCGGGTTCCAGGGCGGCCAGCGCCTCCTCGGCGAAGTCGACCGCCACGCGGACGTCGTCGTCGTTCCCGAGCCGTTCGGCACGCAGCCGCAGCACGAACGCCAGGGTGACCGCCACCAGCGGCCGGTGGGGCTTCCCCACCGCGGTGATGTCGACGGCCCGCCGCGCGGAGTCGACCGCCCGTCGCAGCGCGCCGAGGTCACCGGTCTGCTGGAAGGCGGTCGCCGCGGCGACCGACTCCTGCACCCGCCAACTCGCGCGCGCCCGGTTCCACAACGCCATCCGTCACCGCCCCTTCCGCACCAGCGAGGTGATCCGGGCGCCGTGTTCGGGAGTCAGCGGCCCCACCGCGCCTTCCTCGACGACACCCAACGCGATACCGAGGTCGCGGCCGTGCAGGTCGACGGCCGCCTCCGACAGCGCGGTGAGATCCGTGACGGCGCCGCGGGCCCGCGCCCAGCCGGTGGCACCGACGACCAAGCCGACGGCGAAGGCCGGCCACCAGCGGACGCCGAGGGCGAACAGCGGCCAAGCCCACGCCGCGACCGCGATCCCGGCGGCGAACGAGGCGTGGGTCGTGGTGATCTCGGCACGCGTGGTCTCCGGCAGCACGAGCCACAGCCGCGGCCAGGCGAAGATCAGGTCGAGGCCGTAGCGGTTGCGCGCGACGGCCTCCACGGCGTGCACCCTGTCCCCCATCCAGGTCGCGCTACCCGGCTCGGCCATCGCCAGCGCGTTGACCCTGGCGGCGGCCCGGTCGACCGCGCGCTGCTGGGCCGCGGTGCGGGTGCCCGACGGGTGTTCCCGTTCCAGCTCGCGCCGCTTCGCGACCCTCCGGTGCCAGCGGGTGCGCCGCCGCCCGGTGCGCCACCGGACGAGGGGGGTCAACGGCCACGGCCACGTGCCGAGGAAGACTCGCCTGGTCACGCCAGCCATCGCCTGGACCACCAGGCCGACCGCGCTCGCCGCGATGAGCAGCCCCACAACGACCGACGCCTGCCCGCCGCCCGACAGCTTCCCTACCGCGGCGGCCCGGTCGGTCAGGTGTCGTGCCGCCCTCGTCCAGTCCAGCGCGTGCCCGTGCCCCAGGTGGAGCCCGAGCACGGCGGCCACGACGAACAGCGCTCCCGGCACGAGGAGCAGGCCGACCCACCGCTCGGCCAGCTTCTTCGCCAGCTCCTGGAAGAAGCCGCTCATCGGGTTACCGGCGCTTCATCGCGGCGCCGAGGACCAGGCAGCGCGGCACCGGCCCGGCGGGCACCGGCACGCTCGTCCGGTCGCACGCGTCGTCCGGGCAGCCGAACGACTCCTCGTCGGCCTGCCCCGCGCCCATCCCCGGCAGACCACCGCTCAGCTGGCGCGTCGCCTCGTCACCACCGCCGTCGAGCAGTTGGTCCAGCAACGCCAGCACGGGTCGGCGCGCGCGTGCCTCCTCCTCGACCCGTGCCAGCAGCCGTCGGGCGCTCTCGGGTTGGTAGCGGCACTCTTCGCGCAGTGCCGGCAATTCGGCGCACAACGCGGTCAGCGCCATTCTCTCGGCCGGGTCCACACCAGCTCCGTTCTCGTCCGCGGGTGGTCCCTACGAACATCGCCCGATCGGCGCACGGCGTAACCGCCACAGGTCAGCACGGTGCGTTTCGATCGCATCCAGCGACCTAGGTCGTCTGTTCGGGTGAGAACGGATCCCTGCGGCTAACGCACTGACCACCAGGTGTGATCATACGGAACGATGTCCCCCTTGCTGACCCATCCGCTGGACTGGACCGACGTCCGCGTGCAGGAGCTGCGTGACGCCCTGAGCACGACGATCTACCGCGAGTCGGAGGCCGAAGCCGTCGTGCGCGAGGCGGGCCTCTCACCGGGTGTGATCCGTTGGGGCCAACCGGCGCGCACGCTCTGGCTGGACGTGCTGAACGAGGCCGCGATGCACCTGGTGCTCACCGACCTGCTGCACGCGGCGGCCCGCAGCCGTCCCGTGCTCGCTCAGCGGGTGACCGAACTGCTGGCCGCCACGCCGCGGGTCGCGGCGCCGTCGCAGGACGCCGGTGACTTTCGGTGGCGCGGTACGGGCGACGAGCGGCAGATCGTGGACGGGCAGGAGACGCTGCTCGACATCGCCTTCCTCCAGCACGGTCTGGACCGCGCACGCGCGGTGTGCCTGCTGCGGGTCGAGGCGGGCGGGCGGAGCTACCATGGCACCGGATTCCGGGTCGGCGAACGCGTGCTGCTGACCAACCACCACGTCCTGCTCCCGAGGGACGTGCCGGCGTCGGGCGTGGTCGCGGAGTTCGGCTACGAGGTGGACACCAGCGGTGTGCTGCGGGAGCCGCTGGTCGTCGAGTGCGACCCCGCGACGGTGGTGGGCGAGCGGCCTGACGACTTCGCCGTCATCACCACCTCGGTCCCGTTGCCGGAAGACGTGCCGATCCTGCCGCTGTCCTCGGGCGCGCGACCCGAGGTGGACGACCGGGTCGCCATCATTCAGCACCCCGGAGGGTTGCCGAAGAAGATCGCCCTGCACCACAACCTCGTCCGTTACGCCGACGACGAGGTGGTGCAGTACTGGACCGACACCAAGGCGGGGTCGTCCGGCTCGCCCGTCTTCGACGAGCGGTGGCGCGTGGTGGCGCTGCACCACCGGTGGGTCGCCTCGCCCGAGCAGGACGGCGTCGCCTACCGCAACCAGGGCCGCGCCATCGCGCGGGTCGTCGAGCGACTGGACGCGCTCGGCGTCGACTTGCGGGCGTGAGCGACGATGCGGTGGGTCCGGTCACCCGACTGGCACGACGCGACCGCGCAGCGCCTGCACCGGACGTTGCAGGCGGCGATGTGGCAGCAGCCGCAACTCCAGGAGGTGTGGCTCGTCATCGGCATGCCTCCCGCCGAGGTCGCCTGGGACCAGCCCGCGGCGAGCCTGTGGCCGACCCTCACCCGTGACGCCTCCGACGCCGGCAAGCTCGAACACCTGATCCGAGCGGTGCGGGACCGCGTGCCCGCGGTCGCCGCCGAGTTGGACCAGGTGCTCGCCGCGCGGAACCTCACCACGCAGTGGTACGTGCCACTGCACCGGCACCTGTCGGTGCTCATCGGCCCGGGGTCCAAGCGGGCGGTGATCGACCGGGACGGCCTGCGCCGCAGCGTGCTGCGGATGCTCAAGGACGAGTACCCGGTGCTCGCGATCACCGGCGACCCGGGTTCCGGCAAGTCCTACAGCCGCCACCTGATCCAGCACATCCTCCACGACCCGTCGCTGAGCTGCGACTTCGTCGTCATCGACGTCGAGGAGGACTGGTACGACGACGTGCGCGCGGCCGACCTGGTGTCGACCCTGGCCACCCGGCTCGACCTGGGGCGGCTCGACCCGGTCGACGAGCACGTCGAGCAGTCCCGCGCGGTGCGGGACCTGGTGCACCAGTTCGTGGGCAGGTTCCGGCGACTGCCGCCACGCCTGCGGTGGCTGTTCATCGACGGCTTGGACCGGCCCTGGGTGCGGCCGTGCGTCCACCTCGCCGTGGCCCGGCTCGCCAAGGAGATCGAGGCGGGCCAACTGCAGGACACGCGGCTCGTGGTCACGGGGCACCCCGGCGACTTCTCCCCGGACGTGCTCGACGTACTGCTGGTCGAATCGCTGGACGGCATCACCGAGAAGCACCTGCACGACTTCTTCCAGGAGGTCGCGACCACGGTGGGCGCCCCGCTCACCGCGGACGAGGTGTCCTCGATCGTGGCCGACGTACTGACGGAGACGGACCTGTCGGACCTTCGGGCAGTGGGCGCGTCCGTCGGTCGGGCGGCGCACGCCCGGTTCGCCCCGAAGGTGACCGCGTGAACCACACCGCCACGCTCGACCTCGACCAGCTCCGCCTCCGGGCGAGCCTGCTGTCCCACTACGAGCTGTCGTGGATCGGCACGGGTACGGAAGGCGAGGCACTGCTCGCCGAGTCCACCCGCGTGCTCGTCGGCGGTGTGCGCCACTGGATGCTGGACGACTCGGTGCGGCGGTCGGTGACGAGCCGGGCGACGTTCGACGAGTTGCGCGCGGCGTGGAGCCGGTTGGCCTACCGCCCCTCCGACGCCCGCCAGCGCGCGATCGACCGCGTCGTCGGCGCGCGCGCCGCGGTTCGCCCGGAAGAACTCGGCACGACCGACCTGCGCGCGATGGCCTGGTTGTCCCGGTGGCTGGGCGACCACGTGCCGATCGGCGCGGAGGTGCACCGCGCGCTCGCGCACGCCGAGCTGCTGGAACCGCTGCGGGCCCTAGGCGACGAGCACTTCGTCGGCCGCGAGGAGATGCTGTCACTGCTGTGGGCGCACTTCCTGCGTCCCGGCCCACCACTGCTCCTGCACGGTGTCGGCGGCATCGGCAAGTCCGCGCTGCTCGCGCGCCACGTCCTGCGCATCGGCTCCGACGGCCTGGTCTGCTACCTCAACTTCGACCAGAGCGAGCTCGATCCGCGGTACCCCGCCAGCGTGGTCGCCGCGATGGCGCACCAACTGGCCGCCCAGACCGGCGAGAACCGGTTCGACCGCCTGCTCACCGGCGCCCGAGACCTGCTGCGCGGTGGCGACAAGCTGCACGAGACGAGCATCCGTTCGCTGCACCAGGGGAGGTCGCACGACCACCTGCTCCGCTTGCTGGAGTCCGGCCTGTCGGGCGAGCGGGTCCTACTGGTCCTGGACACGTTCGAAGAGGTGCAGCGCCGCGACCGCGAAGTCCAGCGGTCGTTCGCCACCTTCCTCACCGAGGTCGCCGAGGCGCTGCCGCGCCTGTCCATCGTGCTGGGCGGGCGGTCCCCCGCCCCGGACCTGTCGTTGCGCGCGGTACAAGTTCCTCTGCTCGATCCCGACGAGGCGATCGCGCTGCTCCGGTCGCTGCTGCCCTTCGACCTCGCGGCCGACGAGGCGGCGCGGGTGGTCGACGCGGTGCGCCCGAGCCCCCTGTGCGTCCGGCTCGCCGCGGGCATCCTGCGCAAGCACCCCGCGGACGACCCGTTCCGCGAGGTCGCCGTGCGGCTCGGCGCGATCGAGGGCGAGCTGTACCACCGGCTGCTCGGCTACATCGACAACCCGAAGGTGCGCAGGCTCGCCCACCCGGGGCTCACCCTCCGCCGCGTCACCCCCGACCTGATCCGCACGGTGCTGTCCGTGCCGTGCCGGGTCGCCGTGCCCGACCGGGCCACGGCGCAACTGCTGTTCGACGAACTCGCCCGCGAGGCCATGCTCGTCGACCGGGCGCCGGGCGGGTTGGTGCACCGCAAGGACGTCCGGCAGATGATGCTGCCCCGCCTCAGCGCCGACGATCCCCGCACCGTCGCGGACATCCACCGACGTGCCATCACCTACTACCGCGCCCGCGGGGGAGACGCGGACCGCACCGAGGAGCTGTACCACCGCCTAATGCTCGGGCAGGAGCGTACCCGGCTGGAGCAGCGCTGGGCCGACGCCGCCCTGCCGGGGCTGCTCCCCTCGTTCGACGAGTTCCCGCCCACCTCGAAGGCGTACCTGGCGACCAAGGCGCCCGGCCTGGGCCTGTCCGAGGAAGACCTGGGTGCCGCCGAAGCGGTGGACCGGCGCGAGCAGGTGCTGCGCCGCGCGCGCCACCTGGTACGTGACCGGAAGCTCGACGAGGCGCTCCGGCTCGTCGAGACGCACCGGTTCAGGTACGGCGACCGGTCGTTCGAGATCATCGACCTGCTGGTGCAGGTGTTGGAGCACCTGCACCGCTACGACGAGGCGCTGGCCGAGGTGTGGGACGCGCGGGACCACTCGTCGGATTCCGGGACGCCGCTGGAGTTCTACGCGCTCACGTTCCACGTCATCCGGCTCGCCGAGCTGACCAACGACCTCGAAGAGTCCCGGGACGAAGCGCTCGCGGCCCTCCGCACCGTGGACACCGCGCCGGACACCACCGACTTCCGGCTCATCCGGCTGAGGCTCGTCGTGCAGTGCCTGCGCCTGGTGCGACGCGGCCTCGACACGGACCCGTTCACCGCCGAGGGGTTGGCCGACGAAGCGGTGGGCCTGTACCGACGCCTGAGCCCACGGATGATCCGGCGCGTGCCCGGCCTCCTGCGCGACCTCGCCGGCGAGGTCGGCGAGCGCGATCCGGGACTGCTGCGCACCGCGATCCGTTCGATCGGTCTCGACCCCCGCGACATGCCCGACATCCTGGCGGCGTTCGACGGCGAACAGCCATCGAGCCTGTTCCCGTCGCCCCAGGACGACACTGATCGCTACTCGTTCGCGGATCGGCTCGCTGATCTCGCGGACGAAAGGTTGCTGTCCACACGTGTCGCCGAGGTCGTGGCCGAGACCTACCGGCAGGGAACCGATGACGCCGTGTTCGGTGAGGTGGACAGCGAACTCGCGCTCTCGCACCGACCTGAGCCGGCCTTCGACGCGGTGCTTCCCGCGGATCGTCCCGACGTACTGACAAAGGCCAGGGAAGCCGGCGCGCAAGGCCGGCACGTCCACGCCCTGCGGCTTCTCAAACGAGCAGCGCACAGCGCCGCTACCGACACCGACTCGCGCGCCCTGATCACCATGGCCCTCGCCGCGGCGCAAGCCGAGGTCGGGGACATCGCAGCAGCCGTCGAGTTCGCCTCGCGCGCGAACGAACTGGCCGCCGGCGGACCGAACGCGGCACTGGTCGAAGCACAGTACGCGATGGTGCTGCACCGGGTCGACCGATCAGCAGCAGCCCTCGATCACTACGACAACGCCCTGAGCCTCATGCGGCGGTCGGTGGCGATCACCGATACCGCGGTGGCGAGCACGACTCTCGACCGCGGGCTCGCACGGCTTGCCGTCGGCGATGTCGAAGGCGCGGTCACCGACTTCACGGTCGTCGCCGGGGTACCAGGCCGCCCCGAGTTGCGGGCGCGCGCACTGGCGAACCTGGGCAACGCCGCCCGACTCGGCGGCGACCTACCCGCGGCCCTCGCCTGGCACGAGCGAGCCGAGCGGGTGCTGCGGGACGCCAGGATCGCCGTATTCCCCGATTCCCGACTCGACTTCGCCGAAGCGCTGCTGGACGCCGGACTCGCGGACGAGGCCGCCATGCGGCTCCGCGATGTGCTCATGCACCTGCGGATGGCGAAACTCGGCATCGACGTGGCCGTGGCCGAACAACGCTTGGCCGTGGCCGAACTTCTGCTCGGTGACTACGCCCAAGCCGGCGTGCACGCCGCGGCGGCTCGCCGCCGGTTCACCCGTCGTGGTGCACAGCATTGGGCAACCCTGGCAAGGCTCACCGAGCTCCGGATCCACCTCGCCCGGGATCGGTCGACGGCGGCGATCCAGCACCGTGCCGTCGAGCTGGCGGACGAGCTCGCCTCGCAGGGCCTGCCGGACGAGGCCGGGGTGGCGAGGCTGCTCGCCGCCCGCGTCGCGATCCGCCGTCGGGCGTTGGCCGAGGCGGAGGAGTTGATCCGAGCGGTACCCCCGCCGGGGTGGCAGGCGCCGGTGGACTGCCGGGTGCTGTGGCGGCTGTGCCGAGCCGAACTCGCGGTCGCTTCCGGCAAGCGAGCCCGTGCGCTGAACGAGGTGCGCCACGGGTACGCCGAGGTCAGCGGCCGCCCGGAGCGGCTCGGCACGCTGGACCTGCCCACCGGAACCGTCGTGCACTGGCCCGAACTGGCCCAGCTAGGGGTGGACATCACCGCGGAGCACACCGACACGGCGTTGTTCGACTCGCTGGAGCGGGCCAAGTCCCCGATCCACCACCACGGCCCGGCACCGACGAGCGAGGAGGTCGTCCGCGCACGCACCTTGAGCAGGCTGCGTCAGCAGCGCAGGTTCGAGGGCCGCAGGGTCGAAGGCCTCGGGGTGCGTGGGAACCGGGTGCCGCGGGACGCTTGGACGCGCCACGCCCGGCCCGCACCGCTGAGCGCCGTGACCGGGAGGCTGGGCGATCGGGCCTTGGTCGGCTACGGGGTCACCCGGGACTCGCTGGTCGCGATCGTCGCCGTGGGCGCCCTGGTCCGATCGGTCCGGCTCGGGTCGGCCGAGCGGGCTGCGGAGAACGCCCGGATGCTCACCGCCGACCTGAACGCCTTGGCGCCCGACCACCTGCCACCAGCGTTGATCAGCGTACTCTCGGCATCGGCGCGCAAGCGGGCCGATCAGCTCGACACCCAGTTGATCCGGCCCCTGGCCGACCTGATCGGCGAACGGGAACTGGTCGTCGTGCCCACCGGCGCGCTGCACGCGGTGCCCTGGGGCGTGCTGCCCACGCTGCACGGTCGTCCCGTGGTGGTTGCACCCTCGGCCACCGCCTGGCTGGCCGCCGACCGCGCCGAAAGCTCCCCGGCCGGACCGACCGTGCTGCTCCGCGGCCCCGGGATGCCCGCGTACGCCGGCGAGATCGACCACCTGCGTGGTTACTACCGCACCGCGACGTCGGTGACCGGCGACCGGGCCACGGTGGCCGCGGCGCTGGACGCCTTCGACGGGGCCGGGATCGTGCACGTCGCCGCACGCGGCGTGCACGAACCGACGAGCCCTCTGTTCTCCCACCTCGAACTCGTCGACGGCCCGCTCTTCGCCCACCAGTTGACCGGCCTGACCACGCCTCCTCGCCATGTGGTGCTCGCGGCGTACGCACCCGACCTCGGCCGCATCCACCGCGGCGACGATCCGCTGGGCTTCGCCGGTGCGCTGCTGGCCGGTGGTACGCGGACCGTCGTCGCACCGCTGTGCGGCGTCGGCGATCAGGTGTGCGCCGCGACCATGGCCGACTACCACCGCAACCTGGCCGCCGGCGCGCGTCCCGTCGAGGCACTCGCCGACGCCGTCGCCGTCGCCCCCCTGCGCAGGCCCTTCGTCTGCCTCGGCAGCGGGCAGAGCTGACCGGCGCCGTACCGGTTCGGCCGCGGCGTCGGACGGCGGTTGTGTGATCAGCGCACCGGCACGGGCGTGGCGGTGCTGGTGAGGATGGGCAGATGCGTGCTCGACTGCGTCGTGGACGGCATGGTCGTCATGGTCGTGGTGGACGGGGGCGTGGTCGACGGCGTCGTCGTCGGCGTGGACGTGGGGGTCGGGCGGAGCGACGGGTAGTCCTTGCACACGGGGTTGTCGGCGAACTGCTTCTTGGTGTCGGTGGTGCGCTGCTCGACCTGCTCGCGCTCGATCTTCACCACTTCCCAGGCGGTCTTCAGCCGCTCCAGCTCCTCGCGGGAGATCACACCGCTGCCCGCGAGCTTCAGCGCCGCGTCGTACTCGTCCTTGGCCAGCCGTTCGAGCTCCCGGCGGTGGGCGAGCTCGTCCAGCAGGCGGTTGAGTTCCAGGGACAGGGTGACTTTGCGTGTCAGAAGTGACCGCGTCTGTCGGTCAGCGGTGACCGCGCCCGCTGTCGGCGAAGGTGTGTGTCGGTGAGATTTGACCGCAGGGGGTTGCTTGCGGTGGGAGGATCGGTGTGCTCC
>NZ_JAJHUO010000018.1 GCF_020859565.1 Saccharothrix luteola | reverse complement strand
CAACGCACCGACGCCCTGACGATCTGGAACGTGCACTACAACTACCATCGCCCCCACACCGCCGCCGGAAACCGACCACCAGCCACACGGCTCCACACCGGCGTCACCAACGTCATGGCCTCATACAACTAGTTGCGGCGGATGTCCGTCGGGAACGTCGCCATCAGCGCCGTCGGCATGCCCTGACGGCGCAGCACCCGTCCCCACAGGTCGACGTTCGGCGGCGTGAGCACGTCGTCGGGCAGGCCCTTCACGACGATCCAGTCGCCGCGCGCGACCTCGTTGCCCAGCTGGCCCTCGCCCCAGCCGGAGTAGCCGGCGAACACGCGCATCCCGCGCACCTTCGCCACCAGCACGTCAGGGTCGGCGTCCAGGTCGACCAGCGCCACCGGTCCGTGCACGCCGACCACACCGTCGAGTGATGCCAGGTCCTCGCCGGTGCGCAGCGCGGCCAGGCACAGCGCCGTCTTCTGCTCCACCGGCCCGCCGATGTAGACGGCCTGCGGCCTGCTCACGTGCGGTCCCCAGGCGGGCAGCACGTCGTGGACGGCGACCTCGCTCGGGCGGTTCAGCACCACGCCGAGGCTGCCCTCGTCCCGGTGGTCGATCACGTAGACCACCGTCCGGCGGAAGTTGGGGTCGATCAGAGTCGGTGCCGCGACCAGCAGAGAACCCGGTTCGACGTCGGCATCAGGGCGCACACCACGCATGATCCCAGACGACGACCGCGGGCCAGGCGACGCAGCGCACACCGCGCGGACGCGGTCGGCGGAACATCCGGGTTACCGTGTTCGTTGTAGTGGACGTCAGGCGCCATCGAGTCCCCCGGGCCCACTGAAACGCCTACGCGGAATACCGTCCGGCTGGAGCCGCGTAGTGCCACCCGCCGAGAGGCGACCGGGCGCCTGGCGCCAGGGAGGCCGGACCCCACGCGGGTCCGGCCTTCGTGGTTCGGAGGTCCGGAGGCATAGGCTCACCACCGTGACCACTGCCGGCACCACCGCGGCGAAGCACCACCTCGGTGTCCGGAGACTCCTCGCGCTGGCGGACTTCCGCAGGTTGCTGGCCTCGCGGCTGGCCGCCCAGTGGGGCGACGGCCTCTTCCAGGCGGGCCTCGCCGGCGCGGTGCTGTTCAACCCCGAGCGCCACGCCGACCCGCTCGCCGTCGCGGCCGGGTTCGCCGTGCTGCTGCTCCCGTACTCGGTCGTTGGCCCGTTCGCGGGCGCCCTGCTCGACCGGTGGGACCGCCGCCGGGTGCTGGTCGTGGCGAACCTCACCCGTGCCGTGTTCATCCTGCTCACCGCGGCGGCCGTCGGGCTCGGGCTCGCCGGCGTGCCGCTGTACGCCTCGGCGCTGTTCGTCACGGGGGTGAGCCGGTTCGTCGGCTCCGGCCTGTCCGCGTCCCTGCCGCACGTGGTGGACGGCGACCACCTAGTGGAGGCGAACGCGTTCGTCACCACCCTGGGCGCGTTGACCGCGGTGCTCGGTGCGGGCTGCGCGGTGGGGTTGCGGTCGGTGCTCGGCTCCGGTGACGGCGGCTCGGCGTGGACCACGACGTTCGCCGTCGCGGGCTCGCTCGGCGCCGCCTTCCTGGCCTCCCGCTTCGCGCGTGGCGCGCTCGGACCCGACGAGGTGGACGAGCCCAGCCGGACGGTCACCGCGGTCGCCCTGGGCCTGCTGGACGGCGCACGGGCCGCGTGGCGGGCGCCCAGCGTCGCCGCCGCCCTCGTGGCGCTGCTCGCGCACCGGCTCGCGTTCGGCGCGTCGCTGCTGCTCACGCTGCTGCTGATGCGCAACTCGTTCACCGACCACGGCCCGCTCAAGGCGGGCATGGCGGGGCTCGGCGAGGTCGCCGTGGCCGGTGGCGCGGGCATCCTGCTGGCGGGACTCGTGACCGACCGGCTGGTGGACGTGCTCGGCCGGCGCGGCACGGTCTGCGGCGCGCTCGTGCTGGCCGCAGCCACCCAGCTCGGCCTCGGCCTGCCCATGCTGCTGCCGACCATCCTGGCCGCGTCGTTCGTGCTCACGTTCGCGGGCCAGGTGGTCAAGCTCTGCGTGGACGCGGCCGTGCAGGGCGACATCGGCGACGAGGTCCGCGGCCGGGTGTTCGCCCTGTACGACACGTTGTTCAACGCCACGCAGGTGGCAGCAGTCACCGCCGCGGCGGCCGTCGTGCCCCTGGACGGTCGGTCGCCGGGCCTCGTGATCGCCGCGACGGTGGCTTACCTGCTCGGCCTGCTCGGTTACTTGTTGCTGGTCAAGCGCCGTGCGTGAGTGCCTCTACCGCGTCACCGCGGCAGGGGCAATCTGATGATCCCCGTCTCGTGGGCGTAGACCACCGCCGCCATCCGATCACGCAGGTTCAACGCGCGAAGGATCTCCGACACCACCGCCCCCACCTGGTGCTGGCTCAGCGCCAGCACCCGCGCTATCTCGTGGTCCGCGAGCCCCCTGGCCAGGCAGCGGAGCACGGCCCGCTGCCGGTCGGAGAGCTCGTCCAACCCCTGTTGTGCCCGGGTGCCCCCCTCGGACAATCCCCAAGCGTTCATACGACACCACCCCCAGTGCGCGTCTGACGCACACAGTCATGGTCCCGCAACAGGCTGTCACTGGCCAAGGCCAAGTCCGAGATTGGTCACTTGGTGTCAGTCACCAGGGGGCTGGACGCCCTCCGCGCGCGCCCACTCGAGCAGCTCCGCGACCGCCTCGTCGTGCTCCAGCGGGCCGCGGTCCAGGCGCAGCTCCTTGAGGAACTTCCACGCCTTGCCGACCACCGGCCCCGGCGGCAGGCCCAGCAGCCGCATGATCTCGTTGCCGTCGAGGTCCGGCCGGACCCGCTTGAGGTCCTCCTCGGCGGCGATCCGCTCGATGCGGCGCTCCAGGTCGTCGTACGTCCGCTGCAGCGCGTTGGCCTTGCGCCGGTTGCGCGTGGTGCAGTCGGCGCGGACCAGCTTGTGCAGGCGGGGGAGCAGGTGCTCGGCGTCGGTGACGTACCGGCGCACCGCCGAGTCGGTCCACTCGCCGCTGCCGTAGCCGTGGAACCGCAGGTGGAGGTACACGAGCTGGGCGACGTCCTCGACGATCTCCTTCGAGTACTTCAGGGCGCGCAAACGCTTGCGGACCATCTTCGCGCCGACCACCTCGTGGTGGTGGAACGACACCCCGCCACCCTCCTCGAACCGCCGGGTGTCCGGCTTGCCGATGTCGTGCAGCAACGCGGCCAGCCGCAGCACGAGGTCCGGCTCCGGGCCGTCCTCCAGGTCGACGGCCTGGTCGAGCACGACCAGCGAGTGGTGGAACACGTCCTTGTGCTGGTGGTGCTCGTCGATCTCCAGCTTCATCGCGGGCAGCTCGGGCAGCACCACGTCGGCGAGCTTCGCCTCGACCATCAGCTCGACGCCCGCCCGCGGGTGCGCGCCCGTGAGCAGCTTGGACACCTCGACCTGGACGCGTTCGGCGGTGATGCGGGTCAGCTCGCCCGCCATGGCCGCCATCGCGTCGAGCACGCGTGGCGCGACGGTGAAGCCCAGCTGGGACACGAACCGGGCCGCGCGCAGCATCCGCAGCGGGTCGTCGGAGAACGACTCCTGGGGCGTCGCGGGGGTGTCCAGGGTCTTGGCCCGCAGCGCCTCGCGGCCGCCGGTCGGGTCGATGAGCTGCCGGTTCACCACGTCGTAGGCCATCGCGTTGACGGTGAAGTCCCGGCGCACCAGGTCGCCCTCGATGCTGTCGCCGAAGGTCACCTCGGGGTTGCGGGTGACGCCGTCGTAGGTGTCGGCGCGGAACGTGGTGACCTCGACGGTCTGCCCGTGCTTGGTCGCGCCGACCGTGCCGAACGCGATGCCGGTGTCCCAGATCGCGTCCGCCCAGCCCTTGAGCAGCGCCATGATCTGCGGCGGCCGGGCGTCGGTGGTGAAGTCGAGGTCGCCGGACAGCCGGCCGAGCACGGCGTCCCGCACGCTGCCGCCCACCAGGTACAGGCGATGGCCGGCCGCGGCGAAGCGGGCGGCCAGGTCGTCGGCGACGGGGAGCGAGCTCAGCAGTTCCACCACGGCATTGTCCTGCCCAGGAGAAGTGGTGGTGGAGGCGATGGGTCCGGACACGAGGAGCCAGCCTACTGGTCGGCGGGGTCCGGCTCGACCGGGTTGCACGGCTGTCGATCACCACCCGCCACCGGGCGGTCACGTCCGGTACCCGCTGGTCGCCACTACCATCAGGGCATGCCCCAGTCGTCCGGTCGCTCCGGCGGTCCCAAGCCGAGGCGCCGGAACCGGCGTCGGGGTCGGCGGCTGAAGACCGTCGACGAGACCTCGGCGGGAGGGCTGGTGCTGGACTTCGAGCAGCACGTCGCCGCGATCATCGGGCGGCTCGACCGGCGGGGCCGGCTGCTGTGGTCGTTGCCGAAGGGTCACATCGAGGCCGGTGAGACCGCGGAACAGACCGCGGTGCGCGAGGTCGCCGAGGAGACCGGTATTCATAGCAAGGTCCTGCGCCCGCTCGGCTCGATCGACTACTGGTTCGTCGCCGAGGACCGGCGGGTGCACAAGACCGTCCACCACTTCCTCCTGGAAGCGCTGGGCGGCGAGCTTTCCGACGAAGACGTGGAGGTCACCGAGGTGGCGTGGGTGCCCCTTGGCGAGCTGGACGACCGGCTCGCCTACGCGGACGAGCGTCGACTCGTGCGCCGAGCCGCCGAACTGCTCTCCGAGTACCAGACGGACGGAGCGGAGTCCGCGTGAAACGGCTGCTGCCCGCACTAGCGGCGGCGGGGGTCCTCCTCGTGACGACGGCGTCCGCGGCGCCCGCCGCGCCCGCCGACAGCGGGCGGCTGCCCGTCCGGCCGGCGCCCGCGACGCAGGTGTGGGCGACCATGGCGCTGTCCAGCCAACCGGGCCAGCAGTCGCAGGTGTGGCTGCGCCTGGACGTCGAGGAGATGACCCCCCGCGTGATCACCGCGGACGGGCCGGACTCGATCACGATCTCCGGCAAGGTGGTCAACGTCGGCGACCGGCCGATCGAGGACATCGAGCTGCGCCTGGAACGCGGCCGGCCGCTGACCGGCGAGGACGAGGTCCGCGAGGCGCTGCGCCAGCCGACCGACGCCGAGTTCGTCCAGCCGAACTTCACCCCCGTCACCGACCGCCTCGAGCAGAACGAGTCGAAGCCGTTCCGGCTCACCGTGCCCCTGCGCGGCACGGACCCGACCTCGCTGCGCATCACCGAACCCGGCATCTACCCGGTCCTGGCGAACATCAACGGCGTCCCGGCCTACGGCGGCCGGGCCCGGCTGGCCGCGCTGAGCACCCTGCTGCCGGTGCTCGCGATGCCCGGCGGGCAGGCGCCGTCCCCGCCGGCGAACCCCGCCAAGCTCACCCTGCTGTGGCCGCTGGCCGACCGGCCGCGCGTCGTCACCGCCACCCCGACCGTGCTCACCGACGACGAGCTGGCGGGTTCGCTGGCCATGGGCGGCAGGCTCTACGGCCTGCTCATGGCCTACGAGTCGGCGCTGACCGGCCCGCTGGGCACCGGCGTGTGCCTGGCCGTCGACCCCGACCTGCTGCGCACGGTCGAGGCGATGACCCAGGGCTACGAGGTGCGCGGCCAGGGCGCGGGCAAGGGCAAGAGCGCGGCCGAGCTGTGGCGCGACCGGTTGCGCCTGCTGGTCGCCGGCCGGTGCGTGATCGCGCTGCCCGACGCCGACGCCGACCTCGTCGCGCTGTCCCGCGCCCAGCTCACCGGCCTCACCGACCTCGCGCTCAACGGCGCCGAGGTGGTCCGCGACGTCCTCGGCGTACAGCCCACGCAGGGCCTGACCTGGCCCGAGGACGGCGTGCTCGACCAGCCGACGCTGTCGGACCTGACCGCTCGGGGCGTCACGTCCCTGGTGCTCGACCAGTCGGCCGTCGCCGGCACCCCCGGCACCGGACCGGTCCGGTTCGACGTGGCCGAGGGCAAGCCGGTCACGGCGGTGCGCGTCGACGGCATGGTGTCCGACGCGCTGAACGGCGCGGCGACGGCCAAGCCGGTCGCGGGCGTGACCACGCCCAGCGAGACCCGGCCGGTGTCGGTGCAGAACGCGCTGGCCGCGCTCACGTTCCGGGCCGGGTTCCAGAGCACCGGCCAGAACGTGGTCATCGCGCCGCCACGCCGGTGGAACGCGCCGACCGGCGAGGTCGACACGCTGCTGCGCACGGCGAAGTCCCTGGTCGCGGACGGGTTCGCGACCCCCGTCGGCCTGGAGACCCTGCTGGCGGCGCCGCCCGAGCAGACGGCCGCGCTGAGCTACCCGGTCGAGGCCGGGGCCCGCGAGGTGCCGCCGTCCGTGACCGCCTCGGTGGCCGAGTCGTGGGCCCGGTTGCACCAGCTGTCGGAGTCGATGAGCCAACCGGACGCGGCGTCCGCCGAGCCGGGCGACCTGATCGACCCGCTGCGGTTGGCGCTGCTGCGCGCGGTGTCGGGCGCGTGGCGCGGCAACGAGGACGGCGCGCGGGCCGCGCTGGCGACCGGCGTTCAGCAGATCGACGGGTTGCGCGGCCAGGTCACGGTGACCGAGCCGAACAGCCCGATCCTGCTCGGCTCGGGCGACAGCCCCATCCCGCTGTCCATCAAGAACCGGCTCGACGTGCGGGTCACCGTGCGGATCGTGATCGAGGACACGCCGGGCATCGTGGCCAGGGACCTGACCGACATCGAGCTGCCCGCGCGCGGCGACCGGCTGGTGCGGGTGCCGGTGGAGGTGCAGCGGTCCGGGCGGTTCCCGGTGCACATCCGCCTGGTCACCACCAGTGGCGTCGAGCTGGGCGAACGGGCTCGGCTCGAGGTGTCGTCCTCGGCGTACGGGACGATCACGGTCGTCATCACGGGCCTGGCGGGCGCCGCGCTGGTGCTGCTGTCCGCCAGGCGCATCTACCGTCGGGTGCGCGCCGCCCGGGCCGCCTCCGCGCAGGTGCCGAACGACGCGAGTGGGGTCACGCCGCCGGAGAGGTCGAGCACGAGTTGAGCGGAACAACCACGGTGACGCAGGAGCAGCCGCAGGGCCCGTCGCTGGCGCGCGCCGGCGGCTCGATGGCCATCGCCACGATCGTCAGCCGCGCCTCCGGACTGCTGTCCAAGCTGCTGCTGATCACGATCCTCGGCGTCGACGCGCTCAACGACTCCTACCAGGTCGCCACCACGCTGCCCACGATGATCAACGAGCTGCTGCTCGGCGGCGTGCTGACCAGCGTGGCGATCCCGCTGCTGGTGCGCGCCGAGAAGGAGGACGGCGACCGCGGCGAGTCCTACGCGCAGTGGATGATCACCATGTCTGCGGTGATCCTCGGCGTCGGCACGATCATCGCGGTCGCCTGCGCGCCGCTGCTGACCGCGCTGTTCATCGACTCGCCCACGGCCAAGCCGGAGCTGGTCACCGCGTTCGCGTACCTGGTGCTGCCGGGCATCGTGTTCTACGGGCTGTCCGCGCTGATCGGCGCGGTGCTCAACACCCGGCACGTGTTCGGCCTGCCCACGTGGGCGCCGGTGCTGAACAACCTCGTGGTGATCCTGACGCTGGTCGTCTACTGGCTGATGCCGGGCGAGATCTCGCTGGACCCGGTGCGGATGGGCGAGCCGAAGCTGCTGGTCCTGGGCCTGGGCACGATGCTCGGCGTGGCGCTGCAGGCGTCGGTGCTGGTGCCCGCGCTGCGCCGGACCGGGTTCCGGTTCCGGTGGCGGTGGGGCTGGGACCGGCGGCTGTCGGAGTTCGGCGGGCTGGCGTTCTGGGTGCTGCTGTACGTGGCGCTCGGCTTCGCCAGCATGGTGGTGCTGACGAAGGTCGCCACGCACCACGACGGCGCCATCACGGTCTACAACATGCAGTGGTTGATCGCCCAGGTGCCCTACGGGGTGCTCGGCGTGTCGCTGCTGACCGCGTTGATGCCGAAGATGAGCCGCGCGGCGGCGGCGCACGACACCGGCGCGCTGGTCGGCGACCTGGCCTTCGGCAACCGGATGTCGTCGATCCTGCTGATGCCGTTCAGCGCGTTGATGACGGTGTCCGGCGTGTCGATCGGCCTGGCCCTGTTCGCGCACGGCCGGTCCGGCGTCGGTGGTGGCGAGGCGATCGGCACGGCGCTCGCGCTGTCCGCGTTCGGGCTGGTGCCGTACGCGATCACGTTGCTGCAGCTGCGGGTCTTCTACGCGTTGAAGGACGCCCGGACGCCGACGATCATCCAGGGGATCATCGTCGTGGTGCGGATCGGGCTGCTGTACGGGTTCCTGGCGATCTCGCCGCCGGACAAGCTGGCGGTCGGCGTGTCGATCGCGATGTCGCTGAGCTTCGTCGTGGGTGCCCTGGTCGGGCAGTTGTGGCTGCGGCTGAGGCTCGGTCGGCTGCGCACCGGTTACACAGCGTGGACGATCTGCCTCACGGTCGTGGCGTCCGCCATCGCGTTCGGAGCAGCGACCGGGCTCGCCTGGCTCGCCGTCCGGGTGGTGGGAATCGAGTCCCCCGTGGCGGGTGCCTGGGTCGAAGTGGTGATCCAGACGGTCGTCGGGCTGCCGTTGAGCTTCCTGCTGCTGGCGCTGTTCCGGGTACCCGAAGTGAAACCCGCGATCGCCAAGATCAGTCGTTTGGTGGGTCGGCGATGACACCTGTGACGCCGCGCGGTCACGTACCCTCGGCCCCGTGAGCAGCGGTCCGATCCAGAACGCCTCGCTGGTGCCCGGCGGGGTGATCGGCGACGGCCGGTACCGGCTGCTGGCCCGGTCCGGTGTGGACCGGCGGTGCGACGCGCACCTGTGGCGGGCCAGGGACGGGCAGCTCAACCGGGACGTGGCGCTGACCGTCCTGGTCGGCGACCCGGCCGACCACGCCGCCGCGGCGCGGGCCAAGCGGACCGCCGAACGCGCGATGCACGCGGCCAGCTTCACCCACCCGGGCGTGTCCCGGGTCATCGACGTGTTGACGCCCGGCGCCGGCATCAGGCCCGACGAGGGCATCCTCGGCGTGATCGTGGCCGAGTGGACCCAGGGCACCGACCTGCTGGACCTGATCGCCGAGGGCCCGCTGCCCGCCGGCGCCGCGACGCGGCTGCTGGAGCCGCTGGGCGCGGCGATCGAGGGCGCGCACCACGCCGGTCTCGTGCTCGGCGCGGACCACCCGCAGCGCATCCGGGTGACGGCGGACGGCAGGCTGCGGCTCGCGTTCCCCGGACCCCGGCCGGACGCGATCGCCCGTGACGACGTCAAGGGCCTCGGCGCGATCCTGTACCTGCTGCTCACCGGCAAGTGGGCGCTGCCGAACGGCCCGGACGGCGTGCCCGTCGCGCCGACGGGTCCGGACGGCTCCGTGCTCGCGCCGAGCGCGCTGCACCCGTACGTGCCGCACGAGCTGTCGTCGGTCGCCGTGCGCAGCCTGGAGGACACCAGCGTCGGCGGCATCCGGACCAGCGCCGCGATCCTCCAGGTGCTCGACCAGATCACCCAGTCCGAGGCGCAGACCGCGCTGATCCAGCCGGTGCAGGAGGACGCGGCGGACGACGGCGCGGTGTGGACCACGCAACGGCCGGTCCGCGACAAGGACCACAAGCGGAAGCTGATGATCAGCGTGGCCGTGCTCGCGGTCGCGACGCTGGCCGTGGTCGTCTGGCTGGGCGTGCAGATCGTGAGCTTCTTCAGCGACGAGCCGACCGGCGGCGGCGGGCCGACCGTGGTGATCGGCCAGTCCACCGCGCCGGGGCAGAGCGGCCAGCCCGCGCCGCCCGCACCGCAGCCGGCCGGTCCCGTGCAGCCCGCGTCCGTCGGCGTGTACGACGCGACCAACCAGCCCGACAACGCCAACCGGGCCAACCGCGCGGTCGACAACAACCCGACCACGGTGTGGCAGACGGAGAACTACTTCCAGCCGTTCCCCGCGCTCAAGCCGGGCATCGGGCTGATGGCGGGCTTCGCCGAGCCGGTGAAGCTGTCGTCGGTGACGATCACGTCGCCGAGCGAGGGCACGGTGGTGGAGATCCGCGTCGCGGGCGCACCCGGCGCGCCGCTGCCGGAGACGAAGGTCATCGCGACCGCGACCCTGTCGGCCGGGCAGACCCAGATCCAGCTGACCGACCACGACCCGACCCAGCACCTGCTGGTGTGGATCACGAAGCTCTCGGGCAGCGGCAAGAACAACCGCTCCGAGATCGCGGAACTCGTCTACACCCGCGCGCAGTAGCCCTCAGGCGCGGGTCGCGTAGTCGCCCAGCGCCGGTTCCAGCAGGTCGAAGACGCGCCGTGCGGACCGCGCCACGGTGGCCGCGATGTGGTCGTTGTCGTGCCCCTCGACGGTCAGCCGGAGCACTTCACCGAACAGCAGCCGGTTCGCGCCGCCCAGTTGGGTGGCGGCGGCCCTCGGCGTGATGTCGTCGAGCTCGGCGCCGGTGGCCTCGGCGAGAGCGGTGGCCAGCGCCTCCTCGCGGGCCTCGTGCAGTTCGCGCAGGCGCGCGGTGAGGGTGGGGCTGTCGACGATCATCCGGGCGAACGGCAAGCCGGAGAACCCGATCACCGGGTCGTGCCGGGCCGCGGCCTCCAGGAACGCGGTGCGCAGCGCCGCCAGCGCCGACTCGCCGACCGCGCGTTCGACGACCGTGCGGGCGAGGCCGGCGGTGAACTCCTCGTGCTGGTCGAGGGCCAGGTCCTCCTTGCGCGCGAAGTAGTTGGTGACGGTCTTCTTGGCCACCCGCGCGGCGTCGGCGATGTCGGCGATGGTCGTCTCCTCGAACCCCCGCTCGATGAACAGCCGGGTGGCGTGGTCGGAGATCGCCTGCCGGGTCTCCTGCTTCTTCTGCTCGCGCAGGCCCGTATTGGTGCTGGTCATGGGCCTAGCCTGGCAGACTTTTACGTCGGGCGCAAACTTCTGCTTGACGTTTTGTACTACGGGACTATAATTACACTCGTAGCAAGCACAACGGAGGAGCCACCTTGCGACGAGAGCACCACGGCCGCCGCCCGGTCCGGATCAACCACCAGCCGTTCGGCGGCAAGCAGCAACCGACCAGGCCGACGCGGGCACAGGGTGTGCCGCGTCGCCGCTCGTACTGACCCACGCACGAACACCGAGGAGACCCGCTTGATCACCAAGTCCACGCTGTCGCTGAACGTCGACGACGTCACCGCGTCCAGCGACTTCTTCACCACCCACTTCGGCTACACCCGGCAGATGGCCGCCGACGGGTTCGCGTCGCTGGCCCACGACGACGCGGTCGACCTCGTCCTGCTGCGCCGCGGCACCGAGGTGCTGCCCGAGGGCTTCCGCGACCAGCACGCCGCCGGGCTGATCGTCGCCTTCACGGTCACCGACCTGGCCGCGGAGCACGACCGGCTCCGCGCGGCGGGCGTCGGGATCACCATGCCGCCGCGCGAGGAACCGTGGGGTGAGCGCCTGTTCCAGGTGACCGATCCGAACGGCGTCGTCGTCCAGCTCGTCGAATGGGTGAAGTTGTGACGCGCGGTCGCGGCGGGCGAGTGCCGGTGCCCCGGGCACTCGCCCGTACAGGTGATCGGAGCGGGGTTGCCCAGGCCCGATAGGCTCCCGGCGTGACCGCCGCAGCCAGCTCGGACGCAGACCTCATCACGGCGCACGCCGCGGGTGACCCGCACGCCTTCTCCGAACTCGTGCGCAGGCACCGGGATCGCATGTGGGCCGTCGCGCTGCGCACGCTGCGCGACCCCGAAGAGGCCGCGGACGCGTTGCAGGAGGCGTTCATCTCGGCCTTCCGCGCCGCCGCGAGCTTCCGGGCCGAGTCCCAGGTCACGACCTGGCTGCACCGAATAGTCGTCAACGCCTGCCTGGACCGGATGCGCAGGCGACAAACCAGGCCGACCGTCCCCCTGCCCGAGGCCGGCCCCGGCGAGCCGGTGGCGCCCCGGGACGCGATGGCCGAGCGCGAGACCCGCCTGGTCGTCCAGGCCGCCCTCAACGAGCTGCCGGAGGAGCAGCGGGCCCCGATCGTGCTGGTCGACGTGGAGGGCTACTCGGTGGCCGAAACGGCGCAGCTGCTGGGGATCGCGGAGGGCACTGTGAAGTCGAGGTGCGCCCGCGGGCGGGCCAAGCTCGCCAAAGTTCTGGGACACCTCCGGAACCAGAGTGCAGATGCGAACGTCCCACTGAACGATGTGCAGGTGCAACAGGGACGTCAGTTGGAGGAACGATGACCGGCAATGCGCGGCGTTCAGGGCCGCCGTGGTCCGTCGACCTGCTGGCTGATCTGCACGCGGGGGCTCTGGACCCGCGGACCGAGGCCGAGTTGCGGCCACTGGTCGAGAACGACCCCGAGGCCCGCGAGATCCTCGCCGCCCTCGACGCGACGCTCGACGACCTGCGGGACCTGCCGCCCATCCCGATGCCGCGCCACGTGGCCGAGCGGATCGACGCGGCCCTCGCCGAGGAGGCGCGCCCGGTCGCGCCGGTGGTCGACTTCGCGCAGGCCAAGGCCCGTCGCGCCAAGCGCCTCGGCTGGGGCGCGGGGCTGCTCGCGGCGGCCGCGGTCGCCGTCGGCGTCGCCGTGGTGGCGATCCCCCGGGACAACACCGCCGGCGACAACGTGGCGCAGGAGGACAAGACCACGAACGCGCCGGTCACGGGCAGCGCCGTGCCGCCCGGCAGCACCGACCGGATGCCCGCCGTGCGCGGCGAGAACTTCGGCCCGGTGTTCGGCGACGTGCTCAAGGCGCAGAACTACGGACCGCTGGAGAACCAGGAGCAGCTGGCCGACTGCCTGCGCGGGGCGAACATCACCGCGGGCAAGCCGCTCGGGGTCAGCCCCATCACGTTGGACGACAAGCCGGCCGTGATGGCGATCCTGCCCGCGGGCACGCCGGGCGCGTACCGGATCGTGGTGGTCGACCCCCAGACCTGCGGCCCGGACAACCCCGACGGCGTCCTGGCGAACAGCACGATCGAGCCGTAGCGGGGCCGCGTAGCCCAACTCACCTCGACGGTGCGGAATTACCGCACCCTACGATCCGTTGTGCGAAGTGCCGGGCCGGGTGATCCGGGCCCGGGAGCGACTAACGGAGGTCGAGGGTGTCGGACGTTCGGAACCTGATCGTCGTGGGATCGGGGCCCGCCGGGTACACCGCGGCGGTCTACGCGGCGCGTGCCCAGCTCGAACCGCTGGTGTTCGAGGGCTCGCAGTACGGCGGCGCGCTGATGACCACGACCGAAGTCGAGAACTACCCCGGTTTCCGCGACGGCATCATGGGCCCCGACCTCATGGAGCAGATGCGCGAGCAGGCCAAGCGCTTCGGCGCCGAGCTGCGCGCGGAGGACGTCGAGCAGGTCGAGCTCGACGGCCCGGTGAAGTACGTCACCGCGAACGGCAAGCGGTACGCCGCCCGCTCGGTGATCCTCGCCATGGGCGCCGCGGCGCGCTACCTGCACGTTCCCGGTGAGCAGGAGCTGCTCGGCCGCGGCGTGTCGGCCTGCGCCACGTGCGACGGCTTCTTCTTCCGCGACCAGGACATCGCCGTGATCGGCGGCGGCGACTCGGCGATGGAGGAGGCGACGTTCCTCACCAAGTTCGCCCGGACCGTCACGATCATCCACCGCCGCGAGGAGTTCCGCGCCTCCAAGATCATGCTGGAGCGCGCGCGGAGCAACGAGAAGATCAAGTGGCTGCTGAACGCCGAGGTCGTCGAGGTGCTGGGCCAGGACGCCGGCACGGTGTCCGGTGTGAAGACCCGCGACACCCGCACCGGTGAGGTGACCGAGCACCCGTTCACGGGCTTCTTCGTCGCCATCGGCCACGACCCCCGCAGCGAACTGGTCAAGGGCCAGGTCGAGCTGGACGGCGAGGGCTACGTCCAGGTCGTCGGCCGCACGACTCACACGAACGTGGACGGGGTGTTCGCCGCGGGCGACCTCGTCGACCACACCTACCGCCAGGCGATCACCGCCGCCGGGTCGGGCTGCGCCGCCGCGATCGACGCGGAGCGCTGGCTCGCCGAACACGGGACCACGGAGGCCGCCGTCACCGCCGAGCACGTGGGCGGTGGCTACAGCGAGCCCGTCTCGACCAGCTGAACCCACCTTTCCGAGGGAGAAACACGACATGGCAGGCACCCCCGTGGTCACCTCCGCCAAGACGTTCGTCGATGACGTCCTGACCAGCGAAAAGCCGGTTTTGGTCGACTTCTGGGCGACCTGGTGCGGCCCGTGCAAGATGGTCGCGCCGGTGCTCGAGGAGATCGCCGCCGAGAACCCCGAGAAGATCACCATCGCGAAGCTCGACATCGACGCCAACCCGTCGATCGCGCGGGACTACCAGATCATGTCGGTGCCGACGATGATCCTGTTCCAGAACGGCAAGCCGGTGAAGCAGATCGTCGGCGCCAAGCCGAAGGCCGCGCTGCTCAAGGACCTGTCCGACGTCCTCTGAGTGCAACCGAACCAGTGACCCGTCCGTCTTCAGAGGAGGCGGACGGGTCACTCGTTTGTGGACCCGCAACCACTCGCAGTAGCCCCGTCCGTGGCATCGGCGCGAGCAAGGCACAATAGGTCGTCAAGTTCGCGTCGACGGATGTCGACGCCTTAGTGAGCGAGGGGTGCATGCTGCTACTCCGCCGCGGGGATTTCGGTCCGGACGTCGCCGAGGTCAGGGCAACGCTGACGAAGCTCGGTCTGCTGTCCGATCCGCAGCCGTCCCAGGTGTTCGACCTGCCGGTCGAGCACGCGGTGCGCGCGTTCCAGCAGCAGCGGGGTCTCATCACCGACGGCATCGTCGGCCCCGCCACCTACCGCGCCCTGCGCGACGCGACGTACCGGCTCGGTGACCGCCCGCTCGCGTTCCTCATGGCGCAGCCGGTGACCGGTGACGACGTGTTCGCGTTGCAGGAGCGCCTGCTGGAGCTGGGTTACGACGCCGGCCGGGCCAACGGCGAGTTCGGTCAGCAGACGGAGCTCGCGTTGCGGAGCTTCCAACGCGACTACGGCTTGATCGTCGACGGCATGTGCGGCCCCGACACGGTCCGCGCGCTGCGCCAGCTGCAGCCCAAGGTGCGCGGCGGCCGGCCGGTGTTCCTGCGCGAGCAGGAGCGGGTCCGCCGGGCCGGGCCGAGGCTGTCCGGCAAGCGCATCATCATCGACCCCGGTCACGGCGGCGAGGACCGCGGTGTCGTGGTCGACGGCGTGTCCGAGGCCGACGTCATGCTCGACCTGGCCAGGCTGCTCGAGGGCAAGATGGCCGCCACCGGCATGGAGGCCCTGCTCACGCGTGGGCCGAACCACAACCCGGACGAGGGTGAACGGGCCCGGTTCGCGAACGAGGCGGGCGCCGACCTGATCCTGTCGCTGCACACCGACCGCAACTCCTCGCCCCTGGCGTCCGGCGTGGCGACGTTCCACTTCGGGACGGGCAACGGCACGTCGTCCACGGTCGGCGAGGCGCTGGCGGGGTTCATCCAGCGGGAGATCGTCGCGCGCACCGGCATGCTCGACTGCCGCACGCACCCGAAGACCTGGGACATGCTCCGGATGACCCGCTGCACGGCGGTCCGCGTCGAGGTCGGCTACCTGACCAACCCGGGCGACCGGCAGCGGCTGGCCAACCCGTCGTTCCGCGACGTGGTCGCCGAGGGCATCCTGGTCGCGGTGAAGCGCCTGTACCTGCTGGGCAAGGACGACCAGCCGACCGGCACGTTCACCATGGACGACCTGCTGCGGCACGAGGTGGCCACCGGCAAGCTCCGCTGACGGCGCTCACCTCACCGGACCGGCGACCCGGCCCCGAGGCCGAGGGCGCCTACCAGCCCGTGAGCACGTCCAGCACCTCGGCGACGGCGTCCTCGTCGTCCGCGCGGTTCTGGGCGCGCAGGTCCAGCATCAGGTCGGTCAGCTCGTCGACCAGCTGCTCGGCCGGGATGCCCTCGGCCTGCCACCCGTCGAGCAGTGTGCGAATCTTCACGAAGTCCCGCGAGCCCTCGATGATCGCGAGTACTTTGCCCTGGATCTCGACACCCACGTCCACGAGTCGATCTTATTGGCCGGCCCGCCGGTGAGGAGCACGATGGAGTTCTACCGCCTCGAACCCGAGGTCGCAGGCTTGTTGGGCGAAGGAACCGTGATCGACGCCGCGGCCCACCCGCCGCGCATCGAAGCGGTGCACTACGAGATCACCGACTGGGCCGGCGACGACCTGATCGAGGCGTTCCCCGTCTACCTGGTCACCGACGACCTGGCCGACACGCTGGTCGACAGCGGCCTGGACGCGTTCCGCATCCGCCGCGCCACGGTGACCCTCTCGGACGAGGCGCAGGAGATGCTGGAGGGCAAGGAGCTGCCCACCTTCCACTGGCTGGAAGTCACCGGTCAGGCGGGCGTGGACGACCTCGGCGTCACCGACCAGGGGCAGTTCGTCGTCAGCGAGCAGGCGCTCGACCTCCTGCAGTCCGGCACGCTGGAGAACTGCGACGTCGACCGCTTCTAGCGGGCGGGCATCTCCCACGGGATGCCCGGCAGCACGTGCCCGGTCTCCAGCAGCGACTTCAGGTTCGACAGCACGGCCGCCCAGCCGGACGCCGCCTGCGCGCGCTCCGCTTCGTCCGCCAGACCGCTGTGCGTCACGGTCAGCCGCACGATCTCGCCGTACGCGTCGATGCGGAACGCCACCGTCGACGTCACGGCCGGCTCCGCCGGGTCGGCCCACGTCGTCACCAGCAGGCGCGGCGGGTCGGCCTCGACGACCTGGCCCACCACGTCGTCCACCTCGGAGCCGTCCACGCGCCGGTGCGCCCACGCCGAGCCCACCTGCCAGTCCGAGACGTTGCGGTGGCCCCAGTACTGCGCCGTCACGTCCGCGTCCGTCAGGGCCTCCCACACCCGCTCAGGCGTGCTCTCGATGTACGTCACGTACACGAACTCCGGCTTCACCGGTTCCTCCGCTCGTCGTTTCACGTCGCTGAGCAGCCGCAACCGCGGCCGTTCGAACTTGTCGATCCACCGTTCCTGCACCTCGTGCAGCGGCACCGGGTTGAGGTAGTGCAACTTCTCCCGGCCACGGCGGGTGGTGCTGACCAGGTTCGCGGCCTCCAGCACGGCCAGGTGCTGGGTGACGGACTGCCTCGTCATGCCCAGCCGGGCGCACAGCTCGCCGAGGGTCTGGCCGTTCTCCTCGTGCAGCCGGTCCAGCAGGTAGCGGCGGGTCTCGTCGGCCAGGGCCTTGAACACCTTGTCCACACCGCACGTTATGCAGGCAAATACCTGCATGTCAATCCGTGACGAAGAACCCGCAGGTCACTACGGGTTTCACACAGGCTTGAAACTGGGTTCCGCGGGCGCGGCGGACACCGTCACCGAGCTGAGCAGGCGCTCCAACGCCGCCTCCACGTCTTCCTTCCACGACGACGCGCTGCGCAGCTCCAGCCGCAACCGCGGCCACCGGGGGTGGGGGCGCACCGTCTTGAAGCCGACCTGCAGCAGGAAGTCGGTCGGTGTGACGCAACCCGGCCCGTCGACCTCCGGCCGGTTGTCGCCGAACGCCTCGATCGCCTTCACGCCGCGACGCGTGAGGTCCTTGGCCACCGTCTGCACGAGCACCCGACCGAGACCGCCACCGCGGAACTCCGGCAGCACCTCGAGCCCCGTCATCAGCACCGCGTCGGGGCTGGCGGGGGAGGTGGGGAAGGCCAACGACCTCGGCACGGCCGCCGGAGGCGCGTAGAACACGGACCCGGCGGGAATCCCGTCGAGGTAGATGATCCGACCGCAGGAACCCCACTCCAACAGCACGCTGGAGACCCAGGCCTCCTTCTCGAACTCGGTGTCCCCGAATTCCTCGGCCTGCTCCTTCAGGTGGGGCGCGAGCTCCCAGAAGACGCAGGTCCGACTGTGCTTGGAGAGGTGCTCCAGGTTGTCCAAGGTGACGCCAACGACACGACGCGACACCCCGACCTCCAAGCCCCCGAACACATCCCCCCACGAGGATAGGCGGATGTGACCCCCGCCCGGAAGACAGATGCCCCGAACGGGACGGCCGTTACACTCGGGCGGGAACAAACCCGCCGGTAACGCCCCACCTACGGAGTTTCCCGTGAACCTACCCGGATTGCCCCCGATGCAGGGAGCCAGAAGCCTCGACCCCCACCTGCGCCGGTACGCGGCGCGCACGGCGGGCATGACGGCATCGGAGATCCGGGCGCTCTTCGCGGTGGCGAGCAGGCCTGAGGTGGTGTCCCTGGCGGGAGGGATGCCGCACCTGGCAGCACTGCCGCTGGAGTCCCTCAGCGCGGAAGTGGCCGACGTCGTGGCCACGGAGGGGCTCGTCGCGCTCCAGTACGGCAGCGCGCACGGCGTGCCCGAGCTGCGTGAGCAGATCTGCGACGTGATGGCTCTGGAGGGCATCAACGCCCACCCGGACGACGTCGTGGTGACCGTCGGCTCCCAGATGGGCCTCGACATGGTCACCCGCATCTTCTGCGACCCCGGTGACGTCGTGCTGGCCGAGGGCCCGTCCTACGTGGGGGCCCTGGGCTCCTTCGCCGCATACCAGGCCCAGGTCGTCCACGTGGGCATGGACGCCGACGGCCTCATGCCCGAGGCGCTGCGCGAGGCCATCGCCTCCGTGGAGCGCTCCGGCCGCCGGATCAAGTTCCTCTACACGATCCCCAACTTCCACAACCCGGCCGGCGTCACGCTCGCCGTCCAGCGCCGTGCCGAGGTGCTCGACATCTGCCGCACGCACGGCATCCTCGTGGTCGAGGACAACCCGTACGGCCTGCTCGGCTTCGACGGCGTCACGTACCCGGCCCTGCGCGCGACCGACCCGGACAACGTCGTCTACCTGGGCTCGTTCTCCAAGACCTTCGCCGCCGGCCTCCGGGTCGGCTGGGTCCTGGCGCCGCACGCCGTCCGCGAGAAGCTCGTCCTGGCCGCCGAGTCGGCCACCCTCTGCCCGCCGACCCTGAACCAGCTGATCGTGTCGCGCTACCTGAAGACGCACGACTGGCAGGGTCAGATCAAGACCTACCGCGAGGCCTACCGGGAACGGCGTGACGCGGCGATCTCGTCACTCGAACAGCACATGCCGCTTGGTTCCACGTGGAACAAGCCGAACGGCGGCTTCTACGTCTGGGTGACCGTCCCCGAAGGCATCGACACCAAGGCCATGCTGCCCCGCGCCATCACGCAACGCGTGGCGTACGCGTCGGGCACCGGCTTCTACGCCGACGGCCTCGGCAGCCGCCAGTTGCGCATCTCGTACTGCTACCCGACGCCCGAACGCATCCGCGAGGGCGTGCGACGGCTCGCGAACGTCATCAAGGACGAGATCGAGCTGCACGAGACGTTCGGCCCGACCGTGGGCCGCGCCGTCTCCGGCCCGCACAGCCCCTCGCCCGACACCGCTTGATCAGGAGCACACGTTGTCCAACCGCTGGGTCGCAGTCCTGTCCGGGGGCCTTTCGCACGAGCGGGAGGTGTCCTTGCGATCCGGTCGCAGGCTGTCCGCCGCGCTGCGCTCGGCCGGCCTGGTCGTGGAGGAGTGGGACGCCGACGGCAACCTGCTCACCCGGCTGAAGGAGCACCGTCCCGACGCCGTCGTGGTGGCGCTGCACGGCGGCGAGGGCGAGAACGGCTCCGTGCAGACCATCCTGGAGCTGATGAACGTCCCGTTCGTCGGCACGGACTCCCGCGCCTGCCGCCGTGCCTGGGACAAGCCGACCGCGAAGGGCGAACTGGCCCGCGCCGGCCTGGCCACCCCGGAGTGGGCCGTGCTGCCGCACGCCACGTTCCGCGAACTCGGCGCCCAACCGGTCCTGGACGCCATGGTCGACCGCCTCGGCCTGCCGCTGATGCTCAAGCCGGACCAAGGCGGCTCGGCCCTGGGCGCCCAAGTCGTACGCGACGCCGCCGAACTCCCGGCCGCCATGGTCGGCTGCCTGGCCTACGGCAACACCGTCCTGGCCGAACGCTTCGTGGAAGGCACCGAAGTCGCGGTCGCCGTCGTCGACGGCCCGGACGGCCCCTACGCCCTCCCCCCGGTGGAGATCGTCCCGGAGAACGGCGTCTACGACTACACCGCCCGCTACACCGCCGGCCTGACCGACTTCCACGCCCCGGCCCGCCTCGACGAGAAGGCCGCCCGAGCAGTCGGCGAACTCGCCGTCTCCGCCCACCGCCTCCTGGGCCTGCGCGACGTCTCCCGAACCGACGCCATCGTCGCGCCGGACGGAACCGTCAACTTCCTGGAAGTCAACGTCTCACCGGGCCTCACGGAAACCTCGCTCCTCCCGATGGCCGTCGAAGCCGCCGGCCAGTCCCTGGGCGACATCTACGCCGGCCTCATCGAACGCGCAGTTTCCCGTTAGACCCTCTCACCTAACGATGACGGCCCGTGTCCAACAGGACACGGGCCGTCATCGTCACCGTGACAAAAGCCCCCTGGGTGATCCCTTGCACCAAAAACGAATCCCATTTGTCCGTTTTCCACCCAGGATCCAACCAACCCCAGAACCACCCGAAGCCCCAACCCCACACACCCACAACGGCCCCGCAACCACCCCACCGAGGCCCGATTTGACATGGGTTCGGGTGCCATAGGGGCCCCATGTCAAATCGAGCCGGGCTTGACCACCGAGCCGGAAGTGACCACCAACCGGCCTCACCCAGCACCCGTCACACCGGACCAGGCCCCGACCGCTCCCTCTGCCCAGCCTCCGGCGACATGAGCTGAATGATCCGCTCCAGATCATCGACGGACCCGAACTCCACCACGATCCGCCCCTTCCGCTGCCCCAACTCGACCTTCACCCGAGTGTCGAAGTTGTCCGACAACCGCTCCGCCAACTCCTGCAACCCGGGCGCCTGCATCGGCTTCCGCCGCACGGCCTTCGCCTTGGCCGGCTCCGCGCCCTTGGCCAGCGTCACCGCTTCCTCGGTCGCCCGGACCGACATGCCCTCGGCGACGATCCGAGCGGCCAGCTCCTCCTGCACCCCGGGATCCTCGACCCCCAGCAACGCCCGGGCGTGCCCTGCGGACAACACCCCGGCCGCCACCCGCCGCTGCACCGGCAGCGGCAGCTTCAGCAGGCGGATCGTGTTCGTCACCACGGGCCGGCTGCGGCCGATCCGGTCGGCCAGCTCCTCGTGCGTCACCCCGAACTCCTCCAGCAGCTGCTGGTAGGCGGACGCCTCTTCCAACGGGTTCAGCTGCACGCGGTGGATGTTCTCCAGCAGCGCGTCACGCAGCATCACGTCGTCGGCCGTGTGCCGGACGATCGCCGGGATCGTCTTCAACCCCGCCAGCTGGGTCGCCCGCCACCGCCGCTCGCCCATGACGAGCTCGTAGTGGTCCGGCCCGATCGCCCGCACCACGATGGGCTGCATCAGCCCGAACTCGCGGATCGAGTGCTCCAGCTCCCGCAGCGCCTCTTCGTCGAACACCTGCCGCGGCTGCTTCGGGTTCGTTCGAATAGCCGTGACCGGCAGCTCCTGGTACACCGCGCCGGCCACCTCCCCGGTCGGGCCGGGGGAGGGCGCAGGGGTGGACTCCCCGTTGGACAACCCGTTCGACGACCCGTTGGAGCCCGTCCGCGCCGGCGACGGCGACGGTGTGCCGGGCGGTGGGCCGCTCGGGATCAGGGCCGCGAGCCCGCGGCCGAGGCCACCCTTGCGCTGTTCCGTCATGCCGACCCCATCTCCGCGCCGAACTCGGCGATCTCCCGTGCCGCGTCGAGGTAGCTCATCGCGCCCCGTGAGCCGGGATCGTAGGTGAGCACCGTCTGACCGAATCCTGGTGCCTCGGAGACCTTCACGCTGCGCGGGATCACCGTTTTGAGGACCGTGTCGCCGAAGTGGCCGCGCACCTCGCTGGTCACCTGGTCGGCCAGTTTCGTGCGGCCGTCGTACATCGTCAGCAGGATCGTGGACACGTTGAGCGTCGGGTTCAGGTGTGCCTGCACCAGCTCGATGTTGCGCAGCAACTGCCCCAACCCCTCCAACGCGTAGTACTCGCACTGGATCGGGATCAGCACCTCCTGCGCGGCGACCATCGCGTTGACGGTCAGCAGGCCGAGCGACGGCGGGCAGTCGATGAACACGTAGTCCGGCTTGATGGAGTCCAGCGCCTCGGGGCTCAGCGCCTCCTTCAGCCGCGACTCCCGGGCGACCATCGAGACCAACTCGATCTCCGCGCCCGCCAGGTCGATCGTGGCCGGCACGCAGTACAGGTTGGGGGACTGGTTGCTGACCTGAGCCGCTTCGGCCACGGACAGCTCACCGATCAGCACCTCGTACACCGACGGCGTGCCGGAGCGGTGCTCGACGGCCAGCGCCGTGCTCGCGTTGCCCTGCGGGTCGAGGTCGATGACGAGCACCTTGAGGCCGTGGATGGCGAGCGCGGCGGCCAGGTTCACCGTGCTCGTGGTCTTGCCGACGCCACCTTTCTGGTTGGCGACCACCATGACCCGGCGACGGTCCGGACGGGGGAGTTGGAGGGAGTCGGGGTGCAGGACGCGGGTGGCGCGTGCCGCTTCTTCCGCGATGGGGGTCCACACGGTGCTGTCTCCTGCCGGTTCCACGTTGTTTGCCAAGTTCGACTCGGATGCGGGACGGAGCACTTCACCCGCGCCCACCACACCTTCGGGTTCGGTTTCACGTGAAACACCGGCCGCTTGGAACACCGGTTGCAGGGGGTCGGGGTACACGTTCACCGAACCTTCCTTCTGCGACGCGCGCCTTCACGGCGGCTCGCCTGCTCATCGCGCTCCACGAGCACGACCGTCGTCGGCAGTTCGAGTACTTCGCCACCGCAGGTGGTGACGCGCGGTCGGATCCCTCCGGCCCGGCGCACCGCCTCGGCGTCGCGTTCCAGTTCTTCCGCGGCGCTCTCGCCCTTGAGGGCCACCAGACGTCCACCCGGCCGGAGCAGCGGCAGGCACCACCGCGTCAGCCGTTCCAGCGGGGCCACCGCGCGCGCCGTCACGACGTCGCTGTCACCCAGCTGCTCCCGCACCTGCGGCTCCTCCGCCCGGCCGCGCACCACGGCGACCGTCAGCCCGAGCGCGTCGACGCACTCGGTCAGCCACGCCACCCGCCGCGCCATCGGCTCCAGGAGCGTCAACTCCAGGTCCGGCCGCGCGATCGCCAGGGGGATCCCCGGCAGGCCCGCGCCCGAGCCCACGTCCACTACCCGTGCACCTTGGGGGAGCAGCTCCGCCACGACGGCCGAGTTGAGGATGTGGCGCTCCCAGAGCCGGTCGACCTCCCGCGGGCCGATGAGCCCGCGTTCGACGCCGTGCTCGGTGAGCAGTGCCGTGAAGGCGACCGCCTTGTCGTAGTGGTCACCGAAGACCTTCTTCGCGCGGTCTTCCACCTCTGCGGCCATGTCTCCGTCCGGGACGTTTCACGTGAAACCACACCAGACGCCGGCGGCGGCCGGGTGTGGGCGATGGGGTTGGGCGTCTCGCCAAGGAGGCGATGAGCCCCACGAGATGTGCCGGTCCCCACTATGACGGATCACCCCGGCGACACGCCAAATCCGAGTCGCGTTTCACGTGAAACTTTCAATCCGACCGTCCTTGGGGAGCACCCGGAGGAGCTCCAACGCGTAGTCGACCGACGCGACGTGATCCAACTCGGGGACCTCCTCGAGCGGGAACCACGCCGCCTGGTCCGTGCTCCCGCCGACCTCGAACGTCAACTCCCCGCCGACGACGTGCGCCTCGTACATGATCCGGATGCGGTGGTAGTCCAAGTCGACCCCGTCCCGCGTCAACGGACCGTGGACGTTCTGGATGCCGAGCAGCCGGTCCACCTCCGCCCGGTAGCCCGTCTCCTCGAACACCTCGCGGACCACCGCGTCGTACGGGTCCTCACCGTGGTCGAGCCCCCCGCCGGGCAGGATCCACATCGGCCGGTCCGGTCCGAGCCAGCGGGAGAGCAGCAACCGGCCGTCCTCGATGATCACGGCATAGGCGGCGACACGGAGCTTGCGGATGATCCCAGTCATGCCGCGACCGTTTCACGTGAAACACGACGAGGGGAAGGGCAAGGGCATGTACGAGATCAGACCGGGGGTGCTGAGCACGATGGGGCACCCCTACAGCCTCGACCACATCGCCTACCTGGCGACGGCCGGCGTCGAGGTGATCGTGTGCGCGCTCACCGAGACGGAGCTGGCGGAGCTCGACCTGGCCGACGAACCCGAGGCCGCCCGCGACGCCGGCATCACCTTCCACTGGCTGCCGATCCCGGATTTCGGCATCCCCGCCACCACTCCGAACCTCGACCCCGTCCTCCGCGACATGCGCGCGGGCCGGCACGTCGTGGTCCACTGCTGGGCCGGGATCGGCCGCTCGTCGTTGCTCGCCGGCGCCCTCCTCGTCCTGGACGGCGCGTCACCCGAAGCGGCGTGGCAGGCGATCTCCGAGGCACGCGGCCGGGACGTCCCCGAGAGCGACGAGCAGCGCGCGTGGCTGACCACCTTCGCGCAAGCCCGGTTCTGGGACGCCCAGGCCGCGACGTTCGACGAGGACGCCGACCACGGACTGCGCGACCCGGCCGTCCGCCGGGCGTGGGCCGATGTGCTCCTCCCACGACTGCCACCCGCCCCCGCCTCGGTGGTCGACCTCGGCTGCGGCACGGGCAGCCTCGCCGCGTTGCTCGCCGAGGCCGGCCACCACGTCGCCGGCCTCGACCTCTCCGAGCGGATGCTCGCGCCGGCCCGCGCCAAAGCTCCCGGCATCGACTTCCGCCAAGGCGACGCGGCCCACCCGCCGTACCCGCCGGGCAGCTTCGACGTCGTGCTCGCCCGGCACGTCCTCTGGGCGCTGCCCGACCCGGCCGCCGCGCTCGACCGGTGGCGCGCCCTCCTCAAGCCGAACGGCCGCCTGATCCTGGTCGAGGGTCGCTGGTCCACCGGCGCCGGCCTGACCGCCGCCGAGTGCGTGGCGCTGCTGGGGGAGGGGGACGTCCACCCGCTCACCGACCCGACCCTCTGGGGCCGGGAGATCACCGACGAGCGCTACCTGGTCGTGGCGTAACCAGCCATCCCACCGACCAACCAGAACGGCCCCGATCCCACCAGGGGACCGGGGCCGTTCAGCCACACCGCTCGTGCAACCCGCTCAGGGCTTCGGCAGCACCACCACGCGGCGCTGGGGCTCCTCGCCCTCGCTCTCGCTGTGCACGCCCGCCACCGCGGCGACGGCGTCGTGCACGACCTTCCGCTCGAACGGCGTCATCGGGTGCAGCCGCACCTTCTCGCCCGTCGCCACCACCTTCTCCGCCGTGGTCCGGCCGAGGTCGGCGAGTTCGGCACGTCGTCCGGCGCGCCACCCGGCGATGTCCAGCATGAGGCGGCTGCGCACTCCCGTCTCCTGCTGCACCGCGAGCCGGGTCAGCTCCTGCAACGATTCCAGGACCGTGCCGCGGGGACCGACCAGCTTCTCCAGGTCGTCACCGCCGTCGATGCTCACGATCGCCCGACCCGCCTCGACGTCGAGGTCGATGTCGCCGTCGTAGTCGAGCAGGTCCAACAGCCGCTCGAGGTAGTCCCCGGCGATGTCGCCCTCCTGGACGAGCAGGTCCTCCGAACTCCCCGAGCGCGCCGGCGGAACCTTGTCGGCCTCCGGTGCGTCCACGTCGGCCGCCTGCAACGTCTCCGACACGATGTCTCCTCTCCAGGGTCAACGACGCTTCTTGTTGCCCTGCTTCTTGCCTGGGGATCGGTCTGGGCTCAGACCGGGGATCTCGGTGGACGGCTTCGCGGTCGGCGTGGACTCGCTCGCGTCGTCCGGTGCGGCCTTGGCGGCGCCCGAGGCGGGCTGGGCGCCCGCGGGCTTGCGCTGCGGCTGCGGCTTCTGGCCCGGCTTGGGCTTGGTCGCGGGCTTCACGCCCGGCTTCGGCGCGAGCGCCGACCGCTGCGCGGTGGCCTCGACCTTCTTCGCCTCTTCCTCGCGGTCGATGCGGTGGTACACGACGTACTGCTGACCCAGCGTCCACGCGTTGTTGCTCAGCCAGTAGAGCAGGATCGCGACGGGGAAGAAGAGGCCACCGACGAGCACGCCGATCGGGAAGATGTAGAGCGTCAGCTTGTTCATGATCGCGGTCTGCGGGTTGTCCGCCGCCGCCTGCGTCTGCCGGGCCACCGAGTGGCGCGCGGTGAAGTGCGTCGCGATCGAGGCGATGATCATCAACGGGATCGAGACCAGCAGCACCGCGTTGCGGCTGGTGGCGAACTGCTCCAGCTCCTGGGCGGGCATCGTGATGAAGGTCGACAGGTTCGCGCCGAACAGCTTCGCGTTGACGAACGACTCCACGCCCTGGGCGTCGAAGAAGTAGACCTCGCCCCAGCCGGGCCGGAACGAGCGCAGCACGTGGAACAGGCCGATGAACACCGGGATCTGCACGAGCATCGGCAGGCAGCCGCCCAGCGGGTTGACGCCGTGCTCCGACTGGAGCTTCTGCATCTCCTGCGCCTGGCGCTGCTTGTCGTTCGCGTACTTCTTCTTGATCTTCTGCAGCTCGGGCGCGAACTCCTGCATCTTGCGCATCGAGCGGACCTGGCCGACGAACGGCTTGAACAGGATCGCGCGCAGCGTGAAGACGAGGAACACCACGGCCAGGGCCCACGCGAACCCGCTCGACTCGCCGAAGATGTGGCCGAACACCCAGTGCCAACACCACAGGATGAAGGACACCGGGTAGTAGATGAAGTTGAGCACTAGCTACTCCTCGGCAGGAAGGTCGGGGACCGCGTTTCGCCTCGGCGGAACCGGGTCCAGGCCACCAGGGTGCCAGGGTCCGCAGCGACCCAGCCGGCGCAGGGTCAGCCAGGAACCGCGCAACGCACCGTGGACGGTCAACGCCTCCACCGCGTACGCGCTGCAACTCGGGTGGAAACGGCAGGTCGGGGGCAGTGCCGGTGAGATGAACTTCCGGTAGAAGCGCACCGGCAGCAGCAGCACCCGGACGACGGGGCTCACCTGGACGGTCGTCATCGCAGCACCTTGTGCAGCGCCGCGTCGAGGTCACGGCCGAGCTCGGCGCTGTCCGCATCGGCTGACGGTGCCAACGCGCGCACGACCAGTGAAGTTCCGGGCGGCAGCACGTCGAGCCGATCGCGCACCACGTGCCGGAGCTTGCGGCTCACGCGGTGCCGGACCACGGAGTTGCCCACGGCCTTGCTCACGACGAAGCCCACCTTGGACGGGTCCAAGGTGGGCTGCGCCGACGTCAGGACGTGCACCACCAGCCGGGACCGGCCGGCCCGGCGGCCTCGGCGGACCACCAGGCCGAAGTCCTGGCTGCGGGTCAGCCGATTGGCCGCGGGTAGCACGGCGCTGCGGCGATCAGGCGGACAGCTGCTTGCGGCCCTTGCCACGGCGCGCGGCCAGGATGGCGCGACCGGCACGGGTGCGCATGCGCAGCCGGAACCCGTGCGTCTTGGCACGGCGACGGTTGTTGGGCTGGAAGGTGCGCTTACCCTTGCTCACGGTCGGACTCCCGGTGCTTAACTGCCAAGCAGGTCTGTGGTTGTCCCCAGCGATCAAGCCTTAGGCGCGCGAAAAGCACCCCACGCAAGCGGGAGACGGTTACGAGGGTACGCAGCCCCGGGGGCGCGGTTCAAATCGGGGTCGCCCCCGGACGCGCCGGACGGCGTCCCGAACGCCGTTCCAGGCACGGAAAGGGCTTGCGCGGCGGTACGCCTTGTGGCAGGGCCCGCACCTTGTTAGCGTGCTGCCTTCGCGGGTGATGCGAGTTGACGCGAGCCGGGCTGGACGGAGCACGACAGCCCCCGCCACGCCGGCCGCAGGCGCTCGGGAGCAACGGGGGGATCCGCTGCGCTCCGGGCCCCGTTCGTGCACAGTTGTGGATAACTCTGTGGATGCCTCTATTCTCCGTGTCCACGTCGTGGAAGTTCCCCGGGGACTGACCGCGGAGACGTCACGAGGGGAGGGGAGCGCGGAGGTGTCCGACCACCAGACCGATCTGGGTCTCGTGTGGGAGCAGGTCGTGCAGGAGCTCGCAGCCAGCACGTTGTCCCCCCAACAGCGCGCTTGGATGCGCGTGACCCGACCCATCGGGCTGCTCGACGGGACCGCGCTGCTCGCCGCGCCGAGCGACTTCGCCAAGGAAGCCATCGAGCGCGCGCTGCGCGAACCGATCACCGCGGCCCTCTCCCGTCGGCTCGGCCGAGCCGTCTCGCTGGCCGTGAAGGTCGACTCGCCCGACCCCGTGACCGCGCCGATCCCGGTGCCCGGCGCGGTGCCCGTGCCCGGACCGCCGCCCGGCGCGGTGGCCGTCAACGGCGGCGTGGCCGTCGAGGCGGAGCCCGAGGGCGACACCGAGGGCGAAGGCGAAGAGGTCGACGAGGAGGGCGAGGCGCTCGCCGCCGTCACCGAGATCTGGCCCACGTTCAGCGGTGGTCACGCCGCGCCGAGCGGCATGCCGTACACCCGGCCCGCCAACCCGGTGGCCTCGCAGACCAGGCTGAACGAGAAGTACAACTTCGACACGTTCGTCATCGGCGCGTCCAACCGCTTCGCGCACGCCGCCGCGGTGGCCGTCGCCGAGGCGCCCGCCCGCGCGTACAACCCGCTGTTCATCTGGGGCGAGTCCGGGCTCGGCAAGACGCACCTGCTGCACGCGGTCGGGCACTACGCGCAGCGGCTGTTCCCCGGCATGCGCGTGCGGTACGTGTCGACCGAGGAGTTCACCAACGACTTCATCAACTCCCTGCGTGACGACCGCAAGGTCGCCTTCCAGCGCCGGTACCGGGACATCGACGTGCTGCTGGTCGACGACATCCAGTTCCTGGAGGGCAAGGAAGGCACGCAGGAGGAGTTCTTCCACACCTTCAACACGCTGCACAACGCGAACAAGCAGATCGTGGTGTCCTCCGACCGGCCGCCCAAGCGGCTGGAGACGTTGGAGGACCGGCTGCGGACGCGGTTCGAGTGGGGCCTGATCACCGACATCCAGCCGCCCGAGCTGGAGACGCGGATCGCCATCCTGCGCAAGAAGGCCGCGCAGGACCGGCTGGCCGCGCCCGCCGAGGTGCTGGAGTTCATCGCGGCCCGGATCGAGCGGAACATCCGCGAGCTCGAGGGCGCGCTCATCCGCGTCACGGCGTTCGCCTCGCTCAACCGGCAGCCGGTCGACGTGCAGCTGGCCGAGATAGTCCTGCGCGACCTGATCCCGGACTCGCACGCCCCGGAGATCACCGCGCCCACGATCATGGCGGTCACCGCGGAGTTCTTCTCCGTGTCCATAGACGACCTGTGCGGCCCCGGCAAGACGAAGGTCCTGGCCCAGGCGCGGCAGATCTCCATGTACCTGTGCCGCGAGCTGACGGACCTGTCGCTGCCGAAGATCGGCCAGACGTTCGGCGGCCGCGACCACACGACGGTCATGCACGCGGACAAGAAGATCCGCAAGGAGATGGCGGAGCGCCGCCGGGTGTACGAGCAGGTGCAGGAGCTGACGTCGCGCATCAAGCAGCGCGCCCGCCACACCCCCTGACCCGCAAACGCTTGCGCCTCCCACCCCGCCGTCGCGCCTAGTACCGGCTCGGCGCCAGGCGCCTCCCAACCGACCCTGAACCGCACTCCGGACCCGAGCTGAGGTCGCCGGACCGGTTCGGCGACCTCAGCATCCCGGCGAACCCCGCGCCACGCGTCCCGGCAGCCGCACCCGGCCGACCACAGCCGGCTCCCGCTGCCCCCGCCGCACCGTGTCCGGCGGCCCCCGCGTCCGTCGTACCGGGCCGCCCGCACCCGGCACGGCGGTGTCCCCACCCCATCCTCACGGCGTCCCGGCACGGCACCCGGCGCCCGCCCCCGGTGAACGGACGGCGGCGCGCGGCCGTCGCCCGAGCCGGCCTCCGATGGGGTCGTCGTCCGCTCCTCCTCGCACCCGGGTGCCGCGCCCGCCGCGGCCCACCGGGAGGCGCCGAGGAGGCCGGAACACCCGGGCGTGGAGGTCGGGACCGACGGGGGTCGTTTCGTGTCACCCGTGTGAGGTACCCCCGCCCCACCGGGGCCGGGTCCAGGCCGTTCCCGGTGCGCCGCAACGGCCCCGTCGCACGTGCCGCCGCTGGTGAACGGCGGGCGAAAAGTTGTCCACAGGCCCGGCGAAGTGCCCCGTCGGGGGAGATTCGGCCCACCATCACCCTGTGCAGCACCCGGGTACAACCCGGCCCACACCCGGGGATTAACCCGGGGACAACTCGGCCTCCCTGTGGACCGAACGGACGAGCCTCGTAGTTCTCCCCGGGTGCGCCGACTTGTCCCCGGGTGACACCCCGTGTCCATCCACACCTCCAAGCGGGCGACACGCTGCGAAAACCGGGGTTGTCCACACAATCCACAGGCCCTACTGCTGTTGCTGTTGTCTTCCCTTGAAGATGAAGAACAAAGAAAAAACAGCCGGCGGTCGAGCCCGGGGACGAGCGCTCGGCAGCGCCTCGCCCCGGGGCAGCCCCGAGGTGACGAGGACCGGGCCGACGCTCTACGGTGGGGAGCCTCCGCGCCGAGGGTCGGAAGATCCGGCGAGGGCCGCGGCTCCCCAACCCCCACCGCAACGCATGCTGTTGTTGGTCATGCCGACTTGAGGAAGGACGCCTCATGAAGATCCGCGTCGAGCGCGACGGCCTGGCCGACGCCGTCGCCTGGGTCGCCCGCAGCCTGCCGTCCAGGCCGCCTGTCGCGGTGCTCGGCGGAATCCTGCTCGACGCCGGGGCGGAGGACGGCTCCGGCGAGGCGCTGACCGTCTCCGGGTTCGACTACGAGGTGTCCGCGCAGTGCGGCGTCCCGGCCACGATCGCCGACGGCGGCAAGGCGCTCGTCAGCGGACGGCTCCTGGCCGACATCACCAAGGCCCTGCCGAACCACCCGGTCGAGATCGCGGTCGACGGCTCCCGGATGACGATCTCGTGCGGCAGCGCCCGGTTCAGCCTGCCGACCATGCCGGTCGAGGACTACCCGCAGCTGCCGTCCATGCCGCAGCTGGCCGGCGAGCTCCCGGGCGAGGTCTTCGGCGAGGCCGTGAACCAGGTCGCCGTCGCGGCGGGCAAGGACGACACGCTCCCGATGCTGACCGGCGTCCGGCTGGAGATCGGCGAGGGCAAGGTGACCCTGGTCGCCACCGACCGCTTCCGGCTCGCCATGCGCGAGTTCCCGTGGGAGCCGAACGAGTCCCTCGGCGAGGTCGCCGTGCTCGTGCCGGCGAAGACCCTGAACGACGCCGCGAAGACGCTGGGCGCGTCCGGCGCGAAGATCGAGCTGTCCCTCGCCGCGAACGACGGCCTGCTCGGCCTGTCCGGCACGAACCGCCGCACGACCACCCGCTTGCTCGACGCCGACTTCCCGAAGTACCGCCAGCTGCTGCCCACCGAGCACTCGGCCGCCGCGATCATCGAGGTCGACGCGCTGGTGCAGGCGATCAAGCGCGTGTCGCTGGTCGCCGAGCGCGGCACGCAGGTCCGGCTGGAGTTCGTGGACAACGGCCTGCGCCTGTCCGCGGGCGGCGACGACGAGGGCAGCGCCGAGGAAGAGCTGCCGGTCGACTACACCGGCGACGCGGTCACCATCGCGTTCAACCCGACCTACCTCCTCGAAGGGCTCCAGGCCGTCCGCACGCCGCGGGCGCACTTGTCCTTCACCACACCCAGTCGGCCCGCACTGCTCAAGCCGGTGGACGAGGATGGGAACGTGGCGCCGGGCTACCTCTACCTGCTGATGCCCGTGCGCCTGCCCGGCTGATCCACCACGCCATCCACAGACGCTAGGGAAGAGGAACGACCGTGCAGCTCGGACTCGTCGGCCTCGGCAAGATGGGCTTCAACATGCGCGAGCGCATCCGCCGCGCGGGGCACGAGGTGGTCGGCTACGACCGCAACCCGGAAGTCACCGACGCCGACTCGCTCGCCGACATGGTGGGCAAGCTCGCCGCACCGCGCCTGGTGTGGGTGATGGTGCCCGCCGGTGACATCACCCGGCAGACGATCGCCGAGCTCGGCGACCTGCTCGAGCCGGGCGACCTGGTGATCGACGGCGGCAACTCGCGCTTCACCGACGACGAGGTCAACGCCAAGGCGTTGGGCGACAAGGGCGTCGGCTACATGGACGCCGGCGTGTCCGGTGGCGTGTGGGGCCTGGAGAACGGCTACGGGCTGATGGTCGGCGGCGACGCCGAGCACGTCGAGCGCGCCATGCCGATCTTCGACGCGCTCCGCCCGGAGGGCCCGCGCGAGGAGGGCTTCGCGCACGCGGGCCGCATCGGCGCCGGCCACTTCGCGAAGATGGTCCACAACGGCATCGAGTACGGCCTCATGCAGGCCTACGCCGAGGGCTTCGAGCTGCTGGAGGCCTCCAAGCTGGTGGACGACGTGCCGGCCACGATCAAGGCGTGGCAGCGCGGCACCGTGGTCCGCTCGTGGCTGCTGGACCTGCTGGTCCGCGCGCTGGAGTCGGACCCGGAGCTCGACGACCTGCGCGGTCACGTCGAGGACTCCGGCGAGGGCCGGTGGACCGTCGAGGAGGCGATCAAGCACGCGGTGCCCGCGCCGGTGATCTCCGCCGCGCTGTTCGCCCGGTTCGCGTCCCGGCAGGACGACTCGCCGGCGATGCGCGCGGTCGCGGCGCTGCGCAACCAGTTCGGCGGCCACGCCGTGCAGACCGCGGGTCCTTCGTCCGGTTCCGGCTCGACCCAGAGCTGACGAGTTGTACGTCCGGCACCTGCAAGTCACCGACTTCAGGTCGTGGGAGCACGCGGACCTGGTGTTCGAGCCGGGGGTGAGCGTGCTGGTGGGGCGCAACGGCCAGGGCAAGACGAACCTGGTCGAGGCGCTGGGGTACGTGGCCACCCTCGGTTCGCACCGGGTGGCCACGGACGCGCCGCTGATCCGGCACGGCGCCCCGCGCGCGGTGGTCCGCGCGGCGGTGGTCAACGAGGGGCGCGAGCTGCTGGTCGAGCTGGAGATCACGCCGGGCAAGGCGAACCGGGCGCGGGTCAACCGCGGCCCGGTGCCGCGCCCGCGCGACGTGCTCGGCATCCTGCGGACGGTGCTGTTCGCGCCGGAGGACCTGGCGCTGGTGCGCGGCGACCCCGGCGAACGCCGGCGGTTCCTCGACGAGCTGCTGACCACGCGCGCGCCGCGGTACGCCGGGGTGCGCAGCGACTACGAACGCGTGCTCAAGCAGCGTGGCGCGTTGCTCAAGACCGTGCGCGCGGCGCGCAACGCCGACATCAGCACGCTCGACGTGTGGGACGGGCACCTGGCCCGGCACGGCGCCGAGCTGCTGGCCGCGCGGCTGGACCTGGTCGCGGACATCGCGCCGCACGTGGCCGCGGCGTACGCGGAGGTGGCGCCGGAGTCCCGGCCCGCGCGGATCGCGTACCGGTCGAGCCTCGGCGAGGCGTTCCCGGAGTCGCACGACCGGGACGTGCTGGAGGACGCGTTGCTCGCCGAGCTGCACCGGGTGCGCCCGCAGGAGGTCGAGCGGGGCGTGTGCCTGGTCGGGCCGCACCGCGACGACCTCGACCTGGCGCTCGGCGACCTGCCCGCGAAGGGCTACGCCAGTCACGGTGAGTCATGGTCCTTCGCCTTGGCCCTGCGTCTCGGCGGGTACGAGTTGCTGCGTGTCGAGGGGGCCGAACCGGTCCTCGTGCTGGACGATGTGTTCGCCGAACTGGACCGGGGCAGGCGTCGTCAGTTGGCGAAGGTGGCCGCCGGCGCGGAGCAGGTGCTGATCACGGCGGCGGTCGCGGAGGACGTGCCCGAGGAGCTGGACGGGCTGCGGTTCGACGTTCGCCACGGGGAGGTGCACCGTGTCTGAGGAGTTGCCCCGAACGGGTGTGACCCGACACACATCTGGGGACAACCCTGTGGATGGTGTGGATAACTCCCCTCGTGAACCGGACATATCCACAGCCGGTAGTACACAAGAGGGTGCTTTGCGGGGTCCGGACCTCGCCCGAGCCGCCCTGGAAGCGGCCCGCGCCTCCGCCAAGGAGCGCGGGGTGCGGGGCGTGCGCAAGGGCGGGGCGGGCGCGACGGGCCGTCGCCGGCGTCGCCGCTGGTCCGGGCCCGGCCCCGACGACCGCGACCCGCAACCGCTCGGCAGGCTCGCGGCGAGGATCGCCGCCGATCGCGGTTGGGTCGAGCGGCTCTCGGGTGGCCAGGTGTTCGCCCGGTGGCCGAAACTGGTCGGCGAGGACGTGGCCGAGCACGCGCAGCCGGTAGCGCTCAGTGACGGTGAACTGACCGTCCAGGCCGACTCGACGGCGTGGGCCACGCAGCTGCGGCTGTTGCAGCGCGACCTGCTCAAGCGGATCGCGGCGGGCGTCGGCCACGGCGTCGTGCAGAAGTTGAAGGTCCAGGGTCCGGCGGCGCCCAGTTGGCGCTACGGCCCCAGGCACGCTCCGGGTCGCGGACCACGTGACACCTACGGGTGACGAGCGCCAGGGCCGCAGCGGCGATCCTGTGGCGCGGTGAGCGCTCACCAGTCGATTTTGACCCCGTGACCAGCGGTCCGTACCCATCTGCGTTCACTTCGGGCCGCCTGTGAGCAAACCAGGGGTGTCCTAAGTGGGTTTCTGTCGGTATGCCCCGGTAGAATCGTGGGGTAGCGCAACCCAGCGTCGCCCGGCGACGGTCCCAGTCGCGTGAAGTCCGAGGAGACACCAGGCCCGTGGCAGCCAAGAAGAATGAGTACAACGCGTCCTCGATCACCGTCCTGGAGGGCCTGGAAGCGGTCCGCAAGCGGCCAGGCATGTACATCGGTTCCACCGGCGAGCGCGGTCTGCACCACCTGATCCAGGAGGTCGTGGACAACTCGGTCGACGAGGCCATGGCCGGCTACGCGACGGTCGTGGACGTGACGCTGCTGGCCAACGGGGGCGTCCGGGTCATCGACGACGGCCGCGGCATCCCGGTCGGCATGCACCCGGTCGAGAAGCGGCCCACGCTGGAAGTGGTGCTGACCAAGCTGCACGCGGGCGGCAAGTTCGACAGCGACTCCTACGCGGTGTCCGGCGGTCTGCACGGCGTCGGCATCTCCGTGGTGAACGCGCTGTCCACCGCCGTCGACGTCGAGGTCAAGACCGAGGGTTTCACGTGGAACCAGCGGTTCGAGAACACCAAGCCCGCGCACGAGCTGACCAAGGGCGAGCCGACCGACGAGACGGGCACGGCCATCACGTTCTGGGCCGACCCGACGATCTTCGAGACCACCGACTACAACATCGAGACGATCTCCCGCCGCCTGCAGGAGATGGCGTTCCTCAACAAGGGCCTCACGATCATCCTGCGCGACGAGCGCGTGCAGGCGAGCGACGAGGAGGCCGACGCCGAGGGCCACGTGGCGGCCGTGCGCGAGCGCACGTTCCACTACCCCGGCGGCTTGGAGGACTTCGTCCGCCACATCAACCACACCCGTGAGGCCGTGCACCAGAAGGTCGTCTCGTTCGAGGCCAAGGGCGAGGACCTCGAGGTCGAGGTGGCGATGCAGTGGAACACCGGCTACACGCCGTCGGTGTACACGTTCGCCAACACGATCAACACCCACGAGGGCGGCACGCACGAAGAGGGCTTCCGCGCCGCGCTGACCCGCGTGGTCAACGAGTACGCGCGCGAGAAGAAGCTGCTCAAGGAGAAGGACTCCAACCTCACCGGCGACGACATCCGCGAGGGCCTGGCCGCGATCATCTCGGTCAAGCTCAAGGAGCCGCAGTTCGAGGGCCAGACCAAGACCAAGCTGGGCAACAGCGAGGCCAAGTCCTTCGTGCAGAAGTCCACCAACGAGCACCTGGCCGACTGGTTCGAGCGCCACCCCAACGAGGCCAGGGCGATCGTCACCAAGTCGGTGTCCTCGGCGCAGGCCCGCATCGCCGCCCGCAAGGCCCGCGAGCTCGTCCGCCGCAAGGGCGCCCTCGACATCGGCGGCCTGCCCGGCAAGCTCAAGGACTGCCGCTCCACCAACCCGGAGGACTGCGAGATCTACGTCGTGGAGGGCGACTCCGCGGGCGGCTCGGCCAAGGAGGGCCGGGACTCCATGTTCCAGGCGATCCTGCCGATCCGGGGCAAGATCATCAACGTGGAGAAGGCGCGCATCGACCGCGTGCTGAAGAACAACGAGGTCCAGGCCCTGATCACGGCGTTCGGCACGGGCATCCACGAGGACTTCGACATCGCGAAGCTGCGCTACCACAAGATCGTGCTGATGGCCGACGCCGACGTGGACGGCCAGCACATCCGGACGCTGCTGCTGACCCTGCTCTTCCGCTTCATGCGCCCGCTGATCGAGCACGGTCACGTGTACCTGGCGAACCCGCCGCTCTACAAGATCAAGTGGCAGCGCGCCGAGCCGGAGTACGCCTACTCCGACCGCGAGCGCGACGGCATCATCAAGGCCGGTCTCGCCGCGGGCAAGAAGATCGGCAAGGACGACAACATCCAGCGCTACAAGGGCCTCGGCGAGATGAACTCCTCCGAGCTGTGGGAGACGACGATGGACCCGGCCAACCGGGTGCTGACGCAGGTGACCATGGACGACGCCGCGACGGCCGACGAGCTGTTCAGCGTGCTGATGGGCGAGGACGTGGAGGCCCGCCGCGCGTTCATCACCCGCAACGCCAAGGGCGTCCGGTTCCTCGACGTCTGACCCCTGTCGTTCCCGAACCCGCAGGCGTGCCCTCTAAGGAAGTAGAACTGTGAGCGAGACGACGCTGCCCCCGGCCGGTGGAGACCGCACCGAGCCGCGCGACATCCAGCAGGAGATGCAGAACTCGTACATCGACTACGCGATGAGCGTGATCGTGGGACGAGCGCTGCCCGACGTGCGCGACGGCCTGAAGCCCGTGCACGTCCGCGTGCTGTACTCGATGTTCGACTCGGGCTTCCGCCCGGACCGCAGCTACAACAAGTGCGCCCGTGTGGTCGGCGACGTGATGGGCAACTACCACCCCCACGGCGACTCGGCCATCTACGACGCACTGGTCCGCCTCGCCCAGCCGTGGTCGCAGCGCTACCCGCTGATCGACGGCCAGGGCAACTTCGGCTCCCCGGGCAACGATCCGGCAGCCGCGATGAGGTACACCGAGTGCCGGCTCACGCCGTTGGCCATGCAGATGCTGGCCGACATCGAGGAAGACACGGTCGACTTCCGCGACAACTACGACGGTCGCATCCAGGAGCCGACGGTCCTGCCCTCGCGCGTGCCGAACCTGCTGATCAACGGCAGCTCGGGCATCGCGGTCGGCATGGCGACCAACATCCCGCCGCACAACCTGCGCGAGGTCGCCGACGGCGTGGTGTGGGCGCTGGACAACTGGGAGGCGTCCGAGGAGGAGACGCTGGAGGCGATGATCCAGCGGATCAAGGGGCCCGACTTCCCGACCTACGGCCAGATCCTCGGCACGGCCGGCATCGAGGACGCGTACCGCACCGGCCGCGGCTCGGTGAAGATGCGCGCGGTCGTGGAGATCGACGAGGACGCCAAGGGCCGCACGATCCTGGTGGTCACCGAGCTGCCCTACCAGGTGAACCCGGACAACCTGGTGGAGAACATCGCCACCCTGGTCCGCGACCAGAAGCTGACCGGCATCGCGAACATCGCCGACGAGTCCAACCGGCGCTCGGGCATGCGGATCGTGGTCACGCTCAAGCGCGACGCGGTCGCCAAGGTCGTGCTGAACAACCTCTACAAGCACACCCAGCTGCAGTACTCCTTCGGCGTGAACATGTTGTCGCTGGTCGACGGCGTGCCGCGCACGTTGCGCCTGGACCAGATGATCCGGCACTACGTGAAGCACCAGATCGAGGTCATCGTCCGGCGCACGCGCTTCCGCCTGCGCAAGGCCGAGGAACGCGCCCACGTGCTGCGCGGCCTGGTCAAGGCGCTCGACCAGCTCGACGCGGTGATCGCGCTGATCCGCCGGTCGGACACGCCCGAGGTGGCGCGCACCGGCTTGATGGAGCTGCTCGACGTCGACGAGATCCAGGCCAACGCGATCCTGGAGATGCAGCTGCGCCGGCTGGCCGCCCTGGAGCGGCAGAAGATCGTCGACCAGCTGGCCGAGATCGAGCTGGAGATCGCCGACTACAAGGACATCCTCGACAAGCCGGAGCGGCAGCGCGCGATCGTGCGCGAGGAGCTGCTGGCGATCGTGGACAAGCACGGTGACGACCGGCGCACCAAGATCGTGCCGTTCGACGGCGACGTGTCTATGGAAGACCTGATCGCGGTCGAGGACGTCGTCGTCACCATCACCCGGACGGGGTACGCGAAGCGCACGAAGACCGACCTGTACCGCTCGCAGAAGCGCGGCGGCAAGGGCGTGCAGGGCGCCCAGCTCAAGCAGGACGACATCGTGCAGCACTTCTTCGTGTGCTCCACGCACGACTGGATCCTGTTCTTCACGAACAAGGGCCGGGTGTACCGGGCGAAGGCCTACGAGCTGCCCGAGGCCAACCGCAACGCGCGCGGCCAGCACGTGGCGAACCTCCTGGCGTTCCAGCCGGAGGAGGAGATCGCCCAGGTCATCCAGATCAAGAACTACGAGGTCGCGCCGTACCTGGTGCTCGCCACCAAGAAGGGCCTGGTCAAGAAGTCGAAGCTGTCCGACTTCGACTCCAACCGGTCCGGCGGCCTGATCGGCATCAACCTGCGTGACGACGACGAGCTGGTCGGCGCGGTGCTGTGCTCGGCGTCCGACGACCTCCAGCTCATCTCGGCCGACGGCCAGTCCATCCGGTTCCACGCGAGCGACGAGGCGCTGCGCCCGATGGGCCGGGCGACCTCGGGCGTGCTGGGCATGCGCTTCAACAGCGGGGACGAGCTGCTGTCGATGGGCGTCGTCCAGGAGGGTCTGTTTGTTTTGGTGGCGACCGATGGTGGGTACGCCAAGCGCACGCCGATCGAGGACTACCCCGTCCAGGGTCGCGGTGGCAAGGGTGTGCTCACCATCCAGCACGACCGCAGGCGTGGCAGGCTGGTCGGCGCGCTCATCGTCGACGTCGACGACGAGCTGTACGCGATCACCTCTTCGGGCGGGGTCATCCGGACCAGCGCCAAGGAGGTGCGCAAGGCAGGGCGGCAGACGAAGGGCGTCCGGTTGATGAACCTCGGCGAAGGGACCACCCTGATCGCGGTGGCGCGCAACGCCGACGAGCCCGCGGACGTCACCAGTGGTGACAGCGGTGTCGTCGTCGACTCCGCCGAGGCGGGGCCGACGGTCGACCCGGCCGACGCGGGGCCGGTCGTCGACTCCGCCGAGGGCGACCAGGCTGAGCCTGCCAACTAGCGCGAACGAGAGGTTGAGGACTGCTCGTGACTCCACCCGAGAAGCCAGAGGACAAGACCGCGGTGATCACCCGGCCCGGCGCCGAGCCGACACCGGCGGCCGGCGATGAGCCCGCCGGCGCCGAGAAGCCGGCGGTCGACGCCTCGGGGGCGTCCGAGCAGGCCGCGACGCCCGCGGCCGACGCGACGACGGCCGACGGCAAGACCGAGAAGGTCGAGCGGCCGGCCGCCGAGAGCGACAGCCACCAGGCCGCGGCGCCCCCGCCGTGGCAGCGCGTGACGAGCGACACGCAGTACGGCGAGGCGCAGCAGGTCGGTCCGGCCGACCTGATGTCCGCGCCGGAGCACCCGGCGGCGGAGGGGACGCAGCCCGCGTACCCGGCCAGCGACCCGGACACGGTGGCGGTGGCCCGTCCCGTGGTGCCCGGGGCGCAGGCCGCGGCGGGTTCGGCCCGCACGCAGGTGAACCTGGGCGCGGCGAACGGTCGGCCGGCCGCCTCCGCGCCCTCGGCCCGCCGCCCCGGGCGCGGTCCGCGTCGGGCGAGCCTGCAGGTCAAGCGGGTCGACCCGTGGTCGGTGCTCAAGCTGGCCCTGGTGCTGAGCGTGGCGCTGTTCTTCGTGTGGCTCGTGGCGGTCGGCGTGCTGTACGGCGTGCTGAACGGCATGGGCGTGTGGGACAAGATCAACAACACCGCCAGCGACCTGCTGCAGGGCAACGAGACCGGCAGCGACCCGCTGATCAGCGCCGGTCGCGTGTTCGGCGTGGCGGCGATCGTGGGCGCGGTGAACATCGTGCTGTTCACCGCCCTGGCGACCGTCGGCTCGTTCGTCTACAACGTCTCGGCCGATCTTGCCGGGGGCCTGGAAGTGACCTTGTCCGAGCGGGAGTGATCTACGACCAGCCGATTTGGGGCGGCGACGGGAGGTGCTGTAGTCTTGCCGTCGTTGCCCCGAGGGCCTATAGCTCAGACGGTTAGAGCGCTTCGCTGATAACGAAGAGGTCGGAGGTTCGAGTCCTCCTAGGCCCACCGGAAGTTCACAGGTGTTGCAGAGGGGAATCGCCGTGAAGAAGATCATCGCACTTGTCGCGGTCGCCGGTGCGGTTCTGTTCTTCGTCAAGCGCAGCCGCTCGGCCAAGGCCGACGCGGACCTGTGGCGCGAGGCCACCGCTCCCACCGACTGACCCGCGAGGGCGGTAAGTCTGCCGCCCCGCGAGGGGACGTAGCTCAATTGGCAGAGCACCGCCTTTGCAAGGCGGGGGTTAGGGGTTCGATTCCCCTCGTCTCCACTCGCTCTGGGCGAGGTGTGTCGACGGAAAGCGTCGGCCGCCTCGCTCGTCGTGTTTGTGGGGGTGCGACCCCCACGCCCCGCCCGGGAGGCTTCGCCCCCGGGACCCCCTTCGAGGCCGCAGGCCCCGGACCCCGCGAAGATCGCTTGGCGCGCAGGTTCCCTTTGAGTGGGTAAAAGTCCGGTTTGTCGGGTTGGTGGGGGCGCGAAAGTTTCGCGTTTGGTGTTTACTGGGGTGTAACCGCCGGGTCATCCCCTGCGTGAGGGCTGTCCGGCGGTGGCTTTCGCGGTAAGTCGACAAGTGAGGGCCCGCACCCAATGCCGCTGGGTGCGGGCCCTCGTCTTGCCCGCTGCTATGCGTTGACGAGCGCCTGTTCCTGCTTCCGTGCGGAGATCACCTTGTCCACGGCCCAAGCGCCGGGACCGGTGAACGCCAACAGCAGGAACACCCACGCGTACACGGCGGCCAGCTCGCCCTTGTTCTGGATGGGCAGGAGCCCGGCGTGCTGGTGGACGACGAAGTACGCGTAGGCCATCGCACCGGATGAGATCAGCGCGGCGATCCGGGTGCCGAGGCCGATGACGATCAACGCGCCACCGACGAACTCGATCAGGCCGGCCGGGCCGGACGGCCAGTCGGTGATCGACACGGCACCCTTGGAGCCCAGCACGCCGAACAGCTTCTGCGCGCCGTGGCACATGAACAGCACACCGACGACAATCCGGAACACGGCGATGGCGTGGTCTCGACCGCGGTCAAAGATGTTCATCTTGACTGAGTCCTCACATTGCAGGGGCGGCCGGCAGGGTAAGGACACCGTAATGTGGTTTACCTTGTGTGCCTAGGTGGTCACGTTGTCGATTCGCTGTCCGCCATCTGATTGACTGGCTGCCCTATGAACCGAGTGCTGCTCACCGCCCTGCCCTCCCTGCTGGTCCTCGGCGCGCTGACCGCCTGCGCGACCGCCGACCCGACCCCGGTCCCCGCCGCCGGGACGACCACCAGCGCAGTGGCGAAGACGACGACCACGCCCGCCGGTCCGCCGCCCGCGCCGGAGCCCGCAGCCGAGGGCCAGTGCCCCTACCTGGCCTCTTCGGTCGTGCAGGAGGCGAACGGGCAGCTGGTGCGGAAGGTTCGGCTGTCCGCAGGCCAGCCCGACCCGGCCTGCTTCTTCTACGCCAACGCCACGGACGTGCAGTTGTCCGTCTGGGTGTTCCGGGGTGAGCCGGAGACGGCGAAGGCGGTGGTCGACCGGGCCGCGCCGGTCGCCGACTCGAGCCCGGCGACGGTTCCCGCGGGGTGGAACGGCGGCTCGCTGACCACCGCGACGGGCGCGGTGTACGCGGTGGCCAAGGGCGGCAACGCGGTGGTCGTGACCAGCAACCAGAAGCAGACGATCAAGACTCGCCGGATCGCCGAGACCGTGGTCGGCAACCTCGGCCTGTGAGCGCGCACGACTTCGCGCCCGTCCCCTGGCGGGGCGGGCGCGAAGCTCTTCTTCCGGTCAGCTGCGGCTGTGCTGGTCGGAGACCTGGCCGTTGCGGGCCGCGTGCGGGCGAACGGTCTCGGCGGCGCCGGCCGTGGTGGGCTCGGACGTGATCTCCACGTCGTCCTCCTCCAGGTGCACCTCCTGAGGCCGCTTGGTCAGCGCGAGGTACCCCGCCACCGCGGCGGCGGCGAACACGCCGAGCACCCACGGCCAGCGGCGGCCCTTGGGGTGCTTGGCCGCTGCCATCTCCTTGCGCGCCTGCTTCGCGGCCTTGCGCACGTCCTTCGCGCGCACCTTGGCCTCCTTGCGCGCCCGCTCGGCGGCCTTCGCGACGTCCTTGCGGACGCCCTTGGCCCTCTTCGCGAGCTGCTTGCGACCGCGCCTGGTGGACTTCTCGTACGCCTCGGCCTTCTCCACCAGCACGCCCGCCTTGTCGGCGACGACACCGCGGACGTAGTCCTTGGTCACGCCGCGCTCGGCGAGCTTGCCCTCGGCGCGCTGCGCGAGCTGAACAGCCGCGTCCGCGCCGACGTGACCAGCGCGGACGGCGTTGCGGCGAACAGTCCGCACCGCCTTGCCGACCGACTCCCCGGCCCGGGTCATGGCGTCTACCTCATCCATATCGCGCTCCAGAAGCTGTCGGTCAGTCACGTTCCAGGCAATACCCATCGTGCCCCTTTCCCAACCACCCCGCCCCTTGATGGCACGATGGGTGGCGTGGCAGACAGCAACGAATCGTTCGTGGGGACCAAGCTGACGGCGACCCTGCACACCTCGCAGGGCGACATCCGCGTCAACCTCTTCCCCGACCAAGCCCCCAAGACGGTGGCCAACTTCGTCGGCCTGGCCGAGGGCACGAAGAGCTACTCCGACCCCAACGCGAAGGGCGAGACGTCCGGCCCGTTCTACGACGGGTCGATCTTCCACCGGGTGATCGCGGGCTTCATGCTCCAGGGCGGTGACCCGACGGGCACCGGACGCGGCGGCCCCGGCTACAAGTTCGCCGACGAGTTCCACCCGGAGCTGCAGTTCAACAAGCCCTACCTGCTGGCGATGGCCAACGCCGGGCCCAACAGCAACGGCTCGCAGTTCTTCATCACGGTCGCGCCGACCACCTGGCTGAACTTCAAGCACACGATCTTCGGCGAGGTCGCCGACCAGGACTCGCGCAACGTGGTGGACGCGATCGGCGCCGCACCCACCGGCGCCGGCGACCGCCCGGTCACCGACGTGGTGATCGAGAAGGTCTCGGTGGAGCGGGCCTGAGTGGCCGACTCGCCGATCTCCCCGCCGCCCGGTGAGCCGATCGGGGCGCGGCCAGACCTGCCGGTCTGCGTGCGCCACCCCGACCGGGCCACCGGGCTGCGGTGCGTCCGCTGCGACCGGCCGGCGTGCCCGGAGTGCCTGCGCGAGGCGTCCGTCGGCCACCAGTGCGTCGACTGCGTGAACGAGGGCCGGGCCACGGTGCGCCGGCCGCGCACGTTCGTCGGCGCGGAGTACTCCCGGCGCATGGTGGTCACACCGGTGCTGATCGCGGTGAACGTGCTGCTCTTCGCGGTCACGGCGGCCCAGGCGGGCAGCGTGGCGGCCAACCAGCGGTCGGCGCTGTTCCTCGACCTCGTGATGTACACGCCGTCGGTCGCCCTGGACGGCGAGTGGTGGCGGCTGGTGACGTCGGGGTTCCTGCACTTCGGGCCCTTGCACCTGGCGTTGAACATGATCGCGCTGTACGTGCTCGGCCGTGACCTGGAACCCGTGTTCGGCAAGCTGCGGTTCTCCGCGGTGTACGGGGTGTCGCTGCTCGGCGGCGGGCTCGCGGTGTACCTGTTCGGCGGGATCGACACGGTGGTGGCCGGCGCGTCCGGCGCGGTGTACGGCCTGATGGGCGCGATGCTGGTGGCCGTGCTGCGGCTCAAGCTCAACCCCGGCCCGGCGCTCGGCGTGATCGGCTTGAACGTCGTGCTCAGCTTCACCCTGCCGGGCATCTCCCTGCTCGGGCACATCGGCGGCCTGGTGATCGGCGCGGCGCTGACGGCCGGGCTGGTCTACGCGCCGGCCGCGAAGCGGAACAACTGGCAGCTGGCGGCGGTGTCCGCCGCGGTCGTGCTGCTGGTGGTGCTGGCGGTCGTGCGGACCGCGCAGCTGGTCTGACGGTGCGGCTGACCGTCCTGGGCGGCGTCGGCGCGTGGCCGACGGCCGCGCAGCCGTGCAGCGGTTACCTGATGGAGCACGACGGGTTCACGCTCCTGGTGGACCCGGGTTACGCGACGTTCCCGGCGTTGCAGGCGCTGCTGCCCCCGGCGGCGGTGGACGCCGTGCTGGTCAGCCACGGGCACCCCGACCACTGCGCCGACCTCAACCCGTTGCTTCGGGCCCGCGCGCTCGGGCCTTCGGCTCCGGTGCTGCCGGTCCACGCGCCGGAGGGTGCGCTGGACCGCGTGCTGGCGCTGGACCAGGTGCCCTTGGGGCACGCGTGCTCGGTGCACGCGGTCGAGCGGTCGTTCGAGGTGGGGCCGTTCCGGGTGGACGCGTGGGACCTGCCCCACTTCGTGCCGAACGCGGGTCTGCGGCTCACGGCCGGTGGACGGGTGATCGCCTACACGGGTGACACCGGGCCGAGCCCGGCGCTGGTCGACCTCGCGCGGGACGCGGACGTGTTCGTGGCCGAGGCGACGTTCGCCCGGCACGTGCTGCCGGCGGACAACGCGCCGTACCTGTCGACGGCCGAGCAGGCGGGCGCGAACGCGCACCGGGCCGGTGTCGGCAGGCTGGTGCTGGCGCACCTGTGGCCGGGCGTCGACCCGGCGGAGCACCTGGAAGCGGCCGGTCACCCGGCCGACGTCGCCGTGCCGGGCCTGGTCGTCGACCTCTAGCGGCCCGTCACGGGCGCAGGGCGTGCAGGACGTCCGCCACGTCGCGCGGGTCCGTGCCGAGGTCCAGCGGGGTGAAGACGTACAGCCGCTCGTCCTCGCCGCGGTGCCAGTCCAGCTCCAGCGTGGCCGTCTCGCGGCCGAGCCGGCGGGTGCGGGCCAGGCGCACCTTCACCTCGTGCCAGGGCAGCTGCCGCGCGCCGCTCAGGGTGCGCACGGTGAGCCCTGAGTCGTCCACCAGCAGCCTGGGGCGCACCAGGGTGCCGTAAGCGCCCAGCGCGAGCTGCACGAGCGTGGCGAGGCCCAGGAAGACCCGGCTCACGGGGTCCGAACTGAGGATCGTGACCAGCAGGAACACGGCGGCCAGGCCCCAGGCGAGGCCGACGAGGCCGGGTTGGGGCGACCAGGTGCGCGGTGGGTTCACGCTTCCGAGTCTGCCGCACTTGTGGACAACTAGGGCCTCCGACCGGGGCTTGTGCAAATTGGCGCAAAGTTGTCCACAGGAGTTGTCCCCATTGGGGATGACTTACAGCCGTGTGCTTCGGTGACCGTCAGGTGAACCGGGTGAACGACGGGGGAACGCGGAACGGCCCGGACGTGGAGCACGTCCGGGCCGTCGGCCACTTGGCGTAGCGCGTGGTCAGCGCCATTTCATGGTCATCAGCAAGCCGACGATCATCAGGGCGAATCCGATGCCGAAGTTCCAGGACCCGAGGTCCATCATCACCGGGACCTTCTCGCCCGCGATGTAGTTGACCACCAGCCACGCCAGCCCCAACAGCATCATGCCGAGCATCACGGCGACGTAGACGGGGTGCGACGGCCCCGCTGCCTTGACCTTCACCGGGGTGCGGCGATCGGCAGGCGCCGTGTAGACGGCCTTCTTGCGGACCTTGGACTTGGGCATGCTGTCCTCGCCTGACGGGTGGATAGGCCTCCAGTGGCGCGAGTTCACGTCCACTGCTGGATGAACACGTTAACGTAACCGAGCAGGTCCCTGAAGCACCGTGTAGTCCTGGAACGTTCGGCTTGGGAGGTTTTCCGGTGAGCTACGACCCGCCCCCGCCGCAAGGCGGCCCGCCGGGCCGACCGCCGCGACCCAGGCCACAGCCGCCCCACGCCAGCGGCGAACCGCCGCTCCCCGGCCACCGCCCACCCACGCCGCCAGGCGGTTTCAGCAGGCCATCGACCCCGCCGGGTGGTGTCGACCGCCCCGCCGGCCCGAACCGGCCCGTCACCCCTCCCGGTGGGTTCGACCGCCCGCCGACGCCACCGGGCGGGTTCGACCGGCCGGCAGGCCACTCCGGCGACCTCGAGCGGCCGGCGACACCGGCCGGCGGTTTCAGCCGTCCGGGGGAGTCCTACCCGCCCCGCACCGAGCCGCCCCCGACCGGTCGCCGGGCGCGTCGCGACGACGTTCCGCCGGCCGAGCCGTACCAGGCCGAGCCGTACGCCGCGGAGCCCCCGCCGACCGGCCGCCGGGCCCGCCGCGACGACGTCCCGCCGCCGGTCGAGCCGCCGCCCACCGGCCGTCGGGCGCGTCGGGACGAGGTGCCGCCGGCCGAACCCCCGGTCGCCCGTCGCGCGCGCCGGGACGACGTGCCGCCGGTCGAGCTGCCGCACGCCGAGCCGCCGATCGCCCGCCGTGCGCTCCGGGATGACCTCGCGCCGCCGGTGGAGCCCTACGCCGAGCCACCCGTCGCCCGGCGCGCGCGTCGGGACGAGGCCGAGCCGCCGTACGCCGAGCCGGTCCCCGCCGAACCACCGGCCACCGGTCGCCGTGCCCGCCGTGACGAGATGGGCCCGCGCGTCGCACCCGCCGGTCGCCGGGCCCGCCGAGACGACCTGCCGCCCGTGCCGACGCACGCCGAGGAGACCACGTACGTCGAGCCGGTCCGAGCCGACCCGCCGCCCGACGGCCGCCGCGCCCGGCGCGACGAAGCGCCCGCGGGCCGTCGCCGTCCGATCGACGACCCGTCCATCCGGCCCGCGCCCTCCGAGGTGGCCGCCCGGCTCGGCGGGGCCGCGCCACCGCCCGGTGCGGCGCGTCCCCGGCCCGCGCCACCGGAAGCCGACGCCACCCGCTACACGAACGCGTTCTCCGGCAGCCTGCCGCCGCCCCCGGGCGCCCGCCCGCCGGCGCCGCCGCGCCGCCCTCGCCCCGTCGACCCGCCCACCGAGGTCATCGCGCCCGTGGACGACTACGAGGACGAGTACGAGGACTACGAAGACGAGTACTACGAGGACGAGGACTACTACGACGACGAGGACGACCAGCCGGGCCCGCCGCCCGACAGCACGGCGCGGAAGGCGGTCCGCACCGTCGGCGAGCTGCTGATCACGGCCGGCCTGGTCATCCTGCTCTTCGTGGTCTACGAGGTGTACGTCACCGACCTCATCTCGGCCGGCAAGCAGGACGACGCCACCCAGGCGCTGGACGACCAGTGGAACGCGAACACGGTCGAGTCCGACCAGCAGCGCCAGGCCCAGTACGAGCTGCTGGACGGCCAGGCGTTCGCCAAGATGTACATCCCGGTGTTCGGCCCGGACTACAAGTTCTCCATCGTCGAGGGCACCACCGACAAGGACCTGGAGATCGGGCCCGGCCACTACAAGGGCACCGCGCTGCCGGGCGACCCGGGCAACTTCTCCGTCGCGGGCCACCGGGTCGGCAAGGGCGCGCCCTTCAACGACCTGGACCTGCTCAGCTCGTGCGACGCGATCGTGGTCGAGACGCAGACCCAGTGGTTCGTCTACCGGGTGATGCCGAAGTCCGGCGAGGTGGCGGACTGGGCGGTGCGGCAGTCCGACCCGAAGTGCGCCAAGGTCTCGCCGCTGGGCGCGCCGTACGACAAGGCGGTCGGCCAGGCGATCGTGCTGCCCACCCAGGGCGAGGTGATCAACCCCGTGCCCTACTTCGAGGGCGAGGTGCCCGCGGCGCAGCAGGCGGCGCTGATGACGCTGACCACCTGCCACCCGCGGTTCTCCGACAAGCAGCGGCTCATCGTGCACTCGGTGCTGACGATGAGCTACCCGAAGGCGCCCGGTTTCGTGCCCGAAGAGATGAAGGAGCAGTGATGTACGGGTGGATCTGGCGGCACCTCCCCGGCCCGCTGCCCGTGCGCGTCCTCGAAGCGCTGGTGCTCGTGGCCGGGGTGGTGGCGCTGCTGATGTTCGTGGTGTTCCCGTGGGCGGAGCCGAAGCTGCCGTTCAACAACGTGACGACGCCCCAGTAGCCCTATGACCGGCAGATGTCGGTCATCTCCGCGCGGTCGACGACCTTCACCCGGTCACGGCCGCGCGCGGCGCCGAGGGCGAGCTCGTGCGCGTCCAGCTCGCGCCACCCGTCCACGGTGGTGAACGGCACGGCGCGCTGCTCCAGGAACCGGACCACGGCGTCGGGCGCGCGGCTCGGCGCGACCGGCAGCAGCGGCGCGTCCGCGAGCAGGCTGGTGACGGTCTCCAGCGCGTCGCCCTTGGTGTGCCCGATGAGGCCGACCGGGCCGCGCTTGATCCAGCCGGTCACGTAGACGCCGGTCATCGCCTGCTCGTCCAGGTCGAGCACCCGACCCGCCTGGTGCGGCACGGTGCCGGAGGTGTGGTCGAACGGCAGGTCGACCAGGTGCGTGGACAGGTAGCCGACGGCCCGGTACACCGCCTGCACCGGCCAGTCGGTGAACTCGCCCGTGCCGCGCACGCCGCCGTCGCCGGTCAGCTCCATCCGCTCGGTGCGCAGGCCGGTGACCGACGACGACCCCAGCACCTCGACGGGCGCTTCGAGGAAGTGCAGGTGCAGCCGGCGGGGACGCGAGCCGACGTCGCGGATCGCCCACTCCTGCAGCGTCTTGACCACCATCTCGACCTGCTTGTTCGACCGGATCGACGCCATGCTCGCCGCGTCGAAGTCGATGCCCTCCGGGTGCACGATGACCTCGACGTTGGGCGAGTGGTCGAGCTCGCGCAGCTCCAGCGGGGTGAACTTGGCCTGCGCCGGTCCACGCCGGCCGAACACGTGCACGTCGGTGACGGGGCTGGCCTTCAGGCCCTCGTGCACGTTGTCGGGGATGTCGGTGCTCAGCAGCTCGTCGGCGGTCTTGGCCAGCACGCGGGCGACGTCGAGCGCGACGTTGCCGACGCCGAGGACGGCGACCTCGCGCGCCCGCAGCGGCCACGTCCGCGGCACGTCGGGGTGGCCGTCGTACCAGGAGACGAACTCGGCCGCGCCGTAGGAGCCGTCCAGGTCGATGCCGGGGATGTCGAGCGGGCGGTCCTTCTCCGCGCCGGTGGAGAAGATCACCGCGTCGTAGAAGTGCCTGAGGTCGTCGAGCTTGAGGTCGACGCCGTACTCGACGTTGCCGAAGAACCTGATCCCCGGCCGGTCCAGCACGCGCTGAAGGGCGTTGACGATGCCCTTGATGCGCGGGTGGTCCGGCGCGACGCCGTACCTGATCAAGCCGTACGGGGCGGGCATCCGCTCGAAGAGGTCGATGGCCACCTCGGCGCCCGACTCGGCCGCGGACTTGGTCAGGATGTCGGCGGCGTAGATGCCGGCGGGGCCGGCGCCGACGACGGCGACGCGCAGGGAACGGGTCATACCACTAGGTTAGGTGAGCCTAAGCTCACTTCTGGCGAGAGGTTCGTCACGGCTACGCTGGCGCCATGCGCGTGCTCGTGGTCGACAACTACGACAGCTTCGTCTACAACCTCGTCCAGTACCTGGCCCAGCTCGGGGTCGAGTGCGTGGTCCGGCGCAACGACGCCGTCGAGCTGGACGAGATCGCCGACGTCGGCGGCGTCCTCGTCAGCCCCGGCCCCAGCACGCCGGACAAGGCCGGCAGGAGCATGGACGTCATCCGCCACTGCGCGGACAACGGCGTCCCGGTGTTCGGGGTGTGCCTCGGCCACCAGGCCATCGGCGCGGTGTGGGGCGGCACGGTCGACCTGGCGCCCGAGCTGCTGCACGGCAAGACCAGCGTCGTGCACCACAACGGCGGCGGTGTGCTGAACGGCGTGCCGAGCCCGTTCACCGCGACCCGCTACCACTCGCTGACCGTGCTGCCGGACACCATCCCGGCCGAGTTCGAGGTGACCGGGCGCACCGAGTCCGGCGTGGTCATGGCCATGCGCCACCGCGAGCTGCCGGTCGAGGGCGTCCAGTTCCACCCGGAGTCCGTGCTGACCGAGGGCGGCCACCGGATGCTGGCGAACTGGCTCGCGGTGTGCGGGTTCGAGGTGCCCGAGGGCACCGTCCTCCAGCTGGAGAACGGCATGCGCCAACTCGCCGCGGCGGCCCGCCAGAAGTAGCCGACCCGGCCCCGGACGACGAAAAGGCCCCCTCCGGCGTGGAGGGGGCCTTCTCGCTGCACGGCTACCTGGTCGACGTGGGTCCGCCGACCTTGAACTCGGCCAGGGTCACGTTGATCCGCGCGTTCTTGGCCGCCGGCGCGTTCGCCTTGATCTCCTGGTCCAGGATCTCGTTGTTCTGGCTGATGTCGGTGACCGTCTGCTTCTGGGTGACGGTGAGGTCGTTGCCGGTCCACCCGGCCTGGCTCAGCCTGGTGCGCGCCTGGTTCTCCGTGAGCCCGCGCAGGTCGGGCATGATGAACTGGTTGTTCTTGGACACGCTCAACGTCACCAGCGTGCCCTTCTCCGCCCGTCCCGGACCCGGGTTCTGCGTGACGACCTCGTTCAGCGGCTCGGGGCTGTCGACCTCCTTGGTCTGCACCTTGAAGCCGTTGCCCTCGAGCGTGGCGCGCGCGTTGTCCAGCGTCTGGCCGGTCACGTCCGGCAGCTGCGCGGTCTCCGGCGCCTTGCCGAGCGTCACCGTGACCGCGCTGCCCTTGGTCGCCGAGACGCCGGGAGCGGGCGACTGCTCCACGACCTTGCCGACCAGGTTCGGGTCCTCGGTCTCGACGGTCCCGGTGGCCTGCTGGAAGACCCAGCCCTCGGCTTCCAGCTTCTTCTGCGCGTCCGCCGGGGTCAGACCGGTGACGCCGGGCACCGGCGCGGACTCGGCGGGAGCGCCGATCAGGAGTTTGACCTCGCTGCGCTTGTCCACCTCGCGGTTGGCGGGCGGGTCGGTCAGGACCACCTTGCCGATCTGGTCGGTGTTGCAGGCCGGCTCGGAGCCGGGCTGGCACGGCGTCAGCACGACCTCGACGGTCAGCTGCCTGGCCTCCAGCTCGGCGTACGCCGCCGACTGCTCCTTGCCGACCAGCGACGGCACCGTGACCTTGTCGGTGGCCGCGGTGTTGTCCTTCTCGCTGAGCAGCGTGGTGGTGATCCACGTGGCGAGGGCGAGCACGGCGATGCACAGCAGGACGACCAGGGTGACCATGATCGCCTTCTTGCGCCGGGCGCGCCGCTCCTCCTCTTCCTCGGCCAGCGGGTCGTACTCGGCGGGTTCCTCGCGCTGCGCCGACGGCCGGTGCCGACCGCCGGTGGTCGGCGCGACCTCGGTGCGCGGCGACGACGTCTGGTTGAGCACCGCGGTGCGGTCCTCCGCCGTCATCACGGCGGGCGCCGACGGCCGCTGACCGGACAGCACGCGCACCAGGTCCGCGCGCATCTCCGCGGCCGACTGGTAGCGGTTGGCCGGGCCCTTGGCCATCGCCTTGAGCACGATCGCGTCCAGCGCGGGCGTCACCTTCGGGTTCAGCGCCGACGGCGGCTTCGGGTCCTCCCGCACGTGCTGGTAGGCCACGGCCACGGGCGAGTCGCCGGTGAACGGCGGCTCGCCGGTCAGCAGCTCGAACAGCACGCAGCCCGACGCGTACACGTCGGAACGCCCGTCGACGGCCTCGCCGCGGGCCTGCTCCGGTGACAGGTACTGGGCCGTCCCTATCACCGCGGCCGTCTGGGTCACGGCGGCCTGGCCGTCGTGCACCGCGCGCGCGATGCCGAAGTCCATCACCTTCACCGCGCCCGCCCGGGTGATCATGACGTTCGCGGGCTTCACGTCCCGGTGCACGATGCCGTGCCGGTGGCTGAAGTCCAGCGCGGCCGACACGTCGGCCATGACCTCCATCGCCCGCTTGCCCGACAGCGGCCCTTGCGTCTTCACGATGTCGCGCAGCGTGCGGCCGTCGACGAACTCCATCACGATGTAGGGCAGCGGGCCGTACTCGGTCTGGGTCTCACCGGTGTCGTAGACCGCGACGATGGCGGGGTGGTTCAGCGCCGCCGAGTTCTGGGCCTCGCGACGGAACCGTTCCTGGAACTGGGTGTCACGGGCGAGGTCGGCGCGCAGGACTTTGATGGCCACGTCCCGGCCGAGCCGGACGTCCCGGCCCTTGTGCACCTCCGACATGCCGCCGTAGCCGAGGGTCTCACCCAGTTCGTAGCGGTTGGAGAGCAGTCGCGGAGTGCTCATCAGTGCTTCGTCCCGCTCCTCGTCAACGGTCTCACCATCAAGCCTTGCGTTCGCTGTCGTACCGTTTCGGCATCAAGTCGGCACACACGTCACCGTGACCCGTGAGCCGATCGCAATCTCACCGGTCGGCGCCAGGTCCGACACCAGGCACCGCTCGGGCTCCAGCGGCGCACCCCCGTCCTCGGAGTGCACCTCGGGTTCCAAGCCGTGCCCGGAGAGCTTCTTCGCGACTTCGTCCACCGGGAGGTCGACGTAGTCGGACTTCGTGATCGTCACCTTCGGCTTGCCGGGGAGGCGATCGGTCGAGTCGTCCAACGGGCGGGCGCTCGTGGTGCCAGTGCCCTGCTGGTTCGCACCGCCGGGCACCTCGTCGCCCTTCAGCGCCCAGCGCAGGATGACCACGCCGAGCACCAGCAGCGCGACCAGCAGCACAGCGACCATAACCCACAGCGCGGCGCGGTTGCGCCCCGGCGGCCGCGGGCCCGGTGGCAACGGACGGAAAGCGCCCGTGTGCGGAGTGTTCATGCCTGGTGGGACGGGTTGCATGCCCGGACGCGACCCGGGGTGGGTCACCGGGACGCCCGGACGGGCGTGCTGAGCGGGCGGAGTCATCGGCCCGGCCATCGGCGCGCCGACCGCCATCGCCAGGCCGGACGGCGCGGGCAGCGGCTGCCCGGCGCGCACCGCACCCACCGCCGAGGCGAACTCGCCGCCGTTGCGGTAGCGCTGGCGCGGGTCCTTCACCAGGGTCGCCTCGATCAGCGCCCGCGGGCCGGGCGGCACGTCCGGCGGCAACGGCGGCGCGATGTCCCGGATGTGCATCATCGCGACCGTCACCGCGTTCTCCGACAGGAACGGCCGGTGCCCGGTCAGGCACTCGTAGCCGCACACCGCCAGCGCGTACACGTCCGACGCCGGCTCGGCGGCGTGACCGAGGGCCTGCTCCGGCGCGATGTAGTGGGCCGTGCCCATGACCATGCCGCTGTGCGTGACCGGCGCCGCGTCAGCGGCCTTCGCGATGCCGAAGTCGGTGATCTTCACCTTGCCGGTCGGGGTCACCAGGATGTTGCCCGGCTTCACGTCCCGGTGCACCAGCCCGCGCTCGTGCGCCGCCTGCAACGCGTTGCCCGCCTGCTCCAGCACGTCGAGCGTGCGGTCCGCGTTGAGCCTGCCGCGGGCGATGATCGCGGCCAGCGGCTCGCCCTCGACCAGCTCCATCACCAGGTAGGCGGTGTCCTCCGGCCCGTCCGGGATCGACGCGGTCTCGCCGTAGTCGTGCACCGCGGCGATGCCGGGGTGGTTGAGCGACGCGGTGGTGCGCGCCTCGATGCGGAACCGGTTCAGGAACTCGGCGTCCCCGCTGAGCTCGGCCTTGAGCACCTTCACCGCGACCTTGCGGTCGAGCCGGGTGTCGTCGGCCTCCCAGACCTCGCCCATGCCGCCGACGGCGATCCGCTTGCTGAGGCGGTACCGCTCGGCGAGCAACTGGCCGGAGGTCAGCATCAGCGTCCCCCGAGGTAGGCGCCGATGACCGCGCGGCCGATCGGGGCGGCGACCCGGCCGCCGGTGGCCGCCAGGCCCTGCTGGCCGCCGTTCTCCACGATCACCGCGATCGCGATCTCCGGCTTCTCGGCCGGCGCGAACGCCACGTACCAGGCGTGCGGGTTGGTCGAGCGCACGTTCTCGCCGTGCTCGGCGGTGCCGGTCTTGGACGCGATGGTCACGCCGCTGAGCTTGCCGCCGCCACCGGTGTTGTTCTCCGAGGCGATCATCATGTCGCGCAGCGCCTTGGCCTGGTCGGCCTCCATGGCCTCGTCGACCTCGTCCGGCTTGGTCTCGCTGATCGCCTGGAGGTCCGGCGCCAGGATCTTGCCGACCAGGTGCGGCTGCATCCGCACGCCGCCGTTGGCGATGGTCGCCGCCATCACCGCGTTGGCCAGCGGCGTCACCCGGACGTCCTTCTGGCCGATGCCGGTCTGGTAGACCGACGGCTTGTCCGACATCGGGCCGAGCGTCGAGGGCACCACCGACAGCGGGATCGACAGGTCCTGCTCGCCGATGCCGAACTTGGCCGCCTGGTCGCGCAGCTTGTCCGCGCCCAGCTCGGCGGCCAGCACCGCGAACGCCGTGTTGCACGACTTGGCCAGCGCCTCCTCCAGCTTGGCCGTGACGCCGTTGCCGCAGTTGGTGTCGTTGAAGTTCGGCAGCGGGGTGTTCGTGCCGGGCAGGGTGATCACCGGGCGGCCGTCGACGTCGCTGTCCTTGGTCTTGCCCTCGGCCAGCGCCGCCGCCGTCACGACCAGCTTGAACGTCGAGCCGGGCGGGTAGTTCTCGTGGATCGCGCGGTTGAGCATCGGCTTGGACTTGTCCGCGTCGTAGCCGACCCAGGCTTCTTCCTGCACGTCCACGTCGTGGCTGGCGAGCACGTTCGGGTCGTAGGACGGGGTGCTGGCCATGGCCAGGATCTCGCCGGTCTGCGGCCGGATCGCGACCACCGTGCCGGTCACGCCCTGCAACCGCTCGAACGCCGCCTGCTGGAGCTTCGCGTCGATGGTCAGCTGGAGGCTGCCGCCCTTGGGGTCGCGGCCGGTGATCAGGTCCGACACCCGGCGCGCGAACAGCCGGTCGTCCGAGCCGTTGAGCAGGTCGTCCTCGGCGCGCTCCATGCCGCCCGCGCCGTACAGCGTGGAGAAGTAGCCGGTCACCGGCGCGAACACCGGACCGTTGGCGTAGGTCCGCAGGTAGCGCAGCCGGTCGTCCACCCGCTGCACGCTGGCCAGCGGCGTGCCGTCGGCGGCGATGATCTGGCCGCGCTCGCGCGAGTACTGGTCCAGGATCACCCGGCGGTTCAACGGGTCCTTGCGGTAGTCGTCGGCCTTGATGACCTGCACGTACGTGGCGTTGCCCAACAGCAGGAGCATCATCGCCATCATGGCGAGGCCGACCCGGCGGAGCGGTGTGTTCATTTCGGACGCTCCACCATGACTGTGAACTGATCGGCGATGGCCGGTTGCTGCGGGCGCGGCTTCGGCGTGGTCTTCGGCGCGCGCGCCGCGTCCGAGATCCGCAGCAGCAACGCGACCAGGATGTAGTTGGCCAGCAACGACGACCCGCCCTTGGACAGGAACGGCGCGGTGATGCCCGTCATCGGGATCAGCTTCGTCACGCCGCCGACGACGATGAAGATCTGGAACGCCACGGCGAACGCCAGGCCACCGCCGAGCAGCTTGCCGAACGTGTCCCGGACCGACAGCGCGGTGCGCAGGCCCCGCATCGCGAACACGGTGTAGATCAGCAGCACCGCGGCCAGCCCGACGAAGCCCAGCTCCTCGCCGATCACAGCGGTGATGAAGTCGGTGTTGGCCTCGGGGATCTGGTCCGGCCGCCCGCCGCCCAGGCCCGCGCCGAACAACCCGCCGGTGCCGAGCCCGAAGAGCGACTGCACGATCTGGTAGCCCGTGCCCGACGGGTCGGCGAACGGGTCCAGCCAGTTCTGCACCCGGATCTGGACGTGCCCGAACAGCTTCCACGCCACGACCGCGCCGACGCAGAACATCATCACGCCCAGCACGACCCACGCGGCCCGCTCGGTCGCCACGTACAGCAGCACCAGCACGATGCCGAAGAACAGCAGCGAGCTGCCCAGGTCCTTCTGCAGGACCATGATGCTCACGCCGACCGCCCACGCGGCGATCAGCGGGCCCAGATCACGGGCCCGCGGCAGGTCCAGGCCGACGACCCGGCGCCCGGCGATGGTGAACAGGTCCCGCTTCGACACCAGGAACGCGGCGAAGAACACCATCAGCAGGATCTTCGCGAACTCGCCCGGCTGGATGGAGAACGCGCCGAAGCTCAGCCAGATCTTCGCGCCGTTGATCTCGGGCGCGATGAAGCTCGGCAGCACGCCGGGCAGCACCAGCGCGACCAGGCCGAGCAGGCCGGCCGTGTAGCCGTAGCGGGCCAGCGTGCGGTGGTCGGACAGCACCTTCAGCACAGTGCAGAACAGCACCAGCGCTATCGCCGTCCACAGGACCTGCTTGGGCGCGGCGGAGGACCACACCTGACCGCCCGGCAGCTTCACGTCCGCCATGGCCAGGTCGATCCGGTGGACCATCACCAGGCCCAGGCCGTTGAGCAGCGCCACGCACGGCAGGATGACCGGGTCGGCGTAGGGCGCCCACTTGCGCACCGCGAGGTGCGCCACGGTCAGCAGCCCCAGGTACGCCAAACCCAGCCACAGGATCCTCATGCTGAGTTCCTGCTCCTGGTTGGCCTCCACCAGGATCAGCGCGCCCGTCACCAGCGTGGCGGCGAACGCGAGCATGAACAGTTCGGTGCTTCGTCGCGTGGGCGGCCTCAACCCGGGCGACGTGCTGCTCGCCGCCGCGAGCGGTGTGCCCTCAGCGCCGGTGACCGGCGAACCCATGCGACTACTGACCCTTTCGGCAATCCGTGCCCGGCTGCTGCACGGGCGTGGTGAGGGGTGTCCCCTCCACAGTGGTGGACGCCGGCGCCTCGGTCGAGGTTGCCGTCGGTGGCGCGGCGGTGGTGGACGTCCCCGTGGTGCTCTCCGCGGTGTCCTTCGGGCAGAACGGCAGCGTCTGCTCGGTGCGCAGCCTGCGGATCGCCTCCCGGGCGCCCTCCAGGCCGTCCACGTCGGTGATGCCGTTGCGCACGACGTCCCTGGTAGCGACCTTCAGGTCCTCCACGGTGATCGCCTCGCACGCCTGGGCGCCCGGCGGGCACGAGCCCTCCACCTTGCGGTGCAGGTCGAAGCCGAACACGCTGCCGGTGACGCCGCGGAACACCGACACCTCGCCGTTGTCGCCCTCGCCGACGTAGTACTGGCGCAGGACGTACCAGCGCGTGCCCAGGCCGGCCGCGACCACCAGCAGGAGCAGGAAGACCACCAGCGCGAGCGCCTTGAGCCGGTTGCCGCGCGCCCGCCGGGGGTCCGGCTGGGGCATCGGCTCGACCCGCTGCGGTATCGGGCGGGGCCCGGTGATGGAACTCGCCCGCGAGGCGGGCGAGTCGGGTGGTGGCGGGTCTTCGCTGCCGTCTCCGGCCGCGCCGCCCACTATGGGCGCGTCCTCCCCGAAGTCGACGTCGACCACGTCGGCGACGACGACCGTCACGTTGTCGGGGCCGCCGCCCTTGAGCGCCAGCTCGATCATCCGGTCCGCGCACGCCTGCGGGTCCGGGATCCGGATCGCCTCTTCCAGCGTCTCCATGCTGACCACGCCGGACAGGCCGTCCGAGCACAGCAGGTAGCGGTCGCCCGGACGGGCCTCCCGCACCATCAGCCTCGGCTCCACCTCGTGGCCGGTCAGCGCGCGCAGCAGCAGCGAGCGCTGCGGGTGCGTGGCCGCTTCCTCTTCGGTGATCCGTCCCTCGTCGATCAACGACTGCACGAACGTGTCGTCGTGCGTGATCTGCGTGAACGTGCCGTTGCGGAGCATGTAGGCGCGGGAGTCGCCGATGTGCACCATGCCCAGCCGCGAGCCCGCGAACAGCACGGCGGTGAGCGTGGTGCCCATGCCGTCCAGGTCCGGGTCGCTCTGCACGAGCTCGGAGATGGCGCCGTTGCCGGCGATCACCGCGTCGCGCAGCTGGCCGAGCAGGTCGTCGCCTGGCTCGTCGTCGTCGAGCGGGGCCAGGGCGGCGATGACGACCTTGCTGGCCACCTCGCCCGCGGCGTGGCCGCCCATGCCGTCGGCGAGCGCGAGCAGGCGCGGACCCGCGTACACGGAGTCCTGGTTGTTCGAACGGACCAGGCCCCGGTCGCTGCGGGCCGCGTATCGGAGGACGAGAGTCATGAGCGCAGCTCGATCACCGTTTTGCCAATTCGGATCGGGGAGCCGAGCGGAACCCGGATCGGGGCCGTGACCTTCGCCCGGTCGAGATACGTGCCGTTCGTGGAGCCGAGGTCTTCCACGTACCAGTCGGTGCCGCGCATCGACAGCCGCGCGTGCCTGGTCGACGCGAAGTCGTCGTCCAGCACGAGCGTGGAGTCGTCGGCGCGGCCGATCATGATCGGCCGGCCGTCCAGGGAGATGCGCGTGCCCGCCAGCGCGCCGTGTGTCACGACGAGCTGTCGGGCCGCCTTGTTGCCCCGGGCGGCCTTGCTAGTGCCTCTGCCGAACTTGGGCGTCGGGACACGGAGCCCCGACGCCGCGTACAGGTCGGAGCGGACCACTCGAAGCGCAGCCAACACGAACAACCAGAGCAGGACGAGGAAACCCGCTCTGGTCAGCTGCATCACCAGCTCTGGCACCGGTTGTAACCGCTCCTGACTTGAGTGCCGTCACGCCTACGCCCGAATCGACCGCTCAGCCCTGGGTGCGGTAGACCAGCGAGGAGTGGCCGATGCGGACGACGTCGCCTTCCGCGAGCTGCCAAGTCTGCACTGGTGTGCCGTTCACCGTGGTGCCGTTTGTCGAACCGAGATCAGCGAGCATGGCACTGTGCCCGTCCCACGTGATCTCCAGGTGCCTCCTGGAGACCCCGGTGTCGGGCAGCCGGAAGTCCGCTTCCTGGCCGCGGCCGACCACGTTGCCGCCCTGCTTGAGGTTGTAAGTCCGGTTGGAGCCGTCGTCCAGGTGCAGGGTCGCGTTCAGCTGCCGGGGGCCGGACTGGACCGCCGGCGGCGCGTAACCGCCCTGTGCCGGGTCGGCGTAGCCCGGCTGGCCGTAGCCCTGCTGGCCGTAACCCTGGTCGTACCCGGGCTGCTGCCCGTAACCCTGGTCGTAGCCGGGCTGCTGGCCGTAGCCCTGGTCGTACCCTGGCTGCCCGTAACCGGGCTGCTGCTGACCGTAACCCTGGTCGTAGCCCTGCTGCTGCCCGTAGCCCTGCTCGTAGCCGGGCTGCTGCTGGCCGTAGCCCTGGTCGTAACCGGGCTGCTGGCCGTAACCCTGGTCGTACCCGGGCTGCTGCTGGCCGTAGCCCTGGTCGTAACCGGGTTGCTGCTGACCGTACCCCTGCTGGTCATAGCCCTGCTGCTGCTGGCCGTAGCCGCCCTGTGCATAGGGGTCGTAGGCGGGCTGGCCCTGTCCTTGTCCGTAGCCGGGAGGCTGGCTCATGGATCCGTCTCCTGCAGTGCGAGGTGGTGCTGACCGTCGGCTGGCAACTTTCACGTCGGGGTCGACGGACGAGCTGGTTCGGAACTGTCCCGTGTGCAGCGCGTCGGAGCGCTCCAGGGAGACTACGACGTCACCATAGGTATCCCATCCGCTCTCTTCGAGGTGCTCCCGGATGGAGTCCCCCAGAAGCTGGGTGATGCGTAGTTCATCCTGACCGTCCCCGGCAAGCCGATCGTGGTCCTGCGGACCCAGCAGGACCTGGAAGTGGTTCGGAGCGAGCAACCTGCCACCCGCCAACTCGCGGATGTTGCTCTCCGCCTCCCGCTGCAGTGCCTGGGCCACTTCCTGCGGGACGACGTTGCCACCGAACACACGCGCGAAGGTGTTCCCGACGATGCCTTCGAGACGGCGCTCGAAGCGCTGTACGAGGCCCACGGCAACCCTCCGACCCGGTCGACTTCCACGACCGATCGTATCCGGGCTGACGTGGTGGGACACGGGGCAATTGGTAACCCGGACGGGGACCATGCTAGTGTTCTCCACGTCGCTCCGGGCGAGTGGCGGAATGGCAGACGCGCACGGTTCAGGTCCGTGTGTCCGAAAGGACGTGGGGGTTCAACTCCCCCCTCGCCCACCAAAACCATGAAGTCCCATCCACTGTCGTGGGTGGGACTTCATGGTTTTTCCGTCTTTTCGCCTCCGGCGGATGCGTGATGTCTGTCACCCGCACAGCCGCGGCCGAACGTGGCGGCTCGGGGCGGTCGGTCGATTTCGCACGCCGAGCGGTCGGCGGTGGGGTGGGCGGGCCGGCCGGCGGCCCCGGTCCGGCGGTCGTTCCAGGCGAGCGACGCACACGCTGAGCAGTCTTCAGGCGTCCGAGGCCCGCCGGGGTCACCCAGACGGCAGCACCGCCGGGCCGAAGTCCCCCCGCCGGTCGCCGACCGGTTACCGACCGCTCGACGCCGCCGATCGCAGGACGCCTTTTGCCCCGAGGGTGGGGCCGGTCCCACCTGGTACGCCTTATCCAGAGCACGAGTCGAAACGCGGCGGACAGCCCGTCGTGGTTGCCGAGGAGGCCCTGGCGTGAGCAGCACACCAGCACGGATCGCGGACACCGACGACACCAGGGCGCTGTCGGCGACCGCGGTTCCGGTTCCCGAACTGCCCGGTTCCGTCGAGGAGCTGGCCGCCTCCGCGGCGGTGCGCCTCGGCTGGCACGGCGTGGTGCTGCCCGAGATGGTCCTCATGGGGCGCAAGGTGATCGTGGTGGCGGAGCTGCTGGCCGACGCGCACGCCGAGCGGCTGTGCCTCGGCGCGGGCCCGGAGACCGACCGCACCACCGTGTCCACCTGGGTGTGGCCGGAGATGGACGGCCGCGTGCCGCCCGCCGCGGTGCGGATCGTGGGCGTCCTGGCGGTCGCCCGGCACTGGCGGACCGCCCTGGCCTCGGCGGTGCCGTTCGCCCGCTTCGGCAACGCCGCCGCCGTCCTGCCGACCTCCGTCGTCTTCACGCACGACTACCTGGCCAACTGCCTGCCGCGGGTGCGCCGCTACGGCGTCTCGGTGCTGCTGGCCGACGAGGAGCTCCAGCTGAGCACGGACGTCGCCGGCCGCAACGAGACCGTGCCGGTCGAGGACACCGCGACCACCCGTTGGGTGAACGAACTCGTGTACGAGCAGGTGCTGGCGACCGCGTCCTGACCTACGGTCGGACCATGCGAGTAGTGATCGCGGGCGGACACGGCAAGATCGCGTTGCGGGTGGAGCGGCTGCTGGCCGCGAGGGGTGACAGCGCCACCGCGCTGGTGCGCAACCCGGACCACCACGCGGACGTGCTGGACGCGGGCGGCGTCCCCGTCCACTGCGACCTGGAGGCGACCGACGTCGCTTCGGTCGCGGAACTGTTGACCGGCGCCGGCGCGGCCCTCTTCGCCGCGGGCGCCGGACCGGGCAGCGGGGTGGCGCGCAAGGACACGGTGGACCGCGCCGCGGCGGTGCTGTTCGCGGAGGCGGCGGAACAGGCGGGCGTGCGCCGGTTCATCCAGATCAGCGCCACGGGCATCGGCCGCACCACCGGTGACGAGGTGTTCGACGCCTACCTGGCGGCAAAGGCCGCCGCCGAGGACGACCTGCGCGAACGGGACCTGGACTGGACGATCCTGCGGCCGGGCCGGCTGACCGACGACGAGCCGACCGGCCGCGTGGAACTCGCCGAAGAACCGCTACGGGGTTCCGTACCGCGAGCCGACGTGGCAGCAGTCGTCGTCGCCCTCCTGGACCGCCCCGGCACCGTCCGCCGCACCTACGAACTGATCTCCGGCGACACCCCCATCGCCAACGCCTTCTAGTCCCACCACACCTTCCCGTCCACTGGCACCGCCCTTCCTCCCAGGGAAGGGCTTCGGTGGGATGACACGAAACCCGGACCGACAACGGACCCGGCACAGAACCACCCAGCGGACGTCATCCTGCTGATCTGTCCGTCCGGCGAGGACTCTTTCAATCCCCCAGCACCCGATCGAGGTAGGCGTTGGTGAACTTCCCCCCGGGATCGACCTCACCACGAACCCGGCGGAAGTCGTCGAAGCGCGGGTACCGCCCACGCAAGGCCCCAGCCGAGAGCCCGTGCATCTTGCCCCAGTGCGGACGCCCGCCCACCGCACCCGCGATCCGCTCGAACGCGTCGAAGTACCGCCGGTACGGCATCCCGAGGTACTGGTGCACCGCGATGTAAGCCGTGTCACGTCCGTGCGCCGTCGACAGCCAGATGTCGTCACCCTGCGCCACCCGCACCTCGACCGGCACGATCACGCCGTGCTCGAGCCCACCCACCGCCGCCCGCAGCTCCCGCAGCACGTCGTGCAGGGCCGCCCGCGGCACCGCGTACTCGGTCTCCACGAACCGCACCCGCCGGGGCGTGACGAAAACGCGGTGTGAGACGTCCCGGTAGTCGCGCTCCGACAGCAGCGACCCGCACACCCGGTTGAGCGTCCTGGTGGTCGACGGCACGGCCTTCGCCAGCTTGCAGACCAGCCCGAACGCGCCGTTCTCCATCACCTCGTACTCGTAGAACCGGCGCAGCGCCGACAGCGGCGCGGCGGGCTCGTCGACCCGGTTGTTCCGCTTCACGATCACCCGGTCGGAGTGCGGGAACCAGTGGAACTCCACGTGGTCCTCGACCGCGGTCAGGTCGTCGAACTCCTCCAGCACCGCGTCCAACCGCCCGGGGAACTCGCGGGCGTGCAGCACGAACGACGGCACGCACCGCAGCGTGACCGTGCTGATCACGCCCAGCGCGCCGAGCCCGATCCTGGCCGCCTGGAACAGCTCGGGCCGCTCGTCGGCCGAGCACCGCACCAGCGACCCGTCGGCGAGCACGAGCTCCAGCGCCACGACCTGCGTCGCCAGGCCGCCGAGCTTCGCCCCCGTGCCGTGCGTGCCGGTCGAGATCGCACCCGCGACGGTCTGCGCGTCGATGTCCCCGAGGTTCGCCATGGCCAGCCCGAGCACGTCCAGCAGCGCGTTGAGCTGGTGCAACGTCGTCCCCGACCGGACCGTCACCAGGGTTCCCGACACGTCGACGATCCCGGTCCACGCGTCGAGGTCGATCGCCACACCGGGTGCGACCGCGATGCCGGTGAACGAGTGCCCGCTACCGCGCGGGCGGACACTGGACGCGCCCACCACGACCGAAGCGAGCTCGTCGACGCTCGCCGGGTGCTCCACCCGGTGCGGGTTCGCGGACGCCGTGCGCGACCAGTTCGTCCACGGGGTCGCCATGCCCACCTCCGGATGTGACGCGTTGCACGAACCGTAGGTGAAAGCTATTCACCTTTCAAGTACGGTGAGGCCCATGCAGCACCGCACGCGCCTGGACGCCGCGACGGAGGAGCACGACCCCCCGCTCGCGATCGTCGACCTGGACGCCTTCGACAGCAACGCGGCCGACCTCGTGCGCCGCGCGGGCGGGCGGCCGATCCGGGTGGCGAGCAAGTCCGTCCGGGTCCGCGCGCTGCTGGAACGGGTGCTCGCCCGGCCCGGTTTCGCGGGCGTCATGTGCTACTCGCTGGCCGAGGCGCTGTGGCTGTCCTCCGTCGACCTCTCCGAAGACCTCCTGGTCGCCTACCCGACCGTCGACCAGGCCGCGCTGACCGAACTCGCCAAGGACGACAAGGCGCGGGCGAGGATCACGATCGTGGTCGACTCGACCGCGCACCTCGACCTGGTCCACGCCGTGCTCGGCGCCGACCACCCGGAGATCCGGGTGTGCCTGGAGCTGGACGTGTCCTGGCGGCCGGTGCCCGGGCTGCACATCGGCCCACGCCGGTCACCCGTGCACACGGCACGTGAAGCGCGCGCCCTGGCCGAGGCGATCGTGCGCCGGCCGGGGTTCCGGCTGGTCGGCGTGATGGGCTACGAGGGGCAGATCGCGGGCCTGGGCGACCAGCCGCCGGGCAAGCCGGTGCGCGGCGCGGTCCTGCGCTGGATGCAACGGCACTCGGCCGCCGAGCTGGTCGAACGCCGCACCGTCGCGATCGCCGCCGTGCGCCAGGTCGCCGACCTGGAGTTCGTCAACGGCGGCGGCACCGGCAGCCTGGAGATCACCGCCGCCGACCCGTCGGTCACCGAGCTCGCCGCCGGATCCGGGCTCATCGGCCCGACCCTGTTCGACGGCTACCGCGGCTTCCAGCCCAAGCCCGCCGTGCTGTTCGCCCTGCCTGTCGTGCGCAGACCGAAGCGGCACGTGGCCACGCTGTTCTCCGGCGGCTACATCGCCTCCGGCACCGCGACCCCCGACCGCCAGCCCACCCCGTACCTGCCGGTCGGGCTGAAGCTGCTGCCGCTGGAGGGCGCCGGCGAGGTGCAGACCCCGGTGGTGGGCCGGGCGGCCGACTCGCTGCGCCTCGGCGACCGCGTGTGGCTGCGGCACGCCAAGGCGGGCGAGCTGGCCGAGCGGTTCACCCACTACCACGTCGTCCGCGGCGGCGCGGTGGAGCGGACCGTGCCCACCTACCGGGGCGAGGGGCACTCGTTCGGCTGAACGAATCGGAGCCGACCGACGAATCCGGCCGACCGACCAATCCGACCGACGGATCCGGCCGACCCAGACCCCGACCTGGTCCGAAAGCCTCGACCTAGTCCGGAAGCCGTGTCGACAGATACCCGCGGACCAACGCCTTGGCCTCCTCCAGGATCCGCTGGTCACCGGCCGGATCGCGGCGGAACGCCAGGTTCAGCACACCGTCCGCCGCCTCGACCGCGATCGAGATCGGCAGCTGCAGCTCGGTGAGCGGGATGTCGAACTTCGCCGAGATCATCTCCGCGATGCGGTCGGAGATGACCGTGTTGTTGTCGCGCCGGTCGTCGAGCAGCCGCATGTCGACGACGTCGCCGAAGTGCAGCTTCGAGAACGCGGGCACCTCGCGGTGCATCGAGACGTACACGTCGAAGATCGAGTCGACGGCGTCCCACCAGTGGTCGAGGGTCGTCGAGGTGAACCGGCCGTCCACCGTCTGGATGAACTTCTCCAGGTTGCGCAGGGTCAGCGCCTGCACGACGGCCCGTTTGTCGGGGAAGAACTGGTAGAGCGAGCCGACCGCGACACCCGCGCGCTCGGCGATCAATGTCGTGGTGACTCCGTCGTAGCCGACCTCCTCGATGAGCTGTGCGCAGGCCTCGAGCATCCGCTCGACGCGCTTGGCGCTGCGCTGCTGCACCGGCTGACGGCGCAGCGGGGTCGTACTGGTCACGGCGACTCCTGCTGAATGGGTGGCGGGACTCCATAGTGCCCGGTAATGGACCTTTCCACTTCACTTCACGGCGCAACACGCCTACGATCCGAATCACTTTCATGTTTCGGGAGGCTTGCGTGACCCTGTCCGACGACTTCCTGTGGGGCGTGTCGACCTCCGCGTTCCAGATCGAAGGCTCGTTCACCGCCGCCGGCAGGCGACCGTCCGTGTGGGACGCGTTCCCGGCGTTCGAGGGCCACGACGCGTCCGTGGCGTGCGACCACTACCGCCGCTACCGCGAGGACGTCGGCCTGATGCGGTCCCTCGGCGTCGGCGCCTACCGGTTCTCCGTGTCGTGGCCGCGGGTGCTCGCGGGCGACCTGGTGTTCTACGACCGGCTGGTGGACGAGCTGCTGGAGTCCGGCATCGCGCCCGTCGTCACGCTGTACCACTGGGACACGCCGCTGGCCGTCGAGGAGGAGGGCGGCTGGCTCTCCCGCGACACCGCGCACCGGTTCGCCGAGTACGCCGAGCGGGTCGCCGCACGCCTGGCCGACCGGGTCGCGATGTGGATCCCGATCAACGAGCCCGCGATGGTCACGCTGCTCGGGTATGCCACCGGGCAGCACGCGCCGGGCAAGGCGCTGCTCTTCGACGCCCTGCCGACCGCCCACCACCTCAACCTCGCGCACGGGCTCGCCGTGCAGGCCCTGCGTTCCGCCGGAGCGCGCGCCGTCGGCACGGCCAACAACCACACGCCCGCCTGGCCCGCCACCCCGGCCGACGGCCCCGCCGCCGAGGCCTACTCCGATCTGCACAACTGGCTCTACGCCGACGCGCAGCTGGCCGGCCGCTACCCGGACTCGCTGGCCGACCGCTTGCCGATCGTGGACGGCGACCTGGCGATCACCTCCGCGCCGCTCGACTTCTACGGCGTCAACTACTACAACCCGACCCGGCTGCGGCTGCCATCCGAGGGCAACCCGCTGCCGTTCGAGCTGGTGGACGTCGACGAGTACCCGAAGACCGGGTTCGGCTGGCCGGTCGTCCCGTCCGGGCTGTCCGAGATGATCTCCCTGTTGCGAGATCGATTTGTCGACTTGCCGCCCGTCTACGTGACGGAGAGCGGGTGCAGCTACCCGGACTCGCTCCACGACGCCGAGCGGATCGCGTACCTGGACGCGCACATCGAAGAAGCCCTGAAGGCGGACGTGCGCGGGTACTTCGTGTGGTCCCTGATGGACAACTTCGAGTGGGACTCGGGGTACTCGCAGCGGTTCGGCCTCGTCCAGGTCGACTGCGAAACGCAGCAACGCACCCCGCGTGCCTCGTACGAGTGGTACCGCGATCGGATCAGGCGGTGACGGCGGAGGCGTTGGCGGAACCGGCCGTCCCCGTCCGCCGGTCGTGGATGACGTGGCTGTTCCTCGCCAACCTCGGCCTCTGGCTGGCCATCTACGCGCCCATCCAGGTGTTGCTGCCGCAGCAGGCCGAACTGCTCGACTCCACCGCCAAGGAAGCGGTGTTCGGCCTGGTCACGGGCGTGGGCGCGCTCGTGGCGCTGATCGCGAACCCGCTGATCGGGCTGTCGTCGGACCGCACCACGTCCCGGTTCGGCCGGCGGCACCCGTGGACGCTCGCGGGCGCGCTCGTCGGCGCCGTCGGCCTGGTCGTGCTGTCGTCCGCGTCATCCGTCGGTGTGATGGTGATCGGGTGGTGCCTGGTGCAGGCCGGGCTGAACGGGATGCTCGCCAGCCTCACCTCCGCCGTGCCCGACCGGGTGCCCGTGCGGCAGCGGGCCAAGGTGGGCGGGCTCGTCGGCGTCTCCCAGATGCTCGGCACGGTGCTCGGCGCGGTCGTGGTGACGGTGCTGGTCAGCGGCCTGGCGAACGGGTACCTGGCGTGCGCGGCGCTGGTCGTGGCCGGTGCGCTGGCGTTCGTGCTGATCACCCCGGACGTCCGCCTGCCGCCCGCCGCCCGCCCGGCGCTGCGGTGGCGCGAGCTGTGGGTGTCGCCGAGGCGGCACCCGGACTTCGCCTGGGCGTGGTGCGCGCACTTCATGATCAACCTGGGCAACGCGTTCGGCACGCTCTACCTGCTGTACTTCCTCGGCGACGTGGTCCGGCACCCGGAACCCGAGAACGGCCTGCTGGTGCTGATGCTGCTCTACGGCGTGGCGCTGGCGATCGGCGCGTTCGCCGTCGGCACCCACTCCGACCGCGCCGGCCGCCGCAAGCCGTACGTGCTCCTGGCGGCCGGCGTGATGGCCGTCGCCGCGTTGCTGCTGGTCGCGTGGCCGACGTGGCCGGCCGCGCTGATCGCCGCACCGCTGCTCGGGCTCGGCTTCGGCGCGTACTGGGCGGTGGCGCTGGCCCTGCTGACGCAGGTGCTGCCCGCCGCGTCGGACCGGGCCAAGGACCTCGGCGTGCTCAACATCGCCAACTCACTGCCCCAGGTGATCGCGCCGCTGCTGACGACGTTCGTGCTGGCGTCGCTCGGCGGGTACCGGGGGTTGTTCGCCGTGTCGGCGGTCGCCACGCTGTGCGCGGCGGCGCTCGTGACCAGGGTTCGTTCAGTGGCTTAGGGGGAGTTCGGTGCGGTTGGCGGGTAAGGCGGTCGTGGTGACCGGTGCGTCGCAGGGCATCGGCGCGGCGACAGCCCGGACGCTCGCGGGGCGCGGTTCGGTTGTCGTGCTCGTGGCACGCAGCGGTGAAGCGCTCGACGAGCAGGTCGAACGGATCACGGCGACCGGTGGGCGTGCGCTCGCCGTGTCGGCGGACCTCGCGGACGTCGACGGGATCCGCACGCTCGCCGAACGGGTGATGGCGGAGGTCGGCGTGCCGGACGTGCTGGTCAACAACGCGGGCGTCGGCCGCTGGCTGTTCCTCGACGAGACGCCGACCCCCGAGCTGGCCGGGATGATCGCCCTGCCGTTCACCGCCGCGCTGCACCTGACCAGGGAGTTCCTGCCCGGGATGCGGGCGCGCGGCTCGGGGCGGGTGGTCAACGTCAACTCGCCGGTGTCCCGCCTGCCGATCCCCGGCGCCACCGGGTACGCGGCGGCCCGCTACGCGTTGCGCGGGATGACGGCGGCGCTGCGGATGGACCTGCGCGGCACCGGGGTCGGGGTGAGCGAGGTCGTGCCGGGCAAGGTGAGCAGCAGGTACTTCGTCAACAACCCCGGCGCCGAGGAGCGGATCCCGCGGCTGGCCAGGCTGATCCCGACCGTCACGCCGGAGGTGGTCGCGGCGCGGATCGCCGACGTGGTGGAGCGGGAGCGTGACGAGGCGGTGTTCCCGTGGCAGCTCAAGGCGTTCGACGTGGCGGGCCGGCTGTTCCCGGGGGTGACCGGGTACCTGACCTGGCTGACCGGCACCCACCGCTGACCTCGTGAAACGGTCCCGATGTCCGCGCGGGAGGGGCGGACATCGGGACCGGGTTGGTGCCCGCGGACCAGTGCCGGTCGGGGAGGGAAGGTGTGCACGACACCGGCCCGCGGATGACTGTGTAGTTGTGTGGAGCTGTAGCTGGCCGGCGGTCCGTTCGTCGCGGTCGGGGGTTCGCACGTCCCGGACCGCCGGCCAGTAGGCGGGTGCTCGACCTGGTCGCGTCGGGGGAACGACAGGTCGGGGCCGCCCGTTAGTGGGCTCGGGCCACCATTCCCCGGCGCGAACGCGTGACAGGAGGCGTCACCGGCGCCGATCGGAGGTGCCGAGCCGGGCGCGGGGCCAAACCGCCCGCGACCAGGTGTTCGTACGCGGCGCGCCACACCGAGCAGGGGCTCTTCTGCTGCCGCCACCGTCCGGAGCACTCGGGGCAGTTGCCCTTCTCGTCCGGTTCGTGCGCGGCGAGCAGGGCCCGCCACCCCTCGGTCAGCCGAGGGAGCTCGGAACGTGCCACCGACAGGAGGGACGGGGCGTCGGCCTCGTTGGCCAGCTCTGTGAGCAGGTCCAACCGCTCCCACACCGCGTTGCGAAGAACTTGTCCGAGGATCTCGTCCACCGAAACGTCACCGTCACCTTTCCGCCTGCTCGGCGGCCTCACGTAGCGCGGCCCTGAGTTGTACGAGTTGGTCGGCCGAGAGGACCGCCGTCTCGCCGGGAGGACCGACCAGGACCACGCGGCCCCGGTCGACCATCACGGTGAGGCAGCGCTCCCGGTCGACCACGTCGCTGCAGCGAATCCGCCACCAGCGACGGTGCCCGGTCGTGCCGCGCCATCCGGAGCCGAGGTCGGTCGACTCCTGGACGGACAGGGATGAGGGAGAGGCGTCGGTCGTGGCCACGGCAGGCGCCGCCGACCCACCAGGGGTGGTCACCGCCCGCTCGATCAGGTCCACGACCATGTTCCTCTCCGTGCTCACTCGCTTACCGGAACCTAGATTGCGATGATTCAACCCGGATCGGGACGTCATAGCGCTGGCCGGTGGCCGTTCCACGGTAAGCGGTCAGCGGAGTTCGGCAGGGCCGATCAGCCTCGCCGATCGGTACTTCTCGCAGTCGGGGGAGTGCCCCTACTCTGCCGTTGACGCCCAAAGGACTGTGAGGGGGCGCAATTGAACACCATCGGTTCGCCAAGCTCTCCTGTTACCCCAGACGTGTGGGACCAGCAGGAGATGCGTGACGCCCTGGCCAGACGAGAGATCAGCGCGGTCTACCGCCTGCTCCGACGGCACGGTGTCTCGCAGCGCCAGATCGCGGCGCTGACGGGCCAGTCGCAGTCCGAAGTCTCGGAGATCCTCAAGGGACGCCAGGTCATGGCCTACGACGTCCTCGCGCGGATCGCCGCGGGCTTGGGCGTACCCAGGGGGTACATGGGCCTCGCTTACGACGAGGCCACGGCAGTGAGGGTGGCCGCAACCGCGGAGTCACCCCATTCTGAGGAGGACGAGTCGGTGAAGCGAAGGAAGTTCCTCGCGCACGCCGCCGCCATCACCGTCGGCGCGGCCGTGTTCGGTACGGACTCCGGGTCTTGGGCTTCATCGCCCGCGCAGACTCCGGCCCCTGGCCGCATCGGCATGACCGACGTCCGACAGGTCGAAGCGGCCACCAGGGCGTTGCGCACGCTCGACTACCAGTACGGCGGCGGCTCGTGCCGCGACGCGGTGGTCGCCCAGCTCTCGTGGGGCCAGCAGATGCTCGGCGCGAACGCGACCGACCTGGTCAAGGAACGCCTGTACGTCGCGCTCGCCGACCTGCACAACCTGGCCGGGTGGACCTCGTTCGACACCGGCCTGTACGACTCGGCCCGCAACCACTTCGGCCAGGCGCTCGGCCTGGCGAAGCAGGGGCGCAAGGAAGAGCTCGTGGCCAACATCCTGTACCGGATGGGCCGCGTCTACCTGCACCAGAACGCGCCGGACGACGCGTTGAAGGTGTTCCAGCTCGGCCAGCTGGCCGCGCTGGACTCCGGCTCGGAGCTCGCCGTCGGCATCCTGTGCGCCAACGAGGCGTGGGCCTACGCGAAGATGGGCTCCGACGACCAGGCGCTGAAGCTGCTCGGCCGGGCGCGCGACGAGTTCGCCCGCGCCAACATCGGCGAGGCGCCCGCGTGGGCGAAGTTCTTCGACGCCAACGACCTGTCCGCGATGATCGGCACCGTGCACACGGAGCTGGCGCAGACCGTGGACGCGAAGTACACGCGCACCGCGGTGCCCGCGTTGACCAAGGCCATCGGCGGCTACGGCGAGGACATGACCCGCAGCCGGTCGTTCAACCTCACCTCCCTGTCGATCAACCACCTGCTCGACGGCGACATCGACCACGGCGCGCGGCTCGGCCGGCAGGCGATCGAGTTGTCCGAGGGCCTGAAGTCGGTCCGCACGAAGGACCGGATGAAGCCGCTGCAGCACGAAGCCGAGAAGCGCCGGAACAACCCCGACGCCCGCGAGCTGGCCGAACGCCTTGCCAAGTTCACCGGCAACGACAGCGCGGCCTGAGCTGCGGGGGGCCGGCGCCCTGGACGGCAGGTTCACCTCCGCCGCGCTGACCGCCGTGCTGAGGCGGCTGTGCGCCGAACTGGGGTTCGCGCACCGCGGCGCGCGGCTGGTGAAGTTCACCAGCAACGCCGTGTTCGACCTGCCCGCCGACCGGGTGGTGGTGCGGATCGTCGGGTCGACGACGCTGCGCCACCGGGCGGTCAAGGTGGTCGAGGTCGCGCGGTGGCTCGCCTCGCACGACGTGCCCGCCGTGCGGCTGGTCGAGGGCGTGCCGCAGCCGTTGGCGGTCGGCGATCACCTGGCCACCGTGTGGCACACGGTGCCGTCCGGCGGCAGGCCCGTCGACGGCCGTGACCTGGGCCGGGTGCTGCGCCAGGTGCACGCGCTGCCCGCGCCGGGGTTCGACCTGCCGCGCTGGGCGCCGCTGGACGACGTGCGCCGGCGCATCGCGGACGCCGAGGAGCTGTCCGCGCCGGACCGCCGGTTCCTGGAGGACCGGTGCGCCGAGGCCGACGACCGCCTGGCCGAGCTGCGGACCGTGCTGCCGCAGGGCGTCCTGCACGGCGACGCGCACCTGGGCAACCTGATCCCCAGCCCCGACGGCCCGGTGATCTGTGATTTCGACTCCACCAGCGTCGGGCCGCGCGAGTGGGACCTGAGCACCCTGCCGGTCGGCGTCGCCCGCTTCGGCCACCCAGCGCGGTGGTACCGGCAGCTGGCCGACGAGTACGGCTTCGACGTCACCCGGTGGCCCGGGTTCCCAGTGTTGCGCGAGGTCAGGGAGCTGAAGCTGACCACGAGCGTGCTGCCGATCATGCGCAGCCACCCCGGCGTGCGCGAGGAGCTGCACAGCCGGCTCAAAGCCTTGCGCGCCGGCGACACCACGACCCCGTGGACCCCCTACCGCTGAACCGGGGGTCGTGGGGGAACGAACCGGTAACGCTCGGCGCGCGTTTCACGACTGAGGCAGCGAAGGATGGCGTGACGGGGTCGGCGAGGTGTGCGAGTGGTCGGGAATCTGCCGGTGTTGCGGCGAAGGCGAGCCCTGCGGGCCGCCCGCATGTTGGACGAGGTCGTGGACACGCAGTTGCCGTTCCTGGCGGCATTCGACGAGCAGCGGCGGCGCCGTTCGGCGACCTACCTGGCCGAACTGGTGAAGCTCGCGCGGGACTACCGGTACTTCGCCAACGGCTGGATCGACGCCAAGGAACTCGAACGGCGTGGTCAGGACGCGATGGCGGCGCTGACCCGGCTCCGCGAGGAGACTTCCGCCCGACCGGTCACCGACTAGGGCGTTCGGCGCAGCTCGTCGCACCGAACGGACCACTCGCCGACGGCTACCCGCGCCAGGCGCCACCCTCCCACGCTCCCACCACGTAGTCGTGGAAGCTCTTGGGCCCACGTCCGGCGACCCGGGCGACGGTGTCGGTCGGCTCGCCGTCGGACAGCGCGTCCCACGCCCGGATCTGCTCCTCGGCCAGGTCGGCGGGCACGACGGCCCGGTAGTCGTCGGGCGCGCCGCGGAATTCGACCTGCCGGCCGGTGACCCGGGCGAGCACGTCGAGCGCCTGCGGGAACGACAACGCCTCGGGCCCGGTGACCTCGTAGACCTCGCCCTCGTGCCCGTCCTCGGTCAGCGCGGCGACCGCCACCGCGGCGATGTCGCCCGCGTCCACGAACGCCTGCCGCTTCCCGCCGAGGGGGAGCACCAGCTCGCCCGCGAGCACCGAGGGCCGGAAGAACCCCTCGTCGAAGTTCTGGTCGAACCAGTCCGGCCGCAGCACGGTCCACCCGACGCCGGACTCGCGCACCAGCCGTTCGGCGGCGAGCAGCCGTTCGTCCCGCATCTCCACCACGCCGCGGGTGGACAGCAGCACGAACCGCCGCACGCCCCGCGCCACGGCCTCGTCCACGAACGCGGGCTCGACGGGCAGCTCGTGCGGCGCCATCAGGTAGACCCGCTCGACGCCGTCCAGCGCGCCCGCCCACGTGCCGGGGTCGGACCAGTCGAAGCGCACCTCGCCCCGGCGTGACGCCCGGCGCACGGCGTGGCCCGCTCCGGAGAGCCGCTCGGCCACCCGCCTGCCCGTCGAGCCGGTGGCACCCAGTACCAGGATCGGTCGATCAGCCATGGATGGACCCAATCACAGGGGTCCGACATCCTCACGCCGGCGACGGGCGACGGCCAGGTCAGGCGACCGGCGCGCGGGACAGCACGACCGCCAGGCCGAACGCGACGCCCATGACGGCCAGCTCCACCGCGGCCCAGCCGACGATCGCCGTCGTCTTGTGCTGCGCGATGTGCGGCAGGAACCGCCACCGGATGTTCGCGCCGAGCACGGCCAGCACCGCGGCGCACACGACCTTGCCGACCAGGACCAGGCCGTAGGACGTGGTGAAGAGCGAGCCCGGCAGCCCGACGACCGGGTTCAGCGCCAGCTCCAGCAAGCCGTTGAACAACCCCGTCACCGACACCAGGACCAACGCGATCGTGGCCAGCTTCGAGAACTTCGGCAGCGCCTCGGCCAGCAGCCCCCGCCGGTGCGCGACCAGCGCGACCAGCGCCGCCAGGCCGCCGGTCCACGCCGCCGCGCCGAGCACGTGCAGCTCCATCGAGATCATGGAGTAGTCGTGGTACTTCCAGTTCGACGCGTGGCCGGTCACCGGCAGCGGCAGCAGGCCGAACATGGCGATCAGGATGCGCAGCTCCGCCGGCACCGACTCGCCCCGGCGCACGGCCATGACGCCGATCCACAGGTACACCAGCGCGCACACCGCGCTGAACAGCAGTCCCTGCCCGGCGCCGACGCGCTGCACGTAGTCCACGACCATCGGCATGGTCAGCTCCGCGTCCGGGCGCGTCTCGTACGCCCGGATCACGATCGACACCAGCGCGGTGAACGCCCACACCGCCGCCGCGACCACGGCGGCGGGCCGGGCGATCCGCATCACCGGCTCGGTGAGGGCGGGCCTGCTGAACCCGAGCAGCTTCGGCAGCAGCGAGAGGCCGACGACGATCGTCGCGGCCAGGTCGAGCAGCGTTCGCACCAACGGGTGGCCGAACCGGACCACCACCCCCGGTTCGGCCACGCCCACCGCTTCCGGTGTGGTGGACAGGCCGAAGCCCAGGAACACGCCGACGGCACCGCCTGCCAGCAGGCCGCCGACGACCCAGTACCTGTTCGCGGTGGTGGTGGTCCGGTTCGCGGTCATCGCCCGGTGCTCTCCTTGGCGCTGTCCGCGCCGCCGCGCAGCGCGAGGAACGCGCCACCGGCCAGCAGCACGGCCGCGCCGGCGATCCACACCCAGATGGGCACGCCGCCCGACCCAGACGACGGTGAAGCCGGGTCCTGGGCGGCCGACGAGGAGGGGGGCGCGGGCGTGCCGCTGCCCTCCTTCGTCAGGGTGAACTTGAGCGAACCCGTCACCGGGTGCCCGTCCGCGGAGAGGATCCGGTAGCCGACGGTGTACTCGGCGGCCGGGCCCAGCGGGCGGACCGGGAAGACGACGCTGTTGTTCTTGACCGTCGGCTCGCCGTCCGCTTCCCAGCGCGTGCCCTCGGGCCCGGTGACGGTGATCGTGTTGAACTTCTCCCCGGCCTGCACGGCCTGGTCGAAGGTCAGCGTGATCGCCGCCGGCCCGGCCTCCAACCGCGACCCGTCCTTGGGGTCGCTGCTGACCAGCACGTTGTGCGCGAACGCGGGCGCGGCGGTGCCGAGCACGACCGCACCCGCGACGAGGCCGGTCAGCAGCAGCGAGACGACGCGCCTCATGCCGTCGGCTTGCCCGCGCGGCGGGACCGCAGCACGGCTCCCGCACCCAGCCCGAGCCCCAGCGCGCCGACCGCCAGGCCGGCGCCGCCGAGCCAGCGGGCCGTGTCGTCGGTCGTGCCGGCCGCCGCCGCGTCGTGCCCGTCGTCCGCGACCGCCGTCGCGGTGGCCGTCCCGTGCGCGTCGCCGCCGGACTTGGCGACGAGCTTCAGCACCGGCGCGGGGCGTTCCGGCTCGTCGGCGCCCTCGGCGGGCGGCGGCGCGTTCCAGTCGACGACCTCGCCGCTGTCGTAGGTCTGCTTGGTGGGCAGCAGCAGCTGCTCGGTGTTGTCCGGCAGCGGCCCGATGGACAGGTCGAACTCGTTGAACTGGCCTGGCTCGATGCGGTTGCCCGGGTCCGCGGTCCACGTGACCGTGCGCACGGCCTCGGTGACCTCGCGGCCGTGGCTCTTGACCGGCGTGGCCAGCTTCTCCTTGACCGCCTCGACCTTCCAGCCGGGCGTCGGCTTGGTGCTGACGGAGGCCAGCGGGTACTCGGCGGGCAGGGTCAGCTCCAGCTTGACCGTGCCCGAGTCGGGGCGTTCGTTGGGCACGCGCAGCGTGACCTTGGTGTACCCGCCCTGCACGGCGTCCTTCGGCGTGGACGCGGTGACGTGGGCTGAGGCCAGGCCCGCGGTGGTCAGCGCGAGGATCGCGGCGGCACCGAGCACGGCGCCGCCCTTGGCGAGCGTGCGCGCGCCAAATCGCTTTGTCGACATGAAGTTGTGGCTCCTGAGACCTGAGGTGTGCTTCTGGGGGACCCGGGTGATCAGGAACCGGGAGGGCCGCGGCGGCCGTGCACCCGCCGCAGCACCACGTCGACCAGCACGTTCGCCGTCGACGAGGGGGTGGCCGACCACAGCGCGCCGGCCGGTGCGACCGGCGCGTGCGGCGGCGGCAGCAGCCGGGTCACCACGTCGACCAGCGTCTGGAGCACGGCGTCGGCGCGGGCCAGCAGCAGGCCGGTGAGCAGGGCGGCGAGGACGTGCGCGGCGGTCATGGCGGTCGGGCTGAACCCGAGGCCGGGGCCGTCGGCGGCGTGGTGGCCGAGGGTGAGCAGCGCGTGCTGCCCGAGTTGCGCGACACCCAGCGCGGCGAGGATCGTCCACGGTCGGCGTCCGCGTTCGGCGAGCGCCGTGCCCGCGAAGGCGACGAGCAGCGTCAGCGGCAGCGCGGGCGCGAACTCGGTGACCGAGCCGCCCGCCGCGCCGTGCGCGGTGACGCTGAGCGCGGCGGAGGTGGCGGCCAGCAGGACGGCCCGCGCGAGGCGGGTCGGTGCGGGCCGGCTGGTCATACCCCAGAGAGTAGGAGGTCGCGGCGCCCCGGCGTCAGCCCCCACGGGTCGGCGTGGGTTTGCACTACTCCGTTCGGGGGTAGTGGTTACCCGTGACGACCGAGAGCAAACCTGTCAAAGAGCCGCTGCCCGGTGATCCGAAGGTGGATCGACCAGGGCGGACGGACCGCGTGGTGTTCGGTGTCGCCGCAGTTGTCACCCTCGGGTTCGTCGCGTGGGGCATCCTCGGCACGGCATCGTTGGCCACGGCGTCGGGAACGGCCCTGAACTGGGTCATCGGCAACCTGGGCTGGGCGTTCGTGCTCAGCGCGTCGGGCTTCGTGCTGTTCGCCCTGTGGCTCGCGGTGAGCCGCTACGGCCGCATCCCGCTCGGCCGCGACGACGAGCCCCCGGAGTTCCGCACGATCTCGTGGGTCGCGATGATGTTCAGCGCGGGCATGGGCATCGGGCTGATGTTCTACGGCGTGAACGAGCCGCTGTCGCACTTCGTGAAGCCGCCGCCCGGCACCGTCGAGGGCGCCTCCGACCAGGCGTTGCAGACCGCGATGGCCACCACGCTGTTCCACTGGACGCTGCACCCGTGGGCGATCTACGCCGTCGTCGGCCTGGCCATCGCCTACGGCAGCTTCCGCCGCGGTCGCAGCCAGCTGATCAGCGCGGCGTTCGCCCCGCTGCTGGGCAGGCGGCGCGCCGAGGGGCCCGCCGGTCGCGCGATCGACGTGCTGGCGATCTTCGCCACCCTCTTCGGCTCGGCCACCTCGCTCGGCCTCGGCGCGCTCCAGATCGGCAGCGGGTTGCAGGTCGCGGGCTGGCTCGGCGAGGTCGGCAACGGCATCGTGGTCGGCGTCATCGCCGTGCTGACCATGGCGTTCGTCGCGTCGGCCGTGTCCGGCGTGGCCAAGGGCATCCAGTGGCTGTCGAACATCAACATGGTGCTGGCCGTGGTGCTGGCCGCGTTCGTGTTCGTGGTCGGGCCGACGGTGTTCGTGCTGAACCTCGTGCCCACCGCGATCGGCGACTACTTCCGCGACCTGGCCGACATGGCGGGCCGCACCGCCGCGTCCGGCGGCGACGCCACCGAGACGTGGCTGTCCGGCTGGACGATCTTCTACTGGGCGTGGTGGATCTCGTGGACGCCGTTCGTCGGCATGTTCATCGCCCGCATCAGCCGCGGTCGCACGATCCGGCAGTTCGTGGCCGGCGTGATCGGCGTGCCCAGCCTGGTGAGCCTGGGGTGGTTCTGCGTGTTCGGCGGCACGGCGATCTTCGTGCAGCGGTCCGGCACGGACCTCGCGGGCACGGCCTCCCCGGAGGGCCAGCTGTTCGGGCTGCTCGACCAGTTCCCGCTGGCCTCCGTCGCCGGGGTGGTGGTGATGCTGCTGGTGGCGATCTTCTTCGTGTCCGGCGCGGACGCCGCGTCCGTGGTGATGGGCACGCTGTCGCAGCGCGGCTCGATCCGGCCGTCGAAGCCCGTGGTGGTGTTCTGGGGCGTGCTCACCGGTCTGGTCGCGGCGGTGATGCTCCTGATCGGCGGGACGAGCGCGCTGACCGGCCTGCAGAACCTCACGATCATCGCCGCGCTGCCGTTCATGGTCGTCATGGTGGGACTGTGCGCGTCGCTGGCCCGTGACCTGCGCAGCGACCCGCTGATCCGGCGCGAGGAACGGGTCGCCGAGGTGATGGAGGAGGTCACCGCGCACTTCGACCCGGCAGACCCCGACCCGGAGGAGACCGCCTACCGGACCGTGGAGGAACTCACACGCCGAGGCGTTTGAGCAGGTCGGCTTCCATCGCGTCGAGGTCGACCGAGACCGCGCGGTGCGCCGCCCTGCGCCGCGGGGGGGGGGGCCCCGCGGGGCCCCCCCCCCCCCCCCCCCCCCGCGCCCCGCCGCTCAGCGGTGCGGGCATCCGCTCGGACGCCCGCACCGCGGCCAGCAGCTGCGCCAGGCGCTTCTCGGTGTCCTGGACGTAGGTCGGTTCGGTGTCGCGGAGCTGGGCCAGCGCGTCGGCGAACCCGGCGATCCGGGCGTGCAGGCGCGCGCCCTTGCCCGAGTACCTGGTCAGCTGGTCGACCGGCACGCCGAGCCGTCCGGCCCGGTAGTGGTCGTAGCGGTCGCTCAGCAGCGCCGCGGCGCGGGCCGCGACCGGCGCCATCACCGGGATCAACGTCGGCGCCAGCACCTTGGCCACGCCGACGAGGTTCTTCACCCGGCCCGGGGTGAACCCCTTGCCCTTCTCGCGCGCCATGGCCGCACCTCCTGTGCCTGACCCTAGAGCCGTTCCGGCAAAAGATCGACTCGACTCCGCGAGGTTGCCGGTACAACAGCGCACCCGGCGTCATACGCTGCACCGGTGACTTCCCAGGTGCAGCTCGACGCCGGCGTGGTCACTCGTTGCCGGCGGCGGGTGCACCTCGAACACGATCCGACCATGCGTGACGTGCCCAAACTGCCGCCGGACCCGACCGGGCAGCAGCGCAAGGCCGACGCGAACGACCACCGGCGCGCGGTCGCGACCGCGCTGGGCCGGGTCGTCGGGTCCGACCTGATGGAAATTCCGCAGGACGTGCCGTCGGCCGACCGCGAGCGCGTCACCGCCGCCGCGATGCAGGCCGGTGTGCCGTACATCTGGGGCGCGGCGCTGCCCCGCGACCCGCTGGGCGGTCGGCGCGGCGGCATCGACCTGCTGGTCAAGGAGACGACCGGGTACGTGCCGGTGCTCGTGGTCCGCCACAAGGTCAGCGACCCGGGTCAGGGCGCGCGCACGTCACCCCTGTCGCACCCGCTGCCGGGCGGCGCGCGGGTCGACCCGCTGCGCAAGGTCCGGCCCCAGCCGCGCGACCAGCTCCGGCTGGCGCACGCGCAGCGGCAGCTCCAGGCGTCCGGCTTCGCCGCGCGGGGCCGGGCGACCGGCGGCGTGATCGGCATGGACGCCGACGTCGTCGTGTGGCACGACCTGGAAGCGCCGACGTGGCCCGGCGGCAAGAACGCCCTCGCCGAGTACGACACCCGGTTCGCCGACCGGCTGGCCGTGGCGTCCGCCGCCGCCACCGGCGCCGACCCGCAGGCCCGCCCGACCCGGATCGTGGAGTGCCGCAGCTGCCCGTGGTGGCCGGTGTGCGAGACCGACCTGAAGACCGCGCGCGACGTCAGCCTCGTGGTGCGCGGCGAGGACGCCGTGGCGCTGCGCAAGGTCGGCGTCCACACGGTCGACGAGCTGGCCGCGCTCGACCCGGACGAGCAGGTCGTCCCCCTGGTCGGGATGCTGTACTCGGACGCGGTGATCCTCGCCCGCGCCTGGCTGCGCGACCTCACCGTGGTGCGCCGCGTGTCCCGGATGGAGGTGCCGCGCGCCGACGTCGAGGTCGACGTGGACATGGAGAGCTTCGGCGACCTCGGCGCGTACATGTGGGGCTGCTGGCTGTCCGGGCAGGACGTCGGCGAGGAGCACGGCTACCGCGCGTTCGCCACCTGGGACCCGCTGCCGTGCGCGGACGAGGCCCGGTCGTTCGCCGAGTTCTGGGGCTGGTTGACGGGCGTGCGGCTGCGCGCCCGCGCACGTGGCCTGTCGTTCAAGGCCTACTGCTACAACGAGCTCGCGGAGAACCGCTGGCTGCTCGGGTCGGCCGAGCGGTTCAAGGGGCAGCCCGGCATCCCCACCGTGGCGCAGGTGCGGGAGTTCATCACGTCCGACTCGTGGGTCGACCTGTTCGGCATCGTGCAGGACCAGTTCCTGTGCGCGCACGGCAAGGGCCTGAAGACCATCGCGCCGGTCGCCGGCTTCCGCTGGCGCGACCCGGAGGCGGGCGGCGAGAACTCGATGCGCTGGTACCGCGACGCCGTCGGCATGGACGGCCGGCCGCCGGACCCCGCCCAGCGCCGCCGGCTGCTGGAGTACAACGAGGACGACGTCCGCGCCACCCACACCCTGAGGCTGTGGATGACGTCGGACGCCATGGACGACCTGCCGTTCGCGGGCGATCTCTGACTGTGTTGGATCGCGCCGCCTCCGGCGTCGCCCTACCGGACCACCACGCGAGGTCGCGTCGATCGTTCGTGACTCATTTCCCGGCGATCACGCTTTTCGATCGTCGGGAAATCAGGCGCGAGCGGCCGACTTCCGGGCGACCGAGCCGCCGTCTGCGGAGCAGCGGCCATGTCACCGCGGTGCCATCCGCAGTGCGCCGTCCATGCGGATGACCTCGCCGTTCAGGTAGTCGTGCTCGACGATCGACACGGCCAGCTGCGCGTACTCCTCCGGCAGCGCCAGCCGCTTCGGGAACGGCACGCCCGCCGCCAGGCCCGCCCGGAACTCGTCCGACACGGTCGCCAGCATCGGCGTGTCCACGATGCCCGGCGCGATCGTCATCACCCGCACGCCCACCGACGACAGGTCGCGCGCGGCGGGCAGCGTCATCCCGACCACGGCGGCCTTCGACGCCGCGTACGCCACCTGCCCGATCTGCCCGTCGAACGCCGCGATCGACGCCGTGTTGATCACCACGCCCCGCTGGCCGTGCTCCAGCGGCTCGGTCTTGCCCATCGCCGCCGCCGCCAGCCGCAGCACGTTGAACGTGCCGACCAGGTTGACGTCGATGACCTTCCGGTACAGGTCGAGCGGGTGGGGGCCGGACTTGCCGACCGTCCGCGTCGACGGGCCGATGCCCGCGCAGTTCACCACGACCCGCAGCGGCGAGCCGGAGCCGGCGGCCGTGTCGACGGCGGCCTGGACGTCCTCCTCCGAGGTCACGTCCGCCGCCAGGTAGGTGACGCCCTCGACGTCAGGGGCGCCGTCGGTAGAGAGGTCCAGCGCGAACACCGCCGCACCACGTGCCGCCAACGCCCGTGCGGTCGCGAGGCCAAGCCCGGACGCGCCGCCGGTGACGATCGCCGCGGTACCCGAGATCTCCATACATCCTCCTGTTTTCCGGACCAGGAGGTTAACGGTCGTTCAGCCCCCGGCGCTCGGAGAAGTGGAGCAATGCGACCAACGGCACGGCCGCCAGCACCGCCAACCCCACGAAGAGCAGGGAGAAGAGGACGAGTTCCATACCTACGACCTTGCCTTCGGCCAGGCGAAACCGCGTCCGCCGCGAGAGTGTTTCTCGGTACGCCTGGGGGATTACCCACCGTTCGGATCCTTCATGCGAAAGTGATCTTGCCGACGTCGAACGGGCGTTCGACAGTTGCCTCACGACCGGGATCCGGTCGAGGAGGTGTCCGGCGATGCGCCTGATCCAGGCCTGTCGGTTCGCCCTGCAACCCACTCGGTCTGGTCGACGGTGACCGGCGGCATGTGCGGCTACCTCGCATCGGTGTGGTGCGCACGCACGAGTCGACCCGGGAACCGGCCCGGCGGGTCGAGGCCGGCACCGCTCGTATCCGCTCAGCCACGGTCACCCGTCAGGGTGAGCGCTGGTTCTGCTCGTTCTCCGTCGAGGTCGACCGCGCGGACCCGGGGCGGGCCCGATCGTCTTCAGCGGTCGGTGTCGATCTCGGTGTCACCTCGCTCGCGGTGTTGTCGACCGGTGAGGTCATCGCCAATCCGAAGTACCTCGAGGCGGCTCGACGACAGCTGCGCAGCGCCACGCGGGCAACGGGTATCGCCACGGGAAGGTCCGCGTTCACACGGCGTGGATCAACGCCGACGCCGTGAGGCGTCGGCTGTCTGAGAGGAGCGCAGCGACTGCTGCGCATGCTTCAGACAACGGACTACCCAGCTCACTCTCCGCATACGCCTGGTGTTTGACCCACGGTCAACTTCGGGTGCCACCGTCATACCCATGTTCGTCCGGCGGATCGCGGTCGTGGGAACGGGTTACGTGGGCCTGACGACGGGGGCGTGCCTCGCCTCCCTCGGGCATCGGGTCGTGTGCGCCGACGTGGACGCGCTCAAGGTGGCGCGGCTGCGCGCCGGGCAGGTCGACATCCTCGAACCGGACCTCGCCGACCTGGTCGCGGCGGGCCAGTCGGCCGGACGGCTCGCGTTCGTGGAGGGCGCGCGGCACGCCGTCGGTGACGCCGAGGTGGTGTTCCTGTGCCTGCCGACGCCCATGGGCGCGGGCGGCGCGGCCGACCTCGGCGCGGTCGAGGCGGTGGCCCGGGAGATCCGCGACGTCCTGCCGTACGGCGCGGTCGTGGTGTGCAAGTCCACCGTTCCGGTCGGCACGTCGACCAGGGTCGCGGCCCTGCTCGGGCGGGAGGACGTCGCCGTCGTCTCCAACCCGGAGTTCCTGCGCGAGGGCAGTGCCGTGCGCGACTTCCTGCACCCCGACCGGATCGTGGTCGGCTCGGACTCGCCGCAGGCCGCCGAACGCGTCGGCGCGCTGTTCACCAGGCTCGGCGCGCCCACCGTGCTCATGGACGCGGCCAGCGCCGAGATGGTCAAGTACGCGGCCAACTGCTTCCTGGCGATGAAGCTGTCCTACGTCAACGCGGTCGCCGAGCTGTGCGAGCTCGTCGGCGCGGACGTCACCTCCGTCACCGAGGGCATGGGCTACGACAAGCGCATCGGCCAGTCGTTCCTCAAGCCGGGCCCCGGCTGGGGCGGCTCGTGCCTGCCCAAGGACACGCACGCCATGGTGCGCATCGCCGATGCCGTCGGCGTCGACTTCTCGCTGGTCCAGGCCACCATCGAGACGAACGCGCGGCAGCAGCGGCGGGTGGTGGAGAAGCTGCGCGGCGCCATCGGGCCGCTGGCCGGCGCGCGCATCGGCGTGCTGGGGCTGGCGTTCAAGGCGGGCACCAACGACCTGCGCGACTCGCCCGCGCTGGCGGTGGCCGAGCTGCTCGCGTTCGAGGGCGCGGAGCTGGTCGCGCACGACCCGGAGATCAGCCGGCCCTTGGTGGGGATGACCGTGGTCGACTCGCCGTACGCGGCGGTGCGCGACGCCGACGCGGTCGTGCTGCTGACCGAGTGGCCGGAGTTCCGCGCGCTGGACTGGGCGCTGGTGGCGTCGGTGATGTCCGGTTCGACCGTGCTCGACACGCGCAACCACCTCGACCCTGATGCGTTGGCGCGGGCGGGGCTCGTGCTGCACGGGCTGGGGCGTGAGCTGCGGGTGCCCGACCAGGCGATGTGAGCGTGGTTCGGGTTCAGCTGATCTTCAGGACACGGTCTCGTTAGCAGGGGTAACAAAATGCGGTGAGCCGACGTAGGTTGTCGAAATGTTCACCACGCGTCCTGAACTCGTCGGCACGCACGGAATGGTCGCGTCCACGCACTGGCTCGCCTCCGGCGCGGGCATGGCCGTCCTGGAGGACGGCGGCAACGCCTTCGACGCGGCCGTCGCGGTCGGCTTCGTGCTGCAAGTGGTGGAACCGCACCTCAACGGTCCCGGCGGCGAGGTGCCCGTGGTGTTCGCCGCCGCCGGCGAGACCTCGCCGCGCGTGCTGTGCGGCCAGGGCGTGGCGCCGGCCGGTGCGACGATCCCGCACTACGCGGGCCTGGGCCTGGACCTCGTGCCGGGCAGCGGGCTGCTCGCGGCCACCGTGCCGGGCGCGTGGGACGGCTGGCTGACGCTGCTGCGCGACTACGGGACCAAGTCGCTGCGCGACGTGCTGGGGTACGCGATCGGGTACGCGCGGGACGGGTTCCCGCTGCTGGAACGGGCGGCGTCCACCATCTCGACGGTCTCCGACCTGTTCCGGGACCACTGGACGTCGTCGGCGGCGCTGTGGCTGCCCGGCGGCAAGCCGCCGCAGGCCGGCGCGCGGTTCCGCAACACCAAGCTCGCGGACACGTGGGAGTGGCTGCTGGCCGCCGCCGAGGCCGCCGGGTCGGACCGGGAGGCACAGCTCGAGGCGGCGCGGCGGGCGTGGTCGCAGGGGTTCGTGGCCGCGCAGGTGGACGAGTTCTTCCGCATCGCGCACCGCGACGACTCGGGCGCCGACCACGCCGGCGTGCTGACCGGCGAGGACATGGCGTCGTGGGAGGCGTCGTACGAGGACCCCGTGTCGGTGGACTTCGGCTCGTGGAGCGTGGTGAAGCCGGGGGCGTGGACCCAGGGGCCCGTGCTGTTGCAGCAGTTGCTGCTGCTGGAGGGCTTCGCGGACCGGTTGTCCTATGTGGACGGCGTGCCGTCGGCGGAGACCGTGCACCTGGCGGTGGAGTGCGCGAAGCTGGCGTTCGCCGATCGCGAGGCCTGGTACGGGGACAGCGGCGACGTGCCGCTGGACGTCCTGCTGTCGAGGGAGTACGCGCACCAGCGCCGGCAGCTCGTCGCCGATCACGCGTCACTCGACCTGCGACCCGGTTCCCCTGGTCGGCTCGAGGCACGTCTTCCCGGGCACGTTGCGCGTGGCCCGCGCGTCGTGACCGGACCGGACGGCGGCGGCGCGATCGGCGAACCCACGGTGTCGAGCGTGGGCACGGTCAAGGGCGACACGGTCCACGTGGACGTGGTCGACCGCTGGGGGAACATCGTGTCGGCCACCCCGTCCGGCGGGTGGTTGCAGTCCTCGCCGACCATCCCGTCGCTCGGGTTCTGCCTCGGCACCCGGGCGCAGATGTTCTGGCTGGACGAGGGCCTGCCGAACTCCCTGGCGCCCGGCAAGCGCCCGCGGATCACCCTCTCCCCGAGCCTGGCCCTGCGCGACGGCCTGCCCGCGATGGCCTTCGGCACCCCCGGCGGCGACCAGCAGGACCAGTGGCAGCTGGGGTTCTGGCTCGCGCACACTGCGGGCGGGATGAACCTCCAGGAGGCCATCGACTCGCCGATGTGGCACACCAACGCGTTCCCGAGCTCGTTCTACCCGCGGTCGTGGACGCCCGGCGAGGTCGTGGTCGAGTCGCGGATCGGCGAGGGCGCGATGTCGGAGCTGCGCGAACGCGGTCACGCGGTGCTCGACGCCGGCCCGTGGACGCTGGGCCGGATGTCGGCCGTGGCCCGGGATTCGCGCGACGGCCTGCTGCGTGCGGCTGCCAACCCGCGCGGCGCGCAGGGCTACGCCGTCGGCCGCTGAACGGCGGCTCGGTGTTCGGGTGGTTGGAACGGCCCCGGCCCGAGGGGGAGGGGGCCGGGACCGCTCCGGCTCGAGGTGGGCGTCGGCGTGCCCGGGTGGCGCGTCAGCGGCCGAGGCTGAGCCTCAGGTCGAGCGGCCCGCCGGCGCCGTTGCCCAGGAGCAGGGGACCGGTGACGATCGGGCCGGCCGGGTTCGAGAGGTCGACCCGGATCGCGTCGCCGACGTTCGCGATCTCGCCCAGTTCGGCGTCGACGTCGGGCCGCGTCTCCGCACCGAGGTCGTGCTCGGCGTGCGCGGTGCCGCCCAGGCCGAGCATGACGGCCGTGCTGCCGAGGGTGACCGCGGCCCCGGCGATGGTCTTCCTGAGGTTCATGGGCGGGAAAGTGTCGCAACCCGGGTGTCCGGTTCAAGCCCGCTAACTCCGGCGGGTGGATTACTTCACCCGGTCCAGCGGAGTCCGGCCCACCGCAACAACGGGAACAACTCCAACTGCGTGGAGGTCTCGCCGGCGGGCGTCGCGGCGCGGGTGCGGGACTCGAAGAACCCGGCCGGGCCGACCGTGACGTTGCCCGACTGGCAGGGTTTCCTGGAGGCGGTCGAGTGCGGGAAGTTCACGGCCTGATCGACCGCCATGGTGATGTAGAACAGTTTGTTCTACAGTGTGGGCATGAGCGAGCCGTCGACCATTGGCGTCCGTGAGTTGAACCAACGCACCAGCGCCGTCCTCAAGCGCGTCCAAGGCGGTGAGCGGATTACGGTCACCGAGCACGGCAAGCCGGTCGCGTACCTCGTCCCCGTTCAACCGGGCACCGACCTGCTCGACAGCCTGGTCGCCGCCGGTCAGGCCACCGCACCGACCCGCACCGGCCCGGTTGTCATGCCACCTGATTGGGGAGACGCTGGGGTGGACGTTGCAGCCGAGCTCGTCGCCGCCCGCGATGAGGAGCGCTGGTGATCTACCTCGACTCGTCCGCGCTGGTCAAGCTGGTGCGCCGAGAAGCGGGCACAGCCGAGCTCTTCGACTGGCTCAACGTGGACGACCGGGTCGGTGTCCGGCGTGTCTCCTCGGCGTTGGCCGAGGTCGAGTTGTCCCGGGCCTTGCGACGTTCCTCACCCCAAGCGTTGGTCCACGTGCCCATCGTGTTGTCCGATCTGTACCTGATGGACATCACGCGCGTGGTGCGTCAGACCGCAGCGTCCTATGACGATCCGCTGCTGCGTTCGCTGGACGCGATCCACCTCGCCACCGCCCAAGTGTTGGCCGGCGGACTCGACGCGTTCGTCACCTACGACAAGCGGCTGCTCGAAGCCGCCGCCGGGATGGGTCTGCCTGTGGCGGCACCGGGCTCCTTCGACGGCTGATGTACGACCGCTGACGTACGGGTATGAGCCGCCTGTGACACGACGCTGACCTCCGCCTTCCTCCCGTACCGTCATCGGCATGGCGTGGCTGGCGTGGGTCTGGTTCGCGGCGACGTTCGCGCCGCTCATCTGGCGCAAGCGCTTCCCCGTCGCCGTCATCGCGGTCACCGGGGTGTCGACCTGGCTGTACTACGTCACCGGCCACTGGGGTCCGCTGATCGCCGCACCCGCCATCGCCGTGCTCTCCCTGCGCCGCACCCGCGTCCTCGAACAGCGGAGCCGCCAGGTGGAAGAAGAACGGTTGCGCATCGCGCGCGAGGTGCACGACGTCGTCGCGCACAGCCTCGCCATGATCAACGTGCAGGCCGGGGTCGCCGCGCACGTCGCCGACCGCCGCCCCGAAGAGGCGGTCAAGGCGCTCAAGGCGATCAAGGAGGCCAGCGGTCACGCGTTGGACGACCTGCGCGCCACCCTCGGCGTGCTGCGGACCGGTGAGGGCACGACGCCGGCGCCCAGCCTCGACCGGCTCGACGAGCTGGTCCGGCCGGTGCCGGTGGCGAAGGTCGTCGGCACGCCGGGGACGTTGCCCGCACCCGTCGACGCCGCCGCGTACCGGGTCGTGCAGGAGGCGCTGACCAACGCGATGCGGTACGCGCCGGACGCGTCCGAGATCGTCATCTCGTTCGAGCACACCGAGGACGCCCTGGTCCTCACCGTCACCGACGACGGCGCGACCCGGGGCGAGCAGGCGCCGCAGGGCGCGGGCACCGGCATCCGCGGCATGCGGGAACGGGTCGAAGCGCTCGGCGGCACGTTGGACGCGGGACCCTCGGCCGAGGGCTTCACCGTCAAGGCGGTCCTACCGTGGGAGGTTCGTGGTGATCAGGGTGGTGCTGGCCGACGACCAGGCGTTGGTGCGCGCGGGTTTCCGCCTGCTGCTCGACACCGAGGACGGGTTCGAGGTCGTCGGCGAGGCCGGTGACGGCGCGGAGGCGGTCCGGCGGGCGCACGAGCACCGGCCGGACGTCGTGGTGATGGACATCCGGATGCCCGGCACCGACGGCCTGGCCGCCACGCGGCAGATCTGCGCCGAGCTGCCGGACGTGAAGGTGCTCGTGCTGACGACCTTCAACGTGGACGAGTACGTGTTCGAGGCGTTGCGGAGCGGCGCGTCGGGCTTCCTGCTCAAGGACACCGACCCGGTCGAGCTGCTGCACGCCCTCACCGTGGTCGCGGAGGGTGAGGCGCTCCTCTCACCGAGTGTCACCCGGAAGTTGATTGAGGAGTTCGCGAACCGGCCCGAGCACCGCCGTCCGGACCCGAAGGCGCTGCACGTGCTGACCGCTCGGGAGCGGGAGATCCTCGCGCTCGTCGCCGCCGGGATGTCGAACGAGGAGATCGCCGAACACCTCGTGATCAGTCCGGCGACGTCGCGCACGCACGTGAGCCGGGTGATGACCAAACTGGGCGCGCGGGACCGCGCACAACTTGTCGTGCTCGCCTACGAATCAGGTTTGGTGTCACCGCGCCGAGGGTGAATATTCATTGTTGGGAACGCGCGGGGTGCACATAGACCACCCCCGAAACTTCTGCGTAAAACGCTAAAAAATCACGGACAGTGACCGAAACGCCGATACCCGCCGCATTGTGTGTGCGGCGGGTGACGTTAACGGAAGATGTCTAGGCGATAGCGCCGGGCGGCAGGTTGAGCTTGAACGGCAGCGTGGTCACGACCGCGAGGTCGGACGCCGTCTTGTTCATCAGCGTCGGCGCGTTGCGCGAGCCGGGCTCGGGCAGGTCGAGCAGCCGGTCGACGGCCTCCACCAGCGGTCCCTCGTAAATCCAGACGGCCTGGGCGGCGCGCTGGCTGTCCCGGACGGCCGGGAGCCTGCCCGCGCGGGCCTCGGTCTCCGACCAGAACAGGATCGAGTCGATGAACCCTCTGCGCTGCTTGAACGCCATGATGCGGTCGAGCTGTCCGTCCTCGTCCCGGAGGTGGAGGAACTGGAACCCGCTTTCGCGCAGCTCGATGACCTTACTCAGTGCGAGATCCATGACGCACCTACCTCTGTTCTGAGGTCCCCTAGCAGGCACAGGTCGTACGACCCGAAATGATCGTACGGCAAGTGGACAAGCCGCCATAGGGACTAGGCCGGCGGGGCGGTCTCAATACGGGTTCGCCCACCTTCGGATTTCGATACGGATCGCAGGACCCGAACGGTTCGCACTAAAAACGCCAGCGCCCCAGAGGTGACCAGGATCACAGTGGGCCACATACGATCCTCCGCCGAGTGAGGTGTCCTGTCACCCGAAGAGACGTCTGCCATGGGCGCGGGGTTGCACGAGCAACAGTTCTTGAATCCCCTCCTTGAGGTGAACCACGAACAGGTGATCTGCCCGCCGGCTACGCTGTCCGGCGTGAGCACCGACCCGCCCAAGAGCCTCCCGGCGGTGCCGGAGTCGTTGCTCCCCCGCGAGCACGCCCTCTACCGGCCTCGGCACAGCAGTCGCCAGCGCACCGCGCTCACCCTCGCGATCCTCTTCTTCTGCGCGCCCGCCCTGCTGCTGGTCGTCGGCGTGCGGCCGGCGGAGTTCGAGAACCGCAAGCTCGCCGAGTTCCCGTCGATCACCGACGGCTGGGGCTTCTTCACCGGGCTCAACGCGTGGGCGAGCGACCACGTGCCGCTGCGCGACAAGGCCGTGGCCGCCGCGAACGGCATCAGCCGCGGCCTCTTCGGCGAGGCGCCGGACCTCGACCGGCGGCAGGACGTCGTCGGCCCGGTGCCGACACCGCCGAAGGACCCGTCCGCGGACCGGCCCGACCCGACGGCGTTCGTCGACGTGATCGAGGGCAAGGACGACTGGCTGTTCCTCGGCGCGGACGTCGAGGGCGCGTGCGACCCGGTGATGCCGGTCGCCGAGGTGCACGCCCGGCTGTCGCGCCTGCGTGCCGCGGTCGAAGCGTCGGGGCGCAGGTTCCTGCTGGTCGTCGCGCCGAACAAGAGCACGATGGTGCCCGGGTTCCTGCCGTCGAAGTTCTACGGCAAGGACTGCTTCAACAAGGCGCGCGACGAGTTCTGGCAGGGGATCGGCAAGACGGGGGCGCTCGACCTGCGGTCGCGGATCGAGCAGACCGCCGAGCTGACCAAGCGCCTGCCCTACCCGAAGTACGACAGCCACTGGACCCACGAGGGCAGCCTCGTGATGGCCCGCGTCATCACCGACACCGTCAAGCCGGGCACGTCCAAGGACTGGAAGGTCGAGCCGACGAAGGTGGTCGACCGCGAGGGCGACCTCGCGCCGCTGCTGGGCCGGACCTCGACCGACCCGGTCCAGTCCTACGACCTCGCGCCCGACGGCCGCACGGTGCGCAACCACGAGATCCCGCTCGACCCCAAGCCGCAGCGGTTCACGCAGGCGCCGTCGAAGGGCGTGGCGACGGCCAAGGTGGGGCTGCTCGGCGACTCGTTCGCCTACTACGCGGCGCAGTACCTGGTGGCCTGCTTCACCGACTTGACGATGGTGCACGTCGAACGCCTCACCCACAACGCGCGCGAGGTCGCCCGCGCCCTCGCGGAGACCGACGTCGTGGTGCTGGAAGCCGCCGAGCGGCTCCTCGTCAGCGGGCTGGACCCGGTGCTCGAACCGCAGGCCATCGACATCATCGCCGAGGAGCTGGCCAAGAACCCCCGTTAGCGGTGGTGGCCGTTCTCCTTGGCGTGGTTGGCGAGCAGGGACGCCACCGTCACCGACGGGCTGCTGTCCTCGCGCAGCCGACGGCGCCGGGGCGCTTCGTCGGTTTCGGGGTCCTCGGCCGGCCAGACCGCTGCGGGCAGGTACTGGGTGGCGTCCTCGACCGGCGGGGGCGCGGGCACCGGACGCGGGGCGGGTGGGCGCGGCGGGGGTGGTGCGGGTGTGCGCTGGGCCGGCGTGCCGCGCGGGGGTGTGCCGTTGACCGGTGAGCCGTTGACCGGTGAGCCGTTGACCGGAACACCGCGGGGCGGCGTGCCGTTGACGGGCGTCCCCCGGGGTGGGGTGCCCGGAGCCGGTGCGCCGTTGGGGGCGGCGGTTCGCGGTGGCGTGCCGTTGACGGGCGTGGCGCGCGGCGGCGTGCCGTTGACCGGTGCGCCGTTGAGGGGAGTGCCGCGTGGTGGCGTGCCGGGGACCGGTGCGCCGTTGACGGGCATACCGCGTGGTGGCGTGCGCGGAGGTGGGGTGCGCTGGAGCGGTGTGCGCTGGGGTGGTGGCGTGCGCAGGCGGATCGGCCGGATCACCACCGTCGGGTCTTCCCGCACGGGCTCGGGTTCGTCCGGCTCCTCGGACTCCTCCGGCCACTCGGCGTCCTCGGCGTCGTCGAACTCGTCCTCGAACTCGTCCTCGAACTCGTCGTCCTCGAGTTCCGCCGCCTCCGACTCCACCTCCGGCTCGGGCTCCGGCTTGGGCGCGGGTTTGCGGGACAGCTTCCGGGCCAGCGCGTGGCTCGGCTTCTCCACGAACCGGTAGCTCACCTCGACCACGCCGAACGTCAGCGCCACCGCGAGCGGGATCGCCAGCCACAGCGGCACGGCCGGCCGCATCAGGTCCAGCGACACGAACGCCACGAGACCGTGCAGCAGGTAGATCGAGTAGCTGCGCTCCGAGAGCGCGATCCAGATCCTGCGCTCCTTGAGCCGCGACTCCGCGAAGTACCCGACCATGAAGAACAGCAGCGCGAACGCGAGCGCGAGGTTGTAGGAGGTGTCGAGCCGGCCGAGCTTCAGGTGCTCGGCGAGCACGTACAGCGACCACGCGATGCCGACGTACACCCCGCCCAGCCACAGCGGCACGCGCTTGCTCGTGGTCGCCCAGATGATCTGGCCGATGATCGGGATGGGCAGGTACGACACGTTCACCGCGAACAGCGCCCACGACGCGCCGAACTCGCGGGCGCTCATCATCACCACGAACACGAACGTCAGCTGCGCGCCGATGGCGAGCCACGTCCAGCGCCGCATCACCGGCAGCAGCAGCACCAGCAGGATGTAGAAGACGACCTCGACGACCAGCGTCCACGCGACGCCGACCATCACCACCTGCGGCACGATCAGGTAGTTGATCACCAGCGAGTTGGTGATGATCGTCCACCAGGTGATCACCGGCTCTTTCGCGCCGATCAGCGTCTGCGCGCCGAGCAGGATCACCGCGGCGGTCAGCAGCACCACGAACGTCATCGGGATGTAGACGCGGACCAACCGGTTGAGGCCGAACCGCCGCTGCCCCTGGCGCAACGCGATCGGCGTCACCACGAATCCGCTGACCAGGAAGAAGAACGGCACCGCGATCTGGCCGATGCCCTGCAACCCCATGTGCATCGGGTCGCTGGTGAGCGCGTCGATGAAGTCGACGCCCGGCGTCGGCCCGACCTCGCGCTTGGCGACCCACTGCTCGGCGACGTGGCTGTAGAAGACGAGCAGCGCGGCCAGCCCGCGTCCGATGTCGATGAACGCGATGCGAACCTTCGGCGGTGCCGTCTGACCGTCCAGGGGTCCGCCCCTTCCCCGTCGCCGCCGCCTCCCCGCCGTCCAGCATGGTAACGGAAGGCTCTCGATCAGACGGCGGATCGTGACTATCCCGAGCGGCCGGTAACGCTGCCCCGCCGTTCCCAACGGCGGACCGCCCGGTCGGCGGGCATCTCGACCCATCGGTGAAGCGCTTCGGCCGCCAACGCGGTCGTCGCCAGGCCGAGCACCGCGACCAGCGTCGGGTCGAGGTGGGGCATCAGGGCGTCGTACAAGGGGTACATCGCGCTGAGGTGGATCAGGTAGATCGCGTACGTCCGCTTGGACCAACCGCGGATGAACGGCGACCGGCTCACCGGACCGCTCGCGGCCACCAGCAGCACGGTCAGCAGCACGGCGAACAGCAGCGTGCGCGGCACCGAGCCGCCCTGGTCGGTGTGGCCGCCGACCTTGTCCACCCAGACGAACAGGGTGAAGTGCACCGCGCCGATGGCGGTGCCCGCGACCGGGTGCACCTTGCCGGAGTGCACCAGCGAGATCAGCTGCCCCAGCACCAGCACCGGCAGGTACGCGGCGAACTGGCCGATCCCGTGGCCGACCATGGTCGGGAAGTGATCGGTGATCAGCAGCGTGGTGAAGCACAGCGGCGCGGCGGCCAGCGGCGGGATCCAGGCGCGCTTGCGCAGCACGGGGATGGTCAGCGCCACGTAGCAGTAGAAGACGACCTGCACCTGGAGCGTCCACGTCACCGCGACCAGCGCCACCTGGGGCGTCTGGAAGAAGTTGACCAGGAACAGGCCGCTGAGCAGGTCGCCGACGTCCAGGTTCGACTCGCGGGCCGACGACACCCGCCGGCCGAGGTTGATCAGGACCCACACGATGAGCGTGACGACCCAGAGCAGCGGGATGAGCCGCACGACGCGGCGGCGCAGGAACTGCAACGGTCGCTCGCGGTTCGCCACGTGCGTCACCACCACGCCGCTGACGACGAGGAACAGCGCGACGCCGAGGAACGACAGGCGCGGGTTGAGGTGCAGCGTCTCGACGACGCCGCGCTCGACCGCCGCCGCCAGCCAGAACTCGCGGTCGTTCAACGTGAACCAGGCGATCAGGTGCGTGAGCACGACCGCGCAGGACGCGACGACCCGCAGCAGGTCGAGGCCGTGCAGGTACCCGGCGCTCTTGGGGATGACCTCGGTCCGTTCCAGCGTGCCCGCCGTCATGCCACCTTCTCCGAACCCCGGTGCAACGCCTCCGCGGCCCCTCCCGCGCACACCGTGCCGAGCAGCAGCGCGAGCAGCAGCGGAACGCCGTTCGCCAGCACGCCGGTCACCGCGTAGCCGACGACCGGGACGGACGCGTACAGCGGCACGGCCCGGCTGCTCAGCCAGCGCACCGGCCGCGTCGACGCCAACGCCGCGCCGCGCGGCAGCGCGATCAGGAACAGCAGCAGCGCCAGCACGCCGCCCAACGGGTGCCAGTACCCGGCCAGGTCCGGCGCCATCCCGTCGGCCAGCACCAGCACCACCACGGCGAGCAGGCCGAGCCCGACGCCGCGCGCCGCGGTCAGCCGTCCCGCGCGCACCTGCCACGCCACCTGGCCGAGCGCGGTCAACGGCAGGAGCGCGCCGACCAGGCCGAGCAGGCGCAGCACGTCCGGACCCCCGGCGCCGGCGGCCCAGCCGCCTGCCATCACCAGCACGCAGGTGATCTCCAACTGCACCAGCACCGCGAGCCACGGCGCGCCGCGCTCCACCGGCCGGAGCGCGAGCACGAGCAGCCCCGCCAACGCCGCCGCCGCGACCGGTGTCGTCACCGCGGCGTCGGTCAACGGCTCGGCGCCGACCAGCGACAGCAGCGCGCCCACCAGCACCGCGCACACCACCGCGGGCACGACCCGGCGCAGCAGCCGGACCGCCACCGACCACCGGTCGACGCCCGCCACCGCGTACCCGGCCGCCAGGAGGAGCAGGGCGACGCCGAGGAAGCCGAAGTCCTCGCCGATCCCGGTCGGCTGGTTGACCCAGCTTCGGATCACCACGACCAGCTCGGAGTCGTGGCCGTGCCGGTTGGGCCACAGGCCGAACAGGTGGCTGTAGGCGATCAGGCACACGGCGGTCGCGGTCACCACGCGCACACCGGGCAGGGTCGTGCCGCCGGTCTCGACGGGCGTCAGGGTCTCAGCCATCGGCGGGCAGCACCTGCAACTGCATGGCCAGCAAGCGCCCGAACTCGGAGGTGAGGTCGAACGACCTGGCGTTCAACTCGACCCGCACCAGCAGGTCCCGGTGCACGTAGTAGCCGCGCGCGGTCGGTCGCGGCGCGGGCTGGACGTCGAGGTCCCGGATCACCCGCGTCACCCTGGTGACGCCGTGCTCGGGCGGTACCCGCTCCAGGCCGAACTCCAGCTGCAGCTCGTCCAGCCGGTCGGCGGCCCGCAGCGCGGCGTCCCGGTCGGCCATCCGGATCACGGCGACGAGCACCCGGCCCTCGGGCCGCTTCGACGACACGGTCATCCGCGCCGCGCCCGCGCCCTCCTCCTCGTAGACCGCGACCTCGGCCGGGTTGAGGAACTCGAGCCTGAGCATGTCCGGGAACGCGCGCACGTAGTCGTAGGACTCGGTGCCCGAGTCGAAGTCCGCCAGCGCCAGCGGATCGGCGGCCAGCCGGCCCGCTTCGCCGGTCGGCGGCACGTTGCGCGCGCTGGCCGGCAGCGGCTGCCCGCCCCACAGGCCCCACGCGCCGAAGGCGACGGCCGCGAGCAGGCCGACCACCGACAACGCGCCGAGCGTGGACGTGCGCGTCCGAACCTCACCCACTCGGCACTACCTCCACACTCGGAACCCGGCCCCCTTACCGGAACCGGGCCCGAGTGTCGCAGGTCGAGCACCGCGAATCACAGCGAATGCTGTGGTCAGAGTGGCCGAAGCCACAGCGTGAGGAAGCCGGTGTCGGCCGCGTCCGCCTGGCGCACCAGCTCTTCGTCCGCGTGCTCGGCCTCCGGGTCGGCGCCGACCGGCACGGGCGCGTAGCCCATCTTGCGGTAGCCGAGCAGCACCTGGAGCGGGTCGTCGCCGAGCTCCACGATCGCGCCAGGGCAGAACTCGCACACCACGTGCGGGCGGTCGCGTTCCAGCACGGCGGTCAGGCCGGCGAGCGCCCGGTGGTCGCGGCCCTGCAGGTCGACCTTCACCAGCGTGACGCGGCGGTCGGCCACCTCGGGCCTGCCGTCGAGCCGGATCGCGGGGACCACCACGCCGCCCGCGCCCTCGTCGGACAGCTCGTGCGCCCGGTGGTCGCCGCTGTTGTCGTCCTCGGCCTGCACGAGGCGGATGCTGCCGTCCTCGTCCCACGCCGCGACCGGCAGCACGTCGACGGTCTTCGCGCCCTCCGCGCCCAGGTTGGCCACGACGTTGCGGCGCAGGTACTCGGCGTTGACCGGGTTGGCCTCCACCGCGACGACCGACGCGACGCCCTTGGCCCGCCGGAGCAGGCGCAGCGTGTGGTAGCCGACGTGCGCGCCGATGTCGAGGAACGTGCCGTCGCCGACGAGCCCGGCCATCAGGTCGGCCTCCTCGACCTCCCACGACCGGTGGTAGGCGAGCCACGGCAGCACGACGTTGTCCACGGGCAGCAGCAACGCGCCCGCGTCGCACACCACGACTTCCGCGTCCGCGGGCACCGGCGCGTGCCGCAGCCGTGCCGTGTCCTGCACCGCGGACAGCGCCCTGGCCAGTTCGGTGATCCGCTGCTCGTCGCCGTCGAGCCGCTGGTCGCGCTCGGCGAACCGGTCGAACGTCGTGCGCTCGTCGTCCGCCAGCCGCGACCACACCCGTTCCAGGGTGCTGTCGAGCTGCTGCTCCAGGTTGGTCAGGTTCGCCGCGTTGTCCTCGACGGCGGAGCGGACCTCGTCCTGCACGCTCGCGAGCCGGTTCTTGAGGCCCTCGTTCGCCCAGCGCGTGGACTCGACGTTCGACTCGACCGCCTCCAGCCGCGCGACCACGCTGTTCAGCGTGTCCTCGACGCCGCCGACGAGCGTGCCCATAACCTTGCGCTGGTGCACGTCGTAGTGGTCGATGGCACGCAGCACGGCCTTGCGCAGCGCGGGCGCCAGCGGCGTGCGCGACGCCGTGCCGACCTCGGCCCGCCACAGCAGCGCCTGCTTGGACTCGCGCAACGGCCGCAGCAGGTCCGCGCCCGGCAGCTCGGCCCGGTAACCCGCGCCGCCGCTGCCCTGCCAGCTCTCGTGCGCCGCGCGCAGCTGCTCGGCCATCCACGAAGCCGCCCGCTTCACCGAACGGGTGCGCAGGATGTGCTCCCGGGCCGCCCGACCGCGGCGGGCGGCCTCGGCCGGGTCGTCCGCGACCTCGCGCATGGCGCGGGCGGCGGCGTCCAGGTCGGGCTCGGCCCACACGGCGCTCGCCGGGTACGGGTGGTGGCCCGGACCCACCGGCACCAGCTTGTGCGGCACCGGCCAGCCGGTCTTGGCGTCCAGGAACTCCGTGGTGCTGGAGTAGTCGGTGGAGATCACCGGCATGGCCCGCGCCATCGCCTCGGCCACGGTGAGGCCGAAGCCCTCGCTGCGGTGCAAGGAGACGTAGGCGCTGCTCGACGCGTACAGGTCGTCGAGCTCCTGCACGGACAGGTAGCGCTCGACCAGCTCGATGCGCGGGTCGTCCATCACCTTCACCCGCAGCCGCTCGGCGGTGTGCGGGTTCTTGTCGCCGTTGATCGCCTTGAGCACCAGGCGCACGTCGTCGCGGCCCTCGAAGGCCCGCTGGAACGCCTCGACCAGGCCCCACGGGTTCTTGCGCTGGCCGATGCTGAAGAAGTCGAACGCGAACAGGAACTGCACCGGGTCACCGGGACGGCGTTGCGGCCGGGACACCGGACCGGGGTCGCGCACCGGCACCGGGATCGCCTTCACCGGCACCGACGTGTGCTTGGCGATGGCGTCGCGGCAGAACTCGCTGACCGTCCACACCTCGTCGACCAGGTCGAACGCGTGGTGCATCTCGCCGGGGAACTCCTCGAGCTCCCACGCCCACAGGCCGATCCGGTACCGGTGGTGGCCGACGTGCGGCTGGTGGTCGAGCACCGCGCGGGTCTGGTCGGCGTTCACGCACAGCAGGCTGATCGGGAACCGCGGCTGCCCGACCGTGCCCGGCTCGGCCAGGCCCGTGCGGTTGGACACCAACCGGTCCTCGACCACGGAGACGACCGGTACCCCGGACTCGCGGATCGCGTCGTGCACCAGCCGTGCCATCTCGCCGACGCCGAGCTCGGCGGTCAGGTAGCCGACCACGTTGACGCCGAAGTCGTCCGAGGGCTCGGACGGCTCGACCGGCTCGGCGGGCAGCGCCCACGCCGGCAGCGACGCCTCGACCACGCCGGAGCTCGCGCACCAGGAGCGGAACGGCGCGGCGTCACGGCTGTGCGGCAGGGGGAACGCGGTCTTCAGGTCGGGGCGGGAGTCCCACACCGCTTGCACGAGGCGGCTCAGCGCGGTGCCGACGGGCGCGTCGTCCGGCGGACCGGCGAGCCACTCGCGCAGCGCCCGACCGCCGTCGGCGTCGAACGCGTGCGGCGGGACGACCGTCGGCCGGGTGCCGACCGGGCCGAGGGTGTCCCCGCGCTCGGCCTTCACCCACGCGTCCCGGTACAGGGTGCGCATGGCCGGGCTGATCTTGGTGCCGTCGGCCATCTTCGCGAAGCCGTACGGGATCGACTCCAGCGTCTCGGCGTAGCCGTTGCCCTGCAAGGACGCGCGGTAGGCGTCGCACAGCTCGCGGACGGTGGGGTGCTCGGACAGCACCACGCGCGGCCGGGTCGGCGTGTGGTGCGACAGCAGCCACGGCTTCTCCGGCCGGTACCCGCTGTAGTGGAAGAACCGCAGCCGGTGGCCGCCCGCGGTCAGCACGCCGTCCGCGTCGCGCTCGACCGGGCGCTCGTGGATGTTCCAGTAGGCGACGTTGAAGCCGGGGTCGCGCAGCACAGTGTTGTCGAACAGCGCGGGCACCTGGTCCACCCACCGCTGGTCGGTGAACAGCTGCTTCTCCGGCGCCACGATCGCGTCGTGGCGCAGGCGCTCGGCCCAGAAGTCCAGGAACGGCTCGGAACCGGGACCGGTGGCCACGAAGCCGAGGTTGAAGATCCCCGCGCCCATGATCGCGGCTTCGCTCGGGTCCTTGCCGTCGCGCGGCAGCGGGTTGAGGAAGTGCGGCGTGAGCACGATGCCGTGCGCGAGCGCCAGCTCCTCCAGCTCCGGCATCGGCGCGAAGACCTGGATGTCCGGGTCGAGGTAGATCACCACGTCGGCCTGCGACCGCAGCTCGCGCAGCAGGTAGGGCTTCACCGCCGTGGCCATCTCGGTGATGTTGTAGGCGGTGGCCATGCGCAGGTAGTCGTCCGCGTCGATGCCGGTGGCCTCGGGGCCGACCGTGCGCAGCCTGCCCTGCCGCTCGCCCGAGCCGCGCGGCGCGTCGATCACCGCGATCACGAACTCGTGGTCCGGGTGGTGCTCCAGGTAGGACGCGGCGAGGACGCGCGCGGCGGGCAGGTAGTTGCGGGCGACGACGGTGCACGCGGTCACGGCGCCGCCGTCGTGGCGCGGGTCAGCCATCGGCGGGGAGCACCTCGAGCTGGGCTTCCAGGGCGTCGTCGAAGTGCTTGCGCGCGACGGCGAGCGTGGGCGAGACGACGTCGACCCGGACGATCAGGTCCTTGCTGCTGTAGTGGGCGCGGACGCGGGCGTTCTGCCCGTCCTTCGCGTCGACCTGGCACACCATCGCGCCGGCGGGGCCGTCCGTGATCTGCGTCATACCGTTGTTGATCTGGGTGTTGTTCAGCTCGAGGGCGGCGGCCGCGGCGGCCGTGGCGTCGGTGCCCTGCACGATCAGCACGATGCCCTGGGAGCCGTCGTCCAGTTTGAACTGGGACAACTTGGTCTTGGTGGCGCCCGCGGTCGTGTAGAGCGCGGCCTCCGTGTCCAGCAGGTACTTGAGCTGCGGGACGCCGGAGAAGTCGGTCACCGCCTTGTTCGTGCTGACCTTGCCGGGGACCTTGCCGACCGGCAGCGGGTCCGGCGGTGGCGGCGGCGTGGTGGTCGTGGTCGCGCTGGCCCCGGTGGTGTTGCCACCGGCCGTCGGCGACGACTCGCCGCGGCCCCAGATCCAGTAGGCGCCGAACGCGATGCCCGCGAGCAGCACGATGGCCAGCACGATGCCGATGACCTTGCCCTTGCCGCCGCCGCCGGTGTCGTCGAAGACCTCGGGGCCCTGCGCGATCCAGCTCGGGTTGGCGTCGCCCACCGGGCTGTAGCTGTCGCCACCCCACGGCGGCGTGCTCGACGGCGGGCCGGACTGCCAGCCACCCTGCTGCTGCTGTTGTTGCTGCTGCGGGGGCATCTGCTGCTGCGGCGCGATCGGCGTCACGTACTGGGTGCGGTCGGCGTCGGCCGGCCGCTGGCTCACCACCTGCGTCCGGTCCGGGTTGGCCTGCGGGACCGCTCCGGGCGTGACGATCTGGGTGGCGTCGGGGTTCTGGTTCGGCTGCGACGGCGGCACCGCGTCCCACCGCACGGGCGGCGCGAACGGGCCGCTGTTGGGCGGTGCGGCCGGGCCGCCACCCGAGGCGGCGGCGAGGAGTTCATCCCGGCGTCGGCGGTAGTCGTCGGCGCTGATCCGACCCTCCGCCAATGTGCGGTCCAGCTCTGCCAGGTCCTCTTGCCAGGACATTCCGCTCCTCCAGGGGTTGCCGCGCGAGCGCCATTGTTGCTTATGCGTCCGTGGCCGGTGCGGGCATCCGGCACTTGTGATGCGGTCGTTGCCGGCCGTTGGTTCCTCCGGTCGCGACCAGGCCCCCGAACAGCACGTCGATCGGGGTGCGGCCCGCGTCGGGTGTGACGAAAGCCGCCTGATCGGACCGGTGGACCCGGCACGGGCGCCCCGCGGGCGTGAGGCGGATCTCGTCGCGGACGGGGCACTGCCCGGCGTCGGTTCCGATCGGGCGCATTCGTCCTGGTCAGCCCGTTGACCCGGGTGCTTTGATCGGTGGACCGCCGTCACGTTGATCCGAGCGGAAGGACCGTCAATGCGCTTGACCGCGATAGTGCTCGCCCTGCTCGCGGCACTGGTCGTCCCGAGCCAGGCGAATGCCGCCAGCCCGATCGGCATGACCAGCGGTTTCTACGTCGACCCCAACTCGAACCCCGCGGTGTGGGTGCGCAACAACCCCAACGACGGCCGCACGTCGGCCATCAGGTCGAACCTCTCCACCAAGCCGATGGCGCGGTGGTTCGGCAGCTGGAGCGGCGACATCCGCACGGCCGTCGGGAACTACGTGGCCGCCGCCGACGCGGCCGACAAGCTGCCGGTCCTCGTCGCCTACAACATCCCGGGCCGGGACGCGTGCGGCGGCCACTCCGGCGGCGGTGCGGGGTCGCCAGAGGCCTACCGGACGTGGATCTCGAACTTCGCCGGTGCCATCGGCGCGCGGCCCGCCGTCGTGGTGATCGAGCCGGACTCGCTGGCCGACTTCAACTGCATGACGCCCGACCGCGTCACCACGCGCAACGCGATGATCCGCTACGCCACCGAGCAGTTCCGCGACCGGGCGCCCAACACGTGGGCCTACCTGGACGCGGGCAACGCCCGCTGGGTGCCCGCGAACACCATGGCGGGCCGGCTGGACGCGGCGGGCGTGCGCAACGTCCGCGGGTTCTCGATCAACGTCTCCAACTACTACCCGACCGCCGAGTCGGTGTCCTACGGCAACTCCGTGAACGGCTCCCTGCCCGGCTACACCAAGGCGTTCGTCGTCGACACCAGCCGCAACGGCAACGGGTCCAACGGCGAGTGGTGCAACCCCGGCCAACGCAAGCTCGGCGTGACCGCACAGACCGGCGGCGGCGCCGAGATGCTGCTGTGGGTGAAGGTCCCCGGCGACTCCGACGGCAACTGCGGCACCGCGCCGAACACGCCCGCGGGCACGTTCGACCCGGAGATCGCCTACCGGCTGGTGTTCGGCTACTGACCGAACCGGGGCGGGTGCCCCGTGGCACCCGCCCCGGCCAGGGCAAATGCGGCGCTCGGCCGATCCGCGCCTTCTGGTCGAGCCTGTCGCCATCACTTCGTGTAGTGGTAGCGACAGATGGCGATCCTGATTTCGTCGCCCTCGACCTTGTACACCAGACGGTGCTCATCGGTGATCCGACGCGACCAGTACCCCTGGAAACCGTGCTTCAACGGCTCGGGCTTCCCGATGCCCTCGTTGCCGTTGCACACGATGTCTTTGATCAGCTCGTTGATGCGCCTGAGGACCTTGCGGTCCTCCGACTGCCACCAGAGGTAGTCGTCCCACGCCTGTTCGGCCCAGACGAGCTTCATTCGGCGAGTTCGCGCGGCGTTCCGCCGCCGGATTCCAACTGCTCGATGGCGTTGAGCAGCCGCCGGGCGTTCTCCGGACTGCGCAGCAGGTAGGCGGCTTCCTTGAGCGACTGGTAGTCGTCAAGTGACACGATCACCACCGGTTCGTGCCCTGCCCTGGTGATGACGACCTCTTCGCGATCGTTGATCACCGAGTCGAGAGTCTCCGCGTACTTCGCGCGGGACTCCGAGTAGGTCATCGTCTTCATCTAGCCTCCTTGCTTGTACAAGATACTGTACATGTCTTGGTGGGCAAGCGTCCACTGTCGGACGGGCTTCTGCACCCGCCCCGGCCAGGGCAAATGCGGTGGACCGGGCACTTACGATGTGGGAGCGCTCCCCCACACGGCGCGGTGTGGGTGCCTCGTGACCCCCCCGTTCGCAGGAGCCCTCGCACCATGCCCCACGGTCCGCTCGACCACCGCTACCGCGGCGAGCACCCCGTCCGCACCCTCCTCTACCTCTTCCGCGAAGACCGCGCGAAGCTCGGCCTCGGCGCCGGCGCGTTCTTCGTCAAGCACAGCCCCACCTGGCTCACCCCGGTCATCACCGCCCACGTCATCGACGTCGTCGTGGAGCGCAAGCCGATCACCGGCATCTGGCTCGGCGCGGGGTTGCTGCTGGTCACGCTGGTGCTGAACTACCCGTTCGCCATCCTCTACACGCGCTGGTGGTACGGCAGCGCGCGCCGGATGGGCATGCGGATGCGGTCGGCGCTGAGCAGGCGCATGCAGCAGCTGTCCATCGGCTACCACGCGCGGGTCAGCGCGGGCGTGCTGCAGACCAAGGTCATCCGGGACGTCGAGAGCATCGAGACGTCCACCCAGCAGGCCGGCGACCAGGGCCTGTCGGCGCTGGCGACGTTGAGCGGCGCGCTGGTCGTGATCGGGCTGAACGCGCCCGCGTTCCTGCCGGTGTTCCTGGTCGTCGTGCCCGCGGCGGCGGTGCTGGTGATGTGGCTGCGCGGCCGGCTGCGCGCGTACAACGAGTCGTTCCGGCAGGAGGTCGAGCAGCTGTCGTCCCGGGTCGGCGAGATGACCACGCTCATCCCGATCACCCGCGCGCACGGCCTGGAGAGCACCGCCCTCGACCGCATGGACGGCACGCTGCGCCAGGTCTTCGCCGCCGGCATGAAGCTGGACGGCCTCAACGTCCGCTTCGGCGCGCTGGCCTGGATCCTGCTCAACGCCCTCGGCGTCGGCTGCCTCGCCGGCTCCGCCCTGGCCGCCTACCACGGCTGGCTGTCCGTCACGCCCGGCGACGTGGTCATGCTCAGCGCCTACTTCGCCTCGCTGACCGGCGCGGTCACCACGTTGATGAGCCTGACGCCGCTGATCAGCAAGGGGTTGGAGTCGGTCCGCTCGCTCGGCGAGGTGCTGGAAGCGCCGGACCTGGAGCACAACGCGGGCAAGGCGCAGGTCGACGTCGTGCGCGGCGGCGTGCGGTTCGAGCAGGTCGGGTTCGCCTACCCGGAGTCCGCGCGGAACTCGGTGGTCGACTTCAGCCTCGACGTGCGGCCGGGGGAGACGATCGCGCTGGTCGGCGCGTCCGGCGCGGGCAAGTCGACGGCGTTGAACCTGGTCATCGGGTTCCTGCGGCCGACCGAGGGCCGCATCCTGCTCGACGGTGTCGACATGGAGACGTTGGACCTGCGCAGCTACCGGCGGTTCGTGTCGGTGGTGCCGCAGGAGTCGATCCTGTTCGAGGGCACGATCCGGGACAACGTCACCTACGGCCTGGACGACGTGCCCGAGGACGTGGTGCGGCAGGCGTTGGCCGACGCCAACGCGCTGGAGTTCATCGACCGGCTGCCGACCGGGCTGGACACCGTGGTCGGCGAGCGCGGCGCGCGGCTGTCCGGCGGGCAGAAGCAGCGGCTGGCGATCGCGCGGGCGCTGATCCGCGACCCGCGCGTGCTGGTGCTGGACGAGGCGACTTCCGCGCTGGACAACAAGTCCGAGGCGTTGGTGCAGCAGGCGCTGGCCCGCCTGGTGCACGGCCGCACGGTGTTCGTGGTGGCGCACCGGCTCTCCACGATCCGCAACGCCGACCGCATCGTCGTGATGGACGACGGTCGGATCGCGGAGATCGGCTCGCACGACGAACTGCTCCGGTCCGGCGGCCTTTACGCGCGGGCGCAGAGCGCGTAGCCGGGGACCGCACGGGCTCCGGCGAGGAGAAGGGGGCGGTTCCCGGCCTGCGGGGCCGCCCTCAGTTCTTCTTGGTGAGCAGGGTCGGGCCGACGATGCGGCGCGCGATCCGGCGCAACCGGCTGCGCGGGGTGGCCGGCGGCGTCGGCTTGGTGGCGGCGGCGGTGGGCGCCGGCGCTGCGGCAGGCTCGGCGACGGGCGCGGGTGCGGTTGCGAACGCCCCGGCTGCGGGCTGGTCGGCGGCAGGCGCGGTCGCGGGGGGCGCGGGTGCGAACACCGCGGCTTGGTCGGCGGCAGGCGCGGTCGCGGGGGGCGCGGGTGCGAACACCGCGGCTTGGTCGGCGGCAGGCGCGGTCGCGGGGGGCGCGGGTGCGAACACCGCGGCTTGGTCGGCGGCGGGCGGGGCCGCGGCGGGCTCGAAGAGCGACGGGCCGGCGGGTGCGGGCTGGGCGGACGCGGCGGTCGCCGGGGAAGCGGGCCGGCCCTGAGGTGCGACGGGCGCTCCGCCGGCCTGGCCGTCGAGCCTGCCCTTGAGCGCGTCGACGAGACTGCCGTTGCTGTGGCCGTTGCCGTTGCCGTTGCCGTTGGTGTGGCCATTGGGCGGGCCGGTCACCGGCTCGAACTTCGTGGTCGCCGCCCCGACGGGCGTCAGGTTGGTCGCGGTCATCGGCTCCGTGGTGGGCCAAGCGGGTTCCCGCATGGCGACGACGGGCTGCACGCGGACCGTGGGCGTGTCGTTGGTTCGCTGGGGCTGGGTGGGCACCTGGCTGGACGTCACGCCTCGATCTTGCCAAAACACGTTCGGTGATCCAGTGCCGGGCGATCAGCAGAAGATGAGCCCGCACTGCCTGCGGGTCGTCGTCGTGGTCGTCGTGGTGGTGGGCCGCCGCGTCGTGGTGGTGGTCGTCGTGGTCGGTCGCGCGGTGGTGGTGGTCGTCGTCACGTCCGACGTGGTGGTGGCGGTGGTGCCCGTCGTCGTGGTGGTCGTGGCCGACGACGTGGACGTGGCGCTGGTCGGGCCGGACGAACCGGTGCTCGACGACGTCGTGCCGGTCGCGGTGACCGTGCGGTCCGGCTGCTCGCTGCGCTTGACGACCACGATCTCCCCGCCGCCACCGGTCGGCTCCAGGCCCCGCGGCGACTTGGCCATGCTCCCCTGCGCGGCCAGCAAGGCGGCGACCGCCGCACCGATCAAGGCGCCGAACGCGAGCCGACCGGGTCCACCCAACGCCGTGAGCATCCCCAACGACTACCGGCCTCACTCATTCGGGTCAAATCCTCACGGACAACTGGTACCGGCCTGACACTTCGGGTATCGGACCGGTACCAGAGCTCATCCGCGAACCCGGGTCACGCCTGGAGGTTGGCCGTCAGCGTGATCTCCGTGCCGGCCAGCGCCTTGCTGACCGGGCAGTTCTCCTTGGCCCCCTCGGCCGCCGCCGCGAAGCCCTCGGCGTCCAGCCCCGGCACGACCGCGGTGACGGTCAGGTGGATGCCGGTGATGCCGGTGCCGGGCTGGAACGTCACCTCCGCGGAGGTGTCGACCTGCTGCGGCGGGGTCCCCGCCTGCGCGAGCGCGTGCGACAGCGCCATCGAGTAGCACGACGAGTGGGCCGCGGCGATCAGCTCCTCGGGGCTGGTCCTGCCGTTCGCCGCCTCGGCCCTGGAGGGCCAGCTGACGTCGAACACGCCGACGCCGGACGACTCGAGGGCGACCCTGCCCTTGCCCTCCAGCAGGTTGCCTTCCCAGTTCGTGGTCGCCTTGCGGGTGGTGGCCATGTGCGCAACTCCGTCTTCGACGAGGAAACTTCCGCCGCCAAACCTAATGGTGGTCGCCGGAGCCCGCCGCGACAGCAGGGGGTCCAGGGGTCTCCCCTGGCGGGGTCCGGGGCTTGGCCCCCGGTGTGATGGCGAACGAAAACGGCGAGTGCTCTGCATGAGCACTCGCCGTGATTCGAGAGCGGATGACGAGACTCGAACTCGCGACCCTCACCTTGGCAAGGTGATGCGCTACCAACTGCGCTACATCCGCCTGTTGGTGACCACTATAGACCACGTTCGAAGTGGGTTTCGACAGGGGGTCCCGATTGCGCCAGCAGCTGGTCGACCTCGGTCAACCGCTCCTTCGGCCAGCGCCACTCCCACAGGGGTCTGACCCGGTCGACGACCTCGGCGGGCAGCCACGGCGCCACCTCGTCGCGCAGCTCCCACTCGTCGAACACGTGCTCGTAGAAGCTGACCACGGACGCGTCGGACAGGAACCGCTCGGGCTGGCGGAAGCACCAGTGCGCGAAGCCGTACACCCGGCCGAGCACCTCGCGGTCGCCGTCGCGGTGCGCCTCCAGCGCGAGTTGCCACAACTCGGACAGGAACACGTGACAGGACCAGGACTCGCGCTCGACAACGGCGCTCAGCTCGGGGAGGAGGGCGGAAGCCCTTGTGCGCCAATCGACCACGCGGCAGGAGACTACTCGTCACCGGGCGGTCCGCAGCGCGATCGGCCACCAGCCGACGCCCACCCGTGACCGCGCCGTCACCGACCGCGAGCACCCTTGATCGGGTGCGCAGGTGCTCTGACTAGGCCGAACGGTCGACGTCGTCCGTCGGGTGTTCGGTATCGGCTCGCTATCACTTCGGCCCGGAACCAGCCGACTGTGGCATCTTGGCCACTGGACCACAGGCGGGGCGGGAGGTGCCGGGGCGGGATGGCCGGAGATGCCGATTTCGACCGGGAACTGCTCGCCAGGGTCAGGGCGGGGGACGACGGCGCGTTCGGCGAGTTGTTCACCCGTCACGCCGACGCCGTTCGTCGGTTCGCCCTCCGGCACGTGCGTGAACACGCCGAGGCCGACGACCTGACCGCCGAGGCGTTCTTCCGCGTGCTCCAGGCGATCCGCCGGGGCAACGGGCCCACCGAGCACGTCCGCACCTACCTGCTGACCGTCGCGCGCAGGGTGGCGTGGGAGTGGAGCGGGCGGCGGCGGGACGTGCCGGTGGAGGACGAGGAGCTGAACCTCCGGGTCGAGCCGTTCCCGGACGTCACCGCGAACCGGCCGGAGCACGCGCTGATCTCCCGCGCGTTCACCAGCCTGCCCGAGCGGTGGCGCACGGTGCTGTGGCAGGTCGAGGTGGAGGGCGAGCGGCCGGCCGCGGTCGCGCCGCACTTCGGCCTGAGCCCGAACGCGATGGCGGCGCTGGCCCGCCGCGCCCGCGAGGGGCTGCGGGCGGCGTACCTCCAAGCGCACCTCGCCGAGGACACCGGGCCGCGCGCGTGCAGCTCCGTGGTCGCGAAGCTGGGCGCCTACACGGCGGGCGGCGCGCAGGGCACCGAGCACCGGCGCATCCGCAAGCACCTGCGGACCTGCTCCTCCTGCAACGCGCTGCACGCCGAGCTGGTCGAGGTGTGCTCGACGTTGCGGGCGCACGCGGCGAGCATCGCCGTGCCGGTGGCCGCGACCGCGCTGCTGGCGCCCGCGGCGCTCGGCTCGGTGGCGCTCGGCCCGTCGGTGCTGGCTCCGGCGGTGGTGGGCAAGGCGGTCTGGCTCAGCGGGCGGGTGAAGCTGGCGTTGGCGGCCACCGCCTCGGCCGCCGCGGTCGGCCTGTTCGGGGTGGTGGCCGGGCCGTTCACCGGCGCGCCCGGCCCGGCGCTGGTCCAGTCCGGCCCGGACGGCGCGCCCGGCGAGAACGTGCTGGCCCTGTGCTCGACCGAGGCGACCCCGACCGCGACCGGCACGGCGACCAGCGCGACGTCGCCGACGCCTGCCGACGCGCGGCAGGTCGCGCACACCCGGGCGGAGCAGGCGGGCCGCCCGACGCCGACGACGTCCACCTCCGTCCCGCCGCGGGTGGTGCCGACCACCTCGACCGCGCCGGCCGAACCACGCGACCTGGACCCGACCACCACGTCGACGCCGGTCACCACGACCGACTCGCGCACGGTCCTGCTGGACACGACCACCGCGACGACGACCACCACCACCGAACCGGACAGGTCGGCCGGCACGCCGACGTCCGCGGTCACGCCGACGACCGTGACGCTGCACCCGACGACGAGCGCCCTCGACCCCGCGTGACCGCCGGGTTTCACCCACGAGGTGCAAGACTTTGCCGGTAGCGTGGAGAACGCTGAGTGATCGCTCGACGTCTTGAGGAGACGGTGATGACGCGGCTGGTGCGCGGAGCTGACGGCCGGATGTGGACGGTGCGCAGCCAGATCGAGTGGCGCAACCCGTCGACGGACGAGGACTTCGAGCACGACGTGAGCGGCGGTCACGGGCCCGGCGTGCTGATGCTGGCGATCGTCATCGGCATGGCCGTGGTGCTGGTCGCGTGGACGCCGGCGGAGGTCGTCGTGCCCGCGTGGCTGCTCGTGGCGCTGGTCCTGGTGTTCCTGTTCTTCCCGGTGCGCTGGGCGGTGCGGCGGCCGTGGCTCGTGGCGGCGGAGTCGAAGAAGACCGAGGAGCTGCCGCCGGAGCGGTGGGTCGGCTCGGTGCGCGGCTTCCTGACCGTGCGCAACGAGGTCGCCAACGTGGCCCGCAAGATCGAGATGTACTCACTGCCCGACCTGGACGGCCCGCTGCAACCGGTCGACTGACGGCCGTTCGCGGGTGACACTGTCCGGGTGCCGGAACTGCCCGAGGTCGAGGCGCTCGCCCACCACCTGCGCGAGCACGCCGTTGGACGGCGCGTGCACCGGGTGGACGTCGCGTCGTTGCAGGTGTTGAAGACGTTCACGCCGCCGTGGACCGAGCTCCAGGGGCGCGAGGTGACCGGCGCGGGCCGGTTCGGCAAGCACCTCGACCTGGACTGCGACGGACTGCACCTGGTGGTGCACCTGGCGCGGGCCGGGTGGCTGCGCTGGTCGGAGCACCTGTCGGCGGCCCCGCCCAAGCCGGGCCGCGGCCCGCTGGCGCTGCGCGTGCACCTGGGCCCGCCGGGCGAGGGGCCCGGGTTCGACCTGACCGAGGCGGGCACCAAGAAGGGCCTGGCGGCGTGGGTGGTGAACGACCCGGCGGACGTGCCGGGCGTCGCGCGGCTCGGTCCGGACGCGCTGTCGCTCACGCGCACCCAGCTCGAAGACCTGTTCGCCGGCCGCACGGAACGGCTGAAGACCGCGTTGACCGACCAGACGCTGATGGCCGGTGTCGGCAACGCCTACTCCGACGAGATCATGCACACCGCCCGGCTGTCGCCGTACGCGACGGCGGGGAAGCTGCCGGCGGAGGCGTTGGACCGGCTGCACGAGGCGTTGATCGGCGTGCTGAACGACGCCGTGGCCCGGTCGGTCGGCCAGTCGGCCGCGACACTGAAGGGTGAGAAGCGGTCCGGCTTGCGGGTGCACGCGCGGACTGGTCTGCCGTGCCCGGTGTGCGGTGACACCGTGCGCGAGGTCTCGTTCGCGGACAAGGCTTTCCAGTACTGCCCGACGTGCCAGACGGGCGGCAAGCCGCTCGCCGACCGGCGGATGTCACGGCTGCTCAAGTAGGTCACTCGGACGAGTGGCTTGGCCCGTTCGTCGGCTGAGCCGCGTCGACCGGGGAACTCCTCCGGGGTCCGACCGACCCAACTTGGAGGAAGTCATGAACCAGCGCATCGCCGCCGCGCTGATCGGCGCCACGATGGGACTGGCCACGTTCGCCGGCTCGACCATCGCCGTCTCGGCCGCCGCGCCGGAGGCCGAGGATCCGCCCCGGTTGCAGCAGGACCAGGTGTCCGAGGTGATCTGCCGCGTGCTGGAGGAGCTCGACCTGCTCGACGACCCGGCGCTGGCGGACCTGGTGGAGAAGCTGGAGTGCAAGAAGTCGGAAGAGCCGAGCGAGTCGAAGCCGTCCGAGCCGGGCGAGTCGGAACCGTCCGACCGGGGCGAGAGCGGTCGGCGCTGACGCGGGGTGAGCGCCGAGGCGGGGTGCGCGGCCCGAGTGATCGGGTCGCACCCACGCTCCGTGATCGTGACAGGTCTTGATCACCCGATCGGGTAGGCACTCTGCCACGGTTGCCCGCAATTCATCGGATGTGCGCGTCTCGCACCGCCCATCCCCTTGCCTATACCGCCCCCACGGCACAGCATGGACGCCGTGCGGGACCTCCTCACCGAGCGCGCTGTGCTCGGACTCATCGCGACCCTGGCCGTTCTGGGCCTCTTCGTGATGCTGTGCCGCGCCCGCCGCGTGAGCACGTCGGTCGAGGACGCCGTGATGGACATGCTGCACCGCATGTCGAAGGCGTCGGCCGACCTGCGCGAGGGCTTGACCGAGGACGCGGCGAACAAGGCGACGCCGCACCTGCGGGAGATGCTGCGGTGCGTCGCGGTCGGCATCACCGACCACGAGGGCACGCTGCTGTCGTGGGACGGCGGCGCCAACGACCACTACGAGTTCCTCCGCGCCTACATCGAGCGCGCCATCGGCGAGGGCCACAAGGAGCACGTCGAGCACCGCAAGCTGGAGTGCGAGCTGCCCGGCCCGTGCTCGCTGCACAGCGCCGTGATCGTGCCGCTGGTGGTGGAGGGCGACGTCGCCGGCACGTTGATCGTGGTCAGCGGCGTGGCGAACAAGCGGCAGATCCGGATGGCGGAGGAGACCGCGCGGTTCGTCTCCACGCAGCTGGAGCTGGAGGTGCTGCAGAAGTCGCGGCAGGCGTTGGCGCAGGCCGAGGTCAGGGCGCTGCGGGCGCAGATCTCGCCGCACTTCGTCTACAACGCGCTGAACACGATCTCGTCGCTGATCCGCACCGACCCGGGGCACGCGCGGGAGCTGCTGCAGGAGTTCGCCGAGTTCACCCGCTACTCGTTCCGCACCGACGGCTTCTTCACCACGCTGGCCGACGAGCTGACCAACATCCACCGCTACCTGACCATCGAGCAGGCGCGGTACGGGTCGCGGCTGAACGTCCGGCTCAAGATCGCGCCCGAGGTGCTCCAGGTCGTGCTGCCGTTCCTGGTGCTGCAACCGCTGGTGGAGAACGCCGTGCGGCACGGCCTGGCGAAGAAGCCCGGCGGCGGCGAGCTGACGATCATCGCCGAGGACAACGGCGCGGAGGCGTTGATCTCGGTCGAGGACGACGGCGTCGGCATGGACCCGGACCGCCTCTTCGACGACCTCAAGGACGCGCACCAGACCGGCGCGCACGTCGGCCTCGGCAACATCAACCACCGGATGCGGGCGGTGTTCGGCGACGACTACGCGCTGGTCGTGGAGACCGCGCCGGAAGCCGGCATGAAGATCATCCTGAAGATCCCGAAGTACCGGCCGGGCGTGCAGACGAACCTGCCACTGGTGCCGCCGCGGCTGGAGGACACCACCGAGCAGCCCGTCGTGCGCGCCTGATCAGCTCACGCGGCGGCGACGGCGAGGACGGTCACCATCATGACCGCGCAGACGCTCCACGTGATCCACATCCAGTAGACGTGCATGGCGGTGGGACCGTCCGCATTCTTGCGGCCCCGGTCGTCCCACCACTCGACGTAGCGTTCGAGCCACCGGAACGGGTTGAACGTCACCGGTCGATGTTAGCCGTGTCACGCGACCTCGGTTCACACGTAAGGTCGGAGCCATGAGCGTGACGGACAAGATCGCGGCCCGGCTGCCGAAGATCGTGAGCGAGCGGACCGAGCGCGGCCCCGTGGTGGCCGCCGTCCGACTGCACGGGGTCATCACCCCGACGCCGACGCCGATGGCCCGCAACACCATCAGCATGCAGACCGTGGAGAGCGCGCTGACCCGCGCGTTCGAGCACGACCGGCTGGTCGCGGTCGCCCTGCTGATCAACTCGCCCGGTGGCGCGCCGACGCAGTCCGCGCTGGTCGCCGAGCGCGTGCGCGAGCTGGCCGCCAAGAAGAAGGTGCCCGTCCTGGCGTTCTGCGAGGACCTGGCGGCCTCCGGCGGCTACTGGCTGGCCTGCGCGGGCGACGAGATCTACGCGCACGGCACGTCCCTGGTCGGCTCGATCGGCGTGGTCAGCGCGGGCTTCGGCCTCAACGGCCTGATCGAGCGCTACGGCGTCGAGCGGCGCGTGCACACCGCGGGCGAGGCCAAGGTGCGCCTGGACCCGTTCAGCCCGGAGAAGCCCGAGGACGTCGAGTGGCTCAAGGGCTTGCAGGCGCAGCTGCACGAGCAGTTCGCGGACTGGGTCAAGCAGCGCCGCGGCGCCAAGCTCAAGGCGACCGACGACGAGCTGTTCAACGGCGAGGTGTGGACCGGCGCGAAGGCGGTCGAGCTCGGCCTGGTCGACGGCCTCGGCACGCTGCGCGGCGTCGTGGCCAAGCGCTACCCGGACGCCGAGATCGCGATCGCCGAGCCGCGCCGACCCCTTCTCGCCCGGCTCGGACTCGCCGGTGCGACCACACGATCGGGCGACTTCCTGGTGGAGGGGTTGGCGGCGCTGGAAGAGCGGGCGCGCTGGTCGCGATTCGGCTTGTGAGGTCACGGCCCCGCGGCCGTCCGGCAACCGGCGTAGACAGCGACCCCACCGGGTCGGCAAGATGCGCGGCACAGTGAGTACCCCAGTGAACAATCGCGCGGACAGCACCGGCCTCCTCGTTCTGGCGGTGGACGACGAGGCACCCGGTCTGAGCGAGATCAAGTACCTGCTCGAAAGCAGCCCGCACATCCGACGCGTGCTCACGGCCTTCGACGCGGCCGAGGCACTGCGCATCCTCCGGGGTGACTACGACGTCGAGGTGATGGACCGCACCAGGGCAGGGCTACCGCCGGTCGACGCCGTGTTCGCCGACATCAACATGCCCGGGCTGAGCGGCACGGACCTCGCGCGCGTGCTCGGCGCGTTCCGGCAGCCACCGGCGTTGGTGTTCGTGACGGGCGTCGAGCACTCGGAGGCCGTGGTGGCCTTCGAGGTGGGCGCGCTGGACTTCGTGACCAAGCCGATCAACTCCGACCGGATCAACAAGGCGATCTCGCGGGTCGTCGACCGGGTCGCCGCGACACCGGCGATCACGCCGGAGCCCGCCGCGGCGGAACCGCAGGACGACGAGGTGATCCCGGTCGAGCTGGGTGGCACCATCAAGCTCGTGCCACGGGCCACCGTCCGCTACGTCGAGGCGCAGGGCGACTACGCGCGCCTGCACACCAACGACGGCGCGAGCCACCTCGTGCGCATCCCGTTGGCGCAGCTCGAAGAGCGCTGGGAGAACGCCGGGTTCGTCCGGATCCACCGGTCCTTCCTGGTGGCGCTGCCGCTGGTGACCGAGCTGCGGATGACGTCGAACGGGTACGCGGTGGTGATCGGCTCGGGCGAGGGCGCGAAGGAGCTGCCGGTCAGCAGGCGGCACACCCGCGAGTTGAAGGAGAGGATCGTGCGTCCCCCCAAGAGCAGTTGGGGATGACCAAGCACTCCGGCCCCCCCGGGCAACCGGACCAGCCGCAGCCGGCCGAGCGCGACGCCTGGCTGTCGGTCTCCGCGCGCAAGAACCGCAGGCGGCGCGTGGTGCTGGCGGATCCGCGCGGGCGCGGCCGGGTGCTGCGCACGATCATCGAGCTGGAGGAGCAGACCAGCGTCGGGGAGAAGCTGATCCGCGACCTGATCCGCACCCAGCTGCGCACGGGCCTGGCGCTCGGCGGCGGCACGTTGCTGCTGCTCGCGCTGCTGCCGCTGGTGTTCTACCTGCTGCCGTGGCTCGGGGAGGTGGAGCTCGTCGGCGTGCGGCTGCCGTGGCTGATGCTGGGGCTCGCGCCGTTCCCGCTCTGCTACGGCGTCGGCTACGCGTACCGAAGACTCGCCGAGCGGCACGAGCACGACTTCGTGAGTTCGGTGGACCGGTGATCGGCAACCCGTGGAGCCTCGTGCTCGTCGGCGTGATGGCGTTGCTGACGTTCTCGTTGGGCTACGTGGGTTCCCGCCGGGCGAACACGACACCGGACTTCCTGGTGGCCCGCCGCGCGATCCCGGCCACCCGCAACGCCGCCGCGATCTCCGGCGAGTACCTGTCCGCGGCGTCGTTCCTGGGCGTGGCGGGGCTGGTGCTCAAGGACGGCATCGACGCCCTGTGGTACCCGATCGGCTTCACCGCGGGGTACCTGGCGATGATGCTGTTCGTGGCGGCGCCGCTGCGGCGGTCGGGCGCGTACACGCTGCCGGACTTCGCCGAGGCGCGGCTCGGGCCGTCGAACCTGCGGAAGGTCTGCACGTTCTTCGTGATCTGCATCGGCGTGCTGTACCTGGTGCCGCAGCTGCAGTCCGCCGGGTTGACGTTGAACACGATCACCGGCCTGCCCGCGTGGCTCGGCGGCGCGGCCGTGACCGTGATCGTGGTGGTGAACGTCCTCGGCGGCGGGATGCGCGCGATCACGCTGGTGCAGGCGTTCCAGTACTGGGGCAAGCTGTTCGCGATCGCCGCGCCGACGTTCGTGCTGTTCGCGTTGTTCCTGACAGGTCCGGGCAACGGCGCGCAGCCGGTGGACGCCGCGGGCGTGCTGCGGTTCCCCGAGGACGTCGAGGTGACCACGGTCGACCCGGTGCGGGTGCGCGTCGACGTGGCGATGGAGCTGTCCGCGACCGGCCGGGTGAACGGCTCGCCCGCGGACGGCCCGGTGTACTGGACGCCCGGCCTGCACGAGGTGGGCGCGGAGACGAAGCTGCGGTTCGCCGCGGGCTCGCCGGTGCCGGTGGTCGAGGGTTCGCCGACGTCGAACCACGACTGGCTGCGGCCCCAGACGGAGGGCCTGTCGGGGCTGTTCGAGACGTACTCGCTGATCCTCGCGACGTTCCTGGGCACGATGGGGCTGCCGCACGTGCTGGTGCGGTTCTACACGAACCCGGACGGGCGGGCGGCGCGGCGCACGGCGTTGCACGTGCTGTACCTGCTGGGCCTGTTCTACCTCTTCCCGACCGTGCTGGGCGTGATCTCGCGCCAGTACCTGCCGCAGCTGCTGGTCACGGGGAAGACGGACGCGGCGGTGCTGCTGCTGCCGGACACGATGCAGCCGAACGTGCTGGGCCAGGTGCTCGGCGCGATCGTGGCGGCGGGCGCGTTCGCGGCGTTCCTGTCCACGTCGTCGGGGCTGCTCGTGTCGGTGGCCGGGGTGGTGTCGACGGACATCCTGCCGGGCAAGGTGCGCGACTTCCGGTGGGCGACGGTGCTGACCGGCGCGGTGGCGATCGGGTTGGCGCTGCTGCTGCCCCGCTCGGACGCGTCGCTGACGGTGGCGATGTCGTTCGCGTTGGCGGCGTCGACGTTCTGCCCGTTGTTGTTGTTGGGCATCTGGTGGCGCGGGCTGACCTGGGTCGGCGCGATGGCCGGTCTGCTGGTCGGCGGCGGGCTGGTGATCGGCGCGCAGGTGGCGACGGTGGTCAGCTCGTACACCGGGGGGTGGGCGCCGTCGGTGTTCTCGCAGCCGGCGCTGGTGACCGTGCCGGTGGCGTTCCTGACCATGGTGATGATCAGCAGGCTGACCGCGCGCCGCAAGCCCGACGACGTGAACCAGATCCTGCTGCGGTTCCACGCGCCGGATCCGCTGGGGTTCATGCGCGACCGCGAGTCGCAGTTCGGCACGGGCGAGGAGAAGGCGCGTGCGGCGGACGGCGAACCCGGTGCCGGCGGACCGTCGCGGTCCTGAACCGGTGTGAAACGGCTCACAGTGACGTTTGAGCGCCCGCCTGTCGGTTAGGCCTTCGGGCAGGCCTGCCGCCGGTCGCCGCCCGCGATGACCTGCGGCGTCCCGGGTCGGCCCGGAGGTCTGTCGCTGAGAGTGGAGATAGGTCTCAATCGGGTGAAGATAAAGACACCGATCCGGCTATCGGTGACTTCGATCACCCGAGTGGCAGTTCGTCTCAGAGTTACTACCGCTCATCGCATCACTCGACTGTTGAGCGCAAGGTCACACAAAAGGTCTTTCAGGCGTGAGCCAGGTCTCCCTACGGTGCACGGCGTATCAGGAACGCACCAGGAGGACTTACGTGCCGTTCACACCGTCGTCAAGTACGCGAGGAGGGGACCGTGAGCACCTCTGAGCAGCACACCCCCGACGCCCAGGACAACCACAACTGGGTGGATGTGCAGAACAGCCCCGACTTCCGCGAGTTGCGCCGGCGGCTGCGCAGTTTCGTCTTCCCCATGGCCGGTCTCTTCCTGGCCTGGTACCTGCTGTACGTCCTGCTCGCCGACTACGCCCACGGGTTCATGTCGACGAAGGTCATCGGCAACATCAACGTCGGCCTGATCCTCGGGCTGCTGCAGTTCGTGTCGACCTTCGTCATCACGACGCTGTACGTGCGGCACGCGAACAAGAACCTCGACCCCATGGCGGAGAAGCTCCGCAACGAGCTCGAAGGGGGTCAAGCGTGAACGGCAACGCCCTGCTCAACATCGGCATCTTCGGCATCTTCGTCGCGGCAACCCTGGTCGTCGTCATCCGGGCCAGCCGCAACAGCAAGACCGCCGCCGACTACCTCGCCGCGGGCCGTGCCTTCACCGGGCCCCAGAACGGCATCGCGATCGCCGGCGACTACCTGTCCGCCGCCTCGTTCCTCGGCATCGCGGGCGCCATCGCGGTCAACGGCTACGACGGCTTCCTGTACTCCATCGGCTTCCTGGTGGCGTGGCTCATCGCGTTGCTGCTGGTCGCGGAGCTGCTGCGGAACACGGGCAAGTACACGATGGGCGACGTGCTGGCGTTCCGGATGCGGCAGCGCCCGGTCCGCGCGGCGGCGGCCACCTCGACGATGGCCGTGTCGTTCTTCTACCTGCTGGCCCAGATGGCGGGTGCCGGCGGTCTCGTCGCGCTCCTGCTCGGCATCACCGGCAAGGGCGGCCAGGCCGTCGTCATCGCCGTGGTCGGCGCGCTGATGATCGCCTACGTGCTCATCGGCGGCATGAAGGGCACCACCTGGGTCCAGATCATCAAGGCCGTCCTGCTCATCGCGGGCGCCGGCTTGATGACCGTCTGGGTGATGGGCAAGTACGGCTTCAACCTGTCGAGCCTGCTCGGCTCGGTGTCGGACAAGCTACTCGGCCCCGGCCTGCAGTACGGCAAGACCGAGACCAGCAAGCTCGACTTCATCTCGCTCGCCCTCGCGCTGGTGCTGGGCACGGCCGGCCTGCCGCACATCCTGATGCGCTTCTACACGGTCCCGACCGCGAAGGAAGCCCGTCGTTCCGTGGTGTGGGCGATCTGGCTGATCGGCATCTTCTACCTGCTCACCCTGGTGCTGGGCTACGGCGCGGCGGCCCTCGTGGGCTCCGACAAGATCCAGAAGGCGCCCGGTGGCGTGAACTCGGCCGCGCCGCTGCTGGCCGAAGCCCTCGGCGGTCCGATCCTGCTCGGCCTGATCGCCGCGGTCGCGTTCGCCACGATCCTCGCCGTGGTCGCCGGCCTGACGATCACCGCGTCGGCGTCGTTCGCGCACGACATCTACGCGAACATCATCAAGAAGGGTCAGGTCGAGGACAAGGAAGCCGAGGTGAAGGTCGCCCGGCGCACGGCTGTCGTGATCGGCATCGTCGCGATCCTCGGCGGCATCCTGGCCAACGGCCAGAACATCGCCTTCCTGGTGGCGCTCGCGTTCGCGGTGGCGGCCTCGGCGAACCTGCCGACGATCCTGTACTCGCTGTTCTGGAAGCGCTTCAACACCGCGGGCGCCCTCTGGAGCATCTACGGCGGTCTCGGCATCACGGTGCTGCTGATCGTGTTCTCGCCGGTGGTCTCGGGCAAGCCGGTCAACCCGCAGACCGGCAAGAGCGCGTCGATGCTGCAAGGCGTCGACTTCCACTGGTTCCCGCTCGACAACCCGGGCCTCGTGTCGATCCCGCTGTCGTTCCTGCTGGGCTTCCTGGGCACGGTGCTGTCGAAGGAGAACGACAAGGAGAAGTACGCGGAGATGGAGGTGCGCGCCCTCACCGGCGTCGGCGCCGAGAAGGCGACCGCGCACTAGTCGCCGCCGTTCCCGCCGGCCACCACGCCGGCCATCGCCCTCTCGGGGACGGTGGCCGGCGTGCTCCTTATCCCCGGCTTATGGCCACCGTGGGAGCATGGACCCGTGACGGTTCCCAGCGTTGAAGTGTCCGAGGTGCCGGCGGAGCTGCCGGAGGGCAAGGTCCTGCTCGACGTGCGCGAGGCCGACGAGTGGGCGGCGGGCCACGCCCCGGGCGCCCTGCACATCCCCATGAGCGAGTTGGCGGGCAAGCTCGACGAGCTGCCGGGCGACTCCGAGTTCTACGTCGTGTGCCGCTCGGGCGGCCGTTCCGCGCGGGTCACGCAGTACCTGAACGCCAACGGCTGGGAAGCGACGAACGTCGACGGCGGCATGCAGGTGTGGGCCGCGTCCGGCCGTCCCCTGGTCGGTGAGGTCGACGGCGCGGAGCCCGAGGTCATCTGACATGGCGCTGCGACCGCTGCGCGTGGACTGGGTGGCGACCCCGCCACCCGGCGCCTACCCGCACCGTCGCCAGGGTGCGCCGCGCCGGGCCTACACCGGCCCGCCGTCGTACCCGGTGCCGCCGCGCTGGGGCTTCCCGCTGCTGGCGTGGCGCTGGCCCACGTCCGTGGCCATGGACGACGAGCGGTCCGCCGACACGGTCGAGCAGGCGCAGCGGCTGGCGCGCACGGCGTCGCACGCCCTGGGCCTGGCCGCGTTGACGGCGTTGTGGGCAGCGGGCAGCGAGCTGTGGCGTTACGCGTTGTTGCTGCTCAGCCGCTACGGCGCGATGTCGGAGACCACGGTCGGCGTGTCGGACGCCATGGTCGTGGCCTCGTCCGTGGTGACGATCGTGGCGTCCGCGGTCGCCCTGGTCTTCACCCTGCTGTGGCTGCGCCGGGCCCGCAACGCCGCCGCCACCGAGGCGGGGTACGGCCCCTCGAGGTCGGACCGCGAGGTGCTGATCGGCCTGGTGGTGCCGGGGGTGAACCTGGTGGTGCCCGGCTCGGTCCTGGCCGAGCTGGAGCACGCCGCCCTGCGCGAGCCGGCCACCGCCCGCCCGGCGCCGTCCAAGCTGGTCCGCTGGTGGTGGGGCCTGTGGGCGTTCACGGGCCTGTTCGTCGCGTTCACCGTGGTCTGGGGCTTCCGCTCCAGCGTGCAGGCCATGGCGGACGGCGTGCTGTTCCACGCCGTCGCCGACCTCCTGGCCGCCGCCGTGGCGATCGTGACGGCGGTGCTGGTCCGCCGCATCACCACCCTCCTGCTGCCGGTGGACGCCGGCGCCATCCGCCGCATGCGGGTCGTGGACGTCAAGGACGCCCCGACCCCGGTCCTGCGCCCCATCCGCTCCTCGGGCTCGCCGCGCTGACTTCAGCGGTCCGCCGGCACCCGTTCGGCGAGGAAGTCCTCCCAGGGCCGCCTACCCCTCGCGGCTCCTGGTCCCGCCAGGTTCCCGCCCGCGCGGTAGGCCCGGCCGGCTTTGCCCGGCATCCGGACGGGCAGCGCGGGACGGCGCTTGTCGCGTGCCGCCAGGTAGCCGCGCACCAGGTCGGCCAGGCCGTGGACCTCCGGGCCGGCCAGGTCGGGCACCAGGCCGGCCGGTGCGCCGAGCGTCAGCTCCACCAGCCGTTCGGCCACGTCACGGGCGTCGACCGGTTCGAACCGCAGGCCACCGGGGATGGGGACGACCGGCAGCTTCGCCATCTTCGCCACCACGGTCAGGACCAGGTCGTGGAACTGGGCGGCCCGCAGGGTCGTCCACGGCAGGCCCGAGTCGGCCACCGCGCGTTCCGCGCCGAGCTTCTCCCGGAACCAGGCCAGGGGCACGCGGTCCGCGCCGATGGCCGAGATGTGGACGAAGTGCCGCACACCACCGGTCGCGGAAGCCGCGCGCACCAGCCGCCCGGTCGTCGCCGCGTCGCCCTTCGGGCCGCCGGCCAGGTGCAGGACGATCTCGACGCCGTCCACCGCCGCCTCGACGCCCTCACCCGTGAGCAGGTCGCCGGTGACGTGCTCGACGCCGTCGACCGGCCCGTGGCCGTGCCTGCTGAGCACGCGCACCCGGTGCCCGTCCAGAAGCGGCACGACCAGGCGTCCGAGGGTGCCGGTACCGCCCGTGACCAGGATGGATGTCATTGTTCCTCCGAACATGTCGAGTGGGTCCACTGCGTCGACCCGCGGCGCGGAGGGAACGTGACACGGTGGACGAGCTGACCGAGCGCTTCGAGGAGCACCGGGCCCACCTGCGCGCGGTGGCGTACCGGATGCTCGGCTCGGTGGCCGAGGCGGACGACGCCGTGCAGGACGCCTGGCTGCGGTTCGACCGCGCCGACACCAGCGAGGTGGAGAACCTCGGCGCGTGGCTGACCACGGTCGTCGCCCGCCTCTGCCTGAACGTCCTGCGCTCGCGCGAGCAGCGGCGCGAGGACTCGTTCGACCTCCACCTGCCCGACCCGGTCATCAGCTACGACGACGGCACCGACCCCGAGCACGAAGCGGTGCTCGCCGACTCGGTCGGCCTGGCGCTGCTGGTCGTCCTGGACACCCTCACGCCCGCCGAACGCCTCGCGTTCGTGCTGCACGACATGTTCGCCGTGCCGTTCGACGAGATCGCCGCGGTGATCGAGAAGTCGACGGCCGCGACCCGCCAACTCGCCAGCCGCGCCCGCCGCCGCGTCCAGGGCCGCGTCCCGACCCCGGACACCGACCCGACCCGGCAGCGGGAGGTCGTGACCGCGTTCTTCGCCGCCGCGCGTGACGGTGACCTCGACGCCCTGGTCGCCGTGCTCGACCCGGACGTCGTGCTCCGCTCCGACGGCGGCGCGGGCTCACGCTTCTCCGTCACCCTCTCCGGTGCCCGCACCGTGGCCGGCCAGGCGGTCACCTTCGGCCGGCTGTCGCCGTTCGCCCGCCCGGCGCTGGTCAACGGCGCGGCCGGGGTCGTCGTCGTGGCCGACGGCCGGCCGCTGTCGGTCATGGCGTTCGTCGTCGCGGACGGCCGGATCGCCGCCATCGACGTCCTCTCCGACGCCGAGCGCCTCCAGGACCTCGTCGTACTCCCAGACGAGCGCGAGGGGGACGCGCCTGCCGTAGCGCTTGAGGGCTGACTCGGCGGACGTGTGCTGCCCGATGAACGTCCGGCCGGTCTCGGGATCGCGCCGGTAGACGATCGCGTCCGTGCGGTCCTCGTCCAGGACCTCCATGCCCCAGGCGAAGATCCGGCTGCGGTCGGTCGCGTCCACCAAGCTGAAGAGATTCGCTTCCACGGGGACGACTGTGCGGCCGGGAGATCCGCCCGATGCGGTGAAGCACGGCGGGAATCCCGCATCCGCGCGTCCCACCGGATCATGCTGCCCTGTGCCCACCCCGCCACCGTTCCGCCGCCGTCGGCTGGGGCGCAAGCTCGCCCGGATGCGGACCCAGGCCAAGTTGACCCTGGACGAGGCCGCCAAAGCCCTCTACCGCACCAAGTCCACCCTCCACCGGCTGGAGAAGGGCGAGACGATCCTCGACGTCCACCTCGCCAAGTCGATGATGGACCTCTACGACCAGTACGACCCCGACCTCGTCGACCAGGCGCTGCGAGCCCGTGAGCCGGGGTGGTGGACCACCTACGGCATCGAGAACCAGGGCTACATCGACGTCGAGACCGAGGCGTCCGACGTGCGCGACCTGTCGCCGTTGATCATCCCGGGCCTGCTCCAGACGACCGGCTACATGCGTGCGATGTTCGAGGCGCACCGGCTCAAGCGGACCAAGCGGTGGCTGGAGAACGACATCCGGGTCCGCCAGATCCGCCAGGCGCGGCTGACCGATCCGGACGACCCCCTGCGGCTGCACGCGATCATCGAGGAAGCCGCACTCCGCAAGGTGGTCGGCAGCCGTGAGGTCATGCGGGAGCAGTTGGCACACCTGCTCGACATGGGGAAGCGGCCCAACGTGACCATCCAGGTGGTGTCGAACGAGCAGGGCGTCGTCGACGGCATGGCGACCGCGTTCACGCTGCTGGGCTTCTCGGGGCCGGACGAGCCGGAGGTCCTGTACATCGAGTACCTGACCGGAGCGCTGCACATCGAACAGGAGCGCGAGTTGCGGGAGGCTAGAATGACGTTCGGTTTCGTGGCCTCCCGGGCGTTGGGCCCGAAGGATTCGGTGGCCTTGATCGAACGGGTTCTGGCCGAGTGAAAGAGGCGGTGGCAATGTCCACAGTGGACCTCTCCGGCGTGGCGTGGCGCAAGAGCAGTCGGAGCAATGGCGCGAGCAATGCCAACTGCGTGGAGGTGGCGTTCGCGGGGCCGGCGGTCGCCGTACGGGACTCGAAGAACCCGCAGGCCGCAACGCTCGCGTTCCCCGCTGTTCAGTGGTCGTTCTTCCTCCGGCTCTTGGGCTCCTGACCGGCCGCGTGCCACCGTGACCCCATGCGGGTACTCGCGGCGGCACTGATCCTGACCCTGCTGGCCTCCGGGCTGGGCTCCGGCGTGGCGAACGCCGGCAGCGGGAAGGAGTTCGACCTCCAAGCCCACCGCGGCGGGATCGGGCTGACGGTCGAGAGCACGTTGGCGGCGTTCGCCAAGGCGCTCGAACTGGGCGTCACGACGCTGGAGCTGGACGTCCAGATCACCAAGGACGGCCGGGAGGTCGTCACCCACGACCGCAGGACGAACCCGAACAAGTGCGTCGACACCGCGCCCGCCTTCCCCGGCGACCCGGCGTTCCCGTACGCGGGCAAGTACGTGAAGGACCTGACGTTCGCGCAGGTCCGCACGCTGGACTGCGGTTCGCGGCGGTGGGCGCAGTACCCGGACCAGGAGCTGTCACCGGGCGCGCGGATGCCCACGTTGGCCGAGGTCTTCGCCCTGGCCCGCAGCTACCGGGCGTTCACCGTCAAGTTCAACATCGAGACCAAGGTCGAGGCCGCCGCGCCGCACGAGACCGCGCCGCGCGAGCAGTTCGTCGAGGTCACGGCCCGCGAGATCCGCAGGTCCGGCTTCTTCCGCAACGTCACCGTCCAGTCGTTCGACTGGGGCACGCTGATGCTGTGGCGCAAGGCCGAGCCGCGCCTCCCGCTGGTCGCGCTGACCCAGCCCGAGTTCCTGCGCCCCGGCTCACCGTGGACGGGCGGCCTCGACCTGGCCGACTTCGGCGGCAGCGTGGTCGAGGCGGTGAAGAGCTTCGGTGCCTCCGCGCTCTCCCCGGTGCACGGCAACCCGCAGAACGGCGAGGTCGGCGACCCGAACTACGTCCCGTTCACCACGAAAGCCCTGGTCGACGAGGCGCACGCGCACGGCCTGAAGGTCGTCCCGTGGACCGTCAACGACCCGGCCACCATGCACAAGCTGATCGACGACGGCGTGGACGGCATCATCACCGACTACCCGGACCGCCTGCGCACGGTGATGGCCGAACGCGGCTTCAAGCTGCCGAAGAAGTACTCGCGCAAGCGGTAAGCCGTCCGGCTCACGCCGACGTCAGCGGCAGGTCGTGCAGGCCCCGGATGACGAACTCGGCGCGGCGGCGTGGTTCGGCGGCCAGGGTGGCGTTCGGCAGCTTGCGGGCCAGGGAGGACAGGGCCGCCTGGACCTCGATGCGGGCCAGGGGCGCGCCGAGGCAGTAGTGGATGCCCATGCCGAAACCCAGGTGGGGGTTCGGGTTGCGGGTGATGTCGAAGGTGTCCGGGTCGGCGAAGACCGCGGGGTCGCGGGCCGCCGCGCCCAGCAGCGCGGCGATCTTCCGACCCGGCTCGACCCGGTAGCCGGCGATGGTGACGGGCTCGGTGGCGGTGCGTTCGAACAGCTGCAACGGCGAGTCGTAGCGGATCAGCTCTTCCACCGCCGTGGGTAGCAGGGCGTGGTCGTTGACCAGGCGTCGCCACTCGTGCGGGTGGTTCATCAGCGCTTGGACGCCGTTGCCGATGACGTTGACGGTGGCCTCGTGGCCGGCCATGAGCAGCAGCACGGCGGTCGCCACCAGCTCGTCCTCGGTCAGCTTCGCGCCGTCGGTGTCGGTGACCGCGACCAGGTCGGACACCAGGTCGTCACCGGGCGACGTGCGCCGCAGCGCGATCAGCTCCCGCAGGTAGGCGACGAACTCCGCGGACGCGCGCTCGGCCGCCGCCTGCTTGTCCGCGGCCAGGTCGTACTCGTACATCTTCACGATGGCGTTCGACCACGGCTGCAGCAGCGCCCGGTCGCGCGCGGGCACGCCCAGCAGTTCGGCGATCACCTCGACCGGCAGCGGCGCGGCCACGTGGGACAGCAGGTCGGCCTGCCCCTCCGACGAGATCTTGGCCACGAGCTCGTCCACGAGGCGGTCGGCCAGCTCGGCGATCCACGGCCGCAGCCGCTCGACGTGACCGCGGCCGAACGCGGCGGCCACCAGCCTGCGCAGCCTGCTGTGCGTGGGCGGCTCGTTCTCCAGCAGCGAGTTGCGGTGCAGGAGGTTGAACGACGCGAACCGGTCCACCGGCTTCGCGTCGGTCCAGATGCGGCCGAGCGCCCGGTGCCTGAGCACGGCCGACGCCGCCGCGTGCGACACCGCCACCGCGACGCCCATCTCCTCGTGCCAGTGCACGTCGCCCTGCGCGCGCATCGCGGCGAACGCGGGGTACGGATCCGCGATGAAAGCCGGATCGTGCTGGTCGAAGTAGGCCACGGTGACGGACGGTAGGTCTTGAGGAGGGCTCGCGTCCATCCGAGTGTGGTTGTTGTTTCAAACATTCAGCGAGCTGTGACTTCGAGTAGTCGGGTCGCGTCGGGCGGTCGCGACGCCGAAGGCGGCGCCGTCCGACGCAGGTTGACCCGGTGCGTGCTCCGCCAGGAGCATCCCTGACGTGTCACCCGAAGTCATCGCTCACCGCGGCGCGTCCACCCGCCGCCCCGAGCACACCCTCGCCGCCTACGATCTGGCGCTGCGCCACTCCGACGGCCTGGAGTGCGACGTGCGGCTCACCAAGGACGGTCACCTCGTCTGCGTGCACGACCGCACCATCGACCGCACCAGCGGCGGCACGGGCGTGGTCAGCGCGATGACCCTGGACGAGCTGCGCCGGCACGACTTCGGCAGCTGGCACGGCGGCGAGCCGGCCGAGGTGCTGACCCTGGACGCGCTGCTCGGCCTCGCCGCCGACCACGGCAAGCGGCTGTTCGTCGAGACCAAGCACCCCGTCCGGTACGGGGGCCTGGTCGAGCGCAGGCTCGCCGGGGAGCTGGGCCGCCACCGGGTCGACGCGGTGATGATGTCGTTCTCCGTCTTCGCCGTGCACCGGTTCAAGAAGCTCAGGCCCGAGGTGCCCACGGTCCTGCTCTACGACCGGCTGTGGCCGAAGGTGAAGCCCCACTTCGCCGACTACGCCGGACCCGGTGTTCACCTGCTCAAGCGTCACCCCGACAGGGGAGAGGGCGTCTACGCGTGGACGGTGGACGACCCGGCCGACATCGCGTTGTGCCGTGAGCGGGGCGTCCGGTTCCTCGCCACCAACAACCCGGAGGAGACGCGCGAGCACCTTGCGGATAACTTGACGCCCGACCAGCCCTGAGACCGAGGAGGCGCGGTGGCGAAGCGGACAGCCGTGAAGAACAAGCCGGCGGACGGCGTCAACCCGCGGCAGCCGTGCCCGTGCGGCTCCGGCAAGCGCTACAAGGCCTGCCACGGCTCGGCGGGCGGCGCGGCGGACGTGATCGTCTCCCGCCCGTTCGAGGGCCTGGCCGCCGAGGCGGAGCTGATCGCGCTGCGCGAGTTCGTCCCCTCGGCCACGGTGAAGCTGCCGCTCAAGGCGGACGGCGGTCGCGAGGTCGTGCTGGCGACCGTGCTGCCGATGGCGGCGGCGGGCCTCGTCCGCTCGGACGGCACCGCGTTCGTCGGCCTCCAGGTGCAGACCCGGTCCGGCGACCTCAGCCGCGACCTGGCGCGGGCCGTGCAGTGGGCGCTGACCGCGAAGACCGGTGACGCCCTCGCGGTCGTCGGCACGGACGACGGCTCGAACCCCGGCCGCCTCCAGGACCTGCTGGACGTCGAGGCGACGTTGAGCCCCGAGCTTCACCCCGACTTCGCGTGGTGGCTGCCGCCGGACAACGAGCCCGCCGGCGAGGTCGCCCTGTCCCTGGAGCGCGCCAACGCCGCGATCCTGCCCACCGAGCGCGTCGACGCGCCCGGCGTGGCCGCCGCCTACTGGGTGGACGCGGGCGACAAGGCGCACCTGCGCTGGGTCCGCCCCGAGCCGGAGGAGGCGCTGCTCGCGGCGCTCGCCCGGCTGTCCGTGCGCGGCGAGCTCGACCTGGGCGAGGGCTCCCGGTACGCCGGGTCGTTCCGCGCGCACGGCCTGCTGGTCCCGGTGTGGGACCTGGACCGCGAGCTGCACTCCAGCGAGTGGGCGCCGGGCGCGGAGGCGTTGGGCAATCGTTTGCGGGATGCCCTGACCAGCCTCGACGCCGAACCGCTCACCGAGCAGGAACGGCGGGCGCGCGACGGTCTGCGCGGCCGGCAGATCACCCTGCGCTGAACCTGTCCACAGGTATCCCCAGCTTTGTCCACAGGGTCCTGTGGACAAGTGAGGAGTCGGAGTGATCCTGCGGATCAGCCCGAAGGCGGACTGGAGGCGGGCCCGCGAGGACGGCGCGATCCCGCTCGACCTCGACGGTTTCGTGCACTGCTCGGATCCCGGGACGGTGCACCTGCCCGCCAACCGCCTGTACCCGCACCGGCACGACCTCGTGCTGCTGGTGATCGACCCAGAGGGTTTGCCCGTGCTGTGGGAGCCGGGCGAGACCGAGGACGGCCCGTGGTTCCCGCACGTCTACGGGCCGATCCCGGCCGACGCGGTGGTGGCCGTGCACGAGTTCACGCCGGACTCCGACGGCGCCTTCCGGCCGTTGCCCGTTTTGTGACCTCGGTCTGAGGCAACCGACACCCCCTCTCGAACGTGTCCTCTCCGACGGTGGCCGAGGGGCCGCCGTCCGAGGGGGGTTTCGAGGTGACCGCGGTCTTGCCGGGGGAAAGAGCCACCGATCGTGGTGGGGGGACGACGGCCGACTTCGCCGACTTCGTGCGGATGTCGTTGCCGGGCCTGTTGCGCTACGGGCACGCCTTGACCGGCAACCCGCACGACGCGGGCGACCTGGTGCAGACGGTGCTGGAGAAGGTCGGCGCGCGGTGGGCGGGGGTGCTGCGCAAGGGCGACCCCTTGGCGTACGTGCGGCGGTCCATGGCGAACGCCAACACCAGCCGGTGGCGCCGTCGGCGGCGTGAGGACCTGGTGGCGGAGTTCCCCGACGCGGTCGCCGCGGCCGGGCACGACCGCCTGGAGCACGAGCCGCTGTGGCAGGCGCTGCGGGCGCTCCCGCCGCGTCAGCGCGCCGTGGTCGTGCTGCGCTTCTACGACGGTCTGTCCGAGGCCGAGATCGCCCACGCGCTCGGCGTGTCCGCGGGCACGGTCAAGAGCCAGAACAGCAAGGCGATGGCGACCTTGCGCGCACGACTGGGGGAGTCGGGGTGAACCTCGAGGAGGAGCTGGGCCGGTTGCTGCGGGACGACCGGTTGGACGTGCGGGCCAGGCCGGACGCGATCGAGGTGGTCGTGGCGGGGGCGCGCAGGGCGCGTCACCGGCGGACCGCGGTGGTGGGCGCGGTCACGGCGGTCGCGCTGGTGGCGAGCGGGTGGGGTGTGTCGGCGCTGGGTGGCTCGTGGAGCCTGCCGTCCGTGGACCCGGCCGTGCTGCCGACCACCACCACGACCGCCACGACGGCGACGCCCGCCGGGGGGACCGAGGTCGCGCCGCCGCCGCACACCGTGGTGGAGACGGTCACGGTGATGGTGACCAAGGGTCCGGCGCGGCCGGACGTGGGGTACGGCGCGGTGAAGTTCGGCATGACCGCGCCGGAGGTGGCGGCCACCGGTCTGGTGACCGCCGCGCCCGGCGGCGAGTGCGCGGCGTTCACGTGGACGAGCGAACCGGGCACCGCGAACGCCGTGCTCGTGGCGCCCGGCCAGGGCGTCGTGCGCATCACGTTGCCCGCGGCCGGCCGGACGTCGAAGGGGATCGGCGTCGGCTCGACACTGGAGCAGGTGAAGGCGCAGTACCCGCAGGGGGAACCGACCCACGGGGGCTACCAGGTCCCCATGACCGGTGACGTGGGCTGGATGTACGTGTTCGCGCTGGACGCGGAGCGGGTTGTCGGAATTCGGATGCAGCGGCTCACCGCCGACTGCGCGCAGCAGGGGGAACAGCGATGAAGGTCATGGGTGGTGTGGTGCTGGTGGTCGCCGGTCTGGCTCTGGTGGGGTGCACGGCGCAGCAGGACGCGTCGATCGGCTCGGCGTCGTCCGCGTCGACGACCACGACCGCGGTCACGACGACCGCGCCGTCGAGCACGTCGGCCGTCGCGCCGAGCACCGTCACGGTGCGGTCGACGGTGACGAGCACCGTGCAGGAGACCGTGGTCGTGGACACGACGCCGGTGCTCAGCCACTCCGCGTTCGGCGCGATCGAGCTGGGCATGACGCGCGAGCAGCTCGTGGCCACCGGTCTGGTCGGGGAGCCGACGCTGCGGATGAGCGCCCTGTGCGACATGTACCCGCTGAAGTCCGGCAACGGCTCCGCGTGGATCCGATCCAGGACGGCCAAGGCCTCATGGCGATCCTGCTGGAGTACGGCGCCGTGACCGCCGAGGGCCTGCCGGTCGACATCGGCCCGGGCGACCCGCGGCTCGCCGAGACCTACCCGAGCGGCGTGCCTTGGCAGAATGGCGGCGGTGTGACGGCCGCTTTCAGGGTGTGGGTGACCGACGACGTGAACTACCAGTTCCGGGGCAGCACCGCGCTGGTCCGCCGGGGTCAGGCCTGCTTCAACTGATCATGCCGCGGGCACGGCCGAGCGGGAGGATGGACGGATGAAGCGGCTGGTCGTGGTGGCGGCAACCCTGCTGCTGACCGCCTGCGAGTCGTCCGCGCCGCAGGTCGTGCCACCCATCACGAACGCCAGCGGCACGTCCGGGGCGGGTGACCCGGCCGTGCTCGACGCCCGCGGCATCGGCTCGGTGCGGCTGGGGATGTCGTTGGCGCAGCTCAAGGCCACCGGTGAGGTCGGCGAGGAGATCACGGAGCCCGCGTTCTCGTGCCCGGTGCACGAGCTGGAGGCCGTCGAGGGCTGGGTCGGCCTGCAGAACGGCGTCGCGGTGGACCTGCGGGTCGAGTCGGGCGCCCGCACACCGGAGGGACTGCGCCTCGGCGACTCGCGGGCCCGCATGCACGAGGTCTACCCGGACGTCGAGCAGACGCCGCACGGGTTCGTCCGCGCGGCGGAGGGCGGGACCTGGTTGTGGTTCTACTTCCGCGACGCGGGCGACACCCTCACCGGCATCGGTCTGACCAGGGAAGGCCACGGCTGCCTGAACTGACCGCGACGCCCGCCACCCCGAGGGGGTGACGGGCGTCGTTCGCTGTCGGCGGTCGGCTTCTACACGGCGCCACCCGCGGCGCGCGGCGTGCCGCTGTCGGCCTCCTCGCCCACGCTCTCGCGGGTCAGGAAGGCCTCCACGTGGAACAGGTTGCCGTCGGCGCGGTCGATCACGGTGAGCAGCGTGCTCATCGACGCGACCTCCTCCACCTGCTCCTTCAGGAACCACTGGAGGAACTGCTCGCCGATGTAGTCGCCCTCGTCGCGGGCCGTCTTGGCGAGCGCGACGATCTGCTCGGTGACCTTCTTCTCCTGCTCCAGCGCGAGCGCGACCGGCTCGCGCGGCGCGGTGAAGTCGTTGCGCACGTCGTCCACACCGGGAATGGCCACCGGCAGTCCGTTGTCCATCAGGTACTGCACGATCATCATCGCGTGGTTGCGCTCTTCCAGCGCCTGCTTGTAGAAGTGCGAAGCGAGGCGCGGCAGGTCGGCGGCGTCGAACCAGACCGCGATGGCCACGTACTGCTGCGAGGCCGTGAACTCGTTGCGCACCTGCTCCTGGAGCAGGTCGTGGAACTTCGAGGAACGCGCGGCGGTAATCTTCTTCAAGTTGACAGCCATACTCGCAGAATAACCGAAAGTGCGCTTTAATGCATTTCAGGTAAGCCTTACGAAGGTAAGGAAAGGGTTGCCGAAGAAAGCTTAGGCAACCCTTTCCGGGACGTTTCAGACCAGCGGCGCGCGGTCGATCGGGCACGACATGCAGCGCGGCCCGCCGCGACCGGAGCCCAACTCGGAGCCGCTGATCCGGATCACCTCGACGCCCGCGTCCTCCAGCCGCGCGTTCGTCTCCACGTTCCGCTCGTAGGCCACCACCAGGCCGGGCCCGACGGCCAGCGTGTTGTTGCCGTCGTCCCACTGCTCGCGCTCGGCGGTCACCGGGTCGAGGCCGGTGTCGATCACGCGCAGCCGCTCGATGCCCATCGCGTCGGCCGCCGCCTCCAGGAACGGCCGCCGGTCCTCGACCACGACGCCGCCGGCGCCGTCGGACCGCACGGGGAACGCGAACAGGTTGTCCCGCACCGCCGGGTACATCACCACGGCGTCCCGGTCGACCATCGTGCACACCGTGTCCAGGTGCATGGTCGCCCGCTCCTGCGTGATCGGCACCGCCAGCACGGTGTGCGCCAGGCCGTCGGCCAGCGCGGACCGGGCGAACGACTCCGCGCCGGCCGGCGTGGTCCGCTCGCCGACGCCGATCGCGAGCACACCCGGCGCGAGCAGCAGCACGTCACCGCCCTCGACCGGCGCGGAGTGCGCGCCGTACGCGCGGCCGGTCTTGCGGAACCGCGGGTGGTAGGCGTAGATCAGGTCGGTCAGCGCGGTCTCCCGGTCGCGCGCGGGCAGCGCCAGCGACGTGATCGCGACCCGGTCGCCGACCCACACCGACGAGTCTCGGGTGAACAGCAGGTTCGGCAGCGGGTCGACCGCGAAGTCGATCGGGTGGTGCATCTTGCGCACCAGCGACGCGCCCTCGGCGGCGGGCAGCTCCTCGAACGTCATGCCGGTCATCAGCGCGGTGGCCAGCTGGTCGGGGCTGATCGAGGCCAGGTGCGAGCGCAGCGCGTCGGCCAGGTCGATGCCCAGCCGCCGCTCGTTGACCGCGCTGTGGATGCCCGCGATCCGGGCCCGGTCGTCGTGCAGCGCGTCGACCAGCAGGTCCGCCAGCAGCAGCACCTCGACGCCGCGCCCGCGCAGCAGCTCGGCGAACGCGTCGTGCTCCTCCTGGGCCCGGTCGACCCACGGCACGCCGTCGAACAGCAGCTGGTCGTTGTTGCGCGGGGTGAGCCGCTTGAGCTCGGCGCCGGGACGGTGCAGCAGCACCGTGCGCAGGGGGCCGACTTCGCTGTCGACGCGGGGCGCCGCTGCCGGCTCGCCGTCGGTGGACGCGGTCTGGGCGATGTGCGCAGTCACGGGTCGAGGGTAACCCGAGGTCGGTCGGATCAGCAGCTCTGAGTGGTCCGTTCCGGCGAAGCTCGATCGTATGACGGCCTTGGAACGGCGATTCGTTGCGTGATTGGACGAGAGGGCTTCAGGAACGTTGCGTTGTCACGTGGACTACCGGTCCGGGGGCGTGGTTGCGGGATGATCGTGTTCTACCGGGGGAGGATGAGTGTCGGACTTCCGCTTGTTCGTCGACGCGCCGGGCAACGCCGCCTCGGCGACGAGCCAGTTGCTGCAAGAGCTGGTCAGGGGCGCGAAGGTCGACGCGCGACCCGCGCCCGCCGCGTCGCCGGAGGGCTCCAAGAGCGGCGCGGGCGCGACCGTCGCCGAGCTCGTGCTCAACGGCGCGCTGCCCGCCGCCGTGGCCGCCGCCGTCGCGTCCGTGGTCACGTCGTTCGTGCAGCGCGGCAGCGCGCGCAAGGTGACGGTCAAGACCGGGGACGACGAGATCACCGTCGAGGGCGTGGACGCCCGCTCGCAGAAGGCCCTGCTGGAGGCGTGGCTGCGCGAGCACGAGGGCGAGGGGTGAGGTGGGCCGGCACGCGCTCCTGGTGGCGACCGGCGAGTACGAGGACGTCCGGCTGAGCCGGCTGCGCGCGCCGGAGCAGGACGTGGAACGGCTCGCCGCCGTGCTGGAGGACCCCGACGTCGGCGGGTTCACCACGGTCGAGGTGCTGCGGGACCGGACCGACCACGAGATCCGGCGCGCCGTCGAGGACCTGCTCGCGCCGCGCGAGGCCGACGACCTGGTGCTGCTGTACTTCTCGTGCCACGGCCTGACCACGGCCGCGCGGCGGCTGTACTTCGCCGCGTCGAACACCGTGCAGGACCGGCCCGCCGGCACCGCGATACCCCGCTCGTTCCTCAACGAGCAGCTGGAGGACTGCCGGGCGTCCGGGCGGGTCCTGCTGCTGGACTGCTGCTTCAGCGGCGCGTTCGTCGAGGGTTTCAAAGCGGGCGGGACGAGCGTGCTGGACGGCGCGGACCTGGACGGCTCGGGCTCGGGGTACGTGGTGATGACCGCGTCCAACGCCTACGAGTACGCGTTCGAGCAGGACTCGCTGTCGCTGGACGCGCCGCTCGCGTCGCTGTTCACCGACGTGCTGATCGAGGGCCTGGCCGGCGGCGCCGCCGACCTCGACGGCGACGGGTGGATCGACGTCGACGAGCTGTTCAAGTACGCGCAGGGCGAGGTGCGCGCCAGGCGTCCCGACCAGACGCCGCAGTACTTCGCGCACGGCTCCTCGCAGCCGCTGCGGATCGCGCGGGCCGGCGGGGCGGCGGGACGTCGGCCGCGCGGCACGGCGTCGTACACGTCCGGGCAGTTGTTGGTGGCGCGCGGTTTCCGGGCCGCCGCCGAGCCGGTGTGCCGGACGTTGGGCCCGATGGGGCGCCGGGCCGTGGTGTTCGTCGACCGGCGGCCGGTGGAGCTGTCGGACGCGTCGGCGATCGTGGACGCGTTCGAGCCGGACGACCCGCGTGACCGGCTCGGCGCGGGGTACGTGCGCGACCTGGTGCTCCAGGTGCGGCGGGAGGCGGGCGACGGCGCGGCGTCGGCGGTGGCCGTGGCGCGCGGCGCGATCGGCGGGCTGGTCGACGCGATGCGCGACGGGCACAACCCGGTGCGGCTGCTGCGCGGCGTCACGGCCGCCGCCGCCCGTGCGACCGAGCTGATCGAACGGTCCCTGGCGCGGCCGTTGCAGCCGGCCGAGCTGACCCAGCTGGCCACCGCCGCTTCGGGCGACCCCGAGGTCGGCCGGCTCGTCGGGGCCGTGGCCGTCGGTCCCGTCCTGGTCGAGGAGAGCAAGCGGTTCGAGCTGGAGTTCGAGTTCCACCGCGGCCTGCGCCTGGACCGCGGCTACGCGTCCGACCGGTTCGTCACGGACACCGTCGGGGGCACGGTTGTGCTGCAGGACGCGTGGGTGTTGCTGGCCGCCGGTCGGCTGACCGACGTCGACCGGTTGACGGGAGGGCTGGAGCTCGGCGAGCACCCGCTGCTCGTGGTCTGCGAGATGCTGCCGCACGCGGAGCTCGCCGAGCTGCTGCGGCTGGGCGAGACGCGGGACGTGGTCGCGGTGACCGCCGAGCTGGACGAGGTGGAGCGGCTCCAGGGCGTGGTCGGCGGCGCGATCCACTACCCGTACTGGGGGAGCGACCCGGCGTTGAAGTCGTCGTTGGGCCGCGCCGCGAGGGTCGTGGTGACCGAACGGGACACGACGGTGCTGGGGCACCCCGGGGTGAACCGCGGCCACACGGCCGCTCTCGTCCGGGCACCCGCCGGTGACGTGGACAAGGTGCGGCGGGCCGTGCGCGCGGTGGACGGCGCGGTGCGGGAGGGCGTGATCCGCGGCGGTGGCGTGGGCCTGGCCGAGCTGGGCTCCCTGCTCGCGCGGGACGCCACCGGCGGCCCGGAGGAGATCGCCGGCTGGCGCGCCTTCGCCGCGGCCCTGGCCGAACCGGCCGCCCGGATCGCCGAGAACGCCGCCCTGACCGTCGCCGACCTGGACGAGACCCTGCTGGACTCGGCCGGCGTCGCCCGCACCGTCGTCACCGCCGCCGCCCACACCACCTCCCGCTTCCTCCTCGTCCACTGACCCGCGTGTCCTACGTCCAGAACGCGAGAGTCCTACGTTCACGACCCCCGAGTTGAACGCTCACGCGATGAACCGCACGTCGGGGTGCTGCGGCGAGTCGCCCCGGAACAGCCCGGTGTCCCGCCCCTTCAGGTGCAGGTCGAAGTACCCGGCGTAGTACTCGTGCTGCGCGGCCAACGACCGGGTCGCGTCGATCTCGCCCACCAGCTCCCGCTGCGTCTCCGGGCTGATCACCCCACCCAGCTGCGGCACGGCGAACTGCAGGTCGGTGAAGCTGTAGTGCGTGCCCCGGTCGAAGTGCAGGTCGCGCTTCCACCCGCGCCGGCTCACCCAGAAGTCCGCCCACGTCGGGTCGAACTCCGGCGTCAGGTGCGAGTGCTCGATCCGCCCGCCCGTCCCCGGGTCCACGAAATCCCCGCCCACCAGCATGAACGGCCGGTCCAGCCCGCGCGTCACGACCTCACCGGGCCGGTAGTCGTCGCCGAAGCCGTGGGACATCGCGCCGTCCACGTTGATCCCGGCGTCGATCCGCCGGTCGTTCACCATCGTCTCGCCCGCCGTGAACCCGCCGTACGAGTGGCCGAACATGCCGACCCGCGACAGGTCGAGCGCACGGCCCAGCCCACGCGGCAACGGGTCCCGCTCCGCGTCCGGGTTGTGCCCGCGCGCGATCGAACCCAGCTGGTCGAGCACGAACCGGGTGTCGGCCACCCGAGCGTCGAGCGCGGTCTTGAACTGGGTGGGGTCGTCCTCGTCGATCATCGGCGGCTCGACCCGCCCATCCGGGAACTCGACCGCGAGCGACTCGTGCGTGTGCGACATCGAGACGACGACGTACCCGCGGCTCGCCAGGTCGTCGGTGAGGCCCGCGCTCAGCTCCCGCGCCGAGCCGAAACCGGGCGAGTGCAGCACGACGGGCCACCGGCCGAGGACCGGCGCGCCGGTGCGGGCGTGCCGCCGGGGAGAACCCCAGTCGACCGCGCCGGACGGGATGCCGACGAGCCCCGCCTCCCGGTCGACGGCCGCCGCCACGCCCGAGGTCATCCACGGCGCGCGTTCGCCGGGGGAGCCGTGCGCGGGGTAGGTGACGGTGACCATCACCTCCCGGTCCTCCGCCGGCCGCCACGGGTCCGGCCGCCGGTCGACCAGGTGCAGCTCCGCGGTGCCGACGGCGTGCCGGCCGCTCAGCTCGGGCATGGCGATCCGCACGCCGGTGTCGGCAGCGGCGGGTGCGGCTAAACCAAGGGTCGCGATGGCCGCGACGGTGAGCGCTGTGGTGCGCATCAGTTCCCCCTCTTGTCGGGTCACCTGATGCTGTCGGGGGCAGCTGTCGCCACGCGTCCGCCTCGCGGCTGACCGGACGTCCGTCGCGGGGAGGACCTCAGGGCAACCAGGACACGTGACCGCGCAGCAGCGTGTAGCCGACGAACGCGACCACGTCGAGCAGCGCGTGCGCCACGACCAGCACCCACAGCCGGTTCGTGCGCTGCCACACCTTGCCGAACACCAGCCCCATCACCACGTTGCCGATGAACCCGCCGAACCCCTGGTACAGGTGGTACGAGCCGCGCAGCACCGCGCTGGCCAGCAACGCCGTGTCCTCCCGCCACCCGAGCTGCCGCAGCCGGGTGATGAAGTACCCGACGACCAGCACCTCCTCCGCCCACGCGTTGCCCACGGCGGACAGCACCAGCACCAGGCTGCGCCACCACGAGGAGTCCAACGTGGACGGCAGCACGGCCAGGTTCAGCCCCAGGTTCCACGCGACCAGGTAGAAGACCAGCCCCGGGATGCCGATCACGGCCGCCAGCCCGAGGCTGCCCAGCGCGTCCGGCCCGACCCGGGTCCGGTCCAGGCCGAGCGCCTTCAGCTTGATGCCGCCCTGCCACAGCAGGTACAGGCCGAGCCCGCCCCACGCCGCCAGCTGCACGACCCCGAGCAGCTGCGCGATCAGGTCGAGCAGGTCGAACCGCGCCTGCGGGACGTTGATCGCGACCTTCTGCTCGTTCAGCGGCACGGGGTCGAGCAGGCTGTCCAGCAGCCGCACCAGGCTGCGCGCGCCGGACAACCCGAGCGTCACGGCGAACACGAGCAGCAGTTCCAGCCGGTAGCCGCGGCGCGTCCGGGCGTCGAGGTCTTCGATCACGCCCCTACGTTAACCGCGCCCCCGTCACCGGCGTTGCGCCAGGAAAGGGCAGCCCATCAGGCGACGCAGCTCCGCGGCCAGCTCCTGCGCCGTGCCCACCGGTCGGGAGAACGCGATCCGCACGTCGTGGTCGGAGTCCGCCATCTCCACCCGCAGCCGCAGGCCGAAGCGGTCCAGGCCGAGCGGGCGGAGGTGACCGCCCCTCAGCTCGTCCGGCAGGTGCTGGGCGAGCAGGCCCACCACGTCCCGGTGCGACAGCTCCAGGTGGCGCAGCCAGTGGTCCTCGTGCGCGGCGAACGGGTCCGGCTCCGCCTGCGCGAACAACTCCGGCCGCAACGACGTGGTGCCCTCGCCGTCGGCCACCACCAGCGACGCGGGCGACAGCCGCAGCGCCGACGCGCCGTGCCCGACGTCGAGCAGCCGCGGGTCCGGACGCGCCTCGGCGACCTGGAGGCTCGCCTCGCGCGCCTCCCCCGGCGTGAGCGTGCGCAGCCACCCGGTGATCCACAGCAGCCCGCGGACCGGCTCCCGCAGCTGCACGGGCGCCTGGTCGGCGAGCTCCAGCATCGCGGTCACCTCGGTCCCGCGCGCGGCCTCGACCAGCGGGTGCCCGTCGGGCAGCACGATCGTCGCGTCACCGTCCGGGTGGACGTGGTGCAGGACCGGGGTGATCCGGTTCTCCGTGCCGCCGGACGGCAGCAGGGCCGCGCGCCCACCACGGACGGCGATCGTGCGGGCCCGCTCCGCCGGATGCGGCGCCGGCGGACGACGTGTCTCGTTCACCCGCTCACCTCCCAACTTAGGGCAGCCTAACTTGATGGAGCCCTGCGGCGGTAGTCCCACGACCGGCTTACCGGACCGGAGTCGTCCAGGCAGGTTAGGGGGTCCGCCGCGGCCGTGCCGAGGTGGCACGCGGAACGGTCCGGTTGGCCGATTCGGCGGGCCGCGCGTTCGTCGTAACCTTGGCTCGCCTGGCGGAGGTGGCTCGTGGTCGTGCCGAACAAGCCGTCCACCCGGGGTGCGGCCCTCGATGACCGGTGGACCCGGTACTGCATGGAGATCGCGGGCCGGCGGGCGTTCGGCTGGGTCGTGGTCGGCGCGCTCGCGTTCGTGCTGCAACTCGCGCTGATCTTCGTGTTCACCGTGACGTCCGCCCTGCCGCTCGTGCTGCTGCTGTTCTCCGTGCTCGTCCTCGGGTTCGGGCTGACGCGGCGGCAGGTGTTGCCCGAGGTCCTCGGCGAGCACGCGTGGGTCTACGTGCGCGTCCACTGGCGCGGCGGGCTGCTCGTCGTGCACGGGCCGCGACCGCTGGTGCTGGACGTGAGCGCCGGACCCGTCGCCCGCGGGCGGATCAACCGGCACCGGCGCGCGTGGGTCGTCGCGCCCGACCGCGCCGGGAACACCGTGGTCACGTTCCGGGGCGTGCCGAAGCTGTTCCCGGCGAAGGTCGTCCGCCGGTGAGTTTGGTGATCATCTATTCGGTTACCCACGGGGAGGACTTCTGGTTTGCTGGGAGCGGTGGTGGGCGAGGCTTGGGTGGACAAGTGCCTGACCAGTGCGGATCGCCGCGCGGTCGGGTTCGTCGGGCTGGCGTTGTTCGCCTTCCTGACGCTGTGGGTCGTGTCGGAGTGGGTCGGGTCGCGCTGGGTGTTCGTGCTCACGCCGCTGTGCGTGGAACTCGCCGTGCCCGGGCTGCGGCACTTCTTCTCGCGACGAGCGCTGCGGCGGCTGCTCGACACCTACCCCAGGCACGCCGTTTCGGTGCACTTCGTGCCGGGGCGCACGCGCGTCGGGCGGCAGACGTACCTGGAGACGGCGGGCTCCGACCGGACGTTCCTGCGGCTGGCCGAGATCCCCGAACGCGTCCGCGAGAACATCCGCCGCGGTGGCCGGGTGTGGCTGGCCGGACCCGACCCGCGGGGCCGGACGGCCGTGCTGACCAGGGGCGCGCCGTTCATGACGCTCGGCCGGATCGTCATCCGGTGAGGGCTCACCGGCCCACCGGGATGCCGCTCTGCTCGGCCCACGCGGCGACGTCCTCGCGGCGCAAGGCCGTGGCCAGCAGGTCCGGGAACCGGTCCGGGGTGCACGCGAACGCCGGCGCGCCCAGCTCGGACAGCTTCGCGGCCAGCTCGTGGTCGTAGGCGGGCGTGCCGCTGTCGGACAGCGCGAGCAGCACCACCACCGTCACCCCGCTCTGCACGAGCTCCCGGACGCGCCGCTGCAACTCCCGCGCCACACCGCCCTCGTAGAGGTCGCTGATCAGGACCATCACCGTGTCCGTCGGGCGGCGGACCAGTGACTGGCCGTAGGCGACGGCGCGGTTGATGTCCGTGCCGCCACCCAGTTGGGTGGAGAACAGCAGGTCGACCGGGTCCTTGAGCTGCTCGGTCAGGTCCACCACCTCGGTGTCGAACACGACCAGCTTCGTGTCGACGGCCTTCAGCGAGGCCAGCGAGGCGCCCAGCACGGCGGAGTAGACGACCGACTCGGCCATCGAGCCGGACTGGTCGACCAGCAGGACGACGTCCCGCAGCGAGGCCTGGCGGCTGCGCCTGCTGTTGCCGACCAGGTCCTGCACGATCACCGTGCGCTGGTCGGGTTGGTAGTGGCGCAGGTTCTTGCGGATCGTGCGGTTCCAGTCCACATCGGACAGACGTGGGCGGCTGGTGCGGCGGGACCGGTCGATCGCGCCGTGCACGGCGGCGAGGAGGCGGTCGGCGAGCTTGCGCTCGATGTCCTCGACCACCTTGCGGACGACGGCGCGCGCGGTCTCGCGGGTGCGTTCGGGGATGGCGCGGGAGAGGGAGACCAACGTGCCGACCAGGCTCACGTCCGGCTCGACGCTCGACAACAGCTCCGGCTCCAGCAGCAACTGCCGCAACCCCAACCGCTCCACCGCGTCCTTCTGCATCACCTGGACGACCGAGCTGGGGAAGTACGTGCGGACATCGCCCAGCCAACGGTGCAACACCGGCGACGACCCACCCAACCCGGCACTGCGCTTGCCGCCGGCGTCCACCGCGTCCCCACCGCCGCCGTACAACCCGGTCAACGCGGAATCCCGCCGCTGGTCGTCCTCACCGAGTGGGCCGAGATCCCCCGCCGCCCCACCCAACAACAACCTCCACCGCCGCTGCCGCTCAACCGCGATATCCTGCGTCACGCGCCCACCTGCCATCCCGGCCACCCCAGGGCCCTCTGTCACACCATCGGGTGATCATCGCCCGAAAATGTACGGAAACACTGTTACCGCCCCTCGGTTAAAACCATGAGGAGCCCCGACCAACCACCACCCATCCCAACCCCCGACCCCGCCCACCACACGACCCCGACCCGCCACCTCCCAACCACCCGCCGCCCTCACCCGACACCCCGCCCGCCACCTGCCGCCCCCGCCGCCGGTCGCCCTGCCGCCTCGCCTGCGGGCCGCCGGACGGGACCGCCCCTGCCGCGTGGCCACGCGCGTCACGCGCCCGCGCCCAGCAGATCGCGCACGTGGCCGGCGAGACGTGCCGCCAGCTCCTCGTCCCAGTCGCTCGCCGCCATCGCACCGCCCGCCGTCGTGCCCTTGACCCGGTCGCCGAGCATCCGGCGCTCGGCCGGGCTGAAGTCGCCCACCGCACGGCGCAGGAGCGGCAGCGCGGCGGCGAAATCCGCGCCGGACAGGCCGGTCAGCCACTCGTCCACGACGCCGAACAGGCGTGGATCGGCGGTGAGCAGCGCGGCCGACCCGCGCAGGAAGCCCGCCACGAACGCGGTCGCGCCGGCGGCCAGCGAGACCGCGCGGTGCAGGCGGGTGGCGACTTCATCCGAGTCCAGGGCACCCGTCTCCCACAGCAGGCGCGTCGCGCGGCCCGTGGGCAGGCCGTGCGCGTCGGGCATCGCGACCAGCGATTTCAGCGCGCGCTGCCACGTGTCGCGGTGCTCGTCGTCGGCGGCCAGGCGGACCGCGTCGTCCGCGCCCTCGACCGCCTTGACCGCGCGTTCCGCCGTGTCCTCGTCCACGCCGCGGCACGCGAGCGGCAGGCCGACCGCGCCGCGGGCCAGCAAGCCGTGCAGCGCGACGCGAAGCAGCTCCGGGTCCGTGCCGCGCACCGAGCCGTAGCGGACGGTGGTCGCCAGGTCCGGTAGGGCGGAGAGGAGTTCCAGGGCATCGGTCGCGGCGGCGGCGCAGCGGTCCAGGGCCTGGCGGGACGCGGCGACGGCCTCCGGGATCTCGCACCCCACGGCCTGGCTCAGCGCTTCGGCGGCGTCGACCACCCGGGTGGCCGCCGCGGCACGGGCGATCAGCACGGTCCGGGCGGCGGATTCGACCGTCGTGCCGTGCCGGGCGGCGACGGCCAGCGCGACCGCGAACTCCGGCCGCCAGTGCAGCTGCCAGGCCTCGGCGAACGTGCCCAGGGTCCGGGTCGTGTCCGGCGTGCCCCACGGCACGTCCAGGACCTCCAAGCGCCGCAACAACTTCGAGCGCTCACGATCGGTGTCCTTGCGCAGGTCGAAGCGCATCGGCTTGATCGCCGCACTGGCCGGCATCCGCAGGCGGCGTTGCCACCGCGCCAGATCCGCGGCCAGCGGTGACGTCGGCACGTCGTCGCCCACCACGCCCAACCGCTCACCGACCACCAACTGCTCGTGCACCAAACGGAGCGGGGTCGCGTCACCGCCGCACAACACCGCCAGCGACGCCTCCATCACCTCCGAAAGCCCCGGCGACGGCCGCCCGCGCATCGCCGCCAACGCGTCCGCCAGCCGCACCGCCTCCACCGCGCTCGCCGTCGACGCGGGCAAGTCCTCCGCCCGCAACACCGCGCACGCCTTCGCGAACCACCGCGGCACGGCGTCGCCGCGTTCGGCGCACTCCCACAAGTGCGCGTACCACCCCGGCGAAGCAACACCCGCGCCGTAACCGGACGACGCCGCCAGCCGACCGTGGCTCCACGGCACCCACGTGCCGGAGATCTTGTTGCGCGGCAAGCCTTTCAGCGCCGCGGCGTCGACCGACGCGGGCGGCAGGGTGCGCAGCGCGGGCACGTGCCACGCGCCGGCCACCACCGCGATCGGGCCCTCGACGTCCTTCAACGCCTGCCGGACGTTCTGCCGCATCGCGGCTTCCCGGCGCAACGTGCGGGCGTCCACCTGGTCGGCGAACTCCTCCCGCAACGCGCCCATCGCCTCCGCGACCGCCTCGGCCAGGTCACGCGGGTCGGTGTGGTGCTCGACCACGTCCTCCCACCAGCGCTCGGGGTCGTCGAACCCCGCCGCCTCGGCCAGCGTGCCGAGCGGGTCGAGCGCCGCTTTCGGTGCGTCCGCGGAGTCGGGGGAGTCGGGGAGGTCGGGCGTTTCGGGGTCGGCGAGGGACGCGGCGGCCGGCAGGTCGAAGAACCGCACCGGCACGCCGTTCGCGTGCGCCCACGTCATCGCCCGCCACTCCGGCGAGAACTCGGCGAACGGCCAGAACGCGGCCCGCGCCGGCTCCGCCTCGTCGTGCAGCAGCAACGCCACCGGCGGGGTCAGGTTCGGCACGTGCGGCAACAGGGCGTCACCCTCCGGTGGTCCCTCGATCAGGACCACCTCCGGCCGCACGGCCGCCAACGCCGCCGCGACCATGCGCGCCGAACCCGGACCGTGATGCCGGATGCCGAGCAACGTCACCCGTTCCGGCAAAGGCTGGTCGCGTGCCATCAGCCCACCGTGTCCTGGCAAGCCCGGTACAGATCACGCCACTCGGCGCGCTCCTTCACCACCGCCTCCAGGTACTCCTGCCACGCCGCCGTGTCCGACACGCGGTCCTTCACCACCGCGCCGAGCAGGCCGGACGCCAGCTCGTCGGCGGTGATCGTGCCGTCGCCGAAGTGCCCGGCCAGCGCCATGCCGCTGGTCACCACCGAGATCGCCTCGGCCGTGGACAGGCTGCCGCTCGGCTTCTTCAGCTGCGTGCGGCCGTCCACAGTGGACCCGTTGCGCAGCTCGCGGAAGATCCGCACCACCCGGCGCACCTCCTCCAACGCCGGCGGCTCGGCGGGCAGCTGCAACGCCCGGCCGAGCTGGGCGGCACGCGCCGACACGATCTCCACCTCGTCGTCCTCGGTCGCGGGCGGCGGCAGCACGACGGTGTTGAAGCGGCGGGCGAGCGCCGACGACATCTGGTTCACGCCGCGGTCGCGGTCGTTCGCGGTGGCGATCACGGTGAACCCCGGCACGGCCTGCACCTGGATCCCCAGCTCCGGGATCGGCAACGTCTTCTCGGACAGGATCGTGATGAACGAGTCCTGCACCTCGGCGGGCATCCGGGTCAGTTCCTCGACCCGGACCACCGCGCCGTCGCGCATCCCCGTCATCACCGGGCTGGCCACCACCGCCGCCTCGGACGGCCCCTCGGCGATCAGCCGCGCGTAGTTCCAGCCGTAGCGGACCTGGTCCTCGCCCGTGCCCGCGGTGCCCTGCACGACCAGCGTCGAGTTGCCGCTCACGGCCGCCGAGATGTGCTCGGACAGCCACGACTTCGCCGTGCCCGGCACGCCGACCAGCAGCAACGCCCGGTCGGTGACCAGCGTGCCGACGGCGATCTCGACCAGCCGCCGTTCGCCGACGTACTTCGGGGTGATCACCGTGCCGTCCGGGAGCGTTCCGCCGAGCACGTAGGTGACCACCGCCTGCGGCGACATCCGCCAACGCGGCGGGCGGGGCCGGTCGTCCGCCGCCGCCAGGGCCGCGAGCTCGGCGGCGTACTGCTGTTCCGCGGCGGGCCGCAGCACAGATTCGGTGGTCACTGGCTTTCCTCCCGGTGGTTGAACGCCTCGCGCAGCTGCATGCGCAGGCGCAGGACGTCGAGTTCGACGGTGTGCTCGGGCCAGCGCTCGGTGATACGGGCCCAGTTCGCGCCGAGGACCTCGGCGTCACCCCTGGCCAGCAGCACCGCGGGCGGACGGCCGGCGCGCCACCTCGGGTCGCGCATCCCGGCGTAGCGGTCGAGCAGGTCCGCGGTGGCCCGTGCGCTCCACGGCCCGGGCAACTGCGAGCACGCGTGGTCGAGCAGGTCGTAGTTCCACTGCCGCGACACCTCGACCACGGTGCGCGCGGCCAGCTCGGCGGGCAGGCCGCCGAGCATTTCGAGCTGTTCCATACCGGTCAGCGACCGGGTCGCCGCGACCGCCCACGGCCGGGCGTCGTCGGCCAGCTTCAGGTTCTGCGCCACGCCGCGCAGCAACGAGCTCGCCCACGGGCCGCGCGCGAGTTCGGCGGCGGCGCCTTCGTCGTCGGTGTTCAGCCGGCCGGTCCAGTGCTGTGGCGGCACGCTCGCCGCCGCGCCGCGCAACCGACCCGCGACACCCGCCTCGGAACCGTCTTTCAGCAGGTCACGGGCCTCGTCCGGCTCCGGCGAGGTTTCGGCCCACAGCTCGTCGGTCTGCACGTCGAAGCCGTCCGCGGTCAGCCACAGGCCGCGGTGCAGGCGTTCGGCGGCGCGTTCGGCGAGGTCGGACGCGGGCAGGGTGCGCAGCAGCCGCAACGCCTCGTCGTGCACGCCGATCGCGCGGTCGTCCAGCGCGCGTTCGAGGAGCGGTTCGTCGTCCGGCCCGAGGTTCGCCTCCAGGGCGCTGATCAGCACCTGGCGGTCGGTGGCGCGGCGCTGGACCTCGAATTGCGCGGCCAGGAACGCGCGCGTCCCGGTCGGGTCCTGGTGGCGGGCGCGGCGCAGGGCGGCGAGGCGGGATGTGCCGGGCAGGTCGAGGGCCTGGTCGAGGTCGATCTCCTCCGCGACCGCGCCGGTCGCGGCCCAGGCCCAGGTCGGGCGGATGGCCGCCAGCCACCGGCCGCGGGCGCCGAGGACGGCGGACACGGCCGGGCGCAGGCCGGGGTGCGCGGTGCCCAGGCCGAGCAACGCGGGCAGCTCGCGGTGGTCGGCGACGACGCGTGCCGTCTTGGCCATGCCGCACCACTCCGTGAGCAGCACCTGGTCGTCCAGGGCCAGGATCTGGACCAGCACGGACCTCGCGGCCGGGTGGGCGCGCACGTCGTCGGACGCCGGGGCGGCGGGCAGCGGCGGGGTGTCGACGGGCGGCGGGAGCTGGGCTCCGTGTGCGGCCAGGCCCAGGGCCGCGACGCGGTCCAGCAGGGCGGTCGGCGTCGTGCCCGCGCGGTGTGCGCCGATCAGGGCCGCTTGGACGGCTTCGTCCCATTCGGCTTGGAGGGTCATGGCCGGCCGCCGGTCGGGATCGCGGGCCCGGTCGGGATCGGGGGCCCGGTCGGGATCGGGGTCGGGGCGGTCGGGTTGGCGGTCGGTCGGAGGGTGGCGTGAGGGTGGTTGGTGGGGCGGGGGTGGTCGGGGTGGGGTTGGTGGGTCGCGGTTCCTCGTATGCAACCGAGGGGCGGTAACGGTGTTTCCGTACATTTTCGGGCGATGATCACCCGATCGTGTTGCCGGAGTTCCTCTGCTGCCTGCGTGATCATCCCACTACCTCCGGTGCTCCGCCGGCCACGGCGACGGCGCCCAGGCGGAGTTCGCGGCCGTTCCACAGGCCCCACGCGTCGAACTGCCCGCCGCCCGTCAGCGCCAACGCCTGGTCCAGGCCCAGGTCGCCGCGGACCTGGAGGCCGCGGCCTTCCTCGTCGACCAAGTGCCTGGTATCGGCAGTGACCCGCACCGACGCGCACCCCAGCGGGTGGAGGCGTTGCCACGGGTCGGCTTTCAGGTGCTCCTCCAGACCCGCCAGGGCCGCGCGCCACGTCGAAGGCGCGGGCACCGGCTCCGGCCGCCGCTCCACCAGCAGCTCACCCACCGCCACCCGGTGCGGCGGCACGCCGGGGTACGGGTGCAGCACCCCCTGCACCTGCACCCCGTGCGTCAACGGCGGCACGGGGCGGCCTCCGCCACCGGCATGCCGCACGGCCACGACCCACCCGTGCGAACGCCCCCAAGCCCACTGCCGCACGGTCCGCACCAGGCCGTCGTCGCTCTCCACCTTCAACAACGGCGCCCACTGGTCCGTCCACCCCGGACCGGCGCGCACCTCCTCCTCGGCCACGGAGAACCCCAGCCGGCGGCGAATCACTGCATCAGGTGACGACGACAGCCGCGCCAACAGGTGCAGCCCGCCCAACCGGTCCGCCGCGTCGTGGGCCCACCGCGGCCCGCCCGCCGCCACGATCCCGCGCACCTCGTCCACCGCCGACGCCAGCCCCTTGGCCTGCGCGTCCACCATCCGCGCCTGGATCGAGTGCCACCACGCCGCGTCACGCGCGGGCAGCCCGGCCAGCCCCGCGCCGGCCACGTCGCCCAACCAGTCGGTCAGCCCGGCGACCCCGGCGCGCACCGCGTTCTGCCTGGCCAGGGCCGTCTTCTCCTTGGCCTTGGCCCGCCGCTCGACCGCCTCCGGCGAGTCGTCCGACCCAGCCGACGCGGCGGGACCCGCGGCACGGTTGCGACGGGTCAGCCACTCCGTCACCCAGTCGGGCGTCTCCGTGACGGGGAACGGCTCGCGCAGGTCCCGCAGCTGCAACGCCAACGCGTGCTTGCACGGGAACTTCCGCGACGGGCACGAGCACTTCGTCGCCCGGTCGCCCAGGTCGACGCACACCTGGTACGGGTTCTTGCCGCTGCCCTTGCACAGACCCCACAGGGCGGTGTCGCTGCGACCCGTCCCCTGCCACCCGGAGAACCCCGCCAGCCGGGTGGCGCTGCTCGCCACCTGGCCGTCCGGGGCCTGCTCCAGAAGCGCTTGTGCGTCCATGCCGGCAGACGTTAGAGGCACCCACCGACAGAACCGGGGCACTCCCCGGCGGAAAGTCGATCAATCCAGGTCAGGACCCCGACGTGCCCAGGACCAGGCGTACTTGGGGTCCTCGGACGCCACCGCGGCCTCACCGAGGTCGAGCGGCCGGAAGGTGTCGACCATGACGGCGGTCTCGTCGAAGTGGTCCGCCCCCAGCGACGCCTCGACCGCGCCCGGCTGCGGCCCGTGCGTGCAGCCCGCCGGGTGCAGCGACAGCGAGCCGATGCCGATGCCCGAGCCCTTGCGCGCCTCGTAGTTCCCGCCGACGTAGAACATCAGCTCGTCCGAGTCCACGTTGGCGTGGTTGTAGGGCACCGGGATGGCCAACGGGTGGTAGTCGACCTTGCGCGGCATGAACGAGCACACCACGAAGTTCGGCCCCTCGAACGTCTGGTGCACCGGCGGCGGCTGGTGCACGCGGCCCGTGATCGGCTCGAAGTCGCGGATGTTGAACACCCACGGGTACAGGCAGCCGTCCCAGCCGACGACGTCGAACGGGTGGTTGGCGTAGGTGAACCGGGTGAGGCCCGCGCGGTGCCGCACGAGCACCTCCACGTCCTCGCCGTCGACCAACAACGGCTCCACCGGTCCGCGGATGTCGCGCTCGCAGTACGGCGAGTGCTCCAGGAACTGGCCCTTGGCCGACAGGTACCGCTTCGGCGGTCCGATGTGTCCGGTGGCCTCCAGCACCAGGATGTTCATGGGCCCGGACGGCACCACGCGGTACGTGCACGACGTCGGCAACACGACGTAATCGCCCTCGGCGACCGGCAGCGCGCCGTAGATCGTCTCCACGACGCCCTCGCCGGACTGCACGTACAGCAGCTCGTCGCCGGCCGCGTTGCGGTACAGCGGGCTGGGCGCGGTGGCGGTCACGAAACCGATGACCACGTCGGCGTTGCCGAACAGCGTGCGGCGGCCGGTGATCGCGTCGGCAGCCGAATCCCAGGTCAACGCCGGTGTCCTGAAGTGCCGCGGCTTGAGCGGGAGGTTCGGCGCCAGCGCGCCGCGCGCCTCTTCGACGGTGACCGCGTCGACGATCGCGGTCGGCAGGTGGCGGTGGTAGAGCAGCGCCGAATCGGCCGAGAAGCCCTCGACCCCCATGAGCTCTTCCGCGTACAGCCCGCCCTCCGGTGTGCGGAACTGCGTGTGGCGCTTTCGGGGGATCTCACCCACCTGGCGGTAGTACGCCATGGTTCACTCCGGGCGTTCGATAGTCGGACATCTTTGTTCATTGACCGGTACGCCACTAGCGTGTCAGCCGTGTCAAGCGCCTTCGAACTCCGTGCGCCCGGTCCACGCGGCACTCCGCCCCTGCTCGCGAGGCTTGTCGACGACGCCGCACTGTTCCCGCCGGGCAACGCGTCGATGCCCGACGCGGTCCGCGGCCACCTCGACGCACGCGCCGGGGAATGGGCCGGTGCGGTCGGTCTCTTCCTGTGCCCCGCTTCGCGACTCGCCGAGCTGATCACCGAGTTGATCAAGGTGAAGCCGGTGAAGCCGGTCGCCCTCTCGCTGGTCATCGACACGGGTCTGGGAGGTGTGCCCAAGGCCGTGTCGATCGTCGAGTCCCGCAGTGAGCTCTTGGCGCTGCGGATGGTCGAGATGCCGGCCCCGTCCGACGTGGACGAGGTGTGGCTCGAACGCGTCTCCGAGTTCGTGCCCGAGGACGTCATCCGCGTCGTCGAGCCCCGCCGGGGCGGCGCCGAGTGGCTGGACGGCGTGCGCCGCGTCATCGAGCACGGCAGCTGGCCCAAGCTGCGCTGCGGCGGGGTCAGCAAGGAGAACTTCCCCAGCGTGGACGAGGTCGCCGACTTCCTCGCCGTGGTGAGCAGCGGCGGCGTGGCCTTCAAGGCGACCGCCGGCCTGCACCACGCCGTGCGGCACACGGACGAGGAAACCGGGTTCACCCACCACGGGTTCCTCAACCTGCTGGTCGCAACCGCGCGTTCGCTGTCCGGCGGCGACGTGCGCGAGGCGTTGTCGAGCACGGACGCGGTCGCGTTGGGCGAGGAGGCCAACGGCCTGTCCGACCAGGCCGCGCACGCCGTCCGCGGAGTGTTCGCCTCCTACGGGTCGTGCTCGCTGGACGAGCCGATCGCCGACCTGGAGGAGCTGGGTCTGCTGTGAGCTGGATCGAGGACCCCGCGTTCACCGCGGACGAGCCGTTCGGGCCGCAGACGCTGCCGTACGGCGTCGTGCCCGGCGGTGTCGCGGTGCGGGTGGGCGACCAGGCGTTGTTGCTGCGGGGACTGGCCCTGGGCGAGCGGTTGGAGCCCCTGGTGGCCACGGGCACGCTGGACGCCCTGCTGGCGGCCGGCCGGCCCACGTGGAGCGAGCTGCGGGCGCGGCTGGTCGAGATCGTCTCGGCCACGTCGGCGCCGCGCGGCGCGGAGCTGGTCGGGCTGGACGGCGCCGTGCTGCCGTTCACCGTGGCCGACTACGTGGACTTCTACTCGTCGCGCCACCACGCGGAGAACGTCGGCCGGATCTTCCGGCCCGACGGCGAGGCCCTGCTGCCGAACTGGACGCACCTGCCCGTCGGCTACCACGGCCGGGCGGGGACGGTGGTCGTGTCCGGCACGCCGATCGTCCGGCCGCACGGGCAGCGGCGGTCCTCGGCCGGTCCGGTGTTCGGGCCGACGGGCCGGCTGGACATCGAGGCCGAGGTCGGGTTCGTCTGCGGCGGGCCGGTCGCGTCGCGGCTGACGCCGTCGCAGGCGGTCGAGCACGTGTTCGGCGTGGCGCTGGTCAACGACTGGTCCGCGCGGGACGTCCAGGCGTGGGAGTACCAGCCGCTCGGGCCGTTCCTGGGCAAGTCGTTCGCCACGTCGGTCTCGGCGTGGATCACGCCGCTGGAGGCGTTCGCGGTGGCCCGGGTGTCGCCGCCGCCGTTGGGCAACGACGTGCTGCCGTACCTGGTCGAGGACCGGGCGTGGGGCCTGGACATCGACCTCGAGGTCGAGTGGAACGGCACCGTGGTGTCCAGGCCGCCGTTCCGCGAGATGTCGTGGACGTTCGCGCAACAACTCGCGCACCTGTCGGTGAACGGCGCTACCGTTCGGCCGGGCGACCTGATCGCGTCGGGCACCGTGTCCGGCCCGGCCCGCGACCAGCGCGGCTCCTTCCTGGAGCTGAGCTGGGGCGGGAAGGAGCCGGTGGTGCTCGACGACGGCGAGCGGACGTTCCTGGAGGACGGCGACACGGTGCGGATCACCGCGACGGCCCCGGGTGAAGGCGGTTCGGTCGTCGGGCTGGCCGAGGTCCTCGGCACGGTCGTCCCCGCCGACGAGAGGTAGAGCGTGGTCAGACCCGATCCCCGCGGCCGGCTGCCGGCGCCCGCGTCGAAGGAGAGCTCGCTGACCCTGGAGCGGGGCCTGGCCCTGCTCCAGGCGGTGGCCGACGCCGAGTCGGAGGCGCCGTCGATCAGCGAGCTGGCGGCGGCCATCGGCGCGTCGCGGGCGGCGGTGTACCGGCTGCTGGTGCCGCTGCAGTCGCGCGGGCTGGTGCGGCGCGAGGGGTCGAAGGTGCGGCTCGGGCTCGGCGTGCTGCGGTTGGCGTCGAACGTGCTGCCGCAGTTGCGGTTGGCGGCGCAGCCCGCGTTGCGGACGTTGGCGGAGGCGGTGGGCGCGACCTCGCACCTGACCGTGGCCGACGGGAGCGAGGCGCAGGCGGTGGCCGTGGTGGAGCCGTCGTGGACGGCGTACCACGTGGCGTACCGGGTCGGGTCGCGCCACCCCGTGCACCGGGGCGCGGCGGGCAAGGCGATCGGGCTGTCCCCGGAGGGGCGGCAGTGGGTCCACTCGACGGGCGAGTTGCAGCCGGGCGCGTTCGGGGTGGCGGCGCCGGTGCGGGGCGTGCCCGGATTGCGGGCCAGCGTGGGCGTGGTGGCCCTGGAGAAGCTGGACGGTGACGTGGTGGGGCCGCAGGTGGTGCGAGCGGCTCAGGAGGTCGCCGACGCGTTGCGCTGACGCAAGGTAGCCTATTTTTACACTCTGCGTATACGAAGGGAACGAAGTGATCGCTCTGTCCGAGGACATGGAGAACTCGGCCGAGGACGTCCACTTGTTCACGGTCGCCGAATACGCGGAGCTGGGGGAGACCGGGCCCGGCTACTCCGAGCTGCAGGAGGGTCGCATCTTGATGTCACCGAGCCCGAGTCCGCGCCACATGATGGCTTCGGGTGAGCTGTTCGTCCAGCTCCGCGACCAGGTGCCCGGCGACTTGGTCGCGATCCAGGACGTGGACGTCGACCTGGAACTGGTCCCCCCGGGCGATCCCGGTTTCTCGCGGCGGCCCGACCTGGTCGTCGTGCCGCGTGAGGCGGCCAGGAGCGGGCGCCTGCTCAAGGCGTCCGAGGTGCTGGTGGTGATCGAGCTCGTGTCGCCCGGCTCGAAGCGCATGGATCGGGTCATCAAGCGCGGGGAGTACGCCGACGCGGGTATTCCGCACTACTGGATCGTCGACCTGGACCCGCCGATCTCCTTGGTCGCGTGTCACCTCGCCGGCGAGTTCGGCTACCAGGACGCCGGTGACGTGGTGGGCGAGTTCACCACGTCGGTGCCCTTCCCGGTGACGGTGAAGCTCGACGGACTGGTCTGAGATCCGGGAGGGTCAGCGGTCGGCGCGGAGGACGCGCAGGAGGGTGGTCCGGAGGGTGCGCGCCGCCTCCCCCTCCGACAGCCGGCCGGCGTCGACCTCCTCGCTCGCCGCGTGCCCGAGCTTCACCGTGACGGCGATCTGCCAGTCGAGCGGCAGGCCGTCGTCGAACTCGCCCGCCTCCCGGCCGCGCCGGATCACCCGCGCCAGCCGCTCGGCGACGGGCGCGTGGCGGTCGTGGTCGGCTTCCGGGGCCACCGGCAGCGCGGCGACGGCCCGCATCAGGACGGGGTGGCGCCCGGCGGTCCGCTGCCCGGCTTCGAGCAGGCGCAGCAGGGCGTCGGCGGCGGGTCCGGTGTCGAGGTCGGCGGCGTCCATGGCCGCGACGGCCTCCGCGGTGACGTGGTCGACGACCGCGGCCAGCAACTTCTCCCGGGACGGGAAGTGGGCGTAGACCGTCTGGCGGGTCACGCCGGCGGCCGTGGCGACGGCTTCCACGCCCGCGTCGGGGTTGGTGTCGAGCAGCCGGACGGCGGCCTCCAGGATCGCGGCCCGGCTGCGGCGGGCGTCGGCACGGCGGTTGCGGGCGGCGGCCTCGGGCATCTCTTACACCTTGTCAAAGTTGGTGGGTGGTGGATATCTTACGGCGTGTAAGAGATCGTCGGGGAGAGGAACACCGTGGGCCGCGTCGACGCCGATCCGAAGCAGTTCATCGCCGACTTCCTCACCTCCTTCACGGACGACCTCGTGAACGGCGAAGAGGACGCCGAACTCGTCGTGGACCGCTACCACACCCCTGACGTCGTCCAGTTCGCCGACGGCAACGCGATCGACCGCGCGAAGCTGATCGCGCACACCCGCCCGGTCCGCAAGAACCGGCCGACCTCGCGGGTGGAGGTGCACGAAGCGCTGGCCGACGGCGACCGGATCGCCGCCCGGTACACCCTGCACGTGGTCAACCGGGGCAAGTCCCTCACCATCGACGTCCACTTCTTCGGGCGGTTCGCCCCCGACGGCCGGATGCGCGAAGCCCACCTGCTCACCCGCAGCGCTGGCGCGACCGCCTAACCCACCACCGCCTGCCACAGGGCCACCAGGGCGAACCCGGCGAAGACGAAGCCGCTCACCCGCTGGATCAGGTGCGTAGGGATGCGGGTGGCGACCTTGCGGCCCACCAGGACCGCGATCGCGGCGACCGTGACCAGGGCCAGGAACGCGCCGAGGCCGACGAACACCGGGCTGGCGTAGCGGGCGGACAGGGCGGCCGTGGCGAGCTGCGAGGCGTCGCCCCACTCGGCGGCGAACAGGACGCCGAACGACGTGAGCGCTGCCCTCCGGAACGTCACCCGATCAGGCCCGTTCGCGGCCGCGCCCGTCTCGTCGCCGTCCTTCGAGAAACCCTCTTTGAGCAGCAGGAACGCCCCCACGCCGAACAGCGCGGCGACCACGCCCGCGACCACCCGGTCGGGCAGGAGGGTGAGCACGCCGCCGAACGTCGCGGCCACCACGCACTGGATCGCGAACGCCGCCGTCACGCCGACGAACACCGGCCAAGCCCGGTACCGCGTGGTGAGCACGAGGGTGGCGACCATGGTCTTGTCCGGCAGCTCGGCCAGGAAGACGATGGCGAAAGCCGTCGCCGCCGCGATGAGTTCAGGTGCCACGGGAACCTCCGACGTCCGATGTGAACCCGGACGGAGGCAGCACGACCCCGACCGGGCGTCCTGCACTGCCCGGCCGGAGGTCTCGTTCGCCCGCTCCGAAGAACGGGTGAGGGACCGGATCCGCGCTGGGCGGATCAGTATGTCGATCCTCTCGCCCCGGTCGTGGTGACCCGGGGGAACTACTCCCCTCTGGCGTCCACAGCGTACCCCGCCCGTCGGGGACGAGGGGCTACGGCCTGATCGCGAACAGACCGACCCCGCCGCCGCTGATGGCCTTCACCCCGGAGATCGCGGTCCGGACCGGGGTGGTGGACAGGCAGTGCTCCGACCGCGGCGTCGTCGTGCAGCTGCCGGACGTGCCGTTGCCGAGGTGCCCGGCGAGGTTGTTGCTGCCCCAGGCCCACACCGAGCCGTCGGCGCGGAGGGCGAGGGCGGTCGAGGAGCCGCTCTCGACCGCGACGACGTCCGTCAGCCCGGCGACCTGGACCGGCACGTCGGAGTGGCAGGCGGCCGGGTCGGCGCACGGCGCGCCGGTCCCGAGCTGGCCCCAGTAGTGGTAGCCCCACGACCACACCCGGCCGTCCGCGGTGACGGCGTACCCGTTCTCGAGGCCGCCCGCGATGGCGACGGCGTCGGTCAGCCCGACGACCCGCGCCGGCGGCACGTCGTCGCCCAGCGGCGAGCCCGTGCCGGTCTCACCCCGCCGGTTCTGGCCCCACGCCCACACCGTGCCGTCCGAGCGCAACGCGAACCCCGTGGACGCCCTGGTGGTCGCGATCGCGGTGAACCGGGTGCCGTCCGGCTGCGGCAGTGCGATCCGCCTCGGCTTGCCCGGCAGGCAGTCGGACTCGGTGGGGCACACGCCGTGGGGCGGGCCGTGCACCGAGTTGCCCCAGCCCCACACGGTCCCGTCGGACTTGAGCGCGTACGCCGTGACGTGGTCGCCGGCGATGGCGGTCACGTCGGTGAGGCCGCCCACCCACACCGGGACGTTCGAGTCGCCGGTGACGTCCGGGCCGAGCTGCCGGTACTGGTTCGAACCCCAGCCCCACACCGTGCCGTGGGTCGTGAGCGCGTACGCGGTGAAGCTGCCGGCGGCCACGGCCGTCACGCCGGTCAGCCCGCGGACCCGCAGGGGGACCGCCGAACGGCCACCGGTGGCGCCGGAGCCGAACTCGCCGGCGTTGTTCCGGCCCCACGACCACACCGTGCCGTCGGACTTGAGCGCGTAGGCGGTGGAGGCGCCCGCGGCCACGTCGGTGACCCCGGACAACCAGGGGCGGAAGCTCGGCGCCGGGCCGTAGTCCAGGTCGCCGCCCCAGGCGTGCACGCAGTCGACCAGGCACCCGGGCGGGGTGGCGAAGAAGCCGGCGACGTCCACGACCAGGTCCGCGGAGCCCGCGTTGTTGTACAGCGCCATCCGCGCGTCACCGCCGATCCTCACCACAGCGGCGTTCGCCGTGTCCCGGCCGGCGGACAGGTTCAGGTTCGACGTCCCCGGCCGCGGCGTGACCGCCTGGTAGGCCGTCACGTACGTGTCGGCGGTGACGTTCGTGCCGGTCAGGTTGAGCGACACCGCCATCGCGGTGGCGGGGATCCGGCTGGTGAGGTCGACGTGGCGGGCCACGCCGGCACCGACCGGCCCGCCCACCTCGCGCGTGTCGAGGGCGCGCGCGGCCACCGGGAAGAACCGGTGGCCGCGGTCGGCGGCGTAGTACCCGGCCACGTCCACGACCAGGTGCGTGTCGCCGACGTGGTTGTACAGCGTGATCCGGCGATCCGGGCCGAGGGCGACGGTGACCAGGTTGGGGCTGGTCTGGCCGGCCACCAGGTTGAGGTTCGACGCGGTGGGCCGGGCCGCGCCGGACGGGTACGCGGTCACGTGGGTCGCGGCGGTCGGCTCGGTCGCGGTCAGGTTGAAGGTCACCGACGTGGCCGAGGCGGGCACCACGGCGGACAGGTCCACCTCGCGCGTCGAGCCCGGGCCGACGGGTCCGCCCGCACGGGTGTCCAGCACCCGGGTCGGCTGCGTCGTGGTGAACCGCGTGGCCTCGTCGGTGGTGTAGTACCCGGCCAGGTCGACGATCAGGTGCACCCGGCCGGCCTTGTTGGTCAGGCTCAGCCGCGGCGCCCCACCCAGGAACTCCGCCGTGACGAGGTTCGCCCGCGTCTCGCCCGCCTTGAGGTTGAGGTTCGAGATCGCGACGTAGGACAACACCCCGACGTGCGTGTCCTCCGACGGCTCGGTGCCGGTCAGGTTGAACACCACGGCGGTCGCCGAGGCGGGCAGGTGCCCGGTCAGGTCCACGGACACGCCGCCGTACCCGACCGGGCCCACCACGCCGCCGGTGCCGGTGCCGTCCCGCGTGTCCAGCACCCGCAGCGGGGCCATCGGGACGAACGTGAGACCCCCGTCGACCACCTGCGCGTACGGGCCCGGATCCGCCTGTGCCGCGATCGGATCCGCCTGTGCCGGTTGAGCGCCGAGCACGACGAGCACGGCCGCGCAGAGCGCGAGAAGCCGCCGCATGATGTTCCCCCAAGGTCCACGATGAGCCGGACGGACCATACGTTCCCGCGGCGCGAAACCGGTAGCGCGAGTTCGCGCACAGGACCTTGGTCCCGGGTCCAGGGGGACCGTCGTACCTGAGGCCGACCCCCGGCCCGGGCCTACGGTCGGTCCGTGGACGTCCTCGACCTGGCACGGTGGCAGTTCGGCATCACCACCGTCTACCACTTCCTGATGGTGCCGCTGACCATCGGGCTCTCCCTGCTGGTCGCGGGGATGCAGACCGCGTGGGTGCGCACGGGTGACCGCAAGTACCTGGCGATGACCAAGTTCTGGGGCAAGCTGCTGCTGATCAACTTCGCCATGGGCGTGGTCACCGGCATCGTGCAGGAGTTCCAGTTCGGCATGACCTGGAGCGCCTACTCGCGCTTCGTCGGCGACGTGTTCGGCGCGCCGCTGGCGATGGAGGGCCTGGTCGCGTTCTTCGTCGAGTCGACGTTCCTCGGGCTGTGGATCTTCGGCTGGGACCGCCTGCCGAAGAAGGCCCACCTGGCCTGCGTGTGGGCGTTCTCGCTGGCCACGATCGCGTCGGCGTACTTCATCCTCGCCGCGAACTCGTGGATGCAGCACCCCGTCGGCGTGGAGATGGTCGACGGGCGGCCCCGGCTGACGTCGATCTGGGCGGTGCTGGGCAACAACACCGTGCTGGCCGCGTTCCCGCACACGATCTTCGGCGCGTTCGCCGTCGCCGGGACGTTCCTGGTCGGCGTCGCGGCGTGGCACCTGTGGCGGCGCAGCGACGACGGGCCGGTGTGGCGCGCGTCGGTCAAGGTCGGCACGTGGGTGGGCGTCGCGGCGTTCACCGGGCTCGCGATCACCGGGGACGTGCAGGGCAAGCTGATGTTCGAGCAGCAGCCGATGAAGATGGCCGCGGCCGAGGCGCTGTGCCACACCGAGTCGCCCGCCGCGTTCTCGGTGTTCGCGCTCGGCGACGTGTCGCGGCCCGACTGCGAGAACGTCAAGAGCATCACGGTGCCCGCGCTGCTGTCGTTCCTGGCCCACAACGACTTCACCACCGAGGTGAAGGGCATCGAGGACCTGGTGCCGCTGTACCAGGAGAAGTACGGCGCGAACTACCCGGTCGACCCGAAGCTGGGCGAGCTGTCGGGCAAGCCGATCGACTACGTGCCGAACCTGCCGGTCACGTACTGGGGCTTCCGGCTGATGATCGGGTTCGGCGGGCTCGCGGTCGGGGCGGGGCTGCTGGTCCTGTGGCTGACGCGCGGCGGTCGGACGCCGCGCGGCCGGTGGTTCAAGTGGCTCGCGCTGGGCAGCATCGCGACGCCGTTGCTGGCCAACAGCTTCGGCTGGATCTTCACCGAGATGGGTCGGCAGCCGTTCGTGGTGGTGCCGAACCCGAGCGGGGTGGACGGGGTGTGGATGTTCACCGCGCGTGCGGTGTCGTCGTCGACACCGGGGGAGGTGTTGACGTCGCTGGTCGCCTTGACGCTGGTCTACGGGGTGTTGGCGGGCGTCGAGGTGTTCCTGATCCGGCGGTACGTCCGCGCTGGGGTCGCGGGCGTGCTGCCGGCTCGAAAACCCGATGACGACGCCGACTCGCGCGACGACGACGTCCTGACGTTCGCTTACTGAGAGGGGGAGCCGTGGAGACGTTCTGGTTCTGCGTGATCGCCCTGCTGTGGCTGGGCTACCTGTTCCTGGAGGGCTTCGACTTCGGCGTCGGCATGCTGCTGCCCGTGCTCGGGCGGTCGGAGCGCGAGCGGCGGGTGCTGGTCAACACCATCGGGCCGGTGTGGGACGGCAACGAGGTGTGGCTGCTGGTGGCGGTCGGCGCCACGTTCGCCGCGTTCCCCGCCTGGTACGCGGCGCTGCTCAGCTCGGTGTACCTGCCGCTGGTGCTGTTCCTGCTGGCGCTGATCGGGCGCGGTGTCGCGTTCGAGTACCGGGGGAAGGTGGACTCGGCGCGGTGGCGGCGGGTGTGGGACGCGGTGATCGTGACCGGGTCGTGGACCGCCGCGCTCGCGGTCGGGTTGCTGCTGTCGACGACCGTGTTCGGGATGCCGCTGGACGCCGCCGGCGACCGCGTCGGCTCGCCGTTCGCCTCGATCCGGTGGGAGACGCTGCTCGGCGCGGTGGCGGTGGCCGGGTACGCCCTGGTGCACGGCGCGGTGTTCCTGTCGCTGAAGACCGAGGGCGACGTGCGGGAACGGGCGCGCGCGCTGGCGTTGAAGGTCGCGCCGGTGGCGTTGCTGCCGTTGCTGGTGCTGCTGCTGATCGTGCAGCTGCGGTTCGGGTCGGTGTGGACGTGGGGCGCGTCGATCGTGGTGGCCCTGGGGGCGCTGGGCGCGTACGGGCGGCTGGTGCTGCGGCGCGAGGGGCAGGCGTTCGCGCTGATGGGTGTCGTGGTGGCGGCGACGGTGGCGGCGCTGTTCGGCGCGCTGCACCCGAACGTGCTGCCGTCGACCCTGGACCCGGCGTGGTCGCTGACGGTGGCGGGCGCGGCGTCGAGCCCGTACACGCTGACCGTGATGACGTGGGTGGCCGCGTTCGGCACGCCCGCGGTGCTCGTCTACCAGGGGTGGACGTACTGGGTGTTCCGCAAGCGGATCGGCACCCGGCACATCCCGGACGTCCACGTGCCCGCCGGGACGACCCGATGAACTTCCCCGGAGCCCCTTCCGCCAAGAAGCCGGGGAAAGGCCCGCTCGGCGCGCTGCCCGCGCTCTCGCGCTCGGCGCGCCGGGCGTTGGCCTGGTGCGCGGTGCTGGCCGCGCTCACGGCCGGCGCGCTGGTGTGGCAGGCGGTCGCGCTGGCGTCGGCGCTGGTGACCGGCGGGTCGTTGTGGGTGCTGGCGGGCGCGGTCGTGGTGCGGGCGCTGTTGGCGTGGGCGACCGAGTCGGTGGCGGCGCGTGCGGCGGCGGGCGCGAAGGAGGAGCTGCGGGCGGCGGTGCTGGACCGGGCGCTGGGGCTCGGGCCGTCGTGGATCGTGGCGCGGGGCCCGGCGTCGTTGGCGGTGCTGGCGACCAAGGGCCTGGACGCGCTGGACGCCTACTTCACCCGGTACCTGCCGGCCCTGGTGACGACGGCCGTGGTGCCGGTGGCGGTCGGCGGGTGGATCTTCTTCACCGACCCGACGTCGGCCGTGCTGATCGCGGTGACGCTGCCGTTGATCCCGGTGTTCGCGATCCTGATCGGCCGGTTCACCTCGGCGCGGGTGGCCGCGGCGGCGACGGCGCTGGAGCGGTTGTCGGGTCGGCTGGCGGAGCTGGTGCGGGCGTTGCCGGTGCTGACCGCGTTCGGGCGTGCGGCGGCTCAGGCGTCGGCCGTGCGGGAGGTGGGCGAGCGGTACCGGCGGGCGACCATGGGAACGTTGCGGGTGGCGTTCCTGTCGGCGCTGGTGCTGGAGATCGTGGCGTCGCTGTCGGTGGCGTTGATCGCGGTGGGTATCGGGCTGCGGCTGGTGTCGGGGGACATGGCGCTGGTCACGGGCCTGGTGGTGTTGATCCTCGCGCCGGAGTGCTACCTGCCGTTGCGGGCGGCCGGTGCGGCTCACCACGCCTCGGAGGACGGTGTGGAGGCCGTGCGGCGGGTCGCGGAGATCCCCGCGCCCGGTCCGGTCCGCCAGGACGGCCCGGTCGGCTCGGTCGGCTCGGTCGAGGGGGTGGAGGTCCGTGATGTCCGCGTCCGGCGGCGGGGGCGGTTCGCGCCGGACGGGGTCGGGTTCCGGGTGCGGCCCGGCGAGGTGCACCGGGTGGACGCGCCCAGCGGGGCGGGCAAGTCGACGCTGTTCGGCGTGCTGCTGGGGTTCGTGGAGCCGGACGGCGGGTCGGTGGCCGTCGACCGGTCGTCCATCGCCTGGGTGCCGCAGCGGCCCGCGTTCGCCGGGCGGACCGTGGCCGACGAGCTGGAGCTGACCGCGGGCCGGGTCGATCACGACGTGCTGGCGTCGGTGGCGGCCGACCACCTGGTGGCGCGGCCGATCGCGGAGCTGTCGACCGGGGAGCGCCAGCGGGTCGCGGTCGCGCGTGCGCTGACGCGGGTCCGGGACGGCGCGAGGGTGCTGCTGCTGGACGAGCCCACCGCCCACCTCGACCCGGCGACGGCCGCGAAGGTGATGGCCGCCGTGCGCCGGGCCGCCGAGGACGGTGCGGCGGTCGTGCTGGCGACGCACCGGCTGGTGGGCGAGCAGGCCGAGGAGGTGGCGGCGGCTCGTGAGGTCGGCGTCGTGGACGACCGGTCGACCGCCGCGCGCACGCCGCGTCCGACCCGGCGGCTGCTGGCGGGGGCGTTGCTGGGCACGGCGGCCTCGCTGAGCGGTGTGGCGCTCACGGCGTTCGCGGCCTACCTGATCGCGAAGGCGGCGACCCAGCCGCCGATCCTGACGCTGTCAGTGCTGGTGGTGGGCGTGCGGACGTTCGCGCTGGCCAAGGGCGTGTTCCGGTACCTGGAGCGGCTGGTGTCGCACGACGCCGCGTTCCGCCACGCCGAGTCGCTGCGGGTCCGGTTGTGGCGCGGCCTCCGGCCGGGTCGGGCCGAGCTCACCCGACTGGTCGACGACGTGGACGCGGTCCGCGACCTGGTGCCGCGCGTCCTGCAGCCGCCGCTGGTCGCGGTGGGCGTGTCGCTCGCGGCGGTGACGCTGTTCGCGGTGATCGAGCCGGTGGCCGGCCTCGCGCTGGCGGTGGCGCTGGTCCTCGGCGGCACGCTCGCGCCGGTCGTCGCGGTGCTCGCCGAACGCCGCGCCACGGCCGTGCTCGCCAGGGGACGGCGGCACGTGTCGGAGCAGGTGCTGACCCTGCTCACCGCCGCACCCGACCTGATCGCGTTCGGCGCCGACCGCGTGGTGCGCGCCGAGCTGGCGCGCCAGGACGCCGAACTCGCCCGGCAGGCACGGCGGCAGGCCCTCGGCGCGGGCGCGGCGATCGGCATCGTGCACCTGACGACCGGGCTGGCGTCGGCGGTGTGCATCGGCCTGGCCGGGGGCGTCGACCCGCTGCTCGTGCCCGTCCTCGGCCTCGTGCCGCTCGCGTTGGCCGAGGTGCTGGGCACGTTGCCCGCGGCCGCCCAGCACCGGGCGGCGTTGCGCGAGTCGTACGGCCGGATCGTCGAGCAGTCGCCGGCGACCGGCGCGGCACGGGTCGAGCGTGGCTCGGTCGGCGGCGCGGTCGGGCTCGAAGGCGTGACGGTGAAGTGGCCGGGCAGCGCGGAACCGGTGCTGGAGCGGGTGTCGTTCGACCTGCCTGCCGGCGCCAAGGTGGCCGTGGTGGGTCCGTCGGGCGCGGGCAAGTCGAGCCTGTTCGCGTTGTTGCTGGGCTTCCTCGAACCCGAACGCGGGCTGGTGTGGCGGCCCGACCGCGTGGCCTGGTGCCCGCAGGAGCCGATGCTGGTCTCGACCACGGTCCGGGAGAACCTGCGGCTGGGCGACCCACGGGCGGATGACGCGCGGTTGCGCTGGGCGCTCGACGTCGCGGGCGTCCGGCTCGGCCTCGACACCGTGATCGGCCCGACCCTGCTCTCGGGCGGCGAGGCGCAGCGGGTCGCGCTGGCCCGCGCCCTGCTCCACGACGCCGACCTCGTGCTCCTGGACGAGCCGACCGCGCACCTCGACGAGCCGACCGCCGCCGCGCTGCTGGCCCGGCTGGACGACGTGCTGCGGGACAAGACCGTCATCCACATCACCCACCGGCCGGCCGAGGCCGACCGCGCCGACCTGGTGCTGGACGTCGCCGAGGGGCGGATGCGGACCAGGGCCTACCGTTGACCACCGTGGACCCAGCCCGCGTGCTCGCCGCGTCGACCGAGATCACCTCGGCCGCCCTGGCCGGCGACGACCCGGACGCCGTGCTGCCGCTCGTGGTGCGCAGCGCCGTCGAACTCGCCGGCGCGGACCTCGGGCTGGCCATGGTGACGGCGGAGGACGGCACGCTGACCGTCGAGGCGTCCTCGGGCGACGACGACCCGGTGGGCGTCGTGCTGTCGAGCCGCTCGTCGGCGGCGCGGGCGGCGCGGACCGGCGTGCCCGTGGTCGCGGACGACTTCACCACCGACCCGCGCACCGCGCCGTTCGTGCCGAAGGCGTTGCGGGGGTACGGGCCGTTCGCGGTCGCGCCGTTCGGCACCAAGGAGCGCAAGATCGGCGCGCTGGCGGTGTACCGGCGCAAGGGCGCGCAACCGTTCAGCACGGACACGGTCGAGGTGCTGGCGGCGTTCGCCGCGCAGGCGGGGCTCGCGGTCGTGCTGGCGGAGGGGTCGACCGCGCGGCAGCGGATAGCGGTCTACCAGGAGCGCGAGCGCATCGCGCGCGACCTGCACGACGTGATCATCCAGCGGCTGTACGCGACCGGCGTGCAGCTCGACCTGCTCGACCGGCGGCTCAAGCTCGACGGCCGGGAGGCGCGGCGGCTGGCGGACTGCGTGGACCAGCTCGATCAGACGATGGCCGAGGTCCGCGCCACCGTCCGGGCCCTGCGCAGCGCCGACCCGGGCAAGCCCGCCGACGTGGACCTCAAGGGCTCGGTGCTGGCGGAGGCCCGCACGGCGGGCGAGCTGCTCGGGTTCGAGCCGGAGGTGCGCGTCGAGGGCGACGTCGCGGACGTGCCGGCGGACCTGGCCGACCACGCCCGCGCGGCGCTGCGGGAGGCGTTGTCGAACGTGGTGCGGCACTCGGGCGCCCGGCACGTCGGCATCACGCTGCGCCGCACGCCCGACCGGCTCGACCTGGAGGTCGCCGACGACGGGTGCGGCGTCCCGCGCGGGGTGGCCAAGCGGGGGTTGCGGCACCTGGAGGAGCGCGCGCTGGCGGCCGGCGGTGGGTGCGAGATCGCGTCGTCGCCCCGGACCGGCACCACGATCACCTGGCACGTGCCGCTAGCGTGACCGGCGGGCCACCCAGGCGGCGGCCTGCGTGCGGCGTTCCATGCCCAGCTTCGACAGCACCGCGGTGACGTAGTTCTTCACCGTCTTCTCCGCCAGGAACAGCCGTTCGGCGATCTGGCGGTTGGTCAGGCCCTCCCCGATCAGGTCCAGCACCCGCCGTTCCTGCTCGGTCAACGCGTCCAGCACGTCCACCTCGACCGGGCGGCGCATGCGGTCCAGGACGCGGGACGTCGTCTGCGGGTCGAGCAGCGAACGCCCGGCCGCCACCTCGCGCACGGCCGTCACCAGGTCCTGCCCGCGCACCTGCTTGAGCAGGTAGCCCGACGCACCGGCCATGATCGCCCCGACCAGCGCCTCCTCGTCGTCGAACGCGGTCAGCACCAGGCACCTCGGCCCGTCCGCGAGCGCGCGCAGCCGGCGGCACAGCTCCACGCCGCCGCCGTCGGGCAGCCGGACGTCGACCACGGCGACGTCCGGCCGGGTCGCCGAAGCGCGGACCAGGGCCTCGCCCACCCCGCCCGCCTCGGCGACCACCGAGATGTCGTCCTCGTCCTCCAGCAGCTCGCGCAGCCCCCTGCGCACCACCTCGTGGTCGTCTACGAGCAACACTCGCACCGGCACGAACCAACCATAGGTCGAATGCCGGTACCCACCGCGCCCGCCCGCCAAGACAGTGCAGGGATGCTCGTACGCGCGATCGAGGAAGCCGACCGGATCGTCGTCGGCAGGCTGGTGCTTGAGCTGTGGGGCGCGCACACCGCGGTCGCCCACGGCCAGGTGTTCTTCCCGGCGAGCCTGCCCGGGTTCCTGGTCGAACAGCAGGACACCGTGGTCGGGTTGCTGACCTACGCCGCCGCCGACGGACACTTGGAGATCGTCACCATCGACGCGTTGCGAAGAGGCAGGGGTGTCGGGAGCTCGCTGGTCGACGCCGCCGTCCGCCGGGCCCGCCAGCTCGGCTGCTCCCGGGTCAGGCTCACCACGACCAACGACAACCTCGACGCCCTGCGCTTCTACCAGCGCCGCGGCTTCCGGCTCACCGCCCTGCGCGCCGACGCGGTGCGCGAAGCCCGTCGACTCAAGCCGGAGATCCCCAGCGTCGGTGACTACGGCATCCCCATCACCGACGAGCTGGACCTGGAGCGTTGGGTCGCGCCGCGCTAGTTGTCCACAGGTCGGGGTCGAACTGTCCACAGGTTGTGCACAACTGGCGGCTACCTGCGGGGCAGCGGGCTGAACACCTCGTCCCACGCGGCCGCGACCTGCCGGGCGCACGTGGCGGGCGCGACGCCGCCGACGCCCGTGCCCAGGCCGGGCATGGCGATCGTGCGCACGACCTCGCGCACCGGGCGGCCGTCGTCCAACCGGCCGCCCAGCCACAGCCGCAGCACGGCGCGCGCGGCCAGGTACGGGTGCACGGTGTCCCCGGGCAGCAGCTCACCGGGCAGCCGCATGGTCGGCGCGCTGATCAGCCACTCGGGCTCCGGCTCGCCGGTCGGCACGACCAGCGCCTCGCCCACCGGCAACTCGCCGCCGTGCAAGCCGAGCACGGCACTGCGCACGTTGCCCTCCACCAGCGGGAACGCGCGCGCGTAGACCGCGTCGATACCTCCGCGCATCCAGCCGGAGGAGTTGGCGGGGCTCACCACGGCCTCGGCGACGATGTCGAGCACCGAGCCCCGGTGCACCTCGACGCCGCTCCGGCCGTCGGCCACCGCGAGCCAGGCACGGGCCAGCGGTTCGTCGACGGCGCACAACACCAGACGGGGAACTGCTACCGGAGCGTTGATCTCACCCTCCGTATCGGCGGCGGACACATCACCAGCATTCCAGGAGAACGGGTTGCGGCGGAACGGGGGCGGGCACCCACCGGGCGGGTGATCCTCGCCTCAACAACGGTCACCGGACGTGGTCCTCGTATCGTTGCGGCCGTGCTCGCCTACTTCGGACCGCAGGGAACCTTCACCGAGCAGGCCGCACGCGGCTTCGCCTCTCCGCAGCAGGAGCTGGTGCCGTTCGACACGGTGCCCGCCGCCCTGACGGCCACCCGGCGCGGGGAAACCGGGTCGGCGTGCGTGCCGGTGGAGAACTCCGTCGAGGGCGCGGTGCCCGCGACGATGGACGCGCTGACCGAGGGCGAGCCGCTGGTCGCGGTGGCCGAGGCGGTGCTGCCGGTGCGGTTCAGCGTGCTGGTGCGGCCCGGCGGCGGGCCCGTGCGCACGGTCGCGAGCCACCCGCACGCGCTGGCCCAGGTGCGGCACTGGCTCGCCGAGCACCTGCCGGAGGCCAAGGCGGTCGCCACGACCTCCACCGCCGCCGCGGCGCGCGCCGTGCTCAACCACGAGTTCGACGCCGCCGTGAGCGCCCCGGTGGCCGTGCGGCACTACCCGCTGGAGGTGCTGGCCACCGACGTGGCCGACGTGCGGGACGCGAAGACCCGGTTCCTGCTCCTCCGCCCCCCCGGCGAGCTGCCCGAGCCGACCGGCCACGACCGCACGTCGGTCGTCTGCACGGCCGCGGACCGGGTCGGCGCGCTGTCGGAGCTGCTGACCGAGCTGGCGCTGCGCGGCATCAACCTGACCCGCATCGAGTCCCGGCCGACCAAGGGCAGGCTCGGCGAGTACCGGTTCTACGTCGACTTCGACGGTCACGTGGCCGAGCCGAGGGTGGGCGACGCGCTGGCCGCGCTGCACCGGCACTGCCCGCAGACCCGGTTCCTGGGCTCCTACCCGAAGGCCGAGCCGGGCGGCGTGGTGGCGGGCAACGAGGAGTTCGTGGCGGCGGCCGAGTGGGTCGACGCGGTCCGGAGGGGGCACGGCGCGTGAGGTTGATCCTGGTCAGACACGGCGAGACGGCGTCGAACGTGAAGATGGCGCTGGACTCGCTGCCACCCGGTCCGCCGCTGACCGACGCGGGCCGGGCGCAGGCCGCCGCGTTGGCCGAGCAGTTGGCCGCCGAGCCCGTGACGGCCGTGTACGCCAGCACGGCGGTGCGCGCGCAGGAGACCGCCGCGCCCGTGGCGGCGGCGCACGGCCTGGACGTCGAGGTCGTGGACGGCGTGCAGGAGATCTTCTGCGGCGACCTCGAAGGGCGGCACGACCGCGAGGCGTTCGAGGTCTTCATCGCCACCGTGAAGCAGTGGGCCGAGGGCGAGCTGGACGTGCCGCTGCCCGGCGGCGAGAGCGGTCGCCAGGCCCTGGACCGCTACCTGGCCGCGGTGGACGGGATCACCGCCAAGCACCGCGACGGCGACACGGTGGTGCTGGTCAGCCACGGCGCGGTGCTGCGGATGGGCGCGCTCGCGCTGGCCCGCAACGTGGGCCCGGCGCTGGCCGAGGCGGGCCTGCTGCCCAACACCGGCCGGGTCGTGCTGGAACGCGGCGACGACGGCTGGCGCTGCACGTCGTGGACCGGGGTGGACGTGGTCGGGGACTGATCGGCCCTAGCCCCAGCCCAGCTCGTGCAGCTTGGCGTCGTCGATGCCGAAGTGGTGCGCGATCTCGTGGACCACGGTGACCACGACCTCCTCCACCACGTCGTCCTCGGTGCGGCAGATGTCCAGGATCGCCTCGCGGTAGATCGAGATCCGGTCCGGCAGGACGCCGCCGTAGTCGGTGGTCCGGCTGGTCAGCGCGATGCCGTGGTAGAGGCCGAGCAGGCTGGGCACGTCCGCGTTGCGGTCCTCGACCAGCACCACGACGTTGCTCATCGCCGCCGCGAAGTCCGGCGGGATGAGGTCGAGGGCCTCGCCCACCAGTTCCTCGAACCGCTGACGGGTCATCTCCACCGGCATGTCGTCACCTCGACGTCGTCGTGGTCGTGGCTGTCGTCGTCTCGTCCGACTTGGGCGGCTTGGAGCCCGACGAGGGCGGAGCGGCGGAGCTGGAGTTGGACTCGGAGTGCAGGGGCGCGCCGGTCGGCTCGTCCTGCTGCACGGCGGTCGTCTGCGGCGGGTTGGACGTGGTCAGCGGCGGCGCGTTCGGGTTGCGGACGCTGCCCTCCCACGCGATCAGGACGTTGTCGACGGGCTGCGCGCCGACCTTGCAGTTGGCCAGCCGGGAGCCGGCGGCCCAGCTCTCCGGCACCCGCGTGTCCCACGTGACGATGAGGCCGCGGGCCTTGAGGTCGGCGCCGCCGGTGTACTCGGCGGTGAGCTTGTTGCACTCGGCGAACAGCACGTCGTCCTGCTGGTCGGACGGCGGGAACTCGCCCGCCGGCAGGGGCACCACGCCGGTGATCTCGAACGTGTGCGGCTTCGCGCAGTCGATCGGGTCGCCGACCGACCCGGTGGGGGTGATGCCGAGGCACACGCCCGGGTCGTAGACGTCGGACTGGTCCTGGGTGCGCGCCGTGCCGTAGGCCGGGAGCAGCCCGCCCGCCGGACCGGCCACCTGCAGGCCGCAGCGCAGCGTCCGCTGCCCCTCGCCCCACAGCCGCTCGCCCGGGTTCAGCGGGCCGACCGTGTACTTGCCGAACGGGTCCAGCTTGCCGCCGAGGTAGTCCAGCGACGGCTTCGCGCACTGCTCCTGGCTGATCAGCTGCCACTGCTCGTCGTCCGGGAACGGCGCCTGCGGCCCGTGAGCGGCGGAGATGTCCGCCACACCGGTCACCTCGAACAGGTGCTGGGCGGCGCAGTCGACCTTCTCGACGTCCGACAGGTCCTGCTTGGTCCAGTTCAGGCAGTCGCCCGCCTGAGCTGCCATGACGGGGTTCACCTTGGTCGTGGCCGGGCTGCCTGCGCCGCCCGCGCCCACCGGCCACCCGGTCAGGGTGCTCAGGGCCAGCAGCACGAACGCGCCAGCCGACGCGCCGAGCATGACCAAGTGGTCACCTCGACGAAACCAGCGCGTGGTGGCGGACATCTACTCCATGATGCCTGTGTAGGCCGTGTAACCGTTCGGGCGGGTGGAGAGTGTTGCTTTTGGGACACTCGTCACCCATTCGGCGGCCGATCTCTGTACCGTCCCCGCCGGGAGTGGCTGATGACTGAGAACGACAACACCGGTAGCGCCGCGACGCCCGGCCAGGGTGGGCCGAGCGGACCGGACCAGAACCGCGGACCGGCGACGCCGGGGCCGGGCAGCGGTGGCGCGTCGCCGCCGCCCTACGCGCCCCCGACGCCGCAGGGACCGCCCCAAGGACCGCCGCCGGGCGGTCGTGGCCAGATCCGCAGCCAGGAAGCGGGCCAGACCAAGCCCCGGCCGCCGACACTGGCCGAGCAGCGCGCCCGCGCCGCGGCGATCGAGCAGCAGCGCGAGCAGCAGCTCGCCGTCGAAGCCGAGGAGGCGCGGCGCAAGAAGCTGCGCAAGCGGCTGCTCATCGGCGGCGGCGTGGCCGTCGGCGTGGCCGGCGTGGTGGCCATCTGGTACGCCGCGTCCAGCCCCGACGACGTGGTCGCGCAGTGCGTCAAGGACGACGTGGTGGTCGAGGACCAGTACTGCGACGAGAGCTACGCCAGGTCGCACGGCGGCTACGTCAGCAGTGGGTTCATCTACATCGGCGGCAGCTCGTACCGCTACAACTACGGCGCGCCGAGCACCCCCGTCGGCCAGAAGATCAGCGGCGGCAGCTACACCATGCCCAAGGGCGCGAACATCAGCACCAAGTCGGGCACGGTCGTGCAGCGCGGTGGGTTCGGCGTGTCCGGCGGCAGCAAGAGCGGGGGCAGCTGAGTGCGTCGGGAGACCTCAGCGCCCCGGCCGAACTGGCAGCGCACCGTCTCCGAGCAGGGGCTGGTGTTCGGCGCGCCGGCGCGCGCCGCGGACGGCAGCCCGCGCCCGTACTGGGACGAGTCGGCGCACTACGTCTTCGACATGAGCGACGTGCTGTCGCTGGAAGCCGACGTCGAGCTGCTGCACAACATGTGCCTCGAAGCCGTCGACAACGTGGTGCTCACCGAGCGCTACCGCGACTTCGGCATCAACGAGTGGCTGTGGCCCGCGATCGCCGAGTCGTGGAAGCGCCGGGACCCGCACGTGTACGGGCGGTTCGACCTGCGCTACGACGGCAGCGGGCCGGCCAAGCTGCTGGAGTACAACGCCGACACGCCCACGTCGCTGCTGGAGGCGTCGGTCGTCCAGTGGAACTGGAAGACCGACGTGCACCCCGAGGACGACCAGTGGAACTCGATCCACGAGAAGCTGGTCGAGCGCTGGGCCGAGATCGGCAGCCGGCTGCCGTCCAACGAGCTGCACTTCACCTGGTCGGGCGCGGACCCCTCGGGTGAGGACCACGTCACCGTGGCCTACCTGCAGGAGACCGCGGCCGAGGCGGGCATGGACACGGTCGGCCTGGCGATCGAGGAGATCGGCTGGGACTCGCTGCTCAAGCGGTTCGTCGACCTCGAGGAAGCGCCGATGGGCACGGTCGTGAAGCTCTACCCGTGGGAGTGGGTGGTCGACGAGCAGTTCGGCCGCTACGCGGTGGAGAGCCTGCCCGGCACCCTGTGGGTCGAGCCGCTGTGGAAGATGCTGCTGTCCAACAAGGCGCTGCTGGCCGTGCTGTGGGAGATGTACCCCGGCCACCCGAACCTGCTGCCCGCGTTCCTGGACGACCCCGGCCTGCTCACCGAATACGTGCGCAAGCCGAGGCTCGGCCGTGAGGGGCAGAACATCCAGATCGTGGCCCCCGGCTACGAGACCCAAACCGGCGGGGTCTACGGCAAGGAGGGCTTCGTCTACCAGCTCTTCGACCCGCTGCCCGAGTTCGACGGCTACCGGCCGGCGCTCGGCGCGTGGGTCGTCGGCGACGCGTCGGCGGGCCTCGGCATCCGGGAGACCGTCGGCCTGGTCACCGACGACGGCGCGGCGTTCGTGCCGCACAGGATCGTCGAATGAACCCCTCCCCGAAACCCCCGAAGGCGCCACACCCGTCGTCACAGGCTCCTTCACCGGTTCCTTCACCGGCGGCACAACCGATCAACCTGCACACCACGGAGGGTCTGTGATTCCCCCACTCGCGCTGGACCCCGGCTTCGGGTCCGCCATCGGCACCGGCGTCGGTGCGATCGCGCTGTACGCGATCGTCGGCCTGATCCTGATGGTCGTCGGCTTCTACGCCATCGACTGGACCACCCCGGGCAAGCTGAGCGCCCTGGTCCGCGGCGGCGCCCCGAACGCGGTCATCGTCACCTCCGCCGGTCTGGTGAGCATGGCGCTGATCGTCGTCGTGGCGATCTACAGCGCGGCGGGCAAGCTGGACGAGGGCCTGCTGTCGGCCCTGATCTTCGGCTTCGTCGGCATCATCGTGCAGGTGCTCGCGGTTCGGTTGCTGGAGTGGGTGACCAGGCTCGACATCGGCTCGCTGATCGAGTCGGACCGCTTCGCGCCGGCCAGCGTCGTCGTGGCGTCGGCGCACGTCGCCCTCGGTCTCGTGGTCGCGGTCGCGATCTCGTAGTCCTCACGGCGAAGGGGGCGCGCCCGCGGGTCGGGCGCGCCCCCTTCGCGCTGTCCTGCGTGGTCAGGGGTTGCGTGGTCAGGGGGCGTGCGGTCAGGGGGCGTGCGGGTCAGCCCACCGGCAGCCGCTTCCGCCAGTCCATCGGCCCCACCTTGATCCGGGTGCGCGCCGACCCGTTCCACTCGACGGGCAGCCCGCTCGCGGCGAGCGCCGCGACCACCTCGCGCGCCACGGCCTCGTCGGCCGCCGCGTGGTCGGTGGACCCGTGGCTCGCGGGCTCGCCGAACGAGCCGTAGGCGAGCCAGACCCCCTCGCCCGCCACCGCGCTCTCGGTGTCCTGCCGGTGGAAGAACACGTAGCCGCGCGCGTCGTCGCCCGCCTCGTCGCCGATCTCGGCGTGCCCGCACGTCTGGCAGCACGTGAAGTCGGCGCGGGCCACGATCCCGTCGCGGTCGAGCGCGTCGAACACCGCGAACAGGCGGTCCACGTCCGTGCTCTCCGGCCACGACTCCTGCTCGGCGGACCGCTCCCGCCACACCCGCTCCACCACCGCCCGCGCGACCGAGGGCGTGATCGGGCGCTCGTCGGCCACGTAGTCGAGCACCTGCTCCACCACGTCGTCCAACGAGGTCATCCCCGCGTGCACCAGCGTGCGCGCGTAGTTCTCGGCCAGTTCCGGCGCCTCGGTGGGCGGGCCGGCGTCCTCGTCCGTTCGTTCAACCACGCGCGCATCCTGCCCGAGGGGTCCGACAGCGAGGCGCGACGTCGTGCAAACCGCTTCCGGCCGGGTACTACCCTTCCTGGTGTGATTGACCTCAAGGCACTGCGCGAGAACCCGGAAGCCGTCCGCGCGTCGCAACGCGCGCGTGGCGAGGACGAGACCGTGGTCGACGCGCTGCTGTCCGCCGACGAGCGCCGCCGGGCCGCCATCGCCCGCGCCGACGCGCTGCGCGGCGAGCAGAAGACGTTCGGCAAGCAGGTCGGCCGGGCCAAGGGCGAGGAGCGCGACGCGCTGCTGGCCAAGGGCAAGGAGCTGGCCGCCGAGGTCAAGGCCGCCGAGGCCGAGCAGTCCGCCGCCGAGGCGGAGCTGGGCGAACTGCACCGCGCCGTGCCCAACGTGGTCCACCCCGACGCGCCCGAGGGCGGCGAGGACGACTACGTCGTGCTCAAGCACGTCGGCGAGAAGCGCGAGTTCGACTTCGAGCCGCTCGACCACCTGGACCTGGGCGTCCGGCTCGGCGCGATCGACATGGAACGCGGCGCGAAGGTGTCCGGCTCGCGCTTCTACTTCCTGACCGGCGTGGGCGCGCAGCTGGAGCTGGCGCTGCTGAACATGGCCGTCGCCCAGGCCACCGCGGCCGGGTTCAAGCTGATGATCACGCCGACCCTGGTGCGCCCGGAGATCATGGCCGGCACCGGGTTCCTCGGCGCGCACGCGAGCGAGATCTACCGCCTCGAAGCCGACGACCTGTACCTCGTCGGCACGTCCGAGGTGCCGCTCGCGGGGTACCACTCGGACGAGATCCTGGACGGCCCGAAGCGGTACGCGGGCTGGTCGTCGTGCTACCGGCGGGAGGCCGGCTCGTACGGCAAGGACACCCGCGGGATCATCCGCGTGCACCAGTTCAACAAGGTCGAGATGTTCTCCTACGTCAAGCCGGAGGACGCCGAGGCCGAGCACGCCAAGCTGCTGGCGTGGGAAGAGGAGATGCTGGCCAAGATCGAGGTCCCGTACCGGGTCATCGACACGGCCGCGGGTGATCTGGGCACGTCGGCCGCGCGCAAGTTCGACTGCGAGGCCTGGATCCCGACCCAGCAGGCGTACCGGGAACTGACGTCGACCTCGAACTGCACCACGTTCCAGGCGCGGCGGCTCAACGTGCGCTACCGCGACGAGAACGGCAAGCCGCAGATCGCCGCCACGCTCAACGGCACGCTGGCCACCACGCGGTGGATCGTCGCGATCCTGGAGAACCACCAGCAGGCCGACGGCTCGGTCGTCGTCCCGCAGGCGCTGCGCCCGTTCCTCGGCCTGGACGTGCTCAAGCCCTCCTGATCGTCAGAGCAGGTAGAAGTTCCGGTAGTGGTCGCCGGTGTACCAGGCGTCCATCGTCTCGTGGTCGACCACGATCCGGTGGGCGTCGCGACCCTGCCCGCACGGGCGCGGGTGGACGTCGAACTCGCGGTAGGCGCCGCGTTCCTCCTCCGGCAACTGCTCCTCCCGGTTGCCGAACGTTCCGCCGCCGGTGTAGCACTCGTTGCCCGGCAGGACGTTGGTGACGCGCTGCGCCGGCAACCCTTCGGCGTCCCAGTACGCGAGCGCCTGCCGGGCGTCCGCGCAGGCCGGCACGGCGCAGTAGTCGTACACCGCCGCGGACGCCGGGGCGGTGAGGCCACCGGTCAACGTCAGCGTCAGGGCCAGCAGGGACAACGCGCGTTTCACGGATCGAACGAGCACGGGTGGCTCCCGAAGTCGGAGGGCGGCGACGCCCACCATGGTCGGGTCGACCGCTCACGGCCGCGCCCTGACCTGCGCCGATTCGCCCGGCCGAGGTGCGATCCGGTCACACCCAGCTGAGCTGGCCGAACTCCGCGCCGACGGGCACCGACTCCGGCAGGTCGTCGCCGGAGTCGAGTGCCTCCAGCAGGCGCAGCACGTCCACGGCCGCGTCGTCGTCCCCGAGATCGCCCAACGCGGCTTCCAGCAGCACCCGGGCCTCCGTCGGCCGCTCCTCGGCCCAGCGGACGCACGCCAGCAGCACCCAGCACCAGGCCCGCGCCAACCGCACCGGCGGGTCGTCGGCCTGCTCGCGGTACAGCGACACGGCACGGGTCAGCCGCCTGCCCGCGAGCGCGAGGTCGCCCGCCTCGATCGCCAGCACGCCCAGTTCCCGCAACGCCCACGCCACCCCCGCCCGATCGCCGTGGTCGTGCTGCCACTCCACCACCTCGGTCAGGCACGCCTCGACGGCCTCGTCCTCACCGCGCGCCCGCTGAACGCTCGCCAGCACGTCGAGCGCGCCCACGTGCGCCGTCAGCGATTCGGGCGTCGGCTCCGCCTGGCACCGGGCCCGCCGGACGCCCACCTCCCGCCTGGCCAACTCCTCGGCCGCCGGCAGCAGACCGCGCTCAGCGCTGCTCAAGGCAGCCGTCCGCAGCACCTCGGCCGCCGAGTCGGACAGCGGGAACCGGTCCGCCAACTCCACGCTCGCCTCCCGCAGCCCGCGCAGGTCGGGGTCCTCCGCCCACAAGTGCAGGAGCAAGGTCGCCGCGTCCTCCACCGCGCCCTTCGCCATGCACGCCCGCACGCCCTTCATCACCCTGTCCATCGCCACACCGTACCGTTTGCGCGACGCGAAACTGCGTTTACCAATTGGGTGAAACCGAACTGGGCTTGACTACGGAGAGTCGCTAAGGTGATCGAATGGCGGTAGGCACCACGCGCGGCAAGCGGAAGCTCGGTGCCCTCATGGAGGGCTATCTGGCGCAGTCGGGGATCAAGGCCGACAAGGTCATCAAGGAAGTGCGCACCTCGCGCTCGACCTGGAACCGCATGATCGCCGGTGAAGCCCGACCGAGATGGGCCACCTTCATCGCCATCCTCGCGGTGATGGAGGTCGGCGAGGAGGATCGCAAGCGCGCCGTGGCGCTCTGGGAGGTGGCTGACGACGAGGCCGCGCCGATCGAGCACGCCGCTTCGCTGGCCAAGAGCTACCTGCGGTTTCGCCGCGACGAGACCGAGGCCGTCACCGAGCGGTCGGTGGACACCGTGCTGATCCCCGGCATGCTCCAGACGCCCGAGTACGCCCTCGCGCTGGCCATCGGCAACCGGTTCCTGCTGCCGAACGAGAACTGGGAGGAGACGGCCGCCCCGGAGCGCCGGGACAGGCAAGGGTTGCTGCGCAGGGAGCCTGAACCGCTGGTGGTCCATGCGCTGATCGACGAGGCTGCGTTGCGCCGTGAGATCGGCGGCCCGGAGACCATGCACGCCCAGTGGGATCGCTTGCTCACAGCCTCGAAGTTGCCCAACGTGACGATCCAGGCGATCCAGAACGGCGCTGGTGCATATGGCGCGCTGTCCGGGACACTGACGATCTTCGACTTCCCGGATGACCTGGGGGCGGCCTATGTGGACAGCCTCATCGGGCTGAGCCCGGTGGAGGACGCAGACGGGGTCGCACGGTTCCGGGCTGTGTGGGACGACGCGGTGGGTCGCGCGTTGTCGGTCGAGGAGACGGTCGATTTCATTCGGGAACTGAGGAGCGAAGCATGAAGAAGCGGCTGGTCCGGGACGGACGGGTGTTCGTCACTTCGAGCGCCAGCAACACTGGTAGTTCCTGCGTGGGCGTGTCGGTGGGGGTGCAGCAGGCTGGGGTCCTGGACACGAAGAACCCCGGCGGGGACGTGCTGGAGTTCAGCCGGGGGGCGTTCGCGTCCTTCCTGGGCTCGCTCAAGTCCAGCTGAGCTCGACCTGGCCGGCCACGTGCCGGCCGATCTCCAGGGCCGACGTCGCGGCGGGTGAGGGCGCGTTGAGCACGTGCACCTGCCGCGGCGCGGTGTCGATCAGGAAGTCGTCCACCAGCGACCCGTCCGCGCGCATCGCCTGCGCCCGCACCCCGGCCGACGCGCGCACCAGGTCGTCCTCGCGGATCGCGGGCACCAGCCTGGCCAGGCTGCGCGCGAACCGCTTGCGCGACAACGACCGCAGCACCTCCTCGGCACCTGTCCGGGCGAACCTGCGGGCCAGCCGCCACGTGCCGGGGAAGCGGGCCACGTCGGCGAGATCCGCCCCGGACACGTCACGCCAGCGGTAGCCCTCGCGGCGCAGGGCGAGCACCGCGTTCGGGCCCGCGTGCACGCTGCCGTCCAGCATCCGGGTCAGGTGCACGCCCAGGAACGGCAGCGCCGGGTCCGGCACCGGGTAGATCAGGCCGCGCACGAGCCGTCGGCGGTCGGGCCGCAGCTCGTAGTACTCGCCGCGGAACGGCACGATCGCCGCCGACGGCGTCACGCCCGCCAGCCGCGCCACCCGGTCGCTGTGCAGGCCCGCGCAGTTCACCAGCGCATCCGCCCGCACGACCCCGCGCGTCGTGGCCACCTCGACGCCACCGCCGCTGAGGGCGCGCCGGATCGCCAACGCGGGCGTGTGCAGCCGCAGGTCATGCCCGTTCAGCTCGCGCACGAGAGCCGCGCACACGGCCGGGAAGTCGATGATCCCCGTGCTCTCCACCCGCAACGCGGCCACGGCCGCCACCTCGGGCTCGTACTCGCGTGCCTCGTCCACGCCGATCCGCCGGGCGGGCACCCCGTTCGCCTCGGCCCGCTCCGCCAGCGCCGCCAGGCGCGGCACCTCGTCCGGCGAGGTGGCGACGACGAGCTTGCCGCACACGTCCACCGGCACGCCGTGCTCCCGGGCGTAGGCGACGATCGAGGCGTTGCCCGCGACCGACATGCGCGCTTTCAGCGACCCCGGCTTGTAGTACAGGCCCGCGTGGACCACGTTGCTGTTGTGCCCGGTCTGGTGCGCCGCCCAGTGCGGCTCCTTCTCCAGCACCACCACGTCGTGACCGCGCCGGGCCAACTCCCGAGCGGTCGCCAGCCCCACGATCCCGCCACCGATCACCACGACTCGTCGCACAGCGGGAAACGCTAGCCGCCGACGAGTTCGGGCAGCACGTCGGCCGCGACCCGTTCCAGCACGGCCTCGCTGCCCGCGTACACGCCGTCGGCCCGGGGCCAGTGCACGACCAGGTCGGTGAACCCCAGCCCGCGCGCCCGCCCGGCCACCTCGCGGAAGCGCTCCACGCTGGTCAGCGAGTACACCGGGCAGGAATCGGCGTTGAGGTGGAAGTCGATCGACTCCTTGGCCCGCCCGATCCCGGCCAGCACCTCGCGGAACCGGGCGGTCATCGCGGCGACGCCGTCCCACCACTCGTCCTCGTCCTCGGTCTCCGGCCCCGTGGTGACCCAGCCCGTGCCGTACTTCGCGGCGACCGCCATCGCCCTCGGCCCGTTGGCCGCGACCACGAACGGCAGCCTGGGCCGCTGCACGCAGCCCGGCGCGCTCCGGGCGTCGCGGATCTCGTAGTAGTCACCGCTGAACGTGGTCCGGTCCTGCGCCAGCAGCATGTCCAGCGCGGCCACGAACTCCTCGAACCGGCCCTGCCTGCTGCGCGGTGACGTGTCGCCCATCACCTCCGTGTCGTACCCCACACCGCCCGCGCCGACGCCGAGCGTGAAGCGGCCGTCGGAGAGGTCGTCGAGGGCGAGCAGCTCCCGGGAGAACGGCACCGGGTGGCGGAAGTTGGGTGACGCGACCAGCGTGCCGAGCCGGATCGTCCCGGTGGCCGCGGCAGCCGCCGCCAGCGTCGGGACCGCGCCGAACCAGGGTCCGTCGACCAACGAGCGCCAGCCCAGGTGGTCGTAGGTCCAGGCGTGGTGGAAGCCGTACTCCTCGGCGGCCTTCCACTTGTGTTCGGCCATCCACCAGCGGTGTTCGGGCAGGATCACAATCCCTGTGCGCACCCGGCGACGGTAGCCGAGGGGCACGATGGGCAGGTGCAGAGACCTTCCCTTGTGGCATCCGACGTCGACGGCACCCTGCTCACACCCCTCGGCCGGGTCAGCCCGCGCACGGCGGGCATGATCGCCAGGGTGCTGGCGGCCGACGTCCCGTTCGTGCTGGCCACCGGCCGCCCGCCCCGCTGGGTGCCGGAGGTGGCCGACGCCGCGGGCCTGTCCGGCTACGCCGTGTGCTCCAACGGCGCGGTGCTCTACGACATCGGCGCGGACCGCGTCGTCACGGCCGAGCTGCTCACGCCCGAGCAGCTGACCGACCTGGCCGCCGTGCTGGACGAGGCGCTGCCCGGCTGCGCCCTGGCCTCGGAGCGGGTCGGCGAGTCCGCGCGCGGCTCCACCGACCCCGAGTTCATCGCCGACGAGCACTACCTGCACCCGTGGGGCGACGGCGCCCAGCCGCTGCCCGGTCACCAGCGGGCGCAGCTGGTCGGCAAGCCGGCGGTGAAACTGCTGGTCAGGCACTCGAACATGGCCTCGGACGAGATGGCGCGGGCGGTCGGTCCACTGGTCGGCGACTCCGTGGCGATGACCTGGTCGACCAACGAGGGCCTGCTGGAGTTCGCCGCGCCCGGCGTGACGAAGGCGTCCGGCCTGGCCGCCGTCGCCGAACGCCTCGGCGTGCCCGCGAGCGGTGTGCTGACGTTCGGCGACATGCCCAACGACGTCCCCATGCTCACGTGGGCGGGCCACGGTGTGGCCATGGCCAACGCGCACCAGGACGCCCTGGACGCCGCCGACGAGGTCACCGCGGCCAACTCCGAGGACGGGGTCGCACTGGTGCTGGAGCGGTGGTTCTAGGCTGCCCGTGACGACTCGACCCCACACCCCACCCCGATCCACCCACACTGGAGAGACACCCGTGCGCGCACTCGTGACCGGCGGAGCCGGCTTCATCGGTTCAACCCTGGTCGACAGGCTCCTGAGGGACGGGCACGAGGTGCACGTCGTCGACGACCTCAGCCGCGGCAAGCGGACGGAACCGGCCGACCCCGCCCACGCCGACCGCTACTCGTTCTCGCGGGTCGACATCACCTCGCCGGAGCTGGCCGACGTCGTGGCCTCGTTCGGCCCCGAGGTGGTGTTCCACCTGGCCGCGCAGATCGACGTGCGCGTGTCCGTGGCCGACCCGCTGCTCGACGCCAACAAGAACGTGCTCGGCACGGTGAACCTGGCCGAGGCCGCCCGTCGCGCGGGCGTGCGCAAGGTGCTGTTCGCCTCGTCCGGCGGCTCGATCTACGGCACCCCCGAGGTGCTGCCGGTCGCCGAGTCGACCCCGATCAACCCGAAGTCGCCCTACGCGGCGTCCAAGGTGTCCGGCGAGGTGTACCTGAACACCTACCGGCAGCTGTACGGCCTGGAGTGCACGCACCTGGCGCTGGCCAACGTCTACGGGCCGCGGCAGGACCCGCACGGCGAGGCGGGCGTGGTGGCCATCTTCGCGTCCGCGCTGCTCGCGGGCCGTCCGACGAAGGTGTTCGGCGACGGCGGCAACACGCGCGACTACGTGTTCGTGGAGGACGTCGTGTCGGCGTTCATCGCGGCCTCCGGCGAGGCGGGCGGCGGCCGGCGCTACAACATCGGCACCGCGCACCAGGTGTCCGACCGCGAGCTGCACACCCTCGTCGCGCAGGCGGCGGGCGTGGCCGACGACCCCGAGTTCGCGCCGGCCCGGCTCGGCGACCTGCGGGCGTCGGCCATCGACCCGTCGCTGGCGCAGGCGGAACTGGGCTGGAAGCCCGAGGTGGACATCGCCACGGGCGTGCGGCTGACCGTGGACTACTTCCGCGCGCTGGAGAGCTGACCGAGCCGGCGGAGACGACGCGACGACGGACGGGCCGGTCCTCCCCGGCAGGGAGTGACCGGCCCGTCCGCGTTCGTCGGTGCCAGGAGGTGGTCGGTGTCAGGAGGTGTGAGCGGGGTCCTCGACGCGCTCGACGGCCTCGACGACCGCGGGCGAGTCCTTGACCTCGGGAGCCTCCGCGTTGCGCAGCGCGATGGCGCGGGCCAGGCGCGCGTAGCGGAGCTCCAGCTCCTTGAACCGCAGGTAGGTGTTGATGGTCTGGAAGCCGAAGGCCACGACCAGGGCGTAGAGCAGCAGGTCGGTGCCGCGGCCGACGCCGACGAGCTCGGCGACCTTCGACACCTCGACCGGCCTGATGACGGCGACGACCGCCAGCACCAGGAACAGCAGGAAGCCGATCTTGACGCCGGCCGCGGTCTTGGTCGTGCCGTGGTTCTTGAGGAAGAACACCAGCAGCACGATGACCGCGGCGATGAGCAGGAACTGGATCAGCATGTCAGCGCCTGGACCCCGTCTTGAGAGCCGAGTCGAACAGGATGTTCACGCCGTTGATGAGCGACTGGCCCTTGGACATCGAGTACTCCGTGTAGAGGATCTCGACCTGCTCCTCGGTGACCCGCCACCCGCGCTGCGAGATCATGTCGACGATCTGCGACGCGTGGCCCATGCCGTTCAGCGTGATGCGGAGCTCGTCCGCCACCTTCTTGTTGAACACCCGCAGCCCGTTGTGCGCGTCCGACAGCTTCAGCTTGCGCAGCTTGGGGCTGACGGCCACCACGGTCTTGAGCACCACGCGCTTGATCAGCGGGATGTGCGAGTCGTCGCCCTTGAACCGGGTGCCGACGATGATGTCGACCGGCTCGGCGCGCAGCCGGTCCAGCATCCGCACCACGTCCGCGACCTGGTGCTGGCCGTCGGCGTCGAACGTCACGAAGTACTCGGCGCCCGGTTGTTCGCGGGCGTACTCGACGCCCGTCTGGATCGCCGCGCCCTGGCCGAGGTTGACCGGGTGCTGCACCAGGTGAGCGCCCGTGCCGCGGATCGCGTCCGCTGAGCCGTCCCGGCTACCGTCGTCGACGCACACGATGTTCGGGAACGTCTGGAGCGCGTTGCGCACCACGTCCGCGATCACCTGCGCTTCGTTGTAGACGGGCACGACCAGCCATACGTCAGACTGGTCCGCCACGGCGGCCTCCCTGGCGAGTGAGTCGGATGGGGTTTCGCAGACAGGCTAGCGCGCGGACCGGTCCCCGCCGTCGCCGACCAGCATTGCGGCGAACTCGGCGATGGTCCGGTCCCACGAGAAGCGCTCGCGGGTGATCTCGCCGAGCTTGGCCGCCCGCGCCTCGCGCTCCGGGTCGGTGACGGCCGTCTCCAGGGCGACGGCGAGCGCGCCGGGGTCGCGCGCGGGCACGAGCCAGCCGGTCACGCCGTTGTCCACGATCTCGGCCGTGCCGCCGACGTCGGTGGCCACGACCGTGCAGCCCATGGCCGCCGCCTCCAGCACGGTGGTCGGCAGGCCCTCGGTCCAGCTCGGGTTGACGAACAGCGAGGCCGAGGACATCTCGCGCAGCGCCGTGTCGTGGTCGACCTCGCCGAGGAACCGCACGTGCTCCTCCAGGCCGAGCCGCGCCACCTGGGCCCGCAGGTCCGCCGCGGCCGGGCCGTCGCCGCACAGCCGCAGCTTCAGCGGCACGCCCCGGCGGTGCAGGGCGGCGGTGGCGGTGAGCAGGTCGGCCACGCCCTTGCCGTTGATGAGCCTGCCCACGTAGCAGGCCACCGGGCTCTCGTCGTCCGGGCGGCGGGCCACCACGCCCTCCGGCAGCTCGATGCCCCGGTACAGCACCTTCGCCTCGCGCTTGGCCAGGTCGCGGACGAACCGCGCGGCCGACTGCGACACGGCCACCACGGCGTCCGCCCAGCGCAGCACGGGCTGGCTGGTGAGCGTGTCGACGGTGGCGGCGACGAACCGGACGAACCAGCCGCCGCTCTGCACCGGGCTCGACCCGTGCTCGACGTGCAGCCGGCGCAGCCCGGCCCGCTTGGCGAACAGCGACGCCCACAGGTGCGGCCAGTAGAACCGGGTGTGGGTCATCAGCACGGCGTCCGGGCCGCACAGCTCGCGCAGCTTCCGGGTGAAACCCGGGTAGGGCACCGGGTAGTGGGAGATGACCTCGCGACCCGACCAGCGCACGACCGTCCACCGGTCGCTCAGCCGTTCGACCCCCGCCGGCGCGCCGACCGCCGAGGTGAACACCGTGATCCGCAGGTCCGGATCGGCTTCGAGCATGCGCCGGTGGAGCTCGTGCGCGTACGCCTCCACCCCGCCCTTGTGAGGCGGGTAGTAGACCGGCATGTCGACCAAGTGCACGGCCACGAATCTAGGCCCTTTCCCGATGCCCGAGCAGGCCGGCCCAGGCCAGTGCGGCGGCGGTCAGCCACGCCAGCGCCATGCCGAACGCGACGCCCATCACGCCGAACAGGAGGCCGAGGCCCGCCACGAGGGCGATCTCGGTGACGAACTGGACGGTGCGCACCCGCGGTCCGAGCCAGGCCCGGCCGCTCGCCTTGCCCGCGACCAGCGCCGTCTGCGCCGTGGCCAGCAGGAACGCGTACGCCAGGAGCACCAGCACGACCGGCCGCAGGCCTTCCCACGGCGTGCCGAGCGCGGCGGTGAGCAGGTCGGCGGGCGCGACCAGGGCCAGGCCCGCGAACACCAGGCTGACGACCGCCGCCAGCCCGGAGACGAGCATCGGCGCCCGCACGACCTCGCGCGCCGACCGGCCCGCCAGGTGCGCCAGCAGGGCGTTGCTGATGCCGATGAACAGGACGGTGAGCGCGGTCACCGGCACCAGCGCCTTGCGCAGCAGGCCGAGCCCGTCGAGGCCGACCACCCACGCGGTCACGCCGAACGTGGCCCAGGTGCCCGCGGTCAGGTAGACGGCGTCGATGAGGAACCCCGGCAGCAACGACCGCCGGTCGCGCAGCCAGCCGCGCACCGCGCCGACCGCGAACGGACCGCCGGTCAGCCACGCGCAGACCGCCGCCACGGGCACCGCGCTCAACGCCCAGAGCAAGTAGGTGGACGACGTGTCCAGCTCGCCGACGAACATCGCCACGCCGATCGCGCCGAGGAACAGCACGAGCCACGAGCCGTCCAGCGCCAGCGCCCGCAACGGTCGCTGCCGCGCGTAGGAGACGTACCGGCCGTGGTCGAGCACCGCGGTGAACGGCGAGGCCAGCGCCTGGACCAGCAGCAACGTCCGGGCGGGCCCGTCGGACAGCAGCCCGACGACCAGGCACCCGAGTCCGATCGCGAGGCCGAGCAGCAACGACGTCGCCGCCGCGCCGCGCACGCCCCGCGCGTCGCCGGCCGCGACGACCTTCGACACCAGCAGCGGCTCGGCCGCGACCGCGCGGCCCAGGTACCACTGGCCGATCTGCACGATCGCGACCAGCGAGAACACGCCGTACTCGGCGTCGGTCGACAACGGCGCCGCGATCAGCTGAACGGCGAAGGTGATGGCGCTGAAGACCAACTGGTCGAGGGTGACGGCCGACTGGCGCACCGCCGTGCCGGCCACTGCGCGCAGACCGTCGAGCCGTGATCTGTTCGCCGCCGTCACGGGTGTCCTCTTCTTGGGGGTGCCAGAGCGGGCCTTACTGTACGGCGTTGTCCGATCCACCCCCGCAGCAGGAGAACCCCATGCCATCGCCGGTGTCCGTGGTGATCCCGTGCGCGCCCCGGGCGGACTTCCTCGCCGAGACGTTGCGCTCGGTCGCCGAGCAGACCCACCAGGACTGGGAGGTCGTGCTGGTCCTCGACGGCGAGTGCGAGCAGAACCGGGCCGCCGCGCGCACGTTGCCCGACGACCGGGTGCGGGTGCACCTGACGCCCGCGCCGCGCAGCGGGCCCGCCGTCGGCCGCAACATCGGGCTCGACGCGGCCGAGCACGACCTCGTGGCGTTCCTCGACGCCGACGACCTGTGCATGCCGCAACGCCTCGCGCACCAGGTCGCCGTGCTCGAACAGCGGCCGGGCCTGGGGCTGGTCGGCGCGTGGGCCCGGCAGATCGACCCGTCCGGGCAGGTCGTCGGCGAGATGCACTCGGCCATCGGGCCCGAGGTCGCGCGCACCATGCTGCTCTACAACTGCCTCATCACCTCCACGATCGTGGTGCGCAAGGAGCTCGCGGCGCGGGTCGGCGGCTTCGACCCGCGCCTGGTGCGGCTCGAGGACTACGACCTGTGGCTGCGCGTCATGGCGCTGGCGGACGGCGACGTGCTGCCCGAGGAGCTGGTCGGCTACCGCGTGCACCCCGGCCAGTACAGCCGCGGCGCGCTCATGGGCTCCCACACGAAGCTGCTGCGGCGGTCCAAGCAGGCGTTGGCGAAGCGGATCGGGGTCAGCGGGCTCGGCGTCGCCGCCCGGCACGCCGCGTGGCTCGGCGTGCAAGTGGCCCACCGCCGCTGGTGAGGCCCGCGCGGGTAGTCTGCGGTCGCAGCGGGACGGGGCCCCGCTCCTACGCCAAGTGATCGGGTTGCTGACGCGATGAGTGCTGCACTGCTGGTGCTGTTGCTGCTGTGGGTGCCTGGCCTGTTGTTCGGCGCGGCCGTCCGGTTGCGGGGGTGGACGCTCGCCGCCGCGGCCCCGGCGCTGACCTACGGCCTGGTCGCGGTCGGCGGCCTGCTGCTGGGCGAGCTCGGGTTCTCCTGGACGCTGCTCACGTTCGGCGCGTGGACGCTCGCCGCGTCGGCGGTGCTGTTCGCCGTGACCACGCTGGTGCAGCGCCGGTGGCCCGCCCGCGTGGACGACGACGAGCCGCGCGTGTCGCGCCGGGGCCACCTGGTGGTCGGCGCGGGCGTGGCCGTCGGCCTCGCGGTCGGCGCGGTCACGTTCCTGCGCGGCATCGGCAGCCTGAACCGCCTGGCCCAGGACTGGGACGCGCCGCACCACGGCAACCTCGTGCGCTGGCTCGCCGAGCACCAGACGTCGCTGGTGTCCTCCGCGGGCGCGATCGGCAACCAGCCGGAGAACGCGAACTACTTCTACCCGGCCACCTACCACCAGCTGCTGGCGCTGCTGCTCGACCAGTTCGGCGTCACGCTGCCGCAGCTGCTCAACTCCGGCGCGCTGAGCACCGTGCTGGTGTGGCCGGTCGGCATCGCCGCCATGGGCCTGGCCTGGAAGCTGCCCGCCCGGATGGTCGCGCCCGCCGCCGCCGTGTCCACGTGGTTCTCGCCGTTCCCGTACGACTCGCTGTGGCGCGGGCCGCTGTGGCCCTACGTCGCGGGCATCGCCCTGCTGCCCGCCGTGCTCGCCCTCGCGACCTACCTGATCCGGCCGCGCGGCATCACCGGCCCGGTCGCCATCGCGGTGTCGGTGGCGGCGCTGGTCGGCCTGCAGCCGAGCCTCGCGTTCATCCTCGCCGGCCTGCTCGGCGTGATCTTCCTGGCGTGCGTGTTCCGGCTCGTGCCGATCGACTGGAAGCGGGCCTGGCCGACGTTGGTCGCGATGGGCGTGCTCGGCGTGGTGGCCGCCGTGCCGCTGATCCTGCCGTCGCTCGGCTCGGCGGGCGGCGTGGCCGCCATGGTGTGGCCGTCGGAGGCCACGCCCGCGGGCGCGTTCGGGCAGATGCTCACGTTCTCCGGCGTGGTCGACTTCCCGCAGTGGTGGATCGGCCTGCCGGCGCTGTTCGGCATGGTGATCATGGTCAAGCGCCGGCTCATGGTGTGGATGGCCGGCGTGTGGCTGGCGTTCGGCGGGCTGTACGCGGTCACCGTGTCGCTGGAGGGCGCCGTCATCCAGCGGCTGACCGGCTACTTCTACAACGACCACTGGCGGCTCGCGGTCATGCTGCCGCTGCCCGGCTCCATCGGGTTCGGCGTGGCCGTGGTCGCGCTCGGCACGTGGGTGGTCGCCCGCTACCGGGACCGGGTGCCCGCGCTCGGCCGCTCGCCGTGGGCGCCGGTGGCCGTCAGCGTGGTGTTCTTCCTGCTCATCGGCCTGATCAGTGGCGCGTACGTCGGGCGCAACAGCGCCCGGCTGGCCGGCAACTACCAGAACGGGCCCACCGTCAGCGACGGCGAGCTGGAGGCCTACCGCTGGCTGGCCGGGCGCGTCCGGCCGGGCGAGCGGGTGATGAACGACGTGTTCGACGGCAGCGGCTGGCTGTACGCCATGGCGAAGGTCGAGCCCGTCGAGTGGACGTTCTACGGCACCCCCGCGGGCACGCCGAGCAACTTCCTGACCAAGCACCTCAACGAGCTCGACGAGAACCCCGGGGTGCGCGAGGCCCTGACCGAGCTGAGGGTCCGGTACGTGATCGTCGGCCGGGGTTTCGTGCGCAAGGAGAACCGGATCGCGCCCGGTTTCGTCGGCCTCGACCGCACCCCGGGCTTCGTCGAGGTGTTCCGCAACTCCGATTCGGTGATTTACGAAATCGAAGGCCAGGAGGACGTGCTCGAAGGAGCCGCGGCGGCGGCCGGCCGATGAGCGTATCGACCGATCGGTACCCCACTTTCACCCCATGGGGTGTGGACGGTCGCGTCCGGTCACTGCCGTACCCTCGACTGCTGTGAGCTTCGCTGGATTTGACCTGATCGTCGTCGGTTCCGGGTTCTTCGGCCTGACGGTCGCCGAACGCACCGCATCACAGCTCGACAAGCGCGTGCTCGTGTTGGAACGCCGTGCGCACATCGGTGGCAACGCCTATTCCGAGCCAGAGCCGGAGACGGGCATCGAGGTGCACCGGTACGGCGCGCACCTGTTCCACACGTCCAACAAGCGCGTGTGGGACTACGTCAACCAGTTCACCGAGTTCACCGGGTACCAGCACCGGGTGTTCGCGATGCACGCCGGCCAGGCCTACCAGTTCCCCATGGGCCTGGGCCTCATCTCGCAGTTCGTGGGCCGCTACCTGAGCCCCGAGGAAGCCCGCGCCTGGGTGGCGGAGCACGCCGCCGAGATCGACTCCAAGGACGCGAAGAACCTGGAGGAGAAGGCGATCTCGCTCATCGGTCGCCCGCTCTACGAGGCGTTCGTGCGCGACTACACGGCCAAGCAGTGGCAGACCGACCCGAAGGAGCTGCCCGCGGCGGTCATCAGCCGCCTGCCGGTGCGCTACACCTTCGACAACCGCTACTTCAACGACACCTACGAGGGCCTGCCCGTCGACGGGTACACCGCGTGGCTGGAGCGGATGGCGGACCACCCGAACATCGAGGTGCGGCTCGACACCGACTACTTCGACGTCCGCGACGAGATCCCGGCCGGCACGCCCGTCGTCTACACCGGACCGCTCGACCGCTACTTCGACTACAGCGAGGGCTGGCTCGGCTGGCGCACGCTGGACTTCGAGCAGGAAGTCCTGCCGGTCGGCGACTTCCAGGGCACGCCGGTGATGAACTACAACGACGCCGAGGTGCCGTACACCCGGATCCACGAGTTCCGGCACTTCCACCCCGAGCGCGAGTACCCGTCGGACAAGACGGTCATCGTGCGCGAGTTCTCCCGCGCGGCCGAGAAGGAAGACGAGCCGTACTACCCGATCAACACCGCCGAGGACCGCGCCAAGCTGGAGCGCTACCGCGAGCTCGCGCGGACCGAAGCCGCCGAGCGTAACGTCGTCTTCGGTGGTCGACTGGGCACCTACAAGTACCTGGACATGCACATGGCGATCGGTTCCGCGCTGAGCGTGTTCGACAACAAGATCGCCCCGCACCTGGCCTCCGGTCGGGCGCTGGACGGTTCGCTGGAGGACTGATTCGGTTATGTCGGGCAACTCCACCCTCGTCGAGCACGAGGCACCGGAGAAACTGCTGGCGCAGCGCGGCCTCTTCGCCGGGCCGTCGCAGATCGTCTCGGAGGACCTCTACGCCGAGATCTCCCAGGGCATCGCCGACCGCGAGCGGCACCGCATGGTCGTGCACCCGCACGCCACGGTGTCCATGAACACCTACTTCGGCCGGTTCCCGGCCACCTACTGGCAGCGGTGGTGCGTCAGCGCCGAGGTGGAGCTGAGCCTGACGCTGACCGGTTCCGGCACGGTCTCGGTCGTGGCCTCCGACGCGGAGGGCGAGTCCCGGACCATCGTCGCCGAGCAGGTCTCGGAGGCGCGGGGCCAGGTCGTCACGCTGACGGCCAGGATCGACAAGTTCACCGACGGCGGCGCGCTGTGGTTCGACGTCGTCACCGGTGAGCACCAGCTGGTCGTCGAGCACGCCCGGTGGACGGTCGCCCCGCCCAAGCGGGTCCGGCCGACCGCGGTCGTGATCTGCACGTTCAACCGGGTCGAGGACTGCCTCAACACCATGGCGGCCCTCGCGTCCGACCACGAGCCGCTGAGCCTGGTCGACGCGATCTACGTGGTGGACCAGGGCAGCGACCCGGTCGAGTCGCGGCCCCGGTTCGCCGAGGTCGCCGCCGCGCTCGGCGACAAGCTGCGCTACATCCGCCAGCCCAACCTCGGCGGCGCCGGCGGCTTCACCCGCGGCCTGTACCAGGTCATGGAGGTCGACCACGCCGAGCACGCCAACGTGCTCTTCATGGACGACGACGTGCTGTGCGAGCCGGAGATCGTGGTCCGCACGACCGCGTTCGCCAACCGCACCGCGCAGCCGGTCATCGTCGGCGGCCAGATGCTGTACCTGCTGCACCCGAACCACCTGCACGTGGGCGCGGAGTACGCCAACCTCGACACGCTGGCCCCGGGCCAGGTCGTCGACGGCGCCCTGCACGACGCCGACCTCACCGGGTACGACGAGGAGACCGGCAAGCGCAACGTGCAGGACCGCCGGGTCGACGCGGGCTACAACGGCTGGTGGTCGTGCCTGATCCCGTCGGAGATCGTCAAGGCGGTCGGCTACCCGCTGCCGCTGTTCTTCCAGTGGGACGACATCGAGTACGGCTACCGCGCGCGGGCCCACGGGTTCGCCACGGTCACGCTGCCCGGCGCGGGCGTGTGGCACGCCGACTTCCACTGGAAGGACTGGGACGACTGGCACCGGTACTTCAACCTGCGCAACGCCCTGATCACCTCGGCGCTGCACAGCCAGTTCGACCCGAAGCGGATCTGCCGGTCCATGGCGGCCCAGCTCGCCACCTACCTCGTCGGCATGCAGTACGGCCTGGCGGCGACCCAGCTCAAGGCCATCGAGGACTTCCTCAAGGGCCCCGAGATGCTGCGTGACGGTGGCGTCCAGGCGGCGGCGGACATCCGCAAGCTGCGCGCCGAGTACCCCGAGACGGTCAAGCACCCGGCGTCGGAGGTGCCCGGCATCTCCTCCGGCGACCTGCCGCTGATCACGGCTCCGCCCGCGCCGCGGCTGTTCGCGCCGGTGCTGGCCAAGCGCGTGGTCAACCAGCTGCTCGGCCGCAGCGTGCACGACGTCGGCGCGGTGGCCGCGGGCGACTCGGCGTGGTGGCACGTGTCGCTGTTCAACACCGCCGTGGTCACCGACGCGTCCCAGGAGGGCGTGCGGGTCCGGCGGCGCGACCGCGAGCTGGCCATCCGGCTCGGCAAGCAGGGCACCAAGCTGCTCAAGGAGCTCTACCAGCGTGCTCCCGAGATGCAGCGCGCCTACCGCGATGCGATGGGCGAGCTGACCAGCCGCGAGAACTGGCGGCGGTTGTACGACCTGTGACCGGTGAGGCGGGGCGGCCCTGAGCGGTCGCCCCGCTTCGCTTCTCCCACGTCTTTCTCACGCGCTTCTCACCGGGGGACCTTCAGTGGACGCAGTGCACCGGATCATCCTGCCGAGGGACGACGACCCGCTCGACGTCCGGCCGATGTACCTGGACGAGCCGGAGAACGTGCACTGCCAGGTCGACTCCCGGCGCGGGCTGACCGTGCCCGAGCACGCCAAGGTGTCGTTCGCGACGTACTTCAACGCGTTCCCGGCCAGCTACTGGAAGCGGTGGACGGTCGTCGACGAGGTCGTGCTGCGGATGCGCGTGCGCGGCTCCGGCCGGATCGACGTGTACCGGTCCAAGCCGAGCGGCGACGTCGTGCACCTGGAGGGCTCGTTCGTCCGGGACGCGGCGGACTGGACGTCGCTGGAGTTCCCGGTGTCGCTGCGGCCGTTCGAGGACGGCGGGCTGATCTGGTTCGACGCGTTCACGCACGAGGCGTCGCTGGAGATCCAGGACGCCGAGTGGGCCGTGCGGTCGCCGTTGCCGCCGAAGAAGGTCGCGGTCAGCATCACCACCATGCGCCCGCACGACGCGGTGGAGGCGCTGCGGGCGCTGGGCAGCGACCCGGCCGTGCTCGACGTCGTGAGCAACGTCTTCGTGGCCGACCAGGGCGCGGTGAAGGTGCGCTCGGTGGCGGGCTTCGCGGAGGCGGAGGCCGGGCTCGGCGGCCGGCTGGAGGTCATCGAGCAGGACAACCTCGGCGGCGCGGGCGGGTTCACCCGGGGCATGTTCGAGGCGGTCGAGCACACCGACGCCGACCAGATCATGCTGATGGACGACGACATCCGCCTGGAGCCGGAGGCCGTGCTGCGGTCCAACGCGTTCGCGCGGGCGGCGGCCTCGCCGGTCATCGTCGGCAGCCACATGCTGAACCTGCAGGCCAGGACCAGGATCCACAGCACGGCGGAGATCGTCGACCTCGGCACGTGCTTCTGGCGGGCCGCGCCCGGCGCGGTCACCGACCACGACTTCGCCACCTCGTCGCTGCGCGAGACGCCCGAGCTGCACCCCAGGGTCGACGCCACCTACAACGGCTGGTGGATGTGCCTGTTCCCGCGCGAGGTGGTGGAGCGGACCGGCTACCCGCTGCCGCTGTTCATCAAGTGGGACGACGCCGAGTACTCGTTGCGGGCGCTGGAGCACGGCTACCCGACGGTGTCGCTGCCGGGTTCGGCGGTGTGGCACATGCCGTGGACGGACAAGAACGACTCGACCGACTGGCAGGCCTACTTCCACACCCGCAACCGCCTGGTGCTGGCCGCGCTGCACAGCCCGTACGACGTGCGGAACGGGATCGTGAAGCACGGGTTGAAGCTGTCGCTGCGGCACCTGCTGTCCATGGAGTACTCCACCGTGGCGTTGCAGCAGAAGGCGATCGAGGACTTCCTGGCGGGCCCGGCCGGCCTGTTCGACTCGCTGCGCACGGCGTTGCCGATGGTGCGCGCGATGCGCGAGGAGTACAGCGACGCCCGGCGCCTGGAGTCGGCCCGGGAGTTCCCGCCGCCGACGTTCGACATGGTGCGCGCGGAGGCGCTGCTGCGGCCGTCGAAGGGCAAGGCGACCATCGCGGTGCGCGCGGCGAAGTCCGTCCTGCACAACCTGCGCCCCCCGCAGGCGTCCGCCGGCGACCGCCCGCAGCTCAACGTGCCCGCCCTGAACGCCCGCTGGTTCCTGCTCGGCAACCTGGACAGCGCCACGGTGTCCACGGCGGACGGCACCGGCGTCGCGTTCTACAAGCGCGACCCGGAGCAGTTCCGCACCCTGATGGCGCGGGCCGTGCGCAACTACCGGCGGTTGGGCAGGGAGTGGCCGAGGCTGCGCCGCCTGTACCGCGACGCCCTGCCGGAGCTGACCTCGGCCGAGCAGTGGCGGAAGGCTTTCGAGAACCGCTGACCGTGCTCCCGCACGCTGTCGGGTCGGGCTCGCTGTCGTCGATCGCGATGGTCGGGGCGAGCGCGGCGCGCTACGGAGCTTGATCGGTTCCGGCCGTCTTCTTGCGCCGCCGCGGTTCCGCCGAGCGCGGCGGCGTCCGACGCATGTGGTCCCGCGCGCGGGCCAGGACATCGGCGAGCGCCTCGATGTCGGAGCGGGACAGCGGGGCGAACAGCAGGTCGTCGAGGACGGCGACGTGACCGGGGAAGACCCCGGCGAGCACGGACCGTCCTTCCTCGGTGATGGTGACGGTGGTGCTGCGCTCGTCATCCGAGGACGGCGTCCGGGTCACGAGGCCCCGCTTCTCCAGCGTCTGCGCCTGGTAGGTCAGTCCGCTGCGGCTGTACACGACACCGTCGGCCAGATCGGTCATCCGCCGACTGCCCGTCGGGGAGTCGCCGAGCGTGGCCAGGAGCTGGAACTGCACGTAGCTGAGATCGCCGGCATCCCGCAACTGCTGCTCGACGGCGTGCTTCAGCAGGCTGCTCGCCTCGATGAGGGCGAAGTACGCGCCCAGCTGCGTGGCGTCCGGGCGGGGCGGCGGGGTCATGGTCCGAGCCTATCAGTGCTTCCAACTCGAAGCAGTTGCTTCGAAGTCGAAGCAGTGTTACGGTGATCCCAGTTGCTTCGACTTCGAAGCACATCACCGGAGGGTCGACATCATGAAGGCAGTGCGGTTCCACGAAACGGGCGGCCCGGAAGTCCTGCGCTACGAAGACGTCGACCAGCCGGTCCCCGGCGCGGGTCAGGTGCGCATCCGGGTCGCGGGGTCCGCCTACAACCCGGCCGACGGCGGCATCCGCGGCGGCTTCCTGCCGATCCCGATCACGCTGCCGCACGTCCCGGGGTACGACGTCTCCGGCACGATCGACGCGCTCGGGGACGGCGTGGAAGGCCTCGCCGTGGGCGAGGACGTCATCGGGCTCATCCCCATGACCGCCGACGGCTCGGCCGCGCAGTACGTCGTCGCCCCCGCCGAGGTGCTGGTGAAGGCTCCCACCACCATTCCGGCGGCGGATGCCGCAGGGCTGCCGTCGGTCGGGCTCACCGCCTCACAGGCGCTCTTCGAGGCGGGCGGGCTCACGGCCGGCCAGCGCCTGCTGATCAACGGTGCCGGCGGCCCCGTGGGCGGGTACGCCGTGCAGTTGGCCAAGCGCGCAGGCGCCTACGTCATCGCTACCGCGAGCCCGCGCAGCAGCGAGATCGTCAAGGCGGCCGGCGCGGACGAGATCATCGACCACACGGCCACCTCGGTGCTCGACGCGGTGACCGAACCCGTCGACGTGCTGCTCAACCTGGCCCCGATCACCCCTGACGGGTTCAAGGCCCTGGTCGCACGGGTCCGCGACGGCGGCGTGGTCGTCTCCACGACACCGACCGTCCCGACGCCCGGCGACGAGGAGCGGAACGTGCGCGCGGCCACGATCTTCGTCCACCCCGACGCGGACGTGCTCTCGGGCCTGGTCGACCTCGTCGACCGCGGTGAGCTCCACGTCGGGATCGCCCGGCGCGTGCCGCTGAGCGAGCTGCCCGCGATCCACCGGCAGGCCGCCGCGGGGGAGGTCCACGGCAAGGTCGTGGCCGTCCCGCCCGCCGCCTGACGATCCGGAGGTCGCCGTCATGCCCGAGCCCCATCGGCGGGGGCCGGCGGCGACTACTCGAAGTGCGCGGCTACGACGTGGCTGAAGTTGACCACGAACTCCTTGTCGTCGGCGGTCCGGATGGACTGGGTGTGGCCATTGCGCACGACCTGGATCAACCTCGACCCGAGATCCTCGGCGGTCTCCGCGGAAACCTTGATCGAGATCGGGTTCGGGTTCGCGGCCAGGTGCAGGACCAGTGCCGTCTTACGCGCTTCAGATGTCATGGCACCCAGCCCACCACTGGCCACCTGACCAGGCAAGACGGGTTCGCCGTCAGCGATTCCGCGCCGAGCTGAACCTGGCCTTCACTTGCGGAAGAAGCGCTCCCGCTGACCCAGGCGCACGAGCTTCAACCACTCCAGGAACGCCTTCGGGTCGCGCCGCACGCCGATGAAGTACAGCCCGAACCGGAACGCCTCCAGCAGGCCCAGCTTCCGCATGCCGGGCTGCGCCAGCAGGTAACCCCGGTTGCGGTAGGTGTAGTAGCGCTTGATCTCGTTCTCCGGGTCCTGCGCGTGGAACCGGCCGCCGAGCATCGGCTTGAACTCGTCCGACCCGTCGGGGTGCAGGTAGGCGACCTTCAACGAGGTGCCGAACGGCAGGCCGGTGCGCACCAGCCGCCGGTGGATCTCCACCTCGTCGCCCCGGAAGAACAGCCGGTAGTCCGGCACGCCGATGACGTCCACCGTGGACGCCTTGAACAGCGCCCCGTTGAACAGCGACGCGATGCCCGGCAGGAAGTCGGTGCCCAGCTCGGCCGCGTTCCGCTTCCACGTCAACCCGCGCCGCAAGGGGAACGCGAGCTTCTCCGGCCGCTCGATGTTCGTCACCACCGGCGAGATCGCGGCCAGCTTGCGCCGCTGCGCCTCCTCCAGCAGCACGGCGAGCACGGTCTCGTCGGCGGGCCGCCCGTCGTCGTCGGCGAGCCACAGCCAGTCCGCGCCCAGCGACAGCGCGTGCAGCATCCCCAGCGCGAACCCGCCCGCGCCGCCCAGGTTGCGGTGCGAGGCGAGGTAGGTGGTCGGGATCGGGCACTGCGCGACCAGGTCGTCCACCGGCTGGTCGGGCCCGTTGTCGACGACCACCAGGTGGTCGAGCGGCCGGGTCTGCGACGCCAGCACCTTCAACGAGTCGGCCAGCAGCTCGCGCCGGTGCCGGGTCACCACGACACCGACGACGGAGCCCTGCGGCAGTGCGCCCACGACGCTCACCTACTCGCCACCGTTCCCGCTCAGCACCCGCGGCTGACCGATCCGCTCCAGCGTCTCCGGGGCCATGTTCTCGAACGGGTCACGTCCCTTGTAGGAGGTGAGCACGTCCCGGAGCGACCCTTGCATCTTGACACTGCCTTCGTCCATCCAGATCGCCGTGGTGCAGAACTCGGCGAGGAAGTCGTCGGAGTGGTTCGCGAACACCAGGATGCCCGACCGCTTGACCAGGTCGTTCATCCGGTCCCGCGCCTTGGCCATGAACGCGGCGTCGACCGCGCCGATGCCCTCGTCCAGGATCAGGATCTCCGGGTCGATCGACGTCACGATGCCCAGCGCCAGCCGCACGCGCATGCCCGTCGAGTAGGTGCGCAGCGGCATCTGCAGGTAGTCGCCGAGCTCGGTGAACTCGGTGATGTCGTCGACCCGCTTCTCCATCTCCTTGCGGCTCATGCCGAGGAAGAGGCCGCGGATCATGATGTTCTCGTACCCGGAGATCTCCGGGTCCATGCCGACGCCGAGGTCGAACACGGGCGCGACCTTGCCGACGACGCGCGAGCTGCCCCGCGTGGGCTCGTAGATGCCCGCGAGCAGCCGCAGCAGCGTCGACTTGCCGGCGCCGTTGTGGCCGACGAGGCCGACCCGGTCACCGTGCCGCAGCGAGATGTTGATGTCGTGCAGGGCTTCGATGATCGGGACGCGGCCCTCGGAGCCGATCTTGCCGCCGACCTTGCCCAGCGCGAGCTTCTTCAGCGACCTCGACTTGGCGTCGAAGATCGGGAAGTCGACCGAGGCGTTCCAGACGTCGATGCTGACCATGATGTGTTTGCGGCCTCACTCAGACCCAGTAGGAGACGCGGGCACGGTAGTTCCGCATCGCGATCAGCGCCAGTCCCCAGCCCACGACCGTGAACGCGCCGACGACCACCCAGTGGTGCCAGTCCTGCACGTGGCCGAGCATGGGGGCGCGGACGATCTCCACGTAGTGGTAGATCGGGTTCAGCTCGGCGATCAGCATGCGCCAGCCGCCGTCCTCGCCCTCTTGGGCGTTGGTGACCTTGTTGAGCACGCCGACGTGCCACACGATCGGCGTCATGAAGAAGATCAGGTTGATGAAGCTGCTGATCACCGGCGGGATGTCGCGGAACCGGGTGCTGATGATGCCGAACAGCAGCGCGACCCACACCGCGTTGACCACCACGAGGGCGAGGGCGGGGATGGCCAACAGCACGGTCCACGACAGGCCGGGCTGCAGGATCTTGTCGCCTTCCATCCGGTAGGGCTCGGTCAGCGTCGGGAAGAAGATCGCGACGACGACCAGGTAGACGACCAGGTTGTGGAAGAGGAACAGCGTCTGGCGCCACACCATGCGCAGCACGTGCACCGTGATGGGCGCGGGCAGGTGCTTGATCAGGCCCTCGTTGGCGATGAAGACCTCGGTGCCCTCGGTGACCACGCCGAGGACGAAGTGCCAGATGATGAACCCCGCCGTGACGTACGGCAGGAACGTGCCCAGCTCCTGGTTGAACAGCTGGGAGTAGAGCAGGCCGAGCGCGAGCGCCGTCGTGCCCATGGAGATCGTGATCCACAGCGGGCCGATGACCGACCGGCGGTACCGCTGCTTGATGTCCTGCCACCCCAGGTGGCCCCACAGCTCCCGCTGCCGCCAGGCGTCGCGCACGTCGCCGAACGCGCGCGCGAAGGTGCGCGAGTTGGGTGCCAGGGGAGCGGGGGGTCGCTCGACCGTACTGGTGGGTTGCACGAGTAAGGAGACTACCGGCGACGGGGTGGTGACCCTGTCGCCGGGCTGTCACGGTGCGGTCACCCCTGCTGCGGAGCCCCCGGCACCCCGGTCACCTTCATGATCACCTGTTCGTGATCGTACGTGTACCCGCAGTAGTCGAACTCGATCCCGGTGCGCGCGACGTACTCGGTCCACGCCTTGTGCTCGTGGTCCCGCCAGCCCGGGTAGTTGAAGTACTCGTCGAAGACGATCACGCTGCCGGGCACCAGCCGGGGGCCGACGAGGTCCAGCACGGTCCTGGTCGACGAGTACAGGTCGCAGTCGACGTGCAGGAACGACACCGGGCCGGTGTGCTCCTCGAGGAAGCCGGGCAGGGTGTCGTCGAACCAGCCGACGACCAGCTCCGCGCCGTCCACGTCGGGCAGGCCGTCCATGCCGAACAGGCCGGCCGGGAAGCCGTTGCGCCAGTCCTCGGGCAGGCCCTCGAACGAGTCGAAGCCGTACACGTCGCGGCCGTCGAACGCGGTGGCGATCAGCTTCAGCGTGCCGCCGGTGTAGACGCCGAACTCCAGCGCCATGCCCTCGGCCGAGACCAGGCCGAGGGCGTGCTCCAGGGTGGCGTGCGGGTGGCCGAAGTGCGGCGCGGTGGGCAGGTGCTCGCGGATGAACCGCGCGCTCTCCTTGGCCGCTTCCTGCTCGCCGGCGAACACCAGGTCGCGCCGGGCCCGGATCTCGTACTGGATCGTCGCGTCGACCGCGCGGTCCGCCTGCCTGCGCAGCTCCTCCACCTGCTCCTGGAGCTGGGCGATCCGCTCGGCCTGCTCCCGGTGGTAGGGGCGCACCGCGTCGTCGATGACCCGCAGGATCTTGCCGCGCACGCGCTTGCGGACCTCGTCGACGATCGGGCTGTGCCGGACTTTGTCGAGCACCTGTCGGCTCCTCTCGCGGGTGTGGCGGTGAACACGGTCGGGCAGCGCGGTGCCCGTTGTCCAGCCCCGCGACCTCAACGCCGCACCGGAACGTTACAAGTACTGACCAGTCCCCCGGATGTGCGGACCGCCCTCGTGGTCGGCGCCGCCGGAGCCGGCGGGCAGGGCACGGCCGCGCATCTGCTCCAACTGGACGCGGGCTGCCATCTGCTGGGCGAACAGGGCCGTCTGGATGCCGTGGAACAGGCCCTCCAACCAGCCTACGAGCTGCGCCTGGGCGATCCGGAGCTCCGCGTCGGACGGGGTGCCCTCCTCTGTGAACGGCAGGGAGAGCCGCTCCAGCTCGTCGCGCAGCTCCGGCGCCAGCCCGTCCTCCAGCTCGTCGATGGACCGCTTGTGGATCTCCTTGAGGCGGTTGCGGCTGGCCTCGTCGAGCGGCGCCGCGCGCACCTCCTCCAGCAGCTGCTTGATCATCGTGCCGATGCGCATGACCTTCGCCGGCTGCTCGACCAGGTCGGTCACGTCCTGACCGCCCGCGTCCTCGCCGGACGGCACCCGCGCGGTCCCCACCGGCGTGCCGTCCGGACCGACCACGACCACGTGCCGCTCGTTCTCCAGCTGATCATCTCGGGGTGCCTCGCTCATGCGTCCCATCCTGGCCCGATCGGGTGGCGGACGCCGAACCGGGTCACAGATCGGGTGGCAAACCCCCGGCCCCTGCTGTCGCTCGTGCCGACGTCCTCCGTACGGTGTGCGGCATGGCGTTCGACGTCGCCCGGGTCCGTGGGCTGTTCCCCGCGCTCGGCGACGGCTGGGTTCACCTGGACGCTCCTGCGGGGATGCAAGTACCCGAACAGGTGGCCACGGCCGTCTCCACCGCGCTGCGCGCACCCGTCTCCGGGCCGGGTGGCATCTTCCCCGCCTCGCAACGCGCCGAGGCCATCGTCGACGCGGCCAGGCGCGCGGTGGCCGACCTCGTGGGCGCCGACCCGGCGGGCGTCGTGCTCGGCCCGAGCTCCGCGGTGCTGCTGCAACGGCTCGCCGACGCGCTGTCCGAGGGCTGGTTCCTCGGCGACGAGGTCGTGGTGTCGCGGCTGGACCACCCGGGCAACATCGCGCCGTGGCAGCGGGCCGCGCAGCGCACCGGCAGCGTGGTGCGGTGGGCCGAGGTCGACATCGAGACGTGCGAGCTGCCCGCCTGGCAGTACGACGACCTGGTCACGCCCAAGTGCAAGCTGGTCGCGGTGACGGCCGCGTCCGGTTCCGTCGGGACCCGCCCGGACCTGCGCAAGATCGCCGAGGCCGCCCGCCGCACGGACGCGCTGGTCGTCGTGGACGCCTCCTCGGCCGCGCCCTTCGTGCCGCTCGACATCACGTCGATGGACGCCGACGTGGTGGCGGTGTCGGCGCACAACTGGGGCGGGCCGCCGGTCGGCGCGCTGGTGTTCCGCGACCCGTCGATGCTCGACCTGCTGCCGTCGGTCGCCGTCGAGCCTGGCGCGCGGGGTCCCGAACGCCTGGAACTGGGCCCGCACGCCTACCCGCTGCTGGCCGGCCTGGTCGCGTCCGTCGAGTACCTGGCCGGTCTGGACGACGCCTCGGTGGGCCCGCGACGCGAGCGCGTGCTCACGTCGTTGAGCTCCGTGAAGGCGTACCAGGCCGGACTTCTGGCTAATCTCATCAACGAACTGCGATCGCTCCGTCACGTCATGGTGATCGGCGACGCCATGCGGCGGGTGCCCGCGCTGGCGTTCACGGTGGCCGGCGTGAAGGCGACCGACGGCGTCGAGCACCTGTCCGAGCGCGGCGTGTGCGCGTTCGCCGACTCGGGGCAGCACGGCGTGTTCTCGGTGCTGGGCGTCGGCGAGGTCGGCGGTGCGATCCGCGTCGGCCTGGCGCACTACACGAACGCGGTGGAAGTGGACGAGCTCGTGCGGGCGGTCGCCGAGCTCGGCTGAGGTCGGGTGGCGCTGAGACCGGGGGGCTGGGTGGACGACCTGCTGTCACGGGAGCTCGCCGACCTCGCCGCACTGCACCGGCTGGCGCCCCTGATGTCGGAGTACCTGCCCAACACGGCTCACGAGCTGCGCCCCGCCGCGCTCGCGGCCGTGGTGGACGAGGTGCTGCTCGGTTCGCGGACCGTGCTGGTGGAGTGTGGGTGCGGCGCGTCGTCGGTGGTGCTGGCCAGGTTGCTCGCGCGGCGCGGGTTCGGGCACTTGCTGTCGGTCGAGCACGACGAGCGCACGGCCGCTTTCGTGGCCAGCCAGTTGCGGCGGGAGGGGTTGGGGCACGTCGCTCGGGTCGTGCACGCGCCTTTGACGCCTCACCCGGCGGCGCTCGGGAACGCGCAGTGGTACCACCCCCAGCTCGTGCACGACGAGGTGTCGGCGTACGTGGAGCGGTACGGGCTGGTGGACTTGCTGCTGGTGGACGGCCCGTTGTTGGGGGATGCGCGGTACCCGGCGCTGCCCGTGCTGCGGGGGGTGCTCGCTCCCGGCGCGGCGGTGCTGGTGGATGACGCCGAACGGCCCGGTGAGCAGACCGTGCTGGTGCGGTGGGCCGAGGAGTTCGCGCTGCGGTTCCGGACGACGCCTCGGACTTTCTTGGCTACGGCGACGGCGTTGGACTGAGTCGCGGCGGCGAGAAGTGTTGAGCGCGGTGGTGAGAGTTGAAAGATTAAAAGCTTAAAAGCATGTCCTCGCCGGACGGGCAGATCAGCAGGATGACCCCAACTACCGCTGGATGTTGCGGGTCCGTTGTTGGTCCGGGTTTCGTGTCATCCCACCGACCTCCCTCCGGGCTACCACACGCGTCAAGGGGGCGGTTCCAGCCCAGTGTTCCTGTTGGGGTGGAAGGTGCCCCCTTGACCCGTGCGGTAGGGCTCTGCCAGGTCGGCGGGATGACACGAAGCCCTCCTTTTCGGGAAGAACCTGCCAGTGGACGGGAGCAGCGGGCCCGGCGCGGGTCGTGTGGATCGGTGTGGCTATGGGCTGGGTGCCGGCTTTCGCTTTCCCAAACGAGGGGTTCGTGTCATCCCGCCGACCTGGCTTTGCCCTACCGCGCGTGTCAAGGGGGCTGTGCGTCCCTTGCCTGCCCGTTCACTGATGTCGGCCCCCTTGATACGTGTGGTAGCCCGGAGGGAGGTCGGTGGGATGACACGGGCCCCGGACCAACAACGGACCCGGAGCCTGACCACCCGACCCCGTCATCCTGCTGATCTGCCCGTCCGGCGAGGACGCTTTTAATCTTTTGAAGCATCCGCGCTCCGACGAACCAAACGAACCAAACGAACCAAACGAACGAAACGAACCAAACGGATCAAACGGTCAGCACCAGCTTGCCGAATACCGCGCCGCCCTCCAAAGCCCGGTGGGCATCGGCGGCGCGTTCGATCGGCAGCACGTCGTGCACGATGGGCTTGACGCGACCCGAAGCGACGAGCGGCCACAAGTGCTCACGCACCTCGGCCACGACGCGGCCCTTGCCGCTCGGCCCGTCAACAGGTCGGAACCGCAAACCCGTCGCGGTCACGCTCGCGCGCTTCGACAGCAGCTTGCCGATGTTGAGCTCGCCCTTCACCCCGCCCTGCATCCCGATGATCACCAGTCGGCCGTCCGGGGCGAGGACGTCCACGTTGCGGCCCAGGTAGGCCGCGCCCATGTTGTCCAGCACCACGTCCGCCCGCCCGACCTCGGCCACGAAGTCCTGCTCGCGGTAGTTCACCAGGACGTCCGCGCCCAGCTCGGCGCACCGCCGCAACCGCTCCGCCGACCCGGCCGTGACGGCCACGCGCGCGCCCAGCGCCTTGGCGACCTGGATGGCGTGCGTGCCGATGCCGCCCGCACCACCGTGCACGAGGAACGTCTCACCGCTCCGGAGGCCGGCGACGATCACCACGTTCGACCACACCGTGCACGCCACCTCGGGCAGCGAAGCCGCCGTCACCAGGTCGACGCCCGCCGGCAGCGGCAGGAGTTGGGCGGCGGGGACGACGACCCGCTCCGCGTAGCCACCACCGGCCAGCAGCGCGCACACCTCGTCGCCGACCTGCCAGTCGGTGACGCCGTCGCCGAGCGCCGCGACCGTGCCCGAGCACTCCAGCCCCAGGACGTCCGACGTGCCCTTCGGCGGCGGGTAGTGGCCCTGGCGTTGCAGCAGGTCGGCCCGGTTCACGGCGGTCGCGGCCACGTCCAGCAGCACCTCGCCGGGCCCCGGTTCGGGGTCCCGAACCTCCGTCCACGCCAGCACGTCCGGACCGCCTGGTTCACGAATGGTGATCGCGCGCATGGCCCGAAGGTAATCCGGTCGCACGCCGCACGCGCGATCGCCACCATCGACGGGCATGGACCACTGGCCGTTCCGCAACCTGGTGCTGCGCACGCCGCGCCTCGAACTGCGCCCCGACGACGACGAGAGCCTGACCGAGCTCGCGGACCTGGCGCTCGACGGCGTCCACCCGCCCGATCGGATGCCGTTCGGCGTGGAGTGGACCGACGCGCCGCGCGAGCGGCTCGGCATCAACACCCTCCAGCACTACTGGCGCGTGCGCTCGACGCTCTCGACGCAGCGGTGGACGCTGAACTTCGTGGTGCGCCTGGACGGCCGCGTGGTGGGCGAGCAGTCGCTCGGCGCCGACGACTTCCCGGTCCTGCGCGAGGTCACCAGCGGCTCGTGGATCGGGCTGCGGCACCAGGGGCACGGCATCGGCACCGAGATGCGGGCTGCCGTGCTGGCGTTCGCGTTCGACCACCTCGGCGCGGTGGCGGCGCGGTCGAGCGCCTTCGACGACAACCTCGCCTCGCACGGCGTGAGCCGCAAGCTCGGCTACCGGCCGGACGGCACGTTCACGCAGGTCAGGCGGGGCGAGCCGGCTCAGCAGACCCGCCTGCTGGTCACCCCGGCCACGTTCCGGCGGCCGGACTGGACCCTGGCGGTGACCGGCGTCACGCCGTGCTTGCCCCTGCTCACAGGGCGCTAACCCACCGAGTGACGGATTGCGCTCGCCCCGGCGACTTGTGAGGGTTCGGCATCCGAGTGAAGGGGAACTCGATCATGTCAGCTAGAACCGGGATTCGACGCGCGGCGATCCTCGCGGCGTCCGCGTCCCTCGCACTGGTCGCCGTTCCGGCCGTCAACGCCGCGTCGGCTTCGACGCTCGACGGGCCGAGGTTGGCCAAGAACCTGACCAAGAACGTCACCGCGGACGGGATCAACCGCCACCTGATCGCCTTCCAGCGCATCGCCGACCGCAACGGCGGCAACCGCGCGGCGGGCACGTCCGGCTACGACGCCAGCGTCGAGTACGTGGCGGGCAAGCTGCGCGGTGCGGGCTTCGACGTGACCACCCCGGAGTTCACCTACCCGGTGCAGATCACCGACGCCGCGATCGCGAAGGTCGGCTCGACGACCTACGAGAACATCCCGCTCGAGTTCTCACCGCAGACGCCCGTCGGCGGCGTCACCGGCCCGCTGCGGGTCGTGCCGGAGGACGCGACCCCGGGCTGCGAGGCGACCGACTTCGCCGGGCAGGACTTCACCGGCGGCATCGCCCTGATCCGCCGCGGCTCGTGCACGTTCGACGTCAAGCACCGCAACGCCGCCGCCGCGGGCGCCATCGCGGTGATCATCTCCAACAACCGCGAGGGCACGCTGGCGGGCGTCACGCTCGGCGCGCCGGGTCTCGTGCCCACCGGTGGCGTCACCCAGGCCGACGGCAACGCGCTCGCCCAGCTCGGCGGCCAGGCCGTGACCGTCGACCTGCGCTACCACGAGGAGGACCGCGTCTCGCGCAACGTGATCGCGCAGACGAAGACCGGCCGCGCGGACAACGTCGTGATGGCGGGCGCCCACCTCGACAGCGTCGAGAACGGCGCGGGCATCAACGACAACGGCACCGGTTCCGCGGGCCTGCTGGAGACCGCGCTGAAGCTCGGCGGCTCGCCGAAGGTGAACAACGCGGTCCGCTTCGGCTGGTGGGGCGCGGAGGAGCTCGGCCTGGTCGGCTCGACGAAGTACGTGCAGGGGCTGACGTTCGAGCAGCAGCTCGACATCGCGCTGTACCTGAACTTCGACATGATCGGCTCGCCCAACGCGGCGTACTTCGTCTACGACGGCGACAACTCCGACGGTGTCGGCGCGGGCGCGGGCCCGTACGGCTCGGCCCAGATCGAGCAGGCGTTCGTGGAGTACCTGACGGTCGAGAAGGGCGTGCAGACCGAGGGCACCGACTTCACCGGCCGCTCGGACTACGGCGAGTTCATCCTGCAGGGCATCCCGGCCGGTGGTCTGTTCACGGGCGCCGAGGGGATCAAGACCGAGGCGCAGGCGGCGAAGTGGGGTGGCACGGCCGGTGTCGCCTACGACCCGAACTACCACGGCTCCGGTGACAACCTGGGCAACGTGGACCGCGTCGCCCTCGACCGCAACGCCGACGCGTTGGCGTGGGTGACGGCGTCGTACGCGATCAGCACGGAGAGCGTGAACGGCGTGCCGGCGCGGTCGGAGCGCGCTGCGGCGCGTGCGGCGTCGATGCGTTCGCTGCACGTGGAGGAGCACCACCACTCGCACGCAGACGTGGCGTAGGTCACGGCGGAACGAGTAACGGAGACCGGTCTCCCCCACGGGAGGCCGGTCTCTTTTCGTCCACCCAGGAGTGTCCACAAAGGATAGACGGGTGCGGTGGTGATCGACGTCGGTTAGGTTGCCGCCACCCGAATCCATCACTCAGGGGGGCTGGTCTTGACTCTCTCGAAGCGCGTGGTCGCGCGAAGATCCCTTGCCTTCGTCGCGGCGCTCGCGGTCACCGCGACCCTGTCCGCCGCCGCCCGGGCCCAGGGCCCGGGGACGTCGCCGGTCGCGGCCGAGCCCGTTCTCACGACCTCCAGCCCCGACACGCCGTCGGTCCAGGCCCGGCCCGCCGCCACCGAGCCGACCGGATCGCAGCAAGCAGCCGCGCCCGCAGCCTCCTCGCCGACGGCCGCCGCCGCGAAGCTCGCGATCTCGGCCACCGTCGGCGCGGGCCCGTACCTGGTCGGCGAGCAGATCCCGGTCGAGGTGACCCTCTCCAACACCGGCGACGCCGACGCCACCGGCGTGAAGGCCGACGGGTACTCGAGCGCCGGGTCCACCTTCCTCATCCAGTCCTCCGAGTGGGGCGACTTGGCCCTTTCCGGCCCCGGCGTCACCCTCCCCGCCGGGGGTCAGCGCGTCGTCACCGTCCGCGGCGAGGTCCAGGGCTGGAGCGGGGCCCCGGTGGCGAAGTTCTCCATCTGGCAGGGCAACGCCTCGGTCACCGACGTCAAGCTGCCGCTCCCGGTCCGCGACCCGAACTCCGCCGCGGACACCCTGGCCGGCCTCGTCTACGGCGACCGCAACGGCAACGGCGCGCCGGACGCCGGCGAGGCCCTCCAGGGCGTCCGGGTGACCGTGACCACGAACGGCCCGCCGTGGACGAGGCCGGAAGCGACCACCGGCGCCGACGGCCGGTTCCGGTTCGCGGACCTCCCGGTGCAGGTCTACGGGCTGTACACGGACAACGCGCCGGACGGCTGGGTCATCGAGCCGAAGAACTCGTACGTCGCGGTGGACGGGAGCGGCTCGGCCGCGAACCTGCTGCTGCGCGGTCAGCGCCCGCTGACCGACCACCTGTCCGCGGCCATGCGGTTCACGCAGGACGTCTACCGGGTCGGAGACCGGGCCGAGGTCGCGGTGACGCTGACCAACACCGGCACCGCGGACCTGACCGGGATCAAGGCCGACTGCCAGCGCGCCAACGACGGAGGGCCCGAGCTGCGCGACCTCGCCCTCGGCGACCTGGGTTGGGGCACGTCGGGCGTGACGGTGCCCGCGGGCCAGTCCCGGGCCTTCACCATCAGCGGCACCGTCTCAGAGGTGGCGGCCGAGTACGGCGCGGTGGACCACCTGTGCGAGTTCGGTCCCGGTGAGAGCCGCCGCGAGGGTGTCCCACGGGCCTACGCCCTGGCCAAGGTGCCCGGCCCGGCCGTGACGTCCCGCATGGCCTTCTACCACGACCGCGACGGCGACCTGATCGGCGAGCCGGACGAGATGCTCGGCGGCCTGGCGGTCATCCTGAGGGACGCGGTCACCGGCGAGGTCGCGGCCGAGGGCCGGACCGACGCGGGCGGCCACGTGCACTTCGAGAACCTGCCTTCCGGGCCGTACACGGTGCGCGTCTACGGCGCGTGGAAAAGCGGGGACGCCGGTGTCGTGTTCGCGGGCACCTGCCACAACTGCCAGGCCGAGCGCTGGGTCGACCTCGTGCCCGCCCCGGACGTGACGAACACGCGTCGTACCGGCGGGTGACCCGACGGGCCGCCTGACCTGGTGATCCGGTCCCTGTCCCGCCCGGCGGGACAGGGACCGGGGGCCACGCGCGGTGACCGGGTGGACCGCGGCGAACCCCACGGTGGTGGTGTAAGGGGTCTCAGCGTCGGCTACCGTACGACCGTGGACAAGACTGACGGTCAGGACTACACCGACCGGCTCGCGCGCCTGCAGAACCTGCCCTGGAAGCGTGTGCTGAACGTCCAGGCCCCGTACCGGTGGAACGTGCGCCGCATCTTCGGCGAGCGGGAGGTGCTCGACGTCGGCTGCGGCATCGGGCGCAACCTCAAGCACCTGGAGCCCAACGGCGTCGGCGTCGACCACAACCCCCACTCCGTGCAGACCTGCCGGGACATGGGGCTGACGGCGTTCACCACGGACGAGTTCTTCGACACCGAGTACGCCAAGCCCGGCCGCTTCGGCGGCATCCTGGCCGCGCACCTGGTCGAGCACATGCCGCGCCCGGAAGCCGTGGAGATCCTGCGCGGCTACGTCGACTTCCTCGCGCCCGGCGGCCTGCTGGTGCTCATCTGCCCGCAGGAGCGCGGCTACGCGTCGGACCCCACCCACGTGGCGTTCACCGACCTCGACGGCCTCGCGGACGTGACCTCCCAGCTCGGGCTGGTCGAGCGCGACCGCATGTCCTTCCCGTTCCCCAGGGCGGCCGGGAAAGTGTTCACGTACAACGAATTCGTGCACGTCGCGGTGAAGCCCGAGAACTGAGAACCTGACCGCATTTCACTTTCGGCTGTCGTACCCCTGAGGTAGTGTCCGCCCCGTTCGGTCGAGTCGGGGGCTCGTCCCACAGGGGGGTCGCGCTGTGCGCTGCCGACGTCCGCGTGTCTCTGTCACGGACTGGCTGGTAGACCGACGCCTTCCATTCACCTTGCAGTCAGGAAAGAGGATCATGCGTCGTTCCGCAGCGCTGCTGGTCGCCACCGCGGCGACCGCTGCAGTGGTCGCGGTCGCGGCTCCGGCCACCGCCGAGCCCGCGTCCGTCCACAATGGAGACCAGGTGGGTCGCGCCGAGCTGTCGCTCGACCGCGCCGGCCGTTCCGCCCGCCCGTACGGCACGAAGGCGACCGAGGCCGGCGGTCAGGACGCCTCCGCCGAGGAGTACCTGGGCACGCGGTTCATCCCGACCCCGCCGAGACGGATCCTGGACACCCGCACCGGCCTCGGCCGGGGCGGCAGCACCGCGCCCGTCGGCCAGGCCGGCCGGATCGAGGTGCCCGTCACCGACCTGCCCGCGTACACCCTCGCGGTCGTGCTGAACGTGACCGGCACGTCGCCCACCGCGAACACCTACGTGACCGTGTGGGACGGCGGCGCCGACTCCCCGCGGCCGGGCGTGTCGACGCTGAACCTGGTGCCCGGCCAGACCCGCGCCAACTCGGTCACCACCTGGGTGTCGATCGACAACACGATCAACCTCTACAACAACGCGGGCAGCACCCACCTGATCGCGGACGTCGCGGGCTACTACGTCTACGACAACCCGGGCGCGGCGGTCACCCCCGGCCGGTACTTCGCCGCCGGCCCGACCCGCGTGTACGACTCCCGCAACACCGGCGGCGCGTTCTACGCCGGCGAGTCCCGTGCGGTCAACTTCAGCTCCTACGGCGTGCCCTCGGGCGCGACGGCCGTGTCGCTGAACGTCACCGGTGTCGACGCGACCGCGAGCACCTACGTGACCGCGTGGCCGTCGGGCACGTCCCGGCCGACCGCGTCGAGCCTCAACGTCGACCCGAACACCGCCACGCCCAACGGCGTGACCGTCGCGCTGGGCTCCGACCGCAAGATCAACCTGTACAACAACGCGGGCTTCCTGCACCTGATCGTGGACATCACCGGGTACTACCTGCCCACCGAGAACGGTGGCGCGGACTTCTACCCGGTCACCCCCGGTCGCGCGTTCGACACCCGCGAGGACTCGGGCCCGATCTGGCCGGCCGAGTCGCTGACGCTGCTCTACCTGGACGACGAGCTGGCCGCGGGCAACAGCCTGCTGCTCAACCTCACCGGCACCGAGCCGACCGAGAACACCTACGTCACGCCGTTCCCGGCGGGCGAGAGCCGGCCCGGCACCTCGGCGCTGAACCTGGCGCCCGGCCAGACCGCGCCGAACATGGCCACGGTCCGCCTCGGCAGCGCGTGGGACGACATCAGCGGCGTGTACCGCCCGGCGCACTCGTTCTACAACAACGCCGGCTACACGCACCTGGTCATCGACGTGTTCGGCATCTTCGCCTGATCACGGCGCCCGCCGGGTGAGCACCCGGCACGGCGGTAGGACGTGCGAGGTCCCGGCCACCGGGGCCTCGCACGTCCGTCTTCCGGGGTGACCCGGTCGGCGAGCGACTGCCCGCCGCCGACGCCCGTCGGCTAGGCTCCTGCACCGGGGTAGCGTGCCCGAGCGGCCTAAGGGACACGTCTTGAAAACGTGCGAGGGTTGATCCCCTCCGTGGGTTCAAATCCCACCGCTACCGCGCTCCACGCGCCCTCACGCCCCTCACCGGGCGTGGGGGCGCTGCCGCGTGACGCCGGCGTCAGCCGTCCACGTCCCGCAGGTGGGTGATGATCCGGTCGAAGACCTTCGCCACCACCTCCTGCTCGTCGCGCGACAGCAGGTCGATCATGTGCTCGCGCACGCCCTCGACGTGGGTCGGCGCGGACGTCTCCAGCAGCGCCATGCCCTCGTCGGTCAGCTCGGCGAACACGCCGCGACCGTCCTCGGGGCACTCCCGCCTGCGCAGCAGCCCTTCCCGCTCCATCCGCGCCACCTGGTGCGACACCCGGCTCTTGGACGACGCCACCTCGTCCGCGAGCTGCGACATCCGCATCCGCAGCCCCGGCCGCTCCGACAGGCGCACGAGCACCTCGTAGTCGGCCAACGACACGCCGTGCCCGTCCTGCAGCTCGCGGTGCAGGCGGTCGGCGAGCATCGCGGCCCCGACCACGTAGTTGCGCCAGGCGCGCATCTCCCCATCGTCGAGCCAACGCGGCTCCTGCTCAGTCACCCCACAAGGTTAGGCCGCACATATCCGTTAACGGACGATCCACCGCCATGTCTGGTGCCGGTCAGCTCCGCCAGGCAAACTCCTGCGCCGTACCGCGCCCTCCTACCGGGGCGCCGCAGGGAGGAACCCACCCCATGACCTCGTTCAGACGCACCGCGCAGCGCTCCGCCGCGCTCGCGGTCACCGCGGCGGCCGCGCTGGCGGTCACGCTGGTGCAGAACCCCGCGACGGCCGACAAGGACGACCGGCCGGCGCGCACCGTCGACGTCCGCCTGATCGGCATCAACGACCTGCACGGCAACATCGAGCCGCCCTCGGGCTCCTCGGGCCGCGTCACGCTGTCGGACGGCACGCAGGTCGAAGCGGGTGGCGCCGCCTTCAACGCGACCCACATCCGCAACCTCCAGGCCGAGGTGCGCAACTCGGTGATCGTCGGCCAGGGCGACCTGATCGGCGCGTCCCCGATCGTGTCGGCGCTGTTCCACGACGAGCCGACGATCGAGGTCCTCAACCGGTTCGGCATGGACACGACCGCGGCGGGCAACCACGAGTTCGACGAGGGCTACCAGGAGCTGCTGCGCATGCAGCGCGGCGGGTGCCACCCGGTCGACGGCTGCCAGTTCCGCGAGACCTACGAGGGCGCGGACTTCCCGATCCTCGGCGCGAACGTGACGCTGGCCAAGAACGACCGGCCCGCGCTGCCGCCGTTCTGGGTGGAGTTCCGCGACGGCGTCCCGATCGGGTTCATCGGCATGCCGCTGAAGGACGTGCCGATCCTGGTCGACCCGAACGGGATCAAGGAGCTGGCGTTCGGCGACGAGGTCGCCGCCGCGAACCGGTACGCCGACCTCCTGAACTGGCTCGGCGTGAAGTCGATCGTGCTGCTGATCCACCAGGGCGACAGCACCTCGGGCGGCGGCCCGAACGACTGCCGCACGGTCCCGAGCGGCCCCGGCCGCAGCATCGCCGAGCGGGTCAGCCCGAAGATCGACGCGATCTTCTCCGGTCACAGCCACCAGCACTACAACTGCACGGTCACCGACCCGGCGGGCAACCCGCGCCCGTTCATCGAGGGCCTGGCGTTCGGCCGCGAGCTGTCCGTGGTCGACCTCAAGATCGACAAGCGGACCCGCGAGGTCGTCCGCTCGGCGACGGTCGCCCGCAACCACGTGGTGACCAAGGACGTCACCCCGGACGCCGAGGTGCAGGCGATCATCGACCTGGCCAAGTCGAAGTCCGGCCCGATCGCGAACCGCCCGATCGGCACCATCGCCCAGGACATCCTGCGCGCGCAGAACCCGGCGGGCGAGTCCGCGCTCGGCAACCTGATCGCCGACTCCCAGCTGGCCGCCACCGCGGGCAACGGCGCGGTGCTCGCGCTGATGAACCCGGGCGGCGTGCGCGCCGACCTCACGCACGCCTCCTCGCCCGCGGGCGAGGGCAACGGCGTGGTGACCTACGGCGAGGCGTTCACCGTGCAGCCGTTCGGCAACATCCTGCAGACGGTCACGCTGACCGGCGCGCAGCTCAAGGCGGCGCTGGAGCAGCAGTGGCAGATCGTCAACGGCGCCCAGCGGCAGATCGTGCTGCAGCCGTCGAAGGGCCTGACCTACACGTGGTCGGCGTCCGCGCCGATCGGGTCGAAGGTGTCGGACATCGTCCTCAACGGGACGCCGCTGGACCCGGCCGCGAGCTACCGGGTCACGATCAACAGCTTCCTGCAGGGCGGCGGTGACGGCTTCAGCGCGTTCACCGCGGGCACGGAGATCACCGGTGGCGGCATCGACCTGGACGGCTTCACGGCCTACCTGACCGCCAACCCGAACACCGCCCCGCCCGCGCTCGGCCGCATCACCACGACCCCGTGACGCACGCGCTGTGAGCGGGCGCCCGCTGCCCGCTCACAGCGCGCGACCACCGTCCTACCGAGCCGGATGAATCTCATTTCACCAGTTCAGGGGCTTCTCCTCGAGTTGTGCATCGGGCCGGGAAGGCGCATGCTCGAAGCAGGACCTGCCACCGGCGGAACCCGAGCTGACCCGCCGGCGGCACGCCCGGAAGGGGTAGGTGGTGCGGTGCAGGTAAGTCCTCGCGGTGACGAGCCGCGTTCGAACCGCAACCCCGCGGGCGGAGCGGTCATGAGACCGGCCCGATCGCGAACGTGAGCGGTTCCGACGGGGTTTCGAGCGCACGGCGCCACCGGCGCCATCGCCGCGCTTGACGATGTTGACCCGGTAGGTCATCAGGGCGCCGTCTCCACCGTCGGCGCCGACCGCGGTCCACGCCGACCCCGTCACGCAGGTTTCGTCACTTCCACATGGGAAAACCCGGGTGCGGTGCCCCGACGTCGGGCTCCGCACCCGGGCCTCGTCTTGTCCGGGTCTGCTGCGGTTTGTCTGGGAGGACGCGCGGTGCAGTTCAACGAGAACGCCGAGCTGGACACGTCACAGGTCTCCGACCAACGCGGTGTCGGCGGCCGGGTCGCCCTCGGTGGCGGCGGGCTGGGGATCGTCGGCCTGATCCTGTACTTCGTGCTCTCCCAGATCGGCGGCGGCGCGCAGCTGCCGTCCGGCTCCGGGTTCTCCGACGTCGGCCAGGGGCAGCAGGTCGGTTCCGAGGCCATCAAGGAGAAGTGCCGGACCGGCGCGGACGCCAACCGCGAGTCCGACTGCCGCGCGGTGGCGTTCATCAACTCGATCCAGGCCTACTGGCGCGACCAGTTCGCCCGGTCGGGTCGCACGTACCAGGCCGCGCAGACGAACTTCTTCTCCGGCGGCGTGTCGACCCGGTGCGGCAGCGCGACGTCCGCGGTGGGGCCGTTCTACTGCCCGGCGGACGCGCAGGTGTACATCGACCTGGGGTTCTTCCAGGAGATGCAGCAGAAGTTCGGCGCCACGGGCGGTCCGTTCGTCGAGGCGTACATCCTGGCCCACGAGTACGGCCACCACGTGCAGAACCTGCTCGGCACGTCCGACCGGGTCGGGTCGGGGTCCGGGCCGACGTCGGGCTCGGTGCGGCTGGAGCTGCAGGCCGACTGCTACGCGGGCGCCTGGGCCAACCACGCCGAGACCGTGCCGACGGCCTCCGGCCAACCGCTGATCACCGGCGTCACGCAGGACGACGTGAACGCGGCGCTGGACGCGGCGGCCCGCATCGGCGACGACTTCATCCAGGGCGAGCTGGGCGGCGGCCACGTCGACACGACCAAGTTCACCCACGGCACGTCGGCGCAGCGCCAGAAGTGGTACACGACGGGCTACGAGACGGGCGACCCGGCGCGCTGCAACACCTTCGACACCGACAACCTGGGCTGAGCGTGTTCGATTGCCCCTGCTCCGCAGATGGCGGCGGGGGCGTCAGGGTTGACCGGCCAGGGCTTTCGAGCACCGGGCCAGCAGGGCGCGGAGGGTTTCCCGCTCCGCCGCGCTGAACTCGTCGGCCAGCCGGCGCTCGACGGCGGACGCCCGCTCGTCGGCCACCTCGAACGCCGCGCGCCCCGCCTCGGTCAGCCGCGTCTCCAGCACGTTGCGGTGCACCTCGTGCGGCACGCGGGCGATCAGCTCGGCCGCCTCCAGGTTGCGCAGGATCGTGGTCATCGTCTGCGGCGTCACGCGGCAGCGGCGGGCCAGTTCGGCGGCCGACACGCCGGGGTGGTCGTTGAGCACCAGCAACGCCGCGTACTGGGCGACGGTCAGCCCGGCCGGCCGCACGGCCTGCTGCTTCACCAGCATCAGCTCGTGCTCGACGCGCTTGATGTCGCCGCCAAGGCGCTCCTCGACCGGCATACCCATGCCCCGATCGTAAAGCGCGTTGACGGGTATCAGAGCTCTGATCTAACTTCGTCCACGTACTCACACAAGTGGACGGAGCATCATGCGTTTCCTGATGGTTCTCGTGCTGGTGATCCTCACCGCCACCCCGGCCGCCGCCACGGCCGCGCCGGGCGTGATCACCGGCCGGTCCGCCGCACTGCACCCCGAGGGCATCGCCTGGGATCCGCTGCGGCACGCGTTCCTGCTCGGCTCGATCCGGCGCGGCACCGTCGAGGTCGTCCGCGACGGCACCACGAAGACCCTGATCAGCGACCCCCGGATGGTGTCGACGTTCGGCGTGCACGTGGTCCGCGACCGCGTCTACGTCGCGTACGGCGACATGGGCCTCGGCGCCCGGTCCACGCCGGAGACCACCTACCGGTCTTCCGGGCTCGGCGTGTTCGACCTCGCCACGGGACGGCCGGTGCACGTGGTCGACCTGGCCATCGGCCCCGGCCGGCACAGCGCCAACGACGTCGCCGTCGACCACGCGGGCAACGCCTACGTCACCGACCCCGCCTCCGACGCGCTCTACCGGGTCGACCGCGGGGGTCGCGCCACCGTGCTGGCCCGCGACCCGCGGTTCGGCAGCGACACCATCGGCCTCAACGGCATCGTCTGGCACCCCAGGGGTTTCGCGCTCGCCGTCCGCTACGACACGGGCGCGTTGTTCAAGATCACCCGATCGGGCCGGGTCTCGGAGGTCGCCCTCGACCGGCCGCTGGTCGGCGGCGACGGCATGGACCTGCGCCCGGACGGCACGCTCGCCGTGGTCACCAACTCCCTCGGCGCACCGGGCGAAGCGGCCGTCAGCGTGCTGCGGTCGGGCGACGACTGGGGCTCCGCCCGCACCGCCCACCGCGTCGCGCCGTGGGGCGACGACGAGCCGACCACGATCGCCCGTTCGCCGCACGGCAGCTACGTGGTCGACGGCGATCTGGGCGTGCTGGTCGGCGGCACGGGCCTGTCGGACGCGCACACCTTGCGGGAGTTCCGCGAAAGCCGGGGACGGCACGGCGGTGAACCGGTAGCTTCCGGCGTGATCGTGTAAGGGCCCTGCCCGGCGGCGGCTCGGGGGACGTCGGCAACCCGCGGTGGGCAAGGACCTACTTACGGGGGACACCCGATGTCCGGCAGCACCCACGCGGGGCGAATCGCGCGGGCGGTCACGGCGGGCGCGCTGGCGCTCGCCGTGGCGCTCGGCGGTCCGGTCGCGTCAGCGCAGGAAACGACGACCACCACACCCACCACCACGGCGCCGTCCGAGCCACCGACGGAAACGCCCGTCGAGACGACGACACCCACGACCACGACCGTGCCGTCGGTGGAGACCACGTCGCCGCCCGCCCCGACCACCGCGCCGGCCGAACCCGAGCCGGCGCCACCGGCCGTGCCGCGGGCCGAAGCGGCACCCGTGCCGCGGGCCGACCTGAAGGTGTCCCTGGCCTTCGACCGCGACGAGTACCCGCCGGACTCCGACATCGGCTTCACCGTCACGGTCCGCAACGCCGGCGCCGCGCCCGCGGTCGACGTCCGGTTCACCCACTGGGGCGACCTGCGGCTCACGACCGGCGCGGGAGAGCTGCGCCGCTTCCCCGGCCCGACCATCGCGCCCGGCGAGGCCAAGACCTACCGGCTCGCCGGGCGGCAGGAGGTCCCGCTCTACGACCGCGTCGAGTACGGCGTGACCGCGTACACGGGCCCGCAGACCCTCCCGGACATGGACCCGACGCCGGAGGACAACACCGGCAGGGACACCACCCGCGTGCCGCTGACCTGGGGCGCCGCCCGCGGCGTGCTGTACCGCGACGCCGACGGCGACGGCGCGTTCGACGAGGGCGAGGGCGTGCCGGACTCGCCGGTCTACGCCGACGGCGGCCTGCCCGCGACCTGGCTGCACGGCCGCACGGACGCCACCGGCCGGTTCACCTTCGGAACCGACGTGCCCACCGGCCGCTACCGCGCCTCCCTGATCGAGCACGGCAACCCGTTCGTCATCGCGCCGGGCCACGCCGAGTTCACCGTCGAGCAGGGCGTCACCACCGAACTCGTGCTGCCGATCACCTCACCGGTCCTCGAAGTGCTCCGACCCGAGTTGGAGTTCGACCGCGAGTCCTACCGGCCCACCGACCCGGTCGGCGTCGACGTGACCCTCACCAACACCGGCGCGACCGCGTTGACCGGTGTCGTCGCGGTGTGCGACGAGGAGCCGGACGAGGGTCGGCTGACCGGCAACGGCCCTGCCTGGGCCGCGCTGAGCCCGGACGGCCCCGGCGTCACGCTCGCCGCCGGCGAGACGAAGGTGCTGAGGATCACCGACACCGTGCCCGAGGACGCGGCGGCGGTCGGCCGGATCAGCGTCGCCTGCCACTTCGGCAACAGCGGCCGCAGCACCGCGGGCTACATCGGCTCGTCGGACTTCGCCGAGGTCGGCTCGTTCGGCGCGGTCGAGGGCACGGTGCGGCACGTCGACGGGGCGCCACTGGACGACGCGCGGCTCGTCGCGCTCGACGGGCGCAGCGGCCTGCCGGTCGCCGAGGCCCGGTCGCACGACGGCGGCGCGTTCTCCTTCGCCAAGCTGCCGGCGGGCCGCACGAAGGTCCTGGTGCTCGGCGAGTACCGGGACGCGGTCACCGGCGACGGCTGGTTCACCGTCGACGTCGTCGCCGACGCGACCACGCGGGTGGAGTTCGCGGTCGCGCCGGGCCCGGAGGTGGCCGAGCCGGTCGAGGTCGACGAGCTGGAGGTCACCGCGTCGTTCGACCAGGCGGCCTACGACATCGCCGGCACCGTGATCGCCCGGATCAAGGTCACCAACGCGGGCGTCGGGCCGCGCAGCCCGGTCCGGTTCGTGCCGGAGTGGGTGCCGTCCACGATGAGCTACGACTACAACCAGTGGGGCCCGCTGTACCCGTTCCTGAACCCGACCGAGGGCCTGTACCTGTGGCCGGGCGAGTCGTACGAGGTCACCATCGTCGGCGAGCCGCGGCCGTGGGTCGGCGACCTGGTCTCGCTCAAGGGCCGGATCACGGTCGGCACGCGTGGCGCGTCGGTGCCGCTCGACCTGTCCGCCGCGGTGAGCCACGGCGTGGGCGACGCCACGATCCTGGTCTACGGCGACGCCAACGCCAACGGCGCGTTCGACGCCGGTGAAGTGCTGCCGCACCTGGACGTGACCGTCGAGGGCGGCATCCCCACGGAGTTGCACCGGGGCATCACGGACGCCGCCGGCCGCTACCGGCTCCAGGACGTCCCGGCGGGCAACTACCGGGTCCGCGCCTGGCACTCCTCCAGCTGGGCGTTGCCGATCGACTTCTACGACCGGTTCACCCTCGCCGCGGACGGCGACCTGACGTTCGAGATCGGCCTGGTCCGGCCCGCGAACACGCTGACCGCCGTGATCGCCTGGGACAAGCCCGAGTACCGGGCGGACGAGCGGCCCGGGCTGACCGTCACGATCACCAACAACAGCCTGGCGGACCTCACCGTGCACGCGGTGTGCGGGGGCGTCGGCACGCCGTACCAGATCGAGAACGGCGACGAGTGGGGTCCGCTGGCCGAGCTCGGTGACGGCGTCCCGGTCGCCTCGCGCAGGTCGTGGACGACCACCGTGGAGGAGACCATGCCCGCCGGGTCGCCCGACCACGGGCTGATCACGGCCACGTGCGGCTTCGGCACGCGTGACGCCGACGGCCGGTTCCGCGAGCTGGCGCCGATCGCCAGGGCCAAGGCCAAGGTGCCGGGCGCGGTGTGGACCACGACCGGCCGGGTGGTCGAGTGCTGCGGGACGCAGTGGGTCGGCGTGCCGAACGTGACCGTGGTCCTGGTCGACCCCGACACGAACGAGACCGCGGCCCGCGCCACGGCGGACGCCCACGGCGTGTTCACGTTCCCCGACCTGGCCGTCGGCCACTACACGCCGCTGGTCCTCGGCCCGTGGGAGGTGGTCCCGACCCACGAGGGCCCGCTGTTCGAGGCGGTCCGCGGCTCCACGACGCCCCAGCTGATCGCGGTCAAGCCGGGGCCGGTGGTCGTCGACCCGGACGCCACCGCGCCGGGTGACGCACCGGCCGGTGGCGGCGGTCCGCCCCGGGACGCCCTGGCGACCACCGGCGCGAGCGTGCTCGGGCTCGGCCTGATCGGCTTGGTGCTGCTGGCGTTCGGCGTGGGCGCACGGGCGTTGGGACGACGCACGACGTAGCCCTGGCGTCGCCGACGCGAAGTTCCGGCAACTGCCGGTGAGCTGATCGTCCGACACGGTAGCTTGACGAAATCACACAGGCCCTGCCCGGCGGCGGCATCGGGGGACGTCGGCATCCCGCGGTGGGTGAGGACCTAGCTTTGGGGGAAATCCTTGTCCGGTAGTGCTGTCGCGCGCCCGAACGGCGTGAGACGAATCCTGCGCGCGGCGACGGCGGGCGTGCTCGTGCTCGCCGTCGCGATGAGCGGTCCGGTGGCGTGGGCCCAGGAGACCGAGCCCACGACCACCACGACCGAGGCGGCTCCGCCGCCGGGGACGACTGCGCCCACCGAACCGACCACGCCGACCGGGGCCCCGGTGGAAACCCCGGCCGAGCCGACCACCGAGCCGCCGGCCGAACCGACGACCACCCCGGCCGAGCAGCCCGCCGAGACCGACGCCGAGACCGAGGCGCCGGCCGAGCCGGAGGTCGGGCCCCTGGCCCTGCCGCCGGCCACGCGGCCGGACCTCCAGGTGTCGATCGCCTTCGACCGGGCCGAGTACGCGCCGGACTCCGACATCGGCTTCACGGTGAGCGTCCGCAACGTCGGCGACGCGCCCGCCGGCGACATCCGCTGGTGGGAGTCCGGCTCGCTCACCCTCAAGTCGGGCGCCGCGGACCTGCGCCGCATCCCCGGCCCGACGCTCGCACCGGGCGAGAGCAAGACCTACCGGCTCGTGGGCAGGCAGAACGACGCGCGCGCCACCACGGTGACCTACAGCGTCGGCGCCCGCACCGGCCTGCAGGACGGCGGCCCGTCGCCGGACCCGACGCCCGACGACAACCGGGCCGAGGCCACCGCCACCGTGCCGCAGGGCCGCGGTTCCGCCGCCGGCCTGGTCTACCGCGACACCGACGGCAACGGCCGGTTCGACCAGGGCGAGGGCCTGCCCGACCTGCCGGTCTACGCCGTCGGCGGTGCGCCGAACACGTGGCTGAGCGGCCGCACGGACGCCACCGGCCGGTTCACCTTCGGCGGCGACATCCCCACCGGCACGTACCGCGCCTACCTCCAGAGCCGGCCGGACCCGGGCGGCGTCATCGCCGCGGACCGCGTCTGGTTCACCGTCCAGGAGGGCGTCGCCGCGAACCTGGAGTTCCCGCTGGCGCCACCGGTGCTCACGGTGCTGCGCCCGCGGCTGGAGTTCGACCGCGACACGTACCGGCCCGCCGACCCGGTCGGCATCCGGATCACGCTCGCCAACACCGGCGCGAAGCCGTTGACCGGTGTCGTCGCGGTGTGCGACGAGTCCAGGTCGGACGGCAGCCTCGACGGCCGGTCGCCCGCCTGGGCCGAGCTGAGCCCCGAAGGTCCCGGCATCACCCTCGCCGCCGGTGAGACCAAGGTCGTCACCATCACCGAGACCGTGCCGGAGGCGGCCGTCGCCTCCGGCACGGTCTCCGTCGCCTGCAACTTCGGCAACAGCGGCCGTGCCACCTCCGGCTACATCGGCTCGTCGGACTCCGCCGAGGTCGGCGCGTTCGGTGCGGTCGAGGGCGCGCTGCGACTCGACTCCGGCGACGGCGACCAGCCGCTCGACGGCGCACAGCTGATCGCGCTGAGCCGGCGCACCGGCCTGAAGGTCGCCGAGGCCGTGTCGCACGACGGCGGTTCGTTCACCTTCGGCAGGCTCCCGGAGGGAGCCACGAAGGTGCTCGTGCTCGGCGACTACCGGGACAAGGCCACCGGCAACGGCTGGTTCACCGCGGACGTCGTCGCCGACGGCACCGCGCACGTCACGTTCGTCGCCACGCCCGGTCCGACCGTGAGCGAACCGGTGCAGCACGAGGAGTTGGAGGTCACCGCCTCCTTCGACAAGGCGCACTACTCCGTCGACGAGCCGGTGACCGCCAAGGTCAAGGTCACCAACGCGGGCGCGGGCCACCGGACCGAGGTGCGGTTCGAGGCCGACCACACGACCAGCCTCCGCTACGACGCGGGCCAGTGGGGCCCGCTCGACCAGGGCTACCGCCCGGGCGGCACCCCGCCGGGGCTGTGGCTGTGGCCCGGTGAGTCGTACGAGGTCACCCTGGTCGGTCACGCGGCGCCGTGGCGGCTCGAGAACACCGTCACCCTCAAGGGCAAGATCGCCACCTGGAACGGCACGTCCGTGCCGATCGACCTCAGCGCCTCGGTGACGCACCCGACCGGTGACGCCACCGTCCTCGTCTTCGTCGACACCGATGGCGACGGCGTGCGCGACGCCGGCGAGAACGCGTTGCCGGACGTGGACGTCACCCTCAACGGTGGCCTCGCGGGCAACGGGTGGTACCCCGGCCGCACCGACGCCGACGGCCGGTTCCGGGTCGAGGACATCGGCATCGGCCGCTACTCGGTCACCACCCGGCACGCCGACGGCTGGATCGAGCGCGAGGACTCCTACCAGCTCCTCACCGTCACGGCGGACGGCGACACGACGTACGAGACCGGGCTGGTCCGGCCGATCTCGGACGGCCTGCGGGCCACGCTGGAGTTCGACCGGGACTCCTACTCGCCGACCGACCGGCCGAAGCTGGAGGTCGAGCTCACCAACACGACGGGCCGCGACATCACGGTCCACGCGCACTGCGGCGGTGGCGGCTCGCCGCACGAGATCGCGAACGGCGAGGAGTGGGGCCCGCTGGCCCACGGCGGCACGGGCCTGACGATCGCGCACGGCCGGACGTGGACCACCCAGGTGGTCGAGACGGTGCCGTCGGGCTCGCCCGACCACGGCCTGATCACCGCTACCTGCGGTTTCGGTCCGCTCGGCGCCGACGGGAACATCGTCGGCGGCGCGCCGTTCGCCATCGCCCGGGCGAGGGTGCCGGGCGCGACCTGGACCGCGACCGGTCAGGTGCTGACCGGCGAGTGGCCCTTCACGCCGGTGCCGGACGTGAAGGTCGTGCTGTTCGACCGCTACATCGACGAGTTCGCGGTCGCGACGACTGCCGACGCGTCGGGGACGTTCACGTTCACCGACCTGCCGGTGGGGCACTACACGCCGCTGGTGGTCGGCCCGTGGAAGATCCGCACGAACATGCAGTTCCCGTTCCTCATGGTCGTCCGCGGCGAGCACGACCCGCACAACATCCACGTGGAGCCGGGCCCGGACGTCGCGGATCCGACTCCGGTGGCGCCGGGTGGGGCGAACCCCGCGACGCCGGGCGGCGACCACGGCGGCCGCGGTTCGACCGAGGACGCCCTGGCCAGGACCGGCGCGAGCGTGCTCGGTCTGGGCCTGGTCGGCGTGCTCTTGCTGGCGTTCGGCATCGGCGCGCGCTCGATCGGGCGTCGCACGGCCTGATGATCGGCGTGCACACCCCCTGACGGCGGGGTGCGGTGTCGCGGTTGCCACACCGCACTCCGCCGGACGCGGTGTTAGCGTCGCTGGCGAACCGCGAGAACCAGGGGAGAGTGGCCGTGACGACGGTGGAGGCGATCGTCGTCGTCCTGGCCGGTGTGTTCGCCGGCGGGATCAACACGGTGGTGGGTTCCGGCACCCTGGTGACGTTCCCGGTGCTGATGGCCGTCGGCTACCCGCCGGTGGTGGCCAACGTGTCCAACAGCCTCGGCCTGGTGCCCGGCTCGCTCAGCGGCGCGTGGGGCTACCGGCGCGAGCTGACCGGGCAGGCGGGCCGGGTGAAGCGGCTGCTGCCCGCCTCGGTGCTGGGCGCCGTGGTCGGCGCGATCCTGCTCGTGGTGCTGCCGGAGGACGCGTTCTCCGCGATCGTCCCGGTGCTGATCGCCGTCGCGCTGGTGCTGGTGGTCGCCCAGCCGTGGCTCAACCGCAAGCTCGCCGAACGGGAGCGGCACGAGCACGGCGGCGTGGCGCTGTGGATCGGCGTGTTCTTCGCGGGCGTCTACGGCGGCTACTTCGGCGCGGCGCAGGGCGTGCTGGTGATGGGCCTGATGGGTGTGCTGATGAGCGAGCACATCCAGCGGATGAACGCCCTGAAGAACGTGCTGACCGCGTTCGTGAACCTGGTCGCGGGCGTGCTGTTCATCTTCATCGCCGACGTGGCGTGGCTCGCCGTGCTGCTGCTGGCGGTCGGCTCGGTCGTCGGCGGCCAGCTCGGCGCGAAGGTCGGCCGCCGACTCCCACCGGCCGCGTTGCGCGCGGTGATCGTGGTGGTGGGAGTCGTGGCCATCGCTCAGATCCTCACCCGCTGAAGGGCTCAGCCGGCGAAGGACCGGGCAGCCTTCAGGAACGCGTCGTTCTCCTCGGGCTCGCCGATCGTGACGCGCGCCCCGTCGCCGGCGAACGCCCGCACGACCACCTTGTGCGCCAGGCAGTGCTCGTTGAACGCCGCGGTCCGCTCGCCCAGCGGCAGCCACACGAAGTTCGCCTGCGACCCGGGCACCTCGAACCCGGCGGCCAGCAGCTCGCCGCGCACCCTGGCCCGCTCGGCCACGATCGCCCGGCACCGCGCCATCAGCTCGGCCTCGGCGTCCAGCGACGCCAGCGCCGCGACCTGCGCCAGGGCGTTCACGCTGAACGGCACGTAGACCTTGCGCAGCGTCTCGGCCACCGCGGGCGAGGCCACCGCGTACCCGACGCGCAGCCCGGCCAGCCCGTACGCCTTGGAGAACGTGCGCAGCACGGCCACGTTGTCCCGGCCCGCGGCCCACTGCGCCTTGGCCAGCTCCACGCCGTCGGGCACGTCCGGGTCGTCGACGAACTCCTTGTACGCCTCGTCGATCACCACGAGCACGTCCGACGGCACCCGCTCGACGAACCGCTCGATCTCCGCCCTGCGCAACGCCGTCCCGGTCGGGTTGTTGGGGTTGCACACGAACACCAGGCGGGTGGCCGGCGTGATCGCGTCGGCCATCGCGTCGAGGTCCAGCCCGTGGCCCGGCGTCAGCGGCACCCGGTTCTGCCGCGCGCCGACGACCGCGGTGATGATCGGGTACGCCTCGAACGAGCGCCACGGGAACAGCGCCTCGTCGGCCTCGGTGCACGTCGCCTGCACCAGCTGCTGGCACAACGTCACCGAGCCGCAGCCGACGGCCACCTGCTCCGCCGGCACGCCGAGCTTGTCCGCCAGGCGCGCCACGAGCTCGGTGGCGGCGGTGTCGGGGTAGCGGTTCACGGCGGTGGCGGCGTCCGCGATCGCCCGCACCACGCTGGGCAGCGGTCCGGCCGAGACCTCGTTGCTGGCCAGCTTGATCGCGCCGGGGATCGTCTTGCCGGGCACGTATCCGGGCAGCGCAACGAGGTCGGCACGGGTTCGCACGGTCATCCAGGGACTCCCTTCGGGGTTCTGAGCTGGACGTTATCCGGTGAAAGACCCGGATGGGGCATACCTGCCGTACGGATGCTCACGTTGACTCCCGTTCACCCCCTCGTGGAAGGGTTGGGACATGACTTCTACCCGCACCGAGACGCTCTCCCTCACCGACGGCCGCGAGCTGCGGCTGACCGTCGCCGAGCCGGAGAACGCCGTCCGCGGCGGCCTGGTCGTGCTGCACGAGGCGCGCGGCGTGACCGACACCGTCCGCGGGTTGGTGAGCGGACTCGCCGCCGAGGGGTGGTTGGCGGTCGCGCCGCACCTCTACGACGAGGTGTCCGGCGACGAGGCGCCGGCGATGGTGAGCGGGTTGTCCGGCGACGCCGTGCTGGCCGACACCGACGTCGCGTTCGTCTGGTTGGCCCAGCGGGGCGTCAGCCAGGACCGCATGGGCGTCATGGGTTTCGACCTGGGCGGATCGGTCGCGATGGTGGTTGCGGGAAGCCGAACCGTCGGCGCGGCGGTGACCGTCGGCGGTGGTGGGATCCTGGAACCGCTGGCCGAAGGGCTGCCGTCGCTGGTGGAGATCGCGGAAGAGCTGACCTGCCCCTGGCTCGGCCTGTACGGTGACGACGACGAGATCCCGTTCAGCGACGTGGAGAAGCTGCGCGACGCGGCGGCGGCGGCGCCGGTGGCGACCGACGTGGTCCGGTTCTCCCGCACCAGCCACCGGTTCGACACCACGCCGGAGGCCGGCTTCGAGGCGTGGCAGCGCGCGTTGAACTGGTTCGACTCACATCTTCGCTAAGCCTCTGGTCGGCGGCTTGGAACCGAACGGGCTTCCCGGTACATCTAAGGAAGGCGTCCGGAACGCCTGATTTCGGTCGTCGTCGGCTAACGCGTGGTGGGCCTGCGGCGAATCGCAGTGCAGGGGGTAGTGATGAGCGACGGGAACACGGTCCCACTGGCGGGTGCACAGACGGTGCAGATCCCGCCTGGCTTCACGCCGTCCGCGGCGGTCCAACCCGGTCCGGTGGCGGACGCGCCGGTGGCCGTCGAGCCACCGGTTCCCGCGCCGACCGCCCCACCGGTGTCCGCTCCACCGACCGCGGCGCCCGCCACCGACGCCACCGTGACCCTGCCCGCCGCGGCCACGGCCGAGTCCGACGCCGCCAAGCCGGTGGCGGAGAGCTTCGCGAAGGCCGCGCAGACCGACCTGGACAAGGCCACCACCGCGCTGGACGCGGTGGACAAGGGTTCCGTCCAGCTCGACCTGGACAAGCAGGGCGTCGACGACCTGCTCAAGCTGGTCGTGCAGGCGCGCAACCTGGTCGACACCGTGCACGGCCGCGCGGTCGACAACCTCGACGTCGAGCTGAAGTTCGGCAACAACTGGGTGAGCGACGCGATCAGCAGGCGGCTGCGCGAGGTGGCCGTGGGCAACGAGGAGTCGGCGGTCAACGTGATCGGGGACTTCATGCAGGTGCTCTTCGAGGTCGAGGAGACCATCCGCGAAGCGGCGCGGAACCTGGAGCGGGCCGACGACGAAGCGGCGGACGCCTTCGGGTCCGCCGGGGAGGCCAAGGGCTGATGGGCGACAACAAGCACGGCGGCGGTCAGGGCCAGGGGCACGGCGGCGGCCAGGGGCAGGGCCACGGTGGTGGCAACCACGGCGGGAACCACGGTGGCGGTCAAGGGCACGGCGGTGGCCACGGCCACGGCCACGGCCACGACAAGCCCACCGACCTCGGCCAGAAGGTCGACTGGATGACCTACAGCCACCAGGAGCTGTGGGAGATGATCAACACCGGCGTCGACCTGAAGGCCGCGAGCAGCGCCCAGGCCGACTGGGCCGCGGTGAGCAAGGCCCTCGGCGAGGTGCAGGAGTACCTGGCCAAGGCGATCGGCCAGTCCAGCCAGGCGTGGACCGGCGAGTCGGCCGAACGCGCCCGCGAGGCGCTGGAGTCGGTCGAGAAGTGGGCGCTGAACACCAGCGAGCACGCCGACAACGTGGCCAAGTGCATCGCCACCGAGATCGACCACGTGCAGACGGCGCGCGAGATGATGCCGCCGCCCGCGCCGGCGCCGCCGGTCGTCACGCCGGTCGCCGACGGGTCCTCGACCCCCGTCGCCACCCCGACTCCCGTCGTCACGCCTCGTTCGCCGTTGGTCGACAACCGGCTGGCGGAGGACGCCGGCTACCGGTCGCCCACCCTCTCGTCGCACGACGGCCTGACCGCGGGCTCGACCCCCATCACCCGCTCGCCCGGCGCGTTCACCGGCATCGACACCATCGCCGGTCCCGCGATCGACTCGGTCGTCACCGCGGACGCGACGCACCGCCAGGCCGCCGAGGTCATGGCGATGTTCCAGCAGAACTCCTACGAGGTCGACCGCACCGTGCCGTCGTTCAGCCCGCCGACCAACCCGGTCGCGCCGCCCCCGCCGCCGCCCGTGGTCGTCACGCCGAACCCGCCCGTCACCGACGGTGGCGGCAGCGGTGGCGGTGGCGGTGGCGGCGGCAGCCAGCCCGTGGTGAGCACCCCCGGCGGCGCGCCGAACCAGCGTCCCGGCGGCACGTCCGCCCAGTTCGGCCGCGGTGGCTTCGCCGGTGGCCGCGGTGGTTACGGCGGTCGCGGCGTCATGCCCACGCCCGTCGGCATGGGCGGTGGCGGTGGTGGCGGCGGTCCGGTGGCCGGTCCCGGCGGCGCGACGGGCGCGATCGCCGCCGACCGCGGCTCCGCCAACCCCGGCAGCGTGACCAGCCAGTTCCAGGCGCCCAAGTCGGTGACACCGCAGTCCGGCATGATCGGCGCCGCGCCGATGGCCGCGCCGCCGCCCGTCGCCGGCGGCGGTGAGAAGGACCGCAACCGGCCCGGGTACCTGGAGGACGACGACAACGTCTTCGGCGTCGACCGCAAGGCCGCACCACCGGTGATCGGCCTGTGACCGAACGCGTCTTCCGGCTCAGCGAAGTGGAGTTCTTCCTGCTCTGGCAGGCGGTCCACCGCGACGCCCACCCGGTCCCGCTCGGCGTCCGGCACTTCGGGCACACCCAGCGGGAGCGGGACGCGCTGATCGAGAGCGCGTCCCGCGACCTGGCGGCCCGCGGCCTCGGCACCGTGCGGCGGCCGGACGAGGAGCTGTACGGGCTGCTGCGCGGCCTGGCCGAGTTCGAGATCGGCCTGGAGGTGTTCTTCACCGTGCGCGGCGCCCAGGCGCGCGGCCTGGCCACCGCCGCGTGGCACGGCGCGTTCGCGGGCCGGCTCGGCAACCAGGTGCAGGTGGCCGGGTTCCGGCCGACCGCGCTGGCCGCCACCACGGTCAACACCCTGCCGGCCGCGCCACCCGGCAGCGGCCGGTCGGTGAACGTTCGCTGGGACGACTACCTGGCCGCGGGCCGGGCGGGCGAGCACGACGGCAGCGAGGGTTTCCTCGACGCGCTGCGCGCCGTCGGCCTGCGCGAGCCGGAGGCCAACACCCTGATGCGCGCCGTGACCACGCGCAGCGGCGGCGGCCAGGTCGGCGTGATCGCCCGCAACCGGGCCGGCTACCTGCACCCGACCGGCGCGGCCGTGTCGTGGCTGGACACCGCCGAGGGCCGCTACCTCGTGCGGCGGGACGACGGGTGGCTGGTCGTCGCGCCGGCGGACGCGCCGAGGCTGATCTCCGCGGTCGAGGGACTGGTGGCGAGCGCCGGCCGGAACTGATCCGGTGTGTGGGTGCCTGCTGTGGTTCCGGGCCGTTCGATCGGCTAGGAACTTCAGGTATGACCGAGATGCGTGCCGGCGCCGCCGCCGGCGAGGCGGAAGTCCTGTGGCGCCCCGACCCCGACCGGGTCGGCGACACCAGGATGGCCGCGTTCCGCTCCTGGCTCGCCTCGACCAAGGGCCTGGACCTCCCCGACTACGAGTCGCTGTGGGAGTGGTCCACCTCCGACCTGGAGGGGTTCTGGGGCGCGATCGCCGAGTTCTTCGAGGTGGTGTTCCACAGCCCGCCCACGCGCGTGCTGGAGGCGCCCGTGATGCCCGGGGCGGTCTGGTTCCCCGGTGCCACGCTCAACTACGCGGAGCACGCCCTGAGGGGCCCGGACGGCGACCTGGCGGTCGTGTTCCACCGCGAGGACGGGCTGTCGTCGCAACTCACGTACGGCGAGCTGCGCCGCCGGGTGGCCGCCGTGCGCGCCGGGTTCGTGGAGCTGGGCGTGCGGCGCGGTGACCGCGTGGTGGCGCTCGTGCCGAACTCGCCGGAGGCGCTGATCGCGTTCCTGGCGGCGGCGTCGCTCGGCGCGACCTGGTCGTCGTGCTCGCCGGACTTCGGCGCGCGGGCGATCTCCGACCGGTTCGCCCAGATCGCGCCTACCGTGCTCGTTGCCGTCGACGGGTACCGGTACAACGGGCGGGCGTTCGACGTGCGGCCGACCGTGGAGCGGCTCAGGACGGAGATCCCGTCGCTGCGCGCCACCGTGGTGATCGACTACGTGGGCGGCGGCCCGTTGCCCGGCGCGGTGGCCTGGGGCTCCCTGCTGTCCGCCCACGCCGACGCCGAGTTGACCTTCGAGCCCGTCCCGTTCGACCACCCGCTGTGGGTGCTGTACTCGTCCGGCACCACGGGGCTGCCGAAGGGCATCGTCCAGGGCCACGGCGGGATCGTGGTCGAGCACCTGAAGATGCTGGCGCTGCACAGCGACCTCGGCCCGGGCGACCGGTTCTTCTGGTTCACCACCACCGGCTGGATGATGTGGAACTTCCTCGTCTCCGGCCTGCTGGTCGGGTCGACGATCGTGCTGTTCGACGGCAGTCCCGCGCACCCCGACCTGAACGTGCTCTGGCACCTGGCCGAGCAGCACCGCGTCACGTACTTCGGCACGTCCGCGCCGTACATCCAGTCGTGCCTGAAGGAGGGCGTCCACCCGGCGGAGCGCTACGACCTGACGGGTTTGCGCGTCGTCGGCTCCACCGGCGCGCCCCTCACCCCCGAGGGCTTCCGCTGGATCGCGTCGGCCGTCGGCCCGGACGTCCAGATCGCCTCGGTCTCCGGCGGCACCGACCTGTGCACCGCCTTCGTCGCCGCCGCACCCGACCTGCCCGTCTGGCTGGGCGAGCTCTCCTGCCGCGCCCTGGGCGCCGCCGTGGAGTCGTTCTCGGAGTCCGGCGTGCCCGTCGTCGACGAGGTCGGCGAGCTGGTGATCACCAAGCCGATGCCGTCGATGCCGGTGTGGTTCTGGGGTGACGAGGACGGCACGAAGCTGCGTGAGGCGTACTTCGACACCTTCGAGGGCGTCTGGCGGCACGGTGACTGGATCAGGATCACCAGGCGCGGCTCGGCGGTCATCTACGGCCGGAGCGACTCCACCCTGAACCGCGGCGGCGTCCGCATGGGCACCAGCGAGTTCTACCGGGTCGTCGAAGGCGTGCCGGGCGTCGCGGACTCGCTCGTGATCGACACGTCGGGCGCCGGCCAGACCGACGGCGAACTGCTGTGCTTCCTGGTCCTGGACCCGGGCGCCACCCTCGCCGACCTCGAACCCCGACTCCGCTCGGAGCTGCGGACCAACCTCTCCCCGCGCCACGTCCCGAACCGCTTCGTCGCCGTGGCCGAGATCCCGAGGACCCTCAACGGCAAGAAGTGCGAGGTCCCCGTGAAGAAGATCCTGGCGGGCACCCCACCCGAGCGCGCCGTGAGCCTGGACGCCCTGCGCAACCCGGCCGCCCTGGACCCATTCCTCGCCCTGTCCCGAGACCTACCTCACCCCAGCACCGCCTGAGGCCGCTCCAGCGCCCCCCTCTACCCCCTCTGACCAGGGCGGATGAGGTAAAGAGGGGGGCGTTTTGCTAGAGCGGCGGGGGCATGTGTAATCTATGCGTCGTAGCCGAGGGCTCCGGGAGGCTTCGCCTAGTCTGGTCTATGGCGCCGCACTGCTAATGCGGTTTGGGTTTATCGCCCATCCCGGGTTCAAATCCCGGAGCCTCCGCAACACCCGGCTTCGGCCGGGTGACAACTGAAGAACGATGCGCTCGTAGCTCAACGGATAGAGCATCTGACTACGGATCAGAAGGTTGCAGGTTCGAATCCTGCCGAGCGCGCAGGTCAGAGGGCCGGTACCGGTTGGTACCGGCCCTCTGGGTTCCAAATCGGGTCTCACTTGCCCCGTTTCAGGCGGACGCCGGCACCCCCGCCGTACCGCCCGCGTCGTCCGGGAAGACCTCGGCCAGGCGCTCGCGCCAGCGCGGCGGCAACGTCTCGGAGAGCGCCGGATCGCGGCCCGGTGTTCCTCGGTCAGGTTCGACGTGTCGTCGTCGGCGCCCCCGGTCCACAGCAGCCCGCCCACCTGGCGCGCGATGCCCTCCCGGATCGCGTCCGGCACGTGCATGTACCGGCCCGCCATCTGTGCCGCCGAGCCCGGCGACCACCCCATCACGTCGGCAATCGCCCGGAGCGGCACGTTAAGGACGAGAAGCATCGTCGCGGCCGTGTGGCGCGCGTCGTGCAGTCGAGCGTCACGGACGCCTGCGGCTTCCAACAGTGATTTCCACTCGTTGTGGTCCGCGCGCGGGTCCAGCGGCTTTCCGGTCGGCTGGGTGAACATCCAACCGTCCTCGCGCCAGGGGTCACCGACGGTAAGTCGTTCGTCGTCCTGCACCTCATCGTGTGTGCGCAGCCATTCCATTAGCGATTCGGGCACGTTCACCACCCGACGTCCCGCCCGCGATTTCACCTCGGAGATCACCAGGCCGCCCGCCCGACGATCCGGGCAGCTGCGGGCGTGACCGACGCAGTCCACGGTGCATGGTGGCGGACAGGTGCGCGCGTGCCGATTGCAGTTCTCCGGGCACGGCTTCACCTTGTGGTGCGGCCGTGCGCACTGCGCCGGATCGGCACAGCCGTGCCGCCAGGTGTGTCGCTGCAACGCCCGCCGAATCGACAGTGTGCCCGTCCGCGTGTCCAGGTCAGACCACTTCAGCCCCAACGCCTCACCACGGCGCAGACCGAGGGCAAGCGCGAGAGCGAACCGCACGCCGTTACGCCGCTGTTTGGCCGTCTCCAGAATCCGCTGAGCCTGTTCGACCGAGAACGGCTCTACCTCGGTCTCCGTCGCCTTGGTCGACTTCACCAACAGAACCGGATTCCGTCCGAGGTGCCCACGCCGAACAGCTTCGTTCAGCGCGACACGCAACGTGCGGTGAACCTGCTGTAGCACCGATCCGCTACGACCCTCGCCGTGAAGCTTGGCGTACAGCTTCTCCACGTGTTCTGGTTCGAGCTTCGGCAGTCGGTGGCCGCCCAAGCCCGGAATCAGGTACAGCCGAACCGCACCTTCGTAGTAGACGTAAGTCGAGCGTCGCACCGACGGTTCACCGATGTTGGTGAGCCAATGCGTCAACCAGTTCTCAAGCGTCCAGGCCCTACCAGGCTTGCGTACCTGGCCGCTGTCTCGTTGCTTCTCCAGTTCGCGGACTGCTTTGATGACCTCCGCTTCGGTGGCGCGTTTGACGTGGCGTCGGTCGGGGGTGCCGTCGTCTTTGACGCCCATGGTGACGCGTCCGTGCCATTTGCCGTCTTTGCCGAGGTAGATGCTGCCTGCGCCGTTGGGTGCGCGGGTTCCTTCGGGACGCCTTTTGCGTGGCATGTGGTGGTGCCTTCCGGGTTGGGCCGCTTGTCACGTCCCCTGTGTGGCCTGCGGTTTTAGGACGTGACAAGCGGCTGTAGCAGACAAAAGAAGAGGTCAGGCGGCGGGCTGTTGTGCGGTGAGTCGGGTGGTGTAGTCGGTGAGGGCTGTAGTCGGGATGCGCCGGAGTCGTCCGATTTGGACGGACGCGATTTCGCCGGTTTTGATGAGGTTGAACATGGTGGTGCGGCCGATGGACAGTGCACGCGCGGCGTCTTCCACGCTGAGCAGGTGCCGGGCCGGGGTGGTCGGTTGGGTGGTGGCCATGCCGGGTGGTCCTTCCGTGCGGTCGTGGTCGAGCTGGCGTGGGGCGTGCGGGGGTGCGCCGGGTGCCGTAGTGGCTCCGTGCGAGGTGTGTGGCTGGGGTGCTGCTAGGCGCTAGTCCGCTGGTCGCAGGCGGTGGAGGCGCTAGCGGGGACGCTAGGTCTAGCGGGTCAGGCCGCTAGGTCGAGCGGCATTCGTCTCGCAGCTGCGCGGTCCTGTTTTGTGACTAGTTTTGACACTTGCTCGGAAATCTGTGAAGCGACAGAAAGTCCTGCGGTCCCCGCAATAGTGCTGGTCAACGCCCGCGTGGCTCTTGCGTTTGCTGGCGAGTGGGGTGCGAGACCGCCCGTCCGAAGTAGACAGATGGGCTAGTTACAGGGAGGAAAGCCGCTGTTTGACGGATAGATCACTACTGCAAGCGGCGTAACACTTGCCTTCTTGGTGACACCGGAGGTGAGAGTGGACGAGAAAGAAGCCGCGAGCTTGCTGCGGTTGGTGCTGGTCGTGGCAGTGATCGTGGCCCTGTTGGGGGCTGTGCTGCCGGGCAGGTTCTAGGCGGGTCCGTGAGGGGGATCGGGCCGGGGCGGTCCCCCCACCGCCTGTACCGGCCGGTGCGGACTTGAGATCGACAGCGTGGTCCTACACGGGTGACGCGGTTACGCGCTTTGGGGTTGACCTGGGGTTTTGCTGGGACCTAACCGCGTACTACGCGGTTAGGTGTTCGGCGTTTGTGCTGGTCAGGGCCTAAGCGCGTAACCGCGTAGACCGCGTTCAGGTGGCGGTGTAGACCTCCTTGCCCCGGCCGGGTCGTCCGTCGTCGCGGGGCCTGGCGGTGCGGGTGATCCGCCCTTCGCCGGTAAGCCTGTCGAGCAGGTCGGTGATCTCGTCGGCTTTGGCGTTGCGCTTGAAGTGCTCGGAGCGGATCTCTTCGCGGCTGCGGCCGATGGGTCCGGCGTCGGCGATGAACCTGGTCCAGGGCGGTGGCTTTGTCGTTGGTGGCGTTGTCGACGATGGCGCGGGCGGAGTCGATGGAGTAGCGGACGAGTGCGGCGGCGGCTGTCATGTGGTCGGGGGTGATGTGGTCGGTGCGGTCGAGTGCGGCGTAGAGGGCGGCGATGCGGACGCAGTTGGCTGCGGCGCGGCTGATGAACTCCTCTACCGGGCCGTCCGCGCCGAGGTGGCCGTTGAACTCGACCTGGAGTCGCTGCCACGCCACGTGCGCGGCCGGGGTGAACCCCAGGGCGTCGAAGCCACCCGCGCGGGTCAGCCGGGCGGAGAGCGACGCTGCCAGCTCTTCCATGAGTGCCGGGTCTGGGTCGGTGGGGAAGTGCTTGGATTGGGCCACCGCGACGGGCAGGAACCGGTTGTAGGTGCCGCCCGCCAGGTCGGCGGCGCTGACCTTGGCGCTGAACTCCTTGGGGGTGATGTGGGCGACGATGCCGAGGTGGGAGCGTGCGGCCATGCGGGCGGTGACGTTGAGAGTGGACAGGTTGCCGCCTTCCCACGCCTGCCGAAGCAGCGCGCCCAACGTGTTGCCCTCACGCTTCATCCGCGCCATGACCGATGCCCACTCGGTCTCCAGCGCGAGTAGTCGGCAGTCGCCCTCGGGCAGTAGCCGCGGGGACTTGCCGGACTTCCCCGCGGCTTCACCGGCGCCGGTCGCGTCGTCGGTGGCGAACGCAGCTGCGAGACCTTCGCCGCTGGACAGGCCGGAGTGGACGTTCTCCGCCCGGAAGTACGGATCGGCTGCGCCGAACAGTGCGAGTGCGGCGTTGGTGGCGGTGCCCATGCGGCCGATGCCGGTAGCGCCCGATCAGGATCGGCCAGATGAGCAGCGGGTGCCGTTCGCCGAACCCGAGTTGGACGTGGGGGTTGGGGCCGAGGTGGACGCCGGCCGCGCCGACGAGGGTTGCCAGCACGCCGACCGGGTCGCTGGACCGACCTTCACTATTCGAGAATCGCGCCAGCTATCGACTTCTAGACGTTGACTTAGGTCCGAAACTCCAAGCTTGAGATTCGGCCTAGGGACTTACTTTGACAAGCTAGACGCTTCAGAGGCTGTCGCACGCGAGTTCGCTGAAGCCGTGCGCGAAGACCTGCTGATGAGACTCCCGACTTGGCCTCGCTTCCGTTGCGCACCCTGATCGGTAACCCGTTTGACCTGTATCGCCGCGCCGTAATGTCTGCCATTGAAACCCTTACTCTTCGTCGTGATCCGAGCACGGGGAAGGCGTCTTTCCTGCTCCATTGGCGCGATCCGGCTAAGGTTGCCACTGCAGCGGGAATTTATGGCCTTATCCCTGCTGGAGAGTTTCAGCCCTCTAGCGTAACCGCATGGGATACTCGCAATGATTTCGACCTATAGCGAAACATGGTTCGAGAGTACTCCGAAGAAGTGCTTGGTGAGCCTGAACTCGACGGAAGTCAAGGGGAGCCGATCGACTATGAAGGCTGGTCACTCTATCGGGATATGCAAAGAGGGCGCGAGGACGGCAAGGTAACGCCGTATTGTCTTGGCGTAGGTCTAGACGCATTGACATTGACGGCGACTTTCCTAACTGTCGTAGTGATCGACGGTGACTTCTTCAATGACGTGTTCGGTAATGCCGTCCAGATAAATGCTGAGGGATCATTGGTTTCCGCACTGGAGTCAACAGCGGTCTCCGATGGCGTTCCGTTCACCGAAGAGACAGTTCGACGGATGCTGACCAGCGAACCGATGGCCTCACCGGGGGCGTGCATCCTCGGCCGCGCCTGGGAGCTGCGGGATGTGTTGCTCCGGAGTTAGGCGAAGCAAAGCCGAGTTACGAACCTAACTCGTCTGCCAGGTGAGCGCCGTGGGCAGCTGACCTGTGGGAAGTTAGGTAGTTAGCCGAGTTAGGCCGGGCCGTCAGGGCGTGTGGCAGGCCTGGTGTGACGGTGCGGGCGGGGGTGAACTCGGAGGTGGTGGGCGATCCGCGGCTTCACCACCGGTTCATTCGGCACCGGCCGCACTGCTCGGCCCAGCACGGTGTCACGTCCCCTTGGTGACCAGCGCTGATCGTGGTGACGGCGGGCGGGGCCAAGCGCACGATGATCTCGGGCGTCTCGGGTGCCGGTGCGAGGTGCCCACGGGAGGGCGACTCTGCCCGCCGTTTCACGCGGGAATGCCCTTGCGTCCGCAGGCCGTGAAACAGCCTCTCGCGGCCGTGACGCGCGTGCGGCTCCCCCCTCCCCAAACAGGCCGTAAACGGCTGTCCGGCCAGCTCACGGCCCGGGGAGTCCTCTGGGGAGCCGGGTGGGGAGTGCCCCCCATCCGGCGCGAGGCTCCCCGCCTGCCTCCCCACGGGCTCCCCGCCCGATTCGCGGGCCAGTGGTCCACCTGGTGTGCCCCGTCGCAGCTGCGTGACGGTTGCGCCCTGGGCGCTTATGTTCACCGACACCCCGCACCACTACAGCCCTTCCCCTTCTCGGGAGTGAAGAACAAACCCGCACAGGCCAAGGGGAACGGTGGTTGACCAGGGCAAACACGGCGCGGGTTTGGGTGCGGGTTTGGCCGGAGCGGCGGGTTTGAAACCCGCACCAACCCGCCGGGGTCGCACGCACAAACGCAGGCCCTACTACCCCGCGCGGGCTAGCAGGGCCTGCTGTTGCTTCCCGCGACCTCGGGCGACCGGTACCGACACGGCACCACCACGGGTTTGCGGGTTTACCACCGGGTTTGCTGCGGGTTTGCCCGGACACCAATCCCGCAGCACATCACCGCAGGTCACAGCCCCACTGCCGCCCGATCGGCGGGTTTTGCGGGTTTACCGCGCCATACCCGCACCACCACACCACCTGCCCCCCAGCGGCCCAGTGGACAGACCACACCGCCGACGCCCCCGGTGTGGTCACGTCCCCCCCGTTACCTTCTTCGTGGTTCCTGATCAAGGAGCTGTGGTCGCCGGGTCCGGCATGACTTACGCCCCCAGTCGAACGCATGATCCGGGGGGTGGTGTCACCGGACCCGGTGGTATCGCCGGACCG
>NZ_JAJHUO010000017.1 GCF_020859565.1 Saccharothrix luteola | reverse complement strand
AACCCGCACGGCGCAACAACTCGACCCGCTCAGCCTCCGACAGCACTATCTCCACGGCAGACGGACCCCGGTGCGTCATGCCAACACGGTACAACTAACCCCGGGAATTTCTGACGCATGACACTAGCAGGTGCGCTTGGCCCGCTGGATGTCCGTGGTCAGGGCCGGGCGGCCGTCGACCTCGCTGTCCGGGTTCGGCACGATGCCGCCGGCGGCGACCTTGTCCAGGGTGGCGAGCCCGGCGGGCGTGATGCGGCCGAAGACGGTGTAGTTGGGCCGCAGCACGGAATCGGACGTGACGAGGAAGAACTGGCTGCCGTTGGTGTCGGGGCCCGCGTTGGCCATGGCCAGGGTGCCGCGCGGGTAGATGCGTCGCAGGCCCGTGGGGTCGTTCGGGGCGGGCGCGAGGTCGGTGGGCAGTTCGTCGGCGTACTTGTAGCCCGGACCGCCCTCACCGGTGTTGGACGGGTCGCCGCACTGCAGCACCTTCAACGTCGGGTAAGCCGTGAGCCGGTGGCACGTCGTGTCGTCGTAGAACTTCTTCCGCACGAGGTGCAGGAAGCTCTGGACGGTGCACGGCGCCTTCGCGCGGTCCAGCACGAGCGGCACGGGGCCCTGGTTGGTCTGGAGGAGGACCTCGGGGTGACCGCGGTCGGGCGTGTGCCGCGGGTCGGGCGGCAGCGGCACGGGCCGGGCGGCCGGCTCGTCCGGCGTCACCGCGTACGCGCACGGCCCGCGAGTCGTGTCCGGTGCTCCGGCGTCCGGTGTCCCGGGGGCGGCCTGCGCCACCCCGCCGCCAAGAGCCATCATCAGCGCCACTGCCACCAGGATTCTCACCGCACCAGGTCTAACGGACCCGCACCCGGCTTGCTAGGGCCGGTCGGCGGGTCCGAGCGACGCGGCGAACGCGCTCAGCGACTCCCGGTCCGGCTGCGCGGTCTTCGTGATCAGGCTCGCCACGTGCTTCTCCACCGTGCGCGGCGAGATGTGCAGCCGGGTGGCGATCGCCTTGTTGCCCAGGCGGCCGGCCAGCAGCCGGAACACCTCGAACTCGCGCACCGTCACGCCCAGCGCCCGCAGCTCGCGCGGCACCTGGTCGGACCCGGTCCTCCTCTGCGGCACCGACGCGCCCACCTGCCGCAGCAGCCCGCGGCACGCGCTGGCCACGGCCGGCTGCCCGGCCTGGTGGAAGTACTCCTCGGCGCCGCGCAGCCAGCCGACCGGCTCGCCCCACCCGTCGGCCACCGCCGCCTCGGCCACCAGCCGCAGCCCCAGGTGGCGGGCCAGCGGGTGGATCGCCGCCGCCTCGCGGCCCGCGCGCACGGCCTGCGCCGCCTCCGCCTCCCGGCCGAGCCTGCCCAGCAGCACGGCCAGCGCGAACTGCGCGAAGCCCCGGTTCCAGCGCATCCGCGCCGCCGCCGACCGCGTCACCGCGCGGTAGCCCTCCAGGTCCAGCGCGCCCGACACCGCGTCCAGCAGCAGCTTCAGCCCGTGCCTGCCGGACAGGTGGTACACGGTCGGCGTCTCGGCCTCGTGCGCGATGGCTCGCGCCAGGTCGTGCCCGGCCGCCGCGCGGTCCTCCTCCAGCAGCGCGCAGAACGCCCGCGCCAACCCGAAGCACAGCGGCCGTTCCTGCGAGCCGACCCCGCCGACCTGGTCGAACGCCTCGATCGCCGCGTCCATCTCGGCCCGCCTGCCCTGGTGCGCCGCCGCGGTCGCCCGCGCCATCAACCCGTACAGGGTCAGGTTGCGCAGCTGCAGCCGCCGCGTGTCCGAGATGATCCGGGTCAGCCGCTCCTCCGCGGCGTCGTACTGCCCGCGCAGGACGGCGTCCAGCCCGAGGATCGAGTCCACGTTGTAGGCGACGCTGATCGCGCCGATCCGCAACGCCTCCTCGCGCGCCTCGACCAGCTCCGCCGCGGTCCCCTCGGCCAGCCAGTCCAGCCCGGCCTGCCGGATCACCGCGTACACCCGCTGGATGGGCAGCCCGTGCTCCTCGGCCAGCGCGCGCGCCCGGCTGAAGCACTCGGTCGCCTCGTCCAGGTCGCGTTCGCGCGCCAGCACGCCGAGCAGCTGCCACGTCTCGCAGCCCACCTCCGGCAGCGGCACCCGCTTCGCCGCGTCGGCCGCCCGCCTGGCCAGGAACTCGGCGGACTCGATGCGGTCCGGCGCCTCCAGGTTCAACGTCACGAACGCGGCCACGGCGTCGAGCCGCGCGGTGTGCTCGTCGGTCGCGTCCGCGCCGAGCAGCGCGTGTGCCGTCTCCACGTGCACCATGCCTTCGGTCCACCGGCCCGCGGTGTTGGCCACCTGCGCCAGCTTGGTGTGCAGCTCGGCCCGCCGCACCCGGCCCAAGCCGGCGGCGCTCAGCTCGGTCACCGCGTCGACCAGCGCGAACGCCCGCTCGAACTGGCCCGCCTCGGCGAGCGCGGGCAGCAGCGAGTCCAGCACGTCGGCGCGGATCGCCACGTCGACCTCGCTGGCCAGCAGCCGGTGCGCGTGGTCGAGCAGCCGCACCGCCGACCCGGCCGCGCCGTCGGCCAGCGCCCGCCGCCCCGCCTCGGCCAGCAACGCGCCCGCCTCGGCGGTCTGCCCGGCGTCCAGCCGCAGCGACGCCACCAGCGCGCACCACTCACCGGACAGGTCGGGGTGCAGCTCCCGCACGGCGTCGGCGGTCCGCCGGGCCAGCTCGGCCCGGTGCGGCGGCGGCATCTGCGCCAGCAGCGCCTCGGCGGTCAGCGGGTGCCGGAACGCGTACCAGTCGGGCACCGGCTCGTCCGGCGTGACGAGCTGCGCGGCCACGCCCGCGTGCAGGTGCGACAGCAGGGCGCGGTCGTCCATGCCGGTCACCCGCCGCAGCACCGGCAGCGGGAACCGGTGGCCGAGCACGGCGGCCACCGACAGCACCTCGCGACCCTGCGGCCCCAGCCGGTCGGTGCGGTGCGCGATCGACCGGACCAGCGCCGACGGCACGTCGATGCGCAGTTCGCCGAGCACCTGCCAGCCGCCCGGCCCGCGCACCAGCAGGCCGCCGTTCACCAGGCCGTGCAGCATCTCCTCGACAACGAACGGGTTGCCCGCGCTGTCGGCCCACAGCCGTTGCACGACCTCGGCGGGCACCTCGTGGTCCTCCGCCTCCAGGCACAGCCCCACCATCCGGCGCACCTGCCGCTCGTCCAGGCGGCGCAGCTCCATCAGCACGCCCGCCTGCCGTTGCGCCGCCAGGCGGACCACGTCCAGCGTGGGGCCGGGGTCGGCGCGGGTGGTCACCAGGAGCGCGGCGGGCGCCTGGTCGAGGTTGTCCACGAGGTAGTCGACGACGGCCAGCGTCTCGGCGTCCGCGTCGTGCAGGTCCTCCAGCACCAGCAGGCACGGCTGCGTGCGGCCGACCACGGCCAGCAGCCGCAGCACGGCCTCGGCGAGCACCAGCACCGACTGCGCGGGCCGTTGCTCCTCCGCGCCGCCCCCCTCCGGGCTCCACTCGGGCGCCAACCGGCCGAGCGCCGGCTGGTACGGGCCCAGTTCCCGCAGGTTGAGGCCGTCCCCGGCGCGCAGCAGCGACATCAGGGCCTCGGCCAGCGGCCGGAACGGCACGATCGGCCCGATCGTGCTCCCGCGACCGCGCAGCACCCGCATGCCGCGGTCGAAGGCGGCGCCGGCGGCGAAGCGCGCCAGCCGGGTCTTCCCGATGCCCGGCTCGCCGACGAGGAACACGGCGCGGCCCCGGTGGGCGCCCGCGTCGGCCAGCACGCGGTCGAGCACGTGGAGTTCTTCGTCGCGGCCGACCACGACCGGCGCGCGGGTGTGCATGCGCCGACCTTAGTCAAGCCGAACGGCGGCATGCCAAACTGCCCGCACCCCCAGTGCGGGCGGGCAGTCCGGCGGTAGGGCCGAGCCTGGCTACAGGGGCAGCCCGGGCGCGCTCACCGTGGTCATGGTTCCTTCGCTCACCGCGACCGCGGCGTACGCGCCGACGGCCATGGTGAGGCCGGCCAGCGCGCGTGCCCGTGCGCCCGCCTTGGCCCTGCGGGACAGCGCCATCTCCCCGGCGGGGTGGTCGCCGTCCTGGTCTTCGCTCCAGGTGGTGACCTCGTCGCGGTTGGCGTCGTTCATCGGGTGTTCTCCTCGAGGGGGTGGATGTCGTGCGTGGACCCGAGCAGGAGCACCGAAGGCACCTGCTCGGGGAAACCGAGGCGGAGCAAGCCGTACCCGATGCCGGACAGCCCGGTGAGCAGGCCGGCCGACGGGACGCCGCCGGGCGTGCCGCAGCGCGCCCCGTACTGGTCCAGCGCCCCGAGGACCAGCCCCGCGCGCCGGGTCTGCATGGCCGCGGCCAGACCGTGCCCGCGTTCCGCGAGGACGGTCAGGGCCTCGATCACGCCCAGCTCACCGTGGCACAGGCTCAGGTCCCGCAGGGGCTCGTGCACCGCCAAGGCGTTCAGGCACCGGTCGAGGTGCAGGGTGTGCGCGTCGACCGGTTGGTCCGGACGGGCGCAGTGCGCGAGCACCGCGCCGGAGAGCCCGGAGCACCAGCTGTGGTCCGCTTCGGCGACGTCGAGCAGGCGTTGCCGCAGCGCGTGGTCGGCCCGCAGGTTCGCGCGCCCGACCACACCGTAGCGCTGGTCGCCCGCCGCGCGCGCGTAGCGCAGCAACGCCCAGCCGACGCCCGCCCGGCCGCGGGCGAAACCGTCGCCGCCGGGGGTGGCCTCGGCGAGCCGGTCGGCGTAGGAGCGGGCCAGCGCCGAGGCTGCGGGCAAGCCGCTCTCCGCCCGCACCGCCAGCATCGCGGCCAGGCCGCCGGCCCACCCCTCGACCACGTTGGCCGGGTCCTCGCCGACCGCTTCGACCTCGGTCGCGACCTGCACGGCGACGCGCAGCCAGTCGCCGACCTCGTCGTCGCCCAGCAGGTTCGCCAGCCGTGCCAAGCCGTAGGAGATGCCGCCCAGCCCGTGGAACGCGCCGCTGCCGACGGCGACAGCCATCTCGGTGTCCTCGGCGAACGCGGCCAGCAGGCCGGGGATCGGCCGCAGCGCGTCCCGCGCGTACTCCGTGTACCGGGCGGCGCCGGTCAGCTTGCCGAGCTGGGCCAGGAACAACGCGACGCCGGTGTAGCCGTTGGACAGGCCCGCGCCCATCGGGGCGACCGCCCAGTGCCTGTCGTCCACCAGTTCCAGGCCCACCCAGTTGACCCGGCCGTCGGCGGTCGTGGCGTGCGCCAGCACCTCGTCGGCGATGCCGCACGCGGCGACCAGCAGCCGTTGCGGGTCGGGGACGCCCGCCTCCACCGGCGAGGCGACCCCGCGGCCGGTGCGGTGCTCGACCGGTCGCGGCCTGCTCGCCAGCCCGGCGCTGATCAGCCACTGCTGGTCGTGCTTGTCCACCTCGTCCAGCGCGGCGACCTTGGCCGTGACGGCGTCCAGGGCGGAGGACGGCAGCAGGTCCGGCAGCCGTTGCCCGGTCGAGGTCCACACGTCGCGGCTGCCCGGCCGGGTGGTGAACAGCGGCACGTCGCCCGCCCACAGGTCGCGCACCTCGTGCGGCACCAGGGCGTGCGCCACGTCGTCGTCCGCCGTGCCGTCCCACAGCAGGTCGAGGAGGTCCTGGCGGTCCGACGCGCCGCGCAGCGCGTCCGGGTGCGTCGACTCGTCCAGCAACGTCGCGTACAGCTGGGTCATCCGCGGCACGAACCGCACCGGCAGGTCGGCGAAGCCGTGCAGCAGCCCGTTCGGGCCGAGCAGTTCGGCGCGGTGGTCGTAGAGGGCGTCGTAGCCGATCCGGAACCCGGCCAGCAGCGCGCCCTGGTAGTCGGCGGGCTCGGCCTCGCGACCGTCCACCACCGGCCGGTTGTGCGCGGTGGGCATCGGCGCGGGCCTGCGCACCAGGCGCATCCGGTCGGTGCCGGGGTGCAGCCAGGCCACGCCCTCGGTCGGCAGCCGGTCGCCGTGGTCGCCGCCGATGCCGCCGACGTCCAGCGCGCCGTGCTCGCCCAGCAGCACGCGCGGCAGCACGGCGGTGCGGTGCACGGACCGGGCCAGCGCCCGGACCGCCGGGTCCGTCGGGGCCCCGACCGTGGGGTGGAACACCGTCTCCACGTCCACCAGCACCGGCTGGTCGCCCGATGCGATCAGGTTCTCGTAGTGCATGTCGGTGCCGTCCACCGCGTACAGCAGCGCGATCAGCGCGCCCAGCCGCTGGTAGAACCGGCCGACCTCGGTGACGTCCGCGCACGGGCGGTGCTCGACGAACTCCAGCCACCCGTGGCCCGCTCCGGCCAGGGCGCGCGGCAACCGCAGGCCGAGGCCGGTGTGCCCGTCGAACCACGTCACCAGGTCCGCGAACGCCCGGTGCAACGCCACGGGCCGGGGCTTGTAGACCACCCGGCGGCCGTCGGCGAAGGTCAGCACGGCCACCGAACGCCCCTGCGCGTGCGGGTCGCCCCGACCCGTCTCCACGTGCGCGAGCGGGCCGGGGTCGCGGCCGTCGAGCAGGGTCCGCACGATCTCCGGCCGATCGGCGGCGAACCGGTCGAGCAGCTCGGCGTGCGCGTCGACCGCGTGCAGGCAGGCCTGGCCGAGCAGCCGGGCCAGCACCGGGTACCGGGCGAACAGCGCGGGCAGGTCGACGCGCCGGACGAAGTCGGCGAACCGCTCCTGCGGCGTGTCGCCGACCAGCCGCCCGCCGACCCGGTCGAGGTTCAGCTCCAGCACGAGCGTGCGTGCGGCGATCCGGACCAGCCGCCGGCCCAGGGCGTGGGCGAAGTCGTCGTCCAGCCTGGGGTCGAGGGCGACGGCCGCGCTCACCAGGGGTCTCAGCGCGAACGCGAACGCCTCGTCCCAGCTGCCGCCGGTGAAGTCTGCACGGGCCGCGGTCGTGGTGGCGCGTTCCACGAACGCGGCCCATGAGGGCCGTCCACGGGGGACGACCAGCTCTTGGTGGTTCCCGCGCACACCGCTGAGCCACCACGCTGGGGGCGGCCGGTCTACGGCGGAGGGGAACACGCCGCACAACGTGACACGCGCGAGCGGCGGCGCACATGGGGGCCCTGCCCCCAGATTTGCGGGTGCGGGGGCACGAAGCCGCACATGTGCGGAGAACCGCTTCCGTCGCAGGTCACCAGGGCACTGCGGGGAGGTGAACGGACGGCGTCGCTTCGGGCCCGTGCGTCCCGGCCCGATCGGTTCCCGGTCTGCGCGCGGTTCCCGGTCTTCCCGCGGTTCCCGGTCTAGCCGCAGTTCTCGGCGTCGCCCACGGCGTCGCGGTACTCGTCCGGCAGCGAGACCACGTCCATCTTCTCCACGGCCTCGTTCATCACCGTGACGGCCTCGGTCATGTCCTGGATGACGGTGGAGAAGACGTCGGTGGTCATCTCCGGCGCCGCGTCGACCGTCGACTTGGCCGAGACGAACTTGTCCCGCGCCCTGGTCAACGGCTCGCTGATGACCTCGACCGCGGTGTCGGCGGCGGGTGTCGGCGCCGGGGTCAGCTCGTCGAGGTCGTGCAGGACGACGTCGAGCACGTCGACCACGCGGCCGAGCGACTCGCTGACGGACTTCTTCGCCTCGACCGGGTCGGTCTGCGTGTCGTCGAACGACACAGCGCTCGAGGCGATCATGTACTTCGCCACGCCGCAGAAGTTGTTCATCCAGCGCACGACCTCGGGCGTGGCCCCCGACGGCGTCGGGCGGGCCGTCGGCTGCCCCGCCACGGGCACCGCGCACCCGGTCAGCCCGACCAACGCCACCGCCACCGCCACCACCCACTGCTTCACAGGGGATTTGTACCTCGTCATCACCCGATAGTGGGGTGGAACATGACAACCGGGGGAACCGTCGACCACGATGGCGGCTCATGGCCGTCTCACTCGATGTCTCCGGCGGGATCGCGGTCATCCGGATCGACGAACCGTCGGACACCGTGCTGGCCGACGTGCGCGCGTTGCTGCCGGTGGTGGCCGGTGCCCGTGCCGTCGTGCTGCTGGTCGACCCGGGTCTGTGCGCCGCCGACACCGGGCGGCTGGTCCGGGGGTCGGTGGCGGAGCGTGAAGCGGTGGCGGCGTCATTGCGCGGGGTGCGCGACGAGGTGGCGAACCTGCCCGTGCCGGTGGTCGCGGCGATCGGCGGCAGCCCGTCCGGCGAGGCGGCGGAGCTGGCCATGGCGTGCGACCTGCGGGTGCTGGCCGCCGACGGTGGTCTCGGGTGGGTGACCGGCGGTCGGGTGACGGGCGATCAGGTGTTGGTGGCACGGCGGGTGACCGCCGACGAGGCGTTGCGCACCGGGTTGGTGGACCGGGTCGTGCCGCGGTGCTCGCTGTTGCGGGCGGCGGTGGAACTCGCAAACGAGTGCAAGTCAACGCAAGCGGAACGTAAGTCCTGCCGTATAGTTGCTCCATGACGCAACGGCGGTTGGCGGAAGTGGCCGCGAAGGTCGGCGTGAGCGAGGCGACGGTCAGCCGGGTGCTCAACGGCAAGCCGGGCGTGTCCGACGCGACGAGGTCGGCCGTGCTCACGGCGCTGGACGTGCTCGGGTACGAACGGCCGACGCAGCTGCGCGGCGAACGTGCCCGCCTGGTCGGCCTGGTGCTGCCGGAGCTGCAGAACCCGATCTTCCCCGCGTTCGCCGACGTGGTCGGCAACGCCCTGGCGCAACGCGGCTTCACGCCGGTGTTGTGCACCCGGACGGCCGGCGGCGTGACCGAGGCGGACTACCTGGAGCTGCTGTTCGAGCAGCACGTGTCCGGGGTGGTGTTCGCCGGCGGGCAGTACGCGCAGGCGGACGCGTCGCACGAGCACTACCGGCAGATGACGCGGCGCAAGCTGCCCGCGGTGCTGGTGAACGCGGCCATCGACGACCTCGGGTTCCCGCGGGTGTCGTGCGACGACGCGGTGGCGGTCGAGCAGGCGTTCGGGCACTTGGTGGCGTTGGGGCACACGCGGATCGGGGCGGTGCTGGGCCCGTCGGACCACATGCCGTCGCGGCGGAAGCTGACCGCGTTGACGTCGTGCGCGGCGGGTGCGGGGGTGGAGCTGTTCGAGGAGCACGCGATGTTCTCGCTGGAGGGCGGGCAGGCGGCCACCACCCGCCTGCTGCACCGCGGCGTGACCGCGATCGTGTGCGCGTCGGATCCGCTGGCGCTGGGCGCCGTGCGCGCCGTGCGTCGGCACGGCCTCAAGGTGCCGCACGACGTGTCCGTCGTGGGCTACGACGACTCACCGCTCATGACCTGCACCGAGCCGCCGTTGACCACGGTCCGCCAGCCGATCGAGGCCATGGGCCGCGCCGCCGTGGAACTCCTGGCGAACCAGATCGCCGGCACCCCCGTTCCCGACGAGGAACTGCTCTTCGAACCGGAACTGGTCGTCCGCTCCTCCACCGCCCCCGCCCCCCGCTAACCGCGAGAGTCCTACCTCCAGAGCTCGAGAGTCCTACGTTCGCAACCCCTGAATTCAACGCTCGGCACAGCGGTCGTCTGCGCTGAGCGTTCAACTCGGGGTGCCTGGACGTAGGACTCTCGCGTTCTGGACGTAGGACTCTCGCGCGTTGAACGTAGGACTCTCGCGGGTCGAGGGGTTGGGGCGAGGTGCTTACGGGGTGATGTCGCGAAGTTGCGAGTTTTCGTAGACATCTTGCGGCGAAGTGGTGGGGCGACTTACCGTGTCCGCCACACCACACCCGAGGAGGGTCCGCCCCCATGAACTCATTCAGCCTCCGCAGAGCGGCGGGGTTGCTGCTGGCAGGCAGCCTGAGCCTGACCGCCGTCGCGTGCTCGCAAGCCGACGAGACCGGCGCCGCCGGCGGCAAGGTCACGATCTCGGTCAACGGCCAGCCGCCGCAGACCCAGCCGTTCGAGCGCAAGGTCTTCGACGAGGACGTGGCCGAGTTCGAGGCCGCCAACCCCGACATCGACATCGAGCCGCACGAGGGGTTCATGGACCCCAAGACGTTCTCCGCGAAGCTCGCCGGCGGCCAGCTCGAGGACGTCTTCTACGCCTACTTCACCGACCCCGCGAACCTCATCGCCCGCCGGCAGGCCGCCGACATCACCGACTACGTCAAGGACTTCCCGAACTACGACGCCATCCGGCCCGAGCTGCGCGACGTCTTCAGCAAGGACGGCAAGGTCTACGGCGTCCCGACCGCCAACTACTCGATGGGCCTGCTCTACAACCGCGCGCTGTTCACCCAGGCGGGCCTGAACCCCGACCAGCCGCCGAAGACGTGGGACGAGGTCCGCGAGGCCGCCAAGAAGATCACCGCGCTCGGCGACGGCAAGGTCGGCTTCGCCGAGTACAGCAAGAACAACCAGGGCGGCTGGCACTTCACCGCGTGGATGTACTCCGTCGGCGGCCAGGTCGCCCGCCAGGACGGCGACAAGTGGGTCGCCGACTTCAACAACGACAAGGGCCGTGAAGCCCTCCAGCACCTCAAGGACATGCGTTGGACCGACAACACCATGGGCGAGAAGCAGCTCCTGGTGATCGAGGACGTCCAGCAGATGATGGGCGCGGGCCAGCTCGGCATGTACCTGGCCGCGCCGGACAACGTGCCCACCCTGGTCAACCAGTTCAAGGGCGACTACGCGAACTACGGCCTGACCGGCATCCCGGACGGCGAGGGCACGCTGATCGGCGGCGAGGGCTACATGATCAACCCGAAGGCGTCGCCGGAGAAGATCAAGGCCGGCCTGAAGTGGATCCAGTGGAAGTTCCTCAACCCGGACCGGTTCGAGAAGAACCTCCAGCGGTACAAGGAGCAGGGCCAGCCGATCGGCCTGCCCGTGCCGCCGGTCGCCGACGTGTGGACCGGTGACATCGCGGCCAAGCAGTCCCAGCTCAAGGAGAGCCTGGCCACGGTGCCGGTGGCGAACTTCCAGTCCTACTTGGACGCCACGCCGAAGGGCAAGATCGAGCCGCCGAACGCGCAGCAGGTGTACGCGATCCTCGACAACGTCATGCAGGCCGTGCTCACCGACCGAGACGCGGACGTCAGCAAGCTCCTGGCCGACGCGGAAGCCAAGGTGAACCCCGTCCTGGCCCAGGTCAAGTGATGCGCCGCCGCGTCGCGGAGAACCTGACCGCGTACGGGTTCCTGTCCGCCGCGCTGATCTGCTTCGCGGTGTTCTCCTGGTACCCCATCGCGCGTGGGGCGGTGCTCGGCTTCCAGCAGGTCGACTTCGTCACCGAGCCCACGTGGGTCGGCTGGGAGAACTTCGAGCGCCTCTTCGCCGACCCCCTGTTCGCCACGGCGTGGCGCAACACCCTGCTGTTCACCGCGTTGGCGCTGGTGTTCGGCTTCGTGGTGCCGTTCCTGCTCGCGGTCGTGCTCAACGAGCTGCGGCACTTCAAGGCGTACTTCCGGCTCATCGTGTACTTGCCCGTGATGCTGCCGCCGGTGGTGGCCGCGTTGATCTGGAAGTGGATGTACGACCCCGGCCCGGGCCTGCTGAACTCCGCGTTGCGCGGGCTCGGGCTGGAGGGCGCGGCCTGGCTGGACAGCGCCGACACCTCGATGCTGTCGCTGGTGATCGTGGCGACCTGGGCGAACCTGGGCACCGCCACGCTGATCTACCTGGCCGCGTTGCAGAGCATCCCCGGCGACCTGTACGAGGCGGCCGAGCTGGACGGCGCGGGCGTGCTGCGCCGGCTGTGGCACGTGACGGTGCCGCAGACCCGGTTCGTGCTGCTGGTGCTGCTGCTGCTCCAGGTCGTGGCGACGATGCAGGTGTTCACCGAGCCGTACGTGATGACCGGCGGCGGACCGGAGGACTCCACGGTCACCGTGCTGCTCCTGCTGTACCGGTACGCCTTCTACTACAACGACTTCGGCACCGCGAGTGCCCTGAGCCTGTTGCTGCTGCTGGTGCTCGGCGCGTTCACCGCGCTGTACCTGCGGGTGACGCGGAAGGCGGACGCGTGAGGACGTTGATCGCGCCGGGACGGGCCGGCGTCGGCTACAAGGTCGCGCTGGCGATCACGACCGTCATCCTCACCGCGATCTTCGTGGTGCCGCTGGTGTGGGTCGTGCTCTCGGCCATGAAGCCGGCCGTGGAGCTGGCACGCGTGCCGCCGACGATCCTGCCGCGGACGTGGACGCCCGGCACGTACGCCGAGGCGTGGGAGCTGATGGACCTCGGCCGGTACTTCCTCAACACGCTCGTCGTCGCGGTGGGCGTGTGGGCGGTGCAGCTCGCGGTCGACGTGCCCGCGGCGTACGCGCTGTCGCGGCTCAAACCCGTGCTGGGCAAGGGGATCCTCGGCATGATGCTGCTGACCCTGATGATGCCCGCCGCGGTGCTGCTGGTGCCGACCTACCTGACGATCGCCGACCTCGGGCTGCTCAACAACCCGGTGGCGCTGTGGCTGCTGGGCGCGGCCAACGCGTTCACGGTGTTCCTGCTCAAGCGGTTCTTCGACCAGCTGCCCGCGGAGGTGCTGGAGGCGGCGCGGATCGACGGCGCCGGCCAGTTCACCATGCTGTGGCGGATCGTGCTGCCGCTGTCCAGGCCGATCCTGGCGGTCGTGTCCATCTTCGCGGTCGTGGCCGCGTGGAAGGACTTCATCTGGCCGCTGCTGGTGTTCTCCGACCCGGCGCGGCAGACGCTCAGCGTCGCGTTGCAGCGCTTCGCCCCCGACACACCGGTCAACCTGCTGCTGGCCGGCCTCGTGCTGTCCAGCGTGCCGATGATCGGCCTGTTCCTGGTGTTCCAGCGGCACGTGCTGGCGGGTCTCACCGCCGGCGGCGTGAAGGGCTGAACACATCACCGAGGGAGGAATCCACATGAACTGGTGGCGCGGTGCGGCCATCTACCAGGTGTACCCGCGCAGCTTCGCCGACGGCAACGGCGACGGGATCGGGGACCTGGCCGGTCTGCGCCAGAAGCTCCCGTACCTCGCCGAGTTGGGTGTGGACGCGATCTGGCTCAGCCCCTGGTACCCGTCGCCGCTGGCCGACGGCGGCTACGACGTCGCCGACTACCGCGACATCGAGCCGGTGTTCGGCACGCTCGTCGAGGCGGAGAAGCTGATCGGCGAGGCGCACGCGGTCGGCCTGCGGGTGATCATCGACATCGTGCCCAACCACTGCTCCGACCGGCACCCGTGGTTCCAGGAGGCGTTGCGGGGCACGGGTCGTGACCGGTTCTGGTTCCACGAGGGCGACGAGCCGCCGAACGACTGGCAGTCGCGGTTCGGGGGGCCGGCGTGGTCGCAGGCGCCGGACGGCTCGTGGTACCTGCACCTGTACAGCCCGGAGCAGCCGGACCTGAACTGGACCAACCCGGAGGTGCGGGCCGAGTTCGAGTCGATCCTGCGGTTCTGGCTCGACCGCGGCGTCGACGGGTTCCGCATCGACGTCGCCGACGGCCTGGTCAAGGACTTCTCCCGGCCGGACGCCGAGCTGCCGTACTCCGACCAGGACGGCGTGCACGACATCTACCGGTCGTGGCGGAAGGTGCTCGACGAGTACCCGGACGAGCGGGTGTTCGTCGGCGAGATGTGGTTGCCCGACCCGGAGCGGTTCGCCCGCTACCTGCGGGCCGACGAGCTGCACTCGGCGTTCAACTTCGACTTCTTGTGCTGCCCGTGGGAGCCCGACGAGCTGCGGCGGGTCATCGACGGCACGCTGGCCGCGCACGCGCCGGTGGGCGCGCCGCCGACCTGGGTGCTGTCCAACCACGACGTGACGCGGCACGTGTCGCGGATGGGCCGGGAGGACTCGTCGTTCGACTTCGGCCGGCGGCAGCACCTGACGCCGACGGACCTGGAGCTGGGCACGAAGCGCGCGCGTGCGGCGATCATGCTGACCACCGCGCTGCCCGGCTGCGTCTACGTCTACCAGGGGGAGGAGCTGGGGCTGGAGGAGGTGGACGACCTGCCCGACGAGCTGCGCGAGGACCCGGTGTGGGTGCGTTCCGGCCACACCGACCGGGGCCGTGACGGGTGCCGGGTGCCGATCCCGTGGGGTGACGACGGCCCGTCGTGGCTGCCCCGCCCGGAGCACTGGCGGTCGCTGTCGGTGGCCGCGCAGACCGGCGTGCCCGACTCGATGCTCGCGCACTACCGCACCGTGCTGGCGCTGCGGCGTTCGGAGCGGGCGTTGGGCGACGGGCCGATGGCGTGGCTCGACCTCGGGCCGGGCGTGGTCGCGTTCAGCCGCGGGGACGACTTCGCGTGCGTGCTCAACCTGTCCGCCGAACCGGTCGCGCTGCCCGCGCACGACGCCGTGCTGCTGACCAGCGGACCTCTCGTGGACGGCGCCGTGCCGCCGGACACCGCGGCCTGGATCAGGACGGCTCGCTGAACCGACCGGTCCGCGTCGCCAGGTTGCACTCCAGCAGGCCGAGCACCCTCAGGGTCTCGGCCTGCTGGTCTTCGTCCAGGTCACCGAGCGTGGCTTCCTCCAGCTCACGCCACATTCGCTCGACCTCGTGCCGCAACGCCTGGCTGGCGGCGGTCGGCTCGACCAGCGCGGCGCGGCCGTCGGTCGGGTCGGGGGAGCGGTGCACGAAGCCCGCGCGCTCCAGCCGCTGCACGGTCCTGGTCATCGTCGGCGAGTCCGTCCCCAGTTCCTCGCACAGGTCGGCCTGCCGCATCGGGCCGCAGTCCCACAGCCTCATCATCACCATCTCCTGGCCGGGGTGCAGGCCTGCCTGCCTGAGCAGCTGACCGGCCAGGAGGCGGTGCAGCCGGGCCACGCGGAAGATGGCGTGGCTGATCCGGCCGCTCTGGGCGACCTCGGGAATCGGCATTGACGTGGGATTTTGTCCAGTCGCGGCCATAGTTCGATTCTAGCCGCACGATCGGGTGACGGGTGTCACGGCGGTTTGGGGGAATCATCCGGAGTCGGATTACTGTTCGAGCAGGTAAAGGCAGTGACCTGGAGGAACCATGAGCACCGCGTTCGAGCCCCTGAACCTGGCCGGCACCGAGTTGGCGAACCGGATCGTGATGTCGCCGATGACCCGCAGCCGCGCGTACGACACCGTGCCGTCGCCGGTCATGGCGGAGTACTACGCCCAGCGGGCCAGCGCGGGCTTGATCATCACCGAGGGGATCCAGCCGTCCGCGATCGGCCAGGGCTACCCGTTCACGCCCGGCCTGCACACCGACGAGCAGGTCGAGGGCTGGCGCGGCGTCACGGACGCGGTGCACGCGGCGGGCGGGCGGATCTTCGCGCAGCTCATGCACACCGGCCGGGTCAGCCACCCGAGCGTGCTGCCGGGCGACCTGCACCCGGTGGGCGTGTCCCCCGTGCGTGCCGCGGGCCAGTTGTTCACGGGTTCGGGGATGGCGGACTTCGTCACGCCCAGGGAGCTGACCGGCGCGGAGGTGGAGGCCACCATCGCCGACTTCGCCACCGCCGCGCGCAACGCGATCGAGGCCGGGTTCGACGGGGTCGAGCTGCACGGCGCCAACGGCTACCTGCTGCACCAGTTCCTGGCCGACAACACCAACCGGCGCACCGACGAGTGGGGCGGCCCGGTGGAGAACCGGATCCGGTTCGTGGTCGAGGTGGTCCGCGCGACGTCCGAGGCGATCGGCGCGCACCGCGTCGGCCTGCGGATCTCCCCGGCCAACCCCTACAACGACATCGCCGAGGAGTCGACGGACGAGCTGTACCCGGCGCTGGTCGACGCGATCGACCCGTTCGGCCTGGCGTACCTGCACATCGGCGAGAACGGCGAGCGGTCGCTGACGTTGGAGCTGCGCAAGCGCTTCTCCGGCGCCCTGATCCTCAACCCGTTCACGCCGGACGGCGTCACCGGACCGGACCACCTGCCCCTGCTGGACGACGGCACGGCGGACGCGCTGAGCTTCGGCGCGATGTTCCTGGCCAACCCGGACCTGCCCGCCCGCCTGGCGAACGGCGGCCCGTTCAACACGCCGGACCCGTCCACCTTCTTCGCCGGCGCCGAGAAGGGCTACGTCGACTACCCGGCGCTGACCAGCGTCGGCGCCTGAGCTGCCCATCCCGGGCGTTGAACTCGGGGTACGCGAACGCAGGACTCTCGCGGCGTGAACGTAGGACTCTCGCGTGAGTCCTACGTTCGGAACGCGTGTGTCCTACGTTCGGGACACCCGAGTTGAACGTTCGGCACCAAGCGAGGCCCCCGAGTTGCGCAAACTCGGGGGCCTCGTGGCGTCGAATGGGGTGTGAACGGGCACGAAGAAGGGCCCGTTCGGGCACGGATTCACTCGATCGTGTGTGTTCGGTCAGGCGGAGCGGGCGGAACCCGGGCATCGTCCACCTGGCTGTGGCGCTGGCCACACCATTTGGACGGTGTTACACCTTAGGCGCGGCCCGAACGGGCAGCGACGGTCCGACCGGGCAGAGGAGGCGACGTGCGGGCGGACGAGCGCAAGCGCCGCATCCTGGCCCGCGCCCGGGCGGACGGCCGGGTCGACGTGGCCGAGATCGCGGCCGAGCTGGAGGTCGCGCAGGAGACCGTGCGGCGCGACCTGCGCCTCTTGGACGAGCACGGCCTGGTCCGCCGCACGCACGGCGGCGCGTTCCCGGTGGAGAGCGCCGGGTACGAGACCGGGCTGAAGTTCCGGTCCGCGTCGATGGTGCCGGAGAAGCGGCGCATCGCCCGGGCCGCCGCGGACCGGCTCGGTGACGCGGAGACGGTGTTCATCGACGAGGGCTACACACCCCAGCTCGTCGCCGAGGCCCTGCCCACCGGCAGGCCGTTGACCGTGATCACCGCGTCCCTGCCCACCGCCGCCGTGCTGTCGGAGGTGCCGTCCGCGACCGTGCTGCTGCTCGGCGGACGGGTGCGCGGCCGGACGCTGGCGACGGTCGACCACTGGGCCACCCGCATGCTCTCGGAGATGGTGATCGACCTCGCCTACATCGGGGCGAACGGCATCTCCCGCGAGCACGGCCTCACCACGCCGGACCCGGCGGTGGGCGCGGTCAAGGCGCAGGCCCTGTCCTCGGCCCGCAGGCGGATCTTCGTCGGCGTGCACACGAAGTTCGGCGTGTCGAGCTTCCACCGGTTCGGTGGCATCGCCGACCTGGAGGCGGTCGTCACCGACTCCGTGCTGCCCGCCGGCGAGGCCCACCGCTACGCCCTGCTCGGACCGAAGGTCGTCCGAGCCTGACCCCGACCCACGCACGGCCCCGGAGCACCAGGGGCCTGTTCCCGCTCGCCCTAAGGAAGGCAGGACGATGAAGTCATTGCGGTATGGCGGCCTGCTGGCCGCGGTGCTCCTGGCCACGACCGCGTGCGCCGGCGCGGGCGGCGGGGGCGGCGGCGCCGAGAACTCGATCAACGTCCTGATGGTGAACAACCCGCAGCTCCAGGACCTGCAGAAGCTCACCGCGGACAACTTCACCAAGGACACCGGCATCACGGTCAACTTCACCGTGCTGCCCGAGAACGACGTCCGCGACAAGATCAGCCAGGACTTCTCCAGCCAGGCGGGCCAGTACGACGTGGCCACGATCAGCAACTACGAGACGCCGATCTACGCCAAGAACGGCTGGCTCACCCCGCTGGACGACTACGTCGCCAAGGACCCGGCCTTCGACCAGGACGACGTCCTCGAACCGATCCGCCAGTCCCTCACCGCCGCCGACGGCAAGGTGTACGCCCAGCCGTTCTACGGCGAGTCGTCGTTCCTCATGTACCGCAAGGACGTGCTGGACGCCAAAGGCCTGACCATGCCGGAGAAGCCGACGTGGCAGCAGGTCGCCGAGATCGCCGCCCAGGTCGACGGCGCGCAGCCTGGCATGAAGGGCATCTGCCTGCGCGGCCAGCCCGGCTGGGGCCAGCTGATGGCACCGCTGACCACGGTGGTCAACACGTTCGGCGGCACGTGGTTCACCAAGGACTGGCAGGCGCAGCTCGACGCACCGGAGTTCAAGGAGGCCACGAAGTTCTACGTCGACCTGGTCCGCGCGCACGGCGAGGCGGGCGCGCCGCAGGCCGGGTTCGCCGAGTGCCTGAACAACATGACCCAGGGCAAGGTCGCCATGTGGTACGACGCCACGGTCGCCGCCGGGCTGCTGGAGGCCGACGACTCGCCGGTGAAGGGCAAGCTCGGCTTCGCCCAGGCACCTGTCGTGAAGACGGAGAGCTCGGCCTGGTTGTACACGTGGGCGTTCGGCATCCAGAAGGCCGGCAAGAAGGCCGACAACGCGTGGAAGTTCGTGTCCTGGGCGTCCGGCAAGGGCTACGAGGAGCTGGTCGGCACGACGTTGGGCTGGTCCAAGCTGCCCGACGGCAAGCGGAAGTCGACCTACCAGCGGCCCGAGTACCTGGCCGCCGGCGGCACGTTCGCCAAGCAGGCGGAGGCGGCCATCGCCGGCGCCAAGCCCACCGACCCCGGCGTGCAGGAACGGCCCGCGAGCGGCATCCAGTTCGTCGGCATCCCCGAGTTCACCGACCTGGGCACGCGGGTGTCGCAGAAGATCAGCGCCGCCATCGCGGGCTCGACCACGGTGGACGCCGCGCTGGAGGAGAGCCAGGCGCTGGCCGAGGTCGTCGCCGAGAAGCACCGGGGGAAGTGATGAGCAACCCCACCCCCATCGGGAGGGCCCGGTGACCGCCGTGCGGGAAGCCCCCGCGCAGGCCGGACCCACGCCTCCGGCGCGGACGGGGCAGTTGGCCGCGGCGGCGCGCTGGGCACGGCGCGCCCCGCTCCTGCCCGCCCTGATCTTCACGATCGTGGTCACCCAGCTGCCGTTCGTGGCCACGCTGGTGATCTCGCTGATGCGGTGGAACTCGCTGGACCCGGCCAACCGCGGGTTCGCGGGCCTGGACAACTACACCGCCGTGTTCACCGACCCCGACCTGCGCGGCGCCATCGGCGTCACGGCCCTGCTGACCGCGACCGTGGTGCTGGTCTGCCTGGTCCTCGGGCTGGGGCTGGCCCTGTTGCTCGACCGGAGGTTCGCCGGGCGCGGTCTCGTGCGCACGATGCTCATCGCGCCGTTCCTGGTGGTGCCGGTCGCCGCCGCGCTGCTGTGGAAGCACGCGCTCTACAACCCCGAGTACGGCCTGCTCAACGGTGTGCTGACGTGGTTGTTCGGCGACGACGCGCCGCAGCCGGAGTGGATCAGCGGCATGCCGCTGATCGCGGTCGAGGCGGCGCTGGTGTGGCAGTGGACGCCGTTCATGATGCTGATCCTGCTGGCGGGCCTGCAGAGCCGCCCGCAGGACGCGGTCGAGGCCGCGCGCATCGACGGCGCCACGGCGTGGCAGGTGTTCCGCTACCTCACGCTGCCCCACCTGCGGCAGTACCTGGAGCTGGGCGCGCTGCTCGGCTCGATCTACGTCGTGCAGAACTTCGACGCCGTCTTCACCATCACCTCCGGCGGCCTCGGCACGGCCAACCTGCCCTACACGATCTACCAGACCTTCTACCAGGCGCACGACTACGGCCAGGCGTCCGCCGCGGGCGTGGTCGTGGTGGTCGGCTCGATCGTCATCGCCACGTTCGCGTTGCGCGTGGTGTCGTCGCTGCTCCGAGAAGAGGCGCGGGCATGAGGCGACTCCTGGGCCTGGCCGCGTGGGCCGCGGGCCTGCTGTTCTTCGCGCCGGTGGCGTGGATGGTCCTCACCTCCCTGCACAGCGAGCAGGACGCGGCGACCAACCCGCCGTCGCTGACCGCGCCCATCACGTTCGACGGCTACGCCGAGTTCTTCGACTCGGAGCCGTGGCCGCCGCTGATCAACTCGCTGAGCGCGTCGATCGGCTCGACCCTGCTCGTGCTGCTGCTGGCGATCCCGGCGGCGTACGCGCTCTCGATCAAGAAGGTCGACAAGTGGTCGGACGTGCTGTTCTTCTTCCTGTCCACCAAGATGCTGCCGGTCGTAGCCGGGCTGCTGCCGATCTACCTGGTCGCCCAGCACACCGGGATGCTCGACAACATCTCGTTCCTGGTCGTGCTCTACACGTCGATGAACCTGCCGATCGCGGTGTGGCTGATGCGGTCGTTCCTGGCCGAGGTGCCGGGCGAGATCCTGGAGGCCGCCGCGCTGGACGGCGCGGGCCTGGTCACCACGCTGCGCCGGGTCGTCGCGCCGGTCGCCATGCCCGGCATCGCCGCGACCTCGTTGATCTGCTTCATCTTCAGCTGGAACGAGCTGCTGTTCGCCCGCGTGCTGACCGGCGTGGTCGCGGGCACTGCGCCGGTCTACCTCACCGGGTTCGTCACCAGCCAGGGCTTGTTCCTGGCCAAGGTGTGCGCCGCCGCCGTGGTGGTGTCGCTGCCGGTGCTCGTCGCCGGGTTCGCCGCCCAGGACAAGCTGGTCCAGGGCCTGTCTCTGGGAGCCGTCAAGTGAGAGCAGCCGTGATCACCGGGGTCGGCGCGGTGGAGGTCGCCGAGGTGCCGGACCCGAGGCCCGGCGCGCGCCAGGTCGTCGTGGACGTCGCGGCGTGCGGGCTGTGCGGCACCGACCTGCACATCCTGCAAGGCGAGTTCGCGCCGACGCTGCCGGTCGTGCCGGGGCACGAGTTCGCGGGCGTGGTCGTCGAGGTCGGCGCCGAGGTCACGGAGGTGGCGGTCGGCGACCGGGTCGCGGTGGACCCGTCGCTGTACTGCCACGAGTGCCGGATGTGCCGGTCCGGGCGGAGCAACCTGTGCGAGCGGTGGGCCGCGATCGGCGTCACGACCGGCGGCGGCGCGGCCGAGTACGCGGTGGCGCCCGTGGCGAACTGCGTGAAGCTGCCCGACCACGTGCGCACCGAGGACGCCGCGCTGATCGAGCCGCTGTCGTGCGCCGTGCGCGGTTACGACGTGCTGAGGTCGCAGCTCGCCAGCCGGGTGCTGATCTACGGCTCGGGCACGATGGGCCTGATGATGCTGCAGCTCGGCAAGCTCACCGGCGCGTCGTCCATCGAGGTGGTCGACCTCAACCCGGACCGCCTGGCCACGGCCGAGCTCCTCGGCGTCACGGCCACCGCGACGTCGCCCGACGAGCTGGACCGGCCGCGGGGGTGGGACGTCGTCATCGACGCCACCGGCAACGAGAAAGCCATCCAGGACGGGCTCGGCCGGGTCGCCAAGGGTGGCACGTTCCTGCAGTTCGGCGTCTCCGACTACGCGGCGCGGGTGACCATCGACCCGTACCGCATCTACAACCAGGAGATCACGATCACCGGCTCGATGGCGGTGCTGCACTCGTTCGAACGCGCGGCCGACCTGTTCGCCACCGGCGTGCTCGACCCGGAGGTGTTCATCAGCGACCGCCTGCCGCTGGCGGACTACGCCTCGGCGCTGGCGAAGTTCCGGGCGGGGCGGGGTCGCAAGATCCAAGTGCTGCCGTGACACGCCTCGGCCCCGGTCACGCGCACGTGACCGGGGCCGAGGCGGTGGGTGCTAGTTGTTCGCCGCGCGCCTGCGCAGCACGATCAGCAGGGCCGCGCCGCCGCCGAGCAGCACGACGCCGATCACCAGCGGGATCGCGATGCTCGCGCCCGTGTTGGCCAGGCCGTCACCCGTGTCGGCCACCGGCACGACCTCGGGGGTCGTGGTCGTGGTGGTGGTCGTCGAGGACGGGGACTCCGTCGTGGTCGTCGTCGGCACGGTGGTGGTGCTCGGCTCGGTCGTCGTCGGCGGCAGCGTGGTGGTGGTCGTCGTCGTGGTGGTGGTCGTCGGGACGACGCACGCCTCGACGGTCTTCGTCTCCTTGAAGGAGTACTGGTTGCCGTCGTGCGCGGTCACCTCGACCACGAACACCCGCTTGACGTCGCCGGTGGCGGAGTACGAGCCCTCGAAGCTCCGGCCGAAGTCCTTGTTCTCCAGCTCCTGGTCGCCGTCAAGGGTGACCTTGACGCGGTTGGCCTTCTGCGAGGTGGCCTCGGCGTACTGGGTGAGCTTCACGCTGAGGGTGGTCGTGCCGTCCTGGCACTTCGCCTCCAGCCTGGGGGTGTGCGCGGAGGCGGGGACAGCGGCGAAGACGGTCGCGGCGACGGCGGCGACAGCGGCGCCGACCAGGGCACCGACTCTGGCGAACTGCATGTGAGGGCTCCTGAGGGAAGGGCTGAGGAGAACCGCGCCACCCTATCGGGGGGTTTATAACAACACGATCCGGGGTTCGGTAACTACTTTCCGTAGATCCGTGACCTAGCGCCGGAGCCGTCTCCGGAGGACGAAGAGCACCACGACCCCGCCGCTGAGCAGCAGCACGCCGAGTACAAGGGGGACGGTCACGTCCGCGCCCGTGTCCGGCAGGCCGCTGTCGTTGGCGGCGGGCACCACCAGCGCTTTCCGTTGCGTGGTGGGCCAATCGAACGTCAACGGCGTGGTCGTGGTGGTCGTCGTCGTGGTCGACGTGGTCGTTTCGACGGGAGTCGTAGTCGTGACCGTCGTGGTGGTGATCGGGACCGTGGTGGTCGTGGTGGTGGTCGTCGTCGGCGGCGTCACGCACACGGGCACGGTCAACGTCTTCCTGAACGACCAGCCGCGCTCCCACCTCGGATCGTCCCACGCGCGCACGGTGACGGTGAAGACGTGCTCGACGGTCCCGGGCTCGCTGTAGGACTTCCGGAACGACTCGCGGAACCCGCTGGTCTCGAGCGACCGCCCGTTGTCCTCGACGGTGACCGAATTGGACCGGCGGCCGTCGTACCGGGTGAGACCGACGGTGAGCACGGCGTTGCCGTCGAGGCACCCGGACTTGAGCGACGGGGTGTGCGCGGAGGCGGGGACGGCGGCCAGCAGGCCGGCGGACGCGACGGCCGCCGCGACGCAGAGTGATGCCCGGACGGCCCGTGCGAACTGCATGGTGGCTCCTGTGAACGGCGGTGGCGCGGCGGGGAACGCACACCCCTATACGGACGCCACGGGCCGAGCGTTCACATCGGAGCTTCGTCGATCCGGGTGACACCCGGCCACGGGGCGGCGTCGGCCATCAGGCCGATCATCCCCGAGACGAGGCGGAGTTGGTCCACGCCGCGGATGTCGGCCTCCACCAACCTCGGCGAGCACACCACGACCGCCACGGCCTGCGCTCGTGACAGCGCGACGTTCAACCGGTTGCGGGACAAGAGGAAGTCCAGCCCGCGCGGCAGGTCGACGGCGGCCGACGAGGTCATCGTGGTGATCACCACGGGCGCCTCCTGGCCCTGGAACCGGTCCACGGTGCCGACCCGCACGTGCTCGTAGCCGTGCTTCTCCAGCTCGCGCCGCACCAGGCGCACCTGGAGGTTGTACGGCGCCACCACCAGGATGTCGGAGTCGTCCAACGCCCGCGCGTCCGGTCCGTCCGTCCACATGCGACCCATCAGCGACCGCACCACGCCCACCACCGCGTCCGCCTCCTCGATGGACGACGTGGTGTTGTGCGAGTGGGGCACCGAGTGCACGTACACACCGGACGGCACGCCGTCGATCCCGCGTGCGGCGGCGCTGGGGTGCGCGTGCAGGAGTCCGGCGTAGGACAGGTTCGACACCGGCGCGCACACGGCCGGGTGCATGCGCCGCGTCTGGTCCAGGAAGTAGCCGAGCTCCGGCGGGATCACGTCGGCGTCGCCGATCAGGTGCCCCAGCGCCGACGCCTCCGCGCCCGCCGGGTGCGTGCCCTGCACGACCTGCGGCAACTGCTGCGGGTCGCCCAGCAGCACGAGGTTGCGCGCGCACGTCGACACGGCCAGCGCGTCGGCCAGCGCGAACTGGCCCGCCTCGTCCACGATCAGCACGTCGAACGGCTGCTCGCGCAACGCCGCGTTGGCGAAGGTCCACGCCGTGCCGCCGACCAGGTGCCCGCCGCCCTGGTCGTTGCGCCACCGCACCAGCGCCGGGTTGTCGCGCGGCTGCTCCCACGAGCAGTCCTTCGCGGGCGCGCCCTTCGCGCGCTTGGCCGTCGGGATCGGCACACCGAGCTCACGGCCCGCCGCCAGGGCCGCGCTCAGCACGTTCTCCACCGCCTTGTGGCTGGTGGACGTGACGCCGACGCTGCGACCGCCGCGGATCAGGTGCGCGATCAGCCGTCCCGCCAGGTAGGTCTTGCCCGCGCCGGGCGGACCCTGCACGGCGAGCGTGGAGCCGGCCAGCGCGTCCACCGCCGCGATCACGTCGGCGATCAGGTCGTCGCTCCTGGGCAGCGCGCCGGTCCTCAGGCGCGGCGGCGTGCGGCGGACCAGGTCGATGCCGGGGTGCGGCGGGAGCGCCGGCAGCTCGTCCACGACCGAGCGCGCCAGCTCGTAGACCGCCTCGTCCTTCGGCTTCGGCTGGACCGGGCTGCCGGGCAGGACCGCGACGGGCTGCTCACCGTGCACGTCGTCGGGCGCGACGCTCTCCAGCACCACCATGTCGTCGGCCGACTCGGCGAGCACGACGGCGTCACGGGTCACGTTCGCGGGCTTGCCGGGGTAGAGCAGGCGGACCTGGTCGCCCTTCGCGAACGGGTGCGGCCGGTCCGGGTCGCACCACACCCGCACCTCGCGCTTGGCCTTGCGGACCCGGCCGGACGGCATCGCCCAGTCCTGCGCGCGCACCGACACCGGCACCGCGCACGCGCTGTCGGACTCCAGCTCGGACAGCGGCGCGGCCATCTGGCGGAAGAAGTCCCACCACGCCGGGTTCGTCTCGCGCCGGTGGTAGCCGACAGCGGCGGCGAGCAGGGCGCGTGCCCGTTCGTCGTCGGTGGCCTCGGCCGGGTTGTCCGGCAGGCCCGCCAGCAGCGGGTCGACGACGGCGGCGAGACGTTCGGCGCGCTCGGCCCGGCGTTGGGCGGCGAGCTCGTCCTCGATCTCCTCGGTGAACGACGGCTCCGGCACGTGCGGCTCGATGCCCGCCTCCGCGCGCACCTCCAGCAGGAACCGGTAGAGCCGCAGCGTGGAGACGCAGTCGTAGGTGTTGTAGTCGGCGATGCCGGTGAGCACGTCCTCGGCGCGCGCCGGGTCGACGTCGCGCAGGGCCAGGAACTCCTCGTACGCCTCGATGCTGGACACGGCCGTGGTCACGTCGCCCCCGCGTGCCTCCGGCATGTAGAGCGGCTCGAGGTACTTGATCGAGTACGACCGCTGGGACACGCGCAGGGCCTTCCGCACGACGGCGTAGAGGTCGACCAGCGCGCCGGAGCGCAGCAGGTGGTCGACGGCGTCCTCACGCGTGCCGTGCAGGGCGGCGAGCTTCTTGAGCGCGTTCACCTCGTACGGCGCGTAGTGGTAGACGTGCGCGTCCGGGTGATCTTGCAGCGTTCGGGTGGCGTGGTCGACGAACCGCTCGAACGCGGCCTTCTCCTGCGGGCGGGTGTGCGCCCAGAACGGCGTGAAGCGCTCGTCCTCGTCGACCACGCCGAACAGGTACTCCAGGCCCTCGCCGTTGAGCGCGAACGGGTCGCCCTCCATGTCGAAGAACAGGTCGCCGCTGCTGGGGACGGGCAGCGTGGCCAGGGCTTCCGGCGCGACGACCTCGTAGGCGACCTTGCCGGTCGGGTCGTCGTCGGTGCGGGAGTCGTCCTGGATGACCTGGAGCGCGGCCTGGGCGCGCAGGCCGGTGAACGTGGCGGCGGACATCGTCGCGGGGCGGTCGGCGCGGGTGGCGTTGGCGAGGGCGTCGATCGTGCCGAGGCCGGCGGCGACGAGCTTGCGGCGCTGGTCGGTGCGGATGCCGGCGACGAGGGAGAGGTCGCGGTCCCGTTCCCGGCCGGTGGCGCAGTGCCTGCCGAAGCGGCACGTGGCGCACGCCGGGCGTTCGTCGTCCCAGAGGCGTTCGGGCAGGGAGGGTGGTGCGGCGAGGCGTGCGGTGAGGCGGGTCTGGAGGTCGCGGACCAGCGGGAGGAAGTCGGCGACCTGGAACGTCTTGGTGGTGCCGTCGCCGAGCAGGAGGTGCATGGCGGGGCCGGCGTTCTCGCGCAGGGCGTTGGCGTAGGCGGTGAGCTGGACGACGGCGGCCGGGGTGGCGTGCCGGGCGAGCTTGGCGTCGTGCGGCTCGTAGCCGCGGTCGGTGGCGACGAGGAAGTCGGCGCGGCCGTGGAAGCCGTCGGCGTAGAAGACGGCCTGGTAGATCACCGGCGCGCGGGCCGCCATCGCCCGTGCGGTCAGCTCGGCCGCTTGGGTGAGCGCGGCGTGGGTCGGCGCGGGTTGGGGGATCTCGACGACGTCGTGCTCGGCGCGGAACCTCGCGAGCACGGCCTGCTCGTGCGCGTGGCCGTGCCGGGTGGCGAGGGTGTTCGGCGACGGGTCCGGCACGGGTGCGCCGGGCAGGCCCGCGGCGAGCGCCAGCGAGAGCCGGGCGCGGTGGTCGCACTCCAACAGGTCCACCAGGTCCGCCGGGGAGTGCACCAGGTGGCCGTCGGCGGTGAGCATGGCGGGCAGTATCGCGGCCGGACCCGTGAACCGGGCGGACCGCGCACGGCGAGTCGCCGGACTGCGGCCTCCACCACCCGGCCCCCGTCACGCGTCCTGAGCGTTCAACTCGGGGTACCTGAACGTAGGACACGCCGGACCTGAGCGTTCGACACGCCGGACCTGAGTGTTCGGACCCCGCGGGGGTGGTACCGTCGGGTTCCGGGGGGGGCGCGTTCCCCCCCCCGCACCTGTGGGTCCCCCCCGCGCCCGGGCCCAACGTTCGGGTACCGCGTGTCGAACGTTCAGGTTTGGGGGAGGGGGCCGTTGGCGGCTTGCCAGCGGGCTTGGTGGGCGGCGGCTTCGGCGGCGGCCACGGCTTCGGTGGCGGGGGGCAGGGGTTCGGCGCACCAGGCGCGCAGGACGGTGGCCAGCTCGGTGACGAAACGGGTGCCGGTCGGGGTCAGCTCGTCGCCGGCCAGCAGGGTCTCGGCGGTGATCAGCGCCGCTGAACGCCAGCGCGCGTACTCGACCCGCGCGGCCGGGCCCGGGCGGGCACGCCAGAAGCCGGCCACGCCCAGGTGCGCGTAGGTGCCGTGCAGCAGACCGGCCGCCGGCCGCGGGTCTTCCCGCCACGGCGCGTAGAACCGGGCCTCACTGCCGGGCTTGACCAGCGCGAACAGGTCCATCAACGCCACCAGCTTGCTGTGCTGCGCCTCGTGCGCGAGCGTCACGGCCAACGTCTCCGCGTCCGGCGTCGGCGACAGGAACACGCACCCGAACGCGTCGGCCAACGTCGCGCTGCTCGTGCCCGTCGGCGACGACGGCATCGGCGTCAGCACAGACACGACCTCGGCGAACTCCGCGGCGAGCGCCGGGTGGTCCCGGGTCAGCAGGTCCCACGCCGAGCCGAGCGCCCCGCGCCACCACGGCAGGTCGACCGACGCCGCCACCGGCAGCTCGTCGGGCACGCCGCCACCGGCCCACAGGTCCACCTGGAGGGAGTGCGCGCCCAAGCGGATCTCCGGCAACGGCTCGTAAGCCAACCCCGGCCCCACCACCACGCCCAACGAGGGCAGCGAGAACACCTCCACCGGCGGGAACTCCAGGTCCACCGCCACGCCCGCGCGCACCGCAGCCGCGGCCGCCGTGAACGCCAGCTCCGCCGGCCGGGCCTCGTCGCCCCGGCGCATCGCCAACGCCGTCCGCGTCGCCCAAGCGCCGACCGACGGGTGGTCGAGCACCCGGTCCACCGCCGCCGGCGCCACCCGCGCCACCTCGCGCAGCAGTGCGAACGCCTCCCGCGCCGCCGGATCCCCCGCGATGGACCTGATCATCAGCAACGTCCGGCTGCGCCGCGCCAGCCGCAACGTGCGCACCGCCGCGCCACCACCGCCACGCGCGAGGGCGGCGAAGTCCGACGCGGAAACCCGGAACGGCCCGACCGTCACGCGAGCGCCGCCAGGTCCGCCGCCACGCGCGACCGCACGTGCCCGATCAGCCGCACCAGGTCCGGGCAGTACACCGACGGCCGGTCGAACCCGGCGCCCTCCAGGAACCGGTGCGCCCGCAGCCCGCCGCCGCACGCCGACACCACCGGGCACCGGCGGCACTGCTGCGACAACCCGGCCAACCCCGAACGCCCGGCGCGCACGTCCGGCAGGTCCAGCGCCGCGTCGAACGGGTCGCGCGCCACGTGCAGCCCGGTCGCCGAGGCCTCCGGCGAGGACGACGCCAGGATGTCCGAGGCCTCGATCGTGCCGTCGGTCTCCACCACCACCTGGGCCGACGGGCTCAACCCGATCCCCTCCACCCCGGAACGCCCGCCGAGCAACACCGCCAGCAGCTCCTCGAACAGCCGCACGCGCGTCAGCGGCCGGGCGTACCAGACGTCGAACACGGCGATCAGCCACTCCGCGTACGGCGTCGAGACGGTGTCCGCGACACGTCCCGGCGGCGGCGCGGACCAGTTGCCGTGCGGCAGCAGGAAATCCACCGCGGGCGGCGAGAATTCCAGCAACGACTCGTAGACGCGCACCGGGTCTTCACCCACGTCCACCACGCACAGCAGACCGCCGTACACCGCCGGGAACGACCGCAGCGACGTCAACGCCGCCCGCACCGCCGCCCAACTGCCGCCGCCGTCCGGCCGCACGCGGTGCCGGTCGTGCGCTTCCGGCGTGCCGTCCACGCTCACCCCCACCCGAACGCCGTGCGCGGAGAACAGCTCCAGGAATTCCCGGTCCAGCAATGTCGCGTTCGTCTGCACGGTGAACCGAACCGGCACGGGCACGACCGAGCGGAACCGCGTGATCAGCGACTCGATCGCGGCACGTCCGGCGAGCAGCGGCTCACCGCCGTGCAACACGACTTCGACTTCGGACAACCCGTGTGCCCGCACGTGTTCCGCCACCCGTTCGGCGGTGTGCGCGACGATCCCGGGCGACATCACCCTCGGCCGGGAACGCCACCGCTGGTCGGCCAGTTCGTAGACGTAGCAGTAGTCGCACGCCAGGTTGCACCTGCTGTGCACCTTGAGCACGAACTGGCGGAACGGCAACCCATTCCCCGAGTTCACCGTCACCACCCCCGACATTCCCCGCACCACAAGGAAACTCATGCGACCCACCAGCAATCAAACACAGCGCGCCGCCCGCTACCTCCGCCAATCGGAGGATTCCCGACGGTGACCGTTGTCGTTCACTACGATGGGAAGTGCGCCGTCGGCGTTCGCCGGCAATCAGGCGGCTGCGGTGAAACCCGCAGCATTGCGGTGAGGGGGTAGGTCGGACATGACTTCCGAACCCGTCCTGGAGTCCGAACTCCTGGACGTCACTGGCGTGGACCTGGCCCGGTTGGCGGAGTTGCCGGACACCGCGCTGCGCGCCGCGCTGCACCGGATCCTCGCGGAGAACGCCGAGCTGCCCGACCGGTTCGCGGCTTTCGAGAGCTCCTTGTGACCGTGACCGCTGCCGTTCGGGTGAAACGCGGCTGAGTCGCGGGCGCGCGGCCCGCGCAACCGGTATTCCCAAGTCCCCCCGCCGCTCTGGAGCAGCAGATGAGCACCCCGCGCACCACACCGGGCCCCACCGGGGTCACCGCCTTCCTGTCGGCGACCGGAGGGACCGGCCGCACCAGCGCGGTGGCGAACCTGGCGTGGGCGTTGGCCGCGGCCGGGCAACGGGTCCTGGTCGTGGACTGGGGTTCCGAGGTGCCGCGGGTGCGCGAGTACCTGGAGCCGTTCCTGGTGGCCCGCCTCGGGCTGCCGGACGCGTTGGGCCGCGGGCTGCTGACCGCGTACCGGGCGGACCCGCTGCGCGAGGACGACCCGGCGCCCGTCGTGGAGCGGTTCGCGCCGCCGGCCGGCGACGTCACGGTCCCCGGCCACATCGACGTGGTGTCGCCGATGCCGGTCGACGCGGCGGGCCGGCCGCAGCCCGAGACCAGGCACGGTGACGCGGGCGCGATCGCCGAGCTGCGCGCGCGACTGGCGGAGTCCGACTACGACCAGGTGCTGATCGACGCGCCGACCGGCGCGGGCGACGAGTCGCTGACGCTGATCGCGACGCTGTGCGAGCTGGCCGTGGTGTGCTTCCGCCCGCGTCCCCGGGCCATCGCCGACGCGGCGGACCTGGCCGCGCGGCTGCGCAAGCGCGCGCCGATCCGGATCGACGTGGTGCCGGTGGCGACGTTGTTCGACGACGCCGACGAGCTGTCGCGGGCGCAGCGCATCCGGTCCGCGATCCGCGCCGCGTTCGCCGAACTGCTGGCCGGGCAGGCGAAGCGGGTGCCCGAGGGCGGCACGATCGAGATCCCCTACCGCCCGTTCGACGCGTTCGACCCGCTGCTGGCGATCCTGGTCGAGGAGCCGACCAGCGGCGGCGCGCTGGAGGCCCAGTACGGCAGGCTGGCCGCGGCGGTCACCGGCGGCGCGGTGACCGAGGTGGTCCCGGTGTCGTCGGTGCTGCGCGCCCGCTACCGGCGGGTGTTCGGGCTGACGTCGACCACCGCGCCGGACCGCGTGGTCCTGGTGTACGCGCCGCGCGACCGGGCCTGGGCGGACTGGGCGCGCGGCCAGCTGGAACGCGCGGGCGCGCAGGTGGCCCGGTTGTCCGAGGCGCGCGGGTGGTTCGAGGCCGACGTGCCGCCGGGCGTGCTGGTCCTCTCGTCGCCGCACCTGGGCGCGGTCGAGCTGCCCGCGCTGCCGCTGACCGTGCTGCGGCTGCGGTTGTCCGACGACGGCCCCGCGGACGGCGGGCTGGACGTGCAGGACCACACCCCGGAGACGTTGAGCGCCCGGCTGCTCGGCCACTTCGGCCTGATCGACCGGCCGGGCACGGTGCACGAGCCGGGCATGCGGGTGCCGGGCAGCGACCCGGCCGTGTTCGAGCTGCCGCCGCGCCACCCCGGCTTCGTCGGCCGGGACGAGGACCTGGAGGCGTTGCGCGACCAGTTCGCGGCGGCCGGCGACGGTCGCGCGGTGGTGACGGTGAACGGCGTGCCCGGCGTCGGCAAGAGCGAGTTGGCGCTGGAGTACGCCTACCGGTTCTCCTCGGACTACGCGGCGGTGTGGTGGCTGTCCGCGCACGACCGGCAGTCGGTGCTGAGCGGCCTGGCCGAGCTGGCGGTCCGGCTTCGCCAACCGGGCTCGACCGACTACGGCACGCTCTCCGCGCTGGAGCGGCTGTCGAACGACCCGGCGTACGCGCGGTTCCTGCTGGTCTACGACAACGCCGACGACCCGGACGTGCTCGCCGACCTGTTACCGGGCGGCGCCACCGGGCACGTGCTGATCACGTCCGGACCGGCGGACCGGCAGGCCGTCGAGCTGGTGCCGATGCGCGCCGAGGACAGCGCGCGCCTGCTGCTGGACCGCGTGCCGGGGCTGACCGCGGAGGACGCGGGCCGGGTCGCGGAGGCCGTCGACCACCTGCCGCTGGCGCTGGACCTGGCGTCGTCCTGGCTCGGCGAGACGGCGCGGACCGAGGTCGCCGCCGGCTCCCGGGACGCCGACGCCGCCACCTGGGCCACGCGCACCCTGTTCGAACGCCTCGGCCGGTCCGAACTGGACGGTGTGGCGCGGGTCGTCGACGTGGCGGTGGACGCGTTGCGGGACAACGGCGTCGGCCGGGTGGCGGTGCTGGTCGCGGAGCTGTCCGCGTTCCTCTCGCCGGAGGGCGCGAACCTGGGTCTGGTGCGCTCGCCCGCGTTCCTCGGCCGGGTGATCGCGGCGGGCGGCGTGGACGCGGAGCCGCTGGAGCTGGACGCCGCCGAGATCGACCGGGTGCTCTGGTACGGCGCGCGGTACGGGCTGTTCCGGGTCGACTGGGGCGACCAGTACTCGCTGCGCCTGCACCGCGTGGTGCAGCGCGCGCTGCGCGACCGGATGACCCAGGCCGAGCGCGAGGAACGGCGGGCCGACGTGCTGCGGGCGTTGGCCGCGCTGGCGCCGACCGAGGTGGAGGACAACTCGCCGACCCGGCACGCCCGGTTCGCCGAGCTGCAGAAGCACGTCATCCCGTCCGGGGCGCTGGCCAGCGACGACCCGAAGGTGCGCCGCTGGCTGGTCAACCAGGTGCGGTTCCTGTTCACCGACGGCGGCGCGGGCGTGCGCCGGGCCGCGCTGGAACCGGGCCGCGCCCTGCTGGAGGCGTGGACCCGCCGGTTCGGCCCGGCCGACCCGCTGCGCAACCGGCTGGCCACCGAGCTGGCCAACGTGCACCGCGTGCTCGGCGACCCGACCGAGGCGCTGCGGCTGGACGACCTGGCGCTGGCCCAGCAGCGGCGCGCGCTCGACCTCACCCACCCGCGCCCGCTGATCACGGCTCGCGGCCGGGGCGGCGACCTGCGCGGGCTCGGCCTGTTCGCCGAGGCGCTGGCCGAGGACCAGGCCACCTGGGAGAGCCTGCGCTCGGTGCTCGGCGAGGACCACCCGGACACCCGCCGCGCGGCGAACAACCTGGCGTCCTCGATGTTCCTGTCCGGTGACGCGGCGGGCGCGCTCGCGCTGGAGGAGGACAACTACCGCAGGCGACGGCGGCTGTTCGGCACGGGCGACTCGCGGACGTGGGCGACCCTCGCGCAGATCGGCCTGTACCAGCGGGAACTGGGTCGCTACCCGGAGGCGCTGGACTCGCTGCTGTACGCGTCGCAGCAGTTGCAGGCGCTGCGGCACGAGCTCAACCAGGTGCAGATCGGCGTGCAGTGGAACCGCGCCATCGCGTTGCGCCTGGTCGGGCGGGTCAAGGAGGCCAAGGAGCGCACCGGCAAGGCGTTGCGGGACTACCGCGAGGTCCTCGGCCCGCACCACCCGTACACGCTGGGCTGCGCGTTGAGCTTCGCCGCCGACCACCGCCGCGTCGGCGTCGACCCCGAGCTGGCGGTCGAGCTCGCGCGCACCGCGCTGGACGGCTTCCAGCAGCACGTCGGGCTGCGCGACGACCACCCGTTCGTGGCGCTGTGCCGGCTCGGCTCCGGGCTGGCGCTGCGCGCGGCGGGCGACCCGGCCGGCGCGGTGAGCCACGTGGAGGCCGCGACGCGGACGTTGCGCGCCCGACTCGGCGACACGCACCCGTGGACGCTGGCGGCGGCCATCGACGAGGCACGGGTGCACGCCGCGGCCGGGAACGCGGACCGGGCCGCCGAACTGATCGCCGAGGCGCACACCGACTGCCTGGAGTTCCTGGGGCACGATCACCCGCACACCGCCGCGGCGGCGCACAACCTGCGGCTCGCGGCGTACCTGATCGATCAGGGCAACCCGACCGACCAGGACTGGCGGGAGTGCGATGTCGACATCCCGCACACCTGAGCGCGCAGGAGGGAGCGGCGTGGAGCTGCACGAGGAGCAGGCCGAGCACGTCGGCCCGGAGTTCGACCTGGCCAAGCAGGCGTGCCGGGCGGTGATCGCGGAGACACCCGCGCTGCACTACCTCGCGCACTACAGCAGCGGCGTGTTCGACTTCGGCGTCGACGCCCTCGGCGACCCGCCGCTCGCGCCGGACGCGCTGCCCGGCGGCACCCGCCGCGAGGAACTCAAGCGGCTGGGCAGGCACCTCACGTTCCAGGTCGCCACGCTGGACCGGGCGTTGCAGGAGGTGCGCACGGGCCGGCTGATCCGCACCGTGCTGCACACCGAGGAGGGCGCGCTGTTCTGCGACTCCGTCGTGCCGACCGAGCACGTGGTCGGCCTGGTGCTGGACCACGCGGGCGCCGGGCCGCTGTTCGGGCACCCCGCCGTCGACGAGGCGGACCGGGCGGTGGCCGGGCTCGCCACGCGGCTGCGCGGGCAGCTCAGCCTCGGCTCGCTCAACCCCGGCGGCTGGGAGAGCGCGGCGGACCTCGCGCCGCTGCCGGTGCGGGGCGCCATGGGCGCGCACGTGACCGCGGGGGAGGGGCCGCTGACCGCGTGCCTGGCGGCGGTGCGGCCGGAGGACCTGCACCTGGTCGCGCACGTCGTCGGCGGCGAGGTGCGGGCGATGGTCGACTGCCTGGGCGACCCGTCGCTTGCGCCGTTCTTCAAGCAGGTCACGGTGGAGGCGCGGCGCCGGTTCTACCACGGGTTCGTGCAGGAACTCGGCGCGCTGACGACGAAGCTGAACCGGGCCGTGAGCCCCGTCGTCGGCGGGCTGATGGCCCGGCTCGTGCTCGACGTCGAGATGGGCGCGATCTACTACTACCGGTTGCGCGCCGGTGAATACCTCGTGGGCGTGACGATCGACCAGGCACGGGTGCGAGCGGCGGATGATCGAATGTCCGCTTTGGCCGAAGAACTCACTCCAATCGGTCCTTGAACGCTCATCCACCCGTGCCTACCGTGGAATGGTGACGCCCGTGATCCGTTCGGCCGCGCTCCTCTCGGCCCTTGGCGCGGGCTGGCTCTGCGCGTGGCAGTGGGGGCTTCACGAAGTCGACCGCTCGCCGGTCTACGGGTATTTCATCACCGCGTTGCTCGGATTCGGTTTGTACGCGAGCACCAGCGGTATCGTGATCGCGGAATTCCGCAAGCAGCTCCGCACGGTCGTGCTGGCCGTCACGATCGGGGTGCTGGCGAAGGTCGCGCTGATCTTCGGCGTGATGTACTTCGCCTTCCACGACCCGGCGTACCTGGTCCTGGCGGTGGCCGTGGCGCAGATCGACCCGCTGTCGGTCGCCGCGATGCGGGCGAAGTCGCGGATGTCGGACTCGGCGAAGGCGCTGCTGTCGGCGTGGGCGTCGTTCGACGACCCGATCACCGTGCTGCTCACGGTCTACCTCACCGCGTTCGCGTTGCAGGGCGGCGGCGCGGTCGGCGGCGTGGGGACGTTCGCGGTCAACCTGGTGCTGAACCTGGCGTTGGCCGGGGTGGCGTTCATGCTGTGGACGCTGGTGCGCGGGCGGGTTCGGCGGGCCGAGACCGGTGGCCGTGCGGTCCGGTACGCGGTGCGCGCGGTGATGGTGGTGGCGGTGCTGGCCATCGGGTTCGTGGCGGTGCAGTACTCGTTGCTGCTCGCGTTGGCGTTGCTGGGCCTGTTCTTCCGGCCGGACCTGGGCCGGTGGGTGGACGGGTTGGCGCAGGCGGGCATGGTCCTGGCCCTCGCCGCGGTCGGGTTGGTGCTCGCCGCCGAGTTCAGCTGGGTGCTGGCCGGTGTCGGCGCGGTGCTCGGCGCGGCGGCGTTCGGCGCGCAGGCCGTGGTGGCGTTCGCGCTGACCGCGCCGAAGCGGTGGCGCGGCGACCGCGTGCGGCTGGCCCTGGGCCAGCAGAACGGGCTGACCGCGATCATCCTGGCGCTGCTGCTGGAACCGACGTTCCCGGGCGCCATCGCCGTGGTCGCGCCCGCCGTCGTCGTGGTGAACCTGCTGCACGCCGTCGCGAACGGCGTCTACGACCGCGTGGCGGCCCGTCCGGCGCCCGCGCCCGCACCGGTGCCCGCGCGACCGCCGAAGCGCGTGCCCCGGGTGCCGCTCAAGCCCGCGACCGCGCCGCAGGCGACCCCCGCCTACCGGGTCAAGCCCACGCCCTGACCGTTCACCTCACCCGTTCCGAACGCAGGACACGCGCGAGAGTCCTACGTTCACGCCGCGCGTGTCGTACGTCCAGAACGCGCGTGTCCTACGTCCAGGTACCCCGAGTTGAACGTTCGGGTCACGCCGGGGACGAGCGGAAGACCGCGCGGCGCACGCGGGGGCTCAGGTTGCGCAACGCCTCGTGCACGCGGGCGCGCCGCGATCCCTGGCCCACCTCGGCCACCAGGCCACCCGCCCGCGCCGACCACGGCGGCAGCATGAACAGCGGGTCCAGCAGGAACAGCGGCAGGAACTCCACGATCCCGTCGTAGATGCCGCACAGCTCCTCCAGCCGGTCCTGCGCGTCGGCGTCCTCGGCCGACTGGTACCACTGCGACACCGCCGCCCGGAACGCCTGCACGGCCTTGCGCATGAACTCCGCCTGCGCCGCCGCCTGGGTGAACTCCGGCGTCCGCAGCCGCCGGTGCACGGCCTCCTGCGTGGCCGTCGGCGCGTGGTCGAACGCCTCCTCGAACATCACGTCGACCTGCGTCAGGTCCTCCAACGCGTCCGCCGCGTCCCGGAACAGCCGCTCCACCTCGCCGGGCAGCCTGCTCGACGCCCCCTCCGCCGCACGGCCCGGCATGGTGCCCGCCAGCGCGCCGAGCTGCCGCTGGATCGCGCCGAGCTGCCGGTCCGACGACGCCCGCACGCCGTCCATGTGCTCGGCCAGGTGCTCGATGAACCCGTAGATGCTCGACTGCTGCTTGGCCAGCTGGTCCATCCGCCACCGCAGCGCCGACACCGGGTCCGCGTCGCCGGCCGGCCGCCGTCCCGTCGCGCTCACCAGCGCCTTGAAGTCGTCGGCGAACGTCCGGTCGACGTACACCAGCGGCTCGCGGCCGAGCAGTTCCCGCAGCTGGATCGCCACCCCGTCCGCCACCACGCCGTTGACCAGCAGGATCAGCTCGGCGTCCGGCTCGGCCTCGCGCACCGCCGAGATCCGCCGCCGCACCACGCCGAGGTCGGCGTTCTCCAGCAGCGACCGGGTGATCAGCACGGCGCAGCCGGTCGTGTGCTCGGGGAAGGTGACCCAGAAGTCCGCCAGCGAGTCCTCGGCCGTGCCGAGCAGGTGCCGGTGCAGGTAGTCCAGGCCGTTCGCGTCGAGCAGCCGGCGCACCACGCCGTCGATGTCGTCCGAGCTCAACGACCCGAACAGGTCGCGTGCCGCCTGCCGCACCATGTCCTCGGTGACGGCGAACTCGTGGCCGGGCGTGCGGGACAGGTCGTCGGCCATCCGGAACACCCGGTGGCACAGCCGGATCACGTTGCGCGCGTTGCCCCGGGCGAGGTCGCGCAGGTACCGCGTGGTGTCGACGGTGAACGGCGCGAGCTGCCGCGTGCCGAACGCCTGCTCCTGCGCCAGCTCGACGAACTCGCGCACCTCGCCCTGGCTGAGCCCCGACATCACCACCGTGTACGGGATGCGCTGCCGCACCGCCTGCGGCAGCACGGACTTGAAGTCCGGCAGCCCGCACAGCACCAGGCACGCGCCCGCCTTGGCGAACACCTGCAACAACGTCTGGAACGCGGCCATGGTCCGGGCCTGCGGCCTGCTGTCGGCGGAGAAGATCTTGTCCAGCTCGTCGACGGCCAGCACGAACCGCCGCTGCCTGCCGCCGAACAGCAGGGCGAACACGCCCATCGCCTCCAGCGCGGCCACCTCGCTGTCGATCGGCGTGTCGATGCCGCGTTCCACCAGTACCTGGTCCGGCGCGCCGCCGAGCAGCCACGACCACACCGAGTGCTCGAACCCCGGCCGCAGCAGCAGGGTGAGCGCGGTGCCGAAGTCCTTGTTGTTGGTGACCTCGCGCAGCGTGTCCTGGACCTTGCGCAGCAACGCGCTCTCCATCAGGCCCAGCCGTTCGACGACCTCCTGCGGCTCCAGCTGCCTGCTGCCGAGCCACTCCAGCATGTCGCTGGTCAGGCCGCTGCTCTGCAACGAGTCCGCGACGATGTCCGCGTAGTACTCGCTGACCTGCGCGCGCACGCCCTCGCGGCCGAGCTTCTGCATGAACCGCCGGTACAGCTCGATGAAGCTCTCCGCGGTCGCGTCCAGGTACAGCGCGTGCGTCGGGTCGGCCAGCACCTGCCGGGCGTGCCGGACCAGCCGCACGGCCAGGTGCGTCTTGCCCGTGCCGTAGTCGCCCAGCACGGCCACGACGGTGCCGGTTCGGTCACGGCCGCCGCGCGCGGGCGGTGCGTCCAGGTAGGAGGTGAGGTGCGCGAGCGCCTGCCGCGTCGCGTCGGTGGTGATCGCCACGTCGACCGAGTCGGGGTCGGCGTCGAAGTCCGTGATCCGGGCGACCGCCATCGGCGAGAAGGGGTTCTTCCGCGAGGGCGGGAGATCGCTGCGGTCGCTCATGGCCCATTCACCGGTCCATTCCGGGACTTCGTGTTCAAGAACGCCCTGATGTCCTCGACGGTCACCAGATCGGCCTCGGTGTAGCCTAGTCCCGTTTCACGTTTGTGTTCGTACGTGCCATGTAAGAATCTCTGCAGCATGGCGACCGATTGGCAGTGCTTCGCCACCAATTCGATCGCGTCATCACTCATCCGTGGAAAACTTCCCGCTCCCGCGTGACGCGATAGCCGGTCTTCGGTGAATCGCTGCGCGTCACCGGTGTCGAGCGGACCGACGTGCAGGGTGATCGGCGGGACCCAGGTCTCCAGTTGGCGCACGACGTCCGCGACCTCGGCCGCGCCCAGGTACGCGGATTCGGTCAGGAACAGCACCTTCGCGCTGTTGAGCGTCCGGGCGTAGCGGATCACCTCGTCCACCAGCTCGTTCGGGCTCGGCAGCAGCACGATCAGCGCGACGTCCTCGCGCAGCGCCTGGCCGAGGCGGGGGAACACGCGGCGCGGCACGTCCCGGACCGCGTCCAGCCGGTCCTCGCTCTCCTGGCGCAGCGCGCCGCCGTCCACGAGCAGGTCGAACATCCGGTCGCACACCTCGGCGGTGCGCTGGTCGATGGACAGCTCCTGGTCGGTCGGCAGGCAGCCGGTCAGGTCGAGCACGAGGCCGCGCATGTCCCGCCGCGCGAGTTCGCCGGCGACCCAGTCCGCGCACCGGTTGACCAACGCGGTCTTGCCGCACCCGGACTCGCCGGTGACCAGCGCCAGGCGGCCGTACTCCAGCAGCACGCCGAGGTCGCCCATCTCCTGCCGGAACTGGTCGAACGCCTCTTCGGTGCCGTCGACGGGCACGTAGTAGTCGCGGTGCGCCGGCCGGTGCCACGGGCGCAGCGGGCGCATCGGCGTGCTCTCCCAGCCCGGCAGCGGGAACGGGTTGACGCGGGGCGCGGTCACGACGTCACCGACCCGGTCACGCGCGGCAGTGCGGCGGCTCGACCGGCCCGCCCGCCGTCCATGCCCACCCCCGTCGCCTCGCGGCGGCCTAGCGAAAGCTTCAGCCTACCGACGGAGAGTCGCACACGGGCGCGGTTCCGTTAACCGACTCACCCCGTTCGGACCATTCACGTTGGTGCGGGCGGGAATGCGCGGGGACGTCGCGGTCGACGCTGAGGTGAACACGTGCGGCGAACGGATCACCAGGGCGCGGGCGCGTAGTCCTTCAGGAAGCAGCCGTACAGGTCCTCGCCGAGCTCGCCGCGCACGATCGGGTCGTACACCCTGGCCGCGCCGTCGACGAGGTCCAGCGGCGCGTGGAAACCCTCGGCGGCCAGCCGCATCTTGGTCGGGTGCGGCCGTTCGTCGGTGATCCAGCCGGTGTCGACGGCGGTCATGAGGATGCCGTCCTCGGTCAGCATCTCCTCCGCGCTGGTGCGGGTCAGCATGTTCAACGCGGCCTTGGCCATGTTCGTGTGCGGGTGGCCCGGCCCCTTGTAGGCGCGGCTGAACTGGCCTTCCATCGCCGAGACGTTCACCACGTACTTGCGGCGCGCGGGCGAGGCGGCCATCGCCGGGCGCAGCCGGGAGATCAGGATGAACGGCGCGGTGCTGTTGCACAGCTGCACTTCCAGCAGCTCCACCGGGTCGACCTCGTCCACCCGCTGCACCCAGCTGTTGACCGGCGCCTCGTCGGGCACCAGGCCGCCCGCGTCGATCTCCTTGGACCCGGCGGTCAGCGCCAGCGCCGTGACCGCGGGGATGGTGTCGGCCAACGTGCCCGCCAACGCCACCGGGTGCGCGGACGTGGTGTGCCCGAACGTCACCAGCTCGGGCAGGGGACCGGACGGCAGTTGCCCCGGATTGAGGGGTTCGGCCTCGGCCGCCACCAGCGGCGCGTAGGCCCCCGCCGAGCGGCGCACGGTCTGGGCGGCGTTGTTGATCAGGATGTCCAGCGGGCCGGCGGCGGCCACCGAGTCGGCCAGCTGCACGACCTGGGCCGGGTCGCGCAGGTCGATGCCGACCACGCGGAGCCGGTGCAGCCAGTCGGCGCTGTCGGGCATGGACGCGAACCGGCGCACCGCGTCGCGCGGGAACCGGGTGGTGATGGTGGTGTGCGCGCCGTCGCGCAGCAGCCGCAGCGCGATGTACATGCCGATCTTGGCGCGGCCGCCGGTGAGCAGGGCGCGCTTGCCGGTCAGGTCCGCGCCCTGGTCGCGCTTGGCCCGGTTCAGCGCCGCGCAGTCCGGGCACAGCTGGTGGTAGAACGCGTCCACCTCGGTGTACCGCTTCTTGCACGTGTAGCAGGACCGGGCGCGCAGCAGCGTGCCCGCCTTCGCGCCGGGTTCCGGCTCGCGCAGCAGCACGCCGCGGGTCTCGTCGTCGATGCGGGACGGCGAGCCGGTCGCGGTCGCCTCGATGACGGCGCGGTCGGCGGCCGTGACCGAGGCCCGGCGGTCGGCCTTGCGGCGCTTGCGCAGGCTCTTCCAGATGCCGGCGGTGGCCCGGCGGACGGCTACCGCGTCGGGGTGCTCGGTGTCCAGTTCGTCCACTTGGGCGAGCACCCTTAGGGCGATTTCCAGTTCGGCGGGGTCAATCGACACGTCCAGCACTCTACCTGCGGTGAAACCCGACCTCGGACGGGTGAAATTCGCGTGAGCCACCGCTAGGGTGCCCGGCATGCCTACAGCGGGTACCGGCCCACGGGTGCGGCGACTGGCCCATCCCGACGCCGACATCCGGGCACGCGCCCTCGGCCTGCCCCGCGGTCGCCCGGTCCTGGCGGTGTTCGGCTCCGCCGACGCCCTGAGCACCGAACTGGCCGCCGAGGTGCTCCCGGTGCTGCGCGTGGTGCTCGCGGCGGCGGCCAGGGCGGACGCGGTCGTGGTCACGGCGGGTGCCGACGTGGGCGTCACGCACCTGGTCGGCCTGGCCGCCGAGTCGTTGGACGGCCGGTGGCCGCGGCTGGTCGGCGTCGCGCCGTCCGGGCGGGTGGCCGCGGAGGACGCGGAGCCCGCCGACGGTGAGGTACGGCTCAACGTGAACCACGACACGGCGGTGCTCGTGCCGGGGTCGAAGTGGGGCGAGGAACTGCCCGCGCTGTTCCGCGCGGTCGACGCCGTCACCGGGTCGAAGCGCCCGGCGCTCGCGCTGCTGATCGGCGGTGGCGAGGTCGCGCGGGCCGCCCTGGTCGACCACCTGAGCCGCGACCGGCCGTTGCTGGTGCTCGCGGGCACGGGAGGGTTGGCCGACGAGATCGCGGGCGGCAGGCCCCGGAACACTCCGGCCACCCCCGCTTCCGGCACCACCGCCACCGCCCCGGCCGGAGCCGCCTCCGCCACACCCGACCCTTCCGCGCTCGCCGCGACCCCTGCACCCTCCGCCCACGGCGCGATCGCAGGCGGTGAGCCTCAACCCGGTGCGGGCGGCGGGACGGCGCAGGCCGATGCCGAGGTCGCGCGCGTCACCGGCGCGGCCGACAAGGTCACGGCCGCCGGGATCGCGGGCGTGAAGGGCGCGACCGCCGAGGTCGCCGCCCTCGAGACCGGGAGCGCGAAGGGCGCCGTCGCCCCCTTCCCCGCCGCGTCCGTCCCCACCGTCTCTGCTCCCACCGCGCCCGCGCCGACCCCCGTCGCGTCCCCGCCGCAGCCCTCTGCCGCCGAACGCGACGACGACCTCGCCGTGCTGGTGCGCAGCGGCCAGGTCGCCGTGGTGCACCTGGACGAAGGGGCGGACAAGGTGGCGGCCGTGGTGCGGCGGGTGCTGGGCAACCGGCCCGGCGCCAAGCTGCACGCCGACGTGCCGCCGCCCGCCGTGTGGCCGCGGGTGCCGTTCCGGGCGCCCGAGCCGCACCCGGTGATCGATCCCGGCTACGTGCTCGACTACCCGCTGCTCGCCGACGCGATCCACGAGGCGAACCAGGTGGTGGCCCCCGTGCTGCACGAGTGCGAGGTCGCCGCCCTCCGCTCGCGCGAACGCGCCCGCCTGCTGGTGGTGCTCGCCATCGCCGCCGGCTTCGGCGCCACGGTGTCCGCCGCGTTGCAGGTCTGGCTGCGGGACGAGCCGTGGCCCGGTGTGCTGCTGGCCGTGTCCGGCGCGGCGGCGGCGGTGCTCGCGGTCGTGGCGCGGTCCGGCGAGGACCCCGACGCCAAGGTCCGGGCCGAGCAGTTGCGCGCCTTGTACTTCGACCACCTGGCCGCACCGCCCACCGTCGACGACGCCGAGCGCGCCGAGCGCGCCCGCGAGTTGGCGACGGCCGTGGCGCGGCTCCGGCACGAATCGGTGAGCCGCACATGACCAGCACCGGATCGTCGGCCCGGCCGACGGTGGTCGACGACCACCGCGAGCAGTTCCTCCGCGCCTACCTGCGCCACCGGGTCGGCGAACGGCTCGCCGGGTTCGAGCAGGCCCAGGCCCGCTACACCGCCGCACGCCGGTGGACCACGAGCCTGTCGGTGCTGCTGTTCACGGCGGCGGCGGCGTTGGGCGCGGTGGCCGTCGCCGATGACGGGCGGCGCGCGCTGTGGGCGTTCCTGGCCACGGTCGCGGCGGCGCTGGCCACGGCGATCACCGGGTACGAGGCGGCGTTCTCGTTCCGCGCGCTGTCCCGCCGGTCCGCGAGCGGCGTGGCGTTGCTGCACCTGCTCCAGGCGCACGGCGCGCCAGAGGGCGAGGACGGCGTCACCGCGTTCCGCACGGAGGTGGAGAGCGTGCTCCGGCACGCGGACCGGTAATCGGCTGGTACTGCGGGTTTTCGCGATCCCGAAGGACGAGCGGGCCGCGCCGGCGGACGCCGCGCCGGCCGGACGACGGCCTGCCCGAACGCTCCGACCTGCGGTACGACCGGGTCGGGCGCGCGTCGGCGGAGGTCGACGGGGAACGGGTGACCGAACTCGTCGTGTACTCGTGGCGAACGTGCGCGCTCGAGCGTGTGGCCGCCGCGCACCTTGGTCGATAGTTTCTGGCGGTGGGCCGTTCGGTGGCAATGGGTTTCCGCCCCGGCGTGCCGTGGCGGAAACCTCCGGCGGCCACGCCGAGAGTCCGCCGTTGACAACGTCGGATTTCGGTCGGCGCCTGGGAGAGCACCGTGGGACACGTGGAGCCTGCCGCCGTGGTGGGGCGGTAGCCGTGGAGATGCGCCGACTCGACCCGGGGGAACTGGTCCGGGACAGCGGGCTGGTGGCCCGCAGGCTGATGCCGTGGCCGCTGGTGAACGCGCCGTTCGACGGCTCGTGGTGCGTGGTGCAGCCGGGCGCGGCGTCGAGCACCCACGCCCACCGCGAGCACGAGGTCTGGGTGGCCGTGTCCGGCGAGGCGGAGATCGTCACCGACGAGGGCAGGCTGCCGTTCGCGGCGGGCGACATCGTGCACTTCCGCCCGTACGAGGAGCACCAGCTGGTCAACGACGGCGAGGCCGACTTCCAGTTCTTCGCCGCCTGGTGGGACGTGGAGATGGCCGAGCGCTTCAGCGCGCGCGACGAGGACGCGCGCTGAGTCGTCCGTCCGGCGGAACCACGGCACGAAACTGCCCGTCACAGTCGCGTCTTTATTGGTGAAAGTTCAACGCGACTGGGGGTCGGAGTGGAGTTCCGGATCCTGGGCCCGGTCGAGGTCCGGCGGGACGGCGGGGAGCCGAGGGCGTTGCGGCGCAAACCGGGCCAGGTCCTGGCCGTGCTGGCGGCGCACTGCGGCAAACGGGTGCCGGTGGACCGGCTGCTCGACCTGGTGTGGGGCGAAGACCTGCCGCGACGCGCTCGCAAGTCGCTCCAGGTGCACATCTCGGTCCTGCGCGGCGAGGGCGTGCCGGTGACGCACCAGGACGCCGGGTACGTGCTGCGGGCCGAACCGGACCAGGTGGACGCCCTGCGGTTCCGCCGCCTGACCGCGCGGGCCGCCGTCACCGCGGACCTCGAACACCGGCGCGACCTCTACACCAGGGCGTTGGCCCTGTGGCGGGGCACGCCGCTGGCCGGCGCGGAGTCCGAACCGCTGCGCGCCGTGCTCTGCGCGCCGCTGGAGGCGCACCACCTGGCCACCCTCGAAGCGGCCATCGAGACCGACCTGGCGCTGGGCAGGCACGCCCAGGCGGTGGAGGCGCTGACGCCCCTGGTGGCCGAGCACCCGTTCTCGGAGACCCTGCGCCACCTGCTCATGACGGCGCTGCTGTCCTGCGGCCGGCGGACCGAGGCGCTGCGCGTCTTCCAGGACGTCCGCCGCACCCTGGCCGACGAGCTCGGCGTGCCGCCGGGGCCGCAACTGCGCGAGCTGTACCGCGAAGCGCTGCGCGTTTAGGCGCCGCTTTACCGCACGCCGTTAACTTCCCCCCGCCGGGACGACCGGTGAGACTCCGGGCCGTGGGCCAGTGCTGGGCGGCACCCAGGCCCACGGCCCGGGACCCCGACGCCGGGCGCGCCCGGTCGGGGACGTCAGCTGGCCGCCACGCTCAGCCCGGTGGCGGCGAGCTTCGCCGTGCGCGGACCGTGCGCCCAGATCCGCTCCTGGTAGGCGCGCAGCAGCGCCGCGTGGAGCTCGTCGACGTGCTCGGCCGCCCCGCAATCGCGCCGCCACACCACCGTGACCCGCCGGTGCACCGGATTGCCCACGATCGGTTTCAGCAGCACACCGGGCAGGTCGTGCCCGGTCGGGAAGAAGCACGCCACGGTGTGGCCGGAACGCACCAGTTCCGCCGCCGACGCCGGATCGACCCCGAAATGCGCGCAGCGCGGCGTGAACCCGGCCGCCTCGCACGCGAGGTGGAGGTTCAACCGCCCGCCGCCGTAGCTCTCGTCGGGCACCGCCCACTCCTCGTCGGCCAGTTCGGACAGCCGAATCTCGTTTCGCGCCGACAACCGGTGCCCCGCCGCGATCCCGACCAGCATCGGTTCCGCCACGACGGTCCGGCAGTCGGCCTGTTCGGGGATCCGCAGTGGACTCTGGGGGAACTCCGTGACCAGCGCGAGGTCCAACTTCCCGGTCCGCACCAGGTCGAGCACGGCGTCGCTGGTGCGTTCGATGTGGGTGGTCTGCTGGTGCGTCGGCAGCAGCGAGCGCACCACGCCGACCAGCAACGGCGTCGGCGAACCGGCCACCCCGCCGAGCCGGATGCCCGTCACGTCGCTCTCCGCGGCGAGCTTGCGCGCGGTGACCAGCAGGTCGTCGAACCGTTCCACCAGGTCACGGGATCGCAGCACGACGTGGCGGCCGAGTTCGGTCAGTTCGACGCCGTCCGTGCGCCGCAGGAACAACGGACCACCGAAGCCACGCTCGATGCGCCGCAACTGCGCGGTCAAACCGGCCTGCGCGATCTTCAGCAGTGAGGCGGCTCGGCTGATGCTGCCCGCTTCCGCCACGGTCAGCACGACGTGGAGGTGCCTGAGCTCCATGTTCACTGCGGCAGCCTAGGGCAACGAGACGAACCGGACACCGATCGCGCGTGCCGGTCGGGTGACGGCTCCGCGTCCCGATGTTCCCCTCCCGTTGCTCCAACAGGTGCATAACTGAGGAGTTATCGCCACCTCACACCTCCCGCCGCGCTCGCCGGGTCCACCACCCTGCTGGCAAGACCGGCACCGCACACCGGGGAGGTGTGAGCGACATGGCGAAAGCGCTGAGACTGCGCCGCCTTTCCCGTCCGCGCGACGACAGGTACCTCTTCGTCCCGCTCGACCACAGCGTCTCGGACGGTCCGGTGGTGCCGCGCGACCGGTGGCACGAGCTCATCGACTCGGTCGTCGTCGGCGGCGCCGACGCCATCATCGTCCACAAAGGACGGGTGCGCACGATCGACCCGGACGTGCTCGGGGGCTGCGCGCTGGTCGTCCACCTCAGCGCCGGCACCGCGCACGCCGCCGACACCAACGCCAAGGTCATCGTCGGCGACGTCGACGAGGCGCTGCGGCTGGGCGCCGACGCGGTGAGCGTGCACGTCAACATCGGCTCGGACACCGAGGAGCGGCAGCTCGCCGACCTCGGCGTGGTCGCCAAGGCGTGCGACGAGTGGAACGTGCCGCTGATCGCCATGGTCTACCCGCGCGGGCCGCGCATCGCCGACCCGAACGACCCCGCGCTGCTCGCGCACGTGGTCAACATCGCGGTCGACCTCGGCGCGGACATCGTCAAGACCAACCTCGCGCGGCCCGCCCAGCGGATGGCCGACGTGATCGCCAGCTGCCCGATCCCGGTGCTGGTCGCGGGCGGCCCCGCCACCGGCGGCAGCGTGGTCGACCACGCCCGCACCGCGATGGCGGTCGGCTGCGCGGGTCTCGCCGTCGGCCGCCGCGTGTTCACCGCGCCCGCGCCCATGTCGCTGGTCGCGGAACTGGCCTCGATCGTCCACGACGACACCGAAGCGGACCTGGTCCGCGCCATGACGGGCGTCGTGGCCACGTCATGAGCTTGTCGCCAACGGCCGCCGCCGGTCATCCGACCGGCGGCGGCCCGTCCGCACGCCGATCGGGCTCTCACCCCTTGGAGAACCGTTGAAGTTCGCCTGGATCGACCTCCGACCCGTCCCCGAAGCGCACCGCGAAGCCGTCGTGGACGCCGCCGTGCACGCCCGCCTCGCCGGCGTCGTCTCCGACGACCCGGCGCTGCTGGACACGCTGCCGCCCACGATCACCCGGGTGCTCGTCGCCGACGCGCCGGTCGACGGCCCGCACCTGGTCACCGTCGTCGTCGACGACCAGGACGCGCTGGACCGGCTCACCACCGACGCGGCGTTCGTGCAGGTCCGCGACGACCGCACGCTCAAGCTCGCGTGCGCCGCGGCGGTGCGGCTCGGGCACACCGTGGTCGCGTTCACCGATCCGACGAAGATCCCGCTGGAGATCGTCATCGCCGCCGCCGACGGCGCGCCCGGCAAGCTGGTCACCGTCGTCGCCGACCTCGAAGAGGCCGCGATCGTGCTCGACGTGCTGGAGCACGGCTCGGACGGCGTGCTCATGGCCCCCCGTGACGCCAACGACGTGTTCAAGCTGGCCCGGCTGCTGGAGGCGACCACGCCGCCGCTGAACCTCACCACGCTCACCGTCGAGGGCATCACCCACAACGGCCTCGGCGACCGCGTCTGCGTGGACACCGCGTCGCACTTCCAGGAGGACGAGGGCATCCTCGTCGGCTCGTTCTCCTCCGGTTTCATCCTGTGCTGCAGCGAGACCCACCCGCTGCCCTACATGCCGACCCGGCCGTTCCGGGTCAACGCGGGCGCACTGCACTCCTACGTGCTCGGCCCGGACAACCGCACCAACTACCTGTCGGAACTGCGGTCGGGCAGCACGGTGCTCGCCGTCAACTCCGAGGGCCGCACCCGCAAGCTCACCGTCGGCCGGGCCAAGCTCGAATCACGGCCGATCCTGACCATCACCGCGCACTCGCCCGAGGGCGTCGAGGTGAGCCTGACCGTGCAGGACGACTGGCACGTGCGGGTGCTCGGGCCCGGCGGGAAGGTCCGCAACGTCACCGAGCTGCAGCGCGGTGACGAGCTGCTCGGCTACATCGCGACCGAGCAGCGGCACGTCGGCATCCCCATCGGCGAGTTCTGCAAGGAGACCTGAGCCGCGCCGCGCGGCGCGTTCGGGCGACCCCGGGGTGCTCGCCGGCGCGCGGTGATCGCGGGTGTGGCAGGGTGGGCGCCGTGGAACAAGTCGTGCTCCTGGACGAGTCCGGTGCCGGGATCGGCGTGGCCGACAAGGCTTCCGTGCATCACGCGTCCACCCCGCTGCACCTGGCGTTCTCGTCGTACCTGTTCGACGCGGCGGGCAGGCTGCTGCTGACCCGGCGCGCCCTGCACAAGAAGACGTGGCCGGGTGTGTGGACCAACTCGTGCTGCGGCCACCCGGCGCCCGACGAGCCGATGGCGTCGGCCGTGTCGCGGCGGCTCGCGGACGAGCTCGGCCTGGCCGACGTCACCCTCGACCTGGTGCTGCCCGCGTTCCGCTACCGGGCGGTGATGGAGAACGGGGTCACGGAGAACGAGATGTGCCCGGTGTTCCGGGGCCTGGTCGCCGGCGACCCGGAGCCGAACCCGGACGAGGTCGACTCGTTCGAGTGGGCGCCGTGGGACGAGTTCGCCCCGGCCGTCCTGGCCGGCGCCCGTCCCGTCTCCCCGTGGTGCGCCCTCCAGGTGGCCGAGCTGTGGGACCTGGGCCCCGACCCGCTGGCCTGGCCGACCGCCTCCGCGGCCACCCTCCCACCGGCCGCCCGCCTGTCCTGAACGCTCAACTCACCCGTCCCGAACGTAGGACACGCGCGTCCCGAACGTAGGACTCACGCGCGAGTCCTACGTTCGCGTCGCGCGTGTCGTACCTTCAGGTCGCGCGTGTCCTACGTTGAGGTCGCGCGTGTCCTACGTTCGCGTACCCCGAATTCAACGCTCAGGTCAGAGAGCGCTCTCTGGGTCGCTGTTCCGGGATGACCGGAACTGGCTGCTTTCCTTGACTGATACAGGAGCCCGTCTTACGTTCCGCTGTGAGAGCGCTCTCTGAAACCTTCCCTGCAAAGCCCTTCGAAAGGGGAGTCGTGATCCCCACCATTCGCCGATGGCGTCGTCTGGTCACCACGCTCGCCGTCGCGGCCCTCACCGCGTCCGCACTGACCTTCGTCACCTCTCCCGCCTCCGCGGCGCCGGAACTGCTGTCCCAGGGCAAACCCGTCGCCGCCTCCTCCACCGAGAACGGCGGCACGCCCGCCTCCGCCGCCGTCGACGGCAACGCCGGCACCCGCTGGTCGAGCGCCGCGGCCGACCCCCAGTGGATCCGGGTCGACCTCGGCACGTCCACCGCCATCAGCCAGGTCACGCTGAACTGGGAGGCCGCCTACGCGCGCTCGTTCCAGCTGCAGACCTCGGCCGACGGCAACGCCTGGACCACCATCGCCACCGCGTCCGGCAACGTCGGCGTGCAGAACCTGACCGTCTCGGCCACCACCCGGTTCGTCCGCGTCCACACCACCGCCCGCGCCACCCAGTACGGCGTGTCGCTGTGGGAGTTCCAGGTGTTCGGCGTCCCCAACTCCAGCGGACCGATCGTGCGGGTCGCCGAGTTCCTGGCGGACTGCCCGTACAGCCACCGCCTGCCGGACGACCCGATCGTCGCGCCGAACCTGCCCGGCGGCTCGCACATGCACAGCTTCTTCGGCAACCGCACGACCAACGCGCACTCCACCGTTCAGTCCCTGCTGGCCGGCACGAGCAACTGCAACCCGGGCACCGACCTGTCCTCGTACTGGGTGCCCACCCTGTACGCCGACAACCAGCCCGTCGAACCGACCGGCACCACGTTCTACTACCTCGGTGAAGGCGTGCGCGACGACGTGATCGCGCGCATCCAGCCGTTCCCGCTCGGCCTGCGGATCGTCGCGGGCAACGCCAAGGCCACCCAGCCCGACGCCAGCACGATCTCCCGCTGGTCCTGCCTGCACGCCGGCCACGTCGGCGCGTCCAAGGACTTCGTGAACTGCCCGGCGGGCACGATGCTGGAGTCCTACCTGGACTTCCCGCAGTGCTGGAACGGCCGCGACCTGGACTCGTCCGACCACAAGAGCCACATGGCGTACCCGGTGAACGCCGACTGCCCGGCCACCCACCCGGTGCCCGTGCCGAAGCTGCGCCAGGTGCTGCGCTACCCGGTGAGCGGCGACCCGTCGCGGTTCAGGCTCGCCTCCGGACCGGGCTTCACCATGCACGGCGACTTCTTCAACGCGTGGCCGGAGGCGGAACTCGCCCGCCGGGTGCGCGACTGCATCAACCCCATCATCAAGTGCGGCGCGGACGGTCGGCCATGAGGGCACCGATCCGGCTCGGCGCGGCGTTCGCCCTGCTCACCGCGCTGGTCGTGCCGGTCACCGCGGTCCAGGCGGCCGAGTGCGGCACGGCCAACGCGGCGCTGAACGCACCCGTCACCGCCTCGTCGGTGGAGACGGGCAGCCCGTTCACGGCCGCCTCGGCGGTCGACGGCAACGCGGGCACCCGCTGGTCGAGCGCGTTCAGCGACCCGCAGTGGCTGCGGGTCGACCTCGGCGCGAGCCGCGAGGTGTGCGGCGCGACGCTGCAGTGGGAGGCCGCGTACGCCACCGCGTTCCAGCTCCAGGTCTCGGCCGACGGCTCGACGTGGACGACCGTCCACCAGACCGCCACCGGCACGGGCGGCACGCAGAACGTCACCTTCACCGGCACGGGCCGCTACGTCCGCGTCTACACCACCGCCCGGGCCACCCAGTACGGCGTATCCCTGTGGGAGTTCGCCGTGCGCACCGGAACCACGGGCGGCAACCCGCCCGGCGAGCAACTGCTGTCGTACAACAAGCCCGCGTTCGCCTCGTCGTTCCAGGACGACGGCCACTGCTCGCAGTGCACGCCCGCCAAGGCGCTGGACTTCAACCCGGCCACCCGCTGGGCCACCAGCCCCACCACCGGGTGGGTCGACCCGGGCTGGATCTACGTCGACCTGGGCGCGACCGCGCAGGTCAGCAAGGTCGTTGTGCAGTGGGACCCGGCGTTCGCCAGCGGGTTCGAGATCCAGACCTCGGCCACCGCGTCGAGTTGGACCACGATCCACACCGTCACCAACGGCACCGGGTTCAAGCAGACGTTCACCGTGACCGGCACGGGTCGGTACGTCCGGGTGAACCTGACCAAGCGCAGCGGCCAGTACGGCTACTCGCTGTGGGAGTTCCAGGTCTACGGCACCGGCGGCAACCCCACGCCGCCACCGCAGGCACCGGACCCCGGCAACCCGCTGCGGCTGGTGTGGAGCGACGAGTTCAACGCGCCCGCGGGCACGAGGCCGGACGCGGGCAAGTGGCGGCCGGAGACCGGCACCGGGCAGAACGCGGAGCTGCAGTACTACACCGACAACCGCAACGCGTTCACCGACGGCGCCGGGAACATGGTGCTGGAGGCCAGGCGGGAGGTCACGCCGGGCTCGGCGTGCCCGGTCGACCCGGTCAGCGGCAGCGGCACGTGCCAGTACACCTCGGCCCGGATCATCACCGAGGGCAAGGCGTCGTGGACCTACGGCCGCTTCGAGGCCCGCGTCCGGGTGTCGGGCACCAAGGGCCTGTGGCCCGCGTTCTGGATGCTCGGCACGGACATCTTCAAGGGCACGCCGTGGCCCGCGAGCGGTGAGATCGACATCATGGAGCACCTGGGCCGTGAGCCGAACACCGCGTACCAGACGATCCACGGCCCGGCCTACTTCGGCGGCGGCGGGATCGGGGCGATGCGGGACATCGGCCAGGACTACGCGAACGCCTTCCACGTGTTCCGCGTCGACTGGAACAGCAAGGGCATGGTGTTCAGCATCGACGACGTGACCGTCCTCACCATCGACAAGGCGACGGTGGAGGCGACCCGCGGCCCGTGGGTGTTCGACAAGCCGTTCTTCATCCTGCTCAACAACGCGGTGGGCGGTGACTGGCCCGGCCCACCGGACGCCACCACGGTCTTCCCGCAGCGCATGCTGGTCGACTACGTCCGCGTCTACCAGTGACGGGTGGGTGCGGGGACACCGCCGCGGGTGCGCCACCCCCCGAAAAAAGCGTGAGGGGGACCCCCCCGCGCCCCCCCCCCCCCGGCCCGCCCCCCCCCCCCCCCCCCCCCCCCCCCCCCCCCCCCCCCCCCCCCCCCCCCCCCCCGGTATAAAGGCTGACGTGGACCGCAGACCAGTCACGTTGGAAGAGGTCGCGCGGATCGCGGGGGTTTCCCGGGCCACGGTGTCCCGGGTCGTCAACGGGGTCGCCACGGTGGACCGTGAGCTGCGCCAAGTCGTGGAGAAGGCCATCTCCACGACCGGGTACACGCCCAACCGCGCGGCGCGTTCGCTCGTCACCCGCAGGGCAGGAGCCATCGGGCTCGTCCTGCCGGAAGAGGGGCGCACCGTGCACGACCCGTACTTCGGCCGGGTGGTCAGCGGCGTGCTGCCGGTGATCCGGCCGCTCGGCGTGCAGCTGGTGCTGACCACGGGTGATCACCGCGAGGTGGTGGACGACATCCGGCAGCACCGGCTGGACGGCGTGATCCTGATCCACACCCACGACGCCGACCCGCTGCCGCGGCAGCTGATCGAGGCGAACCTGCCGGTCGTGCTGGCCGCGCGCCCGGTCCGGCCGATGTCGATCACCTACGTCGACGTCGACCAGGCCGCGGGGGCCGGGCTCGCCGCCGACCACCTGGTCGCCTCGGGGTGCCGACGGCTGGCGACCATCACCGGCCCGCTGGAGACGCCCGCCGGCCAGGACCGGCTGCGCGGCTTCCGCGACGCCGCGGCCCGGCACGGCCTGCCCGAGCCGGCGGTGGTCGAGGGCGACTTCTCCCGCGAGGGCGGCGCCGAGGCGGCACGGCGCTTGGTGGACGTGGACGTCGACGGGCTGTTCGTCGCCTCGGACCTGATGGCGACCGGCGCGTTGCCGGTGCTGCGCCACGGCGGACGGCGGGTGCCCGAGGACCTCAAGGTGGTCGGCTTCGACGACAGCAGCCCGGCCGTCGAGTGCGACCCGCCGCTGACCACGGTGCGCCAGCCCGTGGAGGACATGGCCGCCGAGATGGCCAGGCTGCTGGTGCAGCGGGTCGAACGCCCGGACCGCCCGGTCAGCTCCGTCGTGTTCGCGCCGACGCTCGTGGTCCGCCAGTCCAGCTGACTCGGCGCCCCCCCCGCCCGCACCCGCCGACCGCTCAGCGGAGGATCTCGCGGGGGAGTCCCTGGCCGAGCCCCCACATCTCCGCGAGCCGGCCGTCCTCGACGCGGAAGACCTCGATCAACATCGGCCGCACGCCGTCGTCCGGGGCCGGGATTCCCTCGACGGACGAGCGGATGGCGACTCTGTCGTGGTCGACCAGGACGTCCTGGGCGACCACGCGGTAGTCGGGGAAGTGGGTGACGAGCAGGCGCCAGACGCGCTTGCCCGCCTCGAACCCGGTGGTGCCGAGGGGGTGGCTGACGAAGTCCGGGGTGAACAGCTCGTCGGCCTGGTCGAACTGCCGGGTGTTGAAGCACTCCTGCATCCGCCGCACGAGGGCTCCGGCGTCGTGTGTGGTCATCGGTGCGCTCCGCGTGATCGTCCGATTCGCATTAACCGGGTCGACGCCCCGGTTATGGGTCAGACTATACGGTGCGCCGCCCCGGTTACACTGGACCGCCATGTCCAGCCGATCTCCCGAGCGCGCCGCGCCGAACTCCGCCGCGCCCGAGTCCCCCGCCACGCCGACGTCCCCGACAACTCCCGGACGTGACCGGGAGCTGCGGGCCGACGCGCGCCGCAATCGCGAGCGCGTCCTGCGGACCGCGCGGCAGCTGTTCGCCGACGAGGGCCTCGGCGTCTCGCTCGACGAGATCGCCCGCCGCGCGGGCGTCGGTCCCGGTACCGTCCACCGGCACTTCCCCACGAAGGAAGCCCTGTACCTGGCCGTCGTGACCGATCAGCTGGAGCAGTTGGTGGCGGAGGCCAAGGCGCTCACCGCGACCGACGATCCCGCGGCGCTGTTCACCCAGCTCTCGCGGATGATCGCGATGGGTGCGGAGAACACGGCCGTGAAGAGCGCGCTGATGGCCGCCGAGTTCGACCTGCGCACCGCCGCGCCGGACGTCGCGGCGGACCTGACCCGCGAGGTCGCCGGCCTGCTCGACCGCGCGCACGCGGCAGGCGTGGTGCGCGACGACGTCACCGTCGACGAGGTGATGGCGCTCGTCGCCGGCGCCTTCGCCGCGATTCGGCACGCCGAGGCGGAGGCCGGCGAGACGCGTTCGGCGCACCTCGCCCAGGTCATCCTCGACGGGCTCCGACCCCAGGCCCGGTGAGGGCGGGTCGAGGGTGCGGCGGCGGGTTCAGGTTCGGGTTCGGTCAGGGTGCGGCTGCGGGTCCAGCGAGGGCGAGGTGTGCCGCCCGCGCCCCACCCCCCGTCCGGTCACCCCCGTTGTGTCACCCCCCGTTCTGTCCTCGCCTGCCCCGTGCCGTCCGCCTTCGCCCGGTCCCGCCCACCCCCGTTCTGTCTCGCCCGCACCCGCACCCCGCACCCGCGCCGCGCCTGCCCACGCCTGGTCGCCGCCGGGCCGGCCGTTTTATCCGGCTAACGTGAGACATGCGATTCAGGTTGTCCCAGGTTGCACTCTTCGCCCGGTCGGGTGATCCACAGTCGGGGCACCACCGGGACGGGCCCCACTGTCGACTAGCTGTCGATCCACCGGTCCCGGAACAACACGACGGCCGCCGTCCGTTCTGCCCGTTGTGCTGACCGCCGAACTCGCCCCGACCCGTTCCCCGGCCCGCTTCGTCGCCCTCGCGGGCGCTGTCGCCGTCCTCCTCACCGTCGCCCTCGTCGGCGGGATGGACCTCTACCGGCTGGGCGACTCCACGAGACACCTCCGCCGCACCATCAGCGAATACGCCCTCGGGCCGCAGCGCTGGGTGTTCGACACCGCCGTCCTGCTGCTGGTGGCCGGGTCGGTGGCGATCCTCGCCGTGCTGGTCCGACGCGGCATCGCGAGGTGGAACTCGGTGGGCTCGGTGGCGTTCGCCGCGTGGTCGGTCGGGTTGACGCTGGTCGTGATCTTCCCCAAGAACAACTGGGCCATCGGCCCGAGCATGAGCGGCAGCATCCACCGCTTCGGCAGCCTGCTCGCGTTCGTCGCGCTGCCGATCGCGGCGATGATGCTGGCCCGACCGTGGCGGCGCGACCCGGTGTGGGGCGCGCACGCCCGGTGGACGTTCCGGCTCGGCGTGCTATCGGCCCTGGCGTTCACGCCGATCCTGTACGCGATCGGCGTGAACGCGGTCGTCGGCACGTCCTGGTGGCGGGTGATCCCGCTCGGGTACGTCGAACGGCTGCTGGTGCTGACCGAGGTGGTCGCCGTGCTGGTGGCGGCGGTGTGGGCCATCGCGGTGGCGCACCCCGCGCAACGCCGCCAGGCTCAGGAGTACAAGCCGTCCAGCACGTCCTTGTAGCGGCCCTCGATCTCCTTGCGCCGCATCTTCAGGCTCGCCGTGAGCGTGCCGTCGTCCACCGAGAAGTCCTTCGGCAGCACGGCGAACTTCTTGATCGTCTCGTGCCGCGCCAGCTTCTCGTTCGCCGCCGACACGGCCCGGCCGACCTCGGCGTCCGCGTCGAGGTCGGCGGGCGCGAGGTCGGCGTCGAGGGTGACCAGCGCGACGCAGTAGTTGCGGCCGTCGCCGTGCACGAGCACGTTGCCGATGTACGGGCTGTTCGCCTTGACCAGGCCCTCCACCGCCTGCGGCGCGACGTACTTGCCGCCGGAGGTCTTGATCAGCTCCTTCTTCCGGTCGGTGATGCGCAACCGACCTGCCTCGTCCAGCTCGCCGATGTCGCCGGTGTGCAGCCAACCGTCCTGCAACGTCTCGGCGGTCTCGTCGGGCAACCCGTGGTAGCCGCGCATGATGCCGCGCCCGCCGATCAGCACCTCGCCGTCGTCGGCGATGCGGACCTCGGTGCCGACCAGCGGCTTGCCGACCGTGCCGAGCTTGTTCGCGCCGGGCCGGTTCACGAACGACGCCGCCGACGACTCGGTCAGGCCGTAGCCCTCCAGGATCGTGATGCCCGCGCGGTCGAAGAACTCGCCGACCGGGCGCGACAGCGGCGCGGAGCCGGACACGAAGTACTTGATCCGGCCGCCGACCCGCTCGCGCAGCTTGCTGAACACCAGTTTGTCGGCGACCTTGCGGCGGATCGTCCAGTCCGGGTGCTCGGCCACGGTCAACGCCCAGTCGAACAGCTTCGCCTTCACCCCGCCCGCCTCGCGCATGGAGGCCACGACCCGCTGGTGGATCTTCTCGAAGATCCGCGGCGCGGCGGCCACCACGGTCGGGCGCAGTTCGAGCAGGTTGGCCGCGATCCGGTCCACGTCGCCGTCCACGGCGGTGGGCGCGCCGGTCGCGAGCATCCCGACCTGGAGCACCTTGCCGAACGCGTGGGACATCGGCAGCCACAGGAAGTGCAGGTCCTCCGGCGTCAGCACGCCCAGCTCGCGGATCGCCTCGGCGGTGTAGAGCCAGTTGTCGTGGGTCAGCTCGACGCCCTTGGGCGTGCCCGTGGTGCCGGAGGTGTAGATCAGCGTGGCCAGCCGGTCCGGCGTGATCTCGTCGACCATCGCGTCGTAGTCGCCCTCGACCTCGTCGGGCTCCCAGTCGGGCGTGACGACCTTCGCGTCGACCTTGCCCGCCAGGTCGGGGTCGGCGACCACGAGCACGCTCCCCGAGTCGCGGACGATGTGCGCCACGACGTCCGGCGTGCTGCTGGGGTAGATGGTGGTCGTCACGCCGCCCGCCGCGAGCACGGCCAGGTCGGTGAGGATCCAGTCCACGCTGGTGGCCGCCATGATCGCGACCCTGGCCTCGTCGCGCACGCCGAGCCCGCGGAAGCCCAGCGCCCGCCTGCGCACCTGCTCGCCGACCTCGGCCCAGGTCAGCGACGTCCACCCGCTTCCGGTGCGGTGGCGCAGCGCCTCGGCGTCCGGGGTCTCCCGCACGCGTTCACGCAGTAGATCGGGGATGGAACGGGCCACGGTGACCTCCAGGGGGAGCGACGCTCTAGAGCGGTACTCTAACCCCGTGAGATCGACTGGTCAGCGGGCAGTGCTCGACGCGGCCCTCGCGCTGGTCGACGAGGGAGGGCTCGACGCGGTCACGATCAGCGCGCTGACCGCCCGTTCCGGGGTGTCCAACGGCAGCGTGTACCACCACTTCGGCAGCCGGGCGGGCCTGTTCACCGTGCTGTACGGGGAGAGCTTCGCGCACTGCGTGGCGGCGGTGGCGCCCGCGCTGGACGGCGGCGACGCGGAGAAGGCCGTGCGGGCGGTGGTGGCGCGGTACCTCGCGTGGGTCACCGAGCACCCCGGCCGGGCGCGGTTCCTCTACGCCGCGCCGTCGACCGCCGATCCCGCCGTCAAAGCGGACGTGTTCGAGCCGGTCGCGCGCTGGTTCGCGGCACGCATGGCGGCGGGCGAGTTGCGCGAGATCCCGTTGTGGGCGTTGGACGCCGTGGTGATGGGTCCCGCGCACGAGTGCGCCCGGCGGCACCTGATGGGCGTGCTCGACCTGGCCCAGGCGTCGGATCTGGTCGGGGATGCGGTGTGGGCGGCGGTCGCGCCCGTAGGGTGATCGCATGGCCACTTGGGGCGACCTCGCCGCATACGTGCACGACACCTACGACGTGATCGCGGAGAACGAGGACGAGATCCGGATCCTGTTCAACTTCGAGCAGTACGACGAGGACGACGAGCGGACCCAGGTGGTCATCCTGGTCCGCGAAGTGCTCGACAAGCTGCACGAGTGGGTGCAGATCGCGTCGCCGATCGGGCTGGCGTCGAGCGTCGACCTGCACGCGTTCCTCGCCGAGGTCGGCAACTCGACCATCGCGTGCGGCGCGGCGATCATGGGGGAGCACGTCGTGCTGCGGCACTCGTTGCCGTTGTCGGACCTGGACATCCACGAGTTCACCGAGCCGCTGGCGCTGCTGGCGGGCACGGCGGACCGGCTGGAGGAAACGTTCTTCGGCGGCGACGAGTACTAGTGCTAAGTTAGGGTGACCTAACCGAGGGAAGGCACTGAGTGTCCACACGGCCTGTCGTGACCGCCGGGTACGAGTCCATGACCATCCAGGTGCGGGCGGGTCTGGGTGAACGACGCCTGGTCGCCGCCGTGCGGTCCCTGTTCGTGCGGCACGAGGTGCTGCGCGCCGACGGCTTCACCGCCGAGTCGTGCGTCCACCGCGTGGCGCTGCCGTCGTGCCTGGTGTCGCTCGCCACCGTCGAGGACGTGGCGGTCGACGTGCCGCTGCGAGTGGTGTGGTTGGACGGCGGCGCGTCCGGTCGGATCGTGCTGACCGTGCGCCGCGACGTGCTGGCCCGTCTGCCGTGGCACGTGCTGCTGCCCGGCCTGGTGTCGGCGTGGAGCGCGAGCACCCACCTGCGCGCCCGCCGCGCCGCGAGCCCGGCCCCGGTGTCCTGAACCGGCCTTCGCGCGGCTTCCCGAACCGTTGACAGCGGGTGTCCCGGGGTGCTGTGATCCCACCCAACAGATAGGAAAGTTTCCTAACTGAACCGCCGCCACCGTGTTCACCCTGCAACGTGGGAGGCGCCCTGTGACACCCCGATGGCCCGTAACGATCCTCTTGGCGCCGCTCGTCGCGGCGGTCCTGTCCGTGCCGACGGCCTCGGCGGACGACCCCGGCACGACGGCCGTCACCGAGCACCAGGCGGAGAGCGCGACGATCTCCGACGGCCTGGTCGAGTCCAACCACGCGGGCTACACCGGCAGCGGGTTCGTCAACTACGACAACGAGTCCGGCGCGTACGTCGAGTTCACCGTGACCGCCGCGACCGCCGGCCCCGCGACCCTGTCCTTCCGTTACGCCAACGGCACCACCGCCAACCGGCCGGTGAGCGTCGCGGTCAACGGCTCGGCCGGCGTGAGCGTGGCGTTCCCCGGCACCGGCGCGTGGTCCAGCTGGGGCACGGGCTCCGCGACCGCGCAGCTGGTCGCCGGCGCGAACCGCGTGCGCGTCACCGCGACCACGGCCAACGGCGGGCCGAACCTCGACCGGCTCACCGTCGACACCGGCACGACCGGCGCCGGCCGGCCCGCGGACGTCAACGGGCAGCTGCGGGTGTGCGGCGTGAAGCTGTGCAACCAGCACGGGCACGCGATCCAGTTGCGCGGAATGAGCACGCACGGCATCCAGTGGTACTCGCAGTGCGTCAAGGCCGCCTCGCTGGACGCGCTGGCGAGCGACTGGGGCGCGGACGTCCTGCGGATCTCGCTGTACGTGCAGGAGGGCGGGTACGAGACGAACCCGCGCAAGTTCACCGACATGGTGCACGGCTACATCGAGGAGGCGACGCGGCGCGGCCTGTACGCGCTGGTCGACTGGCACCAGCTCGACCCGGGCGACCCGAACGCGAACATCTCCCTGGCCCGCACGTTCTTCACCGAGGTCGCGCAGCGGCACCGGGACAAGACCAACATCATCTACGACATCGCGAACGAGCCGAACAACGTGTCGTGGGCGGGGATCAAGTCCTACGCCGAGCAGATGATCCCGGTGATCAGGGCGCAGGACCCCGACGGCGTGGTGTTCGTCGGCACCCACGGCTGGGGCTCGCTCGGCATCTCCGACGGGCGCAGCGAGCAGGACATCATCGCCAATCCCATCAACGCCACGAACTTCATGTACACGTTCCACTTCTACGCGGCGTCGCACCAGGACGAGTACTTCGCCGCGTTGCAGCGGGCGGCGGCGCGGCTGCCGATCTTCGTGACCGAGTTCGGCACCCAGACCTACACCGGCGACGGGGGCAACGACTTCGCGTACAGCCAGAAGTACCTGGACTTCCTGGCCGCCAACAAGATCGGCTGGACGAACTGGAACTTCTCCGACGACTTCCGCTCGGGCGCGGTGTTCAAGGAGGGCACGTGCGCCGGCTCCACGTTCACCGGCACGGGTGTGCTCAAGCCCGCGGGCGCCTGGATCCGTGACCGCATGAGGACCCCGGACAACTTCCCGACGAGCTGACCGGTGCACCGCCGCCGACGCCGGAAGCCCCCGGCTCGGCGGCGGTCGGGGGATCTTCGGCGGCATGGGGCCTCGCGGTCTGGGAGCATCGGTGGTGGGGCGACGCCAAAGGGGGACACGTGCGCGAGAAGACGGGCGACGCCGACACGGCGGCCGTGGTCGGCTTCGGGGTGGCCGCGGCGCGCGGCGGTGACGTGGCGGCGGCGGAGGTCTGGTACCGCGCCGCCGCCGATCGCGGTGACGTCGACGGGATGAACCTGCTCGCGATGATCCGCGAGGAACGCGGCGCGCTCGCCGAAGCCTCGCGCTGGTACGCCCGCGCCGCCGAGCTGGGCGACACGACCGCGATGCACAGCTTGGCCCGTCTCGCCAGGCAGGACGACCGGCTGGACGACGCCGAGCACTGGTACCGGGAAGCCGCCGACCGCGGCGACCAGGAGGCGATGACCGCGCTGGCCGACCTGCTCTCGTCGACGGGCCGCTCCGGCGACGACGACGCGTGGTACCGCCGTGCCGCCGAGTCGGGCGACCCGCGGGCGCTCGCGGTGATCAGCACCCGGCTGCGGGCCAGGGGTGAGACCGACGAGGCGGAGCGGTGGTTGCGCCGGGCCGTCGAGGCGACCGGCGAGCCGTTCTTCCTGGTGGAACTCGGCGAGCTGCTGGCCGGGCGCGGTGACGTGGCCGGCGCGGAGACCTGGCACCGCCGTGCCGCCGAGGCCGGTGACGTCGACGCGATGGGCCAACTCGGCTCGGTGCTGGTGGCCCTGGGCAGGGTGGCGGAGGCCGAGGAGTGGTACCGGAGAGCGGCGTCCGCCGGTCGCGCGTCCGCCCTGGCCGACCTCGCTCTGCTGCTGGTGCACCGGGACGAGACCGCCGAGGCCGAACGCCTGCTGGAGCGGGCGTCGGGCGAGGTGGACCACGACCTGTGGGACGCGCTGCCGCCGTTGGAGCCCTCGGCGCTCGACCGGCTGGAACGGGGGGCCGCGCACCGGGTGCTCGTCGTCCTCGGCGTGCTGGCCCGGCGGCGCGACGACCTCGACGGCGCCGAGCGCTGCTTCCGCCGTGCGGCGGAGGCGGGTGACACCCGGGCGATGTACGAGCTGGGGATGCTGCTGACGCGGTCGGGGAGCGCCGAGACCCGTGCCGCGGCCCGTCGTCCGGGCAGCCGGATCAAGCCGCCGTCGGAGCAGGCGGAGACCTGGTTCCGCCGCGCCGCCGAGCAAGGCCACTCGGACGCCATGTTCAGCCTCTCCGCCCTGCACAAGGGGAGCGCGGAGGGCGAGCTGTGGTGGAACCGCGCCGTCGAGGCCCGGCAGTCCGACGCCGTGAAAGCGCTCGGAGCACTCGGCTAGAACGCTTCGCAGGGGTCCTCGCCCGAGGGGACCCCTGTTCTCATTCTACCGGCGGGGTCCGACAAATCCCGGGCTCAGGGCACCGGCCAGGTGTGGACCGGTTCGTTGGTGTGCATCAGGTCCCGGTACGAGCGCAGCATCCGGCGCAGCGCCTCGGGCCGGTCCAGCGCCGTGTGGTCGTACTGCCGGTGGAACGCGCGGGCCTGCCACGTCGCCCCGTTCACTCCGGTCAGGCACCGCTGCTCGATCACGCCCAGCAGCCGGTCGCGCTCGGCCGGGTCCACCTTCATCCGCACCAAGCCCTCGTGCGCCATCGGCAGCAGGCGGCGCAGCACCAGCTCCACCACCGGCACCGTGCCCAGCCCCGGCCAGTACACCTGCGCGTCGATGCCCGACCGGGCGCCCGAGGTGAAGTTCTCCTCCGCCGCGCTGAACGACATCTGCGACCACAGCGGCCGTTCCTCCTCGGCCAGCACGCGCACCAGGCCGTAGTAGAACGCGCCGTTCGCCAGCATGTCGACCACGGTCGGCCCGGCGGGCAACGTGCGGTTCTCCACGCGCAGGTGCGGCTGGTCGCGCACCACGTCGTACACCGGCCGGTTCCAGCGGTAGATCGTGCCGTTGTGCAGCCGCAGCTCCGCCAACGACGGCGTGTCGCCGCGCTCCAGCACCTGCAACGGGTCCTCCTCGTCGCAGATCGGCAGCAACGCCGGGAAGTACCGCACGTTCTCCTCGAACAGGTCGAAGATCGACGTGATCCACCGCTCCCCGAACCACACCCGCGGCCGGACGCCCTGCTCCTTCAGCTCGTCGCTGCGCGTGTCCGTGGCCTGCTGGAACAACGCGATCCGCGTCTCCCGCCACAGCTCCTTGCCCAGCAGGAACGGCGAGTTGGCCCCGATCGCGACCTGCACGCCCGCGATGGCCTGCGCCGCGTTCCAGTACGCCGCGAAGTCCTCCGGCGACACCTGCAGGTGGAACTGCGTGCTGGTGCACGCGGCCTCCGGCACGATCGAGTCCGCGGTGAGCTGCAACCGCTCGACCCCGCTGATCGCGATCTGCAGGTCCTCGCCCCGCGCGGCCAGCACCTGCTCGTTGAGCAGCGTGTACCGCGGGTTGCCCGAGAGCGCGTCCACGGCCAGGTGCTTCGGCTGCAACGTCGGCAGGATCCCGATCATCACCATGTGCGCGTCGACGCCGCGCGCCTTGTGCTCGGCCTCGTTCAACGACGCCCGCACGACGTCCTCGAACGCGGTGATCCCGCCGCCGGTCAGCAGCCGGGGCGCGACGTTGATCTCCAGGTTCCACTGGCCGAGCTCGGTGACGAAATCCGGGTCGGCGATGGCCTCCAGCGCCTCGGCGTTGCGCATCGCCGGGTCGCCGGCGTCGTCGACCAGGTTGAGCTCGATCTCCAACCCGGTCGTCGGCCGGTCGAACTCGAACCTGGACTCGCCCAGCATCCGGGCGAACACGTCCAGGCAGCGGCGCACCTTCGTGCGGTACCGCGTCCGGTCGTCGCGGGTGAACTGCTGTCGCCCGACCTCGTCGCCCATACCGCCGCCTTCCCGATCCCGATCAGCGCGCGGGTACCGCGATCGCGGTCACCACAAACCCCTCCCGCGCGAGCCAGCGACCGGTGAACCCGTCCAGCGCCACGCCGTCCACCACGGGCGGCTCGACGAGGATCCGCGCGGTGAACGTGCCGTCGTCCGGGTTGATGGTCACCTCCGCATCCTCGAACCCCAGCCACGTCCGCGCCAGCGGGAACCACGCCTTGTAGACGGTCTCCTTCGCGCTGAACAGCAGCCGGTCCCACGCCACCTTGTCGCCCGAGGCCCGCAGCTCACCCATCCGGGCCAGCTCACCCGGCACCGCGACGGCCTCCAGCACACCGTCCGGCGTGGGCTCGTTCGGCTCGGCGTCGATCCCGATCGTCCACACCTCGGACGTTCGGCCGACGGCCGCCGCCCGGTAGCCCTTGCAGTGCGTGATGCTGCCGACCACGCCTTCCGGCCACGTCGGCTCGCGCTTCGGACCGGGCAGCAGCGGCGCGGGTGGGAACCCGAGGGCGGCCAGCGCCGTGCGCGCGCAGTGCCGGCCCGTGGTGAACTCCCTGCGCCTCTTCTCCACCGCCCGGGCGACGTGCTCCTCCTCTTCGGGGAACAACACCACCCCGTCGGGGTCGTCGAACGCGTCGAACGCCGACACCGGCGGCGGCAGCAGGTCCGTGATCACCGTGCGTCCCCCTCGCGCAGCACGTCCAGCAGCGGCGCGGCGGTCCAGCCGCGCGGCTGCCACTCCCGCGGGTAACCGAGCGACACCTCGTCGAAGCGGACGCCGTCCTTGCGGATCGTGCGCGGGATGTGCAGGTGCCCGTAGACCATCACCGCCGCGCGGAACCTCAAGTGCCAGTCCGCGGTCCGCTCGCTGCCGCACCACAAGGCGAATTCGGGGTACCGCAGCACGAACGTGGGATCGCGCACGAGCGGCCAGTGGTTGATCAGCACGGTGCGCAACGAGCTGTCCACGGCGCGCAACCGCCGCTCGCTCTCCTCGATCCGCGCCGCGCACCACGCCTCGCGGCTCGGGTACGGGTCGGGGTGCAGGAAGTACTCGTCGGTGCAGATCACCCCGGCCTCCTGCGCCGCGGCCAGCGCGGACGCCTTGTCCGTCGTGCCCGCCGGGCGGAAGGTGTAGTCGTAGAGCGTGAACAGCGGCGCCACCGCCACCGGCCCGCCGACGCCCTCGAACACCGCGAACTCGTCGTCGGGGGTGAGCACGTCGATGCTGCGGCACAGCTCGACCAACTGCTTGTAGCGCACCTCGCCGCGGGACTGCGCCGGGTCGTCCTTCGTGGTCCACAGCTCGTGGTTGCCCGGCGACCAGACCACCTTGGCGAACCGGCCGCGCAGCACGCTCAACGCCCACTCGACGTCGTCGAACTTCTCCGCCACGTCACCCGCGACGATCAGCCAGTCGTCCGGCGAGTGCGGCCGGATGGCCTCGACGAAGTGGCGGTTCTGCTGGTACGTCACGTGCAGGTCGCTGGTGGCGAGGAGTCGCGGCGCAGTGCTCACACCTTCGAGCGTATCCGTGCGCAGCCGGTATCGGGGAGTGACCGCTCATCCGCTCGTCGCTCCTGCGTTGCCGTTCGGCGGAGTGCCGGTGGCCGCGTGACGCTGGACCACTCCCGTTCGTCGCGCGTTCCCTTACCAGGGAGCGCCGGTGTTCCTAGCGTGATGGGCATCACGACGTCCTGGGCGGAGGACCTGATGACCAACTACGTACGACCAGCGCAGCCGTTCGGTCGAACGGTGGGCGCGGAGATCGCCCGTCAGGTGCAGCAGCACGCGCACCCCGCGGTCGCCCCCAGGCGCACGGACGACGCCGCCCTGGCCATGTTGCTGCGCGCCCGCCAGCGCGGTGACGCCCAGCGGCAGGAGCCGTGGGTGCGCCGGGCGCCGGAGGCGCCACCCCGACCGCCGCACGCCGACGTGATCGAGCAGCTGGCCGTGCGCCTGGTGCCGCCGTCGCTGTGGGCCGTGGTGGAGCCGCTCCTGCCGCCCGCGAAGGTGCGCCGCCAGGGCGGTGGCCGGGGCCGGGTGTCGGACCGGGCCATCTTCACCGCGATCGTGTTCGTCCTGACCAGCGGTTGCGCGTGGCGGCACCTGCCGCCGACGTTCGGCGTGACCGTGCCGACCGTGCACCGCCGGTTCCAGGAGTGGAGCGAGGCCGGGTTGTGGCTGCGGCTGCGCCGGGCGGCGGTGGAGGGCGCGGCGGGCGACGCCGAGTGGCTGCGCCTGGTGCTGGAAGCGGCGGAACGACGCGGCGCGCGCGCAGCGGGCTGAACGGTACGGGGAACGACGGTGGCAACGCGGGCGTCCCAACTGTGAACCGGGACGTCCGCGACGCCGTACGTCCCACTGGAGGTGTAAGTCATGAAGGAGCTGTCCAGACGCGAGATCGCGCTGCTGAGGGCGACGGTCGCGAACCGGGTCGACCTGACCCGCAGCGCCGAGCCCGACGTGCGGGTGGACGGTCTGCCGTTCTGCGATCCGACCGCGGCGCGCGCCCTGGTGCACGCCGGTCTGATCGCACCGGCGAGCCCGGTCGCGCCGGGTGACCGCGCGCCCGCCCGTCTCACCGCCGCCGGCGCCGCGGCCCTGGGACTGGCGGTCCTCGCGGCCTGACCGGTCCCCCGGTCGACCGGGGGCATAACGCCTGACCGGCCTCGTCGTACCGCCGGGGCGGCTCAGCCGGACAGCTTCGCCAGCCTGGCCGCTAGGTCGGCCAGCACGCGCTCGCCGTCGTGCGGCGGCAGCTCGCTCAGCGTGGACTTCGCGGGCACGCCCTGGAACCGGCTCAGCGCGGGCGTCTCGTGGAACAGGCTCGGGCCGACCAGGACCGGGATGATCCGGCAGCCACCCTCCTCGGCCGCGGCCAGCAGGCGTGGCAGCTCCTCGGAGTTGATGTAGTCCGAGGCCAGTGAGTCCGCGCTGACCAGCACCAACGCCGCCTTGGCGCGGGCCAGGGCGGCGGTGATCTCCCGGTGCCACTGGTCGCCGAGCTCGATCCGGCGGTCCGACCAGACGTCCAGCGGGAGCGGCTTGAGGTGCACCTGGAGCCGGGTCAGCCAGTAGGCGTCCTGGTGGCTGTAGCAGACGAACACCTGGTCACGGGGCACCGGCAAGCGCTTGCCGGCCAGTTCGACCAGGTCGTCGCGGCGCAGTTGGCCGAGGTAGAACCGGAACTGCGGGTCGTCCGCGACCAACCGGCGCCCGCGCGGGTCGTGGAACAGGTGGTCGCCGCGCAGGCCCTCGAACAGCTCCGCGCGCTGCTCGTCGAGCCTGAGGATCCCGTCCGGTGTGCGGGCCAGCTCCAGCAGCAGGTCCACGCACACGGCCTCGTCCGGCCGGTCGCGCGTGACGAAGTCGACCACGACGTCGTGGTACTTGAGCTTCAGCCGTTCGGTGACCTTGGCGCGGGCGTGGGCGAGGTCGGTGCGCACCGCCTTGCGGCCGGGCTCGGTCTGCTCGACCCCCGCCGTGACCGCGATCTGCCAGCACAGCATCTGCGCGGTGAGCAGGCTGCCGGCCGAGGCGCGGGAGATCTCGGCCTTGCGGTCGAACGCGATGTTCAGCGCGTTCTCGCCCTGCTCGATCATCTTGACGATCAGGCCCTCGACGGCCGCGCCGAGCCGGAAGACCCGGATGCGGGTGGCGACGTCCGTGCCGACGGAGACCAGGTGGCGTGCCGTGCCGGGGATGCCGAGCAGCACCAACCGCCGTTCGTGGGAGCTGTTGTCCGCCAAGAGCTTCAGGTAGTCGGCCAGCTTGTTCTGCAGGTCTGCCGGTAATCGCTGGAAGTCGTCCACCGCGACCAGGCCGGTGTGCTCGTCGGGCAACGCGGTGATGGCGGGCAGGTCGGCGGGGTTGCGGGCGCTCAACACCGTGACCTCGCCCAACCGGTCCCGGTCACGGGCGACCGCGTTGCGCAACATCGTCGTCTTGCCGATGCCGGACGGCCCTTCGAGCACGATGCCCAGGCCCGGCTGGCGCAGCGACATCCGGAACTCGACGAAGTCGTCCGGCTCCACGAAGGTCACCGTCGGCACACCGGCCACGGTGAACACGTCACCGAGGCTGCGGGGTTCCGCCACGGTCTTCGCGTCCACCGGCATCGGCGGCTCGCCGCGGAGCTGCCGTGCGGCGAACCGCACGCCTTCGACCACGCTCAACAGCGCCTCGTCCAGGCTGTCCCAGTCGACCACCGGCCGACCACCCGTGGGCAACGGGGCCAGCGACCCGAACGGCTGCTCCTCCCACGACGTGGGCCGGGCCACCACGGGCAGCACCACAGCGGCCTTCCGCCGGTGCCGCTCCAGGGCCACGCCGAGCTCGCGGCTGGCACCGTAGCCGGTGGCCAGCAGGTAGCGGCTCACGACCAGCAGCACCAGGTCCGCGTCCCGGACCACCGGGACGACCACGGTGTCGAAGTCGAAGCTCTCGTCGACGAACCTCAGCGCCACCTGCGACAGCGCCCCCTCCGACAGCAGCCCCGCCAGCGACTCGGTCAACGCCTTGGCGAACACGTGGTCCGGTTTGGTGACCACCACGACCAGCCTCGGCGCGCGCGGCTCGTCGCGGACCACCGGCACGGTCGTCGGGCCGGGATCACCGGGGTACCCGGGTCCTTCCACACCGCCGCCCGCGATGCCGAGCGCGGCGAGCAGCCGGTCCCGGGCGGCCTCCGAGCCGAGACCCACCAGGTCGCACGTGCGCTGGAACAGCTTCGTCGCGGTCCTCACCGCGACCTGGACGGCGATGACGTCGCCCGGCAGGTTCCGCGCGGCGGAGATCTCCTGCGCGGACAGGTTCTGCGACACGACGACCACTGTGCGGTCGACGCGGTCGAGCTCCGGCGTGGAGCCGAGGCGTGACGGCCGCAGGGCTCGGGCGTCCAGCACGGCGGAGTACCCCGCCTGCCGGAGCTGGAAGGCGATCCACTCGGCCCACTCCGCGTCGGCCGAGGCGTACACCACCGCGAAGTCCGCGCGGTCGGCCTCCACCACGCGGGTCTCACCCGTCCGGATCCAGGCGACCGTGCTGGTGTCCTTTACCTCGACCCGGACCCGCGCGTACGCGCCGGCCTCCTCGGTGTGCCTGATGACCTCATCGAAGAACCAGTCGGAGGCGATGACGCTCACCCCGTGGGCCGTGGCGGCGACCCGGAACGCTGCGGAGTCGAAGAGCCGGAAGGCCAGGACCACCCCTGGGCCGCTCGGGCGGCGCTCGCCCCGGAGGACTTCGCCCGCGTGCACCGCCACGTGCAGCCCCAGCCGGTCGTCCTCGGACCGGTCGGCGTTGTACCGGTTGAGTTGCCGCGCAAGTTGCCTGAGCCACTTCTCAGCGATGGCGGCCTTCGGCACGTCGGGGGCAACGAGGATCAGATCCCCGTTGTCCCCGGCCTCGCGGTACGTGGTTTCCAAGGTCAGCCCCGCTCGGCGGAATGATCTCTCGATCACGCCCGACAATGCCTTGTGGCGTTGCTCCTGCACCAGTTCGGTGCGTCCTCTCCAGGCCCGGGGGGCGATGCCGAGGACCACGATGGTGCGGTGCTGCGGGTAGTCCGTCGGTCGCGTCATCCGCCCCACCTCATCCGTGCCGCTAGGCGTGGACGCCCGCCTGGTACTTCGGCACCCTCACGCTGATCTTCGTGCCGAGCCCCTGCGCCGTTTCCACGACGAGACCGTAGTCGTCGCCGTAACAGCGCCGGAGGCGCTCGTCGATGTTCCCCAGCCCTATCCCGGCCGTCTCGCCGACCTGGCCCGCCAACGTGCGGCGCAGTGCGTCGGGGTCCATGCCGATGCCGTCGTCCTCGATGGTGATGTGCGCTTCCGCGCCCGCGTCCGCCGCCTGGATCGAGATGTGCCCCGGCCCGACCTTGCCCTCCATCCCGTGCCGCACCGCGTTCTCCACCAGCGGTTGCAGGCACAGGAACGGCACGGTCACCGGCAGGACCTCCGGCGCGATCTGCAACGTCACCTTGAGCCGCTCGCCGAACCGCGCCCGTTCCAGGGCCAGGTACTGGTCGATCGACTTCAGCTCCTCCGACAACGTGGTGAAGTCGCCCGCCCGGCGGAACGAGTACCGGGTGAAGTCGGCGAAGTCCAGCAACAGCGTGCGAGCGCGCTCGGGGTCCGTGCGCACGTACGACGCGATGGCGGACAACGAGTTGTAGATGAAGTGCGGCGAGATCTGCGCCCGCAGCGCCCGCACCTCCGCCTCGACCAACCGGGTCCGCGACCGGTCCAGTTCGGCCAGTTCCAGCTGGCCCGACGCCCACCTGGCCACCTCGTTGGTCGCCCGCACCAACCCGGCCGACGCCTCCCGGCTGTACGCCGCCAGCACGCCGACCACCCGTCCCTCCACGGTCAGCGGCGCGAGCACGGCCGTGTGCACGGGGCAGTCGGGCGCGGAGCACGTGATGTCGAACGCCCGGGTGCGGCCGGTGTCGAACACGTCGGCGGCCAGGCCCATCGCCTCGGCCGCGTGGTGCTCGCCCTCGCCCTCCCACGCCACGACCTCGGTCTCGTCGGTCAACGCGAGCGCGGGCGTGCCGAGCAGCGTCCGCAGGTGCTTGGCCGACTTCTTCGCCGCCTCCGGCACCAGCCCGGCGCGCAGCGGGGGAGCGGCCGACCACGCGGTGTGCAGCGTCTCGAACGTGATCCGCTGCTCGTGGGTCAGGAAGTCGTTGCGGGTCCGGGACGTCCACCACAGCGTGATCACCACGGCCACCCCGACGAGCAGGATCGCGCCCGCCGTCCACAACGCGGTCACAACCGGTCCTGACTGCGCAGACCCAGGTTCTCCGGCGCGTGCAAGCGCACCATGACGTGGTTCACCCCCGGAGGCACCTTGCGCGGCGTCAGCAGCGACACCACGTACATCACGACGAAGCCCAACGGCACGGTCCACGCGGCGGGCCGGGCCAGGAACACGTGGTACCACGCGCCGCCGCCGCGCGTGCTGATCGTGACCAGGCCGGCCACCAGCGCGGGCAGGCCGCCCGCCACCATCCCGGCGACCGCGCCGACCGTGCTGATGCGCGTGCTCCAGATGCCCAGCACGAGCAGCGGGCACAGCGACGACGCCGCCACCGCGAACGCCAGGCCCACCATGTCCGCCACCGGCACCTTGCCCACCAGCCACGTCATGCCCAACGGCACCAGCACGGCCAGCACCGTCGACACCCGGAACCCGCGCACGCCGCGCAGCCGCAGCACGTCCCGGCTCAGCACGCCCGCCAGCGACACCATCAGGCCGGACGACGTGGACAGGAACGCGGCGAACGCCCCGCCGGCCACCAGCGCGCCCAGCAGCTGCCCGCCGAGCCCGTCGATCATCCGGCTCGGCAGCACCAGCACCACCGCGTCCGTGTCGCCGGTCATCAGCAGCTCGGGCGTGTACAGCCGGCCGAGCGCGCCGTAGATCGGCGGCATCAGGTAGAACACGCCCAGCAGACCCAGCACGATCAACGTCGTGCGCCGCGCCGCCCGGCCGTTCGGGTTGGTGTAGAAGCGCACGATCACGTGCGGCAGGCCCATCGTGCCCAGGAACGTGGCGATGATCAGCGAGTACACCGCGTACAGCGGGAACCGCTCGCCGCCGCGCATCGGCAGCGCCCACACGTCGTTGGTGTTCGACGGGATCGACCGCACGTGCGGCACCGCCGCGCCCTCCGGGAACGTGAGCCGCGTGCCGGCCGACACCTCGTGCCGGCCCACGGTCAGCTGCCCACCGCCGTCGACCCGCTCGCCGTCCACCCGGCCGGAGCCGTTGTAGGGCGTGGCGCGGGACGCGTCGAACGTCGTGTCGGAGTCGAACGTGACCGTGGTCTGCTTCGGGAACTCGGGGAACTGCGGCCCGGTCAGGTCACGCGCGCCGTGCGCGTGCCAGGCCATCACCAGGAACACCACCGGCACCGCGATCGCGGTCAGCTTGAGCCAGTACTGGAACGCCTGCACGAACGTGATGCTGCGCATCCCGCCGGAGATCACGTTCGCGGTGACCACGACGGCCACCACCAGCGCGCCCACCCAGTCCGGCGCGCCCGTCACCGTGTGCAGGGTCAGCCCGGCCCCCTGCAACTGCGGCAGCAGGTACAGCCACCCGATGCCCAGCGCGAACACGCTCGCCACCGCGCGCACGGCCGGCGAGGCGAACCGGGCCTCGGCGAAGTCCGGCAACGTGTACGCGCCGCTGCGGCGCAGGGGAGCGGCGACCAGCGCGAGCAGCACCAGGTAGCCCGCCGTGTAGCCGACCGGGAACCACAGCATGTCCGGCCCGTGCGCGAAGATCAGCCCGGCGATGCCGACGAACGACGCCGCGGACAGGTACTCGCCGCCGATGGCGGAGGCGTTCCACCACGGCGAGACGGTGCGCGAGGCGACGAAGAAGTCCGACGTCGTGCGCGAGATCCGCAGCCCGTACGTGCCGACCAACATCGTGCCGACCGCGACCACCAGCACCGCGACGATGCCGTACCCGCTGCTCACGAACGTTCCACCAGCTCCGCGAACTCCCGCTCGCTGCGCTCGGCCTGGCGCACGTAGAACCAGCCCGCCAACACGAACACGGGGAACACCAGGAAGCCCAGCAGCAGCCACGGCAGCGGCAGGCCCAGCAGCCGTTGCGCGCCGACCTGGGGCGCGAACGTGAACACCAGGGGCAGGGCCGCCACGCTCCCGCACACGACCGCGCACAGCAGCAGCCCGAGCCGCCGCTGGGTGCGGATCAGCGACCGCATGTAGACCGCGCCCAGCTCGCTCTGCTCGTCGATCTCCCGTGACGCGGGGTACGGGCGCGGTGCGCGCGGCGCGCGGGTGCGCGGGCTCGTCACCACGACCCGCTGGGTGTGCGGTCGCTGCGGCGAGGTCACGACGGCTGCCGGTTGCGGCGCACCAGCAGCTGCCGGAGGTGCCGGGCGTGCCGCCGGCTGACCGGCAGCACCGCGCCGCCGATGTTGACGCTCAGGTGGCCGTCCTCCAGCCGCAGCTCGTCGATGTGGCCGAGCGAGACGAGGTGGCTGCGGTGGATGCGCACGAACCCCGCGGACCGCCACCGCTCTTCCAGGCCGTTGAGCGCGGCGCGGACCAGTCCGCTCCCGGTCGCGGTGTGCAGGCGGGCGTAATCGCCGTGGGCCTCGACGTACCGGATGTCGGCCAGCCGGATGAACCTGGTGATGCCGCCGAGTTCGACCGGAATGACTTCGTCGCCCACGTCGGGCGTTTTCTCGGCGGGCGCGGCGGCGGCCGGTTCCGGCGTCTTCGAATCAAGCACCTCGTGCACGATCCGGTGCACGGACTCGGCCAGCCGTTCCGCCCGAACGGGCTTGAGCAGGTAATCGAGCGCTTTCAGCTCGAATGCCTCGACGGCCGGTTCCTGGTGCGCGGTGACGAAGACGATGCGCGGCGGCTGGGCGAACCGGGACAGCACGCGCGCCAGGTCGAGCCCGTCGAGGCCGGGCATGCGGATGTCGAGGAACACGGCGTCGACCGGCTGACCGGCGTCCATGGCGCGGTGCAGCGTCCGCAGCGCCTTGGTCGCGTCGGTGACGCCCTCGACGTGGGCGACGCGCGGGTCGGAGCGCAGCAGGTAGACGAGGTCCTCCAGCGCGGGGGCCTCGTCGTCCACGGCGAGCACCCTCAGTGTTCGCTCGAGCGCCCCACGGCGCTCCGGGCCCTCGCAGAGAGGGCAGGGAAGTCCTGAGGTCATGGAGTTCCAATGCGGTGTGGTCGGCAGCGTCGGCGATTAGACCACCGGACGCCTATCCTCACCCTTCGGGGTGGCCAAGGGCAATGACCGGCGCGCTGCCTGGGCGTCACCGAGAGTCATCTCCAGTTCGAGGAACGCCTCCTCGGCCCTGCGTGCGGCCAGCGAGACCGACGCCGCCGCCGCGCTGCCGACCAGTCGCCGCGTCGGCTCGTGCAACCCGCGCACCACGTCGGACCACTCATTCGCCAGCCGTGCCAACTCCGTCAGGGCGCAGACCAATTCGGCGGAAGTGCGCGGCGCCGGGTCCACGATCCGCGCCAGTCCGACGTGCGGATCGGAATCCATGACATCCCCCACGAGTGCGCCGCCGAAGTATCGAAACCCGATGCTCTCGTTCACCGACCACGCGGTCAACGACCCGGAGGAGTGGTCTTAATTGGCGCAAATCCGCGTGTCGAACGTTCAGGTCCCGCGTGTCGAACCTCCAGGACCCCCGAGTTCGTCACTCAGGTCGTCCGATGGGGTACCCGAGCGTTGAATTCGGGGGTCGCGAACGTTCGACACGCGGGCGCTGAACGTTCGACACGCGCGAGAGTCCTACATTCGGAACGCGTGTGTCCTACGTTCGGGCACCCCGAGTTCAACGCTCACGACAGGTCGGACAGGGCGGCGGAGGCCAGGGACTCGAACTCCGCGAAGCCGCGGCGGGAGGCCAGGTCACGGCCCACGCGGGCGTGGCGGAGGGCCTCCTCGCGGCGGCCGTCGGCGGCCAGGGCGTGGACCAGGTTGACGTGCGAGCGGGCGACGCCGTAGCGGTACTCCGACGACGTGGCCAGTTCCAGCGCACGCAGGTGGGCCGCCACCGCACGGGCCGGTTTGCCCAGGTGGCGCAGGACCAGGCCGAGTGCGTTGTGCACCTCCGACTCGATCCGCCGGCTCCCGCCCAGCTCCTGCACCAGCGCCAACGCCCGCTGGGCCGTCCGCATCGCCTCCGCGTGCTCCCCGGCCAGGCACAACGCCGCCGCCAGGTGGGCCATCGACTCCGCCCGCGGGTGCCGAGCGCCGCTCCGGTACCACGCCTCCAACGCGTAGCGCTGCAGCTCCGCCGCACGCGCGTAGTCCCCGGACGCCGTGCTGCACCGCCCGAGCAGCGCGGCACACGCCGCCTCGATGTTCACCCCGTCGGCCGCACGCGCCAGCTCCAGCCCCTCGGACAGGAACGACTCGGCAGTCGCCAGGTCGCCGCGCATCAACCACACCGCGCCGAGCCCGGTCACCGCCGAGATCCGCACGTGCGGCAGCGCGCCCTCCACGTCGCCCAGCTCCGCCATCCGCTCGAACGACGCGAGCGCGGCGGGCAGTTCGCCGAGCTCCAGGTGCACGATCCCGTCCAACCCGACGTGCAGCCACTCCGCCCGCGCGGTCGGCTCCACGGACCGCAGGTACCGCTGCGCGACCCGCAGGTTGCCCAGGTTCCGGTGCTCGGTCGCGAGCCACACCGTCATCATCGTCTCGGCATCACGGTCACCGGCCGCCCGCGCCGCGCCCAGCGCCGCGCCGACCGCGTTCAGGAACTCCACGTGGTGCCCGTGCGACCCGAGGTACCCGCTCACCGAGTTGATCAGCTGCCACGCCATCGGCAACGGCCCGTGCACGGCGCAGTGCTCGGTCGCCGCCAGCACGCTGGCCCGTTCCGCGGCCAGCCACCCCCTGGCGTCGTCCGGGCTCATCCGGGGCGGCCCGGACATGCCCAGCTCCGGGTACAGCACGTCGCCGACCTCGTTCGCCGTGCGCAGGTACCAGTCGAACAGCCGCAGCCGCGCCGCCGCCATGTCCTCGCCCGACGCCTCGGCGCGGTCGGCCGCGTAGTCGTGCAGCAGGTCGTGCAGCGCGAACCGGTCGGGCCCGACCCGCTGCAGGAGGTGCGCCGACGCCAGGTCCTCCAGCAGCCCGCGCGCCACGTCCGCCGGCGCGTCCAGCAACGCCGCCGCGCCGAACACGCAGAAGTCCGGCCCCGGCAGCAACCCGGCCAGCCGGAACAGCCGCGCCGCCCCCGGCGCCAGCGCCGCGTAGGACAGGTCGAACGCCCGCCGCACCGCCGCCGTGTCGTCGTTGTCCACCGCCAGCGCGGCCAGCCGGTCGCCACCGCGCAACTCCTCCACGTACGACGCCACGTCCACGTGCGGGGAGCCGACCAGGTTCCCCAGCGCGATCCGCAGCGCCAGCGGCAGGTACCCGCACAGCCGGGCCAGCTCGCCGAGCGCGTCGAAGTGCGTCACGGCCGCGTCCGCGCCCAACGACCGGGCCAGCAGCTTCCACGCCTCGTCACCCCGCAGCACGTCCAGCCGCACGGTCGTGGCACGCAGCCGCAGCTCGTTGCGGCTGGTGATCAGCACCGAGCAGCCGGGGTCGGGGGGCAGCAGGGGCCGCACCTGGTCGACCGACGCGGCGTTGTCCAGCGTGATCAGCACCCGCCTGCCGCGCAGCCGGGCCCGGTAGCCGGCGACCAGGTCCTCCTCGTCCACCGGGATGTGGTCGGCCCGCACGCCCATCGCCCGCAGGAACCGCGCCAGCACGGCGGAGGTCGACAGCGGCGGCGACGTGGAGTGGCCGCGCAGGTTCACGTACAGCTGCCCGTCGGGGTACCGGTCGCGCACCGCGTGCCCCACCGAGATGGCGAACGCCGTCTTGCCGACGCCCGGCGGCCCGCACACGACCACGGTCGCCGTGCCGCGCGTCAACAGCCCGGTCACCCGGGCCAGCTCCGCACCGCGGCCGACGAAGTTGCCCACCGGCGCGGGCAGCTGCGACACCGGCGCCCACGTGCTCGCGACCGGCTGGTGCAGCGCCGGGTCGCCGGTGAGGATCGCGTGGTGCACGGCGCGCAGCGAGTCGCTCGGGTCCACGCCCAGCTCGCGCGCCAGCGCCGTGGACGCCTGCCGGTAGGCGTCCAGCGCGTCGGCCTGCCGGTCCACCCGGTACAGCGCCACCATCAGCTGCGACCAGAACCGCTCGCGCAACGGGTGCTGCGCGGTCAGCCGGCGCAGGTCCGCGACCACCTCGTCGGAGCGGCCCAGCCGCAGCTTCACGTCCACCAGCTCGGAGGTCACCCGCAGCCGCTGCTCGACGAGGTTCGGCACCTCGGTCTCGTGCAGCGACTCTGACGGCACGTCGGCCAGCGGCGGCCCGTGCCAGCACGCCAGCGCCCGCTCGTAGGCGTCGGCGGCGGCGGTGAAGTCCTCGGCGGCGGCCAGCTTCGCGCCCTGCTCGGCCGCAGCATCGAACCGGTGCAGGTCCAGCGCGTCGGGCGGCAGGTCGATGCGGTAGCCGGTCGGCGTGGTGCGGATCAGCGGCGGATCGCCGAGCGCGCGCCGCAACCGCATCACGTACACCGGCAGCGTCTGCGCCGCGCGGTCCGGCGGCGTCTCGCCCCACACCCGGCGGATCAGGTCGCTCGCGGGCACCGAGCGGTTCGCGTCCAGCAGCAGGGTCGCCAGGACGATGCGGTGCTTGGCGGCGGTGACGGGGACCGAACGGCCGTTCCGGCGGACCACGAGAGACCCCAGCACGCCGAACTCGTCCTGCGACAGGGTCAACCGCCTCCGCTCCGTCCCGACGTCTGACATGCTCCAACTCCGGTCGGCACCGGAGTACCACCGGATGGAGCCTGCTACAGCCTGCCGACTTCGGTGATCCGCACGACGGCCGTGCCCGTCTCGTCGGACTCGGCCAGGTCGACCTCGGCGGTGAAGCCCCAGTCGTGGTCCTTCGCCGGGTCGTCCAGGACCTGCCGCACGCGCCAGAGCCCCGGCTCCTCCGTGATCAGCAACAGCGCCGGACCTCGGGCGTCCGGGCCCATGCCGATCTCGTCGTGCTCCTCGAAGTACGGCTCGAGCGCGTCCTGCCAGTCCTCGGCGGTCCAGCCCGCGTCGCCGTCCAGCCGGCCGAGTTCGTAGTAGTTGCGCCGCGCGGCCAGCTCGACCCGCCGGAACAGCGCGTTGCGCACCAGCACCCGGAACGCCCGCACGTTCCCGGTAACGGCCGGTGGCGTGTCGCTGATCGAGGCCTCCACGGCGTCTTCGGAAGGGTTGCGCAGCTTCTCCCACTCGTCCAGCAGGCTGGAGTCGACCTGGCGGACCAGCTCGCCGAGCCACTCCTGCAGGTCGCTGAGCTCCTCGGTCTTGGCGTCCTCGGGCACGGTCTGGCGCAGCGCCTTGTACGCGTCGGCCAGGTACCGCAGCACCAGGCCCTCCGAGCGCGCCAGCTGGTACTGGGAGACGTACTCGGCGAAGGTCATCGCCCGCTCGAACATGTCCCGCACCACGGACTTCGGCGACAGGTGGTGGTCGGCGACCCACGGGTGCCCGCGCCGGTAGGTGGTGAACGCGGCCTCCAGCAGCTCGGCGAGCGGCTTCGGGTACGTCACCTCGTCCAGCAGCTCCATCCGCTGGTCGTACTCGATGCCCTCGGACTTCATCGCGCCGATGGCCTCGCCGCGCGCCTTGTGCTCCTGCGCGGACAGCACCTGGCGCGGGTCGTCCAGCGTGGACTCGATCACCGACAGCACGTCCAGCGCGTACGACGGCGACTCGCGGTCCAGCAGCTCGATCGCGGCCAGCGCGAACGGCGACAGCGGCTGGTTGAGCGCGAAGTTCACCTGCAGGTCCACGGTGAGCCGGATCTCGCCGCCCTGCCGTTCCACCACGCCCGCGGCCAGCAGGCCCCGGTACATCTGGATGGCGCGCAGGATGTGCCTGCGCTGCGCGGGCCGGTCCTCGTGGTTGTCCTCCAGCAGGTGCCGCATCGCGGCGAACGCGTCGCCCGGCCTGCCGATCACGTTGAGCAGCATCGCGTGGCTGACCTGGAAGCTCGACGTCAGCGGCTCGGGCTCGGCGTTCTTCAGCCGCTCGAAGGTCTGGTCGCTCCACGACACGAAGCCCTCGGGCGCCTTCTTGCGCACGACCTTGCGCCGCTTCTTCGGGTCGTCGCCCGCCTTGGCCAGCGCCTTCTCGTTCTCCACCACGTGGTCGGGCGCCTGCACGACGACCGTGCCGACGGTGTCGTAGCCCGCGCGGCCCGCCCGGCCCGCGATCTGGTGGAACTCGCGCGCCTTGAGGTGGCGGGTGCGCTGGCCGTCGTACTTCGACAGGGCGGTGAAGACCACCGTGCGGATGGGCACGTTGATGCCGACGCCGAGCGTGTCCGTGCCGCAGATGACCTTCAGCAGCCCGGCCTGGGCCAGCTGCTCCACGAGCCGCCGGTACTTGGGCAGCATGCCCGCGTGGTGCACGCCGATGCCGTGCCGGACCAGGCGGGACAGCGTCTTGCCGAACCCGGAGGTGAACCGGAACCGGCCGATCATGGTCGCGATGGCGTCCTTCTCGGCGCGGGTGGCGACGTTCACGCTCATCAGGGACTGCGCGCGTTCCAGCGCCGAGGCCTGGGTGAAGTGCACCACGTAGACCGGCGACTCGCGGCCGTGCAGGAGCTCTTCGATCGTCTCGTGCAGCGGGGTGGTGACGTACTGGAAGTTCAGCGGCACGGGGCGTTCGGCGGAGCGGACCACGGTCGTCGCGCGGCCGGTGCGGCGGGTCAGGTCCTTCTCGAAGAACGTGACGTCGCCCAGGGTGGCCGACATGAGCAGGAACTGGGCCTGCGGCAGCTCGATCAGCGGCACCTGCCACGCCCAGCCGCGGTCGGGCTCGGAGTAGAAGTGGAACTCGTCCATGACGACCTGGCCGACGTCGGCGCCCGTGCCGTCGCGCAGGGCGATGTTCGCCAGGATCTCGGCGGTGCAGCAGATGATCGGCGCGGTCTCGTTGACGCTGGCGTCGCCGGTCACCATGCCGACGTTCTCGGCGCCGAACGTCTCGATCAGCGCGAAGAACTTCTCCGACACCAGGGCCTTGATGGGCGCGGTGTAGTACGTCCGCCTGCCCTCCGCCATGGCGGCGAAGTGCGCGCCGATGGCGACCAGCGACTTGCCCGAGCCGGTCGGCGTGCTGAGGATGACGTTCGAGCCGGAGACGATCTCGATCAACGCCTCCTGCTGCGCCGGGTACAGGGACAGCCCCCGCTCCTGCGCCCAGTCGGCGAAGGTGTCGTAGAGGACGTCGGGGTCGGGGGTGGCCGGCAGGCGGTCGGTGAGAGTCATCGCAGGCAGAGCATAGTGGCCGAGCCACCGGTTTCCGCCCTCCCGGTGGACGGCGCCGAACGCACCGGGTGACCACGGCGACCACCCCGTTCGCGCATGGTGGAGAAAACGGTTCGGGGAAACTCCGCAACCTGGAAGATGTGCACGGAGAGTGACCGGTCATACGCTTGCCGCAGGACAAAAGAGTGCCGGTAGGCGGCTGCCACCCTCGCGTTCAGCGGCGGTATCGCCACACCCCGTGGCCGCGTGCCGGAAGGTGCCGTGCCACCAATTCTCCAGGGGTAATCAATGACGAAGCCGCAAGTGCTCCCGCGATCCGCGCTCGTGGACCGTGCCGCGGAGCTCGTGCCCCTCCTCCGGTCGCACGCGCTGTGGACGGAGGAGAACAGGCGCCTGCACGACGAGTCGATCGCGGCGTTGTCCGACGCGGGGATCCTGAGGATGCGGGTGCCCACCCGGTACGGCGGTCACGAGAGCGACGCGCGGACGGTGGTCGACGTGCTGACCCAGATCAGTCAGGGCGACGGGTCGACCGCGTGGAACGTGTCGGTCTGGTCGATGGCCGCGTGGCTGGCGAGCGCGTTCCCCGACCACGTCCAGGACGAGGTGTTCGCCGACGCGGACTCGCTCGTGTGCGCCGTGCTGAGTCCGACCGCGCTGGCCACCCCGACCGACGGCGGCCTGGTCGTGAACGGCCAGTGGCACTTCACGAGCGGCGCGCTGCACAGCCAGTGGCAGGTGGTGATCGCCATGGCGCCCACCCCGGACGGCGCGGGCCAGTGGCCGATCACGGCGCTGGTGCCCATGTCCGACCTGATGATCGTCGACGACTGGCGCACGTCGGGGCTCCGGGGCACCGGCAGCGTGACGACCGTCGCCGAGAACGTCTTCATCCCGGGCGACCGGGTGCTCCCGATGCCCGCCGTGCTCCAGGAGCAGTACGCCTCCGAGCTCAACGCGGCCTCGCCCGTCTACCGGTCGCCCCTGATGCCGACCGGCTGCACGACGTTCACCGGCACGGCGATCGGGATGGCGAAGGCCGCGTTCGACGGGTTCCTCCGGCAGCTGCCCGACCGGAAGATCACCTACACCGACTACGGCAGCCAGGGCGCCGCGCCGATCACCCACTTCCAGGTCGCCGAGGCGTCGTTGCTGATCGACGAGGCCGAGTCGCACGCCTACCGGCTGGCGGACCTGATCGACTCGAAGGCCGTCGACGGGGTCCGGTGGACCGTGCGGGATCGGACTTACGCCCGCGCCGTCCTCGGCCGGGTCTTCCAGCTCACCAAGCAGGCCGTGGACGTGCTCCAGACGGGCAGCGGCGGGTCGTCGGTCTACGAGACGGCCCCGATCCAGCGGATCGCGCGCGACCTGCAAACGCTCAACCTGCACGCGCTCATGCACCCGAACACGAACTTCGAGCTGTACGGCCGCGTCCTGTGCGACGTGGAACCGAACACGATGTACATCTAGCGGGCCAGGCGGCAGGAGGAAATCGGGATGGACACCCTGTTGACCGATCGTGTGGTCGTCGTCACCGGAGCGGGTTCCGGTATCGGACTGGCCACCGCGCGCAAGTTCGCCGAGGAAGGCGCCCGCGTCGTCGGGGCCGACCTCGACCCCCGACCGTTGAAGGACCTCCCCGGAGCGGTCCTCCCCGTCACGGTCGACATGGGCGAGGAGTCCGCCGGGGACCGGGTGGTCGAAGCGGCCGTCGCCGAGTTCGGCGCGGTGGACGTCCTGGTCAACAACGTCGGCGTCTACCCGTACCGGGAGAACGGCTTCCTCTCGGTCGACGACGCCGAGTGGCACCGGGTGCTCAACCTGAACTTCCTGTCCGCGGTGCGGATGACCAGGGCCGTGCTGCCGCACATGATCGCGGCGGGCCGCGGGGCCCTGGTGCACATCGCCAGCGAGGGCAGCCGCGAGCCGGCCCCGTTCTTCGTGGACTACTGCGTGAGCAAGGCGGCGGTCCTCAACCTCTCCAAGTCGCTGGCCAACGAGTTCGGCCCGCAGGGCGTCCGCAGCAACGTCGTCTCGCCCGGCGCGACCCGCACCCCCGCGTGGGACGCGCCGGGCGGGCTGGCCGACCGCCTGGCCGCCGAGTTCGAGATGGAGAAGGAGGCGGCGCTGACGCACTTCGTCCGCGAGGTGCGCAAGCTGCCCACCGGCCGGCTGGGCACCCCGGACGAGGTGGCCTCGGTGATCGTGTTCCTGGGGTCGGACCTGTCGGCCCAGGTGACCGGGGCCGAGTACACCATCAACGGCGGGAGCTACGCCGCCGCTTGACGGGGAGCCCGCGACGGGCGCCGCGGCTGCCGCCGGGGCGCCCGTCGCAACCACAGGGCGACCAGCGCGACGTTGATGATCCAGCCCAGCCAGAACGCCCCGATCTGGCCGATCAGCACCAGGTCCTGGAAGTCGAGGCCGGGCACCAGCAGGACCGGGTAGAACAGCGCCCGCCCGGTGATCGGGGTCATGGCGAACGCGAAGCTGTAGAGCATCCACCGGCGGTGGTCGGAGAAGCGGCGCCGGCGGGCCATCAGGAATCCCGTGATCGTGGTGATCAGGCCCAGGACCGCCCACGCCACCGCGCCCACCTTGCCGATGAGCGTGAGCGAGGTGACCGGCGTGATCGCCAGCGCCAGCACGGCGGAGGGCCCCATCCCGGCGAAGACGTAGAGCCGGCCGCTCGTGCGGTGGACCGCCGGGTGGCGCTGCCGCAGCCACGGCCACAGCTGCAGGCACACGGTCACGATCGCCACCGTGCCGAACGCGATGTGCAGCTCCAGCATCGGGTAGTGCGGCGGGAACGCCGCGTTCAGCTGCGACCGCGACTGGGCCGGGTCGAGGGTCAGGTACGGCGGCAGCGCGTAGACGAGGAACCCCACGACGAGCACCGTGAGTGGGACGACCCAGGGACGACGCCACCACGGTCGGGTGTCAGTGGCCATGGTAGGTCTCCGATCGGTCGGCGCCCGCTCAGGTCCGGAACGGGCGGAAGAAGTCCCGGACGTCCTCGACGAACAGGTCCGGCTGCTCCAGCGCGGCGAAGTGGCCGCCGCGGTCGAACTCGCTCCAGTGGGTGATGGTCGGGTAGGCGCGCTCGGCGATGCTGCGCACCGGGGGCGTGGGGTCGGCCCCGAACACGGCCACCCCCATCGGTTTCCCGACCGGGTGCGGCGGGGCGCCGGTGAACAGCGCGCCCAGGTCGGCCGCCGCCTCGTAGTGCAGCTCGGCGGACGATCCGGCGGTCGCGGTCAACCAGTAGATCGTCACGTTGGTCAGCAGCACGTCGCGGTCGACCGCGTCCTCCGGCGAGTCCTTGGAGCCGGTCCACTCGAAGAACTTCTCGACGATCCAGGCGAGCTGACCCACGGGCGAGTCGGTGAGGGCGTAGGCCACCGTCTGCGGGCGGGTGGACTGCAACCGCAAGTAGCCGGACAGCTCGGCGTCGTAGCGGGCGAGCCTGCCCAGGCGGGCCTGGTCGGCCTCGGTCAGCGCGGCCATTTCCGCGGGGTCGCCGGACGGCACCGTGAGCAGCAGGTTGACGTGCACCGCGACGACGTGCTCCGGGTCGACCCGGGCCAGCTCGAGCGAGACGAACGAGCCCCAGTCGCCGCCCTGCGCGCCGTAGGAGTCGTAGCCGAGGCGGCTCATCAGCTCGGCCCACGCCCTGGCGACCCGGTTGACGCCCCACCCGGCCTCGTCGGTGGGACCGGAGAACCCGAAGCCGGGCAGGCTGGGAATCACGAGGTGGAAGGCGTCGGCCGGGTCGCCGCCGTGCGCGGCCGGGTCGGTGAGCGGCCCGATGACGTCGAGGAACTCGACGACCGACCCGGGCCAGCCGTGGGTGAGCAGCAGCGGCGTGGCGTGCGGTTCCGGCGACCGGACGTGCAGGAAGTGGATGCGCGCGCCGTCGATCTCGGTGATGAAGTTCGGGAGCTGGTTCAGCCGCTCCTCGGCGGCCCGCCAGTCGTAGTCGGTCCGCCAGTACTCCACCAGCTCCCGGAGGTAGCCGAGCGGGACGCCGCGCGTCCAGCCGACGTCCGGTAACTCCCGCGGCCAGCGGACGGTCGACAGCCGGCGGCGCAGGTCGTCCAGATCGGCTTCGGGGACCTGCACGCGGAACGGCTCCATCGTCGACGCCCTTCAGACCGTGTCTCACCCGATCGTGGCAGCACTCGGGCGGCTGAGTTGTCCAGATCCTCACGCACAGTGTCCGGCATGTCGCCCGTCGAGGTCTTCTCCGTTCGTGCGGAGTAGGCGTGGTCCGCACGCGCGCTTGGAGGCCGGTCGCCGTGATCGCGTGGGGAAGGCCTCGGTTGTTGCACAGTGCTGGCCACAGCTCTCTTCTTGCAACTAGCGTGTGGTCCGTGTCCGAACCGGTAGCAATGCACATGAGCGACGGCCTGCTCGACGCGCCGACCTCGCTGCTGTTCGTGGCGGTCGCGGTGGCGGGCGTCGGCGTGGCGCTGGCCAAGGCGCGCGGAGACCTCGACGACCGGACCGCGCCGATGGCCGGTCTGGTCGCGGCGTTCGTGTTCGCCACCCAGATGCTGAACTTCCCGGTGCTGCCGGGCGTCAGCGGGCACCTGCTCGGCGGCGCGCTCGCCGCCATCCTGGTCGGACCGTGGGTCGGCGCGCTGTGCGTGACGATCGTGCTGGTCGTCCAGTCCCTCTTCTTCGCCGACGGCGGCGTCACCGCGCTCGGCGCGAACGTCACCAACATGGCCCTGATCGGCACGGCGGTCGGTTACCTGACCGCGGTGGCGCTGCGCCGGCTCGCCACCCGCGGCAAGGGCGGCCTGGCCGCGGTCGCGTTCGTGTCGGCCCTGGTCAACACGGTGCTGGCGTCGTTCGGCTTCGTGCTGGAGTACGCCATCGGCGGCCAGGGCGGTGTCGCGTTCGGCACGGTCGCCGCCGCGGTGCTCGGCGTGCACGTGCTGATCGGCATCGGCGAGGGCCTGATCACCGCGGTCACCGTGACCGCGGTCGCGGCTGCCCGGCCGGACCTGGTGTACCTGCTGCGCGGCGTGCCGCAGAAGCTGGAGTTGAGGGCGTGAAGCGCTTCTTCCTGGGGTTCGCGGTGGTCAGCCTGCTGCTGGCGGGCGTGGTGTCCTACTTCGCCGACTCGAACCCCGACGGGCTGGACCACGTCACCGAGCAGCACGGCATCGCCGAGCACGCGCAGGACCACCCGCTGGCCGGGTGGCCGCTGGCCGACTACGCGCTGGGCGGCGACGACCGGTTCACCGGCCTCGCGGGCGTCCTCGGCGTGGTGGTCACGCTGGCCCTCGCCGGTGGGCTGTTCTGGTTGCTGCGCAAGCGTCCCGGCGTCGACACCGACACGAAGTCAGGGTGAGCGCGGGGCACGGTTTCCTGCACCGGCCGGGCGACTCGCCGGTGCACCGCCTCGCGCCGCAGGTGAAGATCGTCGTCGCGGTGGTGGCGGTGCTGTGCGTGGTGGCCACGCCGCGTGAGGCGTTCTGGGCGTTCGGGGCCTACCTGCTCCTGCTCACGGCGGTCTGGGCGGTGGCGCGCGTGCCGGTGCGGTGGTTCGCCGCGCGGTCGGTGATCGAGGTGCCGTTCGTGCTGCTCGCCGTGCTGCTGCCGTTCACCGGCGGTGGCGAGCGGGTGGAGGTGCTGGGCCTGCCCGTGTCGGCGGAGGGCGCGTTGGCCGGGTGGAACATCCTGGTCAAGGGCACGCTCGGGCTGCTGACGTCGTTGACCCTCGCCGCCACCACCGCGCCGCAGGACCTGCTGCTCGGCCTGCAACGGCTGCGGATGCCGTCGGTGCTGATCACCATCGCGACGCTGATGCTGCGGTACGCCGAGGTGATCGTGGGCGAGGCCAAGCGGATGCGGGTGGCCCGCATCTCCCGCGGCGACGACCCGAGGTTCCTCTGGCAGCTCGGCGCGACCGCGCGCGGCATCGGCAGCCTGTTCATCCGGTCCTACGAACGCGGCGAGAGGGTGCACCTGGCGATGGTGTCGCGCGGCTGGACGGGCCGGATGCCCGACGGGGCGGGCGGGAGCGGCGTCGGCGACGCGGTGTCCGTCGAGCCGCGGCGGTCCGCGCCCGCGCTCGTGGTGGAGAAGCTCGCGTACGCGTACCCGGACGGCCACCAGGCCCTCTACGGGGTGAACCTGCGGGTCGAGCGCGGTGAGCGCGTGGCCGTGCTCGGGCCGAACGGCGCGGGCAAGACGACGTTCGTCCTGCACCTCAACGGCGTGCTGGGCGGTGGGTCCGGCCGGGTCGAGGTGGCCGGGCTGCCGGTGGAGAAGGCGCACCTCAAGGAGATCCGCCGCCGCGTCGGCGTGGTCTTCCAGGACCCCGACGACCAGCTGTTCCTGCCCACCGCGCGGCAGGACGTGGCGTTCGGCCCGGCGAACTTCGGGCTGCGCGGCGCGGAGCTGGACGAGCGGGTGGAGCGCGCGCTGGCCGCCGTCGGCATGGAGGCGTTCGCCGACCGGTCGCCGCTGCACCTGTCCGGCGGGCAGCGCCGCCGCGTCGCGCTGGCCACCGTGCTGGCCTGCGACCCCGAGGTGCTGGTGCTCGACGAGCCCTCGGCGAACCTGGAACCGGTGGCCCGCCGAGAGCTGGCCGAGGTGTTGCTGGGCTTGGACCGCACCATGCTCATGGTCACCCACGACCTGCCCTACGCCTTGCAGCTGTGCCCGCGCAGCGTGTTGATCGACGGCGGTGTCGTGGTGGCCGACGGACCGACGCGGGAGCTCCTGGCCGACACCGGGCTGCTCGCCCGGCACCGGCTGGAGCTCCCGTTCGGGTTCCGCCTGGACTGATCCCCCGGGATCAGGGGCTGGTGCAGGTCACCGTGGGCAGCGAGTTGGCGCCGGAGTAGTTGGCGGTGAAGCCGAACTTCACCGATGCCTCCGGTGCCACCGTGCCGTTCCACGCCGCGTTCTTGACGATCACCTGCGTGCCGGAGCCGGACTTGACGCCGCTCCACAGGCTGTTGATCGCCTGGTTGCCGCCCCACGTCCAGGTGGCGGTCCAACCGTTGTACGCGCTCTTGCTGTGGTTCATGAGCTCGACCTCGGCCTGGAAGCCGCCCGACCACGCGCTGGTGATCTTGTAGATCGCCATGCAGTTCGGGTCGCCCGGGTTGTTCGGCGTCGTGGTCGTGGTCGACGTCGGGGTCGTGGTGGTCGTGCTGGTGCTGGTCGACGTGGTGGTCGTCGTCGTCGTGGTGGTCGTGGTCGTGCCGCCACCGTTGCCGACGCCGGTCTCCTGGCCGTTGCCGCCGTCGAACACGACGTCGGAGCAGTTGTAGAACGTCTCCGCGCTGTCCGAGCGGGTCCACACCGAGTAGATGATGTGGCGGCCGGACTTGCCGGAGGGCAGGTTCGCGTTCCAGTAGTACTTGCCCTCGACGCTGCCCACCGCACCGCTGTTCGGCGGGTTGGTGACGCTGTGGAACGGCGTGCTCTCCAGGTCGCTCCACGCCAGCGGCCGGGTCGGGCTCCAGCTGTCCTTGGTGATGTACAGGTGGAACGTGCCGGGGTGCGCGGCCCACTTGTTGTAGGTGAAGTTGAAGTTCGCGCCCGCGGTGAGGTGGGTCACCGGGTAGTCGTTGCGCGCGATGTCGAACCCGGAGAACGTCGGGTTGCCGCCGCTGCACAGCTTGCCGTCGGGGATGAACCCGGTGGTGCGACCCGCGCCGTCGGATCGCAGCACGCCGAACCAGTTGTAGAGCGCGTTGGTGCCGCCCGCGGAGACCGCGGCGGAGCACGCCGGGTTCTGCGGCTTGATCTCGCCCTGCGGCGACAGGCCGTCCTTCCAGCACAGGAAGGTCCGGCTGCCCGGGGTCATCATCGCGCCGTGCGCGGACGCCGCGGTCGGGCTGATCACGTTCACGAGCGTCGCGATCAGCAGGCCTGCCACACCGGCCGAGGCCAGCGCGATCCATCGTCGGGCCGTCACGTCGTTCACCTCCTCGTTGAGGTTCTGGGAGCGCTCCCAGGAACAGGACATGACTGTAACCGTGCGTACCTCATCTGTGAATGGGCGATTACGCAGTGCATCTCAGCGGCGCAGCGCGTGCCGCCCTACGGACGCGTCCGGCTACACCCGGACGCCCGCACGCCGCCTGGGACGTTTCGCCGGGCGCACTGGGCCGTGCGGGTGACCGGCGGGCGGGGCCGGGTGGTGCGGCCTGCGCAGCACGCGGTGCGCCAACGCGGTCCGGCGGTGCGGCGGCGCGGCCAGCACGGAGGCCGCGAACACCGTCGCCACCAGGGTCAGCACGCCCGCGAGCACCAGGGTCTCCGGCGCGCCGATCCGTTCGCACGACCAGCCGAGCAGCGGCGCGCCCACCGCGCCCGCCGCCGCGCCGACGGCCGAGTTGACCGCGAGCAGCCTGCCGCGCATCCCGTCCGCCGTGTCCAGCTGGATGCGGGTGCTCATGGTCGTGTCGATGACGACCGCGCCAGCCGCGATGGGCAGCAGCACGACGGCGAAGCCGAGCATGCCCGGCACCAGCCCGCTGGTCACCTGGAGCACGCTCGTCGCGCAGGCGACCACCAGCAGCAGCCGCACGGTCAGCGTCCTGCGCGCCGCCGCGGCCAGCCCGCCCACCACGGTGCCGATCGCGAAGACCGTCGACAGCAGGCCGTAGACGGTCGCGTCGGTGCTCATCGCGGCCATCGTGACCTGGTAGTTGCGGCCGAGGCTGGACAGCGTGAAGCCGAGCGCGAACAGCAGGAGCAGCCGTCCGCTGGCCGCGACGTACCGCAGGCCGGCGGCCACGCCGACGCTGGTGGCCGGGCTCGCCGCCAGCGGGTGCAACTCGGCGCGGCGGATGGTCAGCACCGCGCCCATGACGGCCAGGAAGCTCACCGAGTTGATCAGGAACAGGGCGGGCGAGCCGAGCGCGGCGGCCAGCACCGCGGCGCTGCTCATGCCCAGGATCCGGCCGGTCGAGCTGAGCACCGAGCCGAGCGCGACCGCGTTGCCCAGGTCTTCGCGGGGCACCACCTGCGCGCCGAACCGGCCGAGCGCGGGCAGGTCGAACACCGACACCAGGCCCGCGGCGAACGTCAGCGCGAACACCACCGTGATCGGCGCGCCCCGCCACACCACGAGCGCGAGCACGGCGGCCAGCACGGCGTGCAGCGCCTGGCAGGCGAGGATGATCCGGCGCACCGGCAGCCGGTCCGCCAGCGACCCGGCCCACGGGCCGAGCAGCACCGACGGCAGGGTGCCCAGCAGCACCGAGAGGCCGACCGAGGTGGCAGAGCCGGTGCGGTCGAGCACGACCCAGTTCAGACCGATCAACTGCATCCACGAGCCGGTCACCGAGATCAGGTCGGCGAACGCCCAACGGCGGTAGTTGCGGCTCCGCAAAGCGCGGAACATCGAAGCTCCCTTGAAAGTGATCCGGGGCCTCGACGTGCGGACGTGCCCAGGTGAACGGCGTTCACACTAGGTGTCGCTTTTCCGCGTTCAAACTCGATTATCAGTGAAAACAGTCACGTAACGCTCTGCGTCGCCAGCGCTGCGAGCCGGCTCAGCGCCTGGACGAGGTGCTCGTCGGTGATCTCGTGCGCCTCGCCGCCGACCGCCGCCTGGTGCTCGCCGCCGACCTCCAGGTGCAGCACCACGCGGCTGCGGCCGGGGCCCTCGTCGTCCACCTGGAGCCACCCCGAGTAGCCGCCGCCCTCCAGGTCGCCCCACTCCAGCCGGCGCTGCTCGGCGTCCGCGGCCAGGTAGCCCTCGGCCTCGTCGATCTCGTCGCCCATCGACACGTGCCCGGTGACCCGCTCCGGGCCGCTCGACTCCACCTGCAGCCCGTCGGGCAGCCACGCCTCCATCGCGGACACGTCACGGGCCAGGTCGAACACCACCCGCGCGTCGACCGGGATCGTCTGCTCGTGCTCGTACTCAGCCATGCCGGCAGCAGTACCCCCGGCACGTCCGGGTTACACCGACGCGGGCGCCATGCCCCCGATCGTGGCGAGCCGCACGTGGTGGGGGCGGACCGGGCGCATGCCCGCGTCCACGCACCGGCGCACCACGCCGGAGTGCTCGCGCAGCAGCCGCAGGCCGCGGCGGGCCAGGAGCGGCACCGGCTTGCGCGCCTCGGCCACGTCCCGGGCGAACCGGCGGGCGAACGTGACCAGCGCGTTCGGCGCGAGCACGATGGCGTCGGCCAGCACGCCGGCCTCGCGGCAGCCCGCCACCAGCCGGTCGGCGAACAGGCCCTCGGCGATGAACAGGCCGGGTGCGGTCACCGTGCGGCAGCCGACGCGCCGGTCCTCGCCGAGCGCGTACACGGGGGCCTCGACGGTGCCGGTGGTGGCGAGCTCGACCACGGCGGCCAGGGCGTCGGCGGTGTTCCAGGAGCCCTCGGCGTCCCAGTCCGCGCGGCCGTTCTCGTCACGGGGCAGCAGCGGGTCGTCGCCCTCGCGGTAGTAGTCGTCGAGCCGCAGCACGGGGAGGCCGAGGTGGTCGGCGAGGGTGGACTTGCCCGAACCGGAGGGGCCGGCGAGCAACACGGCGCGCGCGTGAACGGCAGGTGACGGCACGGGTGACGATTTTCGCACAGCTCCGACCCGGATCGCGCACCGCCGGCGGAATCGGATCACGGTCGCCTTGTCGGATCGTGCACGGCCCGAGGGCGGCCCGCACGGCCGCTTCGCCCGATCGCGCGCTGCCGGAAGGCCCGGTCCGCGTGGCGGGGCTTGTCCGATCGTGCACCGCCGCTGCTCCCGCTGTGCACCCGCTCTGGCCACCCGCGCGCGGGCACACCACGATGTGGGCCATGGTGGTCAGGGTACGCGGCGTCGAGGACGCCAGGCGGATGCGCGAGGAGCTGCGCGACGAGCAGCGCGGGTCGGGCGCGGTCGCGGTGCCGGTGGTGGCCGGGCCGAGCGGCGCGGGCACGGCGGGCGTGGTGGCCGAGGGCGGCGACTTCATCGAGCTGGACCTGGCCTCCTTCACCACGGCGGTGTCCGACCTGGAACGGCTGCACGGCGTGCTGACCGAGCTGCTGGCCCGCGCGGACCGCGAGATGGACCAGCCGCTCGGCGACGGCAAGGGCCCGGTCGCGCTGAACATGCGCCGGGCGTTCGGCCTGCGCGGCGGCGACGTCGGCGGCGGCGTGCGCACGGCGCTGCGGTCGTACGTGCGGGAGCTGGCGCTGCTGCGCGACGCGCTGGAGCAGGTCGGCAAGACCCAACGGGCACAGGACGACCAGGTGCGGCAGGACTTGGAGCGGCTGCGGTGAACGAGCGCGAGCGCAAGGGCGGGTACTGGTCGGACTTCCACGACCACTCGCCGGCCACCCGCCGGCGGAACGAGAAGCGGGTGCGGCAGCGCCGGGCCAACCGGCAGCCGGAGACCTTCGGCAAGATCAACTGGCGGGCGTACACGCACCGGCAGCTCTGGGACATGGTGAAGTCGGCCGACGCCGCGCAGATGGCCACGCGCACGTACGAGTGGCAGCGGCTGGCGGCCGACATCGACCAGGCGACCGGGGACGTGCAGAAGATCGTGCAGAGCCTCGCGCTGTCGTGGCGCGGGCCGTCGGCGGTGGCGGCGGCGGCGTCGGTCTCGGAGCTGACGAAGTGGGCCGCGCAGTCCTCGGAACGCGCGGCCCTGGTCGGCGAAGGCCTCGACGGCTACACGTCGGCGGTGCAGGAGGCGGCCCGGGCGATACCCGAGCCGGTGCACCCCGACGCCGAGAAGTGGTTCCGCGCCGGGTACGACGTGACCACGCTCGACGGGCCGCAGGGCGCGTACATGCTCAAGCAGCTGCTGGACGACCACCTGCCCGACAAGCGCGAGCAGCAGGAGGCCATGGACCGCGCGGTCCGGGTGATGGAGCAGTACGAGGCGGCCAGCCACGGCATCGGGCGTGAGCTGCCGGTGTTCGACGAGGCTCCGGTGGTGACCCAGGCGGCCGGGACGCAGCCGAGCGCGCCCCAACCGCTGCCCGACTACCGGCCGCCGTCGTCGCCGCCGCCGTGGATCGCGTCGCCTCCGGCCCACGAGAGGCCCGCCGTGCCCGCACCTCTTCAGCCCGGCGAGGGGACGACGTCCGTCGCCGCCGCCGGTGCGCCCGGTCCGGCCGGCGGCTACGGCGGCCCGGGTGGCTTCGGTTCGCAGTCCGGCTTCGGCCCTGGCGGCTCGTTCGGCCACGGCCACGGTCCCGGCGGCGGGGCGGGCGTCGCCGGCGGTCCGGGCGGCTTCGGCCAGGGCGGCGCGTCCGGCGTGCTCGGCGCGGTGCCGGGCGGTGCGGCCGCACGCGGCGGCGTCGGACCGGTCGTCGGCGCGGGCGGACCGCAGGGCTTCGGCATGTACCCGCCGATGGCGCCGGGCAACCGCGAGGAGGACGGCGAGCACCGCAACCGCTACGACGCGGGCCTCGACCTGCTCGACGACCTGCCGCCCGCGTTCCCGCCGGTGCTCGGCGAATGAACGGCGGCTACCAGGTCGAGCCGGACGCGTTGGCCGCGTTCGCGGGCCGGTTGGACGAGGTGGCCGACGAGGTGCGGGCCGCAGCGGCCACGCTGGAGCAGCCGTCGGGCGACCTCGGGCCGGAAGGCGTCACGGAGGCGGTCGACCGGTTGGCGGCCGAGTGGGTGGGCGTGCTGCGGGGCGTGGAGCTGGACGTCGTGGCGGACGCGTTGCGCGCGGCGGGTGAGACCTATCGGCAGGCCGACGAGCTGCGCCATGACTGACTACCGGGGTCTGGGCTTCGATCCCGCGCCGGGCCACGCGGGCGCGGTGGCGGCGGCGAGCGAGCGGTTCTCGATCCCCCTCACGGCCCCCGGTTCACCACCGGGACCGTGGACGGGCGCGGCGGCGGACGGGTTCAGGACGCGGTTGGAGGCGGTGGTGTCGGAGCTGACGGCGGTGCGGCGCGCGATGCGGGCGGCGGCCGAGGTGCTCGACGGCTGGGCCACCACGCTGCTGGGCAACCAGCGGCGCGCCGAGGAGCTGGACCGGCGCGCGCTCGGGTTGCGGCGCGCGCTCGCCGAGGCGTCCGACGAGCTCGACCGGACCGGCGCGATGGCGTCCTTCACCACCGCCGACGGCGAGGCGCACGACCGGGCCGTGGCGCGGCACGACGAGCTGCGCCGCCAGCTGGACGACGTGCTGGAGGAGGCCCGGCTGCTGGAGCGCGACCACCGCGCGGAGGCCAGGCGGGTCGCCGAACGGCTGCGCGCCGAGGAGCCGTCGACGGTCATCGCGGACACGTTGACGAGCTTCTCGTCCCTCACCGCGGAGCTGGCGTCCGTGCTGCTCGGCCCACCTCGGCCCGCGTCCACCAGGGGCGCGGCGGCGGCGTTCCGGGCGGGCCTGGGGTGAGACTCGCTCCCGTGCCGGGGGTGACCCCGGTGGCACTCGGCACTCCCGAACGCACCGCGGCGGAGCTGTTAGCCGTGCTTCGCAGGCTCAAAGGCAGCCGTGACCCCGGACTGGAGGTGTCCGCCACGCAGGCCGCGGAGCTGGCGCACCAGCACGGCGCCGGCCTGCTGGCCGTGGTCGAGCACCGCGACGCGGACCCCGCGCTGCTGATGGCGGGCGTGGTGGCGGTCGACCGGCCGGCCGACCCCGGCGAGCTCGGCTTCCACCTCGACGGCCCGTCGATCCGCGAGGTCACGCGCGGCGAGACGGCGACCGGCTACCCGGTGGTGATCGTGGAACGCATCCCGGTGGCCGGGCCGGGCGCGCAGCTGCAGGTCGTCGTGAGCGACCCGGACCACCCGCGGATCGCGGTGTTCACGCTGCACTCGCCGACCGGGCGCGGCTGGCTGGAGGTGGCGGGCATCGCGGGCCGGTTCGTCTCGGGCGTGGAGTTCAGCGGTTACGGAACTCGCTCGGCGTCCGGCCGACCACCTGGCGGAACGTCCGGGAGAAGTGCGCGGCGCTGACGAAACCGCAGTCCTTGGCGATCTCGCCGATGCCGCGCGCCGCCTTCGCCGGGTCGGCGAGCAACGCCTTGGCCCGGTCGATCCGCAGGCCGCGGATGCGCTCGGACACGCCCTGCCCGTCGTCGAAGAGCTGGTAGAGGCGGCGGCGGGAGATGAACAGCGCCTCGGCGACCCGGTCCGCGCTCAGGGCCGGGTCCGACAGGTGCTCGCGCATGTACTCCAACGCTTCGCGCCGCCGTGCGACCAGGGAGTCCACGCGCTCGAGTTCGGCCCGCAGCGCGCTGCGCAGCACGAGTTCGGCCAAGCCGAGCAGGTGGTGGGACAGGCCGTGCGGGTCGAGGGCGTGCGCGGCGGCGAGCACGTGGGCCACGGCGCCGGAGAACACGGCGTGCAGCGCGGCGTCGACCGGGACCGGCTGGAACATCAGCGGTTTCAGCTCGCCGAAGCCGACGGTGAGCCGTGCCTCGGCCACGGTCAGCATCACCACGTCCGGCAGCACGTGCAACGCGCAATCGGGAAACCGAAGTGCGGCGCCGTTGCCGGGCACGCCGCCCGACACCGTGCAGCCGACCACCAGCTGGATGTGCTCCGGGGTGGCCGCACCCCCGCTGAGCGCGGCTTTGGCCGCCGCCGCGCCGGAAGCTCGCACAGTCAGGAACCCGCCGGCGACGTCCACGTCGAGCAGCGTAGCCACCGGTGTTGCCCAACCGGCCGCGAAAGCCGCCGCGGACCGCTACCTTCTGGCCCCATGGCGCGACGTTCGGCGACCGCGGTCGTCCTGTCCCACCTGGAGTTCGACCTCTTGTGGGAGGACCTGGGCACGGGTGCGCCGCCCTACCCGCTCGAGGTGCCGTCGCACGGCGAGACGATGGACGACCGGGACGTCCTCGGCGCCGAGGTGCTCCGCACGTTGACCGAGGCGGGGCTGGCCGACGGCGCGGACGTCTCGCCGGAGCTGGAGGACCTGTTCACCCTGCTCGCGCACGGCGAGGTCTCGGTGGACGCGCTGGTGTTCCGCCCGTACCCGTGGCGGGTGCTGGCCACGGCCCGGGGCAGGCGCGGCGTGCTGGCCGTGCTGAACGACCGCGAGGTGGCGCTGGAGCCGATCACGGACCTGGCGTCCGCGATCACGCGCGTCATCGGCGACGCGCCGGCGGGCCCCGGCGAGCAGGTGCGGATGCCGAGGTCCGTGTTCGCCGCCGCGATGGACGCCTACGCCCAAGCCGGCCACACCGCGCTGGAACGCACCCTGGCCCAGGCGGACATCACCGGCCGCGCCACCCGGTCGATCACCACGCTGGTCGACTCGCCGCGCAAGTCGACCGGTCAACTGGCGGCCACCGGCCCGCGCGGCCGTTCCCGCGTCCTGAGCTGGACCGAAACCGCCGCCGGCCGCTACGCCCTGACCACCGAGGAGTCCCACCAGACCGAGTGGGTCCACCTCTCACCCGCCGACACACCGTGGCTGACCCGCCACCTGACCGCCCTCCTGGCCACCTGAACGCAGGACTCTCGCGAGAGTCCTACGTTCAGAACGCGTGTGTCCTACATTCGCGTACCCCGAGTTCAACGCTCAGGACGTCAGCAGGTCCGGTGGGACGACGTCGGAGACGATCGACAGGCCCTCGGCCACGGCCGCCGCGGCGGCTTCGTCGGCCAGCTGACGGATCAGACCGGCCAACGCGGCGGGGCGCAGGGCCAACGCCTCCCGCGCGAACGACAGGTCCACCAGCTTCCCGTGCAGGTCGACCACCACCGTCACGCCCGACGCCGAAGCCTCCCGCCGCACGGCGTCCAACCGCTCACCGAGCCCCATCACACCCGCCACGTCTCGGGAGTCGTGTCCTCGACCGACTCCACCAGCCTCGCCCGAACGTCCAGCCCCAGCGCCGACACCTCGTCGCCGACCACGTGCCGGGCCCGCGCGTTCGCCCGCGCCGTCGCCGTGTCGACCAACGCCAGGATCGCCCGCGCCAACCCCGACTGCCCCAGCCGCAACGACCGCGAGTCCAACGCCAGGTCGAGCAACCCGCCGCCGGGACCGACCTCCACCGCTATCCCCGTGTCCGGGTCGTGCGCGTTCCCCGTGATCACGGGTGCACCCCTCCGTAGAACGTCGCCGAGCTCAGCCGGTGCGTGTTTCGCCGCACGCTGTCGCCCGAGTTGCCCTCGATCAGCGTCACCGTCCCGCCGGAGACCTTCTCCACGATCCCGATGTGCGTGCTGGTCGCGGGGCTGCTCGGTCCGCTCCCGAACAGCAGCACGTCACCCGGCTTCACCGCGCTCAACGACGTGTAAGCCTTGCCGTGCCGCTGCCCCCACCGGAACACGTCGCCGGTGAACGGCAGGATCGGGATGTCCACCCCGGCCTTGCGCCACATCGCCGTGGTGAACGACGCGCACCAAGGCGCCGTCGGCCCGTACGGGTTGCGGTTGCTGCCCGGCGGGTTCTCCCGGGTGCCCAGCTCGCGCCGCGCGGCCGAGATGATCGTCCGCGAACGGCCGCGGGCACGCGCGCCGGACGGCTTGGTCGAGCCGCGGGTGCGCTCGGCCCGGCCGTCCGCGACGCCGTCGTGCTCGACCTCCTTCTCCAACGCCCGGAGCTTGCGCGCGGCGTCCTCCAACTCGCCCCGTACGTGCCGGACGGCGGCCGTGGTCTCCTTCGTGTACTTGGGTTCCAGGTCGGCCGCCTGCGCCACGGCCTTGAGCAGCGCGGCCTGCGTGCCGACGGCCTTGCCCGCGTCCAGCAGCCGTGCCGCCTGGTCGAGGTACTCGTCCACGGCCTGCCGCGCCCGCGTGTGCCCGGTCGTCAACGCACTCGTGACGCCGGCGACGATCTTCTCCGCGTCACGCGCGGCGTCGGCGGTGACCCGCAACTGCCTGCCCAGCCGGTTCGAGCGCTTCTCGAAGCCCTCGGAGTTGTCGCCCTTCCAGTGCTCCAGCACCGCCTTCGAGGCCTTGCGCTGGTCCTCGTGCTGGTCGGTGAGGCCGGCCGCGGTCTGGTGCAGCGCGTACTGGACCTTCACCGCGTCCTCGGCCTTGCCCGCCAACGAGTTGCGGTGGCCGATCATGCTCTCGGCGAAGTGCCGGGCCATCTCCCGCGTGTCCACTACCCTTCCCCTCCGCCGCTGACTCCGCCGCGGCCCGCGCCGCCGACGACCTTGCCGCGCAGCGAACCGGCGATGTCGTCCTCCTGGTCCTGGTACGCGCGGGCGGCACGACCGGCGGACGTGGCCAGCGCGTCGGTGTTGTGCGCGACCGCCTTGACCTGCTTGCGCAGCGCCGCGCCGAAGTTGTCCAGCGCGTCGGCGAACCCGGACTGCTTGCCGATGCGCCCGAAGCTGTCGTCGGCGATCTCCCGCACCTCGCGCACGTGCCGCCGGCCGATCGCGGTGAGGTCGTCGGCCGAGTTCCGCGTCCGCCGCGCGTAGTCGCGCAGCACGCCCAGGTCGACCGAGAACCCGCCACCGCCCGAGCCGCCGCGGGACCCGCCACCGCCCCCGCCGGACCCGCCGCGCTTCATGGCCTCGACGCCCCGCCGAGCCTCGTCCAGGTGACGCTTGTACGCGCCGCTCGTGTACGTGGTCCACGGCGTCCACCCGCCGTCCCCGGCGACCTTCTTCGCCGCACGGGCGTTCTCCGCCGGGTCGAACAGCTCCCGGTTCGACTCCAGCCCGAACTCGCGCCGCCGCGCGGGCCCCAGCCCACCCAGCATGTTGATCTGCCACAGCCCGTAGGAGTTGTCCGGCGGGGTGGAGTTGTGCGCCCGCGGGTCGCCGCCGGACTCGGCCAGCGCGACCGCCACCGCGATCGTCAGGTCCTGCCCGCGGAACCCCGCGTCGTGCGCGTGCCGGGCGATCCGCTCCGGACTCAGCGTGCTCATGCCGTCACCCTGCACGGCCCGCGACCTGCGGCGGAACCTCCGTTGCACGCTCGGACAGCGGCTGTGCACGGGGAAGCTACAGTCGAACACGTGAACGAAGGGCTGTTCGACGACGGGCTGTTCGGCGTCGACCCGGAGGAGAAGGCCGCGCGCATCGCGGCCAACGCGCCGCTGGCCGTGCGGATGCGCCCGCGCACCCTGGACGAGGTGGTGGGGCAGGACCACCTGCTCGGGCCGGGCGCGCCGCTGCGCAGGCTGGTGGAGGGCTCGTCGCCCGCCTCGATCATGCTCTACGGCCCGCCGGGCACCGGCAAGACGACGCTGGCCACGCTCGTCTCCCAGGCCACCGGCCGGCGGTTCGCCGCGCTGTCGGCGCTGTCGGCCGGCGTGAAGGAGGTGCGCGCGGTCATCGAGGAGGCACGCCGCCGCCTGGTCCGCGCGGGCGAGTCGACCGTGCTGTTCATCGACGAGGTGCACCGGTTCTCGAAGACCCAGCAGGACGCGCTGCTCGGCGCGGTCGAGGACCGGATCGTGCTGCTGGTCGCGGCGACCACGGAGAACCCGTTCTTCTCCGTCGTGTCGCCCCTGCTGTCCCGCTCGCTGGTGCTGCAGCTGCGGCCGTTGACCGACGACGCGGTGCGCGTGCTGGTCAAGCGCGCGGTCGAGGACGAACGCGGCCTCGGCGGCGCGGTCACCGTCGAGCAGGACGCCGAGGACCACCTGGTCCGGCTGGCCGGCGGTGACGCCCGGCGCGCGCTCACGGCGCTCGAAGCCGCCGCCGACTCGGTCGGTCCGGGCGGCGTGCTCGACCTGGCGACGCTGGAGGCGACGGTCGACAAGGCGGCCGTGCGCTACGACCGGCAGGGCGACCAGCACTACGACGTGACCAGTGCGTTCATCAAGTCGATCCGCGGGTCGGACGTGGACGCGGCGCTGCACTACCTGGCCCGGATGATCGAGGCGGGCGAGGACCCGAGGTTCATCGCGCGGCGGCTGGTCATCCACGCCAGCGAGGACGTCGGCATGGCCGACCCGACCGCGTTGCAGACGTGCGTGGCGGCGGCGCAGGCCGTGCAGCTGATCGGGCTGCCGGAGTGCGCGCTGAACCTGGCCCAGGCCACCATCCACCTCGCCACCGCGCCCAAGTCGAACGCCGTCACGACCGCGATCGGCGAGGCCATGTCCGACGTGCGCAAGGGCGCGATCGGGTCGGTGCCCGCGCACCTGCGCGACGGCCACTACGCGGGCGCGGCGAAGCTCGGCAACGCCCAGGGCTACCGGTACCCGCACGACGTGCCGGAGGGCGTGCTGACCCAGCAGTACGCGCCCGACGACCTGGTCGGGCGGGACTACTACCAACCGACGGGCAGGGGAGCGGAGCGCGTGCTCGCCGAACGCCTGCCGAAGCTGCGCAAGGTCGTCCGCGGCCAGGAGTGACCGGTCGGGGGTGTCCGGTTCGCCGGATACCCCGCTGTGATCAATCCGGCAAGCGCGCCGAACGCCCGACACGCACCGTCATCACCTCACTACCTTCGGCCATGACCCTGCTCGCGAAGGCCGGCGGCCTGTTCAAGAAGCTGGACGAGTTGATGGTCAACGCGCGGCAAGCGCCGGCCCGTCGGGGCGACGCCTTCGTCGACACCCTCAAGGCGAGCCAGGCGGCGGACCTGAAGCGCATCGACGACTTCGTCAACCGGGGCACCACGGGCATCCCGGTCGGGACGATCGCGCGCGACGCGTTCGACGGGGCGAAGCAGGCCGTCGTGGACGGGCTGACCGGGCTGCCCCGGGATTTCCGCGCAAGCTCGGCTTCGAGGTCGGCGAGGAAGGGCCGAGGTCTGGGACGCCGGTGGTTGGCTCACCTGGCGGAAGTTGGCGCAAGAAGAGAAGGCGGCCGACGCGGAAAAGGAAGTGGACGCCAGGCGGGATGAAGCGCAGCGGCGTGTTCGCCGGTCGACACGGTCCCGGCTACCGGGTGGGTGGCAACTACGTGGTGGCCACGGAATGCAAGCGGCACGGGCCGGTCAGCACCCACGGGTTCGGATTCTGGTACCGGTGCACGGCGGGGTTCCACTTCCACGGCCGCACCTACGACTCGACCACACCTGGCGCCGTCAGGCCGGTGAACTTCTTGACCCTTGCCGACCTCGCCCGCCAAAGTGCCGCTCAAGCTGACGGAGAGCAGTCCCAGGAGCCCGCGCAAGTGGGTGCGGGGCGCCGACCAGCCGATGAGGAACTGGGGCCGGCTCGTCGTGCCGTTCGGCCTGCTGTGGTTTCATCGTGGCCGTCAAGAGCACCGAATGGGCATTCCAGGGCTGCAGCTCCCAGACCACCATGGCTTTGGCGTCGTATGGCCTGATCCTGCTGATCGTCGGAAACGCGTTGCGGCGGGGGATCTTCGCGCCTTCTGCCACCGTCACGCCGAACGGGCTGAAGTTCGGCAAGGACAGGACCCTCGCCTGGCACGAGATCCGGCACGTGGGGTTGTCCAAGCGTGGCGTGCTGGAGATTCACCCGCACGTGGGCGAGGTGGTGCGAATCGGCCGGTTCGGTGACGAGCAGGTCGAGAGCATCGACGCCGCGCTCCGCGACAACGGCGAAATCAGTTATGCCCGCGAAGGCGGAGGGGCGATCATGGCCGGATGAACGCCCCGCTCAACGGCCACGCCCTCCTCGACTTCAACACCCCGCTGTCGGACACGAAAGCGTACGACCTGATCACCACCTTGCAGCCGCTGTCCGGAGCGACGGTGGTGGACTACGGGTGCGGCTAGGCGGAACTGCTGCTCAGGGCCGTGGAGCACGAACCGACCGCCCGCGGGTTCGGCGTGGACAGCGACGACTACGCCATCACCCGAGGGCGGGCGAACGTCGACGCCCGCGGGCTGGCGTCACGCGTCCGGCTGGAACTGGCGGACGTCACCACGTGGGAGGCGGAGCCCGCGGACGTGGTGATCTCGATCGGCGCGTCGCACGCCTGGGGCGGCACCAAGCAGACCCTGGAGGCCATGCGCGACCGCCTCCGCCCCGGTGGCAGGCTGCTGCTGGGCGACGGCTTCTGGGAGACCACTCCCAGCCCGAAGGCGCTCGAGATCTTCGGCGAGGACGAGTTCGGCACCCTCGCCGACCTGGTCGACCTGGCGATGGCCTGCGGTTACCGGCTGCTGTCGGTCACCACCGCCACCCTGGACGAGTGGGACAGCTTCGAGTCCCGCTGGTGCGCGTCGCGGGAACGCTGGCTGCTGGAGAACCCGGACGACCCGCAGGCCGCCGAGGTCCGCGCGATCGTCGACGACCACCGCGACGGCTGGCTCAAGGGCTACCGGGGCCAGTTCGGCCTGGCCTACCTGACCCTGGCCCGCCTCTAGGACCCCGGCCGCCTCGCCCGGCCGGGGATACCGGACGAGGCGGCCGAACCTTCACCAGCCGTCCGCCGGCGGGATCGGGACGGCGTCGTGCAGCGGGTTCGGCAGGGTGCCCGTCCTCGGGACCGGGGGGCGCGCGGTCAGGTCCTGGTAGCCCAGGGTGACGCGGTAGCCGTTGAGCGGGTAGCGGAGGAACTCCGGCGTGGTCAGGGAGCCGGAGTCCATCCGGCCGGCCAGGTCGGGGAAGCGGTCGCGGTAGGCGTCGACCTCGCCCCGCACCAGGCCCCAGAAGCGGTCCTCGGGCAGGGGGAACAGGGCCGACAGGGGGCGGAAGACGCCGACCAGCAGGGCGTCCACGATGTACTGGCGCAGGATCGGCCACGGCTTGCGCGGCAGCACGGGGTCGTGCGCGTCCGGTTCCAGGCCACGCGCCGGCACGCGGTCGACGGACACGTTCACGTCGTCCACCAGGTCGAGCAGCGCGACCCGCACCGGCACGTGGTCGCCGTCCGTGATCACCACGACGTTCTCGCCGTGCGGGTTGAACGTGACGCCGTACGTGTAGAGCACGTGCAGCAGCGGCCGGAGCAGGGCGCGCAGCAGCGCGGCGAACCACACCGCCGGGTCGGTGCCGCCGACGTACTCCAGCACCAGCGGCCGACCGGCGCGGTCCACGTGCAGCAGGGCCGCCAACGACCACGAACGCTCACCGGGCCGCAATGCCACCGGCGCGCGCCAGATGCACCCCATCGTCTCCAGCCACTGGTACGGGACGGCGCCCGCCCGTGACAGCCGGGGATGCCGGACGGTCACCGAAGCGACCTCGCCCAACAGTTCCGTGCCCCACTCGCCGATGAGCTTGTCGGCCGCCCACAGACCCGCGAGCCACTGCGTGACGACCGGCGCGGCGAGCGTGCAGTGCGGCGGGATGCCCCGGTACACCGACGTGTTCAGCACCCGCAGCGGCAGCTTGACCTGGTACCGCGTCGGCGAGTCCACGTTGGACATGGTGCGGATCGCCTGGGTCGGCAGGTACCAGTCCGGCGACTCGCCGAGCTCCACGATCCGGCCGGTGGCCAGCTCCGGCGCCCACAGCGTCCGCACGACGTGGTCGAGCTGCCACGGGTGCACGGGCAGCCACACGTAGGCCGCCGGGTCGACCCCCGCCTCCTGCAACGACTCGGTGAACCGCTCGACCGCCATCGGGTCGAGCTCCCGCGCCCGCACCACCTCCTCCGACAGCGACGACGTGCCGCGGAACTCCGCCAGCCCCCGGTGCACGGCCAGCCACGGCAGCCGCACGGGCGTGCGCGCCTCCGGGCTGTGCCGCGCCAGGTCGTCCGCGGAGAACCCGACCCGCCCCTTGTTCGCGATCAGCCACGGGTGCCCGGTCAGGTGCCCGTCGAGCTCCGCCTGCGGCAACGGCACCAGCTCCGCCACCGGCCACGCGGTCGACGCCAGCGCCACGTCGGCGGCCAGGGTCGCGGTCACCTCGGCCAGGAAACCGGCGGTCGTCGCCGGGTCGACCCGCAGGTGCCGGAACGCGTCCACCACGAACAGCTGCACGTCGTCGCACGGCTCCACCACGTCGTCGCCGAGGATCCCGGACGCCGCCCGGCGCACCGACCCCGGCCGCACCACCCACCCGCCGAACGCCGACCGCGTCGCCGAGAACGCGTAGACCGCGTCGTCGAACCGCAGCTCGTAGCCGGCCGGGTCGTCGGCTGGGGTCGGGGTCAGCAGCCCTTCGAAGCACAGCTCGCCGATCGCCTTCGCCAGCAACGCCGCCGAGCACTCGTGCCACAGATCAGTCAACGTCGTCTCCCGGTTGCCCCTCGTCGCTCGGGGCGCTGAAGCTGGTGTAGGCGGTGTGCTTCGGCAGCGGGTAGACCTCGCGCCCGGTCACCGCGTTGACGATGGTCGCGTTGCGCACCGCCCCGATGCCGAGGTCGGGCGCGGCCACGCCGTGGCTGTGCAGGTCGGCGTTCGCCACGAACACCCGGCCGGTCACGGACGGGTCCAGCGCGATCGAGTGGTCCAGCGCCACGACGTAGCGGCCCTGCGGATCGCGCCGCACGAACGGCTCCAACGGCTCCAGGAACGGCGTCGGGGCCTGCGCGTACCCGGTGGCGGCCACGACGACGTCGGTGCGGTGCCGGAACGTCCGCCCGGTGTCCCGGTGCGCGCACTCCAGCACCACCTCCGAACCGGAGACCGACGACGACACCACCGTCACACCCGGCCGCAGCTCGACCGGCGCGAGCCCGTGCTCCCACTCCCGCCGGTACAGCAGGTCGTGCAGCTCCTCCAGCGTCTCCGCCGAGATCGCCCGGTAGTGCCGCCAGTGCTCGGCGCGCAACGCGTCCCGCCGGTCCTGCGGCAACGAGTGGAAGTGCCGCACGTACGACGGCGTGGTCATCTCCAGCACCAGCTTGGTGTAGTCCAGCGGCGCGAACACCGGCGTGCGGGTCAGCCACGCCACCGCCGGCCCGCCGTCCAGGTTGCGCCGCACCAGGTCCAGCACGATCTCCGCGCCGGACTGACCGGACCCCACCACGGTCACCCGCTCGGCGGACGGCGGCCGGTGCAGGTAGTCCGCGCTGTGCACCAGCCGATCACCGAGCCCGGCCAGCGCGGGCGGCACCGACGGCGTGGTGCCCACCCCGAGCACCAGGTGCCGCGCGTCCACCGAGAACCCCGGCCCCGACACGGCGAACCGGCCGTCCTCCCACCGCACGGACGTCACGGCGTGCGAGAACCGCACCGGCAGCCGCGACGCCGCCCACCTCAGGTAGTCCTCGTACTCGCGCCGGGTCGGGTGGAACCTCTCCCGCACGTAGAACGGGTACAGCCGGTCCGCGTCACGCAGGTAGGCCAGGAACGACAGGGGGTGCGTCGGGTCGACCAACGTCACCAGGTCGGCCAGGAAGCTCACCTGCAGCACCGCGTCGCCGAACATCATCCCGCTGTGCCAGCGCAGTTCCGGCCGAGCCTCCAGCACCACCACGTCCAGGTCGTCCACAGTGGACGCCAACGCGGCCAGCCCCAGGTTGAACGGGCCGCACCCGATCGCCACCACGTCGGCGTTCATCGCGTGCGCACCATCAGCAGGGCCACTTTGTCCGGCAACAACACCTCGCCCACCGGCGCGAACCCGCCCGCGGTGAACGACGCGATCGCCCGCCGGTTGCGCACGTCCGGCTCCAGCAGCACCCGCGTGCACCGCGGGTCGGCGTCGAACAGCGCCGCCGTCACCTCCGGCAGCAGCTTGCGCACCAGCCCCTGGTCGGTCATCGCCAGCTCGCCGACGGCGACGTGCAGCCCGAGGTCGTGCGGCCGGGCCTGGTAGACCTGCGCGACCACGTCCCGCGCCGCCCGGTACACCTCCAGGTAGATCACCGGGTCCTCGCCCCGGCTCACCAGCACCGGCAACGAGTGCCGCCCGGACAGCTGCGTCCGCAGCTCCTGCTCCCACCGCTCGCGCGGCCACGCCTGGTGCCAGAACGCGACCACGTGCGGCGCCTGCATCCAGCGGTGCACCAGGTCGAGGTCGCGGGTGTCCGGGTCGACCGCGCGGGCCCGCCAGCCGCCCGAGAGCACCGGCAGCGGGGGACCGGGCACGGCCGACAGGTCGTCGGTCGGCCGGTAGGCGTCGAGGTGGCTCACCGGGCGCACCTGCCCTCCCGCAACGGGTTGGGCGCGTCGAAGTACACCGACTGCGCGTCCAGCGGCGCGAGCACCTCGTCGATGCCCTCCAGCCTGGTCAGCAGGTTCGCCTTGCACGGCAGCACGTCCGCCTCCAGCCACCGCCGGGCCAGCCGGTCGCCGTCCGGGCCCGCCTCCGCCAGCGCGGGCAGCGCCGCCTCCAGCCGTGCCGCCATCACGCCGAGCAGGTCGCGTTCGTCGGCCAGCCCCTCCACCCCGAGGCAGCCGATCACCGCCAACGCCTGGTTGCGCAGCAGGTAGTAGGTGAGCCGGTCGTCCACGACCGCGTCGTCCACCACGGCCAGCGTCGACTCCTCGACGCCCAGCCGCTCCAGCACCCGCGGCAGGTGCGAGGACGCCAGGTAGTAGCCCTGGTTGTCGCGGTACCGCCCGCCGACCACCCGGCCCGCCGGGTCCAGCCGCACCAGCGTGTTCTGCTGGTGCGCCTCCAGCCCGATGCCGGTCTCCGCGTACAGGCGCAGCATCGGCACCAGCACGCGGTCGGTGTAGTCGGCGACCCACTCGGCCGCGTTCAGCCGCAGCACCAGCTCGCCCAGCAGGGACCGCCCGATGCCCGGCCGCGGCGCGACCATCCCGGCCAGGCACCGCGAGTCGCCGAGGTCGTGCGGCACCTCGCGCACGGCCACGTCCAGCCCGGTGACGTCGCCGCCCTCGTCCACCGCGAGCCACGACGGGTCGCGCACGACGCTGAACTCCGGGTGCGCCTTCTCCGTGCCGGCCGCGTAGCCGGACTCCAGCAGCAGGTGCACCTCCGAGCCGCGGCGCAGCTCGGTGGAGGTCGACTCGCGCCGCGAGTTCGTGATCCGCAGGCCGAGCGACAGCTTCAGCATCACCGGCGCGCCGGTCCGGTACACCGTGCGCAGGCTGGAGGTCGGCGACCACGCGGGCCCGAACTCGCCCAGCGGCTCCAGCAGCCCGCGCGAGATCAACGACGCGATCCGCGGCCTGCTCAGCAGGTCGTGCGCCTGCCACGGGTGCGCCGGCACCAGCACCCGGCCCGGCTCGGGGGTGCGCCCGGCCAACGCCGACATCAGCGTCAGCGCGTCCGGACCGGCCACGGAGCCGTGCGACACGACCTCCCGCGCCGCCGAGAACCAGAACAGCGGGAACGACCCGCGCAGCTCCGGCGCGTACCGGGCGTTGTCGGCGTCGGACAGGCCGTCCCGGCTCTTGGGCGCGGGGTGGTGCAGGTGCCCGAGCATCAGCCGCTGCTCGGCGTCCAGGAACCGGTCCGCGGGCCCCACCGGCTCACGCCGCCGGTAGGCCACGAACTCCGCCACCCGGCGCACCGACTCGGCCGTGCGCTCCACCAGGTCGGCCGTGTGATTGCCGGCTGCGCCGGTGACTCCGTCAGCGGTCGTCCGGTTTCCGGCTCCGCCGGAGGCCAGCTCCGCGCCGACCAACGCCGCCGCCACCACCGGATCCGCGGCTCTGCCGGCCAACGTCACGGGCCCGAACCGGTGCCGCCCGGTGGGGGACCAGTACCGCACGTCCGCCTCCAAGGGCACCCCGAGCACCTCGATGCGCACCTGGTCCGTCACCGGCACGTTCCGCTCCCGCACCCAACAGCGCAACAACGCCTCCAGGTGCGCGTGCTCGGCGGTCGACCGCGGGTCGCCCTCAAGCGGATCGGGTGTCATGCAGCTCCTTCCAGCAGTCGTTCGGCCGCGGAACCGGCCTCGCGGACCAGGGTCAGCAGCGCGACCAGGTCCGCCTCCCGGGCGTTCGGGTTGAGCAGGGTCAGCTTCAGGCACGTCACCTTGTCCACCTCGGTGCGGCCGATCAGCGCCGCGCCGGCCCGCAGCAACGCCCGCCGCAGCCGCGCGTTCACCTCGTCGGCCAGCGCCTCGTCGGCCGGCCGGTACCGGAACACCACCGTGGTCAACGTCGCGCCGCCGACCAGCTCGAACGACGGGTCGGCGGCGATCAGCGCGGCGGCGTGCCCGGCCAGCTCGTGGCACCGGTCCACCAGCGCGCCCAGCCCGGCCCGGCCCAGCGCGAGCAGCGTCGCGGCCACCTTCACCGCGTCCGGCCGGCGCGTGGTCTGCAACGACCGGCCCAGCGCGCCGTCGTAGCCCTCGGCCCGGTCGTCCTCCGGGTTCAGGTAGGCCACCGAGCGCTCCAGCGGCCCGAACAACGCCGCCGAACGCACCAGCAGCACGCTCGCCGCGGCGGGCTGCCAGCCGATCTTGTGCAGGTCCGCGGTCACCGAGTCGGCCAACGCCAGCCCGTCCACCAGCCCGGCCAGCTTCGCCGAGAACAGCGCGCCGAAGCCGTAGGCGGCGTCCACGTGCAGCCACGCGCCGTGCTCGCGGGCGATCCCCGCCAGCTCCGGCAACGGGTCCACCGAACCGAAGTCCGTGGTGCCCGCGGTCGCCACGACGGCCACCGGCGTGCCGCCCGCGCGCAGCATCGCCGCCAGCGCGTCCGGCCGCATCCGCCGGCGCGAGTCCACCGGCACCGTGCGCACCGCGTCCTCGCCGAGACCCAGCGCCGCGCACGCCCGCGCCACCGAGAAGTGCGCGAGCTCCGAGCAGAACACCGCCGGGTCGGGCAGCCCGGCCACCCCGTCGGCCCGCACGTCCAGGCCGAGCCGGGCCGCCGCCGCGTCCCGGGCCAGCAGCAGCGCGGTCAGGTTCGACAGCGTGCCGCCGGGGGTGAACACGCCGTCCGCGTCGGCGTCGAACCCGGCCAACCGGGCGAGGGCCGCGACGACCCACCGCTCCACGGCGATGGCGGCCGGACCGGAGTCGTAGGTGTCCAGGGAGGCGTTGCCCGCGCCGGCCAGCGCGTCCGCCGTGACGGCGACGGCCAGCGGCGGCGGTTGGAGGTGGGCGGCGGCGAACGGGCTGGTCAGGTCGATGCCACCCTCCGCCAGCACGGTCGTGACTCGGGCCAGCGCGGCGTCCGCGCCGATGCCGTGCTCGGGCACCTCGCCGAGCACCCGGCGGGCCCTGGCCAGCACGTCGGCGGGCCGGCCCGGCGGGATCGGTCGTCCGGAGGGACTGACGGCGAACACGGCACCTCCGACGATCGACTAAGGTTAGGCTTACCTCATCTACTCGGGTGGTGTGTGTCAAGCCCCTCGGTGACCATGCGTGGTGTGACGATCACTCGCGACACCACGCTAGCCGCCGCGATGACGATCGAATCGACGCCAAATGGGGGGTCTTGCGGCGGCGTCCCACCACGTGGCACAGCCGTGCGCCGATGTCGTTCGGAGGCCCCGACGCGGTCGCGGTAACCTTGGCCACCACCTTGAGCCGTGCAATCCACCAGGAGGATCCGTGTCGCCAGGGCAGATCGCCGCGCTGGTCGCCGCCGGCGCGTTCGTGCTGCTTGTGCTCCTGCTGGCGATCCCGTTGATCAAGCTCGGCCGGACGCTGGACGAGGCCACGATCGCCATCCGCAAGGCGCACCAGAACAGCGACCCGATCTTCACCGGCGCGAACACGACGATCACGCACGTGAACACCCAGCTGGAGCGGGTGGACGGGATCACCGCCAACGCCCGCGCGGTCACCGGCAACGTCTCCGCGCTCACCTCGCTGTTCACCGCCACGCTGGGCGGGCCGCTGGTCAAGGCCGCCGCGCTGTCCTACGGCGTGAGCAAGGCCATCCGCGCCCGCCGCGCGGCCAAGGAGGCTCCCAGCAAGCACACTCGACGCAGGGGCAGGCGATGAGGCGGCTGTTCTGGTTCGGGCTCGGCATCGCCGCCGGCGTGTTCGCGGCCCGCAAGGCGGGTCAGGCCGCGCACGCCGCCACGCCCGCGGGCATCGGCGAGAACGTCGGCCAGGGCCTGCGCGAGCTGGCGGGCGCCCTCGGCTCGTTCGGCGCCGAGGTGCGCGCCGGAATGTCGGAGCGCGAACAGGAGTTGCAAGACACCGTGGAACGTCAGACGGGCTTCACGCCGGGTCGGCGAGCGCGTGGGGCGAACGACGCCGGGTAGGTCGTTCGTTCGCCTCGCCGCGCCCGTGCCCGATCGTCGGCTCGGCCGACGTGACTTCCACACTCCCGAAGGACAAGACCCGTGCAGACCCACGAGATCATCAAGCGCTTCCGCGAGCACTTCGAGAACGCCGGCCACAAGTACGTGCCCAGCGCCTCGCTCCTGCTCGACGACCCGAACCTGCTCTTCGTCAACGCCGGCATGGTGCCGTTCAAGCCGTACTTCCTCGGCGAGGCCCCGCCGCTCGCCCCGCGCATGACCAGCATCCAGAAGTGCGTGCGCACGCCGGACATCGACGAGGTCGGCAAGACCACCCGGCACAACACGTTCTTCCAGATGGCCGGCAACTTCTCCTTCGGCGACTACTTCAAGGAAGACGCCATCCGGCTGGCCTGGGACCTCGTCACCAAGCCGCGGGCCGACGGGGGCTACGGCCTGGACCCCGAGCGCATCTGGGTGACCGTCTACCTGGACGACGACGAGGCCGCCGACCTGTGGCAGAAGGTCGCCGGGCTGCCGCCCGAGCGCATCCAGCGCCGCGACGTCGAGGACAACTACTGGTCGATGGGCGTGCCCGGCCCGTGCGGCCCGTGCTCGGAGATCTACTACGACCGCGGCCCCGCCTTCGGGCAGGAGGGCGGCCCGGTCGTCGACGAGGACCGGTACCTGGAGATCTGGAACCTGGTCTTCATGCAGAACGTCCGCGGCGAGGGCGGCGCCAAGAAGGACTACCCGATCCTGGGCGAGCTGCCGGACAAGAACATCGACACCGGCATGGGCGTCGAGCGCGTCGCCATGCTGCTGCAGGACGTCGACAACGTCTACGAGACCGACCTCGTCCGCACGGTGATCACCAAGGCCGAGCAGCTCTCCGGCCGGGAGTACGGCGCCAACCAGACCGACGACGTGCGCTTCCGCGTCATCGCCGACCACGCCCGCAGCGGCGTGCTGCTGGTCGGAGACGGCGTGACGCCCGGCAACGAGGCCCGCGGCTACGTGCTGCGCCGCCTGCTGCGCCGCATCGTCCGCTCCGCCCGCCTGCTCGGCGTGACCGAGCCCGTGCTGGTGCGGTTCGCCGAGGTCGTGCGCGACGCCATGGGCCCGTCCTACCCGGAGCTGGTGTCCGGCTTCGCCCGCATCGAGCAGGTGCTCAAGGCCGAGGAGGACACGTTCCTGCGCACGCTGGACGCCGGGTCGCGGATCTTCGAGAACGCCGCCGCCGAGGTCAAGTCCGACGGCCGCGCCACGCTGCCCGGTGACAAGGCCTTCCAGCTGCACGACACCTACGGCTTCCCGCTCGACCTCACCCTGGAGATGGCCGCCGAGGCCGGCCTGACCGTGGACGAGGACGGGTTCCGCAAGCTGATGGCCGAGCAGCGGGCCCGCGCCAAGGCCGACGCCGCCGGCAAGAAGACCGGGCACGGCGACCAGACCGTGTACCGGGAGCTGCTGGAGCTCGGCGCCACCGAGTTCACCGGCTACACCGAGCTGGCCAGCGAGGCCACCCTGCGCGGCATCGTCAGCGGCGGCAAGCGGGTCAAGTCGGCTCGTGAGGGCGACATCGTCGAGGTCGTGCTCGACCGCACCCCGCTGTACGCCGAGTCCGGCGGCCAGGAGAGCGACGCCGGCACGATCGTCACCGCCAACGCCGAGCTGGAGGTCGTCGACGTCCAGAAGGTGGCCCGCAAGCTGTGGGTGCACCAGGTGCGCGTGGTCAGCGGCGAGGTCGCCGAGGGCGAGCACGTCGAGGCCCGCGTCGACCCGGAGTGGCGTGTGGGCGCCCGCCAGGGCCACTCGGGCACGCACGTCGTGCACGCCGCCCTGCGCCAGGTGCTCGGCCCGTCGGCCCTGCAGAGCGGCTCGTACAACAAGCCGGGCTACCTGCGGCTGGACTTCGCCTGGACCGGCGGCCTGTCCGAGGAGGCCCGCAGCGAGATCGAAGAGGTCTCCAACCTGGCCGTCCGCAAGGACCTCCCGGTGAAGGTCGTCTACACCGACATGGGTGGCGCCCAGGAGATGGGCGCCGTGGCCCTGTTCGGCGAGACCTACGACGAGACCGTGCGCGTGGTCGAGATCGGCGGGCCGTGGTCGCGCGAGCTGTGCGGTGGCACGCACGTCGAGCACTCGTCCCAGATCGGCCCCATCACGGTGATCGGCGAGTCGTCCGTCGGGTCCGGCGTGCGCCGCCTGGAGGCCTACGTCGGCATCGAGGCCTTCAAGTACCTGGCCCAGGAGCGGGCCCTGGTGCAGAACGTCGCCACCATGCTGAAGGTGCCCGACGCCGAGGTGCCCGCCCGGGTCGAGGCCCTGGTGGAGCGGCTGCGGGTGGCCGAGAAGGAGCTGGAGAAGGTCAAGGCCGCCCAGCTCGTGGCCAACGCCGGCTCCCTGGCCGAGCAGGCCCTGGACGTGCGCGGCGTGTCCGTGGTGGCCCTCCAGCTGCCGGAGGGCACGTCGGGCGCCGACGTGCGGACCATCGCCGGCGAGGTGCGCAACCGGCTCGGAGACAAGCCGGGCGTGGTCGGCCTGTTCGCCCCGGACGGCGACAAGGTCAGCTTCGTGGTCGCCACCACGTCCGCCGCCCGTGACCTGGGGCTGGCCGCCGGCAAGCTGGTGCCGGCCTTCGCCCCGGCCGTCGGCGGACGAGGCGGCGGCAAGCCGGACCTCGCCCAGGGCGGCGGCACGAACCCGGGCGGTGTCGGCGACGCCATCACCGCCCTGCGCACCGAGGTGGACCGCGCCGTTGAGCAGCGCTGACCGCCCCGCCGGCGACGATCCCGGCCTCGGTCGGAGGCTGGGCGTCGACGTCGGCGCGGTGCGCGTCGGGGTGGCGTTGAGCGATCCGGGCGCGTTCCTCGCGACGCCGCTGGTCACCTTGGCGCGTGACGTGAAGACCGGCCGGGACCTGCGCGACCTGGCCGGTCTGGTCGCCGAGCACGACGTGGTGGAGGTCGTCGTCGGCCTGCCGCGCACGCTGGCGGGCAGGCACGGGCCGGCGGCGGAGGCCGCGGCGGCGTACGCTGCGGCGTTGGCCGAGCGAGTCGCACCGGTTCCGGTGCGGCTCACCGATGAGCGGCTGACCACCGTCACGGCGAGCCGGGTGCTCGCCGAACGCGGGGTGCGAGGCAAGAAGCAACGCGCCGTCGTCGACCAGGCTGCCGCGGTCGAGATCCTGCAGTCCTGGCTGGACGCACGGGCGCGACAAGTGGCTCGATCCGATGCGGAGCGGGCCCCCGGAGCTAAGGACGGCTCGTGAACGACGACCTCGGGTTGTTCACCGATCCAGAGACCCGCCACGACGAGCGGGCGGCGCGCGGCAGGAGCGACGCCGCGGCCCGTCGGGCCAAGCGCAGGCGCAAGCGGACGATCCTGTGGGTCGTCGTGGCGCTGGTGCTGACCGGCGGCGGTGTGGGCGCGTACTACGGGTACCGCACGTTGAGCGGGATCGGCTCGTACGACGACTTCGCGGGCGCGGGCGAGGCGGACGTGGTGGTCGAGGTCAAGGACGGCGACCTCGTCACCACCATCGCGACCACGCTCAAGGAGCAGGGCGTGGTGGCCAGCGCGCGCGCGTTCACCGAGGCGGGCGCGAACGACTCGCGGGTCACCGCGATCCAGCCCGGGTTCTACCTGATGAAGACCAAGATGTCCGGCCAGGCCGCAGTGGCGCGGATGGTGGACGAGGCGGCCAAGATCGTGCCGCTGGAGGTCAAGGGCGGCAACGTGCTGCACGACCTCACCGCGCAGGACGGCAGCATCACCAAGGGCATCCTCTCGAGGCTGTCCGACGCCTCGTGCGTGGAGCTCGACGGCGTCAAGCAGTGCGTGCCGGTCGACCAGCTGCGCGACGCGGCGGAGAACGCCGACCCGGCCGCCCTCGGCATCCCCGAGTGGGCGCTGCCCGACGTCGCCGCGGCGCCGAAGGAGAACCGGCTCGAAGGGCTCATCGCGCCGGGCCTGTACCACGTCAAGCCGGGCGCGAGCGCGGCCGAGCTGCTCAAGGGCGTGATCGCCACCTCCCTGGGCCGGTTGCAGGGCTACGGCATCCCCAGCGGCTCGGGCAAGACGGGTTTCCGCCCGTACGAGGTGCTGGTCATCGCCTCCCTGATCGAGAAGGAAGGCGTGACCAAGGACTTCGGCAAGATCTCGCGGGTCGTCTACAGCAGGCTCGCGCTGCCGCAGAAGCTGGAGCTGGACTCGACGGTCAACTACAAGCTGGACCGGCCGCACATCACCACCAGCGACGCGGACCGCGAGAAGTCCGGTCCGTACAACACCTACAAGGTGCACGGGTTGCCGCCGACGCCGATCGGCTCGCCGGGCCGTGAGGCGATCACCGCCGCGATCACGCCCGAGGCCGGGCCGTGGATGTACTTCGTGAAGTGCCAGAAGGACGGCACGTCGTGCTTCACGAACACCTACGACGAGCACCGGTCGGTGTCGGACAAGGCCCGCGCGGAAGGCGTCTTCTGACCGTGGCCCAGGCTCGCCGCGCGGCGGTCATCGGCTCGCCGGTGGCCCACTCGTTGTCACCGGTGCTGCACAACGCGGCGTTCACGGCCCTGGGCCTGGCCGACTGGGCGTACACGCGCGTCGAGTGCGTGGCCGACGAGGTGTCGGCCCTGGTCACGGGCCTGGACTCGACGTGGGTGGGCTTGTCGGTGACCATGCCGAACAAGCGCGCCGCGCTGGCCGTCGCCACGGCCGCGACGTCGCGGGCCGTCCAGGTGGGCGCCGCGAACACCCTGGTGCCGGTCGACGGCGGGTGGCGTGCGGACAACACCGACGTGGACGGCGTCCTCGGCGCGCTGCGCGCGTCGTGCGGCTTCACGTCCGGCTCGCGCGCGGTGCTGCTGGGCGCGGGCGGCACGGCCACCGCGGCCCTGGTGGCGCTGGCGTCCGTGGGTGTCCGCGCGGTCACGCTGGTGGTCCGTTCGGTGAGCCGTGCGGCGGAGGCGGAGTCGTGCGCGTCCCGCCTCGGCCTGGCCCTGGACGTCGTGACCTGGGACGCCGCCGACTTCGCCGCCCTGGCGTCGGCCTCGGACGTCCTGATCAGCACGGTGCCGCCGGACGCCACCGAGCCGATCGCGGGGGCGTTGGCCGAGGCGCCGTGCGTCCTGGACGTCATCTACCACCCCTGGCCCACCCCGCTGGCCCACGCCGTGGAGAAGCGGGGCCGCACCCTCGCCACCGGCCTGGACATGCTCCTGCACCAGGCCTTCGGCCAGTCGGAGCAGTTCACCGGCCACCCTGCCCCGCGCGAGGCGATGCGCACCGCCCTCCGCACCGCCACCGACAACCTCCTCCCGCTCCCCCTCTAACCCCCGCTCGTCCGCGAGAGTCCTACGTTCGCGTCGCGTGAGTCCTACGTTCAGAACGCGCGTGTCCTACGTTCAGGACCCCCGAATTCAACGCTCAGAACGCGCTGGGCCCTGCTCGCGCGAGGGTGCGAGCAGGGCCCAGCCGGTCGTGCCGAGGGGATCAGCCCTCGTCGAGGTCGGTGGCGATGATCTCCGCGATCGCCTCCAGCGCGGCGTCCGCGCCCTCGCCGTCCGCGGTCAGGACGACCTCGTCGCCGTGCATCGCGCCGAGCGTCATCAGGCCCAGCACGCTCGCCGCCTCGACCGGTTGGCCGTCGTCCTTGCGGATGGTGACCGTCACCGGTTGCCCGGCCGCCGCCTTCGCCAGCAGTGCGGCAGGGCGCGCGTGCAGTCCGACCTTGCTCGCCACGGTGACCCGTCGCTCAGGCATGACCCGTCCTCTCGTTCCTTCGACTCGCCGTCAGGACGCGGTGGCGTCCGACCGGCCTTCCTTGTCGCCCTTGGCGGCCGTGGCGGTCTTGTCGCCCTCGACCACGCTCGCGTCGGCTTCCGGGTCCTCGTCCTCGCTCCGGCCCGGTGTCCTCAGGTTCCACTTGGTGATGACGAAGCGGAACAGGAAGTAGTAGATGGCCGCGTAGATCACGCCCAGCACGAGGATCAGCAGGGGCTTGGTCGAGATGTTGAAGTTGAGGGCGTAGTCGATGGCGCCCGCGGAGAACCCGAACCCGCTGTGGATGTCCAACGCGTTGCTGATCGCCAGGGACGTGCCGGTGAGCACGGCGTGGATCACGTACAGCGGCCACGCCACGAACATGAACGCGAACTCGAGCGGTTCGGTCACACCCGTGATGAACGAGGTCAGCGCCGCCGAGCCCATGATGCCCGCGATGACCTTCTTCTGCGCCGGCCGTGCGGTGTGCACGATGGCCAGCGCCGCCGCCGGCAGCGCGAACATGAAGATCGGGAAGAAGCCGGTCATGAACGTGCCCGCGGACGGGTCGCCCGCGAAGAACCGCTGGATGTCGCCGGTCTTGCCCTCGTACTCGCCGAAGACCTGCCACATGAACGTGTTCGGGATGTGGTGCAGGCCCAGCGGGAGCAGCAGGCGGTTGATGGTGCCGTAGATGCCCGCGCCGATGATCGTGCTGTTGGAGATCGCCTCGCCGACCGAGGTCAGGCCCGCGTCGAACCACGGGTAGATCAGGCCCATGACGACCGCGACCGGGATCATCACGCCCGCGACCAGGATCGGCACGAACCGCCGGCCGCCGAAGAAGGCCAGGTAGGCGGGCAGCTTGATGCGGTGGTACTTCTGCCACAGCACGGCGGTGATCAAGCCGACCACGATGCCGGTCAGCACCGAGTAGTTGATCAGCTCCTGCTTGGCGTCCGCCGCCGCGTCCTCCGGCAGCGGCAGCACGAGCGGCGACATCGCCTTGAAGACCGCCTCGGTCACCACGAAGCCGACCACGGCGGCCAGCGCGGTGGAACCGTCGCCGCGCCTGGCGAAGCCGATGGCCACACCGACGGCGAACAGCAGCGGCAGGTTGGCGAACAGGGCGTTGCCCGCCCCGCCGATGACGCCGGCCACGGCGTTCCAGCCCAGCCAGTCCTTGCCGAGGATGTCGTCCTGGCCGAGTCGTAGCAGGAGCGCGGCTACGGGCAGCGCGGCGATCGGCAGCATGAGGCTGCGGCCGAATCGCTGCAGCCCGGCCAGGCCCTTGATCTCACGACCGCCGGTCGCCTGTGGGGCGCTGGCGCTCATGGGGTACCTCCTTTGGCGGAGTGGTGCGGGCCGGATTCCGGGTCGGTCCGGTCCAGTTGCATGGTCACCTGGTAGAGATCGCCCCGGTACCAGGACGTCATGTCCTCGACGGGTCTGCCTCGTGAGCTCGAGACCCGGCGGAAGACGAGGAGCGGGCTGCCCGGCCGGACGGCCAGCAGCTTCGCGGTCTCGGGGTCGGCGCCCTCGGCCCACACGGTCTGGCCCGCGTGGTCGAGTTGGACGCCGTACGTGTCGGCGATGAGGGTGTAGAGCGAGGCGGTGAGGTCGTGCTGGTCGAGGTCCGGCACGACCCGCGGGTTGTACCAGCCCCGTTCGACGGCCAGCGGCACGCCGTCCGCCCGGCGCAGGCGGACGAGCCGGCACGCCGGTTCGTGCGGCAGCAGGCCGAGCGCGGCGGTCGCCTCGGGCGGCGGCGCCTCCTCGGCGCAGGCCAGGACCTCCGTCGCGGGGGTCAGGCCGCGCCTGCGCATGTCGTCGGTGAACGACTCCAGGTACAACTGGACGTCCATGCGCCGCCGGGCGGTGAACGTGCCCCGGCCCTTCGCCCTGGTCAGCAGGCCCTCGGCGACGAGCTGGCCCACGGCGGCGCGTACTGTGATGCGGGACACACCGTACTGCTCGGCGAGGTCGCGCTCGGACGGGATCGGCGAGCCCGGCGAGAGCTCCTGCTCGGCCATGCGCCGCAGGATGTCGCGCAGCTGGGCGTGCTTGGGCTTGGGTCCGTCGACGATCTCGTTGCGGCTCATGACACCTCCCCGGCGCTCGCGTCGCCATCCGGGCATTGGTACTTTCCGGTCTAGACCAGTTGGTGCGGGGAGGATGCTCCGCGCGCCAACCGGGTGTCAACCGCCGTTACGGGACCGTGCCCGAGCGGTGGCACCCTCAGGGCAGGTGTCGAGAGAGGACTTCGAAGTGGCGGACGACAAGGCGGCCGGGATTCTCGCCGCGCTCGGCGGCGCGGACAACATCGTGGAGATCGAGCCGTGCATCACGCGCCTGCGCTGTGAGCTGGAAGACGGTTCCCTGGTGGACGAGAAGGCTTTGAAGGGCCTGGGCGCGCACGGCGTGATGCGTTCGGGCAACGTCGTGCAGGTGGTCGTCGGGCCCGAGGCCGACACGATCGCCAGCGACATCGAGGACCTGCTGTGACGTTGCGCGTGACGAGCCCGGTCGCCGGGCGCGTGGTGCCGTTGGCCGAGGTGCCGGACCCGGTGTTCGCGCAGGCCATGGTGGGTCCCGGGGTGGCGGTCGAGCCGGAGCGGGTGCGTGCCGACGTGGTGTCCCCGGTGGACGGGACCGTCGTGACGCTGCACCCCCACGCGTTCGTCGTGGCCACTTCGGAGGGTGCGGCGGTGTTGGTGCACCTCGGGATCGACACGGTGAAGCGCAAGGGCGAGGGCTTCACGGTGCACGTGGTCAAGGGCGAGGCGGTGCGGGCGGGGCAGCCCGTGGTGACGTGGGACCCGGCCGAGGTGGAGGCGGCGGGTTTCGCGCCGATCTGCCCGGTGATCGCGCTGGACGCGGCCCCCGAGGTGTTGCTGGACCAGGCCGGTGGTCCGGTGGCGGCGGGTGACGCGTTGTTCTCCTGGCAGCGCTGATCGGCGGTCCACGGCTGACGGACGAGTGCGGGTGAATGGACCATTCACCCGCACTTCTCGTTGCACCCCCGCCATCCCCGGGACCACCCTGAACCCATGGTCATCTCGGGATTCCTGGCCGGCGCCGCGGGCGCCGGGTTGCTGCGCCGCCTCCCGCGCGGGGCGCACGTCGGTCTGCTGTGGTGCGCTGTGCCGACGGCGGTGTTGTGGTTCGTCGCCTGGGCCTTGGCACCACCGTACTGGCTGCCCGTGCCGCTCTTGCTGGGGTGGCTCGGCGTGCTGCTGACCGTGACCGACCTGCGCCACCGCCGCCTGCCGGACGCGTTGACGCTGCCCGCGTACCCGGCGATCGGCATCACGCTGTGGCTGTGCGGCGCGGACCTGTGGCGGGCGCTGGCGGGCTGCCTGCTGTTCGGCGGCTTCCACCTGCTTGTTCGCCTGCTGGCACCTTCGGCGATGGGCGGGGGAGACGTGAAGCTGGCGGGCTCGCTGGGCGCCGTGCTGGCCTCGGTGTCATGGCTCGCTCTGCCAGTCGGTGCACTGCTGGCCAGCGCGTTCACCCTCGCTTTGGGCCTGAGATGGCCCAGCGACAGCCTTCCCCACGGCCCCGGCCTCTTGGCGGCAACGTGGTTGGTCGCACTCTTCCCCGGCTGACGACACCACCTTCTACCAACGCCACCACAGCCCGACCGTGCTCACTAACGCCGCGCTCACGAACGACGCGCTCACTCACGAACGCCGCGCTCACCGAGCCGCAGGGGCCGACCAAGAAACCGAACTCGCTGCACTCCGGGATGCGGGCCGACCCGCCCCACTCGCGACCCACCCCACCCGCGCCGACCCACCCCGCCCGCGCCGACCCAGCCTGCCCGCCGACCTCAGCCCAGCCCGACCGCCGACCCAGCCCGACCACCTGCTGACCGGCGGCGTGGTGGTCAACGCTTTCGCCTCACCGGGCACTCCGCCCACCGACTGACCGCCGCACCGGCACCGCTTCACCGGCGTGGGAGCTGGCCGTTGTGCTTGACAGGCTCGCCGAGCCGACCGACCGAGCCGACCGACCGAGCCGACCTGACTGACTGAACCTGGTCGACTCGACCTGAGCGACTCGTCTGGGCTGTCGTTCGACACCGAGGCGGACGCGTGGACCGGAGCGCTGCGGGCCACGGTGGCGACCGGCTGGGCCGTCCACCTGGCGGGACCGCGGAGACCTGCGCTGACCTGCGCCCAGGCTCCTGCCGCCGCTGTGGAAGGATTCGCGGCGTGCTGCGCTGGATCACCGCTGGGGAGTCCCATGGACCGGCCCTCGTCGCCGTGCTGGAAGGCATGGTCGCCGGGGTCGAGGTCACCACTGCCGACCTGACCGCTCAACTGGAGCGCCGCCGCCTCGGCTTCGGCCGGAGCCCGCGCATGGGCTTCGAGGCGGACGAGGTCGAGATCCTCGGCGGTGTCCGCCACGGCCTCACGCAGGGCGGCCCGGTCGCGGTCCGGATCGGGAACACCGAGTGGCCCAAGTGGCAGAAGGTGATGTCCGCCGACCCGGTCGACCCGTCCGAGCTCAAGCCGACCGGCCGCAACGAGGCGCTGACCAGGCCACGCCCCGGCCACGCCGACCTGCCCGGCATGCAGAAGTTCGGCTTCGACGAGGCCCGCCCCGTGCTGGAACGCGCCAGCGCCCGGGAGACCGCCGCCCGCACCGCCCTCGGCACGGTCGCCCGCCACTTCCTCAAGCAGGTCTTCGACGCGGACGTGATCAGCCACGTCGTCTCCATCGGCAAGGCGAAGACCCCGGCCGACGCGCCCGTGCCCGGCCCGGACGACCTGGCCGCCGTCGACGCGAGCCCTGTCCGTGCCTTCGACCCGCGGGGCACCGAGGCGATGGTCGCCGAGGTCGAGGCGGTGAAGGAGGCGGGCGACACGGTCGGCGGCGTGATCGAGGTCATCGTCTACGGCCTGCCGCCGGGCCTCGGCTCGCACGTCCACTGGGACCGGCGCCTCGACGCGCGGCTGGCCGGCGCGCTGATGGGCGTGCAGGCGATGAAGGGCGTGGAGATCGGCGACGGTTTCACCACGGCCGAGCGCTGGGGCAGCGAGGCGCACGACGAGATCGACCGCGGCCCGGGACCGAAGGGCGTCACGCGGCGCTCCAACCGGGCGGGCGGGCTGGAGGGCGGCATCACCAACGGCGAGCCGCTGCGCGTCCGCGTCGCCATGAAGCCGATCTCGACGGTGCCCCGCGCGCTGTCCACCGTGGACGTCCGAACCGGAGAACCCGCCGTGGCGATCCACCAGCGCTCGGACGTGTGCGCGGTGCCGCGCGCGGGCGTGGTGCTGGAGTCCGTGGTGGCGCTCGTGCTGGCCGAGACGGCGCTGGAGAAGTTCGGCGGCGACTCGATCGCCGAGACCAAGCGCAACGTCGCCTCCTACCTGGAGGCGTTGGAAGCCCGCTGGGAGGGTCTGTGAGCCCCCGCTTCGTCGTCCTCGGCCCACCCGGAGCCGGGAAGACGACGGTCGGCCTGCTCCTCGCCGAACGCCTCGGCCTCGCCTTCCGCGACACCGACGACGACATCGTCGCCACCGCCGGCAAGCCGATCTCCGACATCTTCACCGACGACGGCGAGCCCGCGTTCCGCGCGATGGAGGAAGAAGCCGTCGCCGAGGGGCTGAAGACCCACGACGGCGTGCTGGCGCTGGGCGGCGGCGCGGTGCTGTCCGCGACCACCCGCGGCCGGCTCGCCGGGCACACCGTCGTCTTCCTGAACGTCGGCATGGCCGAGGGCGTCCGGCGCACCGGCATGTCCAGCGCCCGCCCGCTGCTCGCGGGCGTGAACCCGCGCGCGACCTTCAAGTCCCTGCTGGACGCGCGCCTGCCGCTGTACCGGGAAGTCGCCACGATCGAGGTGACCACCGACGACCTCACCCCTGAGCAGGTGGTCGACGCGGTGCTCCGCCCGACGGAGCCGGCGCAAGGGACCTGAGTGGACCTGACCGGGGCGCAGGTCCTCGCGCACCGCGCCGCGGTGCAGGGCCTGCACGGCGACGACCCCGAGGCGGTGCTGCCCCTGGGCGTGGTGGACAGCCCGCCCAAGACGGGCGCGGCGGCGCTGGGCGTGCGAGGTCGCCGCGAACCCACCGACGACCTGGTCCGCGTGCTGAGCCTGCGCGGCGCGCCGCACCTGCACCGCCGCGAGGACCTGCCCGCGCTGCGCCGCCAACTCCGACCGCGGACCCCGCGGCAGCTGGCGGCGTGGTGCGGCGCGCACCCGACGCCCGACCTGGAGCACGTCGACCTGGTCGTCGACCTCCTGCACCGCGAGTTCCCCGGCGAGACGGCCACCAAGGGCGAGCTGTCCGCGGCGATCAGCCCGCTGCTGCCCGCCGTCGTGACCCCGCACTGCCCGACCTGCCGGGTCGACCACGTCATCGAGAACGTGTTCCGCCTCGGCACGCTCCTCGCGGGCATCGAGCTGGACCACCTCGGCAAGCAGCTCGTCTTCCGCCGGCCAACCGTGAAACCCGATGTCGAAGAGCCAGGTGAGCCGACCCTGCTGCGCGACTACGCGCGGCTCGTCGGCCCGTTCGCCAAGGCCGACGCCGAGAAGTGGCTCGGCGCCGGCCCGCAGGACCGCTGGCCCGACCTGCGCCCGCTCCGGGTCGACGGCACGCGGCTGCTGGCGCACGAGGACGTCGCCGAAGCGCCCGACCCGCCCGCCGGCCTGCTGCTGTTCCCGCGCGACCCCTACCTGCTCGGCCCGCGTCACCTGGTCGCCGACCCGGACGTGGCCAAGCGGGTCTGGCGGCCCGTGGGCAGCCCCGGCGCGCTCGTGCTGCACGGTCGGGTGGCGGGCGCGTGGCGGCACGAGTTCCGCGGCCGCACGGTGACGTTCCAGGTCACCGGCTGGCCGGAGGTCAGGGGCACGGCGCGGCGTGCGATCAAGGACCAGGCCGAGGTGCTCGCCGGGGTGTGGGGCGGGAACGCGCTGGGAGCGGACGTGGTCGAATGGTGACCCGACGAGGGGAGTGGTGATGGGCGAGCCGGTGCGGATCCGCGTGGCCGCGGAACGACCGTACGACGTGGTGGTGGGCCGCGGCCTGCTCGGCGACCTGGTCGAGACTTTGAAGGGCACGGCGCGGGCGGCGATCGTCCACACGCCGACGCTGGCCGAGACCGCCGAGGCGGTGCGCGGCGAGCTGGAGGCCGCCGGGATCGACGCGCACCGCGTCGAGGTCCCCGACGCCGAGGACGGCAAGGACCTGCGGGTCGCCGGGTACTGCTGGGACGTGTTCGGCCGCATCGGCCTCGGCCGCACGGACGTCGTGGTCAGCCTCGGCGGCGGCGCGGTGACCGACCTGGCCGGGTTCGTCGCCTCCACCTGGATGCGCGGCGTGAAGCTGGTCCACGTGCCGACCACGTTGCTGGCCATGGTGGACGCCGCGGTCGGCGGCAAGACCGGCATCAACACCGACGCCGGCAAGAACCTCGTCGGCACGTTCTACGAGCCGGACGCCGTCCTGGTCGACCTGACCACGCTGGAGACGTTGCCCCGCAACGAACTCGTCGCCGGCATGGCCGAGGTGGTCAAGGGCGGTTTCATCGCCGACCCGGTGATCCTCGACCTGATCGAGGCCGACCCGGAGGCCGCGCTCGACCCGTCCGGCGACGTGATCGAGGAGCTGGTCCGCCGCAAGATCCAGGTCAAGGCCGACGTCGTCTCGACCGACCTGCGCGAATCGGACCTGCGCGAGATCCTGAACTACGGCCACACCCTCGCGCACGCCATCGAACGCCGCGAGCGCTACCGCTGGCGGCACGGCGCGGCGGTCAGCGTCGGCCTGGTGTTCGCCGCCGAACTGGCCCGCCTGGCGGGCAGGCTGGACGACGCCACCGCCGACCGCCACCGCTCGATCCTCACCTCGCTCGGCCTGCCGACCGGCTACGACCCGGACGCGCTCGGCCAGCTCCTGGAGGGCATGCGGTCGGACAAGAAGACCCGCTCGGGCGTGCTGCGGTTCGTGGTGCTCGACGGCCTGGCCAAGCCCGGTCGGCTGGAGGGACCGGACCCGGCGCTCATCGCGGCGGCCTACTCCGCGGTCGCGGCCGAGCCGAAGTCGGGCGGCAGCATCCTGCTCTGAGCCTGCCCAGCGGCGGCCTCTGACCCGCCCAGCTGACCCCCAGCGCCCAGCCTTCGACCTGCCTAGCCATCCGCGTCGCGCCGACGCACGCAACCGCGCGGCCGACGCACGCTGCCGCGCGTCAGGCCCACGCACACCCCGCGTCACCGCTGGGCGGGATCACAAGCGCACACCCCGCGTCAGCCGCGCACCAGCCGCCAGCCGCCGCAGACCCCGGAGGACCAAGCCGACGCGGACACCCCGAGCCAAGCCCGTCGCGGACCAAGCCCGCCGCAGACACAGGGGGCCGGGGCGCCACACCTTCTTTTTTCCGGCAACAAATCCGGGCTTACCGTTCATCCCCGGAGCCGGTGCCACTTTCGGGTGATCATTGTGCGCCGAAGACGTGTGCCGAGGACGTGTGATGAGCATGCGATGAGGGAGGGCGGATGGCGGCGGGGGACTTGCACCACGTCGAGCTGTGGGTGCCCGACCTGGCCCGTGCCGAGCACAGCATCGGCTGGCTGCTCGGCGAGCTCGGCTGGGTCGAGTACCAGCGCTGGCCGGCAGGGGTGAGCTGGCGCCTCGGCCCCACCTACCTCGTGGTGGAGCAGTCGCCCGCCCTGGATGCGCACCACCGGCTCGGCACGGGGTTGAACCACTTGGCGTTCCACGTCGGCGGGCGGCAGGAGGTCGATCGGTTGGCCGGCGCGGCGACCGGACACGGTTGGTCGCCGTTGTTCGCGGACAGATATCCCCACGCGGGTGGTCCCAATCACTACGCCGCCTATCTGGAGAACACGGACGGCTTCGAAGTGGAGCTCGTGGCCTCGTCCGGTTGACACTCGACAGACGGAGTGGATCTCTACACTGGACCGGAACCGGGTGTGCTGCCAGTGGCCCCGGTGTCAGAACGCCGGCAGAAGTGGAGATCGGCCCCGCCATGTCCAGGTCCGATGCGGGAGCGGTGAGGCTCCTCGGGTCCGCGATGACCGTCGTGCTGGTGACGGCCTGCGCCCCGAGCGCCGCCGACCCGGCGTCGGCACCCGCCCCGAGCAGCGCCGCGCCCACGTCCAGCTCGGCCGCGGAGCCGCCAAAACCAAAGCCGAAACCGAAGTCGGAGCCGGTGCCCCTGGCCGCCGACCGCGGCAGGCAGAGCGGTGGCGTGGTCGCGCACGGCGGCGACGCGCCGTACAACTACGGGCCGACGATCCTGCTGGAGGGCGGCCGGCACCGCATGTGGTGGTGCAGCCAGCTCATGGTCGCCGCACCGCCCGGCGACGACCTGCTCTACGCGGAGAGCCCCTCGGCGGCCGGCCCCTTCGCCGCGCCCAACGGCACACCGGCCGTGCCGGTGCTGTCCGGCAGCGTCACGGGCTTCGACGGCGTGCACACCTGCGACCCGTCGGTGATCAGGCTCGGCGACACCTACTACCTCTACTACACGGGCGCGGCGGGCGATCACGCCAACGGCAACGCCATCGGCGTCGCCACCAGCCCGGACGGCATCTCGTGGACGCGCGCCGCGGGCGGCAAGCCGATCGTGAGCCCGTCCTACGACAAGACCAGGGACAACACCTACGGCGCCGGCCAACCGTCGGTGCTGGTCGTCGACGGCTGGTTCCACCTCATGTTCACCGACACGACCGGTGAGGCGGCCGGGTGGAACGGCGCGGGTCAGTTCGTGCTGCGGTCCAAGGACCCGACGTTCGCCTCCGGCGTGCAGGCGCTCGGGCCGGCCGGCTTCCAGCAGGTGCCCGACACGCGTTCGAAGCGGACCCGCTCGGTGGTCGACGCGTTCAGCGCCGACTGGATGTACGTCGCCGCGCTGCGCGCGTTCGTCATCGCCCACGAGACCGAGCACGGCACGACGTTGACGTTCTGGAACAAGGAGTTCACCGCGAACCCGCACCCCCAGGTGCACATCCCCGGCCCTTGGCGAGAGGGCCCCGGCCTGGTCCGCACACCCCTCGGGCACGCGCCGGTGACCGCCGACGACCCGTGCGGCCGGATCGCGGTGGACGTGGTCCGCGCGACCCTGGACGGCGCGGCGGCCGCGCCGACCGACCTCAGCCAGTTCGGGCTCGACCTCGCGAACGTGCCGGGCTGCGCGGACGAGGACTCGGCGGCGTTGCTGCGCGGTTACGCCGTGCCGTCGCCCGCGAACACCACGGATCTCGTGCTGGACGGCGAGGTGGTGCGGCTGGAGCGCCGTTCGGTGACCGACCGGCTCGCCACCAAGGTGCTCGACCGCCGTCCGCCGGGCGTGGACGACCTGCCCGTCGCGGCGGAGATCCCGGCCGGCGCGAAGGCGGTGCGCGCGCCCGACGGCCGGATCGGGCTGCTGGTGAAGGACCGGCTGTGGGCGCTCGGCGCGGGCGAGGCCGCGCTCGAGATCGTCACGCTGAACTCGTCGCAGCTCACGTCGGTCACGAAGAAGGAGTGGGAGTCGTACGAGGAGGCGGGCGAACTGCGCCGCTGACGCAACCCCGCCGGGCTACCGCGGCCCGTCCGCCTGCCGCGAGCCGTCCGGCTGGGGCAGGGCGCCGCCGATGCCCATCCCGACCGCCGCCGTCGCCATCACCAGCAACGCGGTGAACGCCGCGCCGCCGGTCAGCGCCGGCCCGAGCGATTCCAGGCCCGTCTGGTCCACCAGCGACCGCCCGGCCACCCCCGCGATCCCGGCCAGTGGCCCGGCCACCAGCGCCGCGAGGAACCACACCATGCCGCGCCCCTCGAGTTGCCGCCACGCGTCCAACGCGCCCCACAGCACCCCGATCACGACCACCAGCCCGATCGCGATGTACCGGATGGACGAGGCGGCCTCGGGGCTGTGGACGTTGACCGCCGAGGTGCCGGTCTGCACCCCGCCGTGGAACAGACCCAGCCAGAACCCTCGGACCAGCCACGCTCGCATGCGTCCCACCCTAAGTCGGACCGGCAGCCCGTCATAGCACCCACCGGGCCCGCACTGTCCGTCACACGACTGTCGCACGATTCAGCACGGTTCACCCGATCGAGTGGCACGGTGAGGTGGTCCACCGGGCCTTACGCTGCTGACATGCCGCACTCCACTCGCCGCGCCGCCCTGCGCGCCACGCTCCGGGACCGGGAGCTGGACGCGCTGCTGGTGACGAACCTGCTCAACGTCCGCTACCTCACCGGGTTCACGGGCTCGAACGCGGCGCTGCTCGTGCACGCCGACTCCGAGGACGCGACGGTGTTCTGCACCGACGGCCGGTACCTCACCCAGGCCGCCGCGCAGGTGCCGGACCTGGAGCGGGTCATCGACCGGCCGTGCGACGCGGTGCTGGTCGAACGGGCGGCGAAGGAGGGCGCGGGCCGGGTCGGCTTCGAGAGCCGCCACGTGACCGTCGACGGCCTGGACCAGCTCACGGCCGCGGCCGCCGGCACCGAGCTGGCGCCCGCCGCCGACCTGGTCGAACGACTGCGGCTGGTCAAGGACGACGCCGAGGTCGAGGCCCTGCGGATGGCGTGCGCGGCGGCCGACCGGGCGCTGGCCGGTCTCATCGAGCACGGCGGCCTGCGGCCCGGCCGCAGCGAGAAGGAGATCGCCCGCGAGCTGGAGAGCCGCATGCTCGACCACGGCGCGGCCGGGCGCGCGTTCGAGTCGATCGTGGCGACGGGCGCGAACTCGGCCGTGCCGCACCACCGACCGACCGACGCCCTGGTTCGCGACGGCGACTTCGTGAAGCTGGACTTCGGCGCGCTGGTCGACGGCTACCACTCCGACATGACCCGCACCCTGGTCGTCGGCCGGGCCGCGGACTGGCAGCGCGAGCTGTACCAACTGGTCGCGGCCTCGCAGGCGGCGGGCCGGGCCGCGCTCGCGGTGGGCACGTCGTTCGCGGACGTGGACGCGGCGGCGCGCGGCGTGATCGAGGAGGCCGGGCACGGCGACGAGTTCGTGCACGGCCTCGGCCACGGCGTCGGCCTGCAGATCCACGAGGCTCCAGCGCTGTCGAAGGCGGGTGACGGTACACTTCTGCCCGGTATGGCGGTCACCGTCGAGCCCGGTGTGTACCTGGCCGGGAAGGGTGGTGTCCGCATCGAGGACACGCTCGTGGTGCGCGAAGGCGCCCCGGAGCTCCTCACCCTGACCACGAAGGAGCTCGTGGTCATCTGAAGTCGGATCGCCTGGAATCGGATTCGTCGGCCGAGCCGACGTCGTCCTCCACTCACGCAACAGGAGAGCCCACCACCGTGGCCACCACCAACGACCTGAAGAACGGCCTGGTGCTGAACCTCGACGGCCAGCTGTGGACCGTCACCGCGTTCCAGCACGTGAAGCCGGGCAAGGGCGGCGCCTTCGTGCGCACCACGTTGAAGCACGTCCTGTCCGGCAAGGTCGTGGACAAGACCTTCAACGCGGGCACCAAGGTCGAGACGGCCACCGTCGACAAGCGCGGCATGACCTACCTGTACAAGGACGGCGCCGACTTCGTCTTCATGGACGGCGACACCTACGACCAGATCAGCATCCCGGCCGAGACGGTCGGCGACGCGGCGAACTACATGCTGGAGAACCAGGAAGCGGTCGTCGCCATGCACGAGGGCGTCGCGCTCTACATCGAGCTCCCGACCTCGGTCGAGCTCGTGATCCAGCACACCGACCCGGGCCTGCAGGGCGACCGCTCCACCGGCGGCACCAAGCCCGCCACGCTGGAGACGGGCGCGGAGATCCAGGTGCCGCTGTTCGTCACGACCGGCGAGAAGATCAAGGTCGACACCCGCGACGGCCGTTACCTGGGCCGCGTGAACGGCTGAGATGGGCGCACGGAGCAAGGCCCGCAAACGCGCGCTGGACGTCCTCTACGAGGCCGACCTGCGGGGCACCGACCCGGTCACGCTGCTCGCGGACCGGGTCGGTTCGACGGACGTGCCACCGGTGAACGACTACACGATCGTCCTGGTGGAAGGCGTCACGGCGCACCGCGCGCGCATCGACGACCTGATCTCCGAGCACGCGGAGGGCTGGACGCTTCAGCGCATGCCGGCGGTCGACCGCGCGGTGCTGCGGATCGGGCTCTACGAGCTGCTCTGGGCCGCCGACGTGCCGGACGCGGTCGCGATCGACGAGGCGGTCGAGCTGGCCAAGGGCCTGTCCACGGACGACTCGCCGCGGTTCGTCAACGGCGTGCTCGGCCGGATCGCGGTCATCGCCGACCAGCTCCGGGCCGTGCTCTAGCCCCACGCGGCGCTCCAGTCACACCGCCTGCCGCCGAGCAGGCCGCAGGCCGGAAGGGCCACCCGTTGGCGAGCCGCCGGGTGGCCCTTTTCCGCGTGCTCAGTCTTCCTTGGCCGGACGGGCCTCGGGAGGCAGCACGCCCCAGTCGATGAGCTGCTCGGTCAGCTCGCCGGGCGTCATGTCGTAGATGATCGCCAGCGAGCGCAGGTCCTCGGTCCGGATGGACAGCACCTTGCCGTTGTAGTCGCCGCGCTGGCTCTGGATGGTGGCCGCGTACCGCGCGAGCGGCCCGACCTTCTCCGCCGGCAGCTGTTGCAGCCGTTCCAGGTTGATGACGATCTTCGTGGCGGGTTCCGCGCCGGACGGCACCCGACCTTCCGGCAGCAGCTCGGCCACCGGGACGCCGTAGAAGTCGGCCAGCTCGGCGAGCTTCTGCACGGTCACGGCGCGGTCGCCGCGCTCGTACGAGCCGACGACCACGGCCTTCCAGCGACCGCCGGACTTCTGCTCGACGCCGTGCAAAGACAAGCCCTGCTGCTGGCGGATCGCGCGGAGCTTTGCCCCCAGCGCCTTGGCGTAGTCGCCCATGTGGCGGTTCTCCGTTCATTCGCCCCGTCAGCCGGTAGGGGACTGCCGCGGGGAGGCTTAGATCAATACGCAGAGTAATGATTGCTCTCCGTGGTCACCAGGTCAAGCTGATCTCGTTGGGACAGGTGGGCGAGACCACGCACACCACCCGGAAGATTGACCGCGCTCGCCTGATACGGTGCTGGTCAGCCCGGTCGCAGCCGGGTGTCCGACGTCCTTTAAGGACCCGTCCAGCGAGGCGGGGAAGGAGGTCCAACCGTGGCGCCACGTCAACGTGGCGCGACGGACCCGGCCGGGGAGCGAGAGCTCCTGTCGGCCGGTGACGTCGCGCGCACCGTCGCCCGAATGGCCCATCAGATCATCGAGAAGACCGCCCTTGATGCACCGAGCGCACCCGCGGTAGTCCTGATGGGGATTCCGAGCCGGGGAGCGCCGCTGGCCCGCCGGCTGGCCGTGCGGATCGCCGAGTTCTCGGGCGTCGAGGTGCCCACCGGCACGCTGGACGTGACCCTCTACCGGGACGACCTGCGCCGAGGGCCCACCCGCCCGCTGGAGGCGACCAAGCTGCCCGAGGGCGGCGTCGACGACAAGCTCGTGGTCCTGGTGGACGACGTGCTGTTCTCCGGTCGCACGATCCGTGCCGCGCTCGACGCCCTGCGCGACCACGGCCGCCCGCGCGCCGTGCAGCTGGCCGTGCTGGTCGACCGGGGCCACCGCGAGCTGCCGATCCGCGCGGACTACGTGGGCAAGAACGTGCCCACGGCCCGCACCGAGGAGGTCCACGTGCTGCTGGAGGAGTTCGACCAGCGCGACGGGGTGGTGCTGCGGTGAAGCACCTGCTCACCACCGAGGGCATCGACCCGGCGCAGGCGACCGCCATCCTGGACACCGCGGCGAACCTCAAGCAGGCCCTCGAAGGCCGTGAAGTGCGCAAACTGCCGACGCTGCGCGGTCGCACGGTCATCACGATGTTCTACGAGAACTCCACCCGCACGCGCGTCAGCTTCGAGATCGCGGGCAAGTGGATGAGCGCGGATGTGGTGAACGTCTCGTCGTCGGGTTCCAGCGTGGGCAAGGGCGAGTCGCTGCGCGACACCGCGCTGACCCTGGCCGCGGCCGGCGCGGACTGCGTCATCGTGCGGCACCCGGCGTCCGGCGCGGCGCACCGGCTGGCGGGCTGGCTGCGCGAGGCGGGCACGTCGGTGGTCAACGCCGGCGACGGCATGCACGAGCACCCCACCCAGGCCCTGCTCGACGCCGCCACCCTGCGGGAACGGCTCGGCGACCTGCGCGACCGCCGGATCGCCATCGTCGGCGACGTGCTGCACAGCCGGGTCGCCCGGTCCAACGTGCACCTGCTCACCGCGCTGGGCGCCGACGTGACGCTCGTCGCGCCGCCGACCCTGCTGCCGGTCGGGGTGGCGAACTGGCCGGTCACCGTCTCGCACGAGCTGGACGCCGAGCTGCCCAGCCTCGACGCGGTCATGCTGCTCAGGGTCCAGGCCGAGCGGATGCACGGCGGCTTCTTCCCGTCGGCCCGCGAGTACTCGATCGCCTACGGCCTGAGCGAGCGGCGGCTGAAGCTGCTGCCCGAGCACGCGGTCGTGCTGCACCCCGGTCCGATGCTGCGCGGCATGGAGATCGCCTCGGCGGTCGCCGACTCGCCCCGCGCCGCCATCACCGACCAGGTGCGCAACGGCGTGCACGTGCGCATGGCCGTCCTCTACCACTTGCTCGCCCACGAGGAGGAAACCGCGTGAGCCCCTTGATCCTCAAGGGAGTACGACCGTACGGCGAAGGTGACCCGGTTGACGTGCTGATCCGCGACGGCGTGATCGCGGCCATCGGGGAGGTCACCGAGGACGCGGACGTGGTCGAGGGAAACGGCGCGGTCCTGCTGCCCGGCTTCGTCGACCTGCACACCCACCTGCGCGAACCCGGCCGCGAGGACACCGAGACCATCGCCACCGGCTCGGCCGCCGCCGCGCTGGGCGGCTACACGGCGGTGTTCGCCATGGCCAACACGAGCCCGGTCGCGGACAACGAGGTCGTCGTCCAGCACGTCGCCCGGCGTGGCCGCGAGGTCGGCCTGGTCGACGTGCACCCGGTCGGCGCGGTCACCGTCGGCCTGGAGGGCGTGAAGCTCGCCGAGCTGGGCACGATGGCCAAGGCGGGCGTCCGGGTGTTCTCCGACGACGGCCACTGCGTGCACGACCCGCTGATCATGCGACGCGCCCTGGAGTACAGCAAGGCGTTGGACGTGGTCGTCGCGCAGCACGCGGAGGAGCCCCGGCTGACCGTGGGCGCGCAGGCGCACGAGGGCGAGCAGGCGTCCCGGCTGGGGTTGCCGGGCTGGCCGGCCGCCGCCGAGGAGTCGATCGTGGCCCGCGACTGCCTGCTGGCGCTGCACGCGGGCGCCCGGCTGCACGTGTGCCACGTCTCCACCACCGGCACGGCCGACGTGCTCAGGTGGGCCAAGGCCCGGGGCACGGAGGTCTCCGCCGAGGTCACGCCGCACCACCTGCTGCTGACCGACGAACGGCTGGCGACCTACGACCCGGTGAACAAGGTCAACCCGCCGCTGCGCACCGCGGCCGACGCGCGGGTGCTGCGCGAGGCGCTGGCCGAGGGCGTCATCGACTGCGTGGCCACCGACCACGCGCCGCACGCCGTGCAGGACAAGGACACCGAGTGGTCCGCCGCCCGGCCCGGCATGCTCGGCCTGCAGACCGCGCTGTCGATCGTGGTGGAGACCATGGTCAGGACCGGGCTGCTGGACTGGCGCGGCGTGGCGCGGGTGATGAGCGAGCGGCCCGCCGAGATCGCGGGCCTGCCCGACCAGGGCCGGCCGATCGAGGTCGGCGAGCCCGCCAACCTCACCCTGGTCGACCCGGACGCCACCTGGACGGTGCGGGGCGCGGAGTTCGCCAGCATCGCGGCCAACACGCCGTTCGAGGGCATGGAGCTGCCCGGCGCGGTGGTGGCGACCCTGCTGCGCGGGCGCGTGACGGCCCTCGGCGGAAGGATCTTCCCGTGAGCGAGCTTGCGAGCGAATCGTTCAACACAGTGACCATGGGTCTTGCCACGCCGAGCGTCAGCGAGGTGTGCGCATGACCAGGGTGTTGCTCTCCCTCGCCGTGCTGGCGATCTTCCTGCTGTGCCTGTACGGCATGTGGCGCGGCTGGCGGCGGCGCGCACGGCGGCAGGCCGAAGTGCTGCCGGAGTTCCCGCAGCCGCCCGCCGAGACCGGCGCGACGATGCTGGAGACGACCGGCGTGTACGTCGGCACCACCATCGGCGACGACTGGCAGGACCGGGTCGCGGTCGGCGACATCGGCCACCGCGCCGAGGCGACCCTCAAGCTCACCGAGAACGGCGTGCTGGTGGAGCGCACCGGCGCGAGCGCGTTGTGGATCCCGGTAGAACGGGTGGACGGGGCCCGCACGGCGCGCGGCCTCGCGGGCAAGGTGATGACGGCGGACGGCCTGCTGGTCGTGCGCTGGCACCTCGGCGACCGGGTGTTCGACACCGGGTTCCGGGGCGACGACAAGGACGTGTACGAGCAGTGGGTGCAAGCGCTGGGAGGCGACTCATGACGAACGCGGCACTGGTGCTGGAAGACGGGCGCGTGTTCCGCGGTGAGGCCTACGGCGCGGTCGGCGCGAGCCTCGGCGAGGTGGTGTTCTCCACCGGCATGACCGGTTACCAGGAGACCCTGACCGACCCGTCCTACCACCGCCAGATCGTGGTGCAGACGGCGCCGCAGATCGGCAACACCGGCTGGAACGACGAGGACGACGAGTCGAGCCGCATCTGGGTCTCCGGCTACGTGGTGCGCGACCCGGCCCGCGTGCCGTCCAACTGGCGCTCCACGCGCAGCCTGGACGACGCGCTGGTCGACCAGGGCGTCGTCGGCATCGCGGGCATCGACACCCGGATGCTGACCCGCCACCTGCGCGAACAGGGCGCGATGCGCGCGGGCGTGTTCTCCGGTGACGACCTCGGCAGCGTCGAGGAGATGCTGGAGCGGGTCCGCAGCGCGCCACCCATGGTGGGCGCGGACCTCGCGGGCGACGTGACCACGCCCGAGCCGTACGTGGTCGAGGCCGTCGGCGAGCGCCGCTTCACCGTGGCCGCGCTGGACCTGGGCATCAAGTCCAACACACCCCGGATGATGGCCGCCCGCGGCATCGAGGTGCACGTCCTGCCGCTCACCTCGACCATGGACGACCTGGTCGCGGTCAAGCCGGACGGCGTGTTCCTGTCCAACGGCCCCGGCGACCCGGCGACCCAGGCGCACGCGGTCGAGCTGACCCGCGGCGTGCTGGACCGGCGGATCCCGCTGTTCGGCATCTGCTTCGGCAACCAGATCCTCGGCCGTGCGCTCGGCCGAGACACCTACAAGATGCGCTACGGCCACCGGGGCATCAACATCCCGGTGATCGACGTGGCGACCGGCAAGGTGGCGATCACCGCGCAGAACCACGGGTTCGCGCTGGAGGGCGAGCCGGGCGAGGAGTTCGACTCCGACTTCGGCCGCGTGCTGCTGAGCCACTACTGCCCCAACGACGGCACGGTCGAAGGCGTCCGCGCCCTCGAAGTGCCCGCGTTCAGCGTGCAGTACCACCCGGAGGCGGCGGCGGGTCCGCACGACGCCGCCCCGCTGTTCGACGAGTTCGTGACGATGATGAGCGAGGGCCGCTGACCATGCCGAAGAGGACTGATCTCAAGCACGTGCTGGTCATCGGCTCCGGACCGATCGTCATCGGCCAGGCCTGCGAGTTCGACTACTCCGGCACCCAGGCGTGCCGGGTGCTGCGCGAGGAGGGCCTGCGGGTCTCCCTCGTCAACTCCAACCCGGCGACGATCATGACGGACCCGGAGTTCGCCGACGCCACCTACGTCGAGCCGATCACGCCGGAGTTCGTGGAGAAGGTCATCGCGGCCGAGCGGCCGGACGCGATCCTGGCCACGCTGGGCGGCCAGACCGCGCTGAACACCGCCATCGCGCTGCACGAGCGCGGCGTGCTGGAGAAGTACAACGTCGAGCTGATCGGCGCGGACATCGACGCCATCGAGCGCGGCGAGGACCGGCAGATCTTCAAGGACCTGGTCCGCAAGATCGGCGCGGACGTGCCGCGCAGCGCGGTCTGCAAGACCATGGAGGACGTCCGCGCGACCGTGGCCGACCTGGGCCTGCCGGTCGTGATCCGGCCGTCGTTCACCATGGGCGGCCTCGGCTCGGGCATGGCGCACACCCACGAGGAGCTGGAGCGGCTGGCCGCGAGCGGCCTGGCCGAGTCCCCGGTCACCGAGGTGCTGATCGAGGAGAGCGTGCTCGGCTGGAAGGAGTACGAGCTCGAGCTGATGCGCGACCGCAACGACAACGTGGTCGTCGTCTGCTCCATCGAGAACATCGACCCGATGGGCGTGCACACCGGCGACTCGGTGACCGTGGCGCCGGCGATGACGCTCACCGACCGCGAGTACCAGCACATGCGCGACGTCGGCATCGCGGTCATCCGCGAGGTCGGGGTGGACACCGGCGGCTGCAACATCCAGTTCGCCATCCACCCCGGCAACGGCCGCATGGTCGTCATCGAAATGAACCCGCGCGTGTCCCGTTCGTCGGCTTTGGCGTCGAAAGCGACCGGTTTCCCGATCGCCAAGATCGCCGCGAAACTCGCCATCGGCTACACGCTGGACGAGATCCAGAACGACATCACCGGGGAAACGCCGGCCAGTTTCGAACCGACGCTGGACTACGTCGTGGTGAAGGTGCCGAGGTTCGCGTTCGAGAAGTTCCCGGGCGCGGACAGCACGCTCACCACGACCATGAAGTCGGTCGGCGAGGCCATGTCCATCGGCCGCAGCTTCATCGAGGCGCTCGGCAAGGCGTTGCGCTCCATGGAGACCAAGGCCGGCGGCTTCTGGACGGTGCCCGACCCCGGCGACCCGGCCGAGTCGCTGGAGTCCACTCTGGACGCCCTGCGCCGTGGCCACGACGGCCGCCTGTACACGGTGGACCGCGCGCTGCGCCTCGGCGCCACGATCGAGCAGGTGCACGAGGCGTCGCGGATCGACCCGTGGTTCATCGAGCAGCTCGCCTGGCTGGTCGACCTGCGCGCCGAGATCGAGGACGCGCCCGTGCTGGACGAGCGCCTGCTGCGCAAGGCCAAGCGGGCGGGCCTGTCGGACCGGCAGGTCGCCGCGCTGCGCCCGGAGCTGGCCGGCGAGGACGGCGTCCGCTCGCTGCGCCACCGGCTGGCGGTGCGGCCGGTGTTCAAGACGGTCGACACGTGCGCCGCCGAGTTCGCCGCCAAGACGCCCTACCACTACTCGGCCTACGAGCTGGACCCCGACGCCGAGACCGAGGTGACCGGGCAGCCGGACAAGCCGAAGGTGCTGATCCTCGGCTCGGGCCCGAACCGGATCGGGCAGGGCATCGAGTTCGACTACTCGTGCGTGCACGCGGCCATGGCGCTGCGCGAGGCCGGGTACGAGACCGTGATGGTCAACTGCAACCCGGAGACGGTCTCCACCGACTACGACACCTCGGACCGGCTGTACTTCGAGCCGCTGACGTTCGAGGACGTGCTGGAGGTGTTCCACTCCGAGCAGCGCTCCGGCACGGTCGTGGGCGTCATCGTCCAGCTCGGCGGCCAGACCCCGCTGGGCCTCGCGCAGCGGCTCGCGGACGCGGGCGTGCCGGTCGTGGGCACCCCGCCGCACGCCATCCACCTCGCCGAGGAGCGCGGCGCGTTCGGCCAGGTCCTCGCCGACGCCGGGCTGCCCGCGCCGAAGTACGGCATGGCCACCTCGTTCGCGCAGGCCAAGGCCATCGCCGACGAGATCGGCTACCCGGTGCTGGTGCGGCCCTCGTACGTGCTCGGCGGTCGCGGCATGGAGATCGTCTACGACGAGGAGACCCTCCAGGGCTACATCCAGCGCGCCACCGAGGTCAGCCCGGAGCACCCGGTGCTGGTCGACCGGTTCCTCGACGACGCCATCGAGATCGACGTGGACGCCCTCTACGACGGCAACGAGGTGTTCATCGGGGGTGTGATGGAACACATCGAGGAAGCCGGCGTGCACTCCGGCGACTCGGCGTGCGCCCTGCCCCCGATCACGCTCGGCGAGTCCGACGTCGAGGCGGTCCGGCGGTCCACGCTGGCCATCGCCGAGGGCATCGGCGTGCGCGGCCTGCTCAACGTGCAGTACGCGCTGAAGGACGACGTGCTGTACGTCCTGGAGGCCAACCCGCGCGCCTCGCGCACCGTGCCGTTCGTCTCCAAGGCCACGGCCGTGCCGCTGGCCAAGGCCGCGGCCCGGATCATGCTCGGCGCCACCGTGGCCCAGCTGCGGGCCGAGGGGATGCTGCCCAAGACCGGCGACGGCGCGAAGCTGCCGCCGCACGCCCCGGTCGCGGTCAAGGAGGCCGTGCTCCCGTTCCACCGGTTCCGCACGCCGGAGGGCAAGGGCGTCGACTCGCTGCTCGGCCCGGAGATGAAGTCGACCGGCGAGGTCATGGGCATCGACGTGTCGTTCGGCATGGCCTACGCCAAGTCCCAGACCGCCTCCTACGGCTCCCTGCCCACGTCGGGCCGGGTGTTCGTGTCGGTGGCCAACCGGGACAAGCGGGCCATGATCTTCCCGGTCAAGAGGCTCGCCGACCTGGGCTTCGAGGTGCTGGCCACCGCCGGGACGGCCGAGGTGCTGCGCCGCAACGGCATCCCCTGCACGATCGTGCGCAAGCACTTCGAGGGCGCCGACAACATCGTCGACGCCATCCTCGCGGGCACCGTCGACATGATCATCAACACCCCGTACGGCAACAACGGGCCGCGCGTCGACGGCTACGAGATCCGCACCGCGGCCGTGGCCAAGGACATCCCGTGCGTGACCACGATCCAGGGCGCGGCGGCGGCCGTGCACGGCATCGAGGCGGCCATCCGCGGCGACATCGGCGTACGGCCCCTCCAGGCCCTCCAGGCGGCCCTCAGGGGGGACGCGTGATGGGGGAGACCCAGCGGTTCGGTGCTCGCATGGCCAAGGCCGTCGCCGACCACGGCCCCCTGTGCGTGGGTATCGACCCGCACCCCGGCCTGCTGGCGTCCTGGGGCCTCTCCCAGGACGCCGCGGGGCTGGAGCGGTTCGCGCTGACGTGCGTGGAGGCGTTCGGCGGCCACGTGGCCCTGGTGAAGCCGCAGGCGGCCTTCTTCGAAGCGCACGGGTCACGGGGCGTGGCGGTGCTGGAACGCGTCGTGGCGGACCTCAGGGACACCGGCACGCTGGTGCTGGTGGACGCGAAGCGCGGCGACATCGGCTCCACCATGGCCGCGTACGCCGCGGCGTACCTCACCGAGGGCTCCCCGTTGGCCGGCGACGCGGTCACCGCGTCGCCGTACCTCGGCTTCGGATCGCTCGACCCGGCGCTGGAAGCCGCCGCCGCGAGCGGTCGCGGAATATTCGTGCTCGCGTTGACTTCGAATCCGGAGGGGGCCTCCGTGCAGCGCGCGGTGGGCCCCGACGGGCGTTCCGTGGCGCAGTCGATCGTGGACTCGGCGGCCCGCGCGAACGCCGGTCTCGAACCACTCGGCGACGTCGGCCTGGTGGTCGGCGCGACCGTCGGCGATCACCAACTGGACCTCTCTGACCTGCACGGATACGTCCTCGCGCCGGGTTTCGGGGCGCAGGGCGCCACGGTCGCGGACCTCCGTGCGGTCTTCGGCGCGGAGCTGCGCGGGGTGCTCCCGACGTCCTCGCGGGACGTGCTCAGGCACGGCCCCGAAGCCGCAAAGTTGCGGTCGGCGGCGGACGCCGTGCGGCGCTCCCTGGAGATGTGATCACGATCAAATCGCGACACGCTTCACGTGGTCCGCTCACCTGCGCAAACGTTCCCTGGTACGGTCCTGGCCACCGACGGGTCCATCACCCATCGAGCGCATACCACACACGGCGTGCGCAAGGCGTTACCGGTGGCGGTGATGGGCTTGTTGGTGGGTGTTGGTACTACTACCACCCGCCGCAACCACTCCAGCGCTGAAAGATTCACCTGACTGGGACCCACGTTGTACCCAGGCAATTGCGCTCGGTACGGTCGCGGCACCGATCCAGAATTGAAATTCCCACACCACGGAGGAAATCGTGGCCCTTCCCCAGCTTACCGAGGAGCAGCGGGCCGCAGCGCTGGAGAAGGCTGCTGCCGCTCGTCGCACTCGGGCTGAGCTCAAGGAGCGCCTCAAGCGTGGCGGCACGAACCTGACCGACGTGCTGAAGGCCGCCGAGAGCGACGAGGTCCTTGGCAAGATGAAGGTGTCCGCGCTGCTCGAGGCGCTTCCGGGCGTCGGCAAGGTGCGTGCGCAGCAGATCATGGAGCGCCTTGAGATCGCTCCGTCCCGTCGGCTGCGCGGCCTGGGTGAGCGGCAGCGCAAGGCGCTGCTCACCGAGTTCAGCGGCGAGTGAGTGATGGCACCGGGGTGGGGTCGGGCGCACGCGCCCGGCCCCGCCTCACCGTTCTGTCCGGCCCGTCCGGCGTGGGCAAGTCCAGCGTGCTGGCCGAGCTCCGCCGGATGGGACCGGAGATCCACTTCAGCGTCTCGGTGACCACGCGGAAGCCGAGGCCGGGCGAGGTCGACGGGGTGCACTACCACTTCGTCGACGGCGCCGAGTTCCGCGAGATGGTCGCCAGGGGCGAGCTCCTGGAGCACGCCGAGTTCGCGGGCAACTGCTACGGCACGCCCAAGGAGCCGGTCCAGCGGGCCTTGGCGGCCGGCACGCCGTCCCTGCTGGAGATCGAGTTGCAGGGCGCCCGGCAGGTCCGGGTCGCGATGCCGGAGGCCCAGCTGGTCATGCTGGCCCCGCCGTCGTGGGAGGACCTGGTCGGCCGGCTCACCGGCCGCGGCACCGAGGACCCCGCCGTCGTGGCCCGCCGGCTGGAGATCGCCAGGGAGGAACTGGCGGCCGAGCCGGAGTTCGACGAGGTCGTGGTGAACGACGACGTGAAGTCGGCCGCCGCGAGCTTGCTAAACTTGGTGGTCGGCCCGGTGCCCGACGCGTGAGCACGCGCGTCGCGAGGCACGGGACGGTTGTCTCGACACGATGACGACACAGACCCACCCCTGAACCGCAGGAGCGTTGACGAGTGACCACGCACACCGAGCTGGGCCCGCTCTCGGGTACTCCGGAGGGCATCACCAACCCCCCGATCGACGACCTCCTGGAGCAGGTCAGCTCGAAGTACGCGCTGGTGATCTACGCCGCCAAGCGCGCGCGCCAGATCAACGACTACTACGCGCAGCTCGGCGAGGGCCTGCTCGAGTACGTCGGCCCGCTGGTCGAGCCGGGCCCGCGCGAGAAGCCGCTGTCGATCGCGCTCCGGGAGATCCACGCGGGTCTCCTCGAGCACACCGAGGGCGAGTGACCGAGGCCGTCGCCCCCGACCGCCCCAGCGTCATCCTGGGGGTGGGCGGGGGCATCGCCGCGTACAAGGCGTGCGAGGTTCTGCGCCGGCTCACCGAGTCCGGCCACGCCGTGCGCGTCGTGCCGACGGACGGCGCGCTGAAGTTCGTCGGCGCCGCCACGTTCGAGGCGCTGTCCGGTCAGCCCGTGCAGACCGGGGTGTTCGAGGACGTGCCGTCGGTGCCGCACGTGAAGCTGGGGCAGAACGCCGACCTGGTCGTCGTCGCGCCCGCCACGGCGAACCTGATCGCGAAGGCCGCCCACGGCCTGGCCGACGACCTGCTCACCAACACGCTGCTGACCGCGCGCTGCCCCGTCCTGCTCGTGCCGGCGATGCACACCGAGATGTGGGAGCACCCCGCGACCCGGGCGAACGTGGCGCTGCTGCGCTCGCGCGGCGTGGTCGTCGCCGAACCCGCCAGCGGCAGGCTGACCGGCAAGGACACCGGCAAGGGCAGGCTGCCCGAGCCCGCCGAGATCGTCGACCTGGCCCGGTTGCTGCTGGCGCGCCCCGACGCGCTGCCGCGCGACCTGGAGGGCGTGCACGTCGCCGTGTCGGCGGGCGGCACGCGCGAGCCGCTCGACCCGGTGCGCTTCCTGGGCAACCGCTCGTCCGGCCGGCAGGGCTTCGCGCTGGCCAGGGTCGCCGCCCAGCGCGGCGCGCGGGTGACGCTGGTCGCCGCGCACACCGCGGACCTGGTCGCGCCCGCCGGGGTGGACGTCGTACGCGTCGGCTCGGCGTTGGAGCTGCGTGACGCGATGCACACCGTCGCCGCCACCGCCGACGTCGTGGTCATGGCCGCGGCCGTCGCCGACTTCCGGCCGGTCGACCTGGTCCAGCACAAGATCAAGAAGACCGAGCGCGACCCGGACCCGGTCGCGCTCACCCGCAACCCGGACATCCTGGCCGAGCTGGTCGCCGCGCGGCGGCCGGGCCAGGTCGTCGTGGGGTTCGCGGCCGAGACCGGGGACGCCGGGACCGGCGTGCTCGAGTACGGTCGCGCGAAGCTCAAGCGCAAGGGCTGCGACTGGCTCGTCGTCAACGCCGTCGGCGACGGGCGCGCGTTCGAGGTCGAGGACAACGCCGGCTGGCTGCTGTCCGCCGACGGCGCGGAGACCCCGATCCCGCACGGCTCGAAGGCGCGGCTCGCGTCCGCATTGTGGGACGCCGTGGCCCCTGCCGTCGAACGGGACCCTTCGCGCACGAGCGCTCAGTAAGCTTGAGACCATTCGCAGATCGGACAGTTAGGGAGTGTCGTGAGCCAGCACAGCAGCAGGCTGTTCACCAGTGAGTCGGTGACCGAAGGGCACCCGGACAAGATCTGCGACGCCATCAGCGACTCGATCCTCGACGCGCTGCTGGCGAAGGACCCGCGCTCGCGCGTCGCGGTGGAGACGATGGTCACCACCGGCCAGGTGCACGTGGCGGGCGAGGTCACCACCGAGGCCTACGCCGACATCCCGTCGATCGTGCGGGACAAGATCGTCGAGATCGGCTACGACTCGTCGGCCAAGGGCTTCGACGGCTACTCGTGCGGCGTGAACGTGGCCATCGGCTCGCAGTCGCCCGACATCGCGCAGGGCGTGGACACCGCGTTCGAGAAGCGGGTCGAGGGCACCGAGGACGAGATCGCCAAGCAGGGCGCGGGCGACCAGGGCCTCATGTTCGGCTACGCGTGCACCGACACCCCCGAGCTGATGCCGCTGCCGATCGCGCTGGCGCACCGGCTGTCGCGGCGGCTGACCGCGGTCCGCAAGGACGGCACGGTGCCGTACCTGCGTCCCGACGGCAAGACCCAGGTCACCATCGAGTACGCGGGCGACCAGCCGGTGCGGCTGGACACCGTCGTGGTGTCCACGCAGCACGCGGACGGCATCGACCTGGAGAAGCTGCTCGGCGTCGACATCCGCCGGCACGTCGTGGCCCCCGAGGTCGACGCGCTCGGCCTGGACACCTCCGACGTGCGGCTGCTGGTCAACCCGACCGGCCGGTTCGTCATCGGCGGCCCGATGGGTGACGCCGGCCTGACCGGTCGCAAGATCATCGTCGACACCTACGGCGGCATGGCCCGCCACGGCGGCGGCGCGTTCTCCGGCAAGGACCCGTCGAAGGTGGACCGGTCCGCGGCGTACGCGATGCGCTGGGTGGCGAAGAACGCGGTGGCCGCCGGCCTGGCCACGCGCATCGAGGTGCAGGTGGCGTACGCCATCGGCAAGGCCGCGCCGGTCGGTCTGTTCGTGGAGACCTTCGGCACCGAGACGGTCGACCCGACCAAGATCCAGCAGGCGATCGGCGAGGTCTTCGACCTCCGCCCGGCCGCGATCATCCGCGACCTGGACCTGCTGCGCCCGATCTACGCCCCGACCGCCGCGTACGGCCACTTCGGCCGCACCGACGTCGAGCTGCCGTGGGAGAGCACGGACCGCGCCGACGCCCTCCGCGCCGCCGCGGGCGCCTGACGGCCCGAGCCGTCGCCGGCGGCCTGACAGCCGCCTGATGCTCCGCAGGGGTCCCCGCCCAGGGGACCCCTGCTTTTATTTTGCCGGCGGGGTCCGACAATTCGGTCGTCGCTGCGCGAGGACGGTGGCGGCGGTGGTGAGTTCGGCCTGGTTGGTCGGCCGGCGGAGTCTGACGGTTCCGCGCCGATGTCCGCCGCGGGTCGCACGGGTGTGGTCCGGAGGACCTCCTGAGTTCACCGGCGCGCGTTAGACACGGTCATGCCCGCCACGCGTCGCACGCCGCCCACCGCGGCGGCAGGCTCGCTGCTGCCGCCGTCGGTGCACGAGGCGTTGGCCAGGGAGCCCCGGCCAGGCGGGTTGTCCGCCATAGAGCACGTCGTGCTGCTCGTGCGGGAGAGCCGGTCGTTCGACCACTGCTACGGCGCGCTGCGCGGGGTGCGCGGCCTAGCCGACCGCAACGCGATCGACGACGCGCGCACCGCCACCGCCCACGACCGGCGGGACCTGCCGTTCGACTACGAGCTGGCGGACACGTTCACGGTCTGCGACGCCTACCACGGCACGCCCCACGCCGAGGCGCAGTGGGCGGACTACGCCGAACGCCTGCAAGCCGCCACCACGTCATGGCGCGTCTACCGGGGGTGGGGCGATCGCCCGGACCCGTCCTTCGCCCGGTTCGCGGGCAAAGCGCTGCCCGGGGCGTTCTCCGACCTCGACGCGTTCCGGACCGACGTGGCGTCAGCTCGGCTGCCGCGGGTGTCCTTCCTCATGGCCTGCGAGCACCCCCACGCCTCGCTGACCTACCAGGTGCTGGACGCGTTGGCGTCCACGCCGGAGGTGTGGGACTCGACCGCGCTGTTCATCACCCACGACGAGGCCGACGGGCACTTCGACCACGTGCCGCCGCCGCGCCCACCGCGCGACGGGCCGCCGCTGGGTCCGCGCGTGCCGATGGTCGTCGTGTCGCCGTGGACGGTCGGCGGGTACGTGGACTCGCAGCTGTTCGACCACTCGTCCACGATCCGGTTCCTGGAACGGTGGCTCGGCGTGTCGGCGCCGGGGATCGACCCGTGGCGGCGGACCGCGTGCGGCGACCTGACCTCGGCGTTCGACTTCAACCGGCGAGCACGGCAGGCGCGGCGGCCCACGGCCCAAGAGCACGGGCCGCCCGTCGACCGCCAGGAACCGGGCGTGCGGCCCGCCCGCCCGCTGCCGTACCAGCCGGACGCCTCCGGTGCGGCGGTCGGCGGCGAGGTGCGGCTGGAGCTGCGCAACTCGGGCCACGAGAGCGTGCACCTGGCGCTGTACCCGCACGCGGGCGAGTCCGAGGGCCCGGCGCACTTCGACGTGCGGTCCTCGGTGGACGTCGTGGTGCCGTTCGAGGGCCGGTACCGGTTCACGGTGGTCGGGCCGAACGGGTTCCGGCGCGAGTTCGCGGGCGTTCGGGGCGAGTCGGTGGCGGTCGAGTCGTCGGCGCACCGCCGCATGGTGTCGATCACGTTGGTGAACCTCGGCACGTCGGACGTGACGTTCACCGTGGCGGGGGACGGGCGGGACTTCGCGGTGTCGGTGCGGCCGGGCAGGCGGCGGCTGGTGCCGTGGCTGACCGCGTTCCGGCACGGCTGGTACGACGTGACGATCACCTCGAAGGACGGCCGGTTCCACCGCAGGCTGGCGGGTCACCTGGAGAACGGGCGGGAGAGCGTCTCGTCGACGATCACCCGGTCGTGATCTTGCTTGACTCGAACGTTTGTTCGATACTGGGGTCATGACTGCACGGTTCGCGGTTCGGCCCCGGGTTGCGGGCGTCCACCCCGGTCTCTGGTAGACCTCCACCCGTGGCGGGCAAGGCGACGACCAGGCGCGGCGAGCGGGTTCCCGCCGCCTCGCTGCCGGTCGCCCGCGTGTGCGTGGACGTGCCGCTGGCGCACCTCGACCGGCCGTTCGACTACCAGGTGTCGACCGAGCAGGACGCGGACGCCGTGCCCGGCTGCCGGGTGCGGGTGCGGTTCGCCGGCCAACTCGTGGACGGCTACCTGCTGGAGCGGGCGGAATCGTCGGAGTACGGGCGGAAGCTGACGTTCCTGGACCGGGTGATCTCGCCGGAGCCCGTGCTGTCACCGGAGGTGGCGGAGCTCGCGCGGGCGATCGCGGACCGGTACGCGGGGTCGTTGATCGACGTGCTGCGGATGGCGATCCCACCCCGGCACGCGCGCGCCGAGGCCAAGCCCTCCGGCGAGCCCGCGCCGGTGCCCGGGGCGCCGTCGGACGAGGGGTGGGCGCGCTACCCGTTCGGGCCGAACCTGCTGGACGCGCTGCGGTCCGGCCGGGCCGCGCGGGCGGTGTGGCAGGCGCTGCCCGCCGAGGACTGGCCCGCCCGGCTGGCCGAGGCGGCGGCGTCGGTGGCGAGCACGGGCAAGGGCGCGCTGGTGGTCGTGCCGGACCACCGCGACCTGGCCCGGCTCCAGCGGGCGTGCGCGGCGCTGGTGGGCGAGGCGGGCGTGGTGACGCTGTCGGCCGACCTCGGGCCGTCCGAGCGGTACAAGCGGTGGCTGGCCGTGCGGCGGGGTGCGGTGCGGGTGGTGCTGGGCACGCGTGGCGCGGCCTTCGCGCCGGTGCGGGACCTCGGGCTGGTCGCGGTCTGGGACGACGGCGACGACCTGCACGCCGAGCCGAGGATGCCCTACCCGAACGTGCGCGACGTGCTCGTGCAGCGCTCGCACCTGACCGGCGCGTCGCTGCTGGTCGGGGGCTTCGCCCGGACCGCGGAGGCGCAGCTGCTGGTGGACAGCGGCTGGGCGCACGAGGTGGTCGCGGCCCGCGACACGCTGCGGGCCGTGGCGCCGAGGGTGGCTGCGGTGGGCGAGAGCGAGTGGCAGGAGGTGAAGGACGCGGCGGCGAGGTCGGCCAGGCTGCCGTCCATCGCCTTCGACGCGGCGCGGGCCGCGCTGGCGGCGGACACGCCGGTGCTGATCCAGGTGCCCCGGCGCGGGTACGTGCCCGCGCTGGCCTGCGGTCAGTGCCGGTCGCCTGCCCGGTGCCGCCGGTGCGCGGGCCCGTTGGCGCTGCCGGGCGGCACCCAGGACGGCGTGCCGAGGCCCGCGTACTGCCGGTGGTGCGGCGCGACGGAGGCGGCGTACCGCTGCCCGAACTGCGGTTCGCGCCGGCTGCGCGGCCAGGTCATCGGCGCCCGCCGCACGGCCGAGGAGCTGGGGCGCGCGTTCAGCGGCGTGCCGGTCCGCACGTCGGGCGGCGACGAGGTGCTGGCCGAGGTGCCGGGCGGCCGGTCCCTGGTGGTGGCCACGCCGGGCGCGGAGCCGTTCACCGAGGGCGGCTACGGCGCGGCCCTGCTGCTGGACGGGTGGGCGCTGCTCGGCCGGGCCGACCTGCGCGCCGCGGAGGAGGCGCTGCGGCGGTGGATGACGGCCGCGGCGCTGGTCCACGCGGCCGGGCGGGTGGTCGTGGTCGCGGACTCGTCGTTGGCGCCGGTCCAGGCCCTGGTCCGGTGGGATCCGGTGTGGCACGCGCGGCAGGAGCTGGCGGCGCGGGCCGAGCTGGGCTTCCCGCCGGCCGTGCGGATGGCCACCGTGGACGGCGCGCCGGACGCGCTGGCCGGCGTCCTGGAGGAGCTCGACCTGCCGCCGACGGGCGAGATCCTCGGCCCGGTGCCGCTGTCGGAGGACAAGGAACGCGCCCTGGTCCGGGTGTCCCGGACGGAGGGCCGCGCGCTGGCCACGCTGCTGGCCGACGTGCTGGCCGTGCGCAGCGCCCGGAAGGAACCGGACGTGGTGCGGGTCAAGCTCGACCCGCTCGAAGTGCTCTGACCTCGAAGTGCTCTGACCTGGAAGTCCGCCGGACCCATGACGTTGTCCGGCCCACGAAGTCCTCTGGCGCGGAACCCGACACGGCGACGTCCGGGTGGTTCTGCTTTCGGCCGGGGTGGAGTAGAAGGGAACGATGCTCCGGTCGACTGTCGCCAGCGTCCTCGCATCACTCCTCGTCGTACCCCTCCTGCCCGCCACCGCCACCGCCGTCACCGATCCACCACGCGCGCCCGAAGCGGTCGGCTTCGGTGGCGTGGTCTCCAGCGTCGACCCCGACGCCTCGCAGATCGGCGTCGACGTCCTGCGCCGCGGCGGCAACGCGGTGGACGCCGCCGTCGCCGTGGCCGCCGCGCTGGGCGTCACCGACCCGTTCTCGGCCGGCATCGGCGGCGGCGGGTTCCTCGTGCACTACGACGCCCGCACGCACCGCGTGTCCACAGTGGACGGTCGGGAGACCGCGCCCGCCTCCGCCGACGCGGACCTGTTCGTGGAGAACGGCGTCGCGCTCCCGTTCGCCGAGGCCATGACCAGCGGGTTGTCGGTGGGCGTGCCCGGCACGCCGCGCACCTGGCAGCAGGCGCTGCGGCACTGGGGCACGTGGTCGCTCGACCAGGCCGTGCGGCCGGCGGAGGAGCTGGCCCGGCGCGGCTTCACCGTCGACGCCACGTTCCACCGGCAGGTCACCGACAACGCCGCCCGCTTCGCGGACTTCAGCTCGACCAGCGCCCTGTACCTGCCTGGCGGCGCGCCGCCGGCGATCGGCAGCACGTTCCGCAACCCCGACCTGGCCGACACCTACCGCGCGCTGCGCAAGGACGGCATGTCCGCGTTCTACCGCGGTGAGGTGGGTCGCGACCTGGTGGCGGCGGTCCGGCAGCCGCCCGTGGTGGCGGGCTCCACCCGCAAGGTCCGGGCCGGTGACATGACGGCGGCCGACCTCGCCGGGTACGAGGCGCCGCTGCGCGAGCCGACCCGCGTCCGCTACCGCGACTACGACGTGTTCGGCATGGCCCCGCCGTCCTCCGGCGGCACGACCGCCGGTGAGGCGTTGAACATCCTCGAGACCACGGACCTGGCCGCCGAGGACCCGGTCCAGTACCTGCACCGGTTCCTGGAGGCCAGCCGGCTGTCGTTCGCCGACCGCAACCGCTGGGTCGGCGACCCGGCGTTCAGCGACGTCCCGACGAGGGAGCTGCTGTCGCAGCGCTTCGCCGACAGCCGGGCGTGCCTGATCTCGCCGACGGCGGCCATGACCGGCGCGGTCGCACCCGGTGATCCGCGCAACCCGACGCCGTGCGCGACCAGCGGCGAGCCGGCCGCCACGCCGTACGAGGGCACGGACACCACGCACCTGACGGTCGCCGACCGCTGGGGCAACGTGGTCGCCTACACGCTGACCATCGAGCAGGAGGGCGGCAGCGGCATCGTGGTGCCCGGTCGCGGGTTCCTGCTCAACAACGAGCTGACCGACTTCTCGTTCACGCCGGTGACGCCGGGCGTGCCGGACCCGAACCTGCCCGGCCCCGGCAAGCGCCCGCGCTCGTCGATGACGCCGACGATCGTGCTGGAGCACGGCAAGCCGGTGCTGGCGCTCGGCTCGCCCGGCGGCGCGACCATCATCACCACCGTCCTGCAGGTGCTGACCCGGCGGCTGGACCGCGGCACGCCGCTGGTCGAGGCCATCGCCGCGCCGCGCGCGTCCCAGCGCAACGCCGCCAACACCCAGGCCGAGCCCGCGTTCCTGGCGGGCCCGGAGGCCGCGGCGCTGCGCGCGCTGGGCCACCGGTTCACGTCGACCGCCGAGATCGGCGCGGTCACGGCGGTCGAACGCCTGCCCGACGGCCGGTGGCGCGCGGCGGCGGAGACGTCCCGGCGTGGCGGCGGCGCGGCCCGGGCGGTGTGGCCGACGCGATGACGTGGTGGTGTGGTCCCGCCCACCCCTCGACCGGGTGGGACCACACCGGCCTCAGCCCAGCGCCACGGTCTCGATCGGCTGGTCGCCGTGGTCGAGCACGCGCACCCGGAAGCCTTCGAGCAGGGCGTCGGTGGCGGTCAGGTGCCGCTGGTCGAACCGGGCGATGAACGTGCCGTCCCTGAGGGTGGCCGGCAGCGTTCGACCTTGGGGGTCGGTGATCTCCAGGCCGCCCACGCGCGTCGCGTCGACCGTGCCGGCCAGCAGGACGTGCCCGTCGCCCGGTCCGGGGCCGGTCTGGCGACTGGTCACGTAGCGGACCTCGAACGACTCGCCACCCTGCCGTGCCGCGTTCTCCTCGTGCACGAGGAACGGCCGCGCCAGGCTGAACTCGCAGTAGGCGGTCTTCCCGGCCTGGTCGTGGAGCACCAGTCGGGCGTCCGGCCTGCCGCCCGACATCGCTCCGGGCCGCCACGTCAGCGGGTCGCCGACCCACCGCGCCCCGTCCCGCAGGGCCAGGTCCAGGCACCGGGCCACGTCCGGGTCGCCCGGTGGCAGCTCCTCCCGCGGCGCCGCCCACACCTCCGCGGTGGGCAGCGCCGCGACGTCGATCCCCGCGAAGACCACGCTCGACGACGTGGTGAAGCGCGCCGACAAGCCCACCATGGTGTACGGGGTCACGAACAGGTCCTCCACCAGCGAGACCGGGACGGGTCCGGTGCCGGTCGGGTCCCCGGAGTCCAGCACGACGTGGCCGGTCCCGGTCGGCACGCGCCCGATCAGCACGCCGCTGCCACTGCGCCACAACACCGCCGCCGCGCCGTCCTCGAGCGGGACCGGGCCGACCGCGGGGTTGTTCTTCGAGATCGTCGTGTGCGTGAGCTCGCAGAACCGGTCGTCCCGCGTCACGAGGATCCGGCGGCCCGCCAGGAGGAGCGTGAACCGCACGTCGGCGTCGCCGAGCCCGCACCGCGCCGCGTCGGTCGTGGCCGCGCCGGGCGAGACGCCGGTGACGGGAGGGGCCTGCGACCCGGCCGCCGAGGAGGTGGTGGACGGCGGCGTGACGGCGGTGCGGTCGTCGCCCCCGGTGGACTGGGCGATGATCGCACCGCCCGCGGCGAGCACCACGACGGCCGCCGCGGCGGCGAGCGGCGCGCGCACGGCCCCACCGCCCACGACCCGGCGGCGCAGCCGTTTCCGCACGTCAGGTGGCAGGGGGCGGTGCGGTGGCAGGTTGATCCCCGGCTGGCTCATCGCTCCTCCACAGCACGCAGTCGGGCACGGGCCCGCGAGATCCGCGAGCGCACGCTCACCTCGGCGACGCCGAGCACTTCGGCGGCCTCGGCCGTGGACAGCTCGCCCAGCAGGACCAGCTCCACGGCCTCCCGTTCGGCTCTGGGCAAGGTCGCCACGACGTCCAGCACCCGGCGCAACGCGCGGTCGTCGTCCACCGAGGCGATGACGCGCTCGGCGTGGTCGGGCACCACGTCGTCGTCGGGCACCCGGCGCAACGCCCGCCGGAACCGGCCGAGGCGGCGGAACTCGGTGCGAGCCAGGTTGCCCGCCACGGTGTAGAGCCACGGCAGGGCGCTGTCGCGGACCAGGGTGATCTCGGACCGGCGCCGCCACGCGGCCAGGAACGTGGCGGAGGTGAGGTCCTCGGCGAGCGACCACGACGCCGTCAGCCGGTAGGCGTGGTTCCACACCGCCTCGGCGTGCCGGTCGAACAGCGCGCCGAACGCCGCCTGGTCGCCCCGCGCCCACAGCTCCGCGTCGGTGTCGGTCACCCGTGCTGCCCCCTGCCGGCCCGATGTCGCAGCAGTCATGCCGGTAGGTAGCCGCAGCCGCCCCCGGCGTTGCAGCCGATCTCATCCCCGGGGATGACGGCGTCCCGCTACTCCGAGCGGACGCCCGCCGACGGCGTCGGGGCGCACGCTGGGTGCACGCGGGGAGCCGGGAGCAGAGGAGCCGACATGACCACGATGACCATGACACCCACGCCGAGCGCTGTCAGCCGCCCGACCGCCGCCGCGGTGAAGCCCGTGGTCACGACGGCGGTCCGGTTCGTCGGGCACTTGCTGGCCGCGCTGGTCGGCGTCGCGTTCCTCGGCCGTGACCTGGAGCACTGAACGTGCTTTCGTAGACTGGAACCTCCCCAGGCTTCGAGGAGTGCGCGTGACCGTCCAACCGATCCGGCTGTTCGGCGACCCGGTGCTGCGGACGCCCGCCGTCGAGGTCACCGACTTCGACGCGGAGCTGCGCAAGCTGGTCAAGGACCTGTGGGACACCATGAGCGAGGCGGGCGGCGCCGGGTTGGCCGCGCCGCAGCTCGGCGTCGGCCTGCGGGTGTTCACCTACCACTGCGACGGTTTCGCCGGTCACCTGGTGAACCCGACGTTCGAGGTGGTCGGCGAGGAGGAGCAGGACGGCCCGGAGGGCTGCCTGTCGATCCCCGGCCTGTCGTGGGACTGCCGCCGGCACCGGCACGTGGTGGCCAGGGGCTGGAACATGCACGGCGAGCCGATCGAGGTCGAGGGCACGGACCTGCTGGCCCGCTGCATCCAGCACGAGACCGACCACCTGGACGGCGTGCTGTTCCTCGACCGGCTGGACGAGAGGACCCGCAAGGAGGCCATGCGGGCGATCCGGCAGCAGTCGTGGTTCGACGGCGGCGTGCCGACGATCAAGCAGTCGCCGCACCCGCTGTTCGGTGTTTGATAGCCGCTGCTCTGTGACATGGCCGCTGCTCCGCAGACGGCGGCTCGGTCGCCTGGATCGACGCGACCTCGCGAACGATGGGCGCGACCGCGCGGGCGAGCTGGGTGGAAGGCGCTCTTCTAGACTTGCGGTCTGCGGTGTCGCGGAAGATGCGAGGAGAGTGCGTGTTCGTCCAGGAAACCAGGCCGTCCCGGTGGAGTCCCGACGTGCGTTGCGGAGGGGTCTGACATGCGGCTGGTCTTCGCGGGCACGCCCGAGGTCGCGCTGCCGTCGTTGCGGGCGCTGCTGGAGTCCGGCCGGCACGAGGTCGTGGCCGTGGTGACGCGGCCGGACGCGCCGGCCGGTCGTGGCCGCCGGGTGGAGCGCTCCCCGGTCGCGGCGCTGGCCGACGAACGCGGCATCGAGGTGCTGGCGCCGGCCAAGGCGGGCGACCCGGTGTTCCAGGCGCGGTTGAAGGAGCTGGAGCCGGACCTGTGCCCGGTGGTGGCCTACGGCGCGCTGCTGCCCGAGTCCGCCCTGGCGATCCCTCGTCACGGTTGGGTGAACCTGCACTTCTCCGTGCTGCCGGCCTGGCGCGGCGCGGCGCCCGTGCAGGCGTCCGTGCGGCACGGCGACGACATCACCGGCGCGACCACGTTCCGCATCGTCAAGGAGCTGGACGCGGGCCCGGTGTACGGCGTGGTGACCGAGCGGGTGCGCGACCGGGACACGGCCGGTGACCTGCTCGGCAGGCTCGCCGAGTCCGGCGCGCGACTCCTGCTGTCCACTGTGGACGGTGTCGCGGACGGCACGCTGCGGCCGGTGGACCAGCCCGAGGAGGGCGTGAGCTACGCGCCGAAGGTGACCGTCGACGACGCTCGGCTCGACTTCGGCACGCCCGCCGTCGCGATCGACCGGGTGGCCCGCGCGGTGACGCCGGACCCCGGCGCGTGGGCGGAGTTCCGCGGTGAGCGGCTCAAGCTCGGCCCGGTGCTCCCGGTCGAGGCGGACGAGCCGCTCGCGCCCGGCGAGATCCGGGTGGAGCGCAAGCGCGTGCTCGTCGGCACGGCCACCGAGCCGGTGGCGTTGGGCGAGGTGCAGGCGCAGGGCAAGAAGCGGATGTCGGCGACCGACTGGGCGCGCGGCGCCCGGATCGAAGCGGGGGAACGGATTTCATGACCCAGAGGTCTTCGCGTCCATCCCGCCCCCGGCGGGCGCACCCGCCACGCGGTCGCACCGGTCCGGAGCGCCCGCCCGTGGAGGACCCCGCGCGGCAGGCCGCGCTGGACACGTTGCGCGCCGTTCGGCAGCGCGACGCCTACGCGAACCTGGTGCTGCCGGGCATCCTGCGGGAACGTCGGATCACCGGGCGCGACGCGGCCCTGGCGACCGAGCTGACGTACGGGTCGCTGCGCGCGCAGGGGCTGCTGGACGCGGTGCTGGCGGCCTGCACCGACCGGCCGTTGTCCGAAGTGGACGGTGCGGTGCTCGACGCGTTGCGGCTGGGCACTTACCAGTTGCTGCGCACGCGCATCCCGGCGCACGCGGCGGTGGCCTCGACGGTCGACCTGGTGCGCGCCGACCGCGGTTCGGGCGCGGCCGGGTTCGCGAACGCCGTGCTGCGGCGGGTGACCGGGCAGGACGAGGCCGCCTGGGTCGAGGAGGTCGCGCCGGACGAGGACACCGACCCGATCGGGTACGTCGCCATGGCCAACGCGCACCCCCGGTGGATCGCGCAAGCGTTCGCGGAGGCGCTCGGCAGTCGCGGCGAGCCGTTGCGGGAGGCGTTGGTCGCCGACGACATGCGGCCGGCGGTGCACCTGGCGGCCAGGCCCGGTGAGTGCAGCGCGGAGGAGTTGGCCGCGATGACGGGCGGCGAGGTGGCGCCGTACTCGCCGTACGGGGTGCACCTGGACGCGGGCGCGGGCGACCCGGGCGACCTCGACGCGGTGCGTGAGCGGCTGGCGGCCGTGCAGGACGAGGGCAGCCAGCTGTGCGCCGTGGCGTTGACGCGGGTGCCGGTCGAGGGTCGTGACGAGCGGTGGCTCGACCTGTGCGCCGGACCCGGCGGGAAGGCCGTGCTGCTGGGGTCGCTGGCCCGGTTGTCGGGCGCGTCGATGGACGCCGTCGAGAAGGCGCCGCACCGGGCGGAGCTGATCCGCAAGGCCATGGGCGACCTGCCGATCACGGTGCACGTGGCCGACGGTCGTGAGTCCGGGCTCGAGGATGGCGGGTTCGACCGGGTGCTGGTGGACGCGCCGTGCACGGGGTTGGGCGCGTTGCGGCGGCGGCCGGAGGCGCGGTGGCGGCGGCAGCCGTCGGACGTCGCGCCGCTGGCGAGGTTGCAGCGCGAGCTGCTGACGGCGGCGTTGTCGCTGGTCAGGCCGGGCGGTGTGGTGGCGTACGTGGTGTGCTCGCCGCACCTGTCGGAGACGGTGGGCGTGGTGGGCGACGTGGCGCGCCGGACCGGGGCGGAGTGGTTGGACGCGCGGGAGTTCTTCCCGGACGTGCCGGACCTGGGCGACGGGCCGCAGGTGCAGTTGTGGCCGCACAAGCACGGGACGGACGCGATGTTCTGCGCGATTCTGCGGCGACCGGTGTGAGTGGTGGGTTGATCCGGTGATGCGGGTGTCCGGTGATTCGGTGACCGGGTGAATCGGGGAATCGGTGATTCGATGACCGGTGCTCTGGTGAGCGGTGCGGCGGTGCTCGGTGTTGTCGCGTCGGCGGGTGGCGGGGTCGAGCGGTGGTTCGTGGACGGGCTCGCTCGGCCCCTGGCCGCCAAGGGGTGGCGGTTGGCCATCACGTTCACGCCTACCGCGGCCCGCTGGCTCGAGCCCCGGGCGGATTCGCTCCGGGCGTTGACGGCGTTGCCGGTGCGGTGGACGTCCCGCCTGCCGTGGGAGCCCAAGCCCCACCCCGCGCCGGACGCGTTCGTGTTCGCGCCGGCGACGGCGAACTCGCTGGTCAAGCTCGCGGTGGGGATCGCGGACAACCAGGCGCTCACGGTGTTGTGCGAGGCGCTGGGCGACCGCAAGCCGATGGTCGTGCTGCCGCAGGTGTCCGAGGGCCAGGCGGCCCACCCCGCGTTCGAGGGCCACTTGGCCGTGTTGCGTTCCGCCGGAGTGGTGCTCGCGTCCGATCCCGAGTCGGTGATGCGTGAACTGGATCGGGTGGCGCCGCTCGTCGCATTAGGTGAAAACGCCGGTAACGCCGCAACCGGCTGAATTGACAGCCAGTCGAGATGCGTAGCAGTCTTGATTGTGTCGAAATTGTACGGCCGGGATCGTGAATGGGCTTCGGTTCTCCGCTTCCTGTCCACGCCCGGTGGCCTGCTGGTCATCGACGGCCCGCCGTGCTCCGGAAAGACGTCCCTGTTGCGCGAGGCGGTTGCCGCCGCCCGCGACCGGGGTTACGCCGTGGTGCCCGTTCCGGGTGGCCGGTTGGCGGAGTCGACCGACGTGACGGCGGCACTCGATCGGATGGGAATCGATCGGGTGCCGGTGTTGATCGCGGTGGACGAGGCGCACGAAGACCCGGCGGCGTTGCTGGAGTTGGCGCGGGCAGCCGGCGGGGACCGGTCCGTCTCGGTGTTGGCGGCGATGTGCGGTGACGCCGCGGAGGTCCGGGACGCGCTGAGCCGGCACGGGGAGGTGCTCCCGCTCGCGCCGCTCGACGACGACGCGGTCGAGCGGATGGTCACCGACCTGGTGGACGCGGTGCCGCACCCCGACCTGGCCTCGTTCACGGCGGGCGCGGGCGGCAACCCGCGCCTGGTCGCCGAACTCGTGGAGGGCTTGAGGGAAGAGGGGCGGCTCGACGTGCGCGACGGCGTGGCCCGGCCGCGTGGCGGGTGGCTGCCGCGCCGGGTCGGGGCCGTGCTGCGCGGTCAGGTCGACGCGATGTCGCCCAAGGCCGGCCAGGTGGTGCGGGTCGCGGCCGTGATCGGCAAGTCGTTCCTGCTCCAGGACGTGGCCGCAATGATGGACGAGACCACCGGCGCGTTGCTGCTCGCGGTGGACGAGGTGCTGGCCTCCGGGCTGGTGGCGTGCGTCGACGAGCGGCTGGAGTTCGCGTCCGACCTGGTGTGGCGGGCCGTGGTCGACTCGATGCCCGGGTCGGTGCGGCACGCCCTGCGGCACGACGCGGAGGCGTTGCGCACGAGGTCGGCCGAGGTGGGCGAGGCTCCCGGGAAGTGGAGCGAGGAGGACGAGGCGCAGGGCGCGGTCGCGGTGAGCGGGGTGCGGTCGTTGGCCGCCAACGGCAAGCTCGGCTCCGCCATCGCGCTGGCGAGGCAGAGCCTGACCGGTGGGGTGCCCGCCGGCGCGGCGGCGGAGCTGCACCTCGTGCTGGCGGGGATCCTGCTGGCGGACGGACGGCCCGCCGACGCGGTCTCCGAGATGGAGCAGGTGCTGACCACGCCGGGTGTGCCCGCGCCGTTGCGGCGGCTCGCGGAGGCCGGGCGGTTGCTGTCGCTGTACTTCGCCACGGGGAGCCGGGCGGGCGCGCACGCGTTGTCGGTGTTGACGACGCGGGACCGGGAGCCCGCGGACGCGGACGTGGTGATGGCGGCGACGGTCCACTCGTGCCTGGAGTGGAACGCCGGGAAGCTCGCCGAGGCCATGTACTGGGGGCGTGAGTCGACCCGCTGGGAGCTCGACCGGCCCACGGCGTGGTGGCAGTCGCAGTCGGCGGTGTCGTTCGCGTTGAAGCTGTCGGCGTTGGGCGAGTTCGAGCAGGCGGAGAAGTGGGTGCGCGACGGGGCGGACTCCGACGCGGCTTGTGGTGAGGCGGGGTGCGGCGGGGCGGTGTGCGGCGGGGTGGCTTGTGTCGACGAGGCCCTGAAGGCGGGTGCGCCGACCGCCCGGACGATCGCGCGGGCCAGGGTGCTGGTCCAGGCGGGGGAGTTGGACCGGGCGCTGGCGGCGGCGCGGCGCGGGCTGTCGAGCGCGCGGGACCGCGGGCTGCGGATCCTGGTGCCGCTCGCGTCGACGGTGTTGGCGACGGTGGCGCTGTACCGGGGTGACGTCGTGGCGGCGACCGAGCACGTGCGTCGGTACCGGGCGGAGCTGGCGGCCGGTGAGGCGGTGTTGCACTCGGGGCAGTACGACTGGGTGGAGTTGTTGTTGGCGCACGCCCGGGGTGGGGCGGAGCGGGCCGCCGAGTTGGCGCGTGAGCGGATGGACGACCCCGTCGGTGCGCGGCGGATGTTGATCGAGGAGCCGGGTGCCGCGTCGTGGTTGGTGCGGCAGGCTTCGGCGGTGGGGGACAGCGGGCTGGCGGGGGAGGTGGTCGGCGCGGCCGAGCGGCTGGCGGCCGAGAACCCGGGGTTCGCGACGGTGTCGGTGGCGGCCGGGCACGCGCGGGCGTTGGTGGAGCGGGACGCGGAGCGGTTGCGGGAGGCGGCGGAGCGGCATCGGCATCCGTGGGCGCGGGCGAACGCGAACGAGGACCTCGCGGAGGTGTTGGTGGAGGCCGGTGAGGTGGTTCGGGCTTCGGCGCACACGACGGTGGCGTCGCGGATCTTCGAGCGGATGGGGGCGGATGGTGAGTTGGCCCGGTTACGTGGGGGTGTGGGGTCGGGTGGTGGGGGTGTGGGTGTCGGGGGTGTTGTGGAGGGGTGGCGGTTGTTGTCCGGGGCGGAGCGGGACATAGCCCGGTTGGTGGGGGCCGGGTTGACCAACAGGCAGGTGGCGAAGCAGTTGTTCGTGTCGCCGCACACGGTGAACTACCACCTGCGGGGGATCTTCAGGAAGCTCGGGATCAGTTCGCGGGTGGAGTTGGCGCGGTTGGCGCACGAGCAGGCGAGTGCGGAGACGACGTCGACGGTGTGAGGGGCCGGGGCACGCTGTAGGTCCGGTTCGGTGTGACTGCCCGGGTTTGGTCCGATGGTCACGCTCAAGCCCGGCTCGATTTGACATGGGGCCCTTACGGGCACTCCAGGCAGGCCAAAGCCGGCAGGCCCGGCGGGACGCTTTTCCCCGCCGGGCCTGCCGGCTTCGACCAGCCTAAAGCACCCGAACCCATGTCAAATCGGGCCTCTGCGGGGTGGTTCCGGGTCCGTTGTGGATGTTTGGTTCAGGCGCCGACGGCGTTGGAGATGGGGGAGGTGTCGGCGAGGAGGAACCTGACTTCGTCGGCGACACGGCGGACGTCGGCGGGTGCTACAACGGCGCAGTGGACGCCGTGTGGTGCTACTTCGACGGCCAGGCACTCTGTGTAGGCGATGGCTGCGGCGCGTGATGCGGCGTAGGCGGCGATGCCCGATCTCGGCACGGCGATCACGTGGGCGGGCGCCATGACGATCGTGCCCCTGCCCCGGTCGACCATTCTGGTGGCGACGGCGCGCGAGACGTTGAACACGCCGTCCACGTTGACCGCGAAGGTGTGCGACCAGTCGTCGTCGGTGATCGAGAGGGCCGGGCCGGGGCGCAGTGCGCCTGCCGTGGCGACCAGGGCGTCGATGGCGCCGAACTCCCGTTCCACCTGGTCGACGAGGGCGTCGACGGCCGCGCTGGACGTGACGTCGATCTGCCTGCCGGCGATCCGCAGGCCCTGTGCGTGGAGGCGTTCGACCAGGTCGGCGAGTCTCGCGCCGTCGCTGTCGACGGCCGCGACCAGCGCGCCCTGCCTGGCCAGCGACTCGACCACCTCGGCGCCGAGCGGTGAACAGGCCCCGGTGATCAGTGCGATCTTGTGTCGGAATTCGGCATTCATCCCCAGTGCTCCCCAGTTGCAGCCCCCCGGTGTGCACGTTATGGCAGGCACAGCGGCTAGGGAACTACCCGCGTGAGTAGTCGGAAAAGCGGAGGGTGAAATACGGCTCCCGGCCAGATCCGGGCAATCGTGGAAGCCTAGACTCGGCACCCGTGGTCCACCAGCCGATGATCGCCCCGAGCATCCTGTCCGCCGATTTCGCCCGACTCGCCGACGAGGCCGCCGCCGTGCCGTCGGCCGACTGGCTGCACGTGGACGTCATGGACGCGCACTTCGTGCCCAACCTGACCATCGGGCTGCCGGTGGTGAAGTCGTTGCGCAAGGCGACCGACCTGCCGCTCGACTGCCACCTGATGATCGACGACCCGGACCGCTGGGCCATCGGGTACGCGGAGGCGGGCGCGTACAACGTGACCGTGCACGTGGAGGCGGCCGGTGATCCGGTGGCGTTGGCGAAGAACCTGCGTGCGGCGGGTGCGAAGGCCGGGTTGTCGTTGAAGCCGGGCACGGCGCTGGAGCCGCACGTGGACGTGTTGAAGCACTACGACACGTTGCTGATCATGTCGGTGGAGCCGGGGTTCGGCGGGCAGTCGTTCATGGCCGAGGTGTTGGACAAGGTCCGGGTGGCGCGGCGGTTGGTCGACACCGGGCACCTCCGGCTGGTGGTCGAGATCGACGGCGGCATCAACGCGGACACGATCGAGCAGGCGGCCGAGGCCGGTGTGGACTGCTTCGTGGCCGGGTCGGCGGTGTACGACGCGGCCGACCCCGGTGCGGCGCTGGAGCGGCTGCGCGAGCAGGCGACGCGCGCGCGGTGAACGTGGACGAGGCGATGGCGCTGGCCGTCGCGGCGAGCGAGCGGGTGCGGGGCACGACCAGTCCGAATCCGCCGGTGGGTTGTGTGATCTTGGACGCGGGCGGGCAGGTGGTCGGTGTCGGCGCCACCCGGCCGCCGGGTGGCGCGCACGCCGAAGTGGTGGCGTTGGCGGAGGCGGGTGGGTCGGCCCGCGGCGGCACGGCCGTGGTGACGTTGGAGCCGTGCGCCCACCACGGGCGGACTCCGCCGTGCACCGGGGCGTTGCTCGCGGCCGGGGTGGCGCGGGTGGTGTTCGCGGTGGCGGATCCCAATCCGAAGGCGGCCGGTGGGGCCGCGGTGCTGCGGGAGGCGGGGGTCCTCGTCGAGGACGGGGTGGCCGGCGAGGCCGTGCGGCGGGGTCCGTTGCGGGCCTGGTTGCACTACGCGCGGACCGGGCGACCCCACGTGACCTGGAAGTACGCCGCCAGCCTCGACGGGCGGGTGGCGGCGGGCGACGGCACGAGCCGCTGGATCAGCTCGGCGGAGTCGCGGGCCGAGGTGCACGAGTTCCGCGCGGTGGTGGACGCGATCGTGGTGGGTACCGGCACGGTCCGCACCGATGACCCGAGATTGACCGCGCGGACCGCGCGTCCGGGGCAGGATGGGGTCGGGCAGCCGTTGCGGGTCGTCGTCGGGAAGGGCGACCTGCCGCCGGGGGCCCGAGTGCTGGACGACGAGGCGGAGACGATGCACCTGCGGACGCACGACCCGGACGTTGTGCTCGGCGCGTTGGCCTCGCGGGGCGTGGTCGACGTGCTGCTGGAGGGCGGGCCTACCCTGGCGGGTGCGTTCGTGGCGGCCGACCGCGTCGACCGCGTGCTCGCCTACCTCGCCCCGAAATTCCTGGGCGACGGTCCGCAGGCGTTGCGGGACGCGGGGGTGTCGACCGTCACCGACGCTGTGGGATTGGTCGTGGAGCAAGTCAGTATGTGCGGGCCGGACGTGCGGGTCTCCGCAGTCCCCGCGCGTTGAGGAGGAACGGTGTTCACCGGGATCGTCGAGGAGTTGGGTGAGGTCGTCGCCGTCGCCGACCTGCCGGACGCGGCCCGCGTCACCATCGCGGGTCCGTTGGTGACCAGCGACGCGAAGCACGGCGATTCGATAGCGGTCAACGGTGTGTGCCTCACCGTGGTGGACGTCGCCGACGGCGCGTTCACCGCGGACGTGATGCGCGAGACGCTGACCCGCAGCAGCCTGGCCAAGATCGCCGGGGGCGACCGGGTCAACCTGGAGCGCGCCGCCGCCGTCGGCCAGCGCCTGGGCGGCCACATCGTGCAGGGCCACGTCGACGGCACCGGGGTGGTGCTGGCCAGGGAGAAGGCCGAGCACTGGGAGGTCGTGCACATCGGCCTGCCGCCCGCCCTGGCCCGGTACGTGGTGGAGAAGGGCTCGATCACGGTGGACGGCGTGTCGCTGACCGTGGTGTCGGTGTCCGCCGTCGACGAGGCGACCGCCGGGTTCAGCCACGAGTTCACGGTGAGCCTGATCCCGACGACGTTGGAGCTCACCACCCTCGGCCGGCGGGCGCCGGGCGACCACGTCAACCTGGAGGTGGACGTGATCGCGAAGTACGTCGAGCGGCTCGCGCTGCCCCACCTGCGCGCCGAGGAGGCCCGGTGAACGACTTCGCCGACATCGAGCGGGCCATCGCGGACATGGCCGCGGGCAGGCCCGTCGTCGTCGTGGACGACGAGGACCGCGAGAACGAGGGCGACCTCATCTTCGCGGCGGAGAAGGCGACGCCGGAGCTGCTGGCGTTCATGGTCCGCTACACGTCCGGGTACGTGTGCGTGTCGCTGACCGAGAGCGACTGCGACCGGCTCGACCTGCCGCCGATGTACCACACGAACCAGGACCAGCGCGGCACCGCGTACACCGTGACCGTGGACGCCCGGGAGGGCATCTCCACCGGCATCTCGGCGGCGGACCGGGCGCACACGATCCGGTTGCTGGCCGACCCGGACGCCACGGCCAAGGACTTCAACCGGCCCGGTCACGTGGTGCCGCTGCGCGCGCGTGACGGTGGCGTGCTGCGTCGTGCCGGGCACACCGAGGCCGCCGTCGACCTGGCCCGGATGGCCGGGCTGTCGCCGGTGGGCGTGCTCTGCGAGATCGTGTCGCAGAAGGACGAGGGCGACATGGCCCGCCGCGACGAGCTGGCGGTGTTCGCCTCCGACCACGACCTGGCGCTCGTCACGATCGCCGACCTGATCGCCTACCGGCGGCGGATGGAGGTCCAGGTCGAGCGGGTCGCCGAGGCGCGCATCCCGACCGCGCACGGCACGTTCACCGCGGTCGGTTACGACAGCAAGCTCGACGGCATCGAGCACATCGCGATGGTCTACGGCGAGATCGGCGACGGCGAGGACGTGCTGGTCCGGGTGCACTCGGAGTGCCTGACCGGCGACGTGTTCGGCTCGCTGCGCTGCGACTGCGGCCCGCAGCTGGACGCGGCGCTGGAGGCGGTGGCCGCGCAGGGGCGCGGCGTCGTGCTCTACATGCGCGGGCACGAGGGCCGCGGCATCGGCCTGATGCACAAGCTGCAGGCGTACCAGCTGCAGGACCGCGGTGCGGACACGGTGGACGCGAACCTGGGGCTCGGGCTGCCCGCCGACGCGCGCGACTACGGCACCGGCGCGCAGATCCTGTCCTCGCTCGGCATCAAGTCGATGCGGCTGCTGACCAACAACCCGGCCAAGCGGGTCGGCCTGGAGGGCTACGGGCTGACCGTGCTCGACCGGGTGCCGCTGCCGATCTCGCCCAACCCGGAGAACCTGCGGTACCTGCGCACCAAGCGCGACCGGATGGGCCACGAGCTGCACCAGCTCGAGCAGTACGAGGCGCTGGCCCAGGGCGGCGCGGTGGTGTCCACCACGGAGGGAGCGGAATGAGCGGCGAAGGGCGACCCGAGGACGTCGTCCCCGACGCGGCGGGGCTGACGCTGGGCGTCGTGGCCACGCGGTGGCACACGAAGATCACCGACAACCTGGTCGAGCGGGCGTTGGCCGCGGCGGCGAAGGCCGGTGTCGCGTCGCCGACGGTGGTGCGGGTGGCCGGCGCGGTGGAGCTGCCGGTGGTGGCGCAGGAACTGGCCCGCACGCACGACGCGGTGGTGGCGCTGGGAGTGGTGATCCGGGGCGGCACGCCGCACTTCGAGTACGTGTGCGACGCCGTGACCGCCGGGCTGACCCGGGTCGCGCTGGACTCGTCGACGCCGATCGGCAACGGCGTGCTGACCACCAACGACGAGGACCAGGCGCTGGCCCGCGCGGGGTTCCCGGACTCGGTGGAGGACAAGGGCTTCGAGGCGTGCGTGGCGGCGTTGGACACGGCGGTCGTGCTGCGCGGGCTGCGAGCCGGATCGTGAGGACCGCCGTGGCCGTCGACGTGGTCGAGTTCCGCCCGAAGAAGATCCGCGTGGTCGCCTGGGCCAGCGCGGTGTTCCTGGTCGCGGTGTTCACCGTGGTCGGGTTGCTGCTGGGCGACACACCGACCGGCGTGATCTTCCGGACGTCCGACCAGGTGGCGATGATCTTCCTGGGTGTGCTGCTGGCGTGCGGCATGTTGCTGCTGACCAGGCCGCGCGTGCGGGCCGACGCCGAGGGCGTCGAGGTGCGCAACGTGGTGACGGCGCACCGCTTCAGCTGGCCGGAGGTGCTGCACGTGTCGTTCCCGGACGGCGCGTCGTGGGCGCGACTGGAGCTGCCGGACGACGAGTACGTGTCGATCATGGCCGTCCAGGCGGTGGACCGGGACCACGCCGTCGCCGCCGTCCGCGCCCTCCGCGACCTGCACAAAGCCGCTACCCGCTAGCTCACCGCCCGCGCGTGTCGAACCCTCAGGACCCGCGTGTCCTACGTTCAGGACCCCCGAGTTCAACGCTCGCGTATCTCGTCCGGTGCGCTGGCGTAAGCGCTGATCGTCGTGGTTCCGTTGGACGAGGGGTGTCCTCCGACAGGACTCTTGTAGGGGGTCGGACCCCTGCCTAGGTTCGGGTGATCTACGAGCTTGGGGGTCCGCACATGCGCAGACGTTCACTCCTGACCGGTGCCGCGGCCGTGGCCGGGGCGGTGACGCTCGGCCTGAACCCGGCGGCACGGGCGCAGCGGCCCGGCGCGTCCGAGCAGCCCGACCTGTTCCTGGGCGACTACCCGGTGGTGGGCCGGGTGCGCGCGCGCAAGGCGATGGAGCACCTGCGGGTGCTCAGCGAGCGGATCGGCCAGCGCATCGGCGGCACGGAGTCCGAGCACCGGGCCCGCGACTACCTCGCCTCCGTGCTGCGCGACCTGCGCTACCAGGTGACGTTGCAGCCGTTCACCGTGCCGGACAAGTACCTGTCCACGCTGACCGTCGGCTCGGACACCTGGAACGCGGGCGCGTCCCGCTTCGGCGCGCTGGGCGTGACCGCGAGCGGCCCGGTGGTGGACCTGGACAACGGCGCGTCCCTGCCCGCCGACCTGACCGGGAAGGTCGCGCTGCTGGTGAACGTGCCGACCGGCTCCACGGCGGTGCTGGACGCGGCACGGCTGGGCGCGGCGGCCGTGCTGGTCGGCCGGGTGTCGACGCCGCCGGCGGGCAAGACCGGCGCGTTCTCCCCGACGCTGACCGCGAACGTCACCGTGCCGGTGCTGGGCATCGCGCAGGTGCACGTGGAGCGGCTGCGGGCGGCGGGCGCCGTCGCGGTGACCGTCTCCACCACCCACCTCGCGGGCCTGACCTCGTACAACGTCATCGCCGAACGACCGGCGACGTTCCCCGGCCGGGACGACGGCGTGGTCATGGTGACCGCGCACTACGACAGCGTGCCCGGCTCGCCCGGCGCGAACGACGACGGCAGCGGCACGGTGCTGACCCTCGAACTGGCCCGCGTGCTGCGCTACCTGCCGACGCACAAGGCGCTGCGATTCGCGTTGTGGGGTTCGGAGGAGCAGGGCCTGCTCGGCTCCCGCTACTACGTGAACCAGCTGGCCGACGCGGACGCGGCGCGCATCGCGGGCGTGTTCCAGAACGACATGGTCGCCACGAGCCACGGCCCGGCCACCGCCTACTGGCTGCTCTCGGTGGACGGCGGCGACAACGCCACCACCGCCCAGGTCTCCGCCGCCGCGGCACGGCTGGGTTACGGCGCGCAGGTGCACGGCCCGGTGCCGCGCGGCAGCAGCGACCACGTGCCGTTCCACGAGCGCAAGATCGCCGCGGCGAACTTCAGCTGGCGCGGCGAGGGCGGCCCGCACGAGCTGGAGCCACTCTACCACACGCCCGAGGACACGATCGCGCAGAACATGAGCCCGGACCGCCTGCAGATCTCGCTGGAGCTGATCGGCGCCGCCGCCTACCGCCTGGCCTGCACGCGCGGGTGAACGACAGGACCACATGACGACGTACGAAGACCTGACGCCCTACGAGTACTGGAGCGGGGAGACGGCACCGACGGTCAACGTCGGGTGGTTGGGCCGGGAGTCGCGGTTCGAGGTCGGCGAACCGGAACCCGGCCTGGTCGAGGCGCTGGCGGTGCTGGTCCGGTACCACCTCGTCCACGTCACGCGCGGGTGGCACGGCTGTGAGCTGTGCGGACCGGGAGCCGCGTACCCGGTGCGGGAGCCGTTCGAGGAGGACCTGCTCACGCTGGGCAGCGCGGAGATCCGGGTTCCCGGTCCGGACGGCGTCGTCTACGCGGCGCCGAACCTGGTGTACCACTACGTCGTGCGGCACCACTACCGCCCGCCGGCGGGGTTCGTTCCGTGCGTGCTGGCGGAGGCCGAGGCCCGTACCCGCGCTTGGGGGGAGGCCAAGCGGTCCCTGCCCGTCGGCACGTCCGTGCAAGTGCAGGACGACGGCTACGCGGTGTGGGGCCTGTCGCCCGACCTGGACGACTTCCTCCGCCTGGACGCCACCTCACCGGACGAGCTGTACGCGTCGGACGTCGACCACGTCACGGTCGACACCGTCGTCGCCAAGCACGTCGAGGACCGTCGGGAGATCCTCCTGCGGTTCCCGGGCACGGCGTAGGCGTCACGGACCGGCGGCGCGGAGCAGGCGCTCGGCGGTGGCCCGGAGGTGCTGCCTCAGCTCCTCCGGGCCCTCCACCTCGAAGTCGACGCCGATCATCGCGATCCACGGGCCGACGTCCTCCAACGCCGCCGCGCCGACCGTCAGCCGGGTCCGCTCGTCGTCGATCCGCTCCAGGTCGATCGGGCCGTACGCGGTGCGTGCCGCGACCACGTCGTACGGCGCGTGCATGATCAGCCGGGCCAGGTGCTGGTGCGGCGCGACGGACAGCCGCCGCGCCACGTACGCGGCCAGGTCCTCCGCCGGCGGCTCGCGCGGCGTGAAGCGGGCGCCCAGGGACGGCTCCCCCTCGATCCGGTCCACCCGGAACGTCCGCCAGTCCGCCTTGTCCACGTCCCACGCCACCAGGTACCACCGCCGCCCGGTGTGCGCCAGGCCCAGCGGCTCCACGTGGCGGCGGGTGTCGCCGTCGCGCCCGGCGTAGGGGAACCGCAGCCGCTGGTGGTCGCGGCACGCGATGGCGATGGCGGTCAACGTGCTCGCGTCGACCTGCGCCCCGCGCGTCGGCAACGCGACGGTGTGCGCCTGGAGCGCGTTCACCCGCCGCCGCAGCCGGGACGGCAGCACCTGCTCCAGCTTGGCCAACGCGCGCACCGACGTCTCCTCGATGCCCGCCACGCTGCCGTTGGCCGCCGTGCGCAACCCCACGGCGACCGCCACGGCCTCGTCGTCGTCCAACAACAACGGCGGCAGCTCGGCGCCCGCGCCCAGCTGGTAGCCGCCCGACACGCCCGGCGCGGCGTTGACCGGGTAGCCGAGGGTGCGCAGCTTGTCCACGTCGCGCCGCACGGTCCGGACGTCGACGCCGAGGCGTCGCGCGAGATCCGCTCCGGTCCAGTCGCGGCGCACCTGCAACAACGACAGCAGCTTGAGCAGACGGGCCGAGGTCTCCAGCATGAGCCGCAGTCTGCCGGCCAACGCGGACAGCTCCTGTCCGCGTCCTAGCCGCGTCGTGCGCCCTCCGGCCACACGACCACCACCGGCACGCCCGACGCGCGCGCCGTCTCCACGACGTCCGCCGTGCCGCCGCGCCCGTCCGGCGGCTGCCCGTCCCACACCGCGATCAGCAGCTCCACCGACGCGAGCATCCGCTCGTTCGCCATCACGTAGGCGTGCCGTCCCGACAGCTCGTTGGGCAGCACGCTCACCACGTGCGCCTGGGCCAGCAGCTCGTCGTAGTCGGCCCGCTTCTCCGGTTTCAGCTTCTCCCGGTAGTCCATCGCGGGCAGCACGACCTCGACCCGGCCGCCCAGCTCCAGCACCACCCGCGCGAACAGCTGGTCCGCGCCCGGCGCCAGGCAGGTCACCCCGACCAGGGATGACCCGCCCGACGCCTCGGCCTCCAACGCCGCGCGGATGGCTTCTCGCACGGCGTCGACGCAATCGGGCGCCAGCTTGCTGTGCCCGGTGATCCCCACCCGCATCACTAGGCCGTCCGGACCCCGCGGATCGCCTCACGGGTGTCGCGCACGACGGCCAGGTCGCGGTGCCGCTCGGCCTCCTTGGCGAAGTCCTGCAGCTTGCGCACCACCCGCCCGGATGCCAGGCCCGCCGCCGTCGGCAGCACCTGCTGGATCAGCCCGCACGCCTCCTCGGGCTCACCCGACACCATCTTCGTGCGGGCCAGCCCGATGACGTCGAACGCCCGGTTGCGCACCCTCGCCGGGTCGCGCAGGTCGAGCGCTCGCCGGATGTGCTGCTCCGCCATCGGCGCCTGCTTCGGGTCGTGCCCGGCCAGGTCCCTCATCCGGGCGCCGATCACGCCCTCCAACTCCGCCTCGTCGAATGAGTCCAGCCACCACGGGTCCGAACCGGGCCGCCGCTGCGCGAAGCTGTCCTGCGCCTGCCCGACCGCCCGGTGGAACTCCCGCACCCGACCCATCTGCGCGTAGGCCCACGCCTCGCGGGTCAGCAGGAGCGCCTGCAACGTCGGGGTGGCGTTGCGCCGCGTGCCGTACTGGCCCAGCTGGACCAGCTCTAAACCGTCCTCGGGCCGGCCGAGGTCGAACATCTGCCTGGCCATCGCCGCCAGGCACAGGGCGGCGAACGGGTCGTTGCGCCCGGCCTTCGCCATGCGGACCCCGAGCACGTAGTACCGCTGCGCGGCGTCGTGCATGCCCGCGTCCCACGACATGCTCGCCGCCACCTTGGACAGCTCGGCCCCGATGAAGAAGGCCCGTTCCGTGGTCGGGCCCGCCGGCGCCCGCGACAACCGCTCGGCCAGTTCCTCCAACTGCCCGAGCACCGCCTTGCGCGCCAACCCGTACCCGCCTCGGCCACCCCACCCGCGCAGCCCGTCGGCGACGCGCTGCAACGCCGCCAGCTCCTCCTCGCTGATCGCCGCGCTGGACGACCACTTGGACAGGGGCTGCAAGGGGTGGAGCCATTTCTGCAACGGTTCGACCAGTGCGGGACCCATCGCCACCGCGGCGGCTCCGGTGAGCGCCGCTCGTCTGCTGATCGCCAAGTCGTTCCTCGCCGTCTCCTCGACCGATCTGGCAATGCTCGACGCGTCCCACGCCGCGGCGAGCACATCGGGCGGGGCGCCGCGATCGGCGTCCGCCTGGCTTGGGATTCCGACCCGGTCGAACCACAGCCGGTCGGCCGGCACGCCGAGCGCCCGCGCGAAGTGGCGCAGCCGGTCGATCCGGTCGATCGGGTTCTCACCGGTCTCGTACCGCGACAGCTGCGCCTGGGAGATCCCCAGCCAGGACGCCATGCGGTCTTGGGTGACGCGACTGACGTGCTGGGGGTGGTGCCGGTAGGCGGCGAGGAGGGCGCCCATGTTCCGGTCGGAGAACGCGGCGGCCATCACCTCGTGGTCCCAGAAGTCCCCGGGTACCTCGGGTGGTCCGTAGAGCTCGGTCCGCGCGTTGCGGCGACAACGCTGGCAGAGCCGGTCGGTGTTGTCGGCGGCGATCAGCGCCCCGCACGTCGGGCATGCGCGCCTGGTACTGGCTGCTCTTCGAGCTTTCCGTTCCATGGCTCGCTCCCGTCACTGAGCGTGCTCACCAGTGTATAGAGATGTGATCAGGAGTCCATGCATTTCCTGCATAAGGCGGGGTGGGCCCCTGGTCGGAGCCCCTGTGACGCCAGGTGGTGGATACGGGCGATTCGTCCGGTGCATGGATCCGACCCGATAACGGTGTGGTGAAACGTCCCGATCGGGCCGACGCTGCGTGTGTGCCAGTGCCGGGACGACCCCCGCGGCCCGCGCACGCCGCCCACTCCACCCGACCGGGGAGGGACCTCCGCCGATGAGCATCACCGCCGCCACCACCGCCGACAACGGCCCGCGATACGGACCACGCGACCGCGCGCACCAGCAGGCACTCGGTGAGGCGATCGCGGGTTACCGGCTGCTGGGCTGGAAGGTCTCCGTCACCGAGCAGGGCGTCTTCCTGCCGCTGGGACCCGCCACCACCGCCCTGGCCATGCCCGCCCGCATCGGCTCGCGCGTCCTGGCCGACCTCAAGGCCCGGATGCTCGCCGGTCCCGTCACCGTCATCCCCGGCCCGCGGGAGCACTGGATCTTCCTCGCCGAGCTGGTCGCCCTCCTGCCCACGCACCTGAAGGCGCCCGCCGAGGTCCAGTTCGTCCGCTCGCCGCAGCGCATCGCGCTGCCGCCGACGATGACCCGGTACGGGTCGCTGAGGTGGGCGAACCCGCCGTCGCACTCGCGGCACTGGTTCCCGCCGTTCACGGCGGTGCTGGCGCTGGCCCGGACGGCGGTCGCGAAGGACCAGTAGGCGAAGATGGGCGGGTGGACCGACGGACGCTGCTGTGCGGACTGCTCGCCCTGACCGCCGGTGTGCCCCTGACCTCCTGCGGCTCGGGCGCGCCGCCGCGTCGGCCCGGTGTCGGCTCGGCCCGCGCGGGTGACCGCGTGGCCGGGCTCGCCGACCTCCCGGTGGGCTCCGGCGCGCTGGTCGACGTCGGTGGGGACGGCCAGTTGCTGCTGGTCAGGCCGTCGGAGTCGGAGGTGCGGGCGTTCAACCCGGCCTGCCCGCACCAGGGCACGACGGTGAACCCGCCCGCCGGCGGCACGATCAGCTGCCCCACGCACCGCTCCGCGTTCGACCCGACGACCGGGGCGGTGCTGTCCGGCCCGTCACCGCGGGGGTTGGCGGAGGTCGCGGTGGCGGTGTCCGGGCCGGACGTGTTGCTTTCCTGAAGAAGCCGTCCCAAGGGCTGGGGTGTTGAACCCAGCTTCACGTGGTGTCGTATTGCCTGTGTGGCCGAACGACCACCCACCACGTAGCAAAGGACCTGCTTTGAGTTCAACGGAGAAGACAGGGCTGTCCCGCCGCTCGGTGCTGTGCGGCGTGCTGGTCGCGCTGGCGGTGCCGGGCGGCCTGGCCGCGTGCAGCAGCGGTTCCACCCCAAGCGGCACCACCCCGACCGGTGGCGGCACGACGCCCGGCGGTGGCGGCACCACCCCGGCCGGGCCGCCGATCATCGCGGCGCTGGCCGACGTGCCCGACGGGGGCGGCCTGATCGCGGGCAACCCGACCGACAGCAAGCCGCTCGTGCTGGTCCGCACCGGCGAGACGGTCAAGGCCTACGACGCCACGTGCCCCCACCAGGGGACCGCCGTGTCGCCGCCCGAGGGCGGCGTGATCACGTGCCCGAACCACGGCAGCACGTTCAACGCCGCGGACGGCCAGGTGACGAAGGGCCCGGCCACCACGGGCCTGAAGGAGGTCCCGGTGAAGGTCGAGGCCGGCCAGATCGTCCCCGCCTGAACCTCTCGCGAGGTCGCGTCGACCTTCACCACCTCCCGCGAGGTCGCGTCGATCGCTCACCACCTCCCGCGAGGTCGCGTCGGTCGTTCGCGTCCTGATTCCCGGCGATCACGCTTTTCGATCGCCGGGAATCAGGGCGTGGGGCGCGCGCGGCCCCCCGCGCCCCCCCCCCCCCCGCGGCCCGCCCCCCCCCCCCCCCCCCCCCCACTTCCCGGCGACCTCGCCCGCGACGCCGGAGGCGGCGCAATCCAACACAGTAGGCTTGTCCGGTGGCCGATCCGTCGACCTATCGCCCTGCGACAGGCACCATCCCCGAAGCACCCGGCGTCTACAAGTTCCGCGACGCGAACGGGCGCGTGGTCTACGTCGGCAAGGCCAAGAGCCTGCGCCAACGCCTGAACTCCTACTTCGCCGACATCGCCGGCCTGCACCCGCGCACCCGGCAGATGGTGACCACCGCCGCGAGCGTCGAGTGGACCGTCGTCGGCACCGAGGTCGAGGCGCTGCAGCTCGAGTACAACTGGATCAAGGAGTTCGACCCGCGCTTCAACGTCCGCTACCGCGACGACAAGTCGTACCCGGTGCTCGCCGTGACGTTGCACGAGGAGTTCCCCCGCCTGCACGTCTACCGCGGCCCGCGCCGCAAGGGCGTGCGCTACTTCGGCCCGTACGCGCACGCCTGGGCGATCCGCGAGACGCTCGACCTGCTGCTGCGCGTCTTCCCGGCGCGCACCTGCTCGGCGGGCGTGTTCAAGCGCCACGGCCAGATCGGCCGCCCCTGCCTGCTCGGCTACATCGACAAGTGCTCGGCGCCGTGCGTGGGCCGGGTCGACGCGGACCAGCACCGCGACATCGTCGAGGACTTCTGCGACTTCCTGGCCGGCAAGACGGACTCGATGGTGCGCCGGCTGGAACGCGAGATGACGGCCGCCGCCGAGGAGCTGGAGTTCGAGAAGGCCGCACGCCTGCGCGACGACCAGGCGGCCCTCAAGCGCGCCCTGGAGAAGCAGGCCGTCGTCCTCGGCGACGGCACGGACGCCGACGTGGTCGCGTTCGCGCAGGACGACCTGGAGGTGTCGGTCCAGGTGTTCCACGTGCGCGGCGGCCGGGTGCGCGGCCAGCGCGGCTGGGTGGTCGACAAGGTCGACGAGACCGGTGTGACGGGCCTGGTGGACCAGTTCGTCACCCAGTTCTACGGCGAGCAGGTCGAGTCCGCGCGGGCCGGCGGCGTGGAGGCGGCGCCCGTGCCGCGCGAGGTGCTGGTGCCGGAGCTGCCCGACGACGCCGAGGCGGTCGAGAAGTGGCTGTCGGGCCTGCGCGGCGGCCGGGTCGCGCTGCGGGTGCCGCAGCGCGGCGACAAGCGGGCGCTCATGGAGACGGTGGAGCGCAACGCCAAGGAGGCGTTCCAGCAGCACAAGCTGCGCCGCGCGGGCGACCTGACGGCCCGGTCGGCGGCCTTGCAGGAGCTGCAGGAGGCGCTGGGGCTGGACACGGCGCCGTTGCGGATCGAGTGCACCGACGTCAGCCACGTGCAGGGCACGGACGTGGTGGCGTCGCTGGTGGTGTTCGAGGACGGCCTGGCGCGCAAGTCCGAGTACCGCCGGTTCGCCGTGCGGGAGGGCGCCGAGCAGGGCGACGTCGGCTCGATCGCCGAGGTGGTGCGGCGGCGCTTCCAGGCGTACCTGCGCGACAACAAGGACAACGGCGGCCCGACGCCCGGCATCGACCCGGAGACCGGCAAGCCGCGCAGGTTCGCGTACGCGCCGAACCTGCTGGTGGTGGACGGCGGCGCGCCGCAGGCGCAGGTAGCCTCCGACGTCTTGGCGGAGCTCGGCATCACGGACGTCGCGGTGGTCGGCCTGGCGAAGCGGCTGGAGGAGGTGTGGGTGCCCGGCGAACCGGACCCGGTGATCCTGCCCCGCACCAGCGAGGCCCTGTACCTGCTGCAACGGGTGCGCGACGAGGCGCACCGGTTCGCCATCGCCTACCACCGGCAGAAGCGGTCGAAGCGGATGACGACCTCGGCGCTGGACGACGTGCCGGGACTGGGGCAGACGCGCAAGGCCGCGCTGCTGAAGCACTTCGGCTCGCTGAAGAAGTTGCGCGAGGCGAGCATCGAGGAGATCAGCGTGGTGCCCGGAGTGGGCCGGCGCACCGCGGAGGCCGTGCACGCGACGTTGAGCACGGCGGGTACCGAAGGGGAGCGAACGTGAGCGCACCGGCCGGCGAGAAGTCCGGCATCGAAGTCGCGGTGGTGACGGGCCTGTCGGGGGCGGGCCGCAGCACGGCCGCGAAGTGCCTGGAGGACCTGGGCTGGTTCGTGGTGGACAACCTGCCGCCCGAGCTGATCGCGACCATGGTGGAGCTGGGCGCTCAGGCCAGGGGTGCGATCACCAGGGTCGCGGTGGTGATGGACGTGCGCAGCCGCGCGTTCACCGAGGACCTGGCGGCGGTGATCAAGGACCTGGACGCGCGCGGCTACAAGCCGAAGGTGCTGTTCCTGGAGGCCACCGACGACGTGCTGATCCGCCGGTTCGAGTCGGTGCGCCGCGGCCACCCGTTGCAGGCGGACGGTCGCCTGGCCGACGGCATCGAGGCCGAGCGGGTCCTGCTCACGCCGTTGCGCGAGGAAGCCGACCTGGTGCTGGACACCTCGGCGCTGTCGGTGCACCAGCTGCGGGCCAAGATCGAGGACACGTTCGGCACGGAGTCGGCGACCCGCACCCGCGTCACGGTGCTGTCGTTCGGCTACAAGTACGGCCTGCCGATGGACGCCGACCTGGTGATGGACGTGCGGTTCCTGCCGAACCCGTTCTGGATCCCGGAGCTGCGCGAGCAGACCGGCCTGGACGGCGACGTGCGCAACTACGTGCTCACGCAGGAGGGCGCGGAGGAGTTCCTGGACCGCTACCACGAGCTGCTGCGGCTGATCGGCGCCGGCTACCGGCGCGAGGGCAAGCGGTACCTGACGCTGGCGGTCGGCTGCACCGGCGGCAAGCACCGCAGCGTGGCCATCTCCGAGGAGCTCGCGGGCCGGTTGGCCAGCGAGGACGGCATGGCCGTCAAGGTCGTGCACCGGGACCTGGGACGCGAGTGAGCTTCGCAGCGGTAGCGCTGGGCGGTGGGCACGGGCTGCACGCCACGCTCACCGCCCTGCGCCGGGTGACCGACGACGTGACGGCCGTGGTGACGGTCGCGGACGACGGCGGCTCGTCGGGGCGGCTGCGCCGCGAGCTGGGCCTGCTGCCGCCCGGCGACCTGCGCAAGGCGATGGTGGCGCTGGCCGGCGCGGACGCCTCCAGCGCGTTGTGGGCGACGCTGTTCCAGCACCGGTTCGGCGGCACCGGCGCGCTCGCCGGGCACGCGGTGGGCAACCTCGTGCTGGCGGGCCTGCTGGAGCAGCTCGGCGACCCGGTGGCCGTGCTGGAGGAGGCGGGACGGCTGCTCGGCGTGCGCGGTCGCGTGCTGCCGATGTGCACGGAGCCGTTGTCGATCGAGGCCGACGTCACCGGGCTGGACGATGACGACGACGTGGTGCGCCGCATCCGCGGCCAGGTCGCGATCGCCACCACGCCGGGCCGCGTGCAACGGATCCGGCTCAACGGGCCGGGCGGCCCCGGCGAGGCGCCGCGCGGCTGCCCGCAGGCGGTGGAGGCGGTGCTCGCGGCGGACGTCGTGCTGCTCGGGCCCGGCTCGTGGTTCACCAGCGTGCTGCCGCACCTGCTCGTGCCCGAGCTGCACGACGCCCTGGTGCGCACCTCGGCACGCAAGGTGGTCGTGCTCAACCTCGTCCCCCAACCGGGGGAAACCGACGGCTTTTCGCCGGAGCTGCACCTGGACGTCCTGTGCGCGCACGCGCCCGCCCTGCGGGTCGACGCGGTGATCGCGGACGTCGACGCGGTGCCCGTTCCGGACCGGCTGCGCAGGGCCGCCGCAGCTCTCGGCGCTGCGGCGCACCTCGCGCCCATCGCCGTGGCCGGCGCGCCCGACCGGCACGACCCGACCGCGCTGGCGTCGAGCATCACCCGGGCGTTGGCCGGCCCTGGTGACGAGACCGGAGGGGCGTCGAGTACAACCCTCCAGGAAGACCGGACGAGCAGGGGAGGCGAGGCGCCGTGGCGATGACGTCGGCGGTGAAGGACGAGCTGAGCAGGCTGGCCGTCTCCAAGACCTGCTGCCGCCGCGCGGAGGTCGCCTCGTTGCTGCGGTTCGCGGGCGGCTTGCACATCGTGGGCGGCCGGGTGGTCGTCGAGGCGGAGCTGGACCTGGGCTCGACGGCGCGCCGGCTGCGCCGCGAGATCCACGAGCTGTACGGGCACCAGTCGGACGTGTTCACCATCACGTCCAGCGGGCTGCGCAAGGGCACCCGGTTCGTCGTGCGCGTGGTGAAGGACGGCGAGGGCCTGGCCAGGCAGACGGGTCTGCTCGACCCGCGCGGACGCCCGGTGCGCGGCCTGCCCGCGCCGGTCGTCTCGGGCGGTGTGTGCGACGCGGAGGCGGCGTGGCGCGGCGCGTTCCTGGCGCACGGCTCGCTGACCGAGCCGGGCCGGTCGTCGTCGATGGAGGTGACCTGCCCGGGGCCGGAGGCGGCGCTGGCGCTGGTCGGCGCGGCGCGGCGGATGGGCATCGGCTCGAAGTCGCGCGAGGTGCGCGGCGCGGAGCGCGTGGTGATAAGGGATGGCGACGCCATCGGCGCGATGCTGACCAGGCTCGGCGCGCACGACAGCGTGCTGGCCTGGGAGGAGCGCCGGATGCGGCGCGAGGTGCGTGCGACGGCGAACCGCCTGGCGAACTTCGACGACGCCAACCTGCGGCGCTCGGCGCGGGCCGCCGTCGCCGCCGCCGCCAGGGTGCAGCGAGCGCTGGAGATCCTGGGCGCCGAGGCGCCCGACCACCTGGCCGCCGCGGGAGCTTTGCGGCTGGCGCACCGGCAGGCCTCGCTGGAGGAGCTGGGTCAGCTCTCCGACCCGCAGATGACGAAGGACGCCGTCGCGGGCCGCATCCGCAGACTCCTGGCGATGGCGGACAAGCGGGCGAAGGAACTGGGCATGCCGGACACCGAGTCCGCCGTGACGGCGGACATGCTCGAGGCCGAGGTCTGACGGAAGGGCTGCCGCGTCAGCGGAGTCCCAGGGCGGCGAGGAGCGGGTCGGCCAAGGACCTCACGTAGGTGTCGGTGAGGTGGTTGTCGCGGTAGACGACCACGTTGCCGACCACGGCCGGGCAGGTGTCGGCGCGGCAGATCCAGTCGGTCAGGTCGACCACCCGCACGCCCGGCAGACCGGTCGCGGCGTCGGCCAGCGGGTCGGTCGCCGAGCCGACGGCCCGCGCCCGGGGCGTGTCGCAGTCGGCCGGGTCGTCGGGGCGGCGTTCCAGGCAGGGCACGACCGGCCGTGCCGGCCGGGGCAGTTCGCGGATGACGGCGACCGGGATGGCGGCGTCCGACAGCGCGGTGAGCATGGTCCGGTAACCCTCGACCGCGCGGTCGGGCGACTCCCAGGTCCAGTCCAGGTCCGCGCGGTAGGACTCGGGCGACATGGCGGCGGTGACGACCAGGTCGGGCTTCAGGTCGCGGATCAGGTCGAGCTTCTTCAGGTTCTCGTCCGAGCAGACGGCCAGCGGCGTGCCCGCCTCCGACGGCGGCACCGCGGTGAACGGGCAGCCGTTGCGCACGACGACCTTCACCCGCCACCGGCCGGCGCCCTCGTGCCGCACGAACTCGGCCAGGGCGCTGCTGAACTGGGCGGCGTGCGAATCGCCGACGATGACCGCGGTCTTGGTCGCCTCGGGTGCCCCGTACGTGCACGCCGAGGGCTCCGCGGTCATGTCGTAGACGTTGCAATCGCCCGGCAGGTCGCCGAGCGGCCCGTCCTCCCCGGCCACGGCGGGGTCGGGTGCGAGCGGGATGCCGGCCCGCGCGGGCACCGGACGGGTCGGGTCCAGCGCCAGCGCGCCGGGGTGGTCGGCGTCGATCACCGACCTGCCGCGCAACGCCGCCAGCGTCGACTCGGCCGACGCCCACCCACCCGACGCGACCGCCACGGTCACCGCGACCATCGCCGCGCCGATCCCGTACGTCACGCGCCTGCGGTCGCGCTTGCGCCGCCGGAACGGGTCCTCGACGAAGTGCTTCGACAACGCCGCCAGCACGAGGCTCAGCGACCCGGCGAACACGACCTGGTACCGGTCCAGCACCTCGCGCCCGGTGAACTCGAGCACGAACACGATCACCGGCCAGTGCCACAGGTAGAGGCTGTAGGAGATGTCGCCGACGTAGGTCAGCGGGCGCAGGCCGAGCACGCGGGCCAGCGAGTCGTCCCGGGCGAGGAGCATCGCGGCCGTGCCGACGGTCGGCAGCGCCGCGATCCAGCCGGGGAACGCCATGCCCGTGGTGAACCAGAACGCGCTCGCCAGCACCGCCACCAGACCGCCCCAGCCGAGCAGCACGCGGACCACCCGGCCCGGCCGCAGCCGGTGCAGCGCCATCGCCGCCAAGCCGCCGATCCCGAGCTCCCACATCCGGGTCGGCGTGACGAAGTACGCCGCGCCCGGGTCGACCGGCGTGTACCAGACCGAGAACGCGAACGACGCGACCGTGATCGCGCCGACCGCGACCACCGCGTATCGCACCGGGCCCGCGCCCCGACGTGCCGCCAGAACCGCCGCCACCAGCAGCACCAGCGGGATGACCAGGTAGAACTGCTCCTCGACGGCCAGCGACCAGAAGTGCTGCACCGGTGACGCGCCGACGGTCGCGTGCCCGTAGTCGTTCGACAGCACTGCCAACAGCCAGTTCTGCGCGTTGACCGCGGAGAACAGGACCTCGCGCAGCACGGTCGGCCACCGCGACTGGGGCAGCACCGCGATCACCGCCGCCGTGACCGCCAGCAGCACGACCGTGGCGGCGGGCAGCAGCCTGCGGATCCGGCGCGCGTAGAAGTCGAGCAGCCCGACCCGCCCGGTGCGCCGGACCTCGCCGGTGAGCGTGCCGATGATCAGGAAGCCCGAGAGCACGAAGAAGACGTCGACGCCGACGAAGCCGCCGGGCAGCCACTCGGGGCGCAGGTGGTAGCAGATCACCAGGCCGACGGCCAGCGCGCGCATGCCCTGGATGTCGACCCTCACGGCGGGGCGGGCCTCGCCGTTCGCGCGCGCCGAGGACGGCTCTTCGGTGACCAGCGCCACAACTCACCACCACGGTCGATGACAAAAGCGGCGCAGCTTAACCCGTTCGTGTGGTACCGGAGGTAGCCCGTTCAGGGAAGCGTTACCAGGCGGACGCCGCGTCGCTCCAGACCGCCGCGCGTGTCGAACCTTCAGGACCCGCGTGTCGAACGCTCAGGACCCGCGTGTCCTACGTTCGCGTCGCGAGAGTCCTACGTTCAGAACGCGCGTGTCCTACGTTCAGGGCCCCTGAATTCAACGCTCGGAACGGCCACCCTCCGTCACGCAACGCGCATCCTGCACTCGAGCACCGAGCGTCATACGCTGGGACCCGCCGACCGCGGCGCCGGGTCACGGCACGACCGCACTCCGGGGTCACGAAGCCCCCGTGACCGAGTTACCCAGAGGTAACAAGCCGGTCAAGCTGGATTTTCTTGTTCGATAAAGAGATCCTGGTGGTCCACGTGACCAGGGACGCAGGCCGGAGGCTAGGCTGGCTCTCGGCTGCCTGGTCAGCCCATGACTGCACGCCCCTGGCGGACAACGCCAGTCGAGTACCGAGGAGACTCACCGTGACGGTTCGCGTAGGTGTCAATGGTTTCGGCCGCATCGGTCGCAACTTCTGGCGCGCCGTTCAGGCCAGCGGGCACGACATCGAGATCGTCGCCTTCAACGACCTCGGTGACGTCAACACGATGGCCCACCTGCTCAAGTACGACTCCATCCTCGGCCGCCTCGACGGCGAGGTGACCGTGACCGACGAGGGCATCGCGGTCGACGGCAAGGTCATCAAGGCCCTGGCCGAGCGCGACCCCGGCAAGCTGCCCTGGAAGGACCTCGGCGTCGACGTCGTCGTGGAGTCGACCGGCTTCTTCACCGACGCCTCGGCCGCGCGCAAGCACGTCGACGAGGGTGGCGCGAAGAAGGTCATCATCTCCGCCCCGGCCAAGGGTGAGGACCTCACCGTGGTGCTGGGCGCGAACGACGACCAGTACGACGGTTCGCAGACCGTCATCTCCAACGCCTCGTGCACCACGAACTGCCTGGCCCCGCTGGCCAAGGTGCTGCACGACAGCTTCACCATCGAGCGTGGCCTCATGACCACGATCCACGCCTACACCCAGGACCAGAACCTGCAGGACGCGCCGCACAAGGACCTGCGCCGCGCCCGTGCCGCCGCGCTGAACATCGTGCCCACCAGCACCGGTGCCGCGAAGGCGATCGGCCTGGTCCTGCCGGAGCTGAAGGGCAAGCTCGACGGCTACGCCCTGCGCGTGCCCGTGCCCACCGGCTCGGCCACCGACCTGACCGTCACCGTCGGCCGCGACGTCACCGTGGACGAGGTCAACGCCGCCTACAAGGCCGCCGCGGACGGTGCGCTCAAGGGCTACCTGCGCTACAACACCGACCCGATCGTGTCGGCCGACATCGTCACCGACCCGGCGTCGTGCATCTACGACGCGCCGCTGACCAAGGTCATCGGCAACCAGGTCAAGGTCGTCGGCTGGTACGACAACGAGTGGGGCTACTCCAACCGCCTCGCCGACCTGGTCAACCTCGTCGCCAGCAAGCTCTGAGCGAAGAGACGGATCACTCGCTGTGAAGACTCTCGACGATCTGCTCAGCGAGGGTGTCTCGGGTCGGCGCGTCCTCGTGCGCGCCGACCTGAACGTCCCCCTCGACGGCGACCGGATCACCGACGACGGCCGCGTCCGCGCGTCGGTGCCCACCATCAAGGCGCTCGTGGACGCGGGCGCCCGCGTGCTGGTCGCCGCGCACCTGGGCCGCCCCAAGGGCGAGCCCGACCCCAAGTTCTCCCTCGCGCCCGTCGCCGTCCGGCTCGGCGAGCTGCTCGGCCAGGCGGTCGAGATCGGCACCGAGGCCGCCGGTGACGGCACCGTGGTGCTCCTGGAGAACATCCGCTTCGACGCCCGCGAGACCAGCAAGGACGACGCCGAGCGCGCCGCCCTCGCCGACGAGCTGGCCGCCAAGGCCGACGCGTTCGTCTCCGACGGCTTCGGCGTCGTGCACCGCAAGCAGGCGTCGGTCTACGACGTGGCCAAGAAGCTCCCGCACTACGCGGGCGGCCTCGTGCTGGCCGAGGTCGAGGTGCTGCGCAAGCTCACCGACGACCTCCAGCGCCCCTACGTCGTCGTGCTCGGCGGCGCGAAGGTGTCCGACAAGCTCGGCGTCATCGCGAACCTGCTCACCAAGGTCGACCGGCTCCTCGTGGGCGGCGGCATGGCCTACACCTTCCTCAAGGCCCAGGGCCACGAGGTCGGCGGCTCGCTGCTCCAGGAAGACCAGCTCGACCAGGTCCGCGGCTTCCTCGCGGAGGCCGAGAAGCGCGGCGTGGAGCTCGTGCTCCCGGTCGACGTGCTGGCCGCCGTCGACTTCGCGCCCGACGCGCAGTTCGAGGTCGTCGCCACCGACGCCATCCCCGCCGACCGGCAGGGCCTGGACATCGGCCCGGCCACCCGCGAGCTGTTCGCCTCGAAGCTCGCCGACGCGCAGACCGTGTTCTGGAACGGCCCGATGGGCGTGTTCGAGTTCGAGGCCTTCTCCGGCGGCACCCGCGCGGTGGCCGAGGCGCTGGTCAAGAGCGACGCGTTCACCGTGGTCGGCGGCGGCGACTCGGCCGCGGCCGTGCGCGCGCTCGGCCTGCCCGAGGACGGGTTCTCGCACATCTCCACCGGTGGTGGGGCGTCCCTGGAGTACCTGGAGGGCAAGGAACTGCCCGGCGTGTCTGTGTTGGAGGCGTGATGGCTCAGCGTCAGCCCCTCATCGCGGGCAACTGGAAGATGAACCTCAACCACCTCGAGGCCATCGCCCTGGTTCAGAAGATCGCCTTCTCGCTCCCGGAGAAGTACTTCGCCAAGGTCGAGGTCGCGGTGCTGCCCCCGTTCGTCGACATCCGGTCGATCCAGACCCTCGTCGACGGCGACAAGCTGCTGCTCAAGTACGGCGCGCAGGACCTGTCGCCGCACGACTCGGGCGCCTACACCGGCGACGTGTCCGGCCCGATGCTGGCCAAGCTCGGCTGCTCCTTCGTCACCGTGGGCCACTCCGAGCGGCGTGAGTACCACAACGAGGACGACGTCACCGTCAACAAGAAGGTCAAGGCGGCGCTCAAGCACGGCGTCACGCCCATCTTCTGCCTCGGTGAGCAGCTGGACGTCCGCGAGGCCGGCGGGCACGTCGAGCACTGCACCGAGCAGCTCGTCGCGGGCCTGAAGGGCCTCACCGCCGAGCAGGTGCGCGACGTCGTCGTCGCCTACGAGCCGGTGTGGGCCATCGGCACCGGCAAGGTCGCCTCGTCGGCCGACGCGCAGGAGGTGTGCGCCGCCATTCGGGTCAAGCTCGCCGAGCTCTACGGCGAGGACGTCGCTTCGGCCGTTCGAGTGCTTTACGGCGGCTCGGTCAAGTCCGGCAACATCGCCGAGTTGATCGCTCAGAAGGACGTCGACGGCGCCCTTGTCGGTGGTGCGAGCCTGGATGCGGACGAGTTCGCGAAGCTGTGCGCACTCGCCGCGGGCGGCCCTCTACCCTGATGTGATTGACACACTCTCCACCCGCGGTGGTCCACGGTCGGCAGTCGACCGGGTACTCTGTGGCGTCACCTGCCTGACAGCGAGGAAGAAATGATCCTGTTCCTGCAGATCCTGCTGCTCGTCTCCAGCCTGCTGCTGATCCTGCTCGTGCTGCTGCACCGCGGGCGTGGTGGCGGTCTGTCCTCGTTGTTCGGCGGCGGCATGCAGTCGAGCCTGTCCGGTTCCAGCGTGGTGGAGAAGAACCTCGACCGCCTGACGTTGTTCGTCGGCGCGATCTGGGTCATCGCCATCGTGGGCATCGGGCTGCTGATGAAGGTCAACTGACACAGGTCGGTGGACGCCGACGACGTCGGCCGACGCGGACACAGGGAAACCACGTGGTGGGGGTGTGAGGGTCGATGGCTGGTGGTAACGCGATTCGCGGTACCCGCGTCGGCGCAGGCCCGATGGGCGAATCGGAGCGCGGCGAGTCCGCGCCCCGACGTCGGGTGTCGTACTGGTGCGCGAACGCGCACGAGTCTCGGCCGTCGTTCGCGGTCGAAGCCGAGATCCCGGAGAACTGGGACTGCCCCCGGTGCGGTCTGCCGGCCGGGCGTGACGAGCAGGCGCCACCTGCTCCGCCGCGCAACGAGCCGTACAAGACGCACCTGGCGTACGTGAAGGAGCGCCGCTCCGACGCGGACGGTGAGGCGATCCTCGAAGAGGCGCTCACCAAGCTGCGCAAGCAGCGCGAAGAGCCCTAGCCAGGCTCAGGCGAGAACGGCACGACGGCCCCGGTGGGACTTCCCGCCGGGGCCGTCGTCGTCTTCGGGCTCGCTCGCTTCGGGCCCGGTCGCGTCAGCCCGGTCGCTTCAGGTCCGCTTGGTGAACAGGCCGGCGAACTGGCGTCGGACCATGATCGCGCCCACCAGCAGGAAGAACACCAGGATCACCAGGGTGGACGTCGTGCCGCCGGTCGAGCTGGTCAGCGCCACGTCCACGCTCCCGACCAGCACCACACCGCAGTCGGCGCGGATCACGTGGCGACCAGGCTGGATCGTGGTGAACTCGACCCTGGTGCTGAACGTGCCCGAGCCGTCCGCCTTCGCCGCGCCGACGGCCTCGCCCAGCGAACTGAGCCGCACCGGCGAACCCGGGTCACACCCCGTGCCGGTAGCGGTCAACGGGTCACCCGGCTGGATGTTGTCCTTGTCCAACGTCAGCGCGCCGTCACCGTCGAACGGTGTCGTGGTGCCGGTCGTGGTCGGCGCGGAGCTGTCCGTCGTCGTCGTGGTAGTCGTCGTGGTAGTGGTCGTCGTCGGCCGGGTGGTCGTGGTCGTCGGACGCGTGGCGGTCGTCGTGGTCACCGGGGGAGCGGTCGTCGTCGTGACCGGCGGTGGGGTGGTGGTCGTGGTCGGTCGCGCGGTCACGGTGAAGTTGTCCGTCGGGTTCGACGTCGCCGCGCACTGCGGGCGTGCGGTGACCCGGTGCACCCCGACGCCCGCGTCCGACGGCACGGTCGCCGTGCCCGAACCCGTGCCGCGCCCCGCGTGCTTGCCGCTGCCGATCACCCTCCCGCCGTCCCACAGGATCTGCACGGTGGAGTTCGAGCAGTCCGGATCGAGGTACACGCCGGTCCAGCTGACCGTGAACGTGCTGCCCGCCGGACCGGAGTCCGGGCTCGCGGTCGCGACGCCCTGCGGCTGCGCCGATACCGGTGCCGCTACGAGCGCCGTAACGCCATATGCCAAGGCACCGAGTAGAGCTAGTGTTCCTGCCGATCGCATGCCGACTCCCGGACCAGTCCGCTACCCCCCGATGAGGTGCCCTTGTGAGACGCATTATGAGCAGCGTCGGTTTACTGCTCCTGTGCGGGATCTTCCTCGGCGTCGCCCCGGCCCACGCCGCCGGGGACGCGGTCACCATCGACGCCACGGTGGACGGCTCCCCGGTCGGCGAGGACGAGCTGCTGCTCGACCCGTCCCGCGCCTCCCTCATCTCCGTGACCGTCCACAACGCGACGGACACGGTGCGGCACGTCAAGACGATCCGGCTGTCCGGCACGGCGTTGGCGTTGACGTTCTTCTCCTACGACACGACCGTGCCGTTCGACGTGCCCGCCAGGGAGAGCGTCACGCGCGGGTTCGTGCTCGACCTCGGGCAGCTCGGCGCCCAGGCGACCGGCCTGCTGCCGACCGAGCTGGAAGTGCTCGACACCAACCGCGACGTGCTCGCGTCGATCGGCATGACCGGTGACGTGCGCGGGTCGATGTGGTCGGTGTACGGGGTGTTCGGGTTGGCGGTGTTCGGGTTGACCTCGCTGGCGTGGGTGGGCGCGTTGGTCGCGCTGGCCCGTCGGCGGCTGCCCGCGAACCGGTGGCAGCGGGCGATGCGGTTCCTGCCCGCCGGCGTCGGCACCGGGCTGGTGGCGGTGATCTCGCTGTCCGTGCTGCGGGTCATGGCGCCGTCGCCGGCGGCGGAGATCCCGTTCGTGCTGGGCGCGGCGGCGGTCGCGTTCGCCTTGGGCTACCTGACACCGCACCCGGACGCGGACGACCTCCGCCCGCCCCCGACCGACCCGGAGAGCACGCAGCGCATCACGCGGCCGTTGCCGGGCGGTGTGGCGTGACGGTGTCGGCGAACGTCGTCGCGGCGCTGCCGCAGTACGAGCTCGGCGCGGAGGTCGGGCGCGGCGGGATGGGGGTCGTGTACGCGGCCGTGCACCGGCCGTTGGGGCGGGCGGTGGCGGTGAAGCGGCTGCCCGGCGTGCTCGCGTCGGATGAGCGGATGAGCGCGCGGTTCGCGCACGAGGCGCGGCTGCTGGCGCGGCTCGACCACCCGCACATCGTGCCCGTGTACGACTACGTCCAGGACCGCGGCGAGCACCTGCTGGTGATGGAGAAGCTCGACGGTGGCACGGTGTGGTCGAAGTTCACCGGTTCGGGTGTCACGCCCGCCTCGTCGTGTGCCATCGGTCTGGCGATGCTGTCCGGTCTGCACGCGGCGCACGGGGCCGGGGTGCTGCACCTGGACGTGAAGCCGAAGAACCTGCTGTTCACCGCCGGTGGGGTGCTCAAGGTCGCCGATTTCGGGATCTCCCAGGTGGTGAGTGAGGGCGCGACGCTCGTGACGCACGGTGGGCAGGTGCTCGGCACGCCCGCGTACCTGTCACCCGAGCAGGCGCTGGGCAACCCGCTCACCCCGGCGGCCGACGTCTACGGCGCGGCGACGGTGCTGTACGAGCTGCTGAGCGGTCGGCTGCCGTTCGACAGCGGCGGTGGGGCATTGGCGATGATCCAGCGTCACGTCTACCAGCAGCCCCGCCCCCTGATCGAGGTACCTGATCCACTCGCCCGGGTGATCATGCGGGGGATCGAACGCGACCCCCAGGCCCGGTACCGCAACGCGGAGACGTTCGCGGTGGACCTGGCGGCCGCGGCGGCGGAGGTCTTCGGCCGGGACTGGCTGCTGCGCCTCGGCGCCCCGGTCCACCTGAGCCCGCACGTCGCCGCCGCCGGTACTCGCCCCGCGTCCGGCCCCTCCGTGCCGCGGGAAACCCTCGACATCCCCGTTCGGGCGACGCTCGTGGACGCTCCGCCGACGCCCGTGCGGCTGGGCGCGGAGACCCTCGTGCCGGCGGCGCAGCTGCTGGCCGCCGCCGCCCCGAAACCGGCCCGGTGGTTCGCGCTGGCCGCGGCCCTCGCCGCGGTCGTGATGATCACCATCCCGTTCACCGTGCCGGGCCGCGACCTGCCGACCCTCGACGTCGACCTGAGCAAGCCGGTCTCCGTGGGCCAGGGCGACCCGGCGACCGCACGCCTCGCCGTGACGGCGGCCGGCATCACCCTGGCCGACGTCCCCGCCTCTCCCGCCTCTCCCGCCGCTTCCCGGCTCACCTCCACCGCCCCGCCGCTGGCGTTCGAGCTGCCGGGCGCGAGCCGGTGGATCGTGGGCGGCGCGGCGGTGGCGACGGTGACGGCCGACGGCCGGTCCACCGACTACTCCCTCCGACCGGTCACGCACCCGATGATCAGCATCATGGGCGCGGGGAGCGCGGTGCTGCTGCTGTTCGCGCTCGCGTACCTGGAGTCGATCCTGCGGTCCCTGCGGCGGCGTCGGGCGGGGACGGCGGCGGTGGTCGCGGCGGCTCCGTTGGGCTTCGCGCTCGGCGTGGCCGTGTGGCTCCTGCCGTCCGTGCTGCTGCGTCACACGCCCGACTTGTGGCCGGCGCTGGTGTGCGGCGGGCTGGGCGTGGCGGCGGCGGTCTGCACGGCCGTGGCCACCCGGCGGTCAGCTCTCCGCTGACGGTGGGCGCGTTCCGTTCTGCACGCTCCTTCCAGTGCTCCCCCCTGTGCTCTCGCTTCCCGTGGGTCCTCCCTGCCCGCTCCTCACCTGCACCCCGTGAGGTCCGGACAGGCCGGGGTCGGTCGGCGGTCCTCGTTGTTTCAACCGACGTTCGAGATCGACGATAACAGCGTTTCGGTTGATGATTCCGCAATGATCACCCATTAGTGTGACCGAGTGAATCAGGGCTTCAGGGTCCTGAACAGGGGAAACGTCACCCTCACCGCGAAGCCGCCGCTGTCCGTCGGGCCCGCTTCCAGCTCACCGTCCAACAACGCCGCACGCTCCCGCAGCCCCACCAGCCCATGACCACCGCTGGGCAACGCCGCCCCGTCCACCGACCCGATCGCACCCTCCGGCGCCTCGTTGCGCACCTCCACGCGCAGCTGATCGGCATCGGCGACCACCACCACGGCCGTCGCCGCACCGCACGCGTGCTTCCGCACGTTGGTCAACGCCTCCTGCACCGTCCGGTACGCCGCGCCCGACACCGGAGCCGGCAGGTCGGCCACCGGCCCCTGCACGGTCAGCGTCGCCGGGATCCCCGCCGTGGCCACGAGCTGCGCCAGGTCCTCGACCCGGGGTTGCGGCGAGTCGTCGCCGCTCGTCGTCCGCAGCACGCTCACCAGCTGCCGCAGCTCGTCCAACGTCCTCGTGCTCAACATCCGGATCGTCCCGGCGACCTGCTTCGCGTTCGGATCGGCCGCCGCCACCCGCAGGGCACCCGCCTGCATCGCGATCAAGCTCACCTGGTGCGACACGACGTCGTGCATCTCCCGCGCCAACCTGGCCCGCTCGTCCGCCCGCACCGCGTGCGCGTGCAGCATCCGCTCCCGCTCCCGGCTCGCGGCCAGCTCGCCGATCCGCGCCGACAACTCCTCCCGCGCGTGCGCCAGCAACCCGATCGCGATCGGCATCCCCGCGACGATGCACCCGTAGATGGCGTTGTGGACGTGCGTCTTCCAGTCCAACGCCGCGAACTCCGCCGGCGGCCACACGAAGAACCGGCTCAGCCACACCAACGCCGCGCCGATGTAGGTCTGCGTCGACAGCAACTGCTCCCGCGCCAACGTCCCCAGCGCGATCATCGCCGCCAACTGCGCCCACCCCGCCAGGAACCCGGGCACGGTGATCAGCACCACCAGGAACGGGAACCGCCGGCGCAGCGCCACCGCCGCCACCGACACGACCGACAGCACGTAGTTGTACGGCTCGGCCTCGGGCACGACCCGCAGCCACACGTCCAGCGCCGCGATGCCGACGGCCGCCGCGTCGAACGCCACCTGCCGGTGCCGGCCGAGCACGCGACCGAGGAACCGCCCCAGCGCCCCGAGGAAGGCAGCACGCCGCACCCGCTCGGTCGCGACGCCGTTGACCCGACCGCTCGGCAGCCTTTCGACAGCGTTGCCGGCCAGGGTTCGACCTCCTGTGTCAGCTGTCCGCCGGTCCTCACCGTACTGCGCTGTCATCACGCTTGGCATGACCCGCCTTTCCGCCCCCGACCCGCTCGAACGACCCGCTCACCCTTCGAGATGCTGTGATTACCCGAACGGGACGCCGTGCGCCGCACAAAATTGCGAGCGCGAACGTCCGGTGAGCGGACAACGTGCGTGAAAGCGGCCTGCGAGTGCGCCAAATCACCCCCGGGAACGCCGCTGCCGCCGTGCCCGGAACGGACGACGGCGGCAGCGGAACGGCGGGTTCAGGTCGACGGCGGGGTGACCGGCGCCTTCGCGGCGGCGGCCGTGTCGAGCAGCCACAGCGTGCGCTCCCGGCCACGGGCGCCCGCGGCCGGCAGCTGGACCTCGTCCGCGTCGGTCAGGCCCAGCGCCACGGCCTCGCCCTTCGCCGCACCCGTCGTCATCAGCCACACCTCGCGCGCCGCGCGGATGGCGGGCAGGGTGAGGCTCACGCGGGTCGGCGGCGGCTTGGGGCAGTCGCGCACCGCGACGACAGCGCGCTCCCGCTCCGCCACGGCGGGCGACTCCGGGAAGATCGAGGCCACGTGCCCCTCCTCGCCGACGCCGAGCAGGCACACGTCGAACGACGGCACGGCACCGTCCGGGCCCGCGGCGGCGGCGAGCACGGCGGCGTACGCCTCGGCGGCGGCCTCCGGGTCGTCGCCGAACCGCCCGTCGGACGGCTCCATCACGTGCACGCGCGAAGCCGGCACCGGCACGTGGTCCAGCAACGCCTCCCGCGCCTGCGTCTCGTTGCGGTCGGGGTGCCCGGCGGGCAGGAACCGCTCGTCGCCCCAGTACAGGTCGACCCGGGTCCAGTCCACCGCGTCGCGGGCGGGCGTGGCGCGCAGCTGCTCCAGCACCGCGATGCCCGTCCGGCCGCCGGTCAGCACCAACGACACCGACCCGCGCGCGGTCTGCGCGTCCACCAGGCTGGTGACCAGGCGGGCGGCGACGGCGGCGGCCAGCAGCTCGCCGTCGCGGTGCACCACCACCTCCGGCCGGCTCACGAGCCCGCCTTCGCCTTCGCCGCCTTGGGCGCGGCCTTCCCGGCAGCCTTGGGCGCGGCCTTGGCGCCGGAGGACTTCGGCGCGGCGGTCTTGGCGGCGGCGGTCTTCGCCGACGCCTTCGCGGGCCTGCCGTCCACCTTGCCGTCCACCTTCGAGTCCGCCGAAGCCGTGACCTCCGCCGAAGCGTTCGCCGGCTTGCTGTCCGCGCCCGGACCGCCGTCCGACTTCGCCTTGGCGGCCCCGGACGCGGCCCGCGCGGGCTTGCGCGTCACGGCGGCGGCCTTGGGCGCGGTCCGGCCGCGCACGACCTTGCCCAGCGACCGCAACGCCGCCTCGTACACCTCGTCCGGGTCGAGCCGGCGCAGCTCCTCGGCCAGGCAGTCCCGCACCTGGCGGCGCTGCAACGCGACCCGCCGCTCCGGCTGGCCGGGCTGGGTCAGCGTGCCGACCTTGCCGTCCGGGCGCGACAGCTCGACCAGCCCGGACCGGCGCTCCAGCCGCACGTCGACGATGCCCTCGCCCCGGCTGGCCTTCGCGCGCCGCACCGGCACCTTCAGGCACCCGGCGAGCCACGCGGCCAGCAGGTCGGTCGACGGCGAGTCGCTCTCGCCGCTCACCTCGGCCTCGGTGACCTTCTCGTACGGCGGCAGGTCGAACGCCGAGGCGAGCATCGCCCGCCACAGCGTCAGCCGCGTCCACGCCAGGTCCGTGTCGCCGGGCCGGTAGCCCGACTTGCGCTGCTCCAACGCCCGGATCGGGTTCTTCTCCGCCGCCGCGTCGGTGATCCGGCGCTGCGCGAGCTGCCCGATGGGGTCCTCGGCGGGCACGGCGGGCGCCTCGTTGGGCCACCACGCCACCACCGGGGTGTCCGGCAGCAGCAGTGGCACGACGCACGAAGCGCCCTCGTTGGCCAGCTCGCCGTACAGGCGCAGCACGATGACCTCGGACGCGCCCGCGTCGCCGCCGACGCGGATCTGCGCGTCGAGCCGGGGCGCGGCCTTGCGCGCGCCGCGCGCCACCACGATCACCCGGCAGGGGTGCTCGCGGCTGGCGTCGTTGGCCGCGTCGATGGCGTCCTCGGTCTTGGTGCCGTCGTCGGTCACGATGACCAGCGTCAGGACGCGCCCGAGGGTGACCGCGCCGCCTTCCTCGCGCAGCCGCACGAGCTTGCTGTTGACCTGCGACGTGGTGGTCGAGGGCAGGTCGATGATCACGGACGCCTCCAGTGCCTGCCGGTGCGGGCCAGCATCTCGTCCGCCGACGCCGGCCCCCAGGTGCCTGCCTTGTACTTCTCCGGCGCGCCGGTGGCGCTCCAGTGCCTCAGGACGGGGTCCAGGATCTCCCAGGACAGCTCGACCTCGTCGTTCTTCGGGAACAGCGACGGCTCGCCGAGCAGCACGTCCAGCAGCAGCCGCTCGTAGGCCTCGGGCGAGGACTCGGTGAACGCGTGGCCGTAGCCGAAGTCCATCGTGACGTCGCGGACCTCCATCGAGTTGCCCGGCACCTTGGACCCGAACCGGATGGTCACGCCCTCGTCCGGCTGCACGCGCACCACCAGGGCGTTCTGCCCCAGCTCCTCGGTGGCGGTGTCGTCGAACGGCAGGTGCGGCGCGCGCTTGAACACCACGGCCACCTCGGTGACGCGGCGGCCGAGGCGCTTGCCGGTGCGCAGGTAGAACGGCACGCCCGCCCAGCGGCGGGTGTTCACCTCGCAGGTGATGGCCGCGTAGGTCTCGGTGACCGAGTCCTTCGCGAACCCGCCCTCCTCCAGCAGCCCGAGCACCTTCTGCCCGCCCTGCCAGCCGCCGGTGTACTGGCCGCGGGCGGTGGTCTCGTCGTACGGCCCGATCGACCGGGTCGCCGAGAGCACCTTGACCTTCTCCGCGCGCAGGTCGCTCGGCCGGAACGAGACCGGCTCCTCCATCGCGGTCAGCGCGAGCAGCTGGAGCAGGTGGTTCTGGATCACGTCACGGGCCGCGCCGATGCCGTCGTAGTAGCCCGCGCGCCCGCCGAGGCCGATGTCCTCGGCCATGGTGATCTGCACGTGGTCGACGTAGTTGGCGTTCCAGATGGGCTCGTAGAGCTGGTTGGCGAAGCGCAGCGCCAGGATGTTCTGCACCGTCTCCTTGCCGAGGTAGTGGTCGATGCGGAACACCGACTCCTCGGGGAAGACGTCGTTGACGGTCTTGTTGAGCTGCCTGGCGCTGGCCAGGTCGTGGCCGAACGGCTTCTCGATGACCACCCGGCGCCACTGGTCGGGGCTGTCGGTCGGCGGCGTGGCGAGCCCGGCGCGCTTGAGCTGGTTGACCACCGTGGTGAACGCGCTGGGCGGCACCGACAGGTAGAACGCGTGGTTGCCGCCGGTGCCGCGCTCGCGGTCCAGGTCGGCGAGCGTCGCGGCGAGCGAGTCGAACGCGGCGTCGTCGTCGAAGGTGCCCTGCACGAACCGGATGCCCTCGGCGAGCTGGTTCCAGACCTCCTGCCGGAACGGCGTGCGCGCGTGCTCCTTGACGGCGTCGTGCACGACCTGCATGAAGTCCTGGTCGGCCCAGTCGCGGCGGGCGAAGCCGACGAGCGCGAAGCCCGGCGGCAGCAGGCCGCGGTTGGCCAGGTCGTAGATGGCGGGCATGAGCTTCTTGCGCGACAGGTCGCCCGTCACGCCGAAGATCACCAGGCCGGACGGCCCGGCGATGCGCGGGAGCCGCTTGTCCCGCGGGTCGCGCAGGGGATTGCGCTTGGTGGGGGCCGTCACGAACCGTCCTCCTGGATGGCCTCGACGAGCTGCGCGAGCCCGGCGACGCGGTCGGTCAGGTGCAGCCGCAGCACCGGGCGACCGCGCTCGGCGAGCACCTGGCCGTCGCCCAGCGCCTGGGCCAGCTGCAACGTGCTGAGGTCGTACGGCCGGTCCGGCACGTCCAGTCGCGTCCCGGACTCGCCGGTCAGCTGCAGGAACACGCCGTTCTGGTGACCGCCCTTGTGGTACTGGCCGGTCGAGTGCAGGAACCGAGGTCCCCACCCGAAGGTGGTCTGCAGGTGTGAACGCTGCGCCAACTCCGGGCGAACGAGGGCGAACGACGCGTCGTCGACCCGGTCGAGGTAGGCCTGCACGGACAGGTAACCGTGCTCGGGCGCGGCGGCGACCAGTGCCTTCAGGGCCTCGGCGACCGTCTTCACGTCCGCCGGCAGCCAGCCCTCGCTGGGGTAGGCCTCGATCGGACCGTCCACGAAGGCCGGTTCGGCCGACGACGCGGCGGGGGAGTCCAACAGGGACCGGGCCGCCTTCTTCGCGGCCTCCACGTCGGGCTGGTCGAACGGGTTGATCTCCAGCACCCGGCCCACCAGCGCGGTCGCGTACTCCCACACCAGGAACTGCGCGCCGAGAGAGCCCTCGACCGAGAGCGTGGACGAGCCGGTGGCCGGTCCGATCGCGACGGTCGTGGCGTCGGAGCGGGCGTCCACGAAACCGGGCGCGCCCGGACCCTCGACCACCACGGGCAGCAGGCCGGTGCCGTTCTTGCCGGTCGACTCGGCGATCAGCTGCTCCGCCCAGTCGCCGAACCCGGCGATGCCCGAGCCGGTGTCGGCGAGCACCACCTTCTCCGCGCCGTGCGCGTGCGCCACCGCGAACGTCGCCGCCAGCACCACCGCCGGGTTGTCCGGCGAGTCGGCCGACACCAGCGGCGCGGCCGACGCGGCCTCGTCGAGCAGCTTGCCGACGTCCGCGCCCGCCAGCCCGGACGGCACCAGGCCGAACGCGGTCAGCGCCGAGTACCGGCCGCCGACGTGCGGGTCGGCCAGGAACACCTTGCGGTAGCCCGCTTCCCGCGACGCCGCCTCCAGCGGCGAGCCCGGGTCGGTCACCACGACGATGCGCGACGCCGCGTCGATGCCCGCCGCGGTGAACGCGGCCTCGAAGATCCGCCGGTGGCTGTCGGTCTCGACGGTCCCGCCCGACTTGGACGACACCACCACGACCGTGCGCTCCAGGTCGCCCGCCAGCGCCTCGGCCACCTGGCCGGGGTCGGTGGTGTCGAGCACCACCAGCGGCACGCCTGCCGTGCCCGTGATCACCTCGGGCGCGAGCGACGAGCCACCCATGCCGGCGAGGACCACGCGGTCCACGCCGTCGGCGAGCAGCTCGTCGCGCAGCGCGGTGATCTCCGCGACCAGCGGGCGGGACGTCTCGTGCAGCGTCGTCCACGCCAGGCGGATCGACGCCTCGGGCTCCGCGTCGGCGCCCCACAGGGTGGCGTCCCCCGCGGTGAGCCTGCTCGGAGCCGAATCCCGGACCAGGTCGCCCACGACGGTGTCGACCTGGTTCTGGTTCGGCGTGCGGACGATCTCCACGGAGATCACCTCGGTCATGTCAGTCCTGTCCCATTCTCGGCTCTGTCCGTTCTCGGCTCTCAGGCCTTGGCCTGGTCCAGCTGTCCGGTCACCGTGTCGAGCAGTTCGGCCCACGACTTCTCGAACTTGTCGACGCCCTCGGTCTCCAGCACGACGAACACGTCGTCCAGGTCGATGCCGACCTCGACCAGCCCGTCGAAGACCTCCTGCGCCTCGGCCGCGCGGCCGGTGACCGCGTCGCCCTCGATCTTGCCGTGATCGGCGACCGCGTGCAGGGTCTTCTCCGGCATCGTGTTGACCGTGTCGGCCACCACGAGCTGGTCCACGTACCGGGTGTCGGAGTACTGCGGGTCCTTCACGCCGGTGGACGCCCACAGTGGACGCTGCGCGCGGGCGCCCTCGGCGGCCAGCGCCTCCCAGCGCTCGCCGGCGAACGTCTCCTGGTACGCCGCGTAGGCCAGCACCGCGTTCGCGATGGCCGCCTTGCCGCGCAGCGCGGTCGCCGCCGGGGTGTCCAGCGCGTCGAGCCGCTTGTCGATCTCGCTGTCCACCCGGGACACGAAGAACGACGCCACGGAGTGGATGCCGCGCAGGTCGTGCCCGTTGGCCTTGGCCTGCTCCAGGCCCGCGACGAACGCCTCCATCACGTGCCGGTAGCGCTCGACGGAGAAGATCAGCGTCACGTTCACGCTGATGCCCTCGGCGAGCACCCGGGTGATCGCGGGCAGGCCCTCGACCGTGGCCGGGATCTTCACCAGCAGGTTCGGCCGGTCGACGGCCTTGGCCAGGTCGAGCGCCTCGGCGACGGTGGCCTCGGTGTCGTTGGCCAGCCGCGGGTCGACCTCGATCGACACCCGGCCGTCCACGCCGTCGGTGGCGGTGTAGATGTCGCGGAACAGGTCGCACGCGTTGCGCACGTCCGTGGTGGTGATCTCGCGGACGGCGGCGTCGGTGTCGGCGCCGCGCGCGGCCAGCTCGCGCACCTGCTCGTCGTAGGCCGAGCCCTTGGCGAGGGCCGCGGCGAAGATCGTCGGGTTCGTGGTCACGCCCACCACGTGCTGGTCGGCGATCAGGCCGGCCAGGTTGCCGGTGTTCAGCCGCTCGCGGGACAGGTCGTCCAGCCAGATCGACACGCCCGCGTCGCTGAGCGCGGCCAGCGGATTGGTGCTCATCTCGTCAACTCCCCTGAAGTCTCTTACTTGGTCCGGGCCAGCGAGCGGCGGGCCGCCGCGACGACGTTCTCCGTCGTGAACCCGAACTCGCGGAACAGCGTCTGGTAGTCCGCCGAGGCGCCGAAGTGCTCGATGGACACGATCTCGCCGGTGTCGCCCGCGAACCGGTGCCACGGCTGGGCGATGCCCGCCTCGACCACCACGCGCGCCTTCACCGACGACGGCAGCACCTGCTCCTGGTAGCTCTTGTCCTGCGCGTCGAACCACTCGACGCTCGGCATGGACACCACCCGGGCGGCGACGCCCTCGGCCTCGAAGACCTTGCGGGCCTCGACCGCGATCTGCAGCTCCGAGCCGGTCGCGATGAGGATCAGCTCCGGCTCGCCCTCGCCCTCCAGCACGTAGCCGCCGCGCGCGACGCCCTCGGCGGCCTTCTCCTTGGTGCCGACGAGCACCGGCAGGTTCTGCCTGGTCAGCGCGATGCCAGCGGGACCGGTCGGGTTCTCGACCACGGCACGCCACGCGGCAGCGGTCTCGTTCGCGTCACCGGGGCGCAGCACGGTCAGGCCCGGGATGGCGCGCAGCGCGGCCAGGTGCTCGATCGGCTGGTGCGTCGGGCCGTCCTCGCCGAGGCCGATGGAGTCGTGCGTCCACACGTAGGTGACCGCGGACTTCATCAGCGCCGCCAGCCGGACCGCCGGGCGCATGTAGTCGCTGAACACGAGGAACGTGCCGCCGTACGGGCGGGTGGGGCCGTGCAGCGCGATGCCGTTGAGGATCGAGCCCATGGCGTGCTCGCGGACGCCGAAGTGCAGCGTGCGGCCGTACGGGTTGGCGTTCCACATCTTCGTGGAGATCGACTCGGGGCCGAACGAGTCCGCGCCCTTCATCGTGGTGTTGTTGCTCTCCGCGAGGTCGGCCGAGCCGCCCCACAGCTCCGGCAGCACGTCGCGCAGCGCGTTGAGCACCTCGCCGGACGCCTTGCGGGTGGCCACGCCCTTCGGGTCCGGCTCCCACGACGGCAGCGCGTCGGTCCAGCCCTCGGGCAGGCCGCGCACGAGCAGGCGGTCCAGCAGCGCCTTGCGCTCCGGGTTCGCCTGGGCCCACGCGTCGAACGACTTCTGCCACTCGGACTTGGCCGCCTCGCCGCGCTTGATCACCGAACGCGCGTGCTCCAGCACCTCGTCGGAGACCTCGAACGTCTGCTCCGGGTCGAAGCCCAGGATGCGCTTGACCTCGGCGACCTCGTCCGCGCCCAGCGCCGCGCCGTGCGCCGCGCCGGTGTTCTGCTTGTTCGGCGCGGGGAAGCCGATGATCGTGCGCAGCAGGATGAACGACGGCCGCTCGGTCTCCGCCTTGGCGTTCTCCAGGGCCTCGAGGATGCCCGCGACGTTCTCGCCGCCCTCGACGACCTGCACGTGCCAGCCGTAGGCCTCGTAGCGCTTCGCGGTGTCCTCGGACAGCGCGATCGTCGTGTCGTCCTCGATGGAGATCTTGTTGTCGTCGTAGATCACGGTCAGGTTGCCCAGCTTCTGGGTGCCCGCCAGCGACGACGCCTCGGACGTCACGCCCTCCTCGATGTCGCCGTCGGAGGCGATCACGAAGATGTGGTGGTCGAACGGGCTCTGCCCGACCGGCGCGTCCGGGTCGAACAGGCCGCGCTCGCGGCGCGCGCCCATCGCCATGCCGACGGCGGAGGCCAGGCCCTGGCCCAGCGGGCCCGTGGTGATCTCCACGCCGTTGGTGTGCCGGTGCTCGGGGTGGCCGGGGGTCTTGGAACCCCACGTGCGCAGCGCCTTGAGGTCGTCCAGCTCCAGGCCGTAGCCGTTGAGGAACAGCTGGACGTACAGCGTCAGGCTGGAGTGGCCCGCGCTGAGCACGAACCGGTCGCGGCCGATCCAGTCGGCGTCGGCCGGGTCGTGCCGCATGACCCGCTGGAACAGCGTGTACGCGAGCGGCGCGAGGCTCATGGCGGTGCCGGGGTGGCCGTTGCCGACCTTCTGCACGGCGTCCGCGGCCAGGATGCGGGCGGTGTCCACCGCGCGCTTGTCGAGGTCGGTCCAATCTTCGGGCAGGTGGGCTTCGGTCAACCGGGCGATGTCATCGGTGACGGACACTGACTTCCAGCTCCAAACTCACTAGGCGGCGGTTGTGACGGCCGGCGTGAACTTAATCGATCCCGTCAGGCCCGATCCGCGGCTACCAAGGTCCGCCGGCCAGCCTAGTCCGACGAGCGGACGCCCGTGGCACTCACGCTCTGTGGGTGTACGCACAGGCAGGGCTGGTGCGTTCAGGGAGTACCCGAAGGGGCTGCTCGGGCAACACGCGGTTACCATCGGTCCACCCCCTGACCTGACGAGGAGCGCGACGCCATGAGTGCCGTCACCGAGGCTCCGGCGCGGTCGCCCCGGCAGGTCGTCGGCGCGTACGTCGCGCTGACCAAGCCACGGGTGATCGAGCTGCTGCTGATCACCACCATCCCGGCGATGCTCCTGGCCGCCCGCGGTCTGCCGCCGCTGTGGCTGATCGCGTGCACCCTGGCGGGCGGCACCCTGGCCGCGGGCTCGGCGAACGCGCTGAACTGCTACATCGACGCCGACATCGACTCGGTGATGAAGCGCACCAGCACCCGGCCGTTGGCGAAGGACAGCATCCCGCCGCGCAACGCGCTGATCTTCGGCATCGTGCTCGGCGTCGTGTCGTTCGGGTTCCTGTGGCTGACCACCAACCTCATGTCGGCCGTGTTCGCGGTGGCCACGATCCTGTTCTACATCTTCGTCTACACCCTCGTGCTCAAGCGCCGGACCTCGCAGAACGTCATCTGGGGCGGCATGGCCGGCTGCATGCCGGTGATCATCGGCTGGTCCGCGGTGACCGGCACGGTGGCGTGGCCCGCGGTGGTGATGTTCGGCGTGATCTTCTTCTGGACGCCGCCGCACACGTGGGCGCTCGCGATGAAGTTCAAGGAGGACTACGCGCGTGCCGGCGTGCCGATGCTGCCGGTGGTGGCGACGGCGCAGCAGGTCACGCGGCAGATCGTCATCTACTCCTGGATCACGGTCGCGTGCACGTTGCTGCTGGCCCCGGTGACGTCGTGGATCTACGTCGCTATCGCGGCCGCCTCGGGCATCTGGTTCGCCGTGTTCGCCCACCGGCTGCACGGCGTCGTGCGGCGCGGCGGGTCGACGAACACCATGAAGTTCTTCCACCTGTCGAACCTGTACCTGATGCTCGTGTTCTGCGGCCTGGCCGTGGACGCGGTGATCGGGCTGCCGGTCCTGGGCTGGCCGTTCTGAGCTTGATGCACTTTCCGCATATTTGCGGATAGCTAGCCTGATCCCCATGTCCGTGCAGGGGGATGGGACACCGCCCGACCGGGGGTCCTTCGACAAGGCGACCGTGGACCGCTGGCAGGTGTTCGGCGGCGTCGCGAGCGTGGCCGCCCTGCTCCTGTCGCTGGTCGGTGGCCTCCGGAACCTCGCTCCGCTGGGGCTGATCGCGGCCGGTGTCGTCGCGCTGCTGGGTGTCGGGCTGCTCTACCGGTGGAGCCGCCGCCCGCGGCGCACGGCCAAGGGGCTCGTGCCGGCCGTCGTGGTCACGGTGGCGGGCGTCGTCATGGCCGGTGTGCTCGGCTGGCTGGAACTCCGTCCCGCCGCACCGCGGGACGGGGCGGCCCAGGACGGGGCGACCCCGGCCGCGTTCCGCACGGAGTCGATCAGGCTGACCGCGGGCACCTCGATCGACTTCGACCTCACCACCGAGAACGGCGGCCTGTCCGACTACCGGACGCCGCAGACCGACCTCACCTTCGACAAAGGACTCCAGGCGGGGCACCTCGTCGTCCTCGAAGAGCCGCCGTCGTACCGGAGCTGCACGACCGCCGCGAAATCGGTCACCACCGTCGGACTGGACGACGTCGCGCACGGCTCCGCCTTGTGCGTGGAGACGTCGGAGGGGCGGTGGGCCCGACTGGTGGTGGTCATGATCGACGGGGCCGTGTTCGAGTTCGACCTGGTGGTCTGGGACAAGGCGGCCTAGGGCAGCCCTAGGACACCGCCGACAGCAGTTCGTTCACGGTGGGGTCGTCCAGTGACTCCACGATGCACGACCACAGCTCCAGGTTGGCCGTGGCCCACCGCGAGTAGGTGGCCGCCGCCTCCGGGTCGTAGAAGTAGTACCCCTCGTCGTGCTTGCCCTGCTGCTCGCCGACGATCTTGTGCGCCAGCTCCTTGAGTGTGATCCCGTTCTCTTCGAGGTACTTGGGCGCGAGCACCACCGGAGTCACCGGCAGCGCTTTGAACAGCGTGTCCGCGTCGGACAGCGCCTGCGCCTCGAGCGAGATGTCGCGGTGGCGGGTGCGCATCTCGGCCTCCTCGACCACCGCGTCGACCCGCGCCGCGACCTCGTCCGGCACGCCCGCGCGCGCCAGGATGTCCAGCCGCAGCTTCCGGCCGTCCACCGGCAGCGAGTTGCGCCGGACCATGTAGTTCACGTCGTGGACCAGGGCGGCCACCTCGACCAGCGACACGTCCGAACCGTTGCGCCGGGCGAAGTGGACGGCCTTGTCCCGCACGAAGCTGACGTGGTGCCAGCCGTGGAACTGCAGTTTCGCGGCGAGGTCGCGGCACAGTCGCCACACCTCGCCCTCCACCTCGGAGATCGCCCGCGCCGTGACTGCCTTCGTGACCGTACTCATTGGACCCTCCCGTGCCGGGTGGGCCGATGGTAGGGGCGCGCGAAGATCCTTGGCGCGGGTTAGAGGTTGTTCGTCAGGTCCTCCAACCTCGCCTCGACCGGCACGTGCCGGTGGCTGGTCCGGGTGTCGGGGTCGTAGCTGAGGCTCCACGGGCTGACCGCGCGCGACTTGACCAGGAACGTCATGGTGTCGTCGGCGGCCTTCGGGATGCGGTGGAACTCGTGCGCGAGCATCGTGCCCGAGGAGCCCTCGTGGGCCTCGGCGCTGCGCAGCAGGGTGGTGGACACGATCTGCCGGCCGTCGTCGGCCACGTCCGCGGTGAAGCGCTCGTGCAGGTAGGAGCCCGACACGATGGTGGTGCAGAAGTGGTAGCGGTGGTTGTGGATCGAGTCGGCGTAGCCCGGTCGCCAGTCCTGCTGCGGCTTGTACTCGTGCAGCCAGAACGTGAACGGCTCGGCCGGCTCGTCCCGCAGGCACCACGCGAAGTGGGTCGTCGTCTCGCGGGATCTGGCCGCCACGCGCATCTCGTCCTGCGGTGAGAGGGCGCGCAGGTGCCCGCGCAGCCTCTCCCGCAGGCCGGGTCGGCCCGCCCACTCCTGGAAACGCCTCTCGACGTGTCCCCAGTGGTCGACGACAGGGGGGTCGGCCACGGCGATGAGCGTGGCGAGCTCCGCGAGGGCGGAGAACCCGGTGAACTCGGTGAGCACGACTTATCAGCTCCCCAGCTGAGCGGAGGCGGAGAATTCTTTGCGGAATCGGTGGAACTTCTCCTCGAGCGATCGGAACCCGTCCTCGGTGAGCGGGTTGCCGGTGATCTTCTCGAACAGGGCGAGGAAGTCCGCCCGACTGGTGCCCGGTGTGATGACGATGTGGAGCCCTGCCTTGGAATTGCTGATGCGCAGGAACTCGGCGCGTTCCATCCCGTAGATGAACGAGCCCTCCGAGAACCGCACCGTGCGCGGGTAGAGCCGGATCACGCCCGCGCTGGTGTTGCTGTAGAGGGTGAGCCAGACGCTGTCGTCGAAGAGCTCCAATCGGTCCAACGGCGGGTCGGACACGATCGTCAGGTCGATCCGCGAGCACCGGCCGCGGGCCAGGAACAGGCCCACCAGGCCGATGGAGATCTGCTCGCGCAACCGCGCCGCGATCGCGTCGTAGTCGCCGTCCACGCCCTCGTTGCGCAGCAGGTACCGGGCCCGCCCGCTGATCGCGTCGTCGTCCCGTGGATCGGCCAGGACGGCTCTGAGCTCGCACTCCGTCTGCGACAGCAGCAGTCGGCCCGCCGCGTAACGACCCGCGAAGCCGCGGAACACGTACAGCCGGGTGCGTTCGAGGTCCTGCATCATGACCTGGTTGAAGGCCGGGTCGGGCCGTGCGGTCGGCTCGAACACGTGAGTGGGGAAGAACTCGCGGTCCAGGGCCCGGTACTCGGTGGTGAGGTCGCGCAGCGCCCGGCGGCTCTCCTCCACGACCGGCGTGATCAGCGCCCGTTGCGCGGCCGAACTGGTGATCAACGTCTGCCCGAAACCGACCACGGCGGAGATCAACGTGCCGGTGCCGACCGACGTGAGGAACGTGCGCAGCGCTCCTTGATCCATTCCGCTGGAAATGGCCAGAGCGCTGCCGGAAGTGACGACTAGGCTGAGCAGGAGCAGCCCTGTTCTGGTCCAGAACAATTCCTGTAACAGGTTGCTGCGGATGCCCTTCGGCTCCGCGGACACGGTGTCACCTCCTTGGTGGGCACTCGAACGGCCGAATGCTCTCGGTATGCGATCAAGTGCGCGGAGTTACTGTACGCGCGAGTACGCAACTGCGGAAGCGGTAATTAGTGGCACATTTGCGGATTGTTTCGAAGATCGACGACAGCGCACCGTGATCGGCGTTGGGCCTGCCGGTGGGGCCCCGGCGCGCCCAGCGGGCGTGAACCCTAAGCTCGGCAACCATGCGTACTGTCGGCCGTACGGCCCTGGCTCTCGTCTCCTTGTTGTCCGCCGGTCTGGCGCTGACCGCGTGCACCGCTAGCGACCGGCCGTCCACCCTCACCAACACCCCGTCCGCGACCGCCGCGCAGCCCGAGGCGCAGCCCACCGAGGCCGACCTGCCCGAGCCGAGCGGCCCGCCGTGCGAGGTGGCGCAGTACCAGGTGACCGGCGCGGCGGGGGAGAAGCCGACGATCACCGTCCCGACCGGCTGCACGCCGCAGGACGGCCTGCTGGTCGAGGACCTGACGGAGGGCACCGGCGCGGAGATCAAGCCCGGCTCCACCGCCGAGCTGCACTACGTGCTGGCGACGTTCCGCGACCAGCGGACCCGTGAGTCGTCGTGGGACAACGGCGAGCCGTTCCAGCTGGCGAACATCGGCCAGGCCAACGTGATCCAGGGCTGGAACGAGGGCCTGATCGGGCTCAAGGAGGGCGGTCGCCGGCTGCTCGTCGTGCCGTCGGACAAGGGTTACCCGGAGGGCAAGGACGACATCCAGCCCGGCGAGACGCTGATCTTCGTGGTCGACGCGGTCAAGGTCGCGGGCTGAGCCGCGCCCGGACGTGACGAAGGGCGGTCCCGCACCGGGACCGCCCTTCCGCGTGTCGGGCTCAGGGCACGAGCAGCAGCTTGCCGGTGGTCCGGCGGGCTTCCAGGTCCTCGTGCGCCCGCCGTGCCTCGGCCAGCGGGTAGCGCCCGCCGATCCGCACGGTCAGCGAACCGTCCACGACGGCGGCGAACAGCTCACCGGCCCGCCACTCCAACTCCTCGCGGGTGGCCACGTGCGCGCCCAGCGACGGCCGGGTCAGGAACACCGAGCCCGCCTGGTTGAGCCGCTGGGGGTCGAACGGCGGCACCGCGCCGCTGGACGCGCCGAACAGCGCCAGCATGCCCCGCGGCTTCAGGCTCGCCAGGCTCCCGTCGAACGTGGTCTTGCCGACGCCGTCGTACACCGCCTCGACGCCCACGCCGTCGGTCAGCGCCCGCACCTCGGGCGCGAAGTCCACCTGGTCGTACCTGATCACCTCGTCGGCGCCGGCCTCGCGCGCCAACGCCTCCTTGGCCTCGGTGGACACCGTGCCGATCACGCGCGCGCCCCGCGCCTTGGCCAACTGCACCAGCAGCAGCCCCACACCACCCGCGGCGGCGTGCACGAGCACCGTGTCGCCCTTCTGCACGGGGTACGTGGACGCGATGAGGTAGTGCGCGGTCAAGCCCTGGAGCAGCAGCGCGCCCGCCGTGTCGTCGTCCACGCCCTCGGGCACCGGCACCGCGTCCTTGACCGGCACCACGGCCTGCTCCGCGTAGCTGCCGAGGGCCTGCGCCCAGGCCACGCGGTCTCCCACCGCGAACCCGGCGACGTCCGGGCCGACCGCGCTCACCCGGCCCGCGCCCTCCAGCCCCGGCGCGAACGGCAGCGACAGCGGGTAGCGGCCCTCGCGGTGGTAGCAGTCGATGAAGTTCACCCCGGCGGCGGCCACGTCCACGAGCAGCTCGCCCGGGCCGGGCGAGGGCGCCTCCACGTCGGCGATCTCCAGCGCTTCCGGCCCACCGGTCGCGCGCACCACCACTGCCTTGGGCATCGTGCGTCCTCCTGATTGCTCTGTTCGTACGTCAGTACGCCAACCGCCGCGGCGGCCGGTCTGTTCCACGACCGATCGCCGTCCCCCGCGTCCGTCTCACCTGCCGAGAGCGACCTTGCGCGCCAGGCCGAGCGGCAACGCGCCCGCGCCCGCGATGGTGTCGTGGAACTCGCGCAACGAGCCGGTGAACTCCGACCGGATGCGCTCGATCTCCAACGCGCCGGTCAGGTACGACGGGGCCTGCGTCGGCCACGCGCAGTACCGGCTGACCTCGCCGGTGGCCGTGCCGGGCGTCAGCGACGCCTTCGTGGTCATGAACTCCTCGGCCTCCTCGACGGTCATGTCGCCGCAGTGCAGCGCGGTGTCCACGATCATCCGCGCGGCGCGGAACAGCCGCGCCTCGACGTGCGCCAACTCCTGCGCCCGCGCCTTGGCCGCGTCGCCGACCACCTCGGCGGTGAAGTAGCCGTGCTCGCGCAGCAGCTTCTCCGCGTACAGCGCCCAGCCCTCGGAGAAGTACGGCGTGCGGAACACCTTGCGCACCGGCCGGTCCTGCGCGGCCAGCCACGACAGGTGCCAGTGGTGACCGGGGTACGCCTCGTGCACCGCGATGGTGGCCAGCTGGGCGCGGGAGTTGGTGCGCAGCCGCTGGGTGGTCTGCTCGGCGGTGAACCCGTCCGGCGGGAACGGCACGAAGAAGTGGCCCGTCCGCTGGTCGGTCAGCGGCGGCGGCGACATGTAGGACGCCACGGACAGGACCGGGCGCTGGAACGTGGGCGACGGCACCACCCGGCACTCCTCGCCCTCGGCGAACGTCACCAGGCCGTGCTCGACCAGGAACGCCCGCGCCCGCCGCGTCTCCGCCTCGTACTCCGCGCGCATCGCCTCCGGCGTCGGCGGGTGGTCGTCCTGGAACGACGCCATCACCGCGTGCCAGTCGTCCGACCCGGCCAGCTCGCGCATCTCGGCGTCCAGCTCGGCGTAGGCGGCCCGGCCCCGCTCGTGCAGCTCCGCCGCGCCGTAGCCCAGCACCTCCTGCTCGCGCAGCAGCGTCGAGTAGAGCCCCTCGCCCATCCGCCAGTCGCCCTCGGTGCGGTCGGCGAACCCGGTCAGGAACTCCGCCAGCTCGTCGAACGCCCGCGCGGCCGGTTCGGCGGCCTCCGCCAGCTCCGCGCGCAGCGCCGGGTCGGAGACCTCGGCGGGCAGCGTGGCGGTGAGGAACGCCCGGCCGGTGCGCGCCTGGTCGGCGGCGCGCTTGACGATCTTCGGCGAGGCCAGCCCCGGGTCCAGGTTCGCCCGGCACGCGGCCAGCACGGCGGGCACCTCGGCCAGCCGCTTCACCACGCTCGTCACCAGCTCCGGCTCCGGTCGCAGCCGGTTGAGGAACGCGCTGAACAACGGGTACAGCACCGCGCTGGTGTAGACGGACGGGTCGCGCCGCCACGAGGGCCACGTCGCCTTCGCCCGCACGCCGCGCAGCACGGAGATGACGAGGTCGCGGTCCACCGAGCCCTGGAGGTCGTCGGTGCGGACCGCGGCGAACCGGTCGAGCCACGCGTCCGCGCCGCGTTCGTATTCGGCGAACGCGCTCGCGCTGAAATCGCCGAGGGTGTGGTCGTGGGCGAGTGAGCCGAACATCGCGGCGGTGCCCGGGTTGCGGTCGAAGTGCCACGCGAGGAACTGTTCGACCAGGTGGGTGAGGTTCGGGGTATCGGTCACGACCCGCAAGCTACCCCGCGAGCGAGCGGTCCGGGAGGCGGTGGAAATGCCGTGGGGAATTGCCCGTTGACGCTTGGAGTCACCCGAAGGTGATCTTGCGTGCGCTCGAACGGCAGTTCGATGATTCACCCATGTCGGAAACGTCGGACATGCGCTCGTCACGATCGAGCGGTGCGCCGGCCGGCCGCGTGCTCACCGCGGAGCTGGAATGGCTCCCGGTGCAGGGGATCACGCCCGGCGCGCGTTTGGTCACATTCGACGAGGGTGCCCCTTCTCGCGCACGTCACCGCCACTTCTCGACGGGTGTCGTCGCCGCGACGCACGAGCGCACCACGGACCGGGTGCGGGTCGAGACGTCACGCGGATCGACCGTTGTCCCACCCGACCACGGGTTCCTGGTGCGCTCTGCCGTCAAGCCTCGGACGAGGTGGGTCGCCGCCGCAGACCTCCGGCCTGGCCACGAGGTCTACTTCCTCGCTACCTGGGAACCGGATCGGACCTGGGAGGCGGGCTATCTCGCCGGTCAGTTCGACGGCGACGGCAGCCTGCACTTCACGGCGTCCACCGGCAGCAGCGGGGCGTCGCAACTCAGTTGGGCGCAGAAAGCGGGCCGCGCCTGTGTCCCGTACGTCGAAAGCGTGTTGATCGCGCGGGGGTTCGAGTCACGGACGCACCGGCATCCGGTCGGAGTGTGCGATCACGTTCACATCGCGGGTAGCTGGACGAATCAGATGCGATTCCTCGGCTCGGTCCGACCACAGCGCCTGCTCCGTCATCCGGAACTGTCGCGGCTTTGGCGGGCGAGGAGCTTGCAGGCCTGTGAACGCGCGACCGTGAGCCGGGTCGTCCCGTTGGAGCCCGGCTCGGTGATCGTGATGGAGGTCGACACGCGCACGTGCGTCACGGATGGCTTCCTGATCGGCAGCGGGGCCCGGGAAGTGCTTGCGAGGCGACCCGGTGACGCTGTTTCGCCGATGTCGTGAGTGCGGTCACGTGCGCGGAAGTTACCGGCTGGTTCTAGTCTGGGCGACGTGGCAGAGGACAAGAAGATCGGGCGCGCGGTGCGGACGGCGACGGCGTTCGTGGCCGCGCACGGGAAGCCCGCCCGCGCGGTCGTGCAGAACGTCGGGCGGGCGGGCGCGCGGGTCGTGCTGGTCGGTGACGACGGCGCCATGGGCGACGTGGTGCTACCGGACGTGGCGTCGGCGGAGGCGCTGGTCGAGGCCGTCGCCGACCTGGAGCGGCACGAGTGGGACCGCGAGACGACGGCCGCGGTGAAGATCGGGGCGGCGCACCGGCGCAAGATGGCCGGCCGGTGAAGGTCCTCTTCGCGACCTGCGACACGTTGCCCTCCGGCGACGGCGACGACGACGCCCTGGTGGACGCCCTCGCCGACGTCGGCGTGCAGGCGTCGTGGACGGCGTGGGGCACGCCGACGTCGGCCGACCTGGTCGTGCTGCGGTCCACCTGGGACTACACCGAGCGGCTGCCGGAGTTCCTGGCCTGGTGCGACGCCGAGCCCGCGCTGGTGAACCCGGCGTCGGTGGTGCGGTGGAACACCGACAAGACCTACCTGGTCGAGCTCGCGCGCCACGGCGTGCCGGTCGTGCCGACGGCGGTGGCCGGGCCGGGCTTCACCGACTGGCCGGACGGCGAGTTCGTGGTGAAGCCGACCGTCGGCGCCGGTTCGCGCGGCGCGCTGCGCGTCGCGGCCGGCGACCACGAGACCGCCGCCGCGCACCTGGACGCCCTGGGCGCGCCCGCGCTCGTGCAGCCGTACCAGTCGCACGTGGACTCGGTCGGCGAGACCGCGATGGTGTTCCTGGGCGGCCAGTACTCGCACGCGTTCACCAAGGGCGCCATGCTCACGCCGGACGCGGAGTTCGACGAGTCCGGGCTGTACATCGTGGAACGCCTGTCCGGCGCGGCGCCCTCACCCGCGCAACGCCGGGTCGCCGAGGACGTCATGGACGCCGCCGCCGCGCTGACCGGCCTGCGCCGCGACGACCTGCTCTACTCGCGGGTGGACCTGATCCCGGGCGCCGACGGCGCGCCGCTGCTGCTGGAGCTGGAACTGGTCGAGCCCTCGCTCGGCTTCCGCCAGACCCACGCCACCGCGCCGCTCCGGTTCGCCTCGGCGGTCCGGGCGGCCCTCGCCCGGCGGTAGTCCCGACCAGACCCCGTGAAACGCCGAACGCCGGAGCCCAGGGCCCCGGCGTTCGGCGTCACCGCGAAGGTCTCACTTCAGGCCGGAGCCGATGCCGGTCAGCGACCGGACCTCCATCTCGGCCTGTTTGGCCGAATCGGCCTTCTCCTTGCTCAGGACCGTGCCGAGGTAGCCGCACAGGAACGAGAACGGGATCGACACCAGGCCCGGGTTGCTCAGCGGGAACCAGGCGAAGTCGACGTCCGGGAAGATCGACGACTTCGCGCCGGACACGGCGGGGGAGAAGGCGAGCAGGAAGATGCACGACCCGAGCCCGCCGTACACCGCCCACAGCGTCCCCGGCGTGTTGAACCGCTTCCAGAACATCGAGTAGATGATCGTCGACAGGTTCGCCGACGCCGCCAGCGCGAACGCCAGCGCCACCAGGAACGCCACGTTCTGCCCGTTCGCCGCGATGCCGCCGACGATCGCCAGCAGGCCGACCACGACCGCCGTCAACCGGGCGACCCGCACCTCCGACCGCGGGTCGGCCTGGCCGTGCTTGATCACGTTCGCGTACACGTCGTGCGCGAACGACGCCGACGCCGTCAACGTCAGACCGGCCACCACCGCCAGGATCGTCGCGAACGCCACCGCGCTCACCACGCCGAGCAGCACCGCGCCGCCCACCTCGTAGGCCAGCAGCGGCGCGGCCGAGTTCTCGCCGCCGGGCGCCGCCGCGATCTCCTTCGAACCGACCAGCGCCAGCGCGCCGAAGCCGATCACCAGCGTGCACAGGTAGAACGTGGCCATCATCCACGTCGCCCACACCACCGAGCGGCGCGCCTCACGGGCGTTCGGCACGGTGTAGAACCGCATCAGCACGTGCGGCAGCGACGCGGTGCCGAGCACCAGGGCCAGCGCCAGCGAGATGAAGTCGAGCCGGCTGGTCGGCGTGCCGCCGTAGCGCACGCCCGGCTCCAGCACCTCCGGCCCGAGCGGCGTGTTCCGCGACGCCGCCTCCAGGATCGCCGACAGGCTGAAGCCGAACTTGCCCAGCAGGAACACCGTCAGCAGGGTCACGCACATGATCAGGAAGACGGCCTTGATGATCTGCACCCACGTGGTGCCCTTCATGCCGCCCAGCAACACGTACAGCACCATGACGATGCCCACCACGGCGATGATCACCGACTGGCCGACCTTGCTGTGCACGTCCAGCAGCAGCGCCATCAGCGCGCCCGCGCCCGCCATCTGCGCGATCATGTAGAACAGCGAGATCACCAGGGTCACGTTGGCCGCCGCGGCGCGCACCGGGCGCTGCCGCATCCGGAACGCCAGCACGTCGCCCAGCGTGAACCGGCCGGTGTTGCGCAACCGCTCGGCGATGATCATCAGGCCGAGCAGCCACGACACGACCCAGCCGATCGAGTAGAGGAACCCGTCGTAGCCGTTGACCGCGATGCTGCCGGAGATGCCGAGGAACGACGCGGCGGACAGGAAGTCGCCCGAGAGCGCGATGCCGTTCTGCGGCCCGGTGAAGCTGCTGCCCGCGGCGTAGTAGTCCGACGCGGTGGCGTTGCGGCTGCCCGCCCGGTACACGACGTAGAGGGTGATCAGCACGAAGACGCCGAAGACGCCGAGGTTGATCGCGGTGTTGCCGCCCATCAGGCCTGGTCCTCCGCGGTGAGCGAGCGGACCGCGTCGACCTGCGGGTCGAGCTTGCGCCGCGCGTAGCGGGCGTAGCCCAGCGTCAGCGCGATGGTGGAGACGAACTGGAGCAGCCCGAACAGCAGTCCGACGTTGATCACGCCCCACACCGGCGTGCCCATGAAGTCCGGCGCGTACGCCGACAGCGCGACGTATCCGAGGTACCACAGCAGGAACCCGCACGTCGCCGGCACCACGAAGATCGCCGTCCGCCGGCGGAGCTCGCGGAAATCAGCGCTCGCCTGTAGCGCGACGAAGTCCGGGTCGCCCGCTTCGTCGACCAACAGGGATGACCCCGGGTCGTCGAAAGTGGCGAAGCCGCGCCCGCCGCGAGCGGGTCTGGAATCCGTCGGAGGCAGGATCGCCTTCGTCATCAATCCTCCACGGGGATTTGCCTCGCCGCGCACGCGGATGCGGGGGCCGCCGGCGAGCGCTCAGCGTAACCGCGTTGGGCCGCCAGTCAACGACGTGCCGCCAACGGTCGTGTCACCGCTGCTCAGTCGATGCCGGACCGTTGTCTCGACTGGCGTCCGTGTCGCCCGGTGTCGTCACGCTGCGCCGATCGGATGAGGACCGACCGCAAGGTCGTTGTCCCACGCCTGTTCACCACCTACTATCCGCCCAGCAACATCACGGTCGTCGATCATCAATACGTCGACGTCCTTCAACCGCGAAACAACTACGGACTTTCCGGGGCTTGTCTGGTGACTGGCGACAACATCGCGCGCGGGCAGTGGTGGAGCGCCGTCGCGGACTGGCGGAATTGGCGTCTGCCGGTCAAGCTCGCCGCCGTGCTGGCGGTGCCCGTGCTCGTCGCCGTCGGCGCGGGCGTGGTGCAGATCCGCGGGTACGTCAAGAGCGCCGACACCTACGCCTCGATGCAGCGCGTCGTCACGCTCCGCGCCGGCATGGACCCGCTGATCGCGGGCGTGCAGGCGGAACGCGCGCGGTCGGCGCAGCGGGCCGAGGGCGCCGGCGTGCCCGAGGCCGACTTCCGGGAGCTGACGCGCGTCACCGACAACGCCGCCGCGGGCGTGCGGAACCTGATGGAGCGCACCACGACCCTCGGCGAGGTCGCCAACGCCCGGTTCCGCGACGTGACCGTCCAGCTCGACGGCCTGCCGCAGCTGCGCGAGCGCGTGGTATCGGGCAGCGTCGACCTGGAAGGCGCCATCGGCGGCTACACGGTGGTGCTGCGCGCCCTGCTCGACTTCGACCAGGCCATGGTCGGCGACTTCGGCGACCCGGCGCTGTCCGGCACCGCGACCGCGCTGCACAACCTCGCCATGGCGGGCGAGCAGGTGTCCTGGCAGCACGCGACCGTGCAGGCGGGCATCAGCCGCGTCCGGCTGCTCGACTCCGAGGACGTCGCGCTGGAGCAGTCCTACACCCGCCAGCAGGACAAGCTGGCCGACTTCTCCGCCGTCGCCACGCCGCAGCAGCAGGCCGACTTCCGCAGCACCGTGTCCGGCCAGGAGGTCGACCTCCGCAACAGCCTGTTCCAGCAGGTCCGCACCAACTCGACCGCGGTGGAGCTGTTCGTCAAGGCCGAGGACTGGAACCGCGGCTCGGAGGCCACGCTCCGGCAGATCGGCGTCGTGCTGCACTCGCTGGAGGGTCAGCTGACCGCCGCCGCGGGCCGGTTGCAGGACTCCACCAGCGACCGGGCCGGCGCGGCGTCGGTGATCCTGCTGGCCTCGATGTTCGCCGCCGCCGCGGTCGGCTACGTCGTCGGCAGCTACCTGCTGCGCTCCCTGCGCGCGCTGCGCACCGCCGCGCTGGACGTCGCCGAGCACCGCCTGCCCACCCTGGTGGCGCAGCTGCGGGAGAACGCCGCGCACGACGTGAGCGTGGTGCCGGTGCCCGTGCACACCAGGGAGGAGTTCGGCCAGCTGGCGCGCGCGTTCGACGCGGTGCACCGGCAGGCGGTCAGCTCCGCGGCCGAGCAGGCCGACCTGCGCACCGGCATGCGCAACGCGTTCATCAACCTGTCCCGCCGCAGCCAGGGCCTGGTGGAGCGGCAGCTCAAGCTCATGGAGGAGCTGGAGCGGCAGGAGGAGAACCCCGAGCAGCTGGCGAACCTGTTCAAGCTGGACAACCTCGCCACCCGGATGCGCCGCAACAACGAGAACTTGATGGTGCTGTCGGGCAGCGACGTGGCCCGCCGCTTCACCCGCCCGGTGCCGCTGGGCGACGTGCTGCGCGCCGCCGCGTCCGAGATCGAGCAGTACCAGCGGGTCGTCGTGCAGACCACGCCGTCGGTCGAGGTCGTCGGCTACGCCGCGGGCGACCTGGTCCGGCTGGTCGCCGAGCTGCTGGACAACGCGACCACGTTCTCGCCGCCGCGCACCCAGGTGATCGTCGGCGGCCGGCCGCGGCCCGGCGGCGGCGTGCTCGTCGACGTGATCGACCTCGGCGTCGGCATGTCGGAGGAGGACCTGGCGCAGGCCAACCGCCGGATCGCGCTGGCCGCGTCGGAGGACTCCGGCGAACTGCCCGTGTCGCGCCAGCTCGGCCTGTACGTGGTCGGCAGGCTCGCCGGGCGGCACGGCATCGAGGTGTCGCTGCGCGAGCAGGGCGACGGGCTGCGCGCGGTCGTGGCGCTGCCCGCCGAGCTGGTGCGCCCGACCGGGTCGACGCCGTCCCGCGTGCCGGCCGCGCAGCCGTCCATCCCGGCGCCGTCCCCGTCCACCGGCCCGCAGCCGGCGCTGCCGCGCCCCGCCGGTGCGCAGCCCGCCCGGCCGTACTCCACCGGGCCGCAGCCCGCCCTGCCGCGCTCCACCGGCCCGCAGCCGGTGCTGCCGCCGTCGACCGGCCCGCAGCCGGTCCTGCCGCGGGCCGCCGTGCCGCCGCCGTCCGGTCTGCCGTACCCCTCTGTGCCGTCCACCTCTGGGCAGCAGCCGGTGCTGCCGCCCGTCGTGCCGCTGAAGGACGACGGGTGGACGCCGTTCAGGGGACGCACCGTCGACACCCCGGCCGACCCGCCGCCCACCACGCGGCGGACTGCCTCGACCTGGTTCGGCGGCGCGGCGGCGCCCTCCGGACCGGCGGAACCGGCGCGGCACCGCGCCGGGGACACCCACGCGCGCGGGGAGGCGCCCGTGAACGACAAGCCCGTGAACGACAATCCGGCGGAACTGCCCAAGAGGCAGCCGCGGAGCAATCTGGTGGCCGAACGGCCGAGTGCGCCCGACGCGGTGGCACCCGTACGGAGGGATCCGCAGGCGACACGCGGCTTCCTCGCCAGCTACCAGACCGGTATCCGGCAAGGTGTGCGGGGTTCCGGTGAGAATCGAGCTGGGCAGGAGAGCGGATGAGCGCGCAGAAGTCGCGACAGGTCGACCAGTTCGGCTGGCTGGTGAGCAACTTCGCCGATCGCGTGCCCGGGGTGGCCCACGCCGTGGTGATCTCGGTGGACGGTCTGCTGCTGACCGCGTCCACCGGGCTGCCCGACGACCGGGCCGACCAGTTGGCCGCGATCGCGGCGGGCGTGGCGAGCCTGACCGAGTCGGCGGCGAGGTGCTTCGACGGCGGCGGCGTGTTGCGCTCGGTGATCGAGATGCAGTACGGGATCATGCTGCTGATGTCCATCAGGGACGGCTCGTGCCTCGCGGTGCTGGCCGCACCGGACGCCGATGTCGGCCAGGTCGCCTATGAGATGACCGTGGTCGTGGACCAGGTCGGCCAGCTCCTGACCCCCGAGCTGCGCGCCCAGCTCCACGGTGCGAAGCGGATGATGGCCCGCCCGTCTGCGTGAGGTGGTCATGGACCGGAACGAGGACACCGGGTCGTCGGACGAGACGTTCGCCGCCCTGCTCAACGGGTTCAGCCTCGACTCCTCCCGCCGCCGCAAGCAGGAGCAGCCGAAGCCCGAGCCTCGCCAGACCGGGACCGGGGACACCAAGCCCCACCGCCCGGTCTTCGACGACGAGGACGACTTCGAGTACCCGCGCGAGGAGGCGGCGTCGATCGTCCGCGCCTACTCGTGGACCGGCGGCCGGACCACGTCGTCGATCCAGCTGGAGATCGAGACGCTGGTGTCGGCGGTGGACTGGGACTACCCGGGAGCCATGAAGGCCGAGTACCACGAGGTGATCGCCCTGGTGGCCAGGCCGCGGTCGGTGGCGGAGGTCGCCGCCCTGCTGCGCCTGCCCCTCGGCGTGGCCAAGGTGCTGCTCGGCGACATGGCCGAACGCGGCCTGATCGACGTGCACCGCACCGCGTCCACCGACGGCGAGTCACCGGACCTGGGCCTGATGGAACGGGTCCTGGCGGGCCTGCGCCGCCTCTGACCCGCGCGTGTCGAACCTCCAGGTCCCGCGTGTCCTACGTTCAGGACCCCCGAATTCAACGCTCAGCACGGCGCGCCGCCTTTGCGTGATGATCAGCACACGACCTATCGTGGCTTCAGTGTCGACCGAAGTACCGGTCGTCGAGCCGAGGGGGTCGGATGAGCGTCGGACGGGAAACGCGGCTGTCGGCGTGGATCGAGCGGTTCGCGGCGCACTTCGCCGAGGAGGGCATCCCGCTGATCGGCGGGCGCATCCTCGGCTACCTGCTGGTGTGCCAACCCACGGAACGGACCGCCGCCGAGCTGTCTCAGGAGCTGGAGGCCAGCAGCGGCTCGATCAGCACGAACCTGAAGTTCCTGGTCAACGCCGGTCTCGTGACGAAGCGGACGCGGCGCGGCAGGCAGGCGGCGCAGTACCGGATCAACGAGAAGCGGTGGGTCGACCTGATCCAGCGCAAGCTGGACGCCCTGGTGAGCGTGCGCGAGCTGACCGAGGCCGGGATGCGGCTGATGAGCGGTGACCCGGAGCGCGCCGTGCGGCTGCGGACCGTGGACGACCTCTACACGTGGCTGGCGACGGAGCTGCCCGCGGTCTGGGAGCGCAGGCCCTCGTCCTCGCGCTGAGGCCGTTCGCGGGTCGACACCCACAGGGCGGCGGTGGCGACGACGACCGCGCCGGCGCCCAGCACGTGCAGCGAGACCAGCACCTCGGGCACGCCGGTCCAGTACTGGACCATGCCCAGCGCGCCCTGCGCGAGCACGACGGCCACGAGCACGTAGTACGGCCGCCGCGGCACGGGGTGACCGCGCAGCGCGAAGCCCACCGCGATGAGCATCCCGAGGAACAGGAACAGCAGGTCGGCGTGCACCTGCGACAACGTGTCCACCGACACGTCCAGCCGCGGGGTGGCCGCGTCGCCCGCGTGCGGCCCGGCGGCGGTGACGAACGTCCCCGCCAGCAGCAGCAGCCCCAGCGTCACGGCCTGCACGACCTGCAGCTTCAGCAACGCCCGCGGCACGCGCGGCCGGGCGGGCTCGTCGCCCTCACCCAGCGCCGCGACCAGCAGCACGGCGAACCAGACCAGCAGCATCGACACCAGGAAGTGCACGCTCACCGTCCACCACAGCAGGCCGGTGAGCACGGTGAACCCGCCGATCACGGCCTGCAGCACGACGCCGCCGAACTGCACCAGCGCCAGCACCACGACCCGCTTGCGCCGCGGCCGGTTGAACCACGCCGCCAGCACGCACAGCCCGGCGATGACCCCGACCACGCCGGTCAACGTGCGGTTCCCGAACTCGACCCACTGGTGCAGCGACGCCACCTCGGGGTGCTCGACCGGCACGAGGCTGCCTTCGAAGCACTGCGGCCAGGTGGGGCAGCCGAGGCCCGACCCGGTCACCCGCACGATCGACCCGGTGACCGCGATACCGCCTTGGGCGATCACGACGGCGATGGCGAACGCGCGCTGGAACGTGCTCAGGAAGGTGGTGAACCAGGATGGGGCGGACACGACCCGATGGTAGGTACCACTGGCTGAGAACCGCCGCCCGGGGGTGTCACCCGAGCTTCGTGGTCTTCACCGCCAGCGCGCCCGCGGCCACGCCCCAGACCACCAGCACGGCGACGTGACCCGGGCTCGGCGCCGTCCCCTCGACCACGGCGTCGTGCAGCGCGAGCGCGAGCGCGGCGGACGGCAGCGCGTCGACGACGGTCGCGAGCCATGTCGGCAGGCTGTCCACGCCGAGCGCGACGCCGCCGATGAGCAGCAGCACGAACCACACGATGTTGGCCAGCGCGAGCACGATCTCCGCCCGCAGCGCGCCGCCGAGCAGCACGCCGAGCGCGCCGAACGACAGCGTGCCGAGCACGATCAGCCCGACCGCCCACAGCAGGCCGGTCGCGGACGGCAGCCGCCAGCCCAGCAGCAGCGCGATCACGGCGATGATCAAGACCTGCACGGCGACCACGGCCAGGGCCGCGACGACCCGTCCGGCGACCAGCAGCCAGCGGGGGAGCGCGGTCGCGGCGAGCCGCTTGAGCACGCCGTAGCGCCGGTCGAAGCCCAGCGCGATCGCCTGCCCGGTGAACGCGGACGAGATCACGGCCAGCGCGAGGATGCGCGCGGTGGCCGAGCCGACCCGCGGTTCGGGCACCGGGATGACGTCCATGAGGCTCATCGCGACCAGCAGCGCCGCCGGGATGAGCACGGTGAGCAGGATCTGCTCGCCGTTGCGCAGGGTGAGCACGGTCTCGGTGCGGGCCTGGGAGAGCAGCATCCGGCCGAGCTTCCCGCGGCCGGGCGCGGGCGTGAACGTGCCCGGCTTGAAGGTCGGGGCACCGGAGGATTCGGTCACGAGCGCAGCTCCCTGCCGGTCAGCTCGAGGAACACGTCCTCCAGGCTGCGCCTGGCCACGGTGAGCTCCTCGGCCAGCACGCCCTGCTGCGCGCACCACGAGGTGACCGTGGAGAGGACCTGCGGGTCGATGGTGCCGTGCACCAGGTAGGTGCCCCGGCTGGCTTCACGCACCTCGAGGCCTTCCGGCAGGGCGTCGCGCAGCAGCGTCAGCTCCAGCCCGGGTCGGGCGCGGAAGCGGAGCTGCCGGTCGTCGGCGTGGTGCTCGGTGAGCTCGGCCGGGCTGCCCTGCGCCACGACGCGGCCGGCGTCGACGATGACGACGTGGTCGGCGAGGGCTTCGGCCTCGTCCATGAGGTGGGTGGTGAGCAGCACGCTCACGCCGTCCGCGCGCAGCGCCGACACGAGCTCCCACACCAGGCGGCGGGCCTGGGGGTCCATGCCGGCGGTCGGCTCGTCCAGGAACACCAGTTCGGGCCGTCCGACCAGGGCGCACGCCAGCGACAGGCGTTGCTGCTGCCCACCGGACAGCCGCTTGTACGGGGTGCGCACCGCGGACGACAGCCCGAGCACGTCGAGCAGCCACGCCGGGTCGAGGGGGTTGGCGGCGCAGGCGGCCACGAGGCGCAGCATCTCGTCGGCCCGCACGCCGGGGTAACCGCCGCCGCCCTGCGGCATCACGCCGATGCGGGGGCGCAGCCGGTCGCCGTCGCGCTTCGGGTCGAGCCCGAGGACGCGGACCTCGCCGCCGTCGGCCCCCCGGAATCCCTCGCACACCTCGACGGTCGTCGTCTTCCCGGCGCCGTTGGGGCCGAGGAGCGCGAGGACCGTGCCGGTGTCCAGGGTGAGGTCGAGTCCGTTCACCGCGACGGTGGAGCCGTAGCGCTTGACCAGCCCCGACACTTCCACGGCAGGGTGCGGGGGGTGCGGGCTCACGACGCGGAAGCCTAGGGCGTCGCCCGCCCCGGCCCGGTGGTGGGGTCAGCCCCACCAGGGTTCTCCGGGTGGCATCAGGGTCGTCTCGGGGGTGTTCCCGATATCTTCCGTCACCATTCCGGGCGAAGATTTTCCCGTGGTGGAGATCCGGGGGAAAAGACGGGCGGCGGTGTTGCCGCTGGCTGTTGTGGGGCTTGTCCTGTCGCTGTTCCCGATTGTTTACCTGCACGTGGCGTCGGTCGGCGAACTTAGCCCCATCGCCCACACGATCAGCGACTACATCTTCGTGGACAACGGCAGCGGGCTGCTCGCCGTCACCTCGCTGACGCTGGCGGCGGCGTCGATCGGCCTCCTCCTCGCCCTGGTCCGGTCCGGTTTGCCCAGGCGGGGACCGGTGGCGCTGCTGATGGGGCTGTGGTCGGCGGGGTTGGCGGTGGCGACGGTGTTCCCCACCGACCCGACCGGCACGCCCACGTCGTTCTCCGGCGCGGTGCACCGGTACGCGGGCGCGGTGATGTTCGCGAGCCTGCCGCTGGCCGGGTGGCTGATTTCCCGCACGTTCATCTCCAGTACCACGCTTCGCCGGTTTTCCGTTGCCGCGGGTATCACCTCGGTGGCATTCATGCTCAGCCACGTCTCGGTGGTCTACCCGGGCAACGGCGCGGTCATGCTCGGGCTTTTCGAGCGCGTTTTGTTCGCGTTGCTCTACGGGCTGTTGTTCGCGTTGGCCTCCGCCGTCCTGCGCCGCGAGGAGGCGTCATGACGTGGCTCGCCGTCCTGCTCGCGGTGCTCGGCGCCGTGTTCTTCGCCTACGCCGCACGCCTGCAGCACGACGCCGTGCGGGCGAGCGAGGGCGCCGCGTTGCGGGTCCTGGACCTGCTGCGCAGGCCGCGCTGGCTGCTGGGCCTGGTGCTGCTCGTCCTGGGCGCCGGTGTGCACGCGGCGGCGTTGGGCATGGCGCCGTTGAGCGTGGTGCAGCCGGTCGGCGTGGTCGCGATCGGCATCACCGCGGTGCTCGACGGTCGTCGGCGCGAGCTGCCCGCGGTCGCGTGGACCACGTTCGGCGTCGGGGCGTTCGTGCTCCTGGCCGCGGGCAGCGCCACGTCCACCGCGGTCGTGCCGGAGGCCGAGGTGAAGGCCGCGCTGCTGGCGCTCGGCCTGATCGCGGTCCCGGGCCTGGTCGGCGTGCTGTCGACCCGCCCGGCGGTGCGCGCCCTCGGTTTCGGCGCGGCGGGCGGTGTCGCCTACGGCTTCGTCTCCGTGCTCATGCGGTCGGTGTCCCAGGACGTCCAGCAGGGCGGCCTGGCGTGGACGACCGCGTTCTCGGCGGCGGGCATCGTCGCCGCCCTCGTCGTCGGCGGCTGGTTCATCCAGCACGCCTACGCCAGCGGACCGCCGCACGTGGCGGTCGCCTGCCTCACCGTGGTGGACCCGCTCGTGGCCGTCGGCATCGGCGCGGGGCTGCTCGGCGAGGCGACCCGGACCAGCCCGCTCGTCGGCGCCGCCCAGGTGGTGTGCGCCGCGGTCGCCGTCGGCGGTGTCGTCGCGCTGGCCCGCACTCGAACCACTTCCGCAGTTCCCACCAGATCGGAGACGACAGTGACCAACGGACGCGCCATGCGGATCGTGATCGCCGCGGAGACGTTCCCGCCGGACGTCAACGGCGCGGCCCGGTTCGCCCACCGCCTCGCCATCGGCCTGGCCGGCCGCGGCCACGACGTGCACGTGATCTGCGTGTCGGCGGACGGCGCGGCCCGCACCGAGCGCGCCGACGGGATCACCGTGCACCGGGTCCGCTCGCACCGCACGCCGTTCCACCGCACGTTCCGCATCGGGCTGCCGTGGCAGGTGCGCGAGGACGTCGGGGTGCTGCTGGAGGAGCTGCGACCGGACCTGGTGCACGTGCAGGCGCACTTCGTGGTGGGTCGGTACGTGCTGCGGCAGGCGGCGGCGCGGGGGATCCCGACGGTGGCGACGAACCACTTCATGCCGGAGAACCTGTTCGGGCACGCCCACGTGCCGGCGTGGTTGCAGGGCATGGCGTCGAGGTGGGCGTGGCGCGACCTGGGGCGGGTGTTCGGTCTCGCCGACGTGGTGACCGCGCCGACGCCGCGGGCCGTGCAGCTGCTGCACGACAACGGTTTCCCCGAGCGGGCGGTGCCGGTGTCGTGCGGGATCGACATCGACCGGTACCGGGGGCGTCAGCCCGTGCGGCACACCGACGCGCCGACCGTGCTGTTCGTCGGTCGGCTGGACGAGGAGAAGCGGGTCGACGAGCTGCTGCGGGCGCTGGCGCTGGTGCCGCGGTTGCACGCGGAGATCGTCGGTGACGGCTCGTGCCGGGCCGAGTGGGAGCTGCTGGCGCGTGACCTGGGGATTTCCGACCGCGTCCGGTTCCGCGGCTTCGTGAGCGAGTCCGAGCTGCTGGACGCCTACGCCGCGGCCGACGTGTTCTGCATGCCGGGCATCGCGGAACTGCAGAGCCTGGCGACGATGGAGGCGATGGCCGCGGGCAAGCCGGTCGTGGTGGCGGACGCGATGGCGTTGCCGCACCTGTGCAAGCCGGGCCGCAACGGCTGGCTGTTCACGCCGGGTGACGTGCGGGGCCTGGCGGACCGCCTGCACGCCGTCACCGTCGACCCGACCGTGACCGCCCGGATGGGTGCGGCGAGCAGCGAGATGATCGCCGCGCACGCCATCGACACCACCCTGGAGACCTTCGAGTCCCTCTACGCCCGCGCCCTGGGCCTCCCCACCATCCACCGCACCCCCGCCCTGGCCGCCTAACCCGGCCCGCGAGAGTCCTACGTTCAGGCCTCGAGAGTCCTACGTTCAGAACGCATGAATTCAACGCTCAGAACGGGTCGGTGCTTGGAACCCGCCGTCTGACCGTTGAATTCACGGGTCCTGAACGTAGGACTCTCGGCCCGCGAACGTAGGACTCTCGCGCGCGTGAGGGGTTAGTCGAGGTCGGAGCCGGTGGCGGAGCGGTGGGCGGCGCGGTTGGCCACGCGGTGGCCGTTGGCGGTCAGGCAGGGCTTGCCGGTCGCGTCCAGCCCGGTCAGGAACTTGAACAGCATCCCGTGACCTTCCAGCCGCTTCAGCAGCGCCTCGGCCACCTCGTCCGGCTCGAAGTCCACAATGGACATCTGTTCCACCAGGGACGTGGCGATGGTCCGCCTGGCCCGCAACGGCACCCACCACGTCGTCACCAACAGCAGCACCAAGCCGAACGCCAACGCCGTGCCGAGCACCGCCTCCCACCCGGTGAACCGCAGCGAGAACGCCTGCACGACCGCCGCGATGACCAGCAGCACGCTCCCGTACACCGCGGCCCACCCGGCGGTCGCGGACGCGGGCGGCTCGGCGGCCTCCGTGTCCCACACCCCGTCCACCTGCCGCCACCGGCGCAGCGAACTGCCCAGCACGTACGACGTGACCCCGCCGAACACGATCGCCACGACCGTGCCGACCACCACGAGCGCCGGGCTCAGGTCGTACAGCCGGTACCGCACCACGGCCCAGACGCCGACCACGATCGCCGCCGCCACGAGCACCCGCACCAGCAGCCGGGGCTTGAGCCGGATCTTGCCCAGCACGGCCAGCGGCGTGCCCACCGGCGCGGGCAGGCTGCCGATGATCAGCAACCCCACCACGACCAGCAGCACGCCACCCACCGCCACCATGCCCGTCACGGCCTGGTCGCCGGTCTCGCCGGACGCCATCGCGTCCCTGGTCCGGTCGATCGCCACCGTCACCAGCGGGATCACCGGCGACAGCAGCACCAGACCGTGCAGCAGCGTTCCCGACCGCAGCGCCGCGTACCCGAACGCGGCCAGCAGCGTGCCACCGCCGAACGCCGCCGCCGGACCGACCGCCCACGGCGGCAGCAGGTCGAACAACGACAGCACCAGCAGCGCCCCGCCCAGCGCGAACCCGAGCAGCCCCAGGAACTGCGCCAACCGCCCGCCCCTGGTCAGGCCGGTGATCGTCCAGTACGGCAGCAGCGCCGCCCCGCGCAACGTCCTGGTCAGCGGTTTCGCCGTGCCCAGACCCGAGTTGTCGCTGTCGGCCACGGTGATCGCCACCGCCGCGGCCGTCGCCGCCGTCCGGATCACCTGGTCGCTGCTCGCCTCCTGCACCAGCGGCTCACGCCCGATGCCCGCCCGGTCGAACGCGCTCAGCCCCCGCACGCCCACCTCGATCCGCTCCGCGTCCGTGCGCACGGGCAGCCGGGCCAGCAGCGCGGCCTGCTCCTCCAGGAACAGCTCGCCGCGCGACCGCCGGTCCGCGCCCTCGTGCCGGTCGGCCAGGATCGCCGCGCGCAGCGCGGGCAGCTCCTCGCAGATGATCCGGACGTGCAGCCCCCACGCGGCCAGCTCCGCCAGCGCCGCGCACGTCGGCGGGTGGTCGCCGTCCGGGCTCGCGTAGACCTTTCCCAGTTCGGCCTTCGCCCGCTCGACGTACGGCCCGAGCTCGTCCGGCACGCCGTCGCCGAACAGCTTCACCACCAGCTCGTCGACCTGCGCCGCGGCCCGTTCGACCGGGTCGCCGCCCGCGCCGGTGAGCCGGTCGACGCGCAGCAGCCGCTTCGGGTCGAACACCACCTTGCACAGCATGGTCGCGCCGTCGAGCCGGCCCCAGATCCAGTCGTTGACCCGCCAGGACCGCTTGAGGAACCCGGAGAACCGGTGCAGTGACGCGCCGCCCGCCTTGTCCTCGGCGGTGATGCTGTACTCGGCGAACGCGTTGCGCGTCTGCAGGCTGATCTGCACCAGCTCGACGGCCTGGTCGAGGCCGCCGCGGGTGTCGTCGGCCAGGCACGTCGTCGCGACCTCCAGCGCCAGCACCCGGGACAGCCACAGCTCGCCCGCCACCAGGCCCGCCTCGGCCTCGGCGTCGGTGCGCGGCTCGGTCAGCAGCCGGTGCCACGACCGCAGCTCGCCGACCCGCAGCTGCTCGGGCTCCAGCTGGTCGAGGATGTCGTGCGCGTCGCCGAGGACGCCCGCGATCCGCTCCACCTGCTCGCGCACCCGCTGCCCGACGCCGTCCGGCTCGTCCAGCATCTTCTCGGCGAACCGGTGGACCCGCCGTTCCCAGTACGCCTGGTCGAGCTCCTCGGTCCCGTCGGTGGTCCAGTGCTCGTCCAGCTCGATCCGGGCGGCGCGCAGCCTCGCCCGCACGTCGAACAGGTTCGTGCGGGCCATCGCCAGCCGCTGGGCGTCCGGCATCACCCACACCAGCCGTTTGAGCACGTCCATCGCGGCGGACGCGAGCCGTTCGGCCATCGTGATGCCCCACGGCCAGCCGTGGTCGGGCAGCGCGACGGGCTGTGGCCGGGTCGGCACGTACGGCAGCTTGCTGTGGTCCGCGCGGTACTCGCGCTGCGCCGCCTCGGCCGCGGCGCGGACCCGTTCGAACGTCCAGCCGGCGGCGTTCGTGCCCGGCACCTCGAACTGGCGGGTCGTGACGTCGCGGGCGGCGTGCCGGATGCGCACGTCCTCGTAGTGCTCGTGCAGGGTCTCGGCCAGCGCGTACACCTTGTCGGTGACCGAGCCGCCGGACGCGAGCCGGTCCAGCAGGGCGTTGCGCCCGCCGCGGCGGGAGGCGGCGTTGCGGTTGTGCTCCTCGATGCGGTCGACGTAGGTCCGCCCGCTCTGGCTGGTCAGCGCGCCGAGCAGCTTGCCACCGGTGGCGATGGTGCTGGGCAGCGCGCCGTCCACGGGCGCCACCGGCTCCACCACCGCCTCGGGCGCGTGCGGGAACACCAGCAGCATCACCCGTCGGACCGGGCCCTCGGCGGGCATCCGGTCGATGGCCTCCAACGCCTCCTTGGTGGGCGTGTTGACCAGGACGCCGCCGTCGACGGCGTAGCGGGACCGGTTGTCGGTGTCGTTGGCCCAGGACGCGACCTCGGCCATGTTGGGCTTGTCGCCGTCGGGCGCGCCCGGCGCGACCGGGATGAAGGAGGGCTCGAACGCGAACGGGAACGACGCGGACGAGCGCGCGGCCAGCGCCATGCGGCTGACCAGCGTCGGGAGCTTGTCGGCGGTGAAGTCGTCCCGGCCGCCGGGGTCGCGGCGGAACGAGAAGCTGCCCTGGTGGGTGGCCTGCACGAGGGTCTGGCCGAGGTCGTCGTGGGTGACCGTGGGCACGCCCGCGAGCAGCGTGGTCGTGATGCGCAGGTCGACCGGCCGGTCCTCCTGCGGGGTGAAGTCGGTGGTCAGGCGTTCGAGTGCTTCCTGGAGCCTCGGGAGGAAGAACTCGTCGCCGCGCAGCAGCGACGCCGGTTGGCCGCGGAACGGCGTGCGGAGCAGCTGCTCCATCCGGCCTTGCTCGGCCCACAGGTCACGCAGCCGTTCCAGCCGGGCACTGGCGTTGACCTGCGACAACGCCAGCGCGGCGCCGTTGATGCCGCCTGCCGACGTGCCCGTGATGACGTCGGCGCGCGCCGTGCTGCCGACCATGTCCAGCAGGTCGGCGTACGGGCCGTCACCCCTGGTCAGCCGGTCGAGCTCGAGGACCACCCCGCCCATCCACACGGCGAGGCTCACACCCCCGTTCAGCACGACGGCGAACCGGATCTGCTCCCTGGGCACGTCCACCACCACGCCACCTCCCCTTGCCCCGATCCTCCCGCACCCCCTACCTCGCCCACCGCCCCCACCCGTTACACCCTCGCGTGTCGAACGCTCAGGTCCCGCGTGTCGAACCTTCAGGACCCCCGAGTTCTACGTTCGCGTCCGGACGCCTCGACGCGAGCGTTGAATTCACGGGTCCTGAGCGTTCGACACGCGGGACGCGAGTGTTCGACACGCGGGACCTGGAGGTTCGACACGCGGGACCTGGAGGTTCGACACGCGCGGGGGGTGGGTTAGGCGTAGCCCGGGAGGGGGTCGCGTTTGATCAGCGGCATGACCTGTTTGCGGGCGACGAACAGGCACACGGCGAACGCGATCAGAGCGCCCGCCACGGCCTGCGGCACGATGTAGGCACGGCCGTCGAACGCCGAGCCCGTCGGCGGCAGGATCACCGCGATCACGGCGCTGGCGGTGGTGGCGAACACCCGGAACCGACGCGCCAGCACGGCCGTGGCCAGCGGCAACGCCGCCCACAGCACGTACCACGGCTGCAGCACGGGCCCGAGCACGAGCACCGCGCCCAATCCGGCCCCCAGCCCGTTGACGGCCTTGATCCGACCCCGGAACGCCTTCCACAGCAGCGTCGCCACGATCACCACCGACACGGCCTGCGTCACGATCCGCATCAGCACGATCACCGACTCGGTGTGGTTGCCCAGCCCGAGCATCAGCCCGAGCCCCCCGCCCATGAACCCCATCGCGGTCGGCGGCGACATCCAGCTCTTCACGGTGCCCGCCACGTTCAGCGTCTCCACCCACCCGAACCCGAGCCCGGTGCCGACGCACGTCCCGACCATCACCACACCCGAGATGACCAGCAGCAACAGCGCCGCCCGCACCAGGTCGGAGAACCGCCCGCCCCACCGCCGCGCGATCAGCACGCCCAAAAAGCCGAGCGCCAGCGCGGCCGGGATCTTCACCGCCGCGCCGAACGTGATCATGGTCGCGCCGAGCACTATCCACAGCAGCTCTTCACGCGTCATCGGCGCGCCCGGGACCAGGGGCATCTTCCGCAGCGCCAACTCCAGCCCCACCAGCATCAAGCCGATCGCCAGGCCCTCGTTGTGCACGCCCACGACCAGGTGGAACAGCACCAGCGGGTTCGCCGCGCCCAACCACAGCGCGCTCACCGGCGGCACGCCGAAGCGCCGGGCCAACCGCGGCAGCGCCCACACGATCATCGCCAGCCCCAGCAGCCCCAGCAGCCGGTGCAGGAAGATGCCGGGCAGCACGCCGTCACCGGTCACCATCGAGATGACCCGCCCGGCGGCCAGGAACAGCGGCCCGTACGGCGCGGGCGTCTCGCGCCAGATGTTCGGCACGTTCTTCGTCAGGTCGTGCTCGACGCCCAGCGCCGTGGCCGGGCCGAGCTCGTACGGGTCCTGCCCGTTGGCCGCGATCTGCGACTGCGCCAGGTAGCTGTAGACGTCACGGCTGAACATGGGCAGCACGAACACCAGCGGCGTGATCCACATCAGCAGCGTGCGGTCGAGCTGGCTGCGCGACATCAGGCGGGGACGGCCCGGCCGGGCGAACCGGCCCAGCCACAGCCACGCCGACACGATGAGGAAGATGCCGGTCCACGCGACGGCCATCGACGCGCTGGGCATCCGCGGGAACAGCCCGAGCAGCGGCGTGCCCGGCAGCGGGCTGAAGATCGGCGCGGCGCCCGACCCGAGCGAGCCGACGGCCAGCAGCAGCGCGCCCACCGTGCCCCACCGGCGGATCACGTCGAGCTGTCGCCGTTCGGGCGCGTCGAGGGGTGCTGCCTCGCCGATCTCGCTCCGGTTCGCCATCACCATTCCGCCCGCCGCCACGTCCGAAGGGTAGCGACAGGCCGGGACGCGTGACTCGGGTCACCCGACGAGGGTCGATCTTTGCGGCCGCCCGCGAAATACGCAACACTGGTGTTGTGAAAAACGCCGGGACCGATTCGACCGCTGTGCCGTCCGGGCACGACGGCCGGACCCGGCACGCCGTCGCACGGCTCCTCCTGGAGCAGGGCCCGGTGACCGCGGCCTCGGTCGCGGAGCAGCTGGGCCTGAGCCCCACGGCGGTGCGCCGGCACATCGACGCGCTGGTGGCCGACGGCGAGGCGGCCAGCAGGGAGGCCCCGCGCCGGGGCCAGCGCGGCCGGGGTCGCCCGGCCAAGCTCTTCCTGCTGACCGAGCAGGGGCGGGCCCGCTTCGGGCACGCCTACGACGACCTCGCCGCCGCCGCGCTGCGGTTCCTCGCCGAACAGGGCGGGGAGGAGGCGGTACGAACCTTCGCCGAACGACGGGTGTCCGCATTCGTCGACCGGCACCGCGCGGCCATCGTGGCCCAGCCCGACGCCGCGGAGCGGGCCAAGGCCCTCGCCGTGGCGCTGACCAGGGAGGGCTACGCTGCCTCGGCGCGCCACGTGGGGGCGGGCGAGCAGCTCTGCCAGCACCTGTGCCCGGTGGCGCACGTCGCGGCGGAGTTCCCGCAGTTGTGCGAGACCGAGACGGCGGCGTTCGCCGACCTGCTCGGCACGCACGTCCAGCGCCTGGCCACCATCGCCCGCGGCGATGCCGTGTGCACGACGCACATCCCGAACACACCCCGGATCCCAGATGGAGGGGAGCCCGCATGACTGCCGCTGCCGAGCAGCGCACCACCACAGCCCCGCTCACCCAGGAAGAAACCCTGGCGAGCATCGGCAACTACGAGTTCGGCTGGTCCGACTCGGACGTGGCAGGCGCGAGCGCTCGCCGGGGCCTGAACGAGGACGTCGTTCGGGACATCTCGGCGAAGAAGAACGAGCCCGAGTGGATGCTGGAGTTCCGGCTCAAGGCGCTGCGGTTGTTCGACCGCAAGCCCATGCCGACCTGGGGCTCCGACCTGTCGGGCATCGACTTCGACAACATCAAGTACTTCGTCCGGTCGACCGAGAAGCAGGCGGCGACCTGGGACGACCTGCCCGACGAGATCAAGAACACCTACGACCGCCTCGGCATCCCGGAGGCGGAGAAGCAGCGCCTGGTCTCCGGCGTCGCGGCCCAGTACGAGTCCGAGGTCGTCTACCACAAGATCCGCGAGGACCTCGAGGAGCAGGGTGTCATCTTCCTCGACACCGACACCGCCCTCAAGGAGCACCCGGAGCTGTTCAAGGAGTACTTCGGCTCCGTCATCCCCTCGGGTGACAACAAGTTCTCCGCGCTGAACTCCGCGGTGTGGTCGGGCGGCTCGTTCATCTACGTGCCCAAGGGCGTCCACGTCGACATCCCGCTCCAGGCCTACTTCCGGATCAACACCGAGAACATGGGCCAGTTCGAGCGCACGCTGATCATCGTCGACGAGGGCGCGTACGTGCACTACGTCGAGGGCTGCACCGCGCCGATCTACTCGTCGGACTCGCTGCACTCCGCCGTCGTGGAGATCATCGTCAAGAAGGGTGGTCGCTGCCGCTACACGACCATCCAGAACTGGTCGAACAACGTCTACAACCTGGTCACCAAGCGCGCCAAGGCCGAAGAGGGCGCGACCATGGAGTGGATCGACGGCAACATCGGCTCCAAGGTCACCATGAAGTACCCGGCCGTGTTCCTGATGGGCGAGCACGCCAAGGGCGAGGTCCTCTCGATCGCGTTCGCGGGCGAGGGCCAGCACCAGGACGCCGGCGCGAAGATGGTCCACATGGCGCCGCACACGTCGTCCACGATCGTGTCGAAGTCGGTGGCGCGCGGCGGTGGCCGCACCTCGTACCGCGGCCTCGTGCAGGTCAACAAGCGGGCGCACCACTCGAAGTCCACGGTCAAGTGCGACGCGCTGCTGGTGGACAACATCAGCCGCTCGGACACCTACCCGTACGTCGACGTCCGCGAGGACGACGTGTCGATGGGCCACGAGGCCACGGTCTCGAAGGTCTCCGAGGACCAGCTGTTCTACCTGATGTCCCGCGGCCTCAACGAGGACGAGGCCATGGCGATGATCGTGCGCGGGTTCGTCGAGCCCATCGCGCGCGAGCTGCCCATGGAGTACGCCCTCGAGCTGAACCGCCTGATCGAGCTGCAGATGGAAGGGGCCGTCGGCTGACATGGCCGTCACCACCGAAGACCAGCAACACGGCCTGACGGCCCACTCGCACGGTGCGGGTGCCCCGATCTCCTCGCGCGCGGACCACTTCACGTCGTTCGACGTGAACGCGTTCGAGGTGCCCGGCGGTCGCGAGGAGATCTGGCGCTTCACCCCCATGAAGCGCCTGGCGAACCTGCACAACGGCGCCGAGGCGACCGGCACGGCGAACGTCGAGGTCAACGCACCCGAGGGCGTCACGGTCGAGACCGTGGCGCGCGGTGACGAGCGGCTCGGCGTCGCCGGCACGCCCGGTGACCGCGTCGCCGCCCAGGCCTGGTCGGCGTTCACCGAGGCCACCGTCGTGACCCTCCCCGGTGACGCGAAGTCCGAGCCGACCACCATCACGGTGACCGGCGCGGGCGAGGGCCAGGTCGCGTACGGCCACCTGCACGTGCACGCCAAGCAGTTCGCCGAGGCCGTCGTGGTCATCGACCACCGCGGCTCCGGCGCGTACGCCGACAACATCGAGTTCGTGGTCGGCGACGGCGCGCACCTCACCGTGGTCGCCATCCAGGACTGGGCCGACGACGCGGTGCACGTGTCGTCGCACCACGCCAAGCTGGGCCGCGACGCCTCGTTCAAGCACACCGTCATCACCCTCGGCGGCAACGTCGTGCGCCTCACGCCGGTGGTCACCTACACCGGCCGCGGCGGCGACGCCGAGCTGCTCGGTCTGTACTTCGCCGACGCGGGCCAGCACCTGGAGCACCGCACCTTCATCGACCACTCGGCGTCCAACTGCCGCAGCAACGTGGTCTACAAGGGCGCGTTGCAGGGCGAGGACGCGCACACGGTGTGGATCGGCGACGTGCTGATCCGCGCCGCGGCCGAGGGCACCGAGACCTTCGAGCTCAACCGGAACCTGGTGCTCACCGACGGCGCGCGCGCCGACTCGGTGCCCAACCTGGAGATCGAGACCGGCGAGATCGAGGGCGCGGGCCACGCCAGCGCCACCGGCCGGTTCGACGACGAGCAGCTGTTCTACCTGCAGGCCCGCGGCATCCCGGAGGACCAGGCACGACGGCTCGTCGTGCGCGGGTTCTTCCACGAGATCCTGCTCAAGATCGCCGTTCCCGAGGTGCGCGAGCGCCTGGAAGCCGCGATCGAGGCGGAGCTCGAAGCGGTGGGCGTGTGATCAGGGTGTGCTCGCTGACCGACCTCGACGACGGCAAGCCCGCCGCGTTCGAGGTCGGCGACGAGTACACCCCGGTCCTGCTCGTCCGCGACGGCGGGACCGTGCACGCGCTGCGCGACCTGTGCTCGCACGCCGAAGTGGCGCTCAGCGAGGGCGAGGTGACGCGCAAGGGCGTGGAGTGCTGGCTGCACGGGTCGTGCTTCGACCTGCGCACCGGCCGCCCGTCCTCGCCGCCCGCCACCGAGCCGGTCGACGTGTTCGCCGTCGAGCTGCGCGGGGACGACGTCTACGTGGACGTCACCGCAGCGGTGAACTGACCTTGGCTACGAACTGACTTTCGCTCGCAACACCAGGAGAACGAAGCACCAATGGCCACTCTGGAGATCAAGGACCTGCACGTCTCGGTCAACACCGACGACGGCGCCAAGGAGATCCTCAAGGGCGTCGACCTGACCATCAAGGCAGGCGAGACCCACGCGATCATGGGCCCCAACGGCTCGGGCAAGTCCACCCTGTCCTACGCCATCGCCGGGCACCCCAAGTACGAGATCACCTCCGGCAGCGTGCTGCTGGACGGCGAGGACGTGCTGGGGATGACGGTGGACGAGCGCGCCCGCGCGGGCCTGTTCCTCGCCATGCAGTACCCGGTCGAGGTGCCCGGCGTCTCGATGTCGAACTTCCTGCGCACCGCCGCCACCGCCGTGCGCGGCGAGGCCCCGAAGCTGCGCCACTGGGTCAAGGAGGTCAAGGAGGCGATGTCCGAGCTGGACATCGACCCGACCTTCGCGGAGCGCTCGGTGAACGAGGGCTTCTCGGGCGGCGAGAAGAAGCGCCACGAGATCCTGCAGCTCGGGCTGCTCCAGCCGAAGATCGCGATCCTCGACGAGACCGACTCCGGCCTGGACGTCGACGCGCTGCGCGTCGTGTCCGAGGGCGTGAACCGGTACAAGCGCTCCGGTGAGGTCGGCGTCATGCTGATCACGCACTACACCCGGATCCTCAAGTACATCTCGCCCGACTTCGTGCACGTCTTCGCCGGTGGCCGCATCGCCGAGTCCGGCGGTCCGGAGCTGGCCGACAAGCTCGAGGCCGAGGGTTACGTGAAGTACATCGGGAAGCCGGAAGCAGCGGGCATCGCCTGACGTTGCACCGTTCGTGAACACGTACCGAGAGGAGGCGTCGGAGCAGTGACCACGACCGTCACCCCGCTGGACGTCGCTACCGTCCGAGCGGACTTCCCGATCCTGGGACGCACCGTGCGGGAGGGCAAGCGGCTGGTCTACCTGGACTCCGGCGCCACCTCGCAACGCCCGAGGCAGGTCCTCGACGCCGAGCGCGCCTTCCTGGAGACCGCCAACGCCGCGGTGCACCGCGGGGCGCACCAGCTGGCCGAGGAAGCCACCGACGCCTACGAAGGCGCACGGCAGAAGATCGCCGACTTCGTCGGTGTCGATCACGGCGAAATCGTGTTCACCAAGAACGCGACCGAAGGCGTGAACCTCGTCGCGTACGCGATGGGCAACGCGGCCACCGCCGGTCCCGAGGCCGAGCGGTTCCGCGTCGGCCCCGGCGACGAGATCGTCGTGACCGAGATGGAGCACCACGCGAACCTCGTGCCGTGGCAGCAGCTGGCCGCGCGCACGGGCGCGACGCTGCGCTGGTTCGGCGTGACGGACGAGGGCAGGCTCGACCTGTCCGCGATCGACTCGTTGGTCAACTCGAAGACGAAGGTCGTCGCGTTCACCCACCAGTCGAACGTGCTCGGCACCGTCAACCCGGTGCGGGTGCTGGCGGACGCGGCCCGTGCGGTGGGCGCTCTGACCGTGCTGGACGCGTGTCAGTCGGTGCCGCACGGCCCGGTGGACTTCAAGGCCCTGGGCGTGGACTTCGCGGTGTTCAGCGGCCACAAGATGCTCGGCCCGTCCGGCATCGGGGTCCTGTACGGGCGCCGTGAGCTGCTGGAGGCCCTGCCGCCGTTCCTCACCGGCGGGTCCATGATCGAGATGGTGCACATGGCGCAGTCGACGTTCGCGCCGCCGCCCGCACGGTTCGAGGCGGGCGTGCCCATGACGTCGCAGGCCGTGGCGCTCGGCGCCGCGGTGGACTACCTCAACGCCGTCGGCATGGACCGGATCGCCGCGCACGAGCACCAGCTCACCGAGCTGGCGCTGCGCGGCCTGGCCGAGGTGCCCGGTGTGCGGGTCGTGGGGCCGACGGACGTGGTGGACCGCGGCGGCGCGGTGTCGTTCGTCGTCGACGGCATCCACGCGCACGACGCCGGCCAGGTGCTCGACAGCCTGGGCGTCGCGGTGCGCGTCGGCCACCACTGCGCGTGGCCCCTGCACCGGCGGATGGACGCCGCCGCCACCGTGCGGGCCAGCTTCTACCTGTACAACACGCCGGACGAGGTGACCGCCCTGGTCGACGCCGTCCGGGAGGCGCAGAAGTTCTTCGGGGTGGTCTAGGGATGCAGCTGCAGCAGATGTACCAGGAGATCATCCTGGACCACTACAAGAACCCGCACGGGCGCGGTTTGCGCGACCCGTTCGACGCCGAGTCGCACCAGATCAACCCCACGTGCGGCGACGAGGTGACGTTGCGGGTGTCGCTGGACGGCGACACCGTGCGCGACGTGTCGTACGACGGGCAGGGCTGTTCCATCAGCCAGGCGTCCACCTCGGTGCTGACCGACCTGGTGGTCGGCAAGCCGTTGAGCACGGCGTTCGAGAAGATGGACGCGTTCGTCGAGCTCATGCAGGGCCGCGGCCAGGTGGAGCCCGACGAGGACGTCCTGGAGGACGGCATCGCGTTCGCGGGAGTGGCGAAGTACCCGGCGCGCGTGAAGTGCGCGCTGCTGGGCTGGATGGCTTTCAAGGACGCGGTGGCACGCAGCGAGGGAGCAAAGGCATGACCGCCGAAGAAGACGTGGTGCGCGGCATCGAGGGCATGCCCGAGCCGCCCGCGCCGAAGGCAGACGTGGCCGCGGTGGATGACGTCGAGGAGGCCATGCGCGACGTCGTCGACCCCGAGTTGGGGATCAACGTCGTGGACCTGGGCCTCGTCTACGACATCCGCGTGGACGAGGAGAACGTGGCGCTCATCGACATGACGCTGACGTCCGCGGCGTGTCCGTTGACGGATGTCATCGAGGACCAGACGCGGTCGGCGCTGGTGGGTGGCGGTGGCGGTGCCAGTGGGATCGTCAACGACTTCCGCATCAACTGGGTGTGGATGCCGCCGTGGGGGCCGGAGAAGATCACGGATGACGGGCGTGAACAGCTGCGCGCCCTCGGGTTCACGGTCTGACCGGTTCACCGTCTGGTCCGCGCACTGCTTGATGCTTCGCAGGGGTCCCCGCCGAGGGGACCCCTGTTTTTAGTTTACCGGCGTGGTCTGACAATTCCGGAGGTCTGGCCGGGGTTCACATAAGGATCAAAAGAGTCCTCGCCGGACCGGCAGATCAGCAGGATGACGGCCGGTGGGTGGGGATGTGCCGGGTCCGTTGTTGGTCTGTCATCCCACCGACCTCCCTACGGGCTACCCCACGTATCAAGGGGGCGCGCGACATCAGTGCAGGCCGTGGGCAGAGGTGAACCCGCGCCCCCTTGACACGCGCGGTAGGGCGGAGCCAGGTCGGCGGGATGACCCGAAGCCCTCCTTTTGAGGTGAGGGCGTGCAGTGGGCGGTGAGGGCGTGTAGTGGGGGGCGGTTAGCGGGCGTACACGCGTTCCACGAATTCCGCGATCTGCGACTCGTCCAGGTGCCTGGCCAGGTCCGCCTCCGACACCATGCCGACCAGTCGGTGCGCCTCGATCACCGGGAGCCGGCGGATCTGGTTGTCCTCCATCGTCCGCAGCACGTGCGACAGGTCGTCGTCCGCCTCGACCCAGTGCAGGTGACCGGACATGTCACCGGCCCTCATGGACGCGGGGTCGCGGCCCTCGGCCACGCAGCGCAGCACGATGTCGCGATCGGTGATGATGCCGTGCAGCTTGTCGTCCTTGCCGCAGATCGGCAACGAGCCGACGTCCAGGTCGCGCATCATCCGTGCCGCGTCGAGCAGGCTCTGGTCCTCCTTGACGCACTGGACACCGGCGTTCATGATCTCCCGTGCGGTGGTCATGCCGAACCTCCTTGTTCGCGTACGACCAAGCATGCGCCGGTCGGGCGCGACCAGCACCTCGGCAGCGGCCCGCACGGGCGAGCGGGTGTGTACTCACACCGTCTGCGCGGCCAGCATGTCGACCACGTCCGCGAGCGAACCGCGCCGGCGGAACGCCCGCCGCTGCCGCACCGCACCCGTGCCGTCCAACAGCAACCGGTCGATGCCGTCGACCACCAGGTCCTCGTCCCCGGCGCCGCGCAGAGCCGGCCGCGTCCAGTCCACGAGCGCCCGCACGAGGTCCGCCGCCGGCACCAGCCGGCCGCTCATCGGCTCGATCCCCGCGCCGTCCAACCCGTCCCGGGCCGAACGCCACAACGCCGTCCGCAACTCCAAGTCCGGCACGCGCTGGGCAGGCACGCCGGCCAACGCCATCACGGCAATCGCCCGCACCAGGGCCGCGAGCACGACGGCCTCGTCCACGGTGGCCGCCACGTCGCACACCCGCAGTTCCACCGTCGGGTGCCGGTGCGACAGCCGCACGTCCCAGTAGACCATCGCCGGGTCCAACGCCGCCCCGCCCGACCGCAGCACCCGCGTGCCCCGGTAGTAGTCCTCCGCCGACTCGAACCACGGCGGCGCGCCCGCCGACGGCCACGGGCTCCACGACAGGTAGCGCCAGCTCGCGTACCCCGTGTCACGCCCGTCCCCGAACGGCGAGTTCGCGCTGATCGCCAACAGCGCCGGCAGCCACGGCCGCAGGTGGTTGCTGATCAGGACCCCGGTGTCCTCGTCCGGTATCCCGATGTGCACGTGGCACCCGCAGATGGTCAGCCCGTCGACCAACGACCCGTACTCGGCGGCGATGGTCCGATACCGGTCGGACTCGGTCAGCGGAGGCGGGCGCAAGCCGCCGAGCACCGGGGTGCCGGTCGCCACGATGCGCGCGCCCCTGGCCTCCGCCAGCGCGGCGAGCGCCACGCGTGCCGCGAGGAGCTGCTCGCGCACCTCGGCCATGCTCCGGCACACCCCGGTGGCGCTCTCCACCTGGTAGAGCGTCATCTCGGTCTGCAGGTCGAGCCCGGGACGGGCGTCGCCCAACACCTCGCCCGCCAACGGCACCAGCACCCCGGTGCTCGCGTCGACCAGCAGGAACTCCTCCTCGACCCCCACCGACAGCGGCAGGTCCGAGACGACTCGCGGGAGCGGTAGGGCGGTGACCTCGGTCACGGGGACCTCCCGAACGCTGGGTAGTCCGCCTGATGCTATGAGTAACCGAACGAGCCGCACATGCGGCTTTGCGGTGAACTTCCTAACTTACCGCGAGATGCGGCCCGCCACGCAGCACGTCGACGTGGTCGCTGCCTGGCCGCCCCAACACCCAACTGGTGCCCCGCAACGACTTCGCGTGCTCCTTCAACGGCGCCAGCAACCGGGAGACCTCCCGGTACGACCCGACCGACCCGGCCGCGCAGATCAACGTCGCCAACGACAACGTCACCCCGCGCCCCTCGGCCTCGAACGGCACGTCCAGCACACCCGCCGAGAACGGCACGATCTCGTCCAACCCGGCCACCACGAGGAAGTCGTCCCCGCCGACGTGCCCTATCTGCACGCCCGGGTACGACGTCGCGCCGTCGGTGAGCGCACGCCCTATGGCCCGGATCAGGTCGTCACCCGCCGCGAACCCCGCCGAGTCGTTCACCCGCTTGAACGCGTCCACGTCCAGCCACCCCACCGCGAACAGCTCGCCACCGAGGATGCGCCGGTCCACCTCGCGCGCGATCGAGTCGCTGCCCGGCAGCCGCGTCAACGGGCTCAACGCCGCCGCCTGCTCCACCTTCATCTCGGCGACACCGCGCACCACGTCCGCGACCCGCACCACCCCGAGGCAGCGGTCGTCGTCGTCCACGACCACCAGGTCGTCGTTGGTGCGCTCACGGTTCGCGTGCGCCACCACGTCCAGCAGCTCCAGCGCGCTCGAGTCCGCCCCGATCAGCTTCGGCCGGTCCGCCAGCCGCGCCGCCTCCCGCTTGGCGTGCAGGGCGTGCCCGAACGGACCCGTCACCGCCAGCAGGAACCGGTTGCGGTCCACCGTCCACCGCGGCCTGCCCTCGTCGTCCACGAGCACCACGCCGCTGACCGTCGGCTGGTTCGCGAGCACGTCGCGTACCTCCTCGGACGTCGCCGAGTCGGGCAGCGTGGTCGCCGGGTGCAGGAAGTCGGTCACCTTCGGCCCGGCCTTGCGCCGCAACGGCGCGGTCATCGTGCTCGTGACCGCCTCCGGGTCGTTGACCTCGCTCAGCACCGCCGCGATCGTCGCGTCCACCTTCGGCCGCCGCTGCGGGCTCGCCAGCAGGTTGCCCTGCGCGAGCCGCACCCCGAGCCGGCGCAGCGCGGCCAGCTGCGCCTCCGTCTCCACGCCCTCCGCGACGACCAGCGACCCGATGTGCTCGCACAGGTGCTGCAACGCCTGGGCCAGCGCGTACCGGGAGGGGTCGGTGGGCAGCGCCACCACCACCTCGCGGTCGAGCTTGATCACGTCGGGCTGCACCTCGGTCAGCAGCGACAACGGCGAGTCGCCCTCGCCAACGCCGTCCAGGCCGATCCGGAACCCGTCCTCGCGCAGCCGTTCGATGCCCTTGACCAGCAGCCGGCGCGGCGCGCGCGAGTACGGCGTGCCGACCTCGACCACCAGGTCGGCCGGCGTGCGCCCCACCTCGCGCAGCGCGCCGTAGAGCGGGGCCATGAGCTCGGGTTTGTCCGCGATCGTCAACGCGAGCAGGTTGACGTGCAGCGGCACGCCGAGGCCGTGGTCGGCCGCGTGCCGGACCGCGCGGCACGCGAGCGCCACGTCGGTGTTGGCCAGGTACCCGGCGCGGAAAGCCATCCGCAGCAGGTCCTGCACGTTGCCGTCGTGCGGTCGGGCCAGCGCTTCTACCGCCACGACCCCTCCGGTGTGGAGGTTGAACAACGGCTGGAAGGCGAAGCGAACGTCATCCAGCAAGGCGGGCACGGCCCCGATCGTGCCCGGTCGATCTTGTTTTGCCGAGAGCGTTAACCAGGTGTTCCCGCACTTTTGGCCGATTGCACAGGAAATACCAGCCGGGCGCGCATACCCCACGACACCGAGTCGAACAGCCGGAGCATCGCCCGGGCGGTCCCGCGCAGGTCATCGTGCCCGCCGAGGTAGTCGCGTTGAAGACTGCCGGACAATTTGAAGAAGCTGTTGAAGAATTCCGGTACGTCGTCGGGCGGCAGCGCCAGCAACGCCTCCATACCTCTCAGTCGCAACGTGCGCACTGTGCGTTCCGCCGCCGAACGCGTCACCTTCCGCCCCTCCGCGATCGCGTCCGCCACCACCGGCGCGCGCCGCAACGCCGCCGCCACGCTGTACCCCGTCGCCGGGTGGACCCACCCCGCCGCCGCGCCGAACGCGCCGTCCCGCGCCCGCCCGTCCAACGTGATGCGCACCCGTTCCTCGTCCCGCGGCACCGGGATGCCGTGCCGGGCCAGGCGCGCGTGCAGCCGCAGCCGCAACTCGCGCAGCGGCAGGCCCGGCCGGCGGGCCAACGACGTCTCCTCCAGCAACACCTCGTCCGCCGACACCGGGATCGCGTAGAGGAACGTCGGATCAGCCGTCGTGGCCGCGGGAGGCTTGCGCCAGTCCATGATCAGCGCCTCGTCGGCACCCACGAACGGCCTCGCCGACCCCGCGGGCACCACCACGCCGACCGCCGTCTGCGCCGCCCGACCACCCGCCGTGCCGGTCGCGTCGACCACCCGTCCGGTCAGCACCCGCCCGTCGGCCAACGTCGCCGTCCCGCCGGTGTGCGCGACCACGCGACCGGCGACCACCCGGACGTCGCCCGGGAGCCGCCGCAACCACTCGTTGTCCAGCACCGCGTAACCCCGCGCGATCACGTGCTCCGCCGTCGTCACCGCACGGGCCCTCGACGTGCTGACCGCCACCGGCGCGTCGGCGGGCAACTCGTCCACCCACGCCGCGTAGGTCGCGCGCCACGGCCGCTCCGGGTTCGGGTCGACCAACGTCGTGTCGAGATTCCTCGCCGCGCACGCCCGCGCCAACGCCCGTCCCGCCGGCCCGCCACCGACGACCACCACGTCCACTAGCGCTTCTCCCGCGGCTTGGGCGGCAGCAGATCACCCAGGGCCGGCGGTTGGTACTGCGCCACCACGTCCGCCAGCTGCGCCACCGTCCGCTCGATCGCCTCCCGCGCGGCGTTGCGCTCCGAGATCACCGCCGCCAGCAGCAACGCGGTCAACACCGCCGTCCCGTTGAACGCCTGGAGCGTCACCATGCGCACCACCAGGTCCAGATCGGCGAACGGACCCGTGCTGCGAGCCGCGCCCCGTGCTGCCAGGGTCGTCGCGATCAGCGCGCACGGGGCCGTGCCCAGGTGCTGGAAGCGCAGCGCCGCCCAGATCAGGAACGGGAACACCAGGTACATCAGCCGCAGGTCGTGCGTGGTCGCCACGGCCATGACCACCGCCGTGCTCGCCAGCAACGCGGAGGCCTCCAGCCACCGGCGCACGGGGTGGTTGCGCAGGCGCAGCGAGCGGAACGCCAGGACGATCGGCACGAGCACCAGCACGCCCAGCGCGTCACCGGTCCACCACACCGTCCACGTCGACCAGAACAGCGCGGTGTCGATCGCACCCGTCACCAGCAACGTGCCCGAGCCGATCGTCGCGCTGACCGCCATGCCCAAGAACCCGCCCAACAGCACGAGGGCGAGCGCGTCACGCGTGCGGTCCATCTCCTGCCGGAAGCCCGCTCTCCTGAGCAGGAGGTAGGCGACCACGGGGCCGACGGTGTTGCCCGCGGTGATGAGGACCGTCGCGCCGAGGTCGCTGAGGGGCGAGTTGGCCGCGAACGCGCCCAGCGCGATGCCAGGCCACATCTTCAGCCCGCCGAGCAGCAGCGCGAGCACGGCGACACCTGTCGGCGGCCACAGCGGCGTCACCTGGTCGTTGACCAACGCTTGGAGAAGACCGACCTCGGCGCCCACGTAGTAGCAAGCCGCGACCACGAGGACGTGGAGCGCGTACCGGCCGAGTCGAGGCGAGAGCTGCACGGGCACAGCATCCACCGTTCCCGGTGGGGGCACCACGCCTAGCTGCGGAGATGCCGCAACCGACCCCCCGATTTGTCTCTGCGTGGGGCGGGGTGTAACTTTCTCTCTGCCAGCGCGGAACGAGCCGGAGAAAGACCGGAGCGGAGCGCGGCGAGCACAAGCCCCCGGGACTGAATCAGCAGCACAGAGTGCTGCCTCGGTTCCGGACGGTAGTACAAATTGAATGCTAAGCGAGTTTGTCGCGGAGCCGAGAAGCCGAAACCGGCCGATTTGACACCGCGAAAACGAACGAGCTAAGGTTCAACCACAGCAAGCGAAACACCGGAAACACAAAGCCCCGGAATGAACCGCGGTAAGACGCGGGACGTGATGGTGAGCGCGTGTTCTTTGAGAACTCAACAGCGTGCCGAATAGCCAGTAAATTTATGAACCTCGTCAAGAGGTTTCCTTTGAGATTGTTACTGGACAACTGACATTACTTGTCAGTGTTGTTCGGAGCGATC